>CP048685.1:2581666-3872500 GCA_015698285.1 Candidatus Nitronauta litoralis
GGATCGAACCCATTTTTAAAACATTAGATGATTGGAACTCGATTCTCCAGGATTCCTCCCCGGATAATTCTCCGTTACCCCAACGGTTGAATTGCCAAATAGCTTGTCCTCCGGAATCCCCAATTATTGCCTCAATATCAGCTTCCCATCTAAAAATCTTATCCAATTCATCAAAACTCAGATATCCGGAATCACTCCTGATCCTGGCTCCATGAAATTCCAGATTCCAATTCCGACCTGAATTTGTCGAAAAAGCCCGTTTCCTTCCTTCGTCCATTGGATTTCGCCATTTTTCCCTTCGAAATTGCCTATTTGAAGGCAACTCCGCCTGTAGTAAGCGGGAAAAATGAAACTATTTAATTTGGACAGTAGATATTAAAAAATATTTTTGCAAATAGTTTGCATTTTTTTAAAAAGCATATTATGGTGGCCATAAGAAATTTGCGAACTATTCGCAAATTTATGCCTGTTTATTGAGGAAAAAATGCCAATTCAAAATACCCTGGTGGCGGAAGATCGTTCTTCGTTTTCTATCGATCCTTCCCCTTATTTTCGGGGGCTGATCAAAGTTAAAAAGTTTGCCGAGATTTTAATGAGCCAGCAGCTTTGGTGTTTTGGAAAGGATATTAAGAACCCGGGAAATAATTTACTCATTCGGTACGGCTTGGAAAAGTTTCGCCCACCCAAAAGACTCGACGGCAGCACAAATTATATCGCCACAATAAATGGAGAAGTCAGATTGATTCTATGGGGTTTTGGAATTTATTTTGGGTGTGGCAATAACAGCGGCGTCTACCTTGGGCGTTTCGATTTTTACCCAAAATTAATTGGCGAAGTACCGTTGAATCCTCCTTTCTGGTCGTCTTCTGCTCTTCCTGATTTAGTGCCGCCCTCAAACGAAGAAGAATGGGAGCACTCCTTTGGATTGATCTCAGAGTTTTGTGAATGGGCGACCCGTTATGAGGATTGGGTAAACCAAGTAATGGGTAATTCGTACCGAGTGAGTTGCCTGGAAGATTGGGATCAGCAAACCGTTTTCAGCGACGACATGGCAGGAGCTTGGAACCGCTTGGCGAATTACTTTGGACAGCACCTCGTGTCAAACAAATTTTCAATTTAAATGCTGCTCTGTTTTAAGAAGAAATGGAAAACCTAACCTTATGCAAAATCTTTTTGGCAAAAACCAGGAAAAGAATGTTGCGGCAATTTTGGAAATTAAAAATTGGGTGCGGGAAGTTTTTAAGTTGAATGAAAACGAAAGCATTCTTGTCACAGAATTGCAATGTCATGAAGAGGGGTGCCCGCCTATTGAAACGGTAATCGTTATTTTGAGAGAGGGAACCAAAAAAGAACAGTACAAGTTTCATAGGCGGATAAACGAAATTAATTTTGAGGATATTGCTGAACTACCAAAGCGATAACGAAAAGCAGAGGAATGCAATGAGTATTGAACAACCAATCGAAACAGTACCAGTAACCGTTTTAACCGGATTTCTCGGAGCCGGCAAAACAACCTTGTTGAATTACATATTGACTGAAAACCATGGGAAAAGAATAGCTGTTATTGAAAATGAATTTGGAGAACTCGGCATTGATAACGATTTGGTTATTAATGCAGAGGAAGAAATCTTCGAAATGAATAACGGTTGTATTTGCTGCACTGTCCGGGGAGACCTGATTCGGATTCTTGGAAATTTAATGAAGCGGCGAGACAAGTTCGATTACATTTTGCTCGAAACTACCGGTTTGGCGAATCCAGGCCCAGTAGCTCAAACGTTTTTTATGGACGACGAGATTGGCGCGAAACTATCGCTAGACGGCATCGTGACGGTTGTTGACGCCAAACATATCAACGACCGGATAGAGGATAGCAGTGAAACGCGGGAGCAAATTGCTTTTGCCGATGTGATGCTTATCAATAAAACGGATTTGGTTGCGCCTGAAGAGCTCATTGCCTTGGAAACGAGACTCCGAAAAATGAATGGGGCTGCCAAGATTTTTCAAACTAAAAACACAAAGATCGATTTGGAAAATATATTGAATATCTCTGCCTTTGATTTGCAGCGATCCCTGGAGACTAACCCCAAGTTCCTTGAGCCAGAATATCCATTCGAATGGTGTGGAATATTCGAACTTGATGCAGGTCATTACCAGTTCACTCTTCAAGAAGGGCCAGATCCCGGAATGAAAGTTTGCCTGGGCCAGGCTTCACAAGCGAACCAAGACGAAATAAAACAGTCGATAGAACCCACAGTTCTGACCTTTTCCGAGGAAAAGGAAACTTTGCATTCTGAAGACTCTCTAAAACCAAACGGTAAGCTGTTTTATTTAGACCTTCAATCTGATCAGTCTCAGTTTTTCATACATATTCCAATAAAAGGTTCTTACATTTTGTTCTCCGAACACATGCCAGAAGAATTTAACGCTAAGTTAAAAAATGAAAATGGAGAAACAATCCAGCCCGAAGTCTCGCAAATTTTTAATCCTGACCATGAGCACGACGACGAAGTTTCTTCTGTTGGAATAAGCCTGGCCGGAGACCTGGATCAGGAAAAGCTCAATCAATGGCTAGGGATTATTCTTCAAACCAAGGCCGTAGATATCTATCGAATGAAAGGAGTCTTAAGTATAAAAGATCAGCCTAATCGGTTTGTTTTCCAGGGAGTCCACATGCTTTTTGATATTACTTCGGAAAAACCTTGGGGAGACAAAAAGCGGGAAAGCAATCTGATTTTCATAGGCCGAAATTTGGACCGTAGTTTTTTTGAAGATGGAGTTCGTTCGTGCCTAAGCTAAAAAAAACAAGTCACAAAAAGAACGGCAAACCGCTGTTGCAGGAATGGTCGCAATCAATAGGAGACTACGTTATTGATCTTTCCTGGTCCCCTGACGGCTCTTCTCTGGCTGCAGCTGAAACCAGTGGGCCCATTACAATTTTTGATTCTGAGCATGGAAACAAAATATCCGTTGCTTCTGGCCATAGTTTTGGAACCTCTCAAATTGGATGGAGTTCAGTAGGAGAGAATTTTGCCAGCGCCGGTCTGGATGGGTTAATTCGATACTGGAATTTGGATGATCAGGCAAAAGAGATTCGCTCCATGGAGGGAGGCTCGTCCTGGGTCGAAAACTTGGCATGGCACCCCCATGGTAAATATTTAGCCACTAGCGCAGGAAAGTATTTGCGATTGTGGAATTCGGAGGGTGAGTTGTTGGCTGATTGGAGTGACTATGAAAGCACCATTGCCGATATTGCATGGTCTCCATCCGGTGATTGTGTGGTTGCCGCAACTTATGGCGGGCTTACCTTCCGCTTCCCAGAGCAACCGGACAGACAGCGAAAATTTGAATGGCAAGGTTCTTCGTTGAAAATCGCCTGGAGTCCCGATGGAAAATTTATTGCGACCGGTGATCAGGATTCGACGATTCATTTTTGGGATGTTGAAAGCGGTCAAGACAGTCAAATGTCTGGTTATCCCACCAAAGTACTACCATTAACTTGGAATTCTACAAGTAGATATCTGGCGACCGGAGGGAGCAATACAGTAATTCTCTGGGATTGTTCGGGGAAAGGTCCTCAAGGCACTGATCCTATCCCACTGGAAAAACATAAAGAACTGATTTCTGCAGTGGCTTTTCAGAATAATGGACCGCTCCTGGCTTCCGCCGATCAATCAGGGTTGGTCGCAATATGGAATAACGAAGAGTCTAAGAAACCACTAGCCACTGTCAATTTTGACTCTGAGGTCACTCAACTGGTCTGGGCACCCAACGATGAATCTATCGCCGTTGGCGACAATCTTGGAAACATAATTTCAATGAAACTGAATTGAAAAAACACGATTCTCCAAATCCTATGGTTCAAAAGTATGAAAATTAAACAAGACCTGATTCAACAGGATGTATTAGACGAATACATTATTGATCTTGACTGGTCTCTAAGCGGAGATTATTTAGCCGCTGTTACTGGCAGTGGTCAAGTTGCTTTAAGAAACATGAAATCTGATGGCCATTGGATCGAGCTTGGTCGACATAAGCATGGCATTAATTCCATGCAATGGCATCCTTACGAAGCCTTATTGGCAAGTGCAGGGCATGATGGAAAATTGACTTTATGGGATATATCGTTAATGAGCGAAGCATGGAGTCAGGATTTGGGAGGGTGGATTGACTGTTTAAGCTGGAGTTCCCTTGGATATTATTTAGCTTCTTCATCAGGAAAAAATTTAAGCATATGGAGTTATTCGGGAAAACACGAACAGTTTTGGCTCAATCCTAAAAGTTCTATCTCGGACATTGAATGGTCTCCAGATGGTCGTTTTATTGCGTCTACCGCCAAAGGGGGAATCACGATAAGAGGATATGGGCATTTGGAAACAACTCAATTACTTGAATGGCATGGCTTCCCAGTAAAAATAGCCTGGCAGCCAAATGGAAAGCATATTGCCATGGGAGACGAAGAAGCAGTTCATTTTTGGGAAGTTGAAACTGGCATGCATCATCCCTTGTTCGGTTACAACTCCAAAGTCTCTAAAATGTCCTGGAGTTCCGACGGCAGTTATTTAGCGACTAATGATAGAGAAAACCTGGTGATCTGGGATTGTGGCAGAAAAAAATCTGACAACGAAGAATTGTTCCCTTTGGTGGATTTGATTTCTAAAGAAAGTTTGGTTGGTCCAGGGTGCAGGGCCCCTATTTTACTTAAACAGCATGCAGGTGCAATAAAATCTCTGGTTTTCCAAAAGAAGGGAGGATTGTTAGCCTCCGGAGATGAAAGAGGAGAGGTTCATATTTGGAATCTAAAAATATCAAAAGCTCCTGTTGAAAGTATCTCCCTTGGTTATCCAATTTCAAAAATCGCCTGGTCTCCAGATGGGCAAGGCATGGCTGTAGGCGGAACAGAGGGAACAGTATCAATTTTTTCTTTTGATCTCACCGAAAAGGCGGGTGCTTCAGTCAGTCTTAAGGAGTTGTAACGTATGCAAAAGGTGTCAGTTACCCGGGGAGGTCCAGCCCCCGACCCAGTAGGCGAAGCCGACTCGAAATTCATGGCGGTCATCGCATTTTTTCATGGGGTAATCAATGACTGGATTCAAGACGCGCAAACGACGATTGCCTGCGGCTGCTGGGCCGATGGAGCCGTCAGCGAGATTATTCCAGCGGGGCGCGCCCAACTACTCCCGGCCCGCTATCAAGGGTGTTTTGCGGGTGTCCGCGAAATCCTATTGGACGACGGCCCCCATCACCTTCATATCGATTTAGGGCGTGTGCACAGGGTCTGCTATGCCATCGCCCCCAGCGTTTGCCTGGCCTTCAAGCCGGCGCTTGAGGTCCGCTTTTTGATTGTCGGACCAGGCGGCGCGCCCACTGATCGCTGGGTGCTTTCGCTGATGCCGGACTGCCCTTACCGGGAAGACCAGCTTGATGAAGCAGTGGTTCATCGTTTCATCGAGCGATTGCGCTTGCACGCCAAACAGGCTCCGGGTTTAGTCGAACTGTCTGTCGACTCTGAAGTCCGAAAAAGTCCTCAAGGTGCGGCCTTGCTAAGTCAGATGCAAGAGGCGACGGACCAAATTGACACAGGTTGGGACGGTGTAATTAAGGCTCTGGCACCAAACCATAATCACGGTTCGACTGTTGAAACGATGGATCCGCCATGCTTACCGCTGCTAAGCGAAGCTCTGGACCTGAAAGAGTCCAGTCTCGTTATCTACAGGGAGCGTACGCTTGTGGAATTTCAGACCGAGAAGATCGACGGAGTTCACCGATATGTGGAACAAGGCCATGTTTCCTGGCAGATCGGCGGGCTGCAGGATCACCACTGCCACCTCGCTCTGGGATCGGTCCACCGTGTGCTGTTCTCCGCCGAGCCGGTATCCTGCCAAGGGGGAGGCCTTAACTACACCATTTGGTTCTTGACCTCCGGTCCATCCGGGAACCCATGGCGCCGCGATGGATACTTTTCGGTGGTGTTGAACCGTCCTTATAGAGGGAATGTCCCCCGGTTGGAGGTCATCAAGCCCATGCTGGACCTTTACCAAAGGTATCGCAAGGAACCCTGGGTGCAGGCGGACGAAAGGTTCTTGAACACACTCGAACGGGGTGTGCCCGATCGCCGACAACAGCAACTGGTGTCAGTAGGGAGTGAATGATGCCAAGATTGAATCTCGAGGATGCGCGTGCTGTTGGAGCCGCTGTTGAATACGCACTATCAACACTTCCACAGAATGCACCGCAGCGCCCGAACTGGGAAAGAGCTTTTGATCGTCTGCATCTTCGACTGAAACTCGCCGAACAGGGGATTCGTCATCAAAGGCGAAAGCATTCGAAACTTGGCCCAGCCAATGACTGAGGATTTTACATCACGACATGCCAGGGTTTAAGGCCCGAGCCCTAGCGCAACATCTGGACCAGGTTTCGGAGGGCAAGTCACATTGCTTGTGTGATGATTACCTGGCACAAGCGACTTAACAAAACAGGGAAAGTATTCAATGAAAACAGCACAAGAGGTAACAGATAAATTGGCCATAGGCTTATCGCTGATGTGTGCCATCCATTGCCTGGCTCTAACAACTCTATTGGCATTGCTGCCCAGTTTGGTGGCTTTACAACTGGATAACGAGGCTTTCCATCTCTGGATGGTCGTGGCCGTAATCCCCAGCAGTGTTTATGCCTTAACTTTGGGGTGTAAACAACACAAGCGATATCGGTTGCTCATCCTGGGTTTCATGGGATTAACGCTACTTGTTATGGCGTTAGTTTTGGGAGAAGAGCATATCGGTGAGGCAGGAGAAAAATTACTTACGTTTCTAGGGACCTGTTTCGTTGCGGTTGGGCACTGGTTCAATTATCGCCTTTGTCGATCACAAAAAGATAGTGACTGTGTCTGCCCAAACCATAAAAACCAAGGCTTAATATGAAACGGGACTATTTTATCGCTCTCGAGCAACATAAGAACAACAGCTCACTGGCGTTGCTGGAAGTCATCGACCAGCTAGCCTTCAATGACCAGGGCTTAATCCCCGTAATCACTCAGGACGCAAATACTAAAACCATGCTTATGTTTGCCTGGATGAATAAAGAAGCGCTCCATAAAACAATTGTAAACAAACGCATGACTTACTGGTCGCGGAGCCGCCAACAACTGTGGGTAAAAGGTGAAACCAGCGGCCACGTGCAACGGGTGGTCTCCATGTCATTTGATTGTGATGGTGATGCAATCCTCTGCCAGGTAGAACAGCAAGGTGCCCCCTGCCATACCGGCAGGCCATCCTGTTTTTATTTAAACGTAGAGGCCGACAATCAACAGGTTGTTGTAAAAGGAGATCACGCCTGAATATGGGAGCAACGCTCATCAAACATGCCCGCGTGGTGAATGAAGGTCAAATCAAAGAAACCGATTTGCGAATTTCCGATCACAAAATCGAAAAAATTGAAACCGATATCAAAGGAAAGCAATCAGACCAAATAATTGAAGCTAACGGTTGCTATCTGCTGCCAGGAATGATCGATGATCAGGTACATTTTCGTGAGCCGGGGTTAACCCATAAAGGCACCATCGCAAGTGAATCCCGAGCAGCGGTGGCAGGTGGGATCACCAGCTATATGGAAATGCCCAATGTTATTCCACCCACGACAACAATTGAGGCGCTCGAGCAAAAATACGCCATTGCTGCTGAGCGATCATATGCCAACTATGCATTTTATTTAGGGGCAACCGAAGACAATCTTGAGCAAATAAAGCGACTCGACCCCAAGAGGCACTGCGGTGTAAAAGTGTTTATGGGGGCATCGACCGGTGATTTATTGGTTGAGACACCTCACGCGCTTGAGGCCATTTTTCGCGAATCCCCCGTACTCATTGTTACTCACTGTGAGAGCGGCCCAACCATTAGTAAAAACCGAGAAACGCTTCTTAACTCGAAACCAACTTTAACTATTGAAGATCACCCAATACTTCGCGATACCAACGCTTGTTATGCTTCTTCATCTTATGCTGTAAGTTTGGCTAAAAAATATCAATCCCAATTGCATGTACTACATATTACAACGGAAAAAGAACTTGGCTTATTTGAGTCTCTATCCGTAGAGAAAAAGCGAATTACTGCAGAAGCCTGTGTCCACCATTTGTGGTTTACCGACAAGGACTACAAGCGTTTAGGTAATTTAATAAAGTGTAATCCATCGATAAAAAGACCGAGTGACCGCGATGCATTAATTCAAGCCTTGCGCACCAACCAAATTGACATAATTGCCACCGACCATGCCCCTCATACCTTGTTAGAAAAACAAGTTAGCTACGATCGGGCTCCTGCAGGGCTTCCACTGGTCCAACATGCGCTATTGAGTTTGTTAGAACATGTGAAGGATAGGCGCCTCAGATTAGCTCAGGTTGTAGAAAAAACTGCACACAACCCAGCGCTTCGATACGCCATATCTGAGCGAGGGTTTGTGCGGGAAGGTTACTACGCAGATTTAGTCCTCATAGACAGCAAAACTTCCACCACCGTCACTCATAAAAATAGTTTATACCGCTGTGGCTGGACTCCTTTTGATGGGCAGGTGTTTTCTTCGCGAATTAAAGGCACTTGGGTTAATGGTCAGCAGGTTTTTAGCTGTGGCGAAAACGTATCTGGCAAGCCTTTAGCCTTGCCGCTTGCCTTTAATCGATAATTATCGAGGGCAAAATCATTTTCTTTCAACTTTTTATTCAGGCGTGATTTAAATGCAGTTTTCCAGATTACTACCCGATATTACCAATACCCAACATGCACCAGAAAGTTACTCATTGCAGTGGGTGGGAATGGAAGATATTGCCGTTCCCATCCTTTTTAATGAAGGTGACAGGCAGCAACAGAAAGTGTCGGCTAAGGCCAATGTGTACGTCAGTCTTGATGACACTACCGCCAAAGGCATCCATATGTCTCGCCTTCATGCCCATCTCAATCAACTTTCCACCCAAACTTGCGACAAAGAGGGGCTCGATTTACTCCTGAAAAATTTGGTCTTCTCTCAAGAAGGGATCAGCCAAAGCTCAAAGATTGATCTGACCTTTGACTTACTGCTTCCCAAGGAATCTTTGCTCAGCAACGAAACCGGTTTTCAAACCTACCCCATCGAGATAAGGGGTCAACAGTTAAATGGCAGATGCCACTACGGCTTAAAAATAACCGTTCCCTATTCAAGCACCTGTCCTTGCTCGGCCTCACTTGCGAATCAGTTGTTTGCCAACGCCATAGACAATCAATTTTTAGGACAGCGCATTCAAAAACAGGAACTAATTTCATGGGCGCACGCGACGACGGTAGCCACCCCGCATGGTCAGCGTTCATTCGCATATTTAAATCTATCACTAGGCGACAATCATTGGCCTTCACTGCCGTCTCTCATTGCACAGATCGAAGAGACAATCGGTACACCTGTGCAAACTATGGTCAAGCGCAGCGACGAACAGGAATTTGCCCGATTAAATGCTGACAATCTGATGTTCTGTGAAGATGCAGCGCGAAAAATTAAATGCATGCTGGAGCAATCCGATTGGGCCCTGGATTACTGGTTCAAAGTGGAGCATCAGGAAAGCTTGCATGCTCATAATGCGGTGGTCATCGATCAAAAATATTAAGCTGATGAGATAAACACCTAGTCCATACACTACTGTTTGAGATTCTAGGATATTTTTCTTATAAGGAACGAGTAAAAATGGAAATTACTATACCTTATCCATTACTGGGATTTACTATTTTTGTAACTATGTTGGGAGGTTGTCTCTCCACCTTTAAATCATGGGCTCCCAGTAAATTCGAATACATTATCAATTTCTCTGCTGGAATTTTTATTGGAGCCGTTTTATTTCACATGATTCCCGACGCGACCCCTATTTTAGGGTTTCAAATGGTTTTACCGATCATAATCGGATTCTTTTCAATTTACGGGATAGAAAAAGCGCTGGGACGAAAAGACTACACGACTCAAGAATTGGCTTTTCAAAAAATGGGGCTGACCGCATTGCTGGGCCTTTCCTTTCACGCTTTTGTCGAAGGCTTTGCAATGGGCGCTGCAACCTTGATGAATTTTGGGTTTGCTGTCGTCGCGGCGATTATTTTTCATAAGTTTCCCGCCGCAATGTTATTAGGCGCTCTTTTTATAAAAGGAGGGGAGTACGATAAAAAAACCATTGTTTCGGTCATATTTTTATTCGCACTAACCACACCCCTTGGAGTTTTGCTTTCTTTTGGTGTTTTTAATTTGATCGATAAATATTGGTTGGGTGTCGCCATTGCCGTTTCTGCCGGAACTTTTATTTACTTAGCCTTTTTTGATCTGATGTTGATAGGCAACAAAAGAAAAGGTAACAAAACGCTGAACATAATTTTCTTTGGATTTGGAGCATTGGCAATGCTTTTATTTCAAGGCTGATTTTAAGAGTGTAAAAGTGGCCATGGAAATCATATCAAGGGTAAGGTCAAACACTGGACCTTGACCACACTGTAGGAGAAACTGATCAAGATGGGCGCGAAGGTTATCCGGCATACCGGTAGTATTTCTTTTCAAATTGCTGAGGTGGCTGTTTCAAGAGAACTATTCCATGCGGTCTTGCAAAAGGTTATATGGTCTCGGATTTTACCGGTGACTAGAAAAGTATTAGCCAACAAGCTCGGATAAAAAAATTTGGGATTGAATTGTATGAGGTAAATAAAATAAAAATAGAATCTCAACCCAAGACAAATAAAAGGACTTGGCTATATGAAAGATCTAAAAAGTATTTTCCTTAACCTCGAAAAAAAACTCAAACAATCAAGTTGGTTTGATGACGGCTGGGAAATATTTAACCGTGGGACTTACCTGCAACTCTATAAAGTGAATTGGCACAATCATAATCAAGGCGGAATTCATTTTGAAACTTATATCGAAACGCCTCAGATCAAACAAAAAGCGTTTCCAGTTTGTATGCATGCAGAAAAAGATTGTCCCTCTCAATCTGAATTTATTGAAAAATTCCTGGAGCTAGAGGGAGATCGCATAAAGAGTTGGAAGGGGTATCAGACGGTCGGTAAGGGCTACAACATTTGTCAGCGAACACTGCCGCTCAATTTAAAAAAATTGGAACAACGACTTTTTGAGGAATTTAACAATCTTCGACAGCTGGGACCTAGCGTCGAACAGATATTGAGGGGGCTTTGATTCCAAGCCAATAAAATGGAGAAAGAGTAAAGGTGAGGGCAAAATAAGTGAAACGGCAAAAAAGTCCTTGTATTGATGTCTGTGAATTCTCAGGGCCTAAGGGATGGTGTCTGGGTTGTGGGCGCACTCGGCCAGAATGTCGAAAGTGGAAGGAAATGAAGCCGTATGACAGAAACATCCTTCAAAAAAAGCTAAAAAAGAGAATGTTTCAAATTGGGGCAAAGCAGATCGAAAAAAAATTACTTTAATGCATAGTAGTGAAATTTAGTGGTGACGCGGTACTGACGCCGCATTGATTGTGCTGGACCATCGTTGTGCTTGTATTACCTGTTTTCGAAAGAGGAAAAATCTAGGTGTGCCTGGTGACTTTTATTAACTTGAAAAATAACAATTCCTCTCAACCCTTCTGGCCTGTCCTGCTCTTGACGGTCTGTTTTGGGTTGGTGGCGTTGTTCGGGGCTCCGCTTCACGAGCATGACCTGGATCCCTCCCATATAGAATTAGACTGCTCTCAGTGCCACCTTCAGCACACCGGCCTCAGTCTGGAGGCCCCCTCTCCAGAGCTTCCCTATTTGGTTCCAGCCATTTCCTGGATAGCAGAAGCGTTTATCTCTTGGGTTGCCTACGTTTCTCTGATTTATTTTAGCCGTGCCCCACCGGTCTTCCGTTGATTATAAAACCTTTTCCCAATTATAAATTACCTCTTTGTTTTCAGGGCTGGGGCTGTCTGATTTGTTTGGAGTCCCGGTTTATGGAGGAGAGGGGTGTCAACGGAGTGAGCCATGTATCGATACAAATGTCTAATTGCGCTGTTTGTTGTTGCCTTTTTTTCCACTGCCCCGGTAATGGCAGTGGATAGGCTAAAAGAACCCGAAAGCCCTAAAAAACGGCATGAAATTCATCTTGACCAGATTATCGTGACTGATCCCGCACAGAAGAAAATTTCCGGGTCGGCCAAGCCGGTAACCATATTGCACGACGAAGAATTACAGGTAAAACGAGGAGGCACGATAGGCGAAACCTTGAAACTGGAACGTGGCGTCCATGGTCAGTCCTTCGGCCCGGGAGTGGGGGTTCCGGTGATTCGTGGGCAGAGCGGCCCGCGGGTTCGCGTATTAAGCAATGGTCTGGGCGCCAATGACGCCGCTCAAGCCAGTCCGGACCACGCTTCGACTGTGGTTCCCCTGCTTGCCGAACAGATCGAAGTCCTGCGCGGACCGGCCACCCTGCAGTATGGGAGCGGCGCGATCGGCGGCGTGGTTAACGTCATCGACAACCGCATTCCGGAACGCCCCTCCGACAAACTGGTGGGTGGCACCTTGGAGCAAAAGTTTAATTCCGTTGCAAATGAGCATTCAACGACCTTAAAAATTGAAGGTAGCAAGGACCACTTCGCTTACCACTTTGATGGGTTTTACCGGGACCGGGGAAACACGGATATCGGCGGACAGGCGATCGACGTGGCCCGGGCCCAGGTCAGCGAACCCGACCTGGCGGTGACTCAGAATACCACCGGTTTCATCCGCAACACTGAGGGGGATGCCAGGGGCGGTTCAGCCGGATTTTCTCTGGTGGGAGACGCCGGTTTTATCGGGATTTCGGGAAACCTGCTGAAAGATACCTACGGAATCCCTCCGGAAGGAACGGATGATGGTGAGCTGGCCCAAATCCGCCTGGAGCAAAATAAATTCGATTTCAAGAGTCAATGGAACAACCCCCTGGGCATCCTGGATTCGATCCGGGCCCGATTGAGCTTCACTGATTACGAACACCTGGAAGGCGAGGAAGGGTTGTTTCGTAATGACACGTTTGAAGGCCGAATCGAAATTCCGCACAAGCCCATCTTGGGAATTGACGGCGTCATTGGGTTCCAGAGCATCAACAGCAAATTCGCTGCTATGGAATTGGAAAGCGGAGAATTTATTGTTCTCCCCACTCGGACCAACAGTTATGGCGTGTTTGCCACTGAATCGGCGACTGTCGGGCCGGTGGAAGTTGAAGCCGGAGTTCGGGTGGAGAACGTCTCGCTGGACCCGGCCGGTTTCGACCGCCCATTTAGGAGCTTCACGCCCGTCAGCGCTTCGGCTTCAGGCATCTGGTCAATCAACGAAAACCACCGGGTGAATGTCGCCTACACCCGTTCCCAGCGGGCGCCGCAGGTACAGGAGTTGTTTTTTGAGGGTTTTCATGAACCCCTCCGCGCCTTTGAGCAGGGCAACCCCGGTTTGGGGCTGGAAACTTCAAACAATGTGGATGTGGGGTACCGGTTTTTCTCGGACTGGGCGGTGGTCGAGCTTGATGTGTTCCACAACTCGGTGGACGATTATATTTTTGTGGGAAGGACCGGTACCGTCGATATGGATGGAAACCCGGTCGTGCTGTATCAACAGACCGAAGCTCGGTTTGTGGGTTATGAGGCCAACCTCATATTTCCGCTGATGGACAATCGAAACGGAATTGTCGATCTGACTCTGTTCAGTGATTACACGCGTGGGCGGTTGATCAACCGGGGGGATGTTCCCCAAATGCCTTCACTGCGCTGGGGATTCCAAGTGGATTATATACTGGGGCTATGGAGCTCCAACATTCGTCTGACACGGGGGGAGGCTCAGGACCATCCCGGTGCGAACGAAGCCAACACTCCGGACTATGTTCGTCTGGACCTTTCCACGCACTATCATGTGGACGATTTTCAGGGCGCGGAGGTGATGGTGTACGCCAAGGGCAACAACTTGCTGGATGAAAACATCCGAAATTCCACTTCGTTCCTGAGGAACTTTGCTCCCGAAGCCGGGCGCGGGGCGGAGGTTGGTGTCCGGGTCAATTTTTAAATCCAGCGGGTCCCGCCGGAGACACCCTCTCCGGCGGGACCATTGGGGTATTCCAACTAATTGTTTTTTTTATAAGTTCAGGTTAAACTTTTTTGTGTTCCCGCAATTTTGATCTAAACTTAAAAATAATCGACTTCCCCAAAAATATAATTAAGTTGACACCCAAGGAAAAAAGGCAATGAAAAAAGCGACTCAGTCAATTTTAGACCGATTTTCAAAAGGCTTTTCGATTGCTCGCACACTTCACTACACCATCTTCTCCTTGATGTTCACTGCCATTTTAACTTTTTCAAGAAACCCCAAAGTTATGAGTTATGGACGATTGCTGCTCAACTAACCAAGAGATTTGGGAAAAAATAGCTCAAAAGCATAAAAGCACGCTTTGGGTTGTTCTTTGCCTCAACCTCGGAATGTTTGTAATCGAAGCCGTTTATGGCTGGTTGGCGCATTCCAACGCCTTATTTGCCGACTCCTTGGACATGCTGGGGGATGGGATCATCTACGGGGTATCCCTGATGGTTTTGAACCAGGAAGCGATTTGGCGAAACCGAGCAGCCCTGGCAAAAGGATACTTCATGGCCGCACTGGCCTTCTCCATAATGTTGCTTTCATTTTATCGGTTTTATAATCCGGTAATGCCTACCGTGGAAATGATGGGTATCATTGGAATTTTAGCCTTTGCTGCAAATGTAACCTGCCTGTTTCTGCTGACCCGCCATAAAAATGACGACATCAATATGCGTTCTGCCTGGATTTGTGCACGCAATGATGTTTTGGCGAACTTAAGTGTATTGGTGGCAGCGGGAGGCGTAGCCTGGGCAAGCTCCCCTTGGCCGGATCTGGTGATCAGCATGCTCATCTGCTCTTATATTTTAAAATCCTCTTTAGTGATAATAAAAGAAGCGCAGGAAGAATTGAAACCCACCATTCTCCCTATTGGTTAGGCAAAGAATCCATTATTTATTGGGTGCGTTTTTGAGAGAAAAAGAGAAGGACCAGCTTCAAAATGCCAACAAATAACATTGTTAAAAACAAAAGTATCAGTGAAAAATTTTTGGTGCTACTGCTGATATTGAGTTTCGCCGCATTGGCGGGGTTGGAATCTGTTCTCCACAACCACGACTTCGACTTTGAAGAGGTCCATAGTGATTGTGCGTCTTGTCTTTGGAAACAAAGTAATTCTCAAATTGACACCGCAGTTCCAAATTCCCCGATTTCTTCATTCATTCAATCCTTCTCTCGTATATTTTTTAAACCCCCATATATTTCATTTGCTCCTGTTATCTTTGCCAATCGAAGCCCTCCCGAGTTTTTGTAAATTTCTTTTTCATATAACTAATTTCATCCATTTTTGAAAGCAAACCGCTACCCGTGCGTTCTTTCTTTGTCCATCATTGAACGGGATTGGGTTTGTTATTTCTGAAAATAATCTGAAACTATTTTGGGGGCATAGCTATGTCTAAGAATGGTTTATTCCGCCCATCAGGATCAAGGATCAATTATCCTCGGATCCTTTTCAGGCTAAATATTTTTCTTATTTGGCTTGTCACAGCTCTCATTTTCGTTCAACCGGGAGTGCTAATTTCCGCAGAAAAAAATAACCCCAATGTGAAAAAGGTTGAATCTGGTTTTTTTAGCAAGTTTAAAAACTTTTTTTTCAAAAAAGCCGAACCGGAGGAGATCGATGAAATCCCCTTTATGAGGGAAATGACCTGGAGTGACCTGTATCAATTGGACCCGGAAACTCACCAGGCTAGTTGGAATTTGCAAAAGCAGCTCAGTATAGATGTGATGATCAAGGGATTCATCATACCCCTGGATTATGATTCGAAACAAAGAATTATCGAGTTTTTGCTGGTCCCTTATATTCCCTCATGCATGCATGTTCCTCCACCACCGCCCAGTCAAATGGTCCATGTCAAACTCCAAGAAGGAAAAAAGATGAAAGATATTTTTAATCCTGTAGAAGTTGTAGGCCACTTGAAAGTTCTCCAAGCCAAACTTTTGGATGACCGATTGACAACTTCCTATGCCATGGATGTTCGATCACTGAAAGTTTTGACTGATTCCGGAATGGACCCATTCAATGACTTTTTTGGAAACACAATTCACTAGACAGTTAAAAAGGATGAGCCGTTATGAAGCAAATAATTTTACTTTTAATTTTAGCGGTTGTATTTTTTTCGCCCCCCGTTTATGCCGAGAGCTCTTTAGCCGCACATCTGCATGGACATGTCCAGCTCAACGTGGCAGCCGATGGAAAAACTCTTTTTGTTGAAGTTCATTCGCCTTCGGAAAGTTTTTTGGGATTCGAACATCGACCAGAAACTGACCAACAAAAATCCCTTTGGACTTCGATTAAAAAACAATGGGAAAACAAAACACAGGAACTGATTCAAATTGATCCATCCCTGTCCTGTGAGATTAAAAATGCTCATATGGTTATGCATTTTGAGGGAGAGGGAGGACATCACCATGATGACGACCATCATCATGAAGAAACGAGTAAGGCCCATGGTGAGGATTTACACCACGAAAATGAGCAACACAGTCATGAGGAGTACCCCAACCATGTTGAGCAAAAAACATTGATGGGAGTGCACAGCGAAATCCAAGCAGATGCGAAATTTTTGTGTCGTGAAGAGATAAAAGATTCGCAACTGGTCGTATGGTTAAAAAAACATTTTCAAAATATTGAGGAGATTGAAGTCCAGGTGCTTCCCAATTCAGGCACACCTTATTCAAAAACCCTGACACGGGATAAGGCGATCCTGGATTTATGATTTTACTCCTGGAAAGGATAACTGGAATTTGAAACCGGCCATCAACATACAAAACCTGAGTTTCCACTACGAAGAGGCCCATCCCATTCTGGAATTGGATGCATTCGAAGTGAAAATGGGGGAAAAGATTTTTGTATATGGTCCCAGCGGGTGTGGAAAAAGTACATTGCTTGGGCTGATAGCAGGGATATTTTTGCCGCAGCAGGGAACCCTGGAAGTTCTAGGCCTTGATTTTGGTTCTACCTCAAAAGGAAGGAGGGATGAAGTTAGAGGTAAGGAGATTGGCTATATTTTTCAAACTTTCAATTTAATTCCGTACCTGAATTGTCTGGAGAATATTTTGCTCCCATGCATTATCACTCCCCAGAGAAAAGCCAAAATCACGAGACCTCTGGAGCAAGAGGCTGCCTTGCTGGCCAATCATCTGAACCTTAATGATGTCTTACATAAAAAAGCTCGCCAGCTCAGTGTGGGTCAGCAACAAAGAGTTGCCGCTGCTCGTGCGTTGATCGGCAATCCTCAACTGGTGATTGCAGACGAACCCACATCTTCTCTGGACGGCAAGAATACCAGGGAGTTTTTGCAACTAATGCTGCGGGAATGGGAGGAAAAAAATTTCACTCTGGTATTTGTCAGTCATGATGAACGTCTGGCAGAGGAATTCGACCGCAGTGTTTCTCTATCAGAAATGAACAGGATCAAGGAATAAGGATGATGGTCGTTTATCTAACCTGGAAATCCATTCAAAACAGAAAAATGACTTCACTGCTTTGTGTGGTTTCAATCGCATTGAGTGTCGCTTTGCTATTAGGAGTCGAGCGGATGAAAAACGGAGCCCGCAACGGGTTTACCAATACCATCAGTCAAACCGACCTGATTGTGGGAAGTAAAGGGGGCCCGCTTCAACTGGTACTGTATACGATTTTTCGTATCGGTGCGCCCACGAACAACATCCGCTACTCCTCATATACCAAGATCAAGAATCTACCTGAAGTGGACTGGACGATTCCTATCTCCCTGGGCGACGCCTACCGTGGATACAGGGTAGTGGGGACCGATGAGAATTTATTCAAATACTATCGCTATCGTGGGGATAAAAAAATTGAGATTTTGGAAGGCCAAATTCCCAAGGGTATTTTTGATGTGGTTCTGGGCTTTGAAGTGGCGCAAAAATACCAACACAAAACTTCCGATTCGATCGTTTTGTCGCATGGCATTTCCAAAAGATCGATCATGGAGCATTCAAACACGCCCTTTAGAGTCGTGGGTGTCTTGAAACCCACGGGCACACCCATCGACCGCAGTGTTTTTATTACTCTCGAAGGAATGGAGGCCCTTCATTTTGGCTGGGAAGAGGGCGTCCCGCGCAAAGGAAACGACATTTCTCCGGAAAAGCTGAAAAAAGCAAACATACAAATTAGGCAGATCACCAGTTTTCTTTTAAAGACAAAAAATCGTATCCAGACGCTTAAGTTACAAAGGAAAATTGATTCATTCCCAAAGGACCCTTTGATGGCAGTGATTCCAGGTGTGGCCCTGCATGAGTTGTGGAGGACCCTTTCTTATGTGGAAAATATACTTTTTCTGATCAGTCTATGTGTTTTAGTTGTTGGACTGATCAGTGTGATTATCTCTCTTTACACATCTCTAAACGAACGTCGCAGGGAAATAGCCATTTTCCGTGCACTGGGTTCAGGAATCGGTAAAGTCGTTTCGCTCCTGATGTTTGAATCGACCCTGATCGTCCTTATGGGTATCCTTTTGGGTACCATTTTTCTCTACCTGGGTCTGTTTATTGTTCGACCTATTCTGGAATCCAACTTTTCCCTTTACCTCCCGATTCAATCCCTATCTTCCACCGAATGGATGTATCTGGGCGGAATCCTTTTGGGCGGCATAATAGCGGGGCTCATTCCTGCCATCAAAGCCTATCGCAATTCATTGCAAGATGGTTTAACCATTCAGGCCTAACTGACCCAACTGGAAATTCACCAACATTTGAAAATAATTCACAGCCATTTTCGGCAAACCTTGACCCACTTTTTGAATTTGCAAGGTTCGCATATATTGTATTATTTATTCCCTGTTTCAATTTCTTGAAGAGAATGAATTTATTGAAAAAACTTGCTTGTTATTTGGTTAATAACTTTAAATTTATATCCGTGCTAAAAAATATAAATTACCAAACTGGAGAAATATTTAAAAAATTAGTGAATAATCTTCCTGATATTCTAAGTGTTTTACTTGTTGGCCTTAGAGTTAGCCTGAAGGTAATAATTTAGAAGCGAATTCTCAAGGTGTTGCTTTATTGGAGCTGATGAGTGAAATTAAACCGTTTACCTACTGATTACAAATCAGGGGCTTCGGGCGCGATTAATTTAATTCCAATCAAAGCGGTAAGAGTTGATGCTATTTAGGCAGGATCGTTTTTATGGGTAAATGCTAGCCATAGCGTTAGCCAAAACAAAAAAGGACCTGGTGGATTTCCACCAAGTCCTTCTTTTATTTGGTCGGGGCGAGAGGATTTGAACCTCCGACCCCCTGCTCCCAAAGCAGGTGCGCTAGCCAGGCTGCGCCACGCCCCGATTTATTATTCTTTTAATGTTGCGAATGTACACCCGCAACTTTCTTCCTTTGCTCTTCCGTAAGAGCCTTGAGCAGTGATATCTTGGCTTCCACCATGATCTGAACCTTCTGCATTTTGAGCCCGCCGATCAGCTTTGCCAATTCGTGCATCCGGGGTTCATCAATTGTACCAGAGTGAACCAGGCGGTCCAGTTCCATGTGAGCAATCATGAGATCAGCGCCAAGTTTGATCCGTTGCTTCTCCCAGTTAAATCGCATGCGCATAATGGACTTAACTTGCTCCGAGGTCAAGCCCAGTTTTTCACGAAACTTCAAAATATGGCGGAATGGGTTGGATTTGTGCCCCCCATAGCCGTGTCCGCCATGAGCTGAACCCCGATGAGCGCTATGGCTGCCACCTTTCTTGCCGTGATGCCCACCATAGCTGCCGTGGCCTTTACTGTGTCCGTATCCTTTTTTGTGGCCGCGCTCATAGCCTTTGCCGCTTCCTTCTTTCCCATGATGTTTTTTCCCATGATGTTTTTTCGCATGATGGGGAGAATGTCCTCCGTAGCTCTTGCCATGGCCCTTGCTGTGTCCGTATCCTTTGCCGTGCCCGTGGCTGTATTTTTTAGACCCACTTCCTTCCTTGTCTGTTTTCGGGTGGGCACCGGGACCGTATCCCTTTTTCGTACTGCCTTCAGTTTTGGTCGAAGGTTCGTCCTTGGTGACGCTTCCCTCTTCAGCAGGAGGGGGATTGACAAACCGAAACCCACGATCCATGGGATTGCCCTCATCGGGACCTGGAATTTCAGGGTGGGCATAACTGCCAGAGGTCTCGGCAATGGCGTTCAACGGGCTAATTACCCATCCAGATACAGCTAGCATTGAAAGTGCAAGAACAAGAGCTTTTTGTTTTTCCTTAAACATAATATTTTCCTTTCCTGCCTGAAGTTTCCAGGAACTACTGGATAAAGGTTCACTATGATGACGAGATTCAGAAGCGGAAACAAACCGCCTGATCTTAATAGAGCCTGTCACGGTTGGGAGGACCCAAAACCTGTGTAAAGATTCCGGGTATTTGCCCATGCATCCGTGGTAAGTGGCAAATGTTTGAGGCACCTTTATTTTACCTGATCGAAAGAACCGAGATCAAAATAAATTAATGGGGGTTTTAATATTTATAAACCCTCTCACACCGGCCGAAAAAATGGTTGAAATCTTGTCTTGGAAAAGATGGAGGAGGTTGAGAGATTTAAGATTGTTGAAATGTAGGAATTGATGTCATGTTCTTCCGGGATAAGTAAAGAAAAAGGTGGTTCCCTCGCCGGGTTTGCTGTTTGCCGTAAGTGTGCCATTATGGCGTTCGACTATTTTGTTACATATGGCAAGGCCCATACCGCTTCCTTCGTAATCGCTCCTGCCGTAGAGCCTTTCGAAGGGTTTGAGGATACGCTCCAGATTGGTAATATCGAAACCGATACCATTGTCCTTGATAGAAAAAAGCCAATCTCCATTCTCTTGTTTTTCGGCGTCAACCTGGATTTCGGGGGGAATACCCTCACGGGTAAATTTCAGGGCATTTCCCAGAAGGTTCAAGAACAATTGACGCATCTGGGCCTCGTCCGCCATCAGCCGGGGTAGGGCGGTCAGTTTGATGATCGCATTGGATCGATTGATGAGCAACTCCAGGTCCGAGATGACTTCTGTTAACAGGGCATCCAGGTCAACCGGTGTGAAGGGTCGTGATTCAATAGTGATTTGGGAAAGTTGCAGAAGATCGTCAATAAGGTTTTGCATTCGTCCACCTGCCATCTGAATCCGGTCCAGAAAATAAAGTGACTGCTCATCGTTTTTCTGGGTGATGCAGGTCATCAACCGGTTTCCGAAAGCGGTGATTTTGCGCAGAGGTTCTTTCAGATCATGGGAGGCGATAGTGGCGAAATTCTCGAGATCCTGATTGCTCCTTTTCAGATCCTGGGTCTGCTTCTCCAGTTGGAGAGCCATTTCCCGGTGCGAAGTGATATCTTCAATAGTTCCAAAAATAATGCGTCCACCATCCTGAAATAACAACCGGGTTCGAAACTCTACCCAGCGGAATTCACCGTCGGGTCGGCATAACCGACACTGAACAAAGCACTCCTGGTTGTATTTCATATCTTTTTTCCATGTTTCCAGAAACTGCTCTCGGTCTTCTTCATGGATCAGTGGCAACCAGGATTTTCCAAGAGTTTCCTTAAGAGAATGCCGGGTGATCACTTTCCAATATGTATTCGCGTAAGTCAGATTAAAATCAGGATCTGTTTGAAATATTCCTATAGGGGCAAAATCCATGATTTGGCGAAGCTGGTTTTCCTGCAAACGATTCAGTTCTTCTTCCCGGCACTGATTACTGATATTGCGTGCAAAACCCTCTATGAAGCCGGAGTCGCCGTCGGAAGATTCATTTCGTTGTTCGACCATCTCGAACCAGAACAGACGGCCACATTTTCCGGGAATCTTGCAACGATAGATTTTGAGGTCCCCTAAGACCAGTTCCTGCCCAAGGCGATGAAGACCTCCTGTTTCTTTTGAGGGGATTGGAGTCCAGGAAGACCATTGATTAATGAATTGCTCGGGAGTCCAGCCCAGCGTGTCGGTGACTTCAGGACTGACAAAAGTAAAATCACCCTTCTGGGTTCTTTCATAAAAAAAACCAGCTTGTCGCATTAGCATTAATTTGTGCCAGCGGGACTGATATGCTTGTGTTGTTAAATTCGTCATATGAATAAAAAAACAGGAATTGAAATTATGAAGTTAAGGTAATGGGATTTATATCGATATCAAAATCTTTTTTTATATGAGTTTTTATTTTTGAAATATTTTTATTTCGCCCGAAAAGTACATTTTATTACAACTATTTGAAAAATATGGAACTGCTTTTTAATAAAAATATTTTGAGGTTATTTTAAATTTCATTTTAATTCTGTTAGGAAATTCCTTTCCCTGGGATATTGGACTGAAGGAAAAAGAGACCAAAAATCTCCCGCCCTTACGTCAAAAAAGTGACTTTCCAGGATCGCGCTAAAAAATATCCAAAGTAGCGCAATACAAGTCTTTTGGAAACAACCCTTTATAAAATAAGTCTTTGGGCGTGTTTAACGAGTTCTGTTAGATGGGTTTCCTGTTTCCGGCATAAGTATTGCTTGTCATTCGTCATAGGAGAGGTTGTTTAGAAGGTTGGGTGAGTGACATTTTCAATTTGACTGAAAGAAGAGGGTGGCTATGGATTTCCTGACAGCAATGAAAATCAGTTCCTCCGGGTTATCGGCTCAACGCAAACGGATGGAAGTTATTTCCAGCAACCTAGCGAATATTGAAACCACCCGGACACCGGAAGGGGGACCTTATCGTCGGAAAGAGGTGGTCATCAACGCCTTGCCAGTAGATAACGAGTTCGCTTCTGTATTAAAAAATGAGGTCGGGGATAAATTACGTGAAGTTGTGGTTACCGGAGTTGTTGAGGATCAGTCGGACCCTATTCTGGTTTACAACCCGGACCATCCCGATGCGGACGAACGCGGCTACGTCAAAATGCCCAACGTTAATATGGTCAAGGAAATGGTGGATTTGATCAATGCATCCCGATCATTTGAAGCGAATGTTCAATCGATAAATACAGCTAAAGCAATGGCTCAACGAGCTATTGAACTTGGAAGGTAGCATTTTCTAAAACTTTTTATTAATTGACTCGCAAATAGATTATGGAAAAAATTCTGCAATTCTTTCAAGGCCTGGGGCAGCGTTTCCAGGAGTTAACCCCGACCAATAAGGCGGTCGCGCTGGGTCTCGTGGCGCTCATCATGGGGTCCTTTATGGCGATGGCGCTGTGGTTGCAGGAGCCTGACTATCAACTACTCTATGCCAATCTTTCAGAAGAAGATGCAGGCACTATCTTTGAACAATTAAAAACTCAAAATATTGAACCTCAATTAACGCACAACGGGACTTCCATTCACGTGCCATCTCACATGGTTCACGAACTCCGTCTTAAGCTGGCAAGCCAGGGTCTTCCAAAAGGAAATGAGGTCGGGTTGGAGTTGTTTGAAGAAATGCCGTTGGGTATGACCGAATTTATTCAAAAACTAAATTTTCAACGAGCCTTGCAGGGAGAACTTGCACGGACGATCACCACTCTGGATATTGTCGACATGGCAAGGGTTCATCTGGTTATTCCGAAAGATGATGTTTTTATAAAGGAGCAAAAAAAAGGGAAAGCCTCGGTCATGCTTAAATTACGGGCGGGTCGCTCCTTAACGGAATCCCAGGTTCAGGGAATTGTCCATTTAGTGTCGAGTAGCGTTGAAGGTGTGGACACCAAAAATGTTGTGCTGGTCGATTTCAAGGGCAACATCCTTTCGGGTTCGCAGGGAGCTGCCGAAGGGGCGATCCTGACCGCTACCAACTACAAGCACAAACGCCGGGTCGAACAACAACTTGAGCAAAGTATCATTCGTATGCTGGAAGATGCTCTGGGACCTGACAAGGTCATCGCCAGAGTGACCGCCGACCTGAATTTTGACAAGGTTGAAAAAACGGAGGAGATTTTTGATCCCGATTCCCAGGTGGTGCGTAGCGAACAAGCCAGTAATGAATCCGTAACGGGTGCAGTTCCGCCTGGAGGAACTCCGGGGGTCGAGTCTCTCCTTCCTGGCGCAGATGGGCAGGCTGGAGAGGGCCTTGGGCAACCGGCTAAGCGGAATAATGAAAAAACGACTTTTAATTATGAAATCAATAAGGTCGTCAAGCACACCACCCAGCCGACTGGTTCCGTAAGAAAACTTTCGGTAGCCGTTATGGTGGATGGGCAGATGGCGGGAGATCCTCCAGCCTATCAACCCAGAACGCCGGAAGAAATGTCTCAACTGGAGGCTATTGTAAAATCAGCTGTGGGTTATGACGAAAAACGCGGCGATCTCATAAAGCTTGAAAATGTGGAATTTGACCGTACCCTGGAACTGGAGCAGGCTGCCCAACTGGAGCAGGAAGAACTGATCCATCAGGGTGTTGAGATTGGTAAATACCTGTTTGTTGCTATAATAGTTTTATTCTTCCTGTTTAGGGTAATCCGCCCGCTGGTCAACTGGGTAACAACCAGCGTTGAAGTTGTGGAAGAAGATTCGCACTTGCCGACACCGGAAGAAATCGAAGCCGCCGAAGAAGAAAAGCGGCTTGCAAGAATGACTCAGCAAAACCTTGAAGTTCGCAAAGCCGTGAATGATTTTGTGGACAATGATCCGAAATACGCCGCAGGTGTCCTGCGAAAATGGCTTCGTGAGCGAGCCTGATCTTTAAGGGACCTTCAGTATGTCGACCCGAAAATTTACCGGACCGGAAAAAGTAGCCATCTTTTTGATGGCATTGGGTGAGGAAGCTGCCGCAAAAATTATGGCGCAGATGGAAGACCGAGAAATCCAGACTGTCGGAAACTACATGTCTGCCTTGTCCGACATTGACATGTCGGTTCTGGATCAGGTCACCAAGGAGTTTTATACCGCAGTTGAAACAGGTTCCGGAGGACTGGGTATCCCGGGACTCGACTTCTTGAAAAGCACTCTCATGCAAGCCATGGACCCTGCAAAAGCGACTGAAATTCTGAACAACATCACCACTCCCGGTGAAGACCTTGGGGGTGGCCTCGAGACAGTTCGTATGCTCGAGCCAAGGATTATCGCCTCATTTCTGGAAAATGAACATCCGCAGACATCAGCGATTGTGATGGCGCATCTCGAGGCCAGTGTGGCCAGTGCGACGTTGCGGGAGCTTCCCGAAGAAACCCGGATGGAAATCATTCACCGCCTCGCAACATTGGAGCGCGTGTCCCCTCAGGTTATAAGAGAGCTCGATGAAGCACTACAATCGGAATTCCGGACCTCAGGTGCGGTTTCTGGAAGTAAACTTGGCGGGGTGGCCTCGGCGGCCCAGGTTATGGGTTCCCTCGACCGGGCAGCGGAGTCCGCTATCCTTACTGCCATGGACGAAATCGACCCTGATCTTGCCAATGAGATCCGAAACCTCAGGTTCACCTATGAGGATCTGTTGAAAATTGACGACCACGGATTACAACTGGTTCTTAAGGAAATAAACCAGGAAGATTTGCTTGTGTCATTGAAAACGGCGAGTGAGGATCTCCAGGAAAAAATCTTTTCAAATATGTCGGAACGCGCTGCAACCATGTTAAGAGAGGACCTCGAATCTCTTGGACCAACCAAAATCAGCGAAGTCGAAAAAGCACAGCAGAAAATTGTGTCTACGTGTAAACGGCTTGAAGAAGAAGGAAAGCTGGTTATTGGAGGGGCTGGCGAAGAGCTGGTTTAGTCAATATGGATAGGTTTACTCCGCAATTTTTCACTTCCGAAGAATCTTCCCCTGAATCCCAGGAAAGCGGGTTTCAGCAGGAATTTCAACCGGAAGATTTTAACGCTTCCTCCGAACCCCCTTCAGTCGAAAAAAAAACTTTCAGCTTCGATAATGAAACGCAGAGAAACTTTGATCCCACCAATGTGGATAAAGCCAGAGTAGGTGTCCAGGAGATATTTAAGGATGCCATGGATCGCCTGAAGGCTCAGGCTGAAAAGATAAAAGCTGAGGCCCAGGGAGAAGGCTTTGCCGCTGGCGAAAAAGCCGGTTTCGAGTCTGGAGAAAAGTTTGCGCGTGACGAATTCACTCCTTTTTTAAAAACCCTGGAAGAACTGGTTCGGGAGTTATCCGAGTTCCGGCAAATGATGTATGCCAAGGTTGAACGGGAAATGATTGAAATGATCGTGCAATTGACCAAAAAAGTGATTCATGCCGAGCTCACTACTCGTGAAGATTCAATTCAAGATGTCATTCGATTGGCAGTGCAGACCGTCCTCGATCGGGAAAATATGATAATAAAAGTTAATCCGGGAGATCAGATTCATGCCGAGACCTATCGCCCGGAGTTACATCACCTGTTCGACGAAATAAAAAATATTACTATTGAAGGGCAACCTTCAATAGAACGCGGTGGTTGCTTGATAGAGACCAATTTTGGAACAGTTGATGCCCAGGTGAGCAACCTCAATGATCAAATTGATCGAATTCTTGGTATAGCGCCTCCTGAGCATAGAGAAGAAAAACCATCTTCGAAAGAAAGCGAGAATCCTAATTTTCCGTGGGAAGCCTCCGGACCGGAGTCTGAAGATCTCGACGATAAATCGGAAAGCGAGTGAGCCATGGATCAAACCATCGATCTGTCCAAATATAAAACATTTATTGAGCACTTGCCGCTGGTGACGAAACGTGGCCGGGTCAACCGTGTGACAGGCTTGATCATCGAAGGTGATGGTCCCGCCGTTCCCATTGGAACCACTTGCACCCTGTACTCGAATGACGGCAGCGCGGTGACTGAAGCCGAAGTGGTGGGATTCCGTGATAAAAAAGTATTTCTTATGGGACTGTCTCATTCAACCGGGATAGAGCCTGGCAGTGTGATCGAATCCCGGGAAGAAACCCCGACATTTGAGGTAGGCCCAGAGTTGCTGGGACGAATCATCGATGGAGTTGGTCAGCCTCTTGACGAAAAGGGCCCACTGCCCTCTGGGATCAAATATCCCCTGCAGGGAAAAAGCCTGAATCCACTTAACCGTGCCCGTATTACAAAACCTCTGGATGTTGGAATTCAGTCCATCAATGGTCTGCTTACCTGTGCAAAAGGCCAGCGTATTGGAATCATGGCCGGAACCGGGGTAGGTAAATCAGTTTTACTTGGAATGATGGCCCGCAATACAGAAGCAAGCATTAATGTAATCGCGCTGATCGGTGAAAGGGGCCGGGAAGTTAAAGAATTCGTAGAGGAAAACCTGGGGCCGGAGGGGCTTGCGAAATCTGTTGTGATTGCGGCTGCTGCAGATCAACCACCATTGGCCAGGCTGCGAGGGGCTTACATTGCCACCACCATAGCAGAATATTTTCGCGATCAGGGCCAGGATGTCATGTTGATGATGGATTCGGTCACCCGTCTCGCTTTTGCACAACGGGAAATTGGTTTGTCAGTCGGTGAACCACCCACTACGCGCGGCTATACGCCTTCAGTTTTCTCACTCCTGCCCCGCTTGTTGGAACGTGCTGGTAATGTAGAAGGACAGGGCAGTATTACAGGAATGTACACGGTTTTGGTGGAAGGTGATGACATTAATGAGCCGGTATCGGATGCAGTTCGCGCCATACTCGATGGTCATATTGTTTTGTCGCGAAAACTTGCCACTCACAACCATTACCCGGCCATTGATGTTCTACAGAGCATCAGTCGCTTGATGATTGATGTGGTGTCTAAAGAGCATTATCAATTGTCCATGCGTTTTAAGGATATCCTTGCGACCTATAAAGAAGCAGAAGACCTGATCAATATTGGGGCGTATGCACGGGGTAGTAATCCTAAAATCGACCTCGCAATAGAAAAAATCAATTCATTTAATCAATATTTGCAGCAGGGAATGCTGGAAGCTCGGCCGTTAAGTGAATCTATCGCCCGATTAAAGCAGATTCTGGAGAATTAACATGCGATTTCGATTTGAGTCCCTTTTGAGGCTCCGGAAAAACCAGGAGAATATGCTGCAACGGGAAATGGGCAATATAAATACCCATCTTGTCAGACAAAAAGATAAGCTCGCGAGCCTTCAGAATATCACCGCTCAAAGCCGGGAGGAGTTTAACCGGCGGATCGCCGTAAATCCTGACCAGAATTTACTTGGGGTGTACCACGATTTTTTTAGAGGAAGCCAGGTTAATAATGCAAAACAAGCCCAGGTTATTTCAGAGGTTGAAGAGCGAGCAGATTCTAAACGAGAAGAGTTGAACGAGGCAGTCAAAAAACGGAGAATCCTGGAAATCCTGGAAGAGAGGCATCAGTTTGAAGTAAAAAGGGAAATGCAAAAGCGTGAGATGGCAGAAATGGATGAAATCGCCAGTACCCGTCGCATGAGGGATTATCTATGATACGCCTGAACTTGATTTTGATTGGAGCCTTGTTCATAACCATGTCCTTCACCAGTTTCATCCCAATATTTCATGGTGATGTGTGGGCCCAAACCAAGCTGACTGAACCTCCCGTGGATCTTGAAAACCGGGAACCTCCTGTGTTTGACGAAAATGGAAATACACCAGAGCCTTCCATACCGGAGGAAAAACCCGAGCTACCACCCGAGCCTGCTGGTATTAACCCGGAAACTCTCCGCATGATGGAAATGATCGAACGAAAAAACCGGGACTTGAAACAACGTGAAAATGAAATGGCATTACGCGAGAAAAACCTTCAGGCACTGGAGGCAAAGATCAATGGAGACCTGGCCAAAATTGAGAAAGCTTTAGCCAGAAGCGAAGAGCAGGTGGGTATCAAGCGCGACCTGATCGACAAAAATGTAAACAATCTGGTTAAGGTTTATTCGGCAATGAAATCAGCAGAGGCTGCCCGTTTGTTGGAAAAACTGGATGAGGGAGTGGCGATTCAGATTGTGTCACGCATGAAAAGTAAAACCGCAGGTTCTGTGCTTGGTAAAATGGATACAAAAGTGGCCAAGCGAATCAGCGAAAGGATTGCAGGTAAACTCCTGGACGATAACCCCCAAGCCAATTAACCTTCTTCTTTCCGAATAGAGGCGTTCCCCTTTTTTGAACCCCCAGCTTCGAAAATTCCAAAGGACAAAAGCATTTTGATGCCTTCTTCCCGGCTCATCTTCAGTACCGTGACCTGATCGCGCGGTACCACCAGTAACCAGCCGAGCGTTACATTGGGGAGCATGGGAACAAATACGTTTACAGAATTTTCACCCGTGCGAAGCAAGACCTCCCCTGAGGAATCACAGGCCGCCAGACCCATGACATAAGTGGATAAGTGCGGATACCGCAGCATTACCATGCGTTCAAAAACCCGTTTGTCTACTTTTGAAATGGAATCGACTACCTGTTTGATGGTGGTGTAGACAGGTTTAACAAAGGGTATCGATTGCAGTAGTTCCTGACCCCGACGGACAACTTTGATTCCAATATAGTTTTTTGCGAATACCCCAACCAAACACATTAACAGGCAGGTGATGAAGAAACCCAGCCCGGGAAGATGGAAGTCTTCCGGCAAGGGGGCACCCGTTTTGAGAATGATTTCGCGCACCAGTGGCGCTACTAAATGATCGAGCTTTCGTATCAGGAATGAAAAAAGAAGATAGGTGAGCGCAAGCGGAACTGTGACAAGCAGCCCGGCCAAAAAACTTTTTTTAAAATAATCACCCACGGATTACCTCAATGCATTGAAAGACGTGAGTTATAGAAATATGTTTATTGCAGAAGTTTGAGGTGGGCTTTGACTTTGCTGGCAAGTTTTGGTCGCAGGGAGGCACCCAGTTCAACAAACCGGGAATAATGGGTAATGGCGTTGGGGTAGTCGCCTTCCTGTTCATAGAGAAGAGCCAGATTGTAGTGCGCTTCGATTTGACCAGGATTCATTCTTAGAATCGACTGGTACAGTTCACGTGCCTTGAAAGGATTATCCTGCTTCTTGTACACGCTTGCAAGGTTGTTGTAGCTCTCGAGGTTTCCTGGATCGATTTCAATGGCTTTTTGAAAGCTGGCGATGGCCGCCGCAGGGTTATCCTTTAGAAAGTAGATCAATCCAATGTTGTTATAAGCCTTTACGTATTTTGGATCAAAGTGAATTGCTTTCAGGAATCCTGTGACCGCCTTGTCAAATTTACCGAGTTCTTTGTAAATGAGGCTCCGGTTATTATAAATTTCTGCATTTGTCGGGTCCAGTTGTAATGCCTTGTTGTAATAATCAAGCGCCTCGATAGGATCCTTGGTGCGTTGATAAAACACACCCATTTTAAAGAAAAACTCCGAATCCTTTTCAGCCGGGGCCTGGGTGCCCAATTCTCCGGTTTTCTTCTTGTTAACATTTGATTCGGAAGATTGCTTCGCATTTTTGGAAGCGGAGGAATTATTGTTTGGAAGCGAGGCGACCACCGCCTTTTTAACCGGCGTCTTTTTGGGTGTGAGGGAAACTTTTACTTTCCCCGTTTTCTTTTCAGGTTTTCCCAATGCCTTCGAGTTTTTGGATACCCTGTTTTTCCGGGATGGCTTTACCGTGGACACAGGTTTTTTCTCAATTTTTTTCGGGGCGACTGGAGAAAGGGAAACTGCTTTTTTCTTTACCGGTTTTTTAGCCGGTTCAGGTTTTTTGACTTCCACACGTTCAGGTTGCGAAGGATTTACGACAACCGGGACGGGTTTTTTTGAAATGGAATTAACGGGTGAGGCTTCTGAAGAAGATGCTGGCGCTGATACCTGGTGTGGCGTGACTCTGGCGACCTGTTTTGTGTCCTGTGTGTTGAAAACAAAGGTTACCAATCCAGCTAAAGCCAGGGTTGGTATTGTAATCCACAAAGACAATCTGAAAATTGAAGGATTTTCGGAGACTGCAGAAGGTTGGGAATCGACCAGGTTAAACGCAGGTCGGGATTCAGCCTGGCTACGATCGTCGTGGGCCCTTTTGAGACTTTCGGAAATCAAACTCAAGGTAACCCTCCTGTTATCCGGATCTGCTGATAGAAAGGAGGATCGGGGAGCGTCCTGAAAACTTCAAAGCATTGAGGTGAATGCGGGCCTTGTCCAAAGCCTCGTATGGCCCTACATAAACCACATACCAGGGTTTGCCGGTAGACCGGACTTCTTTGAGGAAAGACTTGTAGCCTTCCCTGCCAAGCTCTGCGATCAGCGCTTCCGCGTCCTTTTTCTTTTTCGAGGAATGAACTTGAATCCGATAGTAACCACCTTCACTATTGGGGGTCAGTACCGACACTTGTTGCTTTTCCTTTGAGATCACAGGGGATTCCGGTTCGGGAACTTTTACGATAGTTTCTTTTTCGTTAACACCCTTTTCTGCTTTGTCTGACGCCGGCGCAGAAATCGGAGCTGCTGTAGAAATTTTCTCAGGTGTCTGTTTTACGGGTGTTGTGGTCATCAGTGATTTGCCGTTGACCGTTTGCTCCCATTTAGCCTGGACCCATTGCTGCAGTCGTGGCAGTCCACCCTTTCCGCCTCCAACAAAAAAGGCAAGACCTGCAATGAAAAACAGGATGGAGACCGCCACTGGAAGACGTTCTTTGAAAAACCGTTTGAGGAAAAACTCTTTTCCCTCTTCACCCAGCAGGCTGCGGATACCCTTGCGAACATGCTTCGCTTCAATCCGGTCGACTTTGGCATTGAATCCCCCGAGCAGTGCCCGATCACATACCAGATTAATCAAACGTGGGTAACCTTTTGAGTAGTTGTGTATTTCCTTAAGGGCACCGTTGCTAAATGTGGTACGGGCGGTTCCACAGGCGATCAGAATGCGGTGGTCTATATAGTTTCTGGTTTCTTCAAGGGATAAGGGCTGCAGTTCATACTGGATAGAAATTCGTTGTCGGAGTTGTTTTAATTCCGGAGATTTGAGTTTCTCTTCCAACTCCTTTTGACCGACGAAAATTATCTGTAACAGCTTTTCTTTTTCAGTCTCCAGATTGGACAGCAATCGCAATTCTTCCATAATATCCAGAGAAAGATTCTGTGCTTCATCAATAATGATTACTGTCGAGCCGCCTTTGGCGTGCTGATCCAGCAGGAACTCATTGAGTGCATCGAGTAATTCTTTTTTGGTGGCGCGGTTGACCCAGTTGCTAACTACCTGTGGAGTTTCATCGGAAGTTACTTCAATGTCTTTATCCTTTGCCTCGTCTCCATCATCGATCCTACGGGGCCGGGAAGCCGCCGCAGCCATTTCCAGTTTCGGAGTGATCCGTAAATCGTGGACCAGAGTGCGAAGCAGGTCTACATCGGAAAGCATCGGGTTTACTATGAGAGCTACCTGAATATTTTTGTCCAGCCGATTGAGCAGGCACCGGCTTAAAGTGGTTTTTCCTGCTCCAATGCCTCCGAGGATGACGATAAAACCTTCACGCTCCCGAATACCGTAGAGCATGTGGTCCATGGCACCCTGATGGTGTTTGCTGAAGTATAAATATTTCGGGTCCGGGGTCAGGTTAAACGGTTTTTCCCGGAAATTGTAAAAGGCTTCGTACATAGTTGTCCGTAAAGATAGTTATGCTCTGGTGATCTAGAGATCAACCCTTTGGGAGCACAAAATTCTGTAGTCGTTTTTCTTCCTGCTGCAGCTTTTCGTCTATCGCTTTGCCTGCCATCACCTGGGGGGTGAGCATGATGACCAGCTCCGTTTTCGCATCAATGTCCTCTTCATGTTGGAACAACCGCCCAACAATGGGAATTTCACCTAATAGAGGAACTTCATTCTGGTTTTTGGATTTTCGGTTTTTCATCAACCCGCCAATGACGATGGTCTGTCCGGATTGGGCCAGCACCACATTGTTGGATTCGCGCACATCCAGGACCGGGATACTGGTGCGTCCATCAGGAGCAACACGGTCACCGGACTTTTCTGAAATGCTGGTGTTGATGTTCATCATCACCTGGCCGTTTTCGTTGATTTGCGGCAATACATCGAGAACGATTCCGATGGTCAGCGATGAAGGAATAAAGGTGGTTGTCTGGGTCCCGGTTTCGGATGCCGTTACGACTTGCGGGATGAAAAACACGTCTTCCGTACCCACCTTGATCACCGCCCGTTGGTTGTTGAGGGTCGCGATCTTGGGACTGGAAAGAACACTGACATTACCCTGCTGCCCGAGCGCATCGATCATGATGTTGAGCTGGGTGTTGCTGAGTCCGTAGAAAAAACCAGCCGAGCCCTGGATAAAAGTTCCAAGTGGACTGGATGCTGTTTTGGCCAGATTGAATACATCCCCGAACTGTTGATTTACTCCTGGTTCGTTGTCATGCAGAATATTGACCGGGGAAACAAGACTCCAGTCGATTCCCAGTTTGAATTCGTCACGCAGATTGACTTCCAGAATTTTGGCCAGGATGAATACCTGACGCTGCGCCGAACCTTCCACGGCTTCCAGAAATTCCGCGATCTTGATCAGAACATCCGGGAAATCCTTGACCACGATGATCCCGGCCTGCCGGTTGATCGTGAAGAACCCTTTTTCCTTGGGTTCTGTTGTCGTGGTGTCGTCGGATGAATCGGCGGTATCAAGTTCGCTGCCGGTTTCTGAGTCCTGACTTTGTGCGACCCCACCGATTCCTGTAGAAGCTCCGAGTCCGCCGGATGCACCTTGCTGAGTGATGTCGGGACGATCTCCCTGGGTCTCAGCATCGGTCACCAGGCGTTTCAGACCAAAAAAGATTTCTCGCCAAAGGTCGGTTTCTTCCGAGGTGAACAGGTTGTTGAAAGTTCGGCCGGAACCGGTTCCAGATCCGCCACCCACACCGGCTCCAGCAGTGCCTGTATTGAGGTTGCCTGCTCCGCCACCAGAGACACCTATGGAAGTGGTGCTGGCCGTTCCCTGACCACTCGTGGCCTGGAGGTTGCTCACACCCTGTCGACGGGTGATGATGTAATTCATCTGGAACAACCGGGTTTCCATTTTTTGCGGGACCACATGGATGAAGTCCCCTTCCAGGGTCCATTTCAATCGATGGGGGAGAAGCAGATTGTCCAGGGCTTCGGGCAAAGTGACATCTTTAAGATCTACGGTTACTTTTCTTGAAACACCCGGCTCGATGATAATGTTTTGTTTGATTTCCTTGGCCAGGGCAAGCAGGACCGTTTTAATTTCTACATCCTGGGCTGACAAAGAAAAGAGCGGACCTTTACGTTCTACCGGTTTTTTTTCTGCAGTGGCAGCATCTTCAATAATTGGGGAAACCGGTTCCTGGCCCGGAACGAAATCCGTTTGCGGCATCAACAATTCACGGCTGTCGCCGCCCGGTCCTACAAACTTCGGGCGCTGCTTGGCAGGAGGCTTGGCTTTGGCCGATTCAAGTGGCTGTGGCTGGGTAACAGTCTCTGCGCTCTTCAGGGTGGAACAGGAAGACAATCCCAGAAACAGGACCAGCAACAGAGGAAGATTTTTGATCCTAGTTGTCATTTAGCCGATTTCATACTTAATTTATATTAATTTAACTAAATTATACTACATCAAAAGGCAACTTATGTCCAAAAATATCTTTGAAAAATAATAGGTTATGAGCTTTTTGGGGAGGGGTAGGCTGAGGGTGTTTTCGGTGGGGTCGTATTAAAAACTACCGGGATGTTGCGGGGGTGACACGGATGGAAAACGGTTTGCGTCTGAGGTTTAACTTGACGTACTCAGAGCCCTCGGCCAGGACCACGTGATTGGGGGCAATCTGGATAATTTCCCGGCCTTTTACCATGTCTCCAACCAGATAATTCCGGTTGTTGATGGTTGCCACCCGTCGGGTTTTTCCTTCAACAACGGCCTGCAGGTCCAGGTCGCTTACCGAAGGCAGTTGCCGACCTTTGTAAGTGACTCCAGAAGGCAGTTCAAAAGGGTTGGTGCGGCCTTTATCGGCCCAGGCAGAAGGGCAGATGCAAACGGCTCCCATTGCTGCGACCAGAAAAAGATTTGAAATTTTAAATTGTATTTTCATCATGTTGGGTTAGATAACAAATAGCCTGAGAGTTAAGCTGGTTTTTAAGCGCGGCAGCGTTTTAGGTTCCCGCACCACTTCCAGGTTTTCAACGGCAATGATCGCTGGGACTTCTTCGAGTGCCTGGATGAAGTTTCCTATTCCCGGGTACCCTGATTCCATCTTGAGGCTGATCTCAACCTTCCGGTATTGGAGATTGGGACCCCCCGCCGGGCTTTCCTCGCTGTTGATTGATTTCAATCTGATTCCGTGCAATGCCGCCTGGCGTTTAAGTACGCCAATCACATCCTGTACTTGACCGGACATACGGGTCTGGAAAAACTGCATTTCATCCTGGATACGGACAATTTCTCCCCGGGCCATCTGGATCTTTTGCTGAATATTCTGCCTGCGTAACCCGGATATCGCCTGTTGAAAACTGCCAATTTCACCCTGTACCTGTGCGATCTGGTTATCGATCGTCTTGAGTTTTTTAGTCAATGGATCGTATACAAAATTCAGATAACCGACACCCACCACGACCACTGCGACCAGTGCAAGGATGAGGCGTTCCCGGGTGCTTAATTTATCAAGAGCACTTGCCAATGTAATTCTCCAAAACCGTTAACTTTATAAAGGCATTTCCTGGCCGCGTTCTGCGGGGAATCCAATCAACTTGAACCTTAACCCTTCCTGGGAGTAAAGACTGCCATCCAGCTCGACCGTTTCCACAAGTTGAATCCTGGAAAACAGGAACGATTTCTCCAGTCGGGCCATCAGTTTTTCCAAAGTGTCCAGGGATTTAACTTCATCACCAAACACCTGCCCTTCCATATTCAGCAGGGAAAGGTCGCTGGAATTTTCATCTTCCTCATCCTCATTGTTGCCTTCATAAAATGCAGGAAGGTAGCTTACCTTTTCGAGGGAGGCATTGGATGGCATTCGTCGGGCCAGCTCTTTGAATATTTTGGGGAAGTCGATCCCCTTTTCAGAACCAAGAGGCATTTCGCCTATTCTGGTTTGCAGGTTCATTTTTTGCGCCTCGAGCCGGGCCAGTTCCTGCTTGGGGGCTTCCAGTTGGGAAAGCGATTGCTGTAGCTGGGATAATTGCTGTCGGGCCGATTGCAGGGTTGCTTCGCGATCTTCGACCTTGCTGCGCATCTGGCCGGTGAACAACACAAGTCCGATCAGGATCAACGGGACGATCGCCACACGCGCAAGCTTGATCAGGTCCTTTTTTATTGAAGGTCTGAATTCTTCAGGCAGCAGGTTGATTTTGTCACACGCCCCGAGACCCAGTCCGGTAGCTGCTGTCAGGCTGGGTCCGATCATCTGGGCTTCTTCTTCAGAAACTCCAGTAACCGGAGGATTGGACTGAATAAGGGGGTTGAACTGTTCGATTCGCAGTTCCAGCATTTCCGACAGGAACCGGTAAAATCCTTTCAGGCCTCCTGCGCCGCCGGATACCGTGAGACGCGAGATGTCGTCGCGTTTGAACATGTTTTTGAAATATTCAACCGACCGGTAAAGTTCTTCTGCCTGTTTGTTGAGCACGGGCAGTATGCGATCGAACAGTTCGTCGAAGGTGATCCCTTCGGACGTACCGCCTGTAGCTCCTTCCTCAGGCAAACCGTGTTCCATTTTAATTTCGATCGCCCGGCTTTCTTCAACAACAATGCGTCGACCTTCTATGTCTTCAAAAGGCTGCATCAACGCTTCGGTGACGTTCTGCCCGCCACTCGGGATTTCGCGAAAGAACAGGAGGTCGCTGCCTGCAGCAAAGTAGATCCGGGTACGTTCTGCACCCATATCGATATAACCTGTGACCTCGCCGCCCTCGTTGGTTTGCGATAAGGTGTTGTCGTAGGCCATCAGGGCCAGTGGAAAGGCATTGATGCCGAGTAGATGGAGCCCTGCATTTTTGACGAGGTGGACCTGCCGTCGAATGAATTCACCCTCTGCAATCACCGTCACCATTTCGAGGAAAGGGCTGCCGGCCTCCATTTTTTCTCCGGTGATGTAATAATCGACCTCCGCATTGTCGAGCGGAAACATGACTTCTTCCTGGGCATCCCACTTGATAGCCTCAGGAAGTTCAGCGACCGGCATTTTCGGAAGGGTGGTGCGACGGATGGCGACGTTCGAGCCGCTGACGGCGAGGTAGACTTTTTTGTTCTTGATGCCGCTGCTTTGGAACAGGTCGCGGATCAGGTCCGTGATTTTGGCATCGTTCTCCTGGATTTCCGGCGGAATGGGACGGTGGGCAAACTTGATGATCTGGAAGCCATCACCCTTGGGTTTGACCTCAACCACCTTGATGGCAGTCGACCCGATATCAAGCCCGATTGCTTTTTCGCCTTTTGCCATTAGAAATCCCAACGTGTTGAAAAATTTAGGAGTGCCCATTTGAGCTCAAAAGGCACTGCTTTAAATTATGTCACAGGGGATTTCCGCTGTCTATAGAAATAGAAAAATAAGCGCTAAAATTTCAATGAGTTATGGGGAGTCTGTGCAAAGTCCGCCACCGCCTGCCGGTGGAAAGGAGGCGAGAATAAGGGCCATCCGGTTGAAATTACCGGTCCAGCCGATTCCGAGGGGGGTTTGAGCTACAGGCACAGGGCGACTACCCATAACGCCACTGGAGGATGCAGCCAGGACCTGATTGTGAATTACATGGGTTCCCGCTAAGGGGAGCGGTCCAATACCTGTTCTTGTTCCCTCATATCCACCTGTAGCAATCATCGCGCCTGCAGTGAGAATATTTGCAAAGTCCTGCGTGATATTGGGAGAGACAGTGCTGGAATTAACAACAAATCTTTCCGGTGGGCCAACGGCATTGTTCAGGGTATAGGCGTGAAGAGTCTTGTCATCTATGGCACTGTCTGTGTAGGTGACGGTAATTGTGCCTGAATCACCAGCATTCACCGCCAGCCAGAACATGCCCAGCCCTGCCTGAAACCCAAAAGATCCACCTGCAGTAATGTTTTCGTTGGTGACAAGGTTCATTGGGGTTCCATTGAAAGTTGCGCTGATGGGAAGGGTGCTATCCGGTGAACGGGGTAAGACCCCGTCTTCTGCGCCAGCGACCACCACTAAAATCTGATTACCACCGGCAGGAACGGTGTAGTTCATTGAAATGGTGCGGTTGGCATGACCAAAGGCAGCCAGGACCAATGCCATTTCGTCGTTTGATCCTCCTTGTCGTTGATATCCAATATTCGTATAAGTAGTAGCCGTAGTTGCAGGTAGGTAACCCATGGCACCCTCCGAGCTATTGGATGGATTGTCGTTCCCAGATAATTCAACGTGGTCAGTTCCTATAGCCTGCAAATTATTGTCGTCCTTATAATGTGCTGCGGACATAATCATGGCGTTCGTGGTTTGGGTTGTTATATCTGTTCTGATTTGAGAAACGGGGTCATCATCATCATTAAAAAACACAACAGCTTCTGGCGGTGAAATGGCATTGGATAATGTGGCGATCCCTATCATTTGTGTGTCTGTTGTGTCATTAAAGGTCGCAACTACGTCTCCCGTTACCCCTGATGCTACCGGGAGGTAAAACATTCCGACGCCGGGATCTTCTCCTCCTCCGCTCGAAAAACCGCTGGCAGCAAGTGTCATTGGCTGACCCGCAAAAGTGATTCCTGAAGGAACAGATTGAGCATTGTGTCGTTCTTCCCCCCCTGCGCTAACTACCAGAACCAGATTTGACCCAACGGGAGTTGTATAGTTTGGAAAGGTAATCGTATTTGTACGTGTAGAATTATCATTCGATTGATAGTTTAAAACTGCAATTGGTGGAATGGTGGGGCCTAGAACCGATTGTGAATTGGTGACGATTACGGCCTGTACCGCGCCGCCGATAGCGTTTCGAGTCAGAATGTCGCTGACGGTTCGCTGGGTGTTATTGACAGTGCCAGTCGACGTGATTCCAATGGAGCATTGTTCCAGGTTGCTGAAAGAAACCTGGAAGTTACCCCGTCCAAGGTTTATTGGAGCGAAGTTCTGCATATTGATCCAGCTTTGGCAACCGTTGGCTCCGACATCGGTGTTGCACCGGCACTGGGGATCATTGCCCTGCAGGCATTTCGTGGCGTAACGGAAACCGGCTTCGGCATTGGCCTGGGCCTGCTCAGCGTTGACTGTTACCGCCGAGCCCTGGTGTTTGTTCTGTTGCTCGATAACGAAATTCATTCCGACCAGGCCCACGATAAGGATGCCCGCAATCACCATGAGGAGAGTGGCGACACCTGATTCGTTTTTTATTTGGCGGTGTAGTGTCATCATTAATCCAGTCCTGCAGCCCAGGCCAGTGTGCGGTTGAAAAGTTTTAGGCCATTTCGATTGAGAACCCGGCCACCTTCCGTGTAGTGACGCATTCCCAAAAATGCCCGCCTTGCCGGGGCCGGGCTGCCATTGACAAGAGTGCCTCCACTCTGGACCACCAGGAGTTTGGAACGACCCGCAATGGCGTACGAAATTAAACTGGTCACCTGATTAGAGAAACCCGTTATGTATCCTCTATCTGGCTGATTGATAGCCACACCATCATCAAAAGCAAAATTACCCAGGCCAAAGACCCGGGTAATGAAGTGATTTGCTATCTGCACTGTTCCCAATACTTCCTGCCCATTGGTGTCTCGATTCGTTCCCAGGCTGAACTCGTTGTAATCCTGCGCATACAGAGTGAGGATGGGCACAGAAATACCAGATAACCAGGAGTCAGCCGAAGCTCCTCCGCTCCCTGATAAAACCACTACATCAAAATTTGTGGGTGTCCATGTTTGATCGTTATCATTAAATAACGAAACATTGTGTCCCAGTACATTGGCCAGGTGGTTGTTATAGCCCACCTCCCTTTGAGCATGCAAATTGCCAGGGTTATTCACCACAAAAGCAACGCTCATTAATGGCCAGCGGTTTCTGATTTGAGCCGCGGTGACACCGGTAAAATCATAACTGGTTCCGGGGTCGAGTGAGGGACGTGTGACTTGCAACGTAATTTCAAACAATCCGTTAGGTGTTCCCGGGTCTAAAGGTAAGGGGGTTTCCCTGATTGAAAAACTGTTTACGTTTGTGGCCAGTGTGGTGGTGATGCCATTGCTGATTCTTTCCAGTGTCGTCCCATTCAAGTTGTAAATAATATCGTCGGTATTGGTATCGCGTCGTGCCGGGTCCAGAGGCATTTCCACATCTTTGGAAAACAGGATTCGTGTGTACACCGTACCTGGAACACAAGAAACTGCCGGGTTGCCGCAGCGGATGGGCCAGGAAAACTCGTCGACCTGCCGGAGCTCCCGCGCCATGAAATCCAGCGCCGTGTTGACATCTTCCACCACCTCCAGTTGGCCCGAGGCATCCTGGTTGGTTTGTATCAGGTTGGTGAGGAAGCTGAGGGTTACCACCCCGATGATTCCAATTAATAAAATGGAAACAATAATTTCGAGCAGAGTGAACCCGGCTTGGGAGATTGCACCTTTAGACGAAAATACGTTTTGTCTTTTGGTGATTATTCCTCCTGGATGTTCTGGTGTTGTCATCATAAATATTTATTCAGAACAAGTTGACCAGTTGAAAAGGAGTCATACCGCCTGCTTTCCTGGTAACCGTTAAGGTGATTTTTTTGCCGAATGTACCTGATCCCCCAGTATTGGGAGTTCCTGCGCCCACATCTTCAACCAGCCAACTGAATTCATATTGGTCATAGGGGGGAGTAGTGCAATCGATATTAAAGTTGGCTCCAACCGTTTGGGAAGACTGGAATCCGGCACATGTTGGGAAGTTGGCAGCATTGGGGAACCTTGCCAGGGTTTCATTTTTGATCCCCTGCATCTGCCGGGTTGCGAGAAATACAGCTTCAGTAAAGTATTCGGGTTCCTTGCTGTCATCCAGTCCGCTGAAATAATTGCTGAAGGTGGGAACCGCGATGCCGATCAGCACAATCGACATGATAATCTCGATCAGGCTGAAACCGCTTTCAGTATTTTTTATCCCATTCCCGTGTCTTTTCATTTGTAAATTCTTTTACAGACTGGCAACAGTGATCATGCCGGTAAATTGTTGAATCGTGATTTCTATTGTTTGTGTTCCATTGGTGATTCGCACAAAATCTGTTGGCGTTCCAAAGGCAGGTTCTCCAAAACGGTTATAGCCCAGGTTTTTTGTTGGCGATGAGATCGTTATATTTTGGGGCAGTGTCCGGGTCACCCCATTCCCGCCGGCATCAAACGTGTTGTAAGTATTGGCTCCAAGAGTAAATGTAATGTTGAGAGTTCCTGTGTTCTGGCCCATCGCCAACCGCTGCAAAAAACGAAGATCGGACCGCACGATCTGTCCTGCCGAATTGATATCTATCGTATCCGTTGTGATCTGGGGTAGCGCCACTGCCGCAAGGATTCCCAATAGCAGAATGGTGCTGAGGATTTCGATCAGGGTGAACCCTTTTTCGGAGGAGACCTTTGCATAACCCCGAAAATCAAAAGCAAATGGGAGATTCTTCGCGGAACCTGTCCTGCGCGAAACGAAAGGTCTTAGAATGACATGCTGTTGTTTTAATCTGTCACACTGAGTCCGTCGAAGTGGGGCGTTCTTGTTTCCATTCATTAAAAAGCACTTTTGCAGAGGTCTATTCTCGGAACGGATTACACCTTTCCTTCTATTGCCTGCTAACCTGACAACACGTTTCATATCAATTGATTATATGAGGGGAGGGGATAGGTGTCAAAAGCCTGAAGGGATTCTTTTTCGGGTGTTTATGCTATCCCGCCAATTTCAAGAAAATTGGGTCTTCCGCAGGCGGGTGCTAGCCGTACGGGCGACGAGAACCTTTTTTCGAAGCTCTTCCTGAAAAGGGGAAAAGAGCGTAGCTTTAAAACCAAAATCCAAGGCGAGATTCTTCACTCCGTTTCACTCCGTTTCACTTCGTTCAGAATGGCAGTAGGACATTTGCTGGGTTTAAAAATTCCGGAGTCAAGAAGCCGGAAATTTAAAAATTCAATGAATTTCAGTACGTCATTCTGAAGGCCTCCATCGACAAGTCAGTACGAAGCAAAAAGCCATTGCATGTCATTCTGATGAGCCGTTAGGCGAAGAAGAATCTCGCCTTGGAATCTCGCCTTGGAATCTCGCCTTGGAACTTCGGATTTAGGTGAAGATAAATTTCCCCTTTGTATTTAAGGGGACCTTTGATAACCCCCAAATAGGTCATCTTAATCTAATCGGAGCTATGGCCAAAAGCCCGTCATCGCGAGCGACTGTAAGGAGGGTGGCGATCCAGATTTTCAGATTGTGCATCCAGCCAGAGGCCATTTATTGAGATAATTGGATTTCTTTTTAGTCAAAGGCGGGAAATAGAATAAAATGGTACAGGATTCCGCCGCCCACTATGAACACGTAAAAAAACCAGATACAGAATCCACGAAGTTTTTCGGCGTTTTCTTTCTGGCGGGGGGTTGGCGGTGATGGCATGGAAATCCAATTCTCGTAGAAGGGTGATTTTTGAAAAAGGATTGTAACCAAATCATACGCGAAACTCTATAGTCACAGACATTTAAAAGCGAGTAATCAGTCATTATGCGAATAAAATTGAGCGAATTGTGCGGGCCGCGTTGTGCAGGTCTTGACGACGGGCAAAAAGTATACGAGCAACTATTTACGGAGTTGATAGAAAAGCGGTCGGTGGATCTTGATTTCAGCGGGGTAGAACTGGTTTTTTCTCCGTTCCTGATGGGAGCCCTGGGCAAGCTATTAAATCACTTCGAAAAGGAAACCGTGATGCAAAGAGTGTCGTTTTGCAATATCACTGAAGAACATTTAAGGACGGTCAACGATTTCCTCAACAGGGCGGACCAGCAGGCAACGGAGCAGTCCGATGCCGAAACCATGCAATCCCTGTTTGAAGAGGATGGCATCGGAGATATTTAGTCGAACTTGCAGGCCTACAAGCCGTTGCGGCGGATGCGTCCCAGGTATTGCTCGACTTCAGCCAGGCTTGGCTCCAGTTTGTAGGGTATTTCCTCGGTCAATACTTCTTCATCTCCGCTGATATTCAATTGGGATTGCGAAGCTTCAGTATTTCCGGTTTCGGAATACTGCTCTTTTGCTTGTTTAAGAAACCCTGAAAACATGGCTTTCAAATTCAGGCTCATGATCGCCTCCGGCTCAATTGGTGTTACAGTATTTATCGGTCATTTTTGTTGGGAAATTAATTGATTCCGGTTTGTTGTCGGTTAAACAACGGGTTTCATTTTGAGGGGGCAGAAACCATTTTCTTCCGGAGATTTGAGCATTGTCCGGATAGAATGGTTTTTTAATTTGGAAAAGTAAATCAATATGGTCCTATACAAAGCTTATTCGCTGATTCCTTCTTCGCGGTTGACCCTCCCGCATGAAGAAGAAGACATCCGGATCGATTGGGTGTGCTATTTGCGCGATCACAACCTGCCTTGCAATAAATTCATTAAAAACTTTGAGGAATTAAGAAGATCAGCGGAGGAGAATCACGATCCCGGTTATCTACGGTGGCTTCAGCAGCGGACAAATAATCTTCTTGAATCAGAAGAAGTTGAAGAATTGAAGGAATATCTTTCAGAGAAGTATGGTTTGCCTGTTTATATTGAAAATGTTCCTCTGCCTATAGATGTGAACAACCTTCCCTGGTTCAAGGAGGACTACGTGAACAGCATGGTCATCCTGAGTGGCAGAGACGATCCTTTTACCTTGTCATGCTGCATTGTCGGAATGGTGGCTCCGTTCAAAAATATTTCGAGTGTTGATACGGTAAAACAATTTTTAGCTGAGGTGGATCGGCAACGGTCCAGTAAAAATTATCCCGGGGATTTGGTTTAAGCTTGTTCAATCAGAAAATTATAAAATCTTGAAGGCCATCAGAGTGAGGTCGTCTGAAGGATCTTGCGGGTGTCGGAATTGAGTGATAGCGCTCTGGATTTTTATTATCAGTTCTTCCGGTGTGCCGGTGTGGGCCTTGAATATGGTTTCGAGCCGGTCCAGTCCGAAGGGTTCCCGTTCCGGGTTGATGGCCTCGTTTGCTCCATCCGTAAACGTTAATACCTGATCGCCAGCCTCAAGATCAAAGTCCATGCGTTTGTAATCGGTGGATGGCATGATGCCGAGGGGAATGCCGCCTTCTTTAGCTTCCTGTCGGAGGCTACCATCTTTGCCCGATCGGACAAACACGGGGGGGTGCCCTGCATTGGAGGCGCTTACTGAGTTTCGTTTTAAATCCAGCATGAGATAAACCGCCGTGGCAAACATGCCTCTCCGCGAGCGGCGACATTGAAGATCATTGACTTTGGACATGATACGGGACGGGTCTGTTTCAAGTTGGGATACGTTGCGTAGATCGCTCAATAATTGCGCCATGAACAAAGCTGCCGAAACCCCTTTCCCGGAAACATCCCCAAGTACCAGTCCCAGTCGTTCTTCGCCAAGATCGATGAAGTCATAGAAATCTCCACCGACAAACTTTGCAGGAACACTTTGTGCTGCAAACAACACCCCGGGCGGGGAAGGCGGTTTTTCTGGTAGAAAGCCTTCCTGTACCAGTTTGGCCACTTCGAGTTCGTTTTCAATTTTTTCCTTTTCCAGGGTGAGTTGCTGGACTTCCTCCTGGATTTTTTTTCGTTCCGTGATGTCCTGTATAGTTCCTACCAATTTAATGGGTGTGCCGGTTTCATCCAAAATGGCTTCACCCTTTCCTAAAACATATCGGATGGTTCCATCAGGCCAAACGATTCGATGTTCCATTTCCAGCGGTTTGCCTGTGGCAACGCATTCTTCGATGATGTGGTCTACCTCTTCCCAGTCGGAAGGGTGAACGGCTTTTTCGAATTGTCCTGCGGGGGTTTCAAAATCCCCCGGTTTATAACCCATGATGCGATAGGTTTGGTCCGACCAGCGGACTTCGTCTGTTTTCATTTCCCAAACCCAATTGCCTAATTGGGCGACTTCCTGGGCTTTGGACAGATCTTCCTTGCTCTTGGCCAGATCTTTTTGTGCGGACTCCCTGTCTTTAATTTCTTTTTCCAGGCGTGTGATCATTGGATTGCTGATTCCGAAGAACAACCAGGCACCGAGAGCGATGGCGACTGCACCCAGGCCACTGGTGAGAAGTGCCGCCTTAATATAAGGTGCCCGTAATTCTTCGACATCCATTTTAACAACCAGCCCGAGGGCCAGTTCCGGCACTGGTTCGAATGCAGCCAACACCTTGACACCACGGTAATCGTTGCCAGTCATGACACCTGACTTTCCCATCAGAGCCCGCTTCATGGGAATCGCTTCAGCAGATTGCATTTCAATAACAGGCATGCTGTTGCTTTGATTATAACGTTGATGGAGCATGAATTTTATTTTGCCATTTTCTTTGCGGGCAAGGGCGAACTCTCCTGTTTCTCCGAATCCCGGGTAGTTTTTCTGGGCATCGCGAATCTGGCTTAGAGTGGCTTGATAAGCTCCCTGAGGCAGTGCAGCCGGATCGATTCTTTTATTAAACCGTCCTATTGCTTCCACCAGCCGGGCCTGGCTTTTGACTATTTCGATCATCCTTTGGCGTTGTTGAATAAATCCGGTCTGGTAAAGAAAATATATGGAAAACACGGTAACGCTGATTACGACTCCCGACATTATGAGGATCAATACCGCAAGGCGCTGTCGGCTGCCCATGTGTTCGACTGCGCTTGAAGTGATCAGTGCGAGAGCCAGAATAAAAACGATCATTCCAACTGTACTGTATGCCATCAGGTTCGATTCCATGGTGAATTTCCCATGAAAAGGAATGTGATCCAGAGGTACCAGGTCCGCGGCAGCCATTCCCGTGTAGTGCATGCCACAGACGGCCAGTCCCATGATCATGGCTGCTGATATTTTTTTGCAGTTCTGTCGGACAGATTCCCCCGGTTCCATTTTCAGGAATATCCACAACGCGGCGTTGGCTGTTGTTATTGCAATGACAACTGATGTAAGGACCAGTGCCGGATTCCAGATAATTTTTCCGGGAAACTCAAGGGCAAACATACCCAGGTAGTGCATGAGGATGATTCCCATACCCATGAGAAACCCGGACTGGGACAGTATGCTGCCGCAAACCCCTTCCTGGACAATGCGTCGAAACCCATAAAAAGTCACGGCGATGGCGATTATGAGAGATAAAACTGTAGGGACAAACCGGTAGGTGACATTGACCGGGAGGTTCATGGCCATCAGGCCGATAAAATGCATCGACCAGATCCCACCTCCCATGCTGACACTGGCGCCGGCCAGCAACCGCTTGCACCGTTTTTCTTCCGGGCATTGCCGGTAACGCAGTATGAGGGTCAGTGCAACGAAAGCCCCGAGGACAGCGATTACATAGGATAGGGTGACCAGAACAGGGTCATGCCAGGATGTGAGAATGTTATCCATAAGTGTTTTGTTAAACTAAAAGTAAAGCTGGGAAGAGCACAAGTTTATTTTATAATAGTGTACCAAATCCCCGCTCCCGGCGGGTCAAAACCAGAACCGACAGGATTGAAAAATGGGATCGAAAAACCCGGAAGATGATGAGATCGACGCACCTCTGACTGAAAAACAAAAAAAGGATGTGATCAGTGTGTATGCAGCGGTGATCGCGGTATTGTTAATTGCCGCTTCCTTTGTCTGGAACTTTCTTGCCGCCCTGCCTTGGAAATGACCGTCTGTTCGCATTCAAATTTTTAAATAACGCTGTCAGTCCCGATTTAAAATCCGGATATATTAAATGAACACCAAGTTCTTTTTTTATTCGCGAATTGGAAACCCGCTTACTGTCCTGGTAAAAACTTTTTGCCAGATCTGACATTTCACATTTTTCCAGGGGAACCAGGGGAGGAGGTTCGATGTTTAAAAGTTCGCATGCAAAGCGGATCACTTCTTCTGGTGGTGTCGGCAGGTCATCTCCAACATTGTAGATGCGGCCTGGATTGGAGGCTTCAATTGAAGCTCGGATGACCTGGATAAGGTCGGTGAGGTGTATTCTTGAGAAAAACAGACCGGGCCGATCAATCCTCCGGGCTTTCCCATCAAGAACGCGTAAAAGAGAATTTCGTCCCGGACCATAAATTGCGGACAATCTGAAGATATGAAGCGGCAAGGAATATTGTTTTGAAAGATTTGTCCAGGCTTGTTCGGCAGCCAGTCGTTTTAGCCCTCGGACACTTTGTGGATTGGTTTCGCTGTCTTCATTCACCCAACTACCGTCACGATGGCCGTAAACCCCTGTTGTCGAGAGGTAACCCACCCAGGAAAATCCACCTGTGTTTTTGAGGTGCTTTTCTAAAAAAGGGAGGATCGGATCGCCAGATTCTCCCGGGGGGACGGTGGACAAAAGGTGGCTTGCACTGGCAAGGGATTCCAGTAGTTTTGTTTCGGAAGAGGCACCATCAAAAAGGCAGGTATTGAATCCCAGGGAGTTCAGGGCGGATTGTTCTATTTTTGTACGGCAGGTTCCTGAAACGCTCCAGCCTTCTTTCAGTAACAATTCGCAGAGGGCTGTTCCCGTATAGCCCAGCCCAAAACAGAAGAAATGCTTTTTTGACATGAGACCTGCACCCGTTTTCTGGAAACCTGTTAGTTAATGTTTCAAAGCTCTCTTTAATTCCCGCTTCAGTTTTGGGAGTGTTTCCTTTTCAAACCAGGGGTTCTTCTTTAGCCAGATATTGTTCCTTGGTGAAGGGTGCGGAAGTACAAAATAATCCGGCAGGTATTCTTTGAAATGCTGGATGGTGAGTGTGAGTGTTTTTTTCTTTGAATCATTTAAGTAAAAGTTTTGGGCGTATTGCCCGACAAGCAGCGTCAACTGTATGTTTTTTAAAAGTTTGAGAATCGGTTCGTTCCAGAGTTCTGCACATTCGGGACGAGGGGGGAGATCCCCGGACTTGCCTTTACCCGGATAGCAGAATCCCATTGGAACAATGGCAAACAATTTCGGATTATAAAACTCTTCCCGTGAAACATCCAACCATTGACGCAGTCGATCTCCGCTAGGGTCGTTCCACGGTATGGAAGTCTCGTGGACTTTTATCCCCGGTGCCTGGCCGACCACCAGGATTCTGGATTCTCTGGAAAAGGAAACTACAGGGTTAGGCGGCAGGGGCAGGTGTTCCTGGCAATGAGTGCAGGATTTTATTTCCTGGATTAATGATGTGACCGAGTTCATTAATTTTTTAAAAAATTCGGAATAAGCGGTTTGGCCTCAGAGCTTTTCCGATATTCAATATTGCGTTGTCGGGCCTTGCTTTGTGCTTTGTCTCCGCTATCATAGCTTCTTTAGATAGGATGTGTCCGTTTTTCTTACATTATCTGAGGGGAAGATGATATTTAAAAAACCCGAATCAAAACCAGCCGTAAATAATCAACGTTCAGAGTTTAATGAGCGGATTGCTTCCATCCTTCTTTCTTTTTGCCGTGGGATGAGTGCCTGGCTGCCTTCCACGGACCCTTTGCAGAAAAAAATCCAGGAATTGTTAAAAGTTCTGAAAAAAGCGGCTCGTCCAAAACCGGCTGTCGGGCTCGCTCAGGAAATCCAACATTATTTTGAAAAAGTGAACCTGGAGGATGATGCTAAAAACTTTGAAAGAAGTCAGGTGAAATCATTTTTTTCTGACCTTGAAAATGTGATTGGTCGTATGTCAAGTTCCTCGGGTGGGATCAACAAGGAAATGGGGGGTGTGATTGATGAATTTGCAACACTGGAATCTATAAGCGACCTGGAGGTTGTCAAAGGGAAAATCATAAAGGGGTTGTCCAAAATAAAAGAAGAAACCGGTCGAATGGAAGAAGAGCTTGAAATGTATCGGGAAAAAACCGAGAGTCTCGCAAAAAAATTGCAGGAGACGGAAAGCCTGGGTTTTACCGACCAATTGACTCGGCTTTATAATCGACATGCTTTTGAGGTTCAGGTTAGCGACTGGTTTCCGGACGGAATATCAAATACCAATAACTTGAATATCATTATGGGAGATATTGACGAATTTAAAAAGTTTAACGACATCCACGGCCATCAAACAGGCGATATGGTTTTAAAATTTGTGGCCGATACCCTGCGTGAAGCTTTGGAGACAAAAGGGAAAATATACAGGTATGGTGGGGAAGAGTTTTTGATCTTTTTGCCAGGGATGGAATTTGAATCAGCTGCAAAAATTGCCGAAAATATTCGAAAAAGACTGGAAAAGGATTATTACATCGAAAAAAGCAAGAAGTTGATGGTTACCATGAGTTTGGGCGTGGCTTGTACTAAAGAGGGTGAAACCCTGGAAGATGTTTTGGAAAAAGTGGATCAGGCATTATATGGGTCGAAGGAAAAAGGGCGCAATCGGGTCACAATTGCCAATTGATTTCTCATAATTGAAATAAAAGTTTGTGTCTTGAAAAGCCGGTATATCGGGACTTCCTGCCGTTAGTATCTGAGATTTTACAACCCCTCCCGAGTTCGCTATAGTTCCCTTCAAGGGCAAAAATATTTCCAGGGGGTTCGATGCGATCCGAAAAATTTTCCATCCAAAATATCTCTAGAAACTCTTCCTTCTCAAAAGTTCTTGCGATTCTGGTTTTGTCTTTTTGTGGCATTCTTTTGCTCTTTTCCCCCTCAATTGGTGCTTTGTCGAATTCCGGGCCAAATAATATTCCTTCCGGGGCCTTCCATCGGTTAAATCAATTTCCAGAAGAAAATATAGTTCTTGCTGAGCGAACACTGGTTATCACTCTTTCAACCAAAGATCCTTGTAAAGAAATTTTAAAGTACCTGCCGGCTAAAGCGCAGGGAAGAAAATTCACCCTGAAAGGCGTCAGCTTAAGCGGCAATTCCTTTTTTCTTGCGGCATGCCAGAAGATGCGAGCCGATCTTGAAGGTGCTGCGCAATCTCGATTGAAGGACATCTCTGGATACAGTGCTGCTGAAAAACAATTCAATGCCGGTGTTGAGTCGGTCAAGCGGGATGTCTATGTTTACTTTCTGCAATTTGTAGCACTGAAAATTTACGACTACCTCCCACCGGAAGAGCAGGCCAAATTCGCGCCGAATTCTCCGGCGGCCATGGACAAGGCTCTGGAATGGCTGGCTAAACCCGAGAACGAAATACAAACTTATGTTCACGCTTATCTGGAAGCAAAAGCCAAACCTCTGGCCCGTTTGTTCAATGACTATATGTCCGGTGCTTCTATGGAGATTATTACCGGACTACAAGGTTTAATGAAAGGGGCAAAGGATAAGTTTGACCGTTTCACCAAAATGCAGCAGGAAATCGAAGCGGGGGATACAAATATCAGCGATGCTCTGGAGAAATACGGGTTCAGTGGTGATTATTTAAGAAAGTTCAAGGAATACGAAGGGCGTATCAAGGGGCTAAACGAGGCTTACAAAATAAAAGATGCGGTGGTCATCATTGCAGGTGCGTTTCAGACGGATGTCCCCGACCAGAAAATTGCAGGGATGATGGACCTGTTGTCTCTGGTTGGCGGAGTCGCAGAAGACAGTAATATTCCTATCGTGTCTTTATTCGGGCAAATCGTGAAAGCCTATGGAGACATCGGCAAGGAAATGCTGGCCAAGGTTCTGGCCCTTGAAAAAATGATCCGGGGTCGGGAAGGGTTTTGTATTGGGGGGGAAACCCATTCCATGAAAGATCCCAAAAACAAGGCCTTGATTGGGACCTTCGGCCCGGAATATGAAGCCTGCCCGCTGGAACTGGACGGTTTGTTCAGTAACGTTTTTTATCAGACGGAACCCAAACACAATAACAATCAGTTGTTTTTCTGGGACGGTAAAAAGTTTATCAAGGGAAATCCCGGAGGGGGAGGGAGTGCGGGATTAAATGAAGTAATTCGTTTGATTAAAGAGGGCGAGCGACTCAATTTCGCTTCCTATGCAGGAAAATCAAACGATATCCCGACCATTGCTGAAGTTTATAACACTCCTTATCCAAAAGATTCTCCCCGTGGAAAAAACCATAGCAAAAAATCCGGGGTTGTTGGGCTGAGAGAAGAGGCGAATCTTGTCATCAATGCGCTGGGTGGACAGATCAAATCATTGCGCAGAGGTGCGGATCCCTATGGAGAGCCCTCTTGCACAGTGGAAAAGGTAGACAGGTGGATCGAAAAAGAGTCTGGGCAGCAGGTCGAGCGTTTTATGAGTCTTTTCGAGCAATCTCGCCGAGACCTGAAAACCAGTTATGCACTCGCCTTCGTAGAGCAGCACAATAAGTTGAAGTCTACTGGGGGAAGGAGAACCGCAGCTTATAAAACTTACTCCCGTTTTTTTGACAAGGTGGAGCATCTGTCTCTTTTTAAAATCAGGGGTTGGGTGCTGGACGAAAAGCAACCAGGACGTTCCTGTCCTAATTGCGGGGGAGCTAATATTGACCTGTCGTTTAGTAATTCGCGGGAATTACCGGGTTGTGAAATAAATCAGGCGGATGGTAAAGGCCGTTTCATAGCCCATCTGGTTACCAAATCATCTGCTCTTTCGGCGAAGGTTTCGGCCAGCGTGGGAAATGTTCGGAGTGAAACGTTTCCAATAGAACCTGACAAGTTGGGCTTTGATCTTACTGAAAGACCATTCATAGAATCATTCAGTCTCACCCTTCCACTCAAGTTTGAAGAGGATGAACAGGAAGAGAATAAAGATAAAGAAGGACCATCCGAGGAAGGTGGTTCAATTGCTGATATAGCGGGTCAACTGGAAATGGTGGCAACCCAGGCTGAAACCGCCTCTTCCCAATTGAGTCAGGCCTGCCAGGTATTATCCGGTTTGGGAGAAGTTGAAGCTGATTTAAATCAGTTTCAATCAGATTTTCCGAAATTAAAGTCGGAAATGAATGCTGTCCGACAGGAAATCGAAAACCATAATCAGCGCGTTGTGGAAATACAAAAAATGTCGAGCGATGCGTCGGGAATTTCTGAATCCATTATCGACTATAAAAAAACAGCTGAAAGCCAGGCCCTCTTTGCTTGTGAGCAGGCCGAGCTTTTGCAGAAAAAACAGGGTGAGCCAGCGAAACTTGTCCCAAGAGCGGAAGCAGCGGGTCGCAACGCCAAATCTGCTGCTGGAAAAGCCGGAGAGGCTTACACTCGTGTTCGAACCATGGCATCTGATGCAGAGGCAAAGGCTCAGGCACTTGGTGGTGCAGCGGATAAATTGAAATCGATTTTGCAAAGGGCTCAGGAAAAAGCGGGTGCGCTCACGTCCATTGAAAACCAGTTGAGCCGGATCTCAGAAGCGAGTGTTCAGGCAGCAGAAGCGAGAAAAAAATTACCTGAATTAAAAGCGCGGGCCGAAAGTCTTTTTTCTCAGGGGCGGAGTGTTTCTGGAGAAACGGATCAACTGGCTCGACTGGATGCGGCTTTTGGAAGAGTAGTGACGGCCACTCAACAGGTGACGCCCTGCGATGAAAAAGCTGCGGCCCAATTACTTGCACTAAAAGACGGACTTGCCAGTGCGAAGGCAAATCACCAGGTCTTGCAGCCACAACTGGAATCACTCAGCAGAAGGGTGTCGGGTTCGGATGGCAGTTCATTAAAGGAATCTGTTGCCCGGATAAAGGCTGTCGCTGATACCGGTGAAGTTTTTTCGGAGGCGGCGCAACAATCCGGGGCCGATGCCATGAAATGTGTCGCTCTGGCCCGTTCAATGGTTCGGGAGGGGCCCGACAAATTGGTTGGCACAGCTCGTGTTGCCATTGCTGCCTGTGAATTCAAAAATGCCAAAGGATTGATCAAAACACTTGGAAGTGATCCACGTAGGGCAAAACTGGAAGCGCTTTATTTTGAGCGGGTGCGGTATGAGGGAAAAACAAAAACTCTCTTCGCTCAGGCCAACCAGTTATTCAAGGATAATCAACTGGAACAGGCTCTGGCACTATTGAAAGAAGCGAGAGGTCATACTAAATGCGATAAATTTCGCGGCCGCATTGAACAGGCGATTGGAAAAATCGAAGCCGGAATGCAGGCCCAGCAGGAAGACCAAAAACCCGATCAACAGCAGGCAAACGTTACCTGTCAGTCGAAAAAGTCCGGAAGTATTGCCGTAGAGGACCCAACGACCCGACAATATGACTGCCGTTGCCCGAGCGATCGTGTGGAAAGCCCGGATGGAAAGTCTTGTATTGATAAATCCACCCTTGCCGGACAGGATACTGATTTGGAACCCGAGGAGCCAGAGACTTTTGCAGTAGCATTTAAAATATATTTTCTTCAGCCCAACTCAAAACCCAAGACATTGGAAATCCCAAAGGGAGCGGATTCCAAAACAAGAAAGCGAATTAAAAAACAAAACGAAATAATCATAGAAAAGTTTGCGAAAAACCTCTCATTTAGCAATACCAGCCCAAAAGCAATAACAAAAATGAAAGTGCCTATGATGATTGGTATTGCTCCCGGAGGCCAGGAAGCCTATCCGCTGGAAAGCTTTGCTCCCGGAGATAAATACTCCATCCCGGTAACAGGGAATATGCCCGGGAAGAGTGGTTCATCAAAACAGAATGTGGCCTTTTTGCTGGAGGTGATTCGTTCTTATGAATCTTTTGATGAGTTAAAAGCTGCGTACCCGGAAATGGATACCCCAGGCCAGAAAGGGCCAGTTAATTCCAAGAATATTTCGCAGGCGGTCATAAAAGACAGCTCCGGCACATTCACTATCAACAATGCAGACTCTGGTCAGGTTGTTGTTGGTCCCTTGACAAAAGGCTGGACAACCGCCAATAAGCAAAGAGCTCTAAACTTATCCCGTCAAATTGTTTTAATGTCCGGATCCATTACTTGTTTTGTCGCGACAGCTGTCTATGAGGACCCACTGGCAGACCAAATCACGGTACTCCGATCATTTCGGGATAATACTCTGCTGGCAAGTGAGTCCGGAACCCGGCTGGTGCGGTTGTATTATAAATACGGCCCGGGGTGGGCGCTATGGGTTAAGGAGCATCCTTCTGTTTCCGAACCATTACGGATTATGTTTGACGCTGGAGTAAGTTGGCTAAAAGACAATGATTTGAAAAATACCTGGCAGGGTGATCTGGTGGATGGTGTGGTCCGGGTTTTGGATACGATAAGTACTTGGTTTACTGATGAAGGAGATTATTCTTCCCCTGCGTCTTCTAGTGGCTTATTGAACTGGTTGGGTATTTAGAAAACCAACATTAAGATTAGTTTACTTCCACCCAGGGACGGATTCTGTTAAGAATCTGGTCGGCCACCTTGAATTGTCCTTTCGAGTTCAGGTGACCATCAAACAGATAATAATCTTCTATGTTTAATATTTGTTTCAGATCTATCGAATCGATTGCTTCGATGCGCAGCCATTCAATTAATGCCTGATGAATGTTGTCCAGTTCTTTTAAACTTTCCGGTACCTTTTTGTATCCAAAGTTTTGTTTTAAGTGGGTGCTGTATTCCTGGGGGAAAACCTGGTAAGGGCTGGGGAAAATAACAAGAAGAAAAGGGATTTTTCTTTGACTGCAAATGAAATACATTTCGTAGATGGCATTAAAAACGTTTCGAATGTCATCGCCTGTGTAGGATGGACCGGCTGCTTCTTTGGTGGAAAGGAACGAGGAGGTCAGGTAGCTTGGATTGATTCGGCCTGAGAAAAAATCATCCAGAGTGGATTCAGGAATAGTGCTTATATGGTTTTCAAATTCTTTGTGATCCATCCCACTCATTTCGAAAAAGAAATCACGGTTGATTTCTTTGCCATAAAAAAACTTCCAATACTGATTAGAATTTATTCTGCGTTGGATCAGGTTTTTTTTGTCCAGGAAAGATTGGACCAGAGTCAGTAGATAGGAGATTCTCCAAAAAGGTTTGTCATCCAATTCTCGACTGTAAATAGGGTATTGCTCTCTCACCCTGTAACCATTTGGAATCAGGCGATGGTGTGCCTCTATAAAATCATTTCCCATAAACAATCCAACCACGACGACATCGGGTTTTAGAGCAATTCCGAAACGTATCAGGTTTAAAAAATAATGGAAAGGGCCTGACATGATTTGTCCGGCGTTGAATACGGAGACGGTGCGACCCGTTGAGTTCTTGTTTAATTCAGTTTCTACCAGATTGGATGCCCGGTTTTCCTCTTCAACACCAAAGCCCTGAATAAAACTATCGCCAAGAAAGATTAATTTTTTGGGTGCATCCAGTTTTTTTTCAAAGTCACTGTCGCGAAATCCCTGGCGATTGTATTCCAGTGTTATATCAAATTCTTTTTGAACCAGTTGGAAATGTGAGCCAGGGAGATTGTTTCGAAATGGAGTGAAGGGGGCGAGAGAATCCGGGAAATGATAGAAAGACCTTAAAAACCACTCTCCAGCAAGAAGGGATGTGCCGATGGAAAGTGTAACGGCAAAAAGCGTAAAAGTCGATTGTGCTCGTGTGCTCAGAGGCATCGACAGTATTGGGGGTCAGGCGGCTGACAACTCCTTAAAACGGGATTTGCACAGCGGGTTTTTGGATGTTTCCATGATCATGGATTCATTGACCTGGAAATTGGGTATCGCAATTTTTTTATGGTAATGAGAGAACGCTGCCCAAAGTGTTGCAATATCATGACAGTCGTTGCAAATGGACAGGATGCCCGCCATGTTGGCTATCCATTGGTCCTCTGCTCCAGGAAATAGAACGAACAACTGCATTGAAAGGTCATAAAGTAATTGGTTGAATTCTTCCAGGCCGTTTTTTAAATGCGGGAATTTCTGGACGCTGTTTTTTTCACCCGAAATGTTGCTGGCTGCAGTCAATTCGGTTTTAATGTGTTCAATTCTTGGTGCGACTTCATTCCATATATTTTGATTGGCCAGACGATCTTTTAATTTGGACTGTACGGATTTATCTGAAAATATTTTTTCAAAACTTGAAAGAATCATCTGGCCTTCGCGCACACGTTCACTGTAGGATTGGCGAATTTTTGATTCGACTTCCTGGTCAAAGTTTTGCATGCGTTTAAAAAATTCGTTTCGTTCTGTCAGTTCATCATCCTGGAGTTTTTGTAATGGAATGGATAGTTCCTCAAGGATGTCCTTTTTCATTTTCGGTGGGTACCAGAAATCAATTTCACTTAAGATAGTGTTGACACGGTCAAGCAATCCGCGGCCATATAGCTTTTCATGATGTGGAGTGATGGAGATTCCAATTGAGGCTGGTTCGCCGGTATTTACCACAATGTTAAAATCATCATTTTTTAACTGTTCAAAGATATTTTCTAAACTAATAAAGGAAAGCATTTGATTTTTAATGCCAGTTTCTACCCGCGTCATGATGAGAGAATAGCGTTTGTGCTCTGGGCTGTTTTGATACTTGTTGTCAAGCGTTAGCTTGGCTTTCTGGATTGCCTCATGATTGTAAATCACCAGACGCTTCCGGTAATCATGGAATTCTTTAATAAGGGGTTTGACTCGCTTCATTTCCTCAGTGAACGAATACTTTCTGGAAGCCTGCTGGTAAAATTGATCCAGAAAGCTGGCAGCATCAAAAATGTCCCCCATTTTGGCTATGGGTCGCGACTTTTCCCGAATACGCTTCAGGTAATAACTGAAGCTGTCTTCCAGCTTCCATTCCTTCAAGAGGGATTCCATGGCCTTGCAGATTTCGTAGAAGCAGGTATTTACCCCCTTGTAGGTCTCAAAACTGTGGTCGTAAAACTGAAAATCAGAATACACTCTGTTTCGTGTTCTTAATTCTCGAAAACCGGGATGATCCTTGCCATTTATATTGAAGCCCAAAAGAAAATCATCATGAGAAATTTGATGTTCTTCCAGCTTGTTGACGAGTAATTCAATTTCAGGAATTATGGTGTTCTGTGCATTTAAGGGGTCGCCGTAAAATTTTTCCAGATACATCATTTCATTGTGGATTTGGGGAAGGATCCAATCAAAAGCTTCCCTGCACAATTCAACAGCTTTTACTACCTCCTGTTTATGCAGGTCGAGATTACATTCGTCGTGTTCCCTGGCAAGGGTTTCTACCCCATGTTTGATAGAAAACAGGATAGAGTCAATTTCAGAAAGAATCTTTAATCGTTCTTGTGGGGGAGGGAGCTCTTCCGTTGCGGGTTCGACCCGTTCCAGGATTTTGGGAACTTTCCCTTTCAGGTTGCTCAGCTCATTGACAACGCGATTTCGTTCTTCTTCCGGTGTATTACCATGTAAATCCAGAAGGTTGGATTTCTGAATTTTTTCTGCAAGAAGGGTGATCTGATTGATCACTAACTTGGTGTTGTCTTGTAAAGACGATAGTTTTTGTTTTCCAATCATTTCTAAATAGATTTACAGGGTTCTTTGAAGGGCAATTCTAAACACATGATGGATAAGGAGAACTGCCAAGGACTTTATCGGAACCCGCAAGTTTAATTTCTTATTAGTGTAGCTGATTCAGGCCTTTATGAAAGAAAAAATTATAAGTTAATAAAAAGTTTCGATATAAAGTATTCCTAAAAAATTTAAGCAAAACCTCATTTTTGAAGTTATTTTTGGATTTCTCTGCATTTGAAGGAGAGATGAGCGTTCCCTTCATGGTTATCCTTTTCCCAGACTACCTCCAGATTTTCAGGGAGGAGGGTTTCGCTGGTGATCCGGGCCTTTTCCAGTTGAACGCACTCCAGTCCAATGGTACCCAACAGATTTGCGTTACTTAAGTCTGCGTTATTGAGGTTTGCGTGCTCAAGAACTGCGCTGGAAAGATCTGCATCTTTCAGGACCGCATTTTCAAATGTGGCCCCTGTTAAGTCGGCGTTTCCAAGGTCGGTTCCTTTTAAATTGGCCTCTTGCAAACGTGCACCAGACATTTTGGCGTAACGCAAGTCGGCACCTTCCAGATCAGCTCCAAACATTTCAGCTTCCCGTAGATCAGAAGCTTTCATGTCGGCCTCTTTGAAAGAAGCGTCCACAAGGTAAGCTTTGGTGAAGAATGCACCTGTCTGGTCAGAGTGGTCCAGGCAGGTACGAAGCAGCGTGCATTCACGAAAATCCGCTGCTTCAAGTATGGCATTTGTGAAATTTGCATCTGTGAGGTCAGATTGACTGATATTGGCCTCTGTCAGATCGGCCTCATGGAAGTTTGCTCCGGTAAGGTCAGCATTTCGCAGCCGCGATCGGTAAAACTGAGCCGAATGGAATGAACTCTGGCAAAGTTTACAACCTGTGAGGTCCGCTTCCGCAAGATTTCCAGCACTAAGGTCGAGACCGCTAAGATCAAGCTCTGTCAGGTCTTTGCCTGCCAGTTTGTCTTTCTGTGCGACAACCTGATTACGATTCATAAAACTCCAGAGGAAAAGTTCAACCAAATCTAGGACAAGCACCTGGGTTTGTCAATTTTCGAACATGATATCTGGATAATTTTTCCCTCAATGGGTAAAATCAGCCGCTTTTTTGACGCAAATCAGGATATTTTTAAGAAAAAATATACGATATATCTTATTGTAAATTAAGGAATTGAGTTCTTTTTTGTTGGGAGCTGGGTTTTGGTACAGGTTTTGCTGAAAAAGATGTGATTCAGATGTAAAAGTTAATGGAGACAATCATGAAAGACCACAAACAAAAACAAAACCCTAAAAAACCTCAAAACAGGCAGATTTTGTCTACTGAACCCGACCAAAAAAACCATCAGGAATTATACTTGGAACATCTTATGCAAATGACGGTTGGAGTTCTTGATAGTGGTTTTCAGAAAGGCTGAAATGGAACCCCTGACCAAAGATGGGTTGAAGTCCAAGCACTCTATTGAAACGGAAACTAAACCAACAATACTGAATTTATCGTTTCCCGGTCGGAGCGCACTCGTCCCCCGAAAGCAACGCGATTTGGAAAAAGGGTTACAAAAGGAAGTCATCAAAACCATTGATGAAACTTTTGGCCAGGAATAATAATTTCCAAAACCTTCCAGACTGCCAGTTTAAATAAAAAAAATCTGTCTAATAATTATAGAGGCGGCGTATTAGCCTCAAACATCCGGATAGAGTCTGGATCAAATGGGTTAGTAATTATCCTGATTCGGGTAGATTTATAAAAAACGAAGCGCCTTTTCCGATGTCACTTTCCACATAAAGACTGCCGCCATGGCGTTCGACAATTTTTCGGCAGATTGAAAGCCCCATCCCGACCCCTTCGTATTGTTTTTGGCCATGAAGCCTTTCAAAAGGTTTAAAAATCTTGTCCTGCTGTTCGGGTTCAATCCCGATTCCATTGTCGTGAATTCCAATCAACCAGAAGCCGTTTTCATTTTTTACTGCGGTAACCCGGATTTCTGGAGTTTTTCCGGGTGAACGATATTTAATTGCATTGTGCAAGAGGTTTGAAAACATCTGTTGCATTTGTATCGGATCTGCATGCAGGGAGGGTAGTGAGTCAACCTCAATGAGAGCCCCGGATTCCTCAATTTCCATGGCCAGTTCATTTATGACAAATTGTAGTGAACGATCGAGTTGAATTTTCTGGATAGGTCGTCCTTGTGTAGTGACCCGGGATAAATTGAGTAACCCTTCAATCTGGGTTTCAAGACGGTTGACTGCCCGGTTCATGATTCCCAGATAGTCTGAAGTCTTTTCATCCAAATTGGCTTGCAAGTGTAACTTGAGCCGATCACTGAATAATGTGAGTTTCCGTAAAGGTTCCCTGAGGTCGTGGGAAGCAAGGTGAGAAAAGTCATTGACTTCACGTACTTGTGCTTCAAGTTCTACTGTTTTGGTTTCCAGAGCCAGGGTTCTTTTTTTTACCAACTTTTCCAATTCCTGGTTTTGCTTACTTGTTTTACGGAATAGAAGGGCATTTTCGATGGCCTGGGCGATGTGTTGTGCGATGATAGACAAAACTTTGCTGGTGTCCTGATGCGGTCGATGCTGGTCCTCTGGAATACGGGCCACGATCATGCCCAGCACTGTAGAACGGGTTGCCAGCGCTTGAAGCAACCAGGTGGAATTCCCCTTTTTTTCTTCCAACCACATGGGCTTTGTCTGCTGTAAGGCCCATGCAAAAGTGCCGTTCTCTATCCAGTTGTGAACTGCATCCTGAACCTCGTTCTGGTTTTCCTTTGGTTCGCATGTCTGGGATTCAAACCTGGGAGGTTCCGACTCGACCAGATACAATGCCATGGTGTCAAAAGGCACTACCCGTTGAATAAGCGGGCTGGCATCCCTGAAAATTTCGACCGGATCTTCAAGATGGTTAAAACTACGATGAATTTCCCCCAGCGAAGCGACCAACTCAAGAGCAGAGTAGTACCATTGGTTCTTTCTTTCCAGGTGGTCCAGACGCGATTTTAAACTTTGTGGGGTTTCTTGTTGTAGCTGTTCCTGCTTATCCATTGTTTTTAGCCTGTAAGAATAACATCAGCGGTTTCTTCAAATTGAAGGGAAACCTGGCTCCAGATTGAGGAAAGGTGTCCAGGGGTCAAACCGATTCGTTTCCACATTGCTTCATCAAGCGGGGATACATACGTGTCTCCACTGTTGCCAAGCTCCATGGCTTTGGTGATGAGGTTTGCCAGGTGGAGGAGGCCTGTTTCAAGAAAAAAATCTTCTGCATTTTCTGGATGGTGGTGATGGGTGATAACTTGTTCCAAAAGAGTGGGTAAATTCCATGCCCGACACAACGCACCTCCAATGTCACCATGATGAAACCCGAGCATGTCTTTTTCCCTGTCCACAAGAGTTGGCTCCTCTGGGGATTCCCGGTTCAATAGTTGAGAGGCTTTGTCCGAAAGGTTTTCAAACAAGATCAGCCTTCCCACATCGTGAACCATGCCCATGAGGAAAAAACGTTCAGCGTTGGGCTGCCTGCATTGGAGAGCAAGGACTCGCGCAGTAACCCCACAACCCAGACTGTGTCGCCAAAAGGAATTCATGTCAATCTTGGGATCGTTTATTCCATTAAACCGGGTAAGAACAGATGTGGCAAGAGCCAGATCACGTAATTGCTCTGTCCCAACAATTGAAATGGCGTGGGTGATGGTGTCTATTTTTTGTGGAAAATTAAAAAAGGGACTGTTGACAATTTTCAGTAAGCGAAGTGACAAAGAAGTATCGTTGCTGATAACCTGAGCAACATCGCCGAAAGAACTATCCGGGTCAGAAATAACTTCATTAATTAAATAAAAAATTTCGGGAAGCGACGAAATTTTAGGGTTATTTTCAACAAGGCTGTCGGGTGTGACCTGCAAAGGAATTTATCCTCTTATGGTAACCGTGAGTGGATTGCCAGTCTTTGCAACTCCTGAATTGCCGGATGATCAATATTGCTTTTTGCAAACAGAACTTTAACTTGTGAAATAATTTCTTCTGATACTTCTGGAGAATTTGAAAGAGGTTCGTTTCCCCTCCCTGCAGGTTCAGAACCAGGGTCCAGGATATCTACCTCTGGAATACCCCAGGCCTTTAGTGTCTGAATATCATCCTGACCCAATCGCGTTCCGCGAGAAAGCACTACCTTTCCCAAATTTGTTTGTGCGTCCTCACTAATTAACATGCCCGGCTTTAAATGTTGTAGACGAATTCGGGTCATCTTCAGCAACCTGTAAGAAAAAACTGACAAGTCAGAGGAGGTTAAGGTGCGAAAGTAGTCCAAACATCTTGTAAAGGTTTGATTATAATAACTGATTTAAACTTTATGCGGATTTTTTTTTGTGTGAAAGGCGACTTCTGATCTAAGGCTAATAAAATCAATTAGTTGTGTTTGTGGTGTTTGGCCCGGTTTATGACAGTATTGAACTTGTTCGGTGGTTTTTTTTATGAAAACGGGTTTTCCAGCTAATTCATTAAGAGTTACATTTCAAAATTAATAGTTTACTTATATGGATCGATTATATGAAATTTCGTATAGATGTTAGCCTGTTTGGGCTTTATAAGGCTGTGGCTGATTAGGCTGTTATCCTGTAAGTCTGTTTTAAATAGGCCTTTTTCAATAAATTATGTGATTAGCTTTTTTGGGTAAAGGATAATTAGGCGTACAATGGGGAAAGGTATTTTCCCTGACAGGTGCGGTGGTGCCAAAGTAAGCATTTCAAGTTTTTTAATTGAACAAAATCTAACCAGTTTTTTTTGAACCTTTTTCAAGGGATCCTTCAGGATTCAAGGTCAGACTATCCTGGGAAAGAATACGTCTTTCCAGATCATTGATTTATTGTATAATCACCCTCTATGACGGCACACGAGACGCTAGACAACCAACATCAAATAAAGACATCTACCGATAGATCCTTTGGATTTTGGTTTTCCGGGATTTTTCTCGCGATTGCTCTTTTTATCTGGTACAAATCTGGGGACCTGAAAACCTGGCTCCTCGTTTTAAGTGCTGTTTTTGGCCTGTCGGGAGCAGTTTACCCTTCAGTTTTAGCTCCTCTGAACAAGCTTTGGACGAAATTAGGCCTTTTGATGGGCAAAATTGTCAGTCCAATTGTAATGGGAATCATCTTTTTTGTGGTGGTTACCCCGATGGGGCTTTTCATGCGCCTTACAGGGAAAGACCTGCTGCGTCTTAAGTTTCAGCCCGAAGCAAACAGTTACTGGATTCCCCGTGATCCACCAGGGCCGGATCCCGAAACCCTGTCCAACCAGTTTTAGGAGTCACCATGTCCTTTTTCTCCGAATTGTGGGCGTTTATGCGTGTCAGAAAAAAATTCTGGCTGCTTCCGATTCTTCTTATGATGGTTCTTATGGGTGGCCTGATTGTCTTGACTCAGGGTTCTACAGTAGCCCCCTTCATCTATACGCTTTTTTAGTCGGACGACATGCACATCCTCGGGATTTCAGCGTTTTATCACGACAGCGCAGCAGCTCTGCTGGTGGATGGCGAAATAGTAGCTGCAGCCCAGGAAGAGAGGTTTACCAGAAAAAAACACGATTCTGGTTTTCCGCATCGTTCCATAGAGTTCTGTCTTAAACAAGGGGGCCTCTCTGCTGTTGATCTCGATCATATCGTTTTTTATGACAAACCCTTCCTGAAGTTCGAACGCCTGCTCGAAACTTACCTGGCCTTTGCTCCCAAAGGGTTTGTTTCTTTTCAAAAAGCCATCCCTGTCTGGCTTAAGGAAAAACTTTTCCAGAAAAAACTTTTGATTGATGAGCTTAAGACACTCGGGCTGGAGAGCGGGGTGGAGGAGCGCCTGCTGTTTTCTGAGCATCATCTCAGTCATGCCGCCAGTGCTTTTTTTGCATCTCCCTTTGAGGAGGCAGCCGTATTGACAATGGATGGTGTTGGCGAATGGGCGACCACTTCATTCGGGCATGGAAAAGGGAACGACCTTAAAATGATCAAGGAAATTCATTTTCCCCACTCCCTTGGCCTCCTCTATTCGGCATTCACCTACTACACAGGTTTTAAAGTCAACAGCGGTGAATATAAGGTGATGGGATTGGCACCTTATGGTGAACCCAGGTATTCGAAAAAAATTCTGGAACAATTGGTGGATATTAAAGATGACGGGTCGTTTCGGTTGGACCTTTCATACTTTAATTATTGCACCGGCCTTACCATGACCAATGACAAGTTTCACGACCTTTTCGGTGGTCCCCCTCGACAGGCAGAGACCGATCGTTTGGACCAAAGGCATATGGACCTCGCCGCTTCTGTTCAACATGCGACGGAAGAGCTGGTCTTGCAACTGGCGCGCTCCATAGCAAAAGAAACTGGCCTTAAAAACTTATGTCTGGCAGGTGGAGTTGCTCTTAATTGTGTGGCCAATGGAAAGTTGTTGCGCGACAAATGTTTCGAGAAAATATGGATTCAGCCAGCGGCAGGTGATGCCGGAGGAGCCTTGGGTGCCGCGCTGGCGGGACACCACTTGTTCAAGCAGCAGCCACGTAAACTGACTCATGGGAAAGACCAAATGCGCGGTTCCTACCTTGGGCCGGAATTCGACCAGGAGGACATTCAACGCAGGTTGGAATCTGTGGGAGCTAAATTTACCGTATTGGACCAGGATAGTATGATCGAACAATGCGCGCAGGCTCTGGCAAATGAAAAGGCAATCGGTTGGTTCCAGGGGAGAATGGAGTTTGGTCCGCGTGCTCTTGGCGGTCGCTCTATTCTCGGGGATGCACGATCAGCTTCCATGCAGTCGGTTTTGAACCTAAAAGTAAAGTTTCGAGAATCATTTCGTCCATTTGCGCCTTCTGTTTTACGGGAAGATGTTTCCGACTGGTTCGATATCGATGAAGACAGCCCCTATATGTTGCTGGTTGCCGATGTTGTGAAAAAACGGCACATTGCCATGACAGATGAACAGAAAAAACTGTTTGGCATCGACAAACTCAATGTGCCGCGTTCGGATATTCCGGCAGTCACACACGTCGACTATTCTGCACGAATCCAGACAGTGCATGCCGACACCAATCCGGCTTATCACGCCCTCATCTCGGAGTTTAAAAAAATCACCGGATGTCCTGTCATCGTAAACACCAGCTTCAACGTGCGAGGCGAACCCATTGTGGGTTCTCCTGAAGATGCGTTTCGATGTTTTATGGGAACTGACCTGGATGTTCTCTCGGTTGGCGGCTGCCTGCTTCTCAAGGAAGAGCAGGATACCTCCCTCAAATTGAATTACGCCGAAGCTTTCGAGCTCGACTGATTCGAGATAGGCTGACTCATGCTCCTCGCAGTTGACATTGGAAACACAAATATTGTCTTTGGCCTGTTCCGGGAAAAAAAGCTGTTGATGCATTGGCGCATCCGCACGGAACTAAACCGGACGACAGATGAGTATTGGGTGCTGGTGCAGGAGTTTATCCGTCTTAATTCTGCGGACCCTGAGACCATCGACGCCCTGATATTGTCCTGTGTCGTCCCCCCTCTGGTGCCCGTGTTTGAAGAGTTATCCCTCAAATTTTTTGGGACTAAAGCATTGGTTGTTGGTCCAGGGGTTAAAACCGGTATCCCGATTTTGTACAAAAATCCTGTAGAGGTTGGGGCAGACCGCATCGTTAACGCGGTAGCTGGCTTTGAAAAATATGGTGGACCCTTGATCCTGGTTGACTTTGGAACGGCAACAACATTTGACGCTGTTTCGGCCCAGGGAGAATATTTGGGGGGAGCCATTGCACCCGGTCTTAGAATTTCGCTGGAAGCGTTATTTCGAAATACAGCCAAGTTATCTCCAGTGGACCTGGCCGTTCCCGAGTACGTGATTGGTCGGTCGACGATGGAAAGTATCCAGTCCGGAACTGTCTATGGATTTGTTGGGATGATCGACAGTATTGTGTACCGAATGCAGAAAGAAATGAAATCCAAGGCGCGGGTGATTGGAACAGGAGGGTTGATCGGGGTAATCGCGGAACAAGTCGAAAGTATCGAAGAAGTTGACGACTTTTTAACACTTGAAGGGTTGAGTTTGATTTACGAGCGGAACCGGAAATGAGAACGAGCAGTTGTAGTGGCGGGGAATAAAAAAAGAGGCCCCGGCTTTTTCGTTTGAGGAGGGCAGTGACTCCCAGGGAGAGGAGGGTCCTGGGGAAACTTTTCGAAAAAACCGGTGGCCCCTTGGTACAATCAGCGTTTTTTATTTTTCAGTCTGGCTACTTTGGTAATGAACATCCGGATAAGTCCATCGTTTTCGTCTACTCCCGATACCTGGTAACCGCGTTCCTTAGCCCACTCGCGGAAAGCATCGGTAAAATTCTTTTTTTTGTCGATTATAATTTCCAGAATACCATCCGTCTTTACTTCATTAACTGCGTCATTTGTCATATTGAAAGCGTTGAAGAAAGACAGGCCTCTGATATCCAGTGATTTAAATGTCGTCATGGTCAGGCCCTCCTTTCAAATGGGGCGGTTAGAGTTGGTCATTCCCTGATGACCTGTAGCTAATATAAGAAACCAACATTAACTTTGAATTAACGTTCCATTAATTTTTTTTAATAATGTTGGGGGCTTGTTGTTATTCGCTGTTTTATAAGGGACTGGCGGTTTTCGAGGTCTGGGGGCTACTTTTCTAAACGAAGGATGAAACAGGGGTTGCTCCTCAAGGTTTGGGTGAATACTGGGTCCCCTTCAGGACCTGCAAAAGGACCTGGAGGGCCCGATGTCTTCCCAACCCTCTGAATTCACTTTTCCTGTCTGCTCTTGCTTGGGAAAAACCTGGAGACTTGCTAAAATACACTGACTTTTGCTTCAATTTGGGCGATCAACAATTTCAATACAATTTGGAGGTTTAATGGCGATCCGTAGTGACGGCGATTCTGTTTACGAATCCAGTGAGCCAGACTTTGAGGAAAAAAAAGAAAAGCTTGAGAGTGAAATCAGGGCTCAATTGGAAAAGGATCCCACGGTTTTGTCTTTCACGGGACGTCACTTCGGTGCCGATGAAGTGGCTATCCTTACTGGGTTCCCGGATTTGAAAACGGTGACCAAGCTGGACCTGAGCGATAACCAGATTGCTCTGGAAGAAATGAAATCTATCTTCGAAGCCAAAGACCTTACCCAATTATTGGACCTCAATCTTTCTGTGAATTTTATTACTTCAGAAGCGGTTGCCGAAATTGCAGAGTCCGACAGCGTTCTGATGAAAAACCTGAAAGCTCTTTCATTGGATGATAATCGGTTGAAAGATGCAGCAGGTGTGGCGATTGCCGGATCGAAAAACTTCTCCCAGCTCGAGTGGCTAAATCTCAGCTACAACGAAATCGGACCGGAGACGGCCCGCGCTCTGGGAAAGAGCCAGACATTGTCCCAACTCACTTTTTTGAATCTTGAAAGAAACTATGTGGGAGAGGAAGGGGGCGGCGCACTTTTTGAGGAAGGCGGGCTACCGGCTCTGGAAGCGCTTAATTTGTCCGGAAACCGTTTGGGGGACGAAGGGGTGATCGCTTTCGCAAAGTCAAAAATTCCTTCCGGCCTCAAAACTCTCTGGTTGACCAACAACGCCATTGACGAGGAAGGGGCAAAAGCTCTCGGAGAATCAGAGAATTTAAAGTCTCTTGAAACGTTGTACATCGGTCGAAATTATTTCAAAGACGTGGGGGCGAAAATATTATACGAACACAAGTCACTTCCAAAGCTGGAAAAACTGCTGTTGCGTGAAGATATGGGTGAAGATGCCGGGTATGTTAATTACTCCCGCCCAGAGCTGCTAAGGCCGGGTTATGAAGAAGTGCCCGGAGGCTAAGGCCGGGCTAAAATATCTTAAGAGTTTTCATGTTCACCAGTTTTTTTGACTGGCGGACAGCTTCCTTGGCTTCTTCTGATTTAATGCGATTCCCACCAAGGTGAAGGTAGGTCAGACTGGCCAGGTTGTCGGAGTTGGCAATCGCATAGGCACCTTCTTCCCCCACGCGGTTATCCACCAGACTCAAATAATCTATTTTGTTGAGATAGGGAGAAGTTGCCAGTGCCTTGGCTCCTTCCGGACCCACACCATTGCATTCAAGATTAAGGGTGTGAACATTTTTAAATTTTTCAGTACTGGCGATCAGTTGTACCCCTTCATCGCCCAGTTCATTTGAGCCAAGTTGTAGATACTCGACATCGTTTACGAAGTCCGAATCAATCAGGATCTTGAGTGCCTCAGGGGTCAGCCCATTGTGGGTGATGATGAAACTGGTGACTTTTTTGACAGGTTCGAAGCTGGCAATCAGTTCAGCGAGTTCAGTGGCGTGATTCTCTTCTTTTTTCCCTTGCTTGGAAAAAGCATAGGCATCCTGGACTTTCAGGATTTTTTTATCCTTGATGCTTTCGAAGAGGATTTTTTGTTTAGGAGTGAACTCGTCCCCAAGGTCCCCGTAATTGGTCCCATCGTTGACCAGCTTTTCCCAGTCCTTTGCGGTGAACGTGGATTTTTTTGCCATTATTTTTCAAGATTCTTGTAGAGACCACAAGCCAGGTTGTTTCCAAGGTCGCAGGCCTTTTTATAATATTTCTTAGCTGCGCTGGTACGCCCTTCTTTGTATTTAAGCACCCCAAGATTTGAGCAGGCATTGTTTTCTTCAGCGTCACAGGCTTTGGTGAAATATTTGCCCGCTTGTTTCCAAATTTTCATTTTCGTTTGATAATCCCCATGGGTTTCCCCTTCCAGGGTTTTCAGGATACCGGCATTGGTACAACCAGTCATCCAACCTCCATCACAGGCTTTGACGTAATATTTTAGCGCTTCGGTGTTGTTCTTATCCAGCGTCCGCAGTTTTTCACCAATGGTGAAACAGGCGAAAGAATTTTTTTCCTGACACTTTTGTTCGAGCGCAGCGTCCCGGTCCAAAGCAGTTACCGTTGTGGTTGTAGAAAGAAGGATTATGATTCCAAGTAAAAACAGTTTGATCGTCCTGTTTATTGAAGGTTTCACGGCAGGCGCCCTTTCTGTAGGTGGTCGAGCCTTTGAATGGATCTTCTGAAACTTTATCCGAGTATATCATAAAAGAATTGTTCCAAAAGGTCGTCAGTTTTATGAATTGGTAACGGAAAAATGTTCTCCTTTCTATTGAAATCATGGAGGGAAGATTGCATCCCTGAATAATTTCTTATACCCTCTTTGCCATGAATATTGTTCTTATGGGTTACCGCGGAACCGGGAAGTCGGTGGTGGGTCGGATCCTGGCTCGCCGGTTGGAGCGTCAGCTTTACAGCCTGGATCGAATTATTGAAAAAAAAGGGGGAATGGTGATTCCTGAATTTGTGGCCCGGAATGGATGGCCGAAATTCCGTGAACTGGAATACGAGGTGGTTCAGGAAGTATGCGATGAAGCACAAGATGCCGTTCTCGATTGTGGAGGCGGGGTGGTTCTCGACCATCGCAATGTGGACAGGCTCAAACGCTGTGGCCGTGTCGTGTTACTCACTGCAGAATTCAGCATTTTACTGGAACGGTTACGACGGGACAGGAACCGCCCTGCACTTCTGGACGGTGTCAGTTTTGAGGATGAACAGCGGCAGATCATGGCGGAGCGTGAAGAAAAATATAAGGCCGCTGCAGATTTTGTCTGCGACACATCTTATGTCAAACCGGAAAATACCAGTATGGAAATCTGCCTTCATTTTCAGGAGCAGGGATGGATTTAATAAGCCCACTGTTTGAAAGCCTGTTGCGCCACAGCATGACCCTGGTGGAGTCGGGTGTCGACAATGCCGAAGCGATGGTGGTGGACGAGTCGCGGATGTTTGCCGATGCTGAATCAGGTGAGGAACCCAAATTCAAACTGGAACTGAACGATAAGGACATCAATCTGGAGGAAATGGTTTGGCTGGGTGGCTGGCCGCGCCTTAAAACGGTCAAGGCTCTTTGGCTCGACTCCAATGAGTTTGAGGATGATGGGGTGGTCTTGCTGGCAGGTTTCCCGACCATCGCGCGGTTGCATACCCTGTCACTCGCCCACAACAAACTCACCGTAAAATCCATTAGCGCACTGGCAGAATCCAAAACACTACGAAACCTGAAAATCCTTTTTATACAGTACAACCGGCTGGGGCCTGAGGCGATGGAAACCCTTGCGGGTTCAAAAAACCTGGCCGGCCTCGAAACTTTATATGCCAAGGTCAATCCACTGGGTGTGGAAGGGGTGAAGGCTCTGGCAGCATCACCGCACCTGCGTTCACTGAAAGAACTTTATCTGGAACGGGTGCGCATGACCAACGAAGGACTGCAGGCTCTCTGCCAGTCCCCCATTTTGAACACGGTGGAAAAACTGTATCTGGGAGATAACGGTCTTGATGATTCGGCTGTCGATTGTATTTTAGACAGCGGCCATTTGAAAAACCTGATCACGCTGGACCTCGGTAAAAACTTTATCAAGCAGACAGGGATGGATATCAAACAGCGTTTACTCGACCAACCCGATCTCCCCCGATTTAAATTCCTGCACTGCGACTGATCGCCATGCAGGTCCTCCCCGGTCAAAAACAGGTCCTCGCACATTTCAAGAGGCAGGATCCCAAAATGGCCGCTATCATCAGGAAGGTGGGGCCGCATAGACTTTCTCCGGACAAGGAATATTTCATTGTTCTGGCGCGGGCGATCGTTTCCCAGCAGATTTCCACCAAAGCCGCAGAAACCATTTACAACAGGTTTTGCTCCCTGTTTGCCCGGGGGCGACCCCGCCCCAGACTGACTCTGGATTTATCTGATGAAGACTTGCGGCAAGCCGGGCTTTCCCGACAAAAAATAAGTTATATGAAAGATCTGGCTCGTCATTTTGATGAGGGCCTTATCAAAACAAGGCGATTCTCTAAATCAGACAACGAGGAGATCATTGGACAGTTGGTCCAGGTGAAAGGGATCGGTCGCTGGACAGCCGAAATGTTCCTGATCTTTTCCTTGAACAGACTCGATGTCCTGCCCGTCGACGACCTGGGTCTCAAGGCAGGTGTGCAGAAAATTTACAAATTAAAATCCCAACCGGATGCGAAAAAGCTTCGGGCAATCGGAGCCAACTGGCGACCCTATGAATCAATCGCCACCTGGTATTGCTGGCAGGCCCTGGCCGGGCGGGCAGATTAATAAATTTCTGGATAAACTCCGAATCTCGCCTTGGGCTTTTATTTTGGGTTAATACAATATTCCCTCTTTGTAAAAGAGGGAAGCGAAGCAGGGTGATTTTTCTGTTACACCAGGGACTCGAATAAAACTAAAAAATTGAATATTTCAACCAGGAGACTTTCATGGATTTTATAGACGAACAAATCGAACAATACGCACATGATCACACCGAAGACGAAGGCGAATTGCTAAACCGGTTGAAAAAAGAAACCCACGCTTCCCTGGATATACCGCAAATGCTGACCGGTCGGATCGAGGGGCGCTTTCTCAATCTACTGGTGAAGATCAGCAATGCCCGTCGGGTGGTGGAAGTCGGTACCTTCAGTGGTTACGGATCCCTTTCCATGGCCGAAGCTCTGCCTGAGGATGGTGAACTGTTCACCTGTGAAATCGATCCAGATGCCATCGCCGTAGCGCAGAAGTATTTTGATGAAAGTCCGCACGGTAAAAAAATAAAATTGCTGGAGGGGGAGGCCCTGACCTCAATTTCCACCGTGCCGGGTCCGATTGATTTTGCTTTCATCGATGCTGACAAGGCCAATTACCTGAACTATTATCAGGCCCTTCTTCCGAAGATGCGGAAAGGCGGATTGATCGCAGTCGACAATGTGTTGTGGAGCGGCAGGGTGCTGCATCCCGTCGACGACTGGGACCGCGCGATTGCCAACTTCAACGAGACCGTCAAACGTGATGACCGCGTCGAGCACGTCTTCCTCACCGTCCGCGATGGGATTTATTTATTGCGGGTGAAGTGAGAGCTTTCTTTTTCGGAGGGTTATTATGCGAAAAGAAGAAGTGGAAATAAACTCAGACAAACGATAATCCCCTGCCATTCTCTAAACGTAATATTGATTTTAGTAAGTATCTATTATTTAAAAATACTGATCGAGCAGGGCTTTCCTTCTCCGTTCAAACTCGTCGTTGTCGATGAGGCCCTTGGATTTGAGGCCGTTCAGGATGCCGAGTTTGCGTTCCAGCTCGAGTTCCTTCGCTCTCGATGTAGAGGCGGGTGCCCTTGAAGGGGCGGCCTGTTGGGTCGAGGGTTTTTGGCGTGATTTTATTCTGCGTTTCTTACTCTTGGCAGAGCGCGGTGTTTGCAGGTCAAGACTCGAAATGATCCAGTTGTGGATTTCGCGTTCCATCAATAATTTTTTGACGTAAAACTTCTGGCCCGGTCGTGGGGCCAGCCGCCAGCGTTGTTCGTTGCGCGCCCAGGCTTTTCTGGTAAACCCTTCCCCGTTGATCCGGTTGAGTCGCCAGTGCAGTTTTCCGTTTGCGGCAAACAGGTCGCCGGTTGTGTTTCCGCCATCTCCCTTCACTTCAAATGAAATGAATTGATTCGGTTTGGCGTGGTTGAGCGCCTTGGTGAGCAACCGAGACAAATTGGGAAGCTGCACTTTGTTGAACACGTTTTCTTTGTCGGAAACCAGCGCCATGTGTTCGTAGAAGATAGACATGATCTGTGTCTCGACGGTTTCCTGCGAAATGGAGAACGGATGCTGCAGGTCGATGCTGTCGATATCGCGGTCGTTCTGTTTGTCGTGGTATTCGAGTGTGACGTCTTTGGTCTTGAGTTGTCGGGTCTTGTCGGGTATTCCCACGCAGCCCGAAACAAAGAGGGCGACTCCTGCAAGCAGGTAAATTATTTTTCCCAGAGTATTTCCGGTAGAAACTTTATTTTGAATCGTCATCAGGTTTTTCGGTTTTTCTGGCGAGGATAGATGCGGTTCCTTTTTCATCTTCATGGTCATCGGTTTCCCGGTAGTGGAGGATACGGTAGTCGGCAAAGGTTTTTAACAATTCGCCGTAGTCCAGGACCCATTCGGGTTTCAGTCCGCTGTATTTCAAATGGTCCTTGTTGAATGTTTCATAAATGACAAGACCGCCGGGTTTTAAACTGTCGCGGATGGCGGGAAAAAGTTTTCGGTCGAGAAAATAAAAACAGATCACCAGATCGAATGTATTTTTCGGGAGCGGCCAGGAGTCCAGGTCGACCACTTGCGTCTCAATTGAGACCCCTTTTTGCTGGGCGAAAGACTCCGCTTTGCGGGCGCCGACTTCCGAGATATCGACCCCGAGTACCTCATAACCGAGCTGTGCCGCAAAAATTGCGTTACGGCCTTCCCCCATAGCGAGGTCCAGAACACGCCCTTTCCCGGTCAGAGCCTCCCGGTTTTCGGTCAGCCATCCGCAGGGATCACGACCCGCGAGGCAGTCCTCGGTGCTGTATTTGGAGTCCCATTTCTCCTTGTCTTTCAATGACATATAGTAATCCCTGTTATTTTTATACCATTCAAAACCCGTTCCCGCAAGATGCCGGGGAGGGAGCTTGGGCAGCTGAGGATTGCCCTCAGATAAAGACCTCGGGCATTGTAACTCAAAAGTTGACGCAAGCCTTCAAATTCAGTATGATGCCACTTCACAATTTTCCTCGTTCAGGTCCATCCTGCAGCAAGGCATTCCCGTTTTATCAGATTAGTTGAGGATCAGGAGACGTTATGTACGCGGTTTTGAAAACCGGTGGCAAGCAGTATAAAGTTGCCGAAGGTGACGAGTTACAAGTTGAAAAAATTGAAGCGAATGTTGGGGATTCCATTACCCTGAACGAAGTATTGATGGTGGGTGGCGAAGGCGATCCTGCGGTTGGGACTCCTTTGGTGAGTGGAGCAGCGGTTACAGCCGAAGTGCTGGACCAGATGAAAGCCCCCAAGATTATCGTTTTCAAAAAGAAGCGTCGTAAAAAATACCGACGCAAGAATGGGCATAGACAGCCGTTGACCAAATTGAAAATCACGGCAATCAGTAAATAAGAATCCGGCAACTGAATCGGCATCAGAGAACAGTAATGTCTTCTGAGAGCTGGCCATCAGTTACGGATAGATCAGGTTACTTGTAAAAAACCCAGGAGTTCATCATGGCGCATAAAAAAGGACAGGGTAGTACTTCCAACGGTAGGGACAGCATTGGCAAACGCCTGGGAGTGAAACGGTATGACGGGCAAGTCGTTAAAGCCGGAGAAATTCTTGTACGTCAGCGTGGCACCAGCATCCATCCCGGTGAAAATGTTTCGGTGGGCAGCGACTACACCCTCTTCACCACGACCACTGGTAAGGTGAAGTTTGAATGGATGACCCGCACCAAGAAAAAAGTTAGCGTCTACCCCGTAGCCGGTTAATTCTTTCCCCAAATAAATTATTTCCACGGGCACGACCGCTTGCCTCCATTGGTCTATTGTATTACCAGCCATTAGAGGGTTATTCTGTGCTTTTGCGTGTTCCTTGTTAGATTGCTAATGGCACAGGTGCGTCTTCATGTTTGTTGACCAGGTCAAAATCACAGTTCAGGCGGGCAAAGGTGGCGATGGCTGTTGCAGCTTTCGACGCGAGAAATACATCCCCAAAGGCGGCCCCAACGGCGGTAATGGTGGACGCGGTGGGGATATTATCCTGGTGGCCGACCCCAACCTGACCACTCTCCTTGATCTACGCTATCAGCAACTTTACAGGGCGGAAGCGGGCTCGCACGGACAGGGGAAAAGTAAAACCGGTAAAAATGGTGCCGACCTGAAAGTGAAGGTTCCCCTCGGTACCATTGTCAAGCCTTACGAAACCGACAACATCATTGCCGACTTAACAGAGCCGTATGAGGAATTCGTCATTGCGCATGGGGGACGTGGCGGATTTGGCAACGAACATTACAAGTCATCGATCAATCGGGCACCGAGACGGGCCGATCCCGGCGATTTGGGCGAAGAAAACACGTACACACTGGAACTCAAGTTGCTGGCGGATGTAGGGATCATTGGCTTTCCAAACGTGGGCAAGTCAACGCTTATTTCCAGAATCTCGAACGCTCACCCGGAAATTGCTGATTATCCATTCACAACGCTTGTCCCAAAACTGGGTGTGGTGAAGGTTGAAGATTTCCGATCTTTTGTTGCTGCCGATATCCCCGGGATCATTGAAGGAGCGCACGACGGCAAGGGGCTGGGGCATCGTTTTCTGAAACACACGGAACGCACCGCTTTGCTGGTTCATCTTCTGGATTTTTCTTTGATGAACGAGCGCGACCCGATCGAGGATTATCACATCCTGGAGAAAGAGCTTGAGGCCTTCGATCCTGAACTTGCAGAAAAACCCCAGATACTTGTTGCGAGCAAGATTGATACTCCCGAAGCTGAAGCGAGGTGGAGCGAGGTCAAATCCCAGCTTGAAGAACTGAACTCCAACTTATTGGCTATTTCTTCATTGGAGGGACGAGGCCTGAAAGAACTGATTTACGCGATCAAGGTGGAATTAGAAAAACTGGGGAAATGGGGTGCGGAAGTTGAAGAAGATGAAGACGAAGATGAGACAGAATATGTTGTCAGCTGATCTGGAAATCCTTGAACTTGGCTTTTTTGATTTTACCCTGCTTTAAGCCCTTATTGATCGCTCGCTCCAGCCTTTTCGATAACTTTTCCTTTACATAAAGAATATCGTTATAGAATTTTCGTTTCAGAAAGTTCTCAACAGTCGCAACCATGATCTTTTCATAAACGGGGAGAGATTCCCGCATGGAATCAGCCGTTCCGGGCGTGTCCATTTCCAGGCGGATGGTAAAGCTCAGCACCTTGATATCCGTGGGGCTGAAAGCGACTGGCAGGATGGTGCTCATCTCGACGATGTCTGCAAAGGGTGTTAAGGCAGCATTGAGCGAACTGGATCCGGCAGGTTCTTCAGTAGCGCTGGTTTCCGTTGAAGCTTCCGCAGCAGGTTTTGCCTCTTCTTCATTTAACAATGCTTTCTGAGCCTCTTCAACCGCTGAGGGACCTTTCTCTGCTCCCCCTGCAGCGTCTTCTTCCCCTTCAGCATTGGCGGTTTCTTCGGTGGCCTCTTGTTCACTTTCAGCCTCAGCCATTTGACCTTCTTCAACCAACTCCGGGGGAGCGAAAGTCTGGATAGCGAAATAAGCACTTCCCGCTATCAATAAAAGAGCAATAATTCCACCTCCAACAACAAGTTTCCCGGTTTTACCAGAGGGCAGGGGGATAAAGCCTTTTTTTCTTACAGGTGTTTCGGTTTCAAATTCGTCATCGTCGAAATCGGCGTAATCATCTTCGTTGTAATTGGCCAGAGCCTCGTCGGCCAGGGAGGGGCCGTCGGCTTCGTCATGAGCAAGGGCGGCCAGTTTTTCCATTTCTTCATCAGAAACTTCCCCACCCATAGCATTATCGGCAGTGGGTTCTGAGGCGTCTGCGTCACCTGCAGCAGAGGCCGTTTCTCCGACATCTTCCCCGGAATCTGCCCCTCCTGTTTCCTGGAAAGCCTGTTCCCAGAGGTCTTCTTCAGACGTGTCTGCAGCAGTTTCAGCTTTTTCTTCAGCTGGATCTGATTGCTGTGTTTCCTCAACCGCTGCCTGGTCTTCGAAAGCCTTGGCCCAAAGATCTTCTTCAGACTCTTCTTCACTGTCTCCAGTTTCCGAAGCAGTGCCTGAATCATCTTCCTGTTTGGTTTCGGTAGCTTCCTGATCGGCGAAGGCTGCCGCCCAGGCATCTTCCTCGGACATATTGTCCATATCAGCAGTTTCTGCCGATTCTGCTGGGGGACCTTCCGTGCTGTCTTCCTGTTTGGTTTCGGTGGCTTCCTGGTCGGCAAACGCTGCCGCCCAGGCATCTTCCTCGGACATATTGTCCATATCAGCAGTTTCTGCTGATTCTGGGGGAGGACCTTCTGTGCTGTCTTCCTGTTTGGTTTCGGTGGCTTCCTGGTCGGCAAACGCTGCCGCCCAGGCATCTTCTTCCGACATGTTGTCCATATCAGCAGTTTCTGCTGATTCTGCTGGGGGACCTTCCGTGCTGTCTTCCTGTTTGGTTTCGGTGGCTTCCTGGTCGGCAAACGCTGCCGCCCAGGCATCTTCTTCCGACATGTTGTCCATATCAGGAACTTCCGTCGCCTGATCTGCGGGCTCGGGCTCGGATTGTTTGGATTCCTGTGCGGCTTGATCGGCAAAAGCCTCGTTCCATAAATCGTCTTCAGATGCAGTTTCTTTTGCCACAGCTTCCGGGGGAGTAGGGGGTTCTGCCGGTAAACCCTTCTCAGCCTCAGGTGGGCTTTCGGAAACGTATGTCTCTTCTTCTTTCAGACCTTCCTCTACAGAATCCTGCCAAATCTGATCCAGTTCCTGATCTTCCAGATCAGAGGCTTCTTCACCTGGAGAGTCTTCAGTGAGCAAGTCATCGAGCAGGCCGTCCAGGCTTGTGTCTGCTGCTGTCGGTTCCGGGTCTTCCGGGGAGGAATTCGTAGAGGAGTTTTCCTGTTCTATTAGATCGTCGAGGAAGGCATCCAGGTTGTCGTCCGGTGACGAGGGTTCGGCTTCCTGCTGGGCCATAGGTGATGAAAAATCGTCACCACTTTTTTCGGAAGAGCTTCCTGCTGCTACCGTACTGTGAGTCTCTTCATATACATGAAAAGTATGTTCACAACGGGCACACTTGACTTCAACACCTTCATCCCCGACCGTAGGCAGATCTACCTGGTATTTGGCGTGACATTCTGGGCAGGAAAATTTCATAAACTGTTAATTAAATAGGCGTTAAATAGATTCATTATATTCTTATTCCTGTAAATGACAAGAGGCCAATGTAGACTGCCTGACTGATTGACACGGAGGTGGTATTCAAGATATACTCACAATTGTGGGTTTCTTTTATTGTCCTTTACGACATAAACACCCTCTAAAATTAGCTTCCAACGGATTTTTCCAGCCCGATAACCGGGGAGCTTGTCCAGCCCATCAGGGTTGGCATCACGATAAAAAGACAGGGTTAATTTGTAAATCTATACTGGCTGCCACAATAGATCTGTGTCTGGTATGGCAGTTAATTGGGATAGATGAACCTGAGGCACTTTATTAGTGGCAAAGGCTGACACCAATGACGGGAATTAAAAAAACAATCAAAGGGCTTGAACGGGCCAAAACTTCGATGACAGCGCTATTGGCTGTTGCCGTTTCGTTTGCATTTGTTGGGAAGGGGGTGCCTTATCAGGGGGTATCGCCAGTTGCCCGGGCGGTGATTGGATATGAAGAGATAGTTGTCGCAAAAGTTGAAAAGGAAAAAAAGCAGGCCCGTCTGCTGTATGAAAGTGGCGTTAAGGAACGGATTGGGAAAGTAATCTCTGGCTACCAGACGGGGTTCAAGGATCCTGAAAATGTTCAACAGATCATTTTCGACGAATCGGTTAAGTATGGGTTCGATCCCCTGTTTCTGACGGCTGTGATCGTAACTGAAAGCTCATTCAATAAGCGGGCGAAATCTTCACGTGGTGCCCTTGGTTTGATGCAGATTCGACCCGCTACGGCCAGAGGGCTGGTTGGCGAAGTCGATGCCACCGGAGACGAGCCTTTGTCCCTTTATGATCCGGAGCAAAATGTTGCTTTGGGTGCCTATTATCTGAGCAAGTTGATCGCACGGTTTGGAGACTTGAAACTGGCTCTTGAAGCCTACAATCACGGTCCCTCCCGTCTAGGTCGTATTCTTCGTAAAGGGAAACGCCCAACGCGTTATTCCAGCAAGGTACTTCGACTTTACAAAGAGTTTCGTTCACAATCGATCTAACCCGCAAACCTGAAGCCGGGGTTTGACCTGCCTGAATCGTTTGTTGCTTCTTGGAAAACAATTCTCTGAACCACTCAATGCAGCCAAACCTACGGACCCCAGCCAATAATGCCCCTGAGGCCGCTAGAAGTTTACTCAAGGTTCATTTGGGACTTTTGCTGGTGACGTCGTTAGTGCTGGTTAGCGGTTGTACTTCCTGGAAAGTGATCAAGGCATTTGATGGTGAATACACTTCCGAAGAAAATAACCGGTTGATTAGTGACTATTGCCAGACCTGCCATATTCATAAAGCATTCTCCCCCGGTGTGCACCTCGACAAGATTCCGCAAAAATACAACCGCAAGGTGTTCCGTTACGCAACAGAATGTCGGACCTGTCATATTCTGGATCGCAACTGGTTCACGGAAGAGCTTACGAGGACCACACGAAAACCAAAAGATGCCAACAAGGGAATGTACCGTGATTTTGAAATAGAAGCCATGCAGGATCAAAAAGAGCGGTTGACTAAAGAAGATCAGGAAGAACGCAGGAAAGCCAGCGAAGAACTGAAAAAAATCGAAAACGATGATGATAAATTCCTGGGATTGTTTTAATCCGGGATTCCCCTCTACCTCCTCATCACCCTGTCTCCAGGGAGTCTCCCTACATGCAAGAAATCTCAAGGCCAGCCAGTTGCCTTTGCAAATTTTCAATATGTGTTAATGGGTTGTCTCTAGTATTTGTTTTTCTCTTTGCAAGTCTCATGATCGCTTCTTCTGTTCATGCATTCAGCCTTGGTCCCATGGAGGTGGTAAGTGATTTCGGAGAAAAGTTTAATGCAGAGATTGAATTGCAAGCCAACCCCGACAAGCCGATTAAAGTCAGTATTGGCTCTCCGGAAGATTATTTGAAATCGGGGGTTCCGCGTCCCAGCGTTGTGGATGAACTGGTGTTGCCCGGAAAAATTGAAAATCGTGATGGCTTGCAGATTCTGCGTGTTTTATCTCCTCTTCCCCTGTTTCACCCTTCGTTTAATCTGGTGATCCGCGCTGAACAGGCAGGAGATATCATCATGGAAAACTACCTGGTCTCCGTAGACTTTAAGCAAAGCGTTTCCCTGCGTTTGAAAGCTGAACGGGAAAAAGACAAGCAAGCGCCTCCTGAAGAGCCTGAACCCAAGCCGGAGGAGAGTGTTGATGAAGTGGTTGATGCCGGGCTGACTCCGGAAGAGGAGACCCCTGAAACGCCAATTGAAACACCTGTGGAGAAACCAGTCGAGGAACCCGAAGCTGTTGCTGCGGGGAAAGCCTCCGAGGAAGAGCAACAAGAGGCCGCTCCTGGGCCTCAAGCCCCTCCAGTCGTGGTCGCGGTCCACCCGGCTCCTTTAGTTGTTAGGGAGTTACCGGAAATCGAAACCCCTGAATTGGAACCCCTGCCTACACCGGTTGCCGAGCCAGCTCCTCCAGCGGTGGTAATCCAGGCCCCGAAAAAACCAGAGCCAAGGCCTGCGGCCAAAGAAGAGCTTGCAAGGCAAGTGGCACGTGTTCCCTCTCCGGAAAAAAAAGAGGAACCACCTGCTCCTGAAAAGCTCAGAAAAGCCCCGGAGCCAGGGAAGCCACCCGTGGTGCTGTCGCGGGAAACCTACGGTCCCTTGAAAAAGGGGGAGTCACTCGAATCCATTGTTTCGGATTTGAAACTTTCAGAGACTGAACGGCAAAAAGCGGCTGTAGCACTGTGGATGAACAATCAGGACAAGTTCATCAAAGGGAATATTCACGGGCTGGCTTCCGGAGTGGAGTTGAACCTGACATCTCTGGACGCGAAAATGAAGGAAGTCAGTTCCCATCGTGCGCGTTGGACGATACAAAACCATTGGCAGGAATGGGAGTTGATCAAGGACAGGCTCAAGCTGGCATCTGAGTTGGATCTGCCCCCCATGCTGGCCGAACTGCTCACGTCTCCTCCGGATAATGAGCTTCAGCGAGTGATACATGAACGGGTTGAAGCCTGGAGAAGTAGTTGGGAAAAAGAGGATCTGAAATCCCATCTTGCGTTATTTTCTGAACAGCCTGCCAAGGCCGGTAAATTTAGGGGGATGGCCTATTGGAAGCGTTTCAAAGGGATGATGTTTAAAAGACACAAACAGGTGCGATTAAAAATCGGAAAGCCTCTTGTGGTGCTGCATAAGGATTGGGCTTTTGTTGGCTTTGACCAATGGTTTGATTCGAACAGAATGCAAAGTTACGGCCGAAAAACACTTGAGTGGGTGTTGGAAGGGGGCGTCTGGAAAATCGCGAACGAGCATTTTGCTGTGAAAAAGTTTTTTAACAAGCTGAAGGAATCGGGAAGTGAGAATGGTCCGGTTACAGAGGCGGATTTTTCGAAGCCGGAATCATTGACGCATCCGATAGTTGTGCATGCATCGACAAAGTTGAACCTGGCCTCGGCGGTCAAGGTGCTGAACAGGTTGAGGGATCAAGGATTTCATGCTTATATCGCCCCGTTGTATGTGACTCCGGTAAAAAAGATTTATCGCATACTGGTGAGCAGGCTGTCGGATTGGGGAAACGCAGAGGACCTTACCCGGGCCGTTAGAAAGATTCCGTCGGCTCGATTTGCCGCTCCCAAACGGTTTCCCTTTTCTTTGAAGGCGGGGGAGTTTTTAAAAGAAAGTGAAGCGAAATCTGCAGAAGAGGAATTGAGGAAGAAAGGGATTTCGACTTACCGACTCTCGGCAGGTGGCGGTAATTTCCCAAACCCGGTGATTCAAATTCTGGTTGGTGCGTTTCTTGAAAAAGACAACGCACTCCGGTATGCCGGAGAGTTGAAAAAATCCGGGCTGAAGACGGAACTGGTTTCACCCTAGAAAAGAAGTTTGACAGGCAAAAAAAAACCGCCTGGGCTGAAAGCCCAAGCGGTTAATTTTTTTCTAAAGCGATTACAACGAATTTTTCAGTGCGGGCGCTGGTTTAAAACCTACAGTTTTACTGGCTTTGATTTTGATTTCTTCCCCTGTCTGAGGGTTCCGGCCTTTGCGGGCTTTTCTTGTTCTGACGGTGAAGGTACCAAATCCAGGATACGCAAACCGTTTTTCCTTCTTAATTGATTTTCCAATAGCTTCAAACGTCGCGTCGATAATGTCTCCAGCCAGGCGCTTACTTACCGAGTCATCCTTTACAGCCTTAGTAACGGCAATGATCAAATCGTCCTTAGTCAATTGGCATCCCTCCTTTCCCAGAGTAATTGTGCAAACCGGGGTCATTATAAAAAATGGCCTCTAAATGTCAAACAAAAACTTTTTCAATGGGGCTTTATTCAAGCTTGACTGGAAGGTGATTTCATGGGCGGGTGACAGGCTGCAACTATGCTAAAATAGCCTTGTACGCCCGTTTTTAAAACTGGAGTTAAATTCATGTCTTTATTAGAGATAGCCCGATTGGGCAACCCAATTTTGAGGCAGCATGCCCGGCCGGTTGATCTTGAAAAATTAAAGGGTCAACCCGATGCTGAGCTTCAAGAATTTATAGACGATCTTATCGAAACCATGCATCACGAAGGTGGAGTTGGGATCGCAGCACCACAGGTTGGAGAGTCTGTTCAAATTGTCATCGCAGAATATCTGGGTAACGAACGGTACCCGGATCAGGATGATATTCCTCTGACCGTTCTGGTTAATCCCGTGATCACCAGGCTGGGTGGAAATCCGCAATCTTTCTGGGAAGGCTGCCTGAGTTTGAATGATTTGCGTGGGCTGGTCACTCGACCTGATGAAGTGACAGTAGAAGCGTTTGATCGCTTTGGAGAACCCATGACAATCGAAGCCAAAGGGTTTTACGCCATCGTACTTCAGCATGAGATTGATCACTTGCAGGGAAAGGTGTTTCTTGACCGTATGACCGATTTGACCAAGCTTTCCTATGGGAAAGAATTTGAAACCTACTGGCTGGAAGCAGACAAGCAACCTGCTGAAATATAGGAGCTTAAGGAATAATGACGGAGGACTCAAATGGACTGGAAGAAGAGATTCTTGAGCTTTACCGGGAGCCTGTCATTGGATCAGGTTACGGGAATACTTATGGAGAGCAAAACCTGGTAGCCCTGGTTGAAAAGTACCGTTCCCTTTCAGATGAAGGTATGCACTTCATGTCAGATCTGGTTACTGCATACTCAACTTCAACAGACCTGGCGACTAGTTATATTTCTGTTGGTGTCTTGCACGCGATTGGTCTGAACGATCAGGTGGAGAAAGCTTACGATTGGGCAAAGACGCAGGATGAGGCTGCAAGCATTACCAGCCATTTTGATATAGGAAAATCCTTGTCCGACCATTTCATCAAAAACTTTTGATGCCGAACACATCCGCTAAAGTGATGTCGGTGGAATTTTGGCGTCACTGGGTTCTACTGGGCAAATAGATCCAACGCATTCGCCTTTTTTAAATCGCCGTTTTAGAAAAAGAAGATAACTTCCCCAGCCAATACCAGGCAAAAGAAAAACAATGGCAATGGCCTGTGCCGTGCTTTGTAGATTCCAGCCCAGCGTTTCAATTAATCCTCCTACCGCAAAATTGCTCAACCCCATGACCAGTGTCAATAGTGCCATTTCCAGGCTAAAAATTCTTCCGAGAAACCTGTCTTCGGCTTGCAGATGAATCAGAGCTGAGCTGAAAACCCAGACAATGGATCCAAATAATGTGGCGAGCCCTATGGATGCCGTTGCCAGGAATAGGGACTCTGAACGGGAAAACAGCAGGTAGGCTCCCGCCCCCAGAAAAAAGGCGGTTGAAATGGCGATTCTGAGGGCCTGTGTGCTATCCCCAAACAGGCGACGGACGAGGGGGGGGCCGAGGGCAGCTCCGATTCCCCGACCGGAATAAATTATTCCTATGGCCATGGATATCATTTCGGGAGCGGAGTAAATGCGGGCTGCATAAAAGGGGATGAGTGTCATGATGCCTCCGGCCAGGGCCAATCCGGATTTTAATAATGCAAGAATCAGGATTTCGGGTTCGCTCTTGAGATAATGGCCTGCGTCGGTGATATCTTTGAAAAAGGATTTTTTGCTTTCAGAAGATGGGTGAACGGCAGGTTTGGGTTTCGGGATTCTGCTGATAAAGAAAGCAGACACCAGGAAGGTGCAGGCATCAATAATGAAAGCGGTCTGGATCCCAAACCAACTGACGAGAACACCTCCAAGAGCAGCACCAAAAGCGACCATCACCGACCAGGTGGAACCACTGAGGGCATTGGCGGTCACCAGTTCTTCGCGTTTTGTAAGGGAAGGGATCATGGCACTGCGAGCCGGTTCAAAAAAACCGGCCAGTGCGATTTCCACAACGACCAGGCTGTAAAGCAGCCAGAGCTCCCCCGGAGCATCAACAAACAGAAAACATAGAACCACAACAAACCGGAAAAGGTCGCTCGCGATCAATATGGTTCGCCGGTCCATGCGGTCAATCAGCACACCAGCCAGGGGGCTGACAAAAAAAACAGGCATGAGTTTGGCCATCATGGTGATCGCCATGGCCATCCCGCCTCCTCCAAGTTTCATGACCAGCATGTAAATGGCAATGCTGTTCAGCCAGTCACCCAGCTCAGACACTACCTGCCCGTACCACAGGTTCCGAAACCCCGGGTTGGTTTTCAACAGGGTGAAATAACTGGGGGCCTTGGGGGAGTTCATGTGTTGGGTGAGCCAGATGCAGGGGGAACAGGATATGAAGCGAAAATTATAGCATGCGCAAGAGGAGAGCTGATTTTTTACAGGCAGGAACCTTCATTAATTTTCGATGCAGGATGTGGTAAACTTTTCCATCTTTATAATTGATGAGCCTATGAACGATAACGCAGAGAATTCAGTCCATCAGGAAGTATTGAGCGAAGTCGAAGAGGAACAACGGGAGAAACTTGGCCGTCGTATCTGTTTCTGGCTGGCGCTCGTAGTTTCAATTGTTGCAGCATTTTTTTATTTCCATAACAACCCTCAGGAATCTGAAGAGGTTCAGCGAATGCGTCTCTATTTTAAAGAGAACAAACGCACCGTGATGGAATTCCTGCGATTACCTCACGATAAGCTGGAAGCCTTTGCAAAGAAGCAAAACCATCCTTTTTTTATGTCCTTTGTGAAAGCCTCCGTCAATGAAAAAGGCCGTATAAAAGCCATGATCCACAACTCGGTGGACTACTCCCCAAATCAATACTGGTTTAACCTGTTTTTCCTCTGGATGCTGGTTTTTCTGGGTGTCTGGTTTATTGCCTTGATGGCTCAAGCCGTGCTCATACAGGTCAAGAGGAATTCCAGGGTTACCTGAGCCGGGTTATTAATTCAGGAGTTCAGTTGGATGAGCATGGATCAAATCCGGTTGAGTATTTTTATCGGTGTTTTCTTGCTGATGCTCGTCCTGGAACAGTTTATTCAACGCCATCCCACAGTCGACTCCAAAGCCAGGCGTCTGGCTATCAATCTTGGGCTGACACTCCTCAATACGGGGCTGGTGAAACTGATTTTTGGTGCCGCCGCGGCAGGGGTTGCGGCTTATGCCCAGTCAAAAGGGTGGGGGCTGCTCAACATTCTTAATGTCCCGGCCGGGCTCAATATTCTTATATCGGTTATCGTCCTTGATTTTTCCATATACTGGCAGCACGTGCTGGTGCATACCGTACCGTTGTTCTGGCGATTCCATATAGTGCATCATTCCGACCTTGACCTGGATGTCTCCTCCGGTTTCCGGTTTCATCCTTTGGAAATCGTTTTTTCAATGCTTTATAAAATGCTGGTGGTCCTTTTGCTGGGACCTTCTGTCATCGGTGTTGTGGTGTTTGAAGCGATTTTAAATGGTATGGCCCAGTTTTCTCATTCGAATATCACCCTGCCTCTGGGGCTGGACCGAGCCCTGCGTTATTTATTGGTAACGCCTGACATGCACCGGATTCATCATTCGGTTGAGCGTGATGAAACGGATTCCAATTATGGGTTCAATCTTTCTATCTGGGACCGTTGGTTTGGAACTTACAATGATCATGGGAGAAAACCGCAGCCTGAAATCGACATCGGTGTACCGCAATTTCGAAAACCCAACGAGGTGTCCTTTGGTAAACTGATTTCCATGCCCGTTCAGGTTCGATTTAGTCAGCCGAATTGAATTTACTTTTGCAGGAATTTCTTTTTTTGTCACCGAATGCTGGTAAAATTGAGAGATGACTTCAATTCGATATTACCTGATTTGTATTTTTCTGATTCTTGGTTTGACGCTGGTGATCAGTTGGGTCCGGCAAACTCGTACACGAAAAGAATTTTTGCAGATTATGGTGTGGGTTACGGTAAGTTTGATTGGCTCTTTTATTCTGCTTATGGGTTTCAGCGAATTGCTGGTGTTTCTGGATATCGCGGAATCCGGTTTTCTTTGAGCACTGAATCAGGTTGTTCACTACCTTGTCTTCAAGGAACAAATCTTAAGGCTCCCCGGTTCAAACCCTGGAAAGAGTGAGGATAGACCTTGGGTATCGATACAAATGCATTGGAGTTTTCACCCTCCATGATCCTGGTGATCATTCTGGCCTTTTTTGGTCTGTCATTTTTTATGGGGATGCTGGTCCATTCTTCAATAATGTATGAGGACAAGAAGGGTATGGACCGAAACAGTAAGAAGGCCTGGGTTCTGTGTATGGTCGCAGGCTTGGGAATCACGTCCTGGATGTTCGGCTACGGGTATTACGTGAACTTTATAAGGTAGGCAGGTTATCCCGCGAGAATGTCGATCAGTCGCTGGCATTCGTTTTTATAAGAGACGATTTCAGATTTTTCCTGATCGTCCAGATCGTCCGTCATATTCTCTTCAAGTAATTCGATGCAATCGTTCAGTCCGCCTGCTGCGATATCGACCTCGTGTTCTGCAAGTGCGTAGATGGAGGGGTTCTGTTTGAGTTTTTCAAACACCCGCATGTACTTCACCTTGTAACCCAGGATTTCGTTTTTTTTCGATTCCTTGATCGGGTTTTTGAGCTCGATATTCATATCGGAGATTGCGTCGTTGAGCGCCATCAATATGGTTTCGATGTCTTTGGCGTTAATCAGCGCAAGGGATTTCATGGATGTCCTTTCGGAAACTTTTCAAAGTAAAGATATTGATGCACAAAGAGCCCTTTTGAAAAATGGGCTGCTTTGGATTCAATTGTTGTATGTTGAGCTCGCCATAACTTCATAAGTTTCAAGGGTTTGCTCTTGCTAAGGGGGCTGCCTGAAAGTTTCGATCTGGGGAGCACCTTTCACTCATTATACAACAAATGTGAAATCTCTTGGCAATGCTAAAACCCCAATCTACCCGAAAAATTTAAACAAACTACGGTCGGTCAGGTGTTGATGGTTTCCGTTATTCACTATTCCAGAATAGCCTGTTTCGAGTGAGCCTGATGAATATCTCTTAAGGTTTTCGAATAAAAAACCGGGTCCCAAAAGGACCCGGTTTCACACTGCAAGTTTAGAGCTTTTAATTGATTTTAATTCGCTGAGTTTTTGGTTTAACTTCCTCTTTTTTGGGCAGGTGTATATTCAGGATGCCTTCCTCCAGCTTGGCGGAGATCTGATCCTGATCGACATGGTCTCCCAGACGGAAGCTCCTTTCAAAACTGCGGCGCACAAATTCACGCATCTTGAATTCTGATTTGTCCTCTTCTGTTTTTTCTTCGTGGTTTCCGCGAAGTGTCAGGACGTCGTCGTTAACTTCCAGATGGACCTCATCCTCTTTCCAACCCGGGACAACGGCTGACATGTGGTAGCCGTGTTCGTCTTCACTGACGTTGACCTTTAAGTCTCCTGCCGGGTTTCCATAAAACGGGTCCTTGAGGCCTTTCGGAAAAAAGCCTTCGTTTCCAAAGAAATCGCTCAAAAAATGTTTTGGTTCATAAGTTACAAGTGTCATGGCAAACCTCCATTAAAATAGTTTTAGAGCATGTTTATAGGGGTCTGCGGGCCCGCGGTATTTCTTCTTCATGCTTCCTGCTAGTAAATAAAACTGAAAATTTGGGGCGTCAAGCCACAGCGGAAAATAATTTTCTGGGGGAGGGGACTGTAAAAAGAAAAGTTAAGGAGTGTGCCAGGTGTCGACTCCGGTAGTGCCGCGTTCCAGGTTTTTCATCCTGCCAAACGCATTTTCATAAATATCAAATCCCATGTAGCTTAGCTTTTCCTTGGCTTTGTCGGAAAGTTTTCCGGTGGACCACATTTCAATGCCGTCAATTGTCCCTGCAATTTCAGGGTATTGTTCGACCAGTTCGGTGGCCAGGTTTGCCAATTGCTCTGACCAGACTTCATAGTCGCAGATAAATGGCATGAATAAATTTCCTTCCCGGGTCACACCCAAAGGAAAGCGTCGGATGATGACGATTCTTTCAATTTCCATCACCTTGCTGTGATACTCGTACATCAACTCGGCCATTTTCTGGAAAATCAATGCGGCGTCGACAGACTTGACTTTGGCGGCCTGCTCCACAAAGTCCGCCCGACCATCCACACCGTTCATTTCGAAAAGTGAACCGGCGAGGAAAGTTTCATGGCGCGGAGAGTACTGTGGGTGGTCGAGGAGGCTCTCGGCCACATAGGGTTCCATATTCATACGCATGAGGCGTTCCCGATTGATGCGTCGGATGTCTTCAGGTGAGCTGTCACGTAACATTTTGTTCAGCCGGTCTGCGTTTTTTGTGATAGTAAGAAATTTTGGTCCGGCCAACATGGCTGCGTTAATAATGAATCCGCCGCTATAGGCATTCCAGGCCACGCTGTTAAGTTCTTTCTGCAACACTTTGTTGTTGGAATACACATCGACGTCCAGGTCGTAGGCGAGTTTTCGTTTGGCAGAGGAAAAACCAATCAGTTCCTTGGTGATACCCTCTTCATGTTTGCTGCGCCCTCCTTTGGTCATCTCCCCAACGTTCTCCATAAACCGCCAGATTCCCTTGGGAACCCCCACGATGGTGTCCACGGGATCGTTGATGAATTCCTTGGCAATGGAGAAAGGGGCCTCAGCTGCATTTTCCACCCCTTTGGCAAAGGCATCGCTGTCTTCCATTTTTTTCAAGCGGGAAATAGCATGGATTTCACTCACCCGCCGGGACAGCATGAAATTCCCGCGTGGCTGGAAATTACCGTATTTGGATTTTAACCTGTACTTATTGGTGAAGCCTGCGGTCGGAATATCTTCTTCCACTTTATGAAAAGGGCTTTTATACAAACTCTTAGGCAGGTATTCACTGGCCTTTAAAACAGGAGGACCCTCAAATGTTTCGGATTCAAGGTCTAATGTCTTTAGGGCAGCTCCGGCGCTTGAAGCACTTAGGATGAGGAAAGTTGAAAAGAAGCCTGCGCAGAGTTTTTTTGCCATTTTAAAAAAAAAGTTTGAATGAAAAGGAATGATTTCGAAATAAGTTGTCCAAACAGAATAACCTAAAAAATTTTCCAGACAATAGCAAGGAGAATTGGATGAACTTATAAATGAACACCCGTTGTTTTTAGATGGGAGTTTCTTTGATTTGTAGGAATTGACAATAACCTGCAAGGTTTGATTTTTAGAGACAATCCGGATTCTAACAGGGTTTTTGATAATTTCTGATTGTTTGCAAATATGATTCAATCAGAGCACGATTAAATTTCCTCCATTAAAAGAATTATACTTTTTTTTTAAAACCCTGGAGGTCCAATTCAAATGAAAGTTTCTTCTACAAATATGTTGCTGGGGGGGCTGCTTCTCTCTACCTTGCTGTTCCCAACGAGTTTGCCAGCTTCAGAAAATCAAGATCCGGGAAGTTTGTTTAAAAGAGGCGAGGTCTTTCAGCGTATTTCCAACTTTCCAGTGTATTTGAATAACAGCGATCCTGATAAGGAAACGGCTGCCGAAATAATCAAAGTGACAGAAGATGGAAATACCCTGATCTATACCGATAGTCCGGGAGAGGTTCTGGGTTTTGTGGACATCACCAATCCCAGGCAGCCTCAACCTCTGGGAACTCTCCCGGTTGAGGGGGAACCCACCTCGGTTTCTGTGGCAGGAAACCTTGCATTGGTAGGTGTAAATACCTCCCAGGACTTTACACAACCTTCAGGTTTTTTGGCTGTGGTGGATGTTTTGCAACGCAGGATAATCCGCAAAATTCCTCTGGCAGGGCAGCCAGATTCAGTTGCAGTGGGCCCAAGAAAAAGATTTTTAGCAATAGCCATCGAAAATGAGCGGGATGAGGATCTCGTCGTGAATGGCGTTGAAGGAGGACTTCCTCAATTGCCGGCAGGCCTGCTTCAGGTCATTCGCCTGAGGGGACCTGTGGAAGACTGGGAAGTCAAGGATGTTCTCCTGACGGGGCTTTCTGATCTTGCGCCTGCAGACCCTGAACCGGAATTTGTTTCGATTAATCGATCTGGCATTGCCGCGGTGACTCTTCAGGAGAACAATCATATTGTTTTGGTAAGCCTGAGTCGTTTGAGGGTAATGAGAGACTTCCCTGCCGGTACGGTGGATTTAAAAGACATCGATACTTTGGAAGAGGATGTGATCAAGCTTACTGGATCGCTCTCGGATGTTCCCCGGGAACCAGATGCCATTGCCTGGCTGGGTAATTTCTGGGTTGTTACGGCAAATGAAGGGGATCTGAATGGTGGGAGCCGTGGATTTTCCATTTTTACACGAAATGGGAAGGTTCTGTTTGACTCCGGAAACCAGATCGAACACCTTGCGGTTACCCATGGCCACTATCCTGAAAGCAGGTCCGAAAATAAAGGCACGGAACCGGAAGGTGTGGAGGTGGGTCGATATGGAAACCGTTATTTTATTTTTGTAGGTTCTGAGAGAGGAAACTTTGTTTCCGTATATCACGCACGACTGGGGCGTAAGCCCGAATTCCTTCAGTTGCTTCCTACAGGAATCGGGCCCGAGGGGTTACTGGCAATACCGGAACGAAAACTTCTTGTAGTAGCTGCTGAAAATGACGAGCCAGGTGGCATCCGCTCCATGATATCCCTTTACCAGTTGGAGAAAGGACCCGTTGATTACCCGACCATTGTTTCTGGCAAGGATGCTTCAGGACTCCCTATCCCCTGGGGTGCTCTTTCAGCCTTGGCAGCGGACCGGAATGATTCAAACCGTTTGTTTACGGTGCATGATAGTTTTTATAAGGAATCCAAACTGTATTCACTTGATGTAAGTCAAAAACCTGCAAAAATCACGAGCTCAATTACGTTGCTAAAAAATGGTTCTAAAGTGGCCTACGATTTGGAAGGATTGGTCCAGAGAACAGATGGCTCCTTTTGGGCGGTTTCAGAAGGAAAGATTGGTGTTGCGGACAACCTGCTAATAAAAATTTCTCCAACTGGAAACATTTTGGAAGAAATTTCTCTCCCGGCAAGTGTAAATGCTCTGGCCAAAAACCACGGGTTTGAGGGTGTTGCGGCGACGGAGAGTGATGGGGAAGAACGTGTATTTGTCGCTTTCCAGCGAGAATGGGAGGGTGATCCTGCTGGATTGGCGCGAGTTGGGGAATATTCTCCTTCTACTGGAGATTGGCGGTTCTTTTATTATCCGCTGGATGCTCCTGCCTCACCTGCGGGGGGATGGGTTGGTCTGTCAGAAATTGTTGCAATGGACGAGGTTACCTTTCTTGTAATTGAACGTGATAATAAAGGAGGTCCGGATGCAACAATTAAGAAAATTTATGAATTTTCTATTCAAGGTTTGACATCCCAGCCGCAAGGAGGGGCATTTCCAGTAGTTTCGAAAATACTCAGACGTGATCTTCTTCCTGATTTGGAGTCTGCAAATGGCTGGGTCCTGGATAAGGTAGAAGGGCTCGTTGTTGGCTCCGATGGGAATGCCTACGCAGTCACGGATAATGATGGTGTTGAGGATGCAACAGGCGAAACCCAGTTTCTTTGGCTGGAGACCTTGGAGCAAAAATAAATTCTTACCTGTCAAAGGGAGGCTGGGAGATTCCTCCCGGCCTCTTTCATTTATGCGCTTGAGTTTGTATAGCCTTTCTTGAAAAGTGATTTTAAATTTATAGGAGGTTTTAGTGCGGTTAATATTTTTTGTGGCAGGAGTTTTAATGTATTCGGCCGCAGCTTTTGCCTTTCCATCCAGTGAATTCCATCTTCAAATTAATGTGAATCCGGTACAGAGGATTGAACTCAAGGTTGATGAGGTTTCCCGGGATAAAATTCTTGGGGCTATTTCGAAAAAAATTCCCTTGAAATGGACTCAGAATGCCCCCGGGTTGTCTGAGCCGGTCAGTTTAAACTTTAATGGATTGAATATTGTGGAGGCTCTTGAAAATATTTTAAGTCCTTTTTCTTATGTGCTGATTCAGAAAGAAACTAAGGAAGGAGCAGTTTGGGAAATTGATCTCCTGGGGCAAGGTCTGGGCGCGCAGGAGTTTCCATTGGTAAAACCTGAGGTTCTGGAGGCATTTAAAAGATGGGCGAGAGGTGCCCTCTCAGAAAAAAATTCGGGGTATCTCATGGAAGAACTGTTATTCAGTGGTGATGAAAAGGAGGTGTTCCAATTACTAAAGAAGGCGGCTTCTGCTAAGGATCTCAATGCTCGTCTGAAAGCAAATGAGTTTTTAGAAGAATTTGAGGAAGACTGGCAGGCTTCCCTGTAACCATAGATTTGAAAGAAAAAAATTATAAAACCCGCCAGATTGTATTGACGAATTTATTATTGGTTTCGAACAGGTTTTTCACGATTTCAAACCCATTGTCCTCAGCAAGTTGTTTGATTTCGTCCAAAGTGAATTTGTAGGATTGCTCAGTTTGCAGGCCCTCCCCCTGTTTAAAAAAGAATTCCTTGTCCAAAGCTTCAATTTTCACAGTCTGGTCTTTCAGGCTATAGACGTAGCTTTCTACTGACCGGGTACGCCAGTTATAGTGTCCTTCCTGCGCAAAGTTTTCAATTTGGAAATTGCCTCCAAGCTCCTGATTGATTCTTTCGAGGAGATGCAGATTGAATTTCTCGAATAGCCCTTGAGGGTCATTGTAAATCTGGTAATGAAGTTTTGGATTACTGAACAGATCAAAACCGGTCAGCATGAAGTCACCCCGGTTCAAAGTTTCTGAGACACGTTTTAAAAAAATACCTGCTTCAGATAAATCCTGATTGCCAAGGGTCAACCCGAGGTAAAGAACCAGGCTGGTTTGTGCTTTGTTTTTGGAAAACTTCGTAAGGCCATCGAAATAATCTCCGATCACCCCGGTTACTTTAAGGGAAGGGTCCTTTTGATCAGCTTTCAGTCTGGAAACCAGGTTTTTTATAGCGCCAGGGGAAATGTCAATGGGAATATAGTGAAGCCGACGGTCTATATTTAATATATGTTCGATCAAAGGCAGGGTTTTTTCTCCATCCCCCGCGCCTAATTCAATCAGTTGAAGAGGATTGGCTTCAACGATGTCGGTGATAATGTTTCTGTTTGTGTGAATTATGTTCTTTTCGCAGATAGCAGGATGATAGTTTTCAAGTTTTACTATTTCAGAAAATATTTCGCTTCCCTTGTCATCGAAAATCAACCATGAGGGCAGTTGTTTTTCTGGTTTGGACAAGCCCTCAAGAACAGTTGCTGCGAAAGAAATTTCATTGGTAGGTGAGTTTTTATCAAAACTTAAATCAATAATTTCAAAAGACATGACCCTCTTTAAGTTTAGGATTTAATGCTACTTGAATTGACCTCGCCAGGAGCAGTTGTTATAGTAACTGTTAGTTTGAAAATTAAAATAGAAATCTTCATCCTCATTTTCCCCCCTAAAAATGGCTTTGAAATAGCTATTCATGGGAAAAACATTTCCGGAAAAACTGACAATGTCTCAAGAGAACACCACAAGTGGTTCGGCAGAAGCAATAGATTTCAAGAAAACGGAAGAGCAGTTTGATTCTTTGCTGCGTTTTAAAAACCTCGATGAGCATCTGGATAAGGTGGGTTCGGTTCGAGAATCTTTTGAAGATGTGTTGGAGGTGGCAATTGCAGAAGCCTTTTGTGACGAAGGAGATGCGCAAGAGGCCAACCTGTTTCTTCACAGAATTTTATATCGAATAAATCGTCTCAAGCTCTTCTGGTATGACGACCTCAGTGAATACACGAATGAGACGTCTGTTTACATTTCTTCTGTCCGATCGAAGATCGAATCAGAGTGGCAGGAGTGGGAGTCAAAAAAGGTAGACTTTGAGTCTTTGAAACATCAGGAATTTGAAGCCACGGTACGTGAAAGGGTGGCCGAAGATCTTGCCACCAAACCAGATGAAACGGGAAAATATTTCAGGGATCAAATGTCTCTTGAGGGATATCGTCATTTACTGGGGATCGCCTCTCTGGACGGACTGGTGGAGGCAAGTCAACTTTCCCGGGTTTTAGGGGGAGTCGGTAACAAGATTCAATCGATGCTCACCCGGATTTTACTGGAAGAATATGGTGGGGGAAGGTTAGCTAAAAAACATTCATCCTTTTTTTCTGCCATGCTGGTGGAACTAGGCATGAACTCTGAGCCGGAGGCATACAGGGACCTCGCGCCCTGGGAAGTGCTTGCTAATATCAACCATAGTTTTTTCCTTAGCGAAAGGAAACGAAATTTTCTTCGCTATGTGGGAGCCTTGCTGTATACAGAAGTGTCTGTTCCTTCTGCTTTTGAAAACTACCTTGAAGCAGGGAAACGTTTGGGGCTGTCTGATCAGGCGATCGGTTATTGGGATTTACATATCAAAGAAGATCAGCGCCACGGTCAGTGGATGCTTGAAGACGTGGCTTTGCCGCTGGCAGATATTTATAAAGAAAACTCCTGGGAGATACTTTGGGGATATGATCAGCAACGGCTTTTCAGCAAACGAATCGGTGAAGCGATTGTCAGGTCAATAAGTGAAGCAGAATTGGCTTGAGAATATATCGGGTGCGATGCAGAAAAATTAATAGCAGTTTTTTTTGATAAATTTGATATAAAAGGCCCATCCTTGCAGCAGGACGGGCCTTTTAATATTGATTTTTAACTATTACTTTAAACCACTCCCTTGTTATTCAGAAAACTTGTGTATTGCTGGTCCGTTCCCATGATGTGTTGCACCAGCCAGTCCTTCAGAAAAGTCATCATTCTCGTTCCGACTCCGGCTTCACCTGATTTGTAGCGGTTTGCCAGGTCTCCAACCTGACTGAGCAGCTCCTCGTGTTTTGCTTTATGAGCATCCCGGTCCGGGTAACTGTGATCGCCAAATAACCTTTCTTCATAGGCAAAGTGTTTTTGCGTGAAACTGACCAGTTCGTCAAGCGTTTGATGAATTGAGCCTTCAGTATGGCCCAGCATGATTCCACGATAAACATCGTTGATCAGGTTAATCAGTCTTTTATGGTGATTGTCAATTTCCTGTATGTTCACACTTAAGGCATCGTTCCAATCCATTAATGTCATTGATTCGCTTTTAAAAGTGAACTTGCCCACTACCTGTTCAAGTATATGGGAGATTTCTGTTAAATCTTCCGCCGCTTTGTGAATGTTGATAGAGCCTCCTGAGGTTTCCTGAGCCGCTTGGGAAACTCCCTTGATATTTTCAGAAATTTCTGCTGAAGAGCGGGCTGCTTCAGAAAGGCTTCTCGACATTTCATTGGTAGTAGCGGTTTGCTCTTCGACTGCACTGGCGATTGTGGAAGAGATGTCGTTAATATTCCCAATGATAGTTCCGATTTCTTCTATAGCCTGCGTAGCCTCTCGCGTATTGATCTGGATCTCCTCAATGGTCCCTCCGATATCACCGGTTGCCTGTGAAGTTTGATTTGCCAATTCTTTGACTTCGTTCGCGACAACCGCAAAACCCTTTCCAGACTCCCCGGCCCGGGCTGCCTCAATTGTTGCATTCAACGCAAGCAAATTGGTTTGCTCTGCAATTGAATTAATCACTTTAATGACTTGCCCGATTTTTTCGCTGCTGGCCTCAAGTCGGGATACTTTCTGATTGGTTTCGTCAGCCTTTGACACAGCATCGAGTGTGACCTGCGCTGCCTGTGTGGAGTTTACTGCGATTTCCTTGATACTGACGGCCATTTCTTCTGCCCCTGCAGCAACACTTGAAACACTTTGATTGACAAGTTCTGTTGCCTTGGAAACCACTTCCACCTGGGCGGAGGTCTCTTCTGCACTTGCGGTTAACTGCATGCTGACTTCTTTCAATAATCCCCCGGCTTCAGTAATGTTTCCCGAATTGAACCCAATCGCAGAGATTTGTGTTCGAAGGTCCACGAGAAACCTGGAGAGTTTTTCTCCAACCTGTCCCGCAGCGTCTTTGCCAACAACACTGCACTGTTTCGTGAGGTCTCCTTCTGCGGCTGCGTTAAGAACTTCAAGGATTTGATCAACTTTTTCCTGGAGTTCTTTTGTCCTCATTTGTTCATTGGTCCGCAATTCTTCGGCTTCTTTTTCAAGCGCCAGCTGTTTTGAAACCTCTTCCCAATTGACGATATAACCAAGTACCGTTTTGTTCGTGGCCGATATTGCATTGATCTGGGTTTTTAAAGAAACGTTTCCAAAGGTGAAGGTTGCGCAATGTGGAAGATTTGCCGGATTTTCTAAAATCGCTTCTACTCTTTTAGGATCCTTGTGAAAGCGATGGATGGATCCCCCCAGGAGATTGTCGATTTGAACACCAAAATTTTCAAAAACCTCCTTTTCAATTACTCGGCAGGTTTTTTCTGCTTTAGTGTTCATGTAGACCAGCGTCAGGTTCTTATCTGCAATGAAAACATTTGTGTCCAGGTTGTCGAGGCAGGCTTTAAGCCCTGAAATAGAACCCATGAGCTTTCCATTCCCATTTCCGAAAAAACGTCGGGTCCATCCGGTTTTGTCAACAGGCTTGTTTAGGGACAAGGCCGACCCTCTTGGCTCAAAAGTGGTTTTCATGGCATAGTTTCTCCTTCCCTGAAATAATAAATATCAAGACATGTCCCAGGTAGAAAATTTTTATTTTTATGGAGATGCCTTGTATGTCGAAAGTAAATCTGAATTTTTTTCTCAGTTAACAACTTTAAAAAAATGGAAGTTAAATGAGCCTGGTGAAACCATAAGGGTAAATCAGGAAATGTTGAGTCTTGGAAGAAGCCTCGGGCGCTAACTTTTTAGCCCGCTCAGGCAATCGACTAAACAATACATTTCCATTTTTTAGGCTAAGGCAGGGAATTATAAAAAGAAAGGTATAATAATAAACAATTGGTGTTTTTTTTCTGTATGCCCGGGGTGAGGGTGCTTTAATGAAAGGTACTTCGACTTTAAAGCCGGAGAACTTGTTGAATGAAAAGATGAGTTTCCAGGGAATAAGATGGAGGTGAATCGTTGTTTATAAAACTGATCGAGTGGGGATTAGGGAGTGCTGTATTTTGCGTGTAGTGCCTTCATATAGTGGAGATGTTCCATCTCTGCTTTTTCCAACATAGCCAGAACTGTTTTAGCCTCTAAATTGTTGCAAAATTCGCCCAGGAGCCTGTAAAACTCCATCGAAATCATTTCTGCCTCAATAGCAAACTCAATAGCTTCATTTACGGAAGGAAAAGGGTTTTCCTCCCTTTCCCATTCATCAATATCTGGGAAAATATCAGTCTGAAATAATTTTTCTACAGCTTCGCGCAATTCTTCATTATCATCCCAGCCATAGTCTTTCCCCTTTTTTTCAGCAATTAAATTAATGAATTGGCGTTCATGGCGCGTTTCCTCCTGCGCCATATGGGAAAGAAAATCCTTGATTTCAGGAATGGGGACCAATTCAGCCAGTTTTTCGTAAAAATATTGGCCTTCCCGCTCAATTTTAAGGGAAATATCGAGAATTTCTTTGTCTGTAATCTGTTCGCAAACCGGTCCGAGCATGGTAATCCTTTTTGACTTAATGCATTTAATTATACCATTTTGTTCTGGAAAAAGAACTCAAATGATTGTCTAAAGTGATTTGCGAATTAACCGTTGATTTTTTGGCCTGTATCTTATAATTTCCCTTATATAATCTCGATAGTTATGTCTGAAAATGCAGATTTGGTTTGCAACTCAGGCTATTTCAAAATTCAAAGTTCATGCTGGTATCTTTTGGAAAAATTCGCCACAAATATTGGAGAGGGTTCCTCTGAGGAAGCCCGAAAGCACTTACTGCCTCATCTGGATTTGATTTTCAGGTGCGCCTACAGAATGACAGGTAGGAGGCAGGATGCTGAAGATCTTTCCCAGGAGACTTATTATTTTGCCTTTAAGAATTTTGAGCAACTTAAGGATCAAGCCAAAGCTAAAAGCTGGCTTTTTTCCATATTAAGAAACCTGTTTTTAAAAGAGATCGAAAAAACAAAAAAGAAAACATTTCTTGAATTTGATTCTATTAGCAGCGCTCTCGGGGGCAAAACCAATATCGAACAGGAGTTTCTGGACAATGAAACCGCGAACTCCATCCGAGAAGTGCTTGAAACTCTGGAACCCCGCCTGAAACTCCCCATTAAAATGTTTTACTTTGAGAAAAAATCCTACAAAGAGATCGCTTCGACTATGGACTTGCCTATGGGCACTGTCATGTCCCGCATAGCCCGCGCCAAAGTCAACTTGAAAAGAAAACTGTCCAGAAATGGCAAGCTAAATATATAGTTCCTTTCCTCCTGCATTTTCTTCCCAGATATTTCAGTTGAGCTTCAATAACTTTTAGTTTTTCAATTTTGGTTTCCATACTTCTGAAAAAACTAAGGTTAGGCGGCTTGGTCCGTGTTCGCTTCCCTGCTTGAGTCTACAAGTCTATCCAAAATAGAAATTTTCATACAGTTTGATGGAATAAATTGCCTTCAAATCGGATCAACAATGCAATGGCCCATACTCTGACTAGAGCAGAGGCCTGTCAAATTTGATGAAGGCACTATTTTTATCCTTGGTTCAAATAGTGTTTTTATAGGTAGAAGAATTTTTTTTGTCATACCTTTCAGGAGGGAGCTACAAATGAGGAAGGTGCCAAGCTATTTGGTCGTTATGTTGGCTCTGGCTTTGATCTTCCCTGTGGCAACTGTTTGGGGTAATCCTCATCAGGGTCATGGGAAGGGACAAGGTTCAGTGGATCGACCCATCTGGTTGGAAAAGCTGGAAAACCAGGTGCAGTACGAAGAAATGATGGAAGGAAGGGTGGGCGATCAGAAACGTCTGGACAAGACATTCATGTCCTTGATGGATCGCCTGAAGGGGAAGTTAAAGGAACATGCTTCGCCTGCGTCATCCGGCGGTGGTTTTCATGATTCCTGGGCGGCCCATCAGTTGCAAAACGGTTATCTGTTGGGACCGACAGCGGAAGCAGCCAGTGAAGTTCGTCAGGGCGGGCATTGCCCGGCGGGCGTTCCTACCAGGGAATATGACATCACTGCCATCAACGTGGAAATCACGTTGAATCAGTGGGGGGATTATTTTCCCGGTTACATGTTTGCCTTGACCAAGGATATCCCTAAAATTCGCGCGGAAGAAGAAAAGAACGCTGCGGCTCGAGAGGATGAATTGGATCCGGGTGCTGTGTCCACTGGTTTGCAGGGCGATGCGATTTCTCCGATGACCATTCGTGGGAATCAGGGGGAATGTGTTCGCTTCAAGGTCACCAATCAAGTTGAAGATGAATCGGTGGGTTTTCAGGTCAATGGCTCTGCCATGATCATCAGTGACTCCGGTCAGCCCAATACGGCGGCCACACCGGGTGCGATCATCCCGGCTGGTGAAACCCAGAACTTCGAATGGTACATTCCGGTTGACGAGCAGGAAGGCAGTCATTTGATTCAGAGTCATGGTGGACGCGATCCTTCTTCTCTGGGTCTGATCGGTGCTTTCATTGTTGAGCCGCGCGGTTCTGAATACCTCGACCCGTGGACCGGAGAGCCGCTCGAAAATGGCTGGATGGCGATGATCTCTCACAAGGACACCAAGGACTTTCGTGAGTTCGCGCTGTTCTATCATGAAGTTGGCGACGAATCCTTTCGCCCGCTCAACCGCCATGGAGAGATGATTCCGCAGCGCGATCCGCAGACCGACGCTTACCGTCCTTCTGCCCGCGCAATGAACTATCGCTCTGAGCCTTTCGGGATCAATAATCTGGCGGTTCAGGAGAAGATGTTTCATTATGAAGATGAATCACTGGCCTACAGTTCGTACACTTTTGCAGACGTTCCCACGACCGTTCCAAGGTCTTACATGGGGGATCCTGTAAAGTTCCGCCTGATCCATGGTGGCGGTGAAGTGTTCCATTCGCATCATCCACACGGCGGTACGATTCGTTGGACCCGTTCTCCAAAGCGGGAGCCAGGCATCGAAAACCTGTTGACTGCTGCTTACGACGGTCCTGTTAAATACCCTGTTGTTCGCACCACAACTGACCGCGTTGACGTGGAAGTTATTGGGCCTTCTGAAGCCATTGATCTGGAAACCGAGTGTGGTTCCGGTCTTTGTCAGAAGCTGGCAGGGGACTTTCTGTTCCATTGTCACGTAGCGCATCACTATGTTGCGGGTATGTGGGGTTACTGGCGTGTGTACAACACACTGCAGTATGGTAACTATCCGAAAGGCAGTACTGACGTTATGCGTCCCCTGGTTGAGCTTCCAGATCGCAAAGGATACATCCCAAAAGGTGTGCACTCCGATACTCTGGTTGGCAAAACCATGAACTGGTACGGTAAGAAGTTCAAACTGGTTGGCAGTGGAGACAGCAAGTGGGACCAGGATGTTCCAGTTGTAAACATCCACGACTGGGTCAAACAGATGCTGCCGCCCCAGGGCAAGCCCGGACACACCGACGATGAAAAAGGCCAGATTCTGGCTTACGACGGGACCGTCTGGGATTACGCCTGGAATGGCAACAAGGCCATGTCTGAGCGTGAAGCGACTTATGCAATGGCGAAGTACAAATCGCCAATGCCTGGCAAGCGCTTCCCGCTTCAGTTCCATCCGACCAACGGGAAACTGGCGTGGCCTCACATGACACCGCATTTTGGCAAGCGCGTTCCGTTTGCGCGGCATCATGGTGGAGCTCCCTGGCTTGAGCCTTTTCATAACCTTCGGGACAACAAAATCATTTCCAAGACAGAATCCGGAAGTGGTCGTTCTGATGCGTCAATGGAAAGCAGCGCACCCGCGAAACCGGGTGAGCAGGGTCGTTGGAGCTTGTGCCCGGAAGGTGCAGGCCGTAAGCAGTACAACCTGCACTTCATCAACACTCCGATTGAACTTTCCGGGGCGTATGGTGACACCAAGCCGATCATTGATAAGTACGGCTTGATCTATGTCATCGATGAAGACATGGCTGAAGTAAAAGCTGATCCGAAGAAAGCGATCCCACTGGTAATTCGCGCTAACGTTTATGACTGCGTTGATGTGCTTCTCTCCAGTGAATGGAACGATGATGACTTCACAAACTTCCAGATGTCGAAGATCAACATCCATCCGCATTTCTTCCAGTTCGACAATCAGGCGTCTGATGGCGTTATCTCTGGTTTCTCTTACGACCAGTCAATGCGTTCCTATCGCCAGTTTGAAAAGAAACAAAAAGATGGCCACCATGTGGGCATGCCGGTACCGATGAATGCCAAGGTTCTGGAGGACACCAAACCGGGTGACAAAACGGTAAAGGTTGAGTTGGCGCACCATGCCACCATGTTCCACGAAGGTGCTGACATTATCGTGGGCATTGAAGTTCCCAACGGTAAGGATGCACGGTGGATTGAAAAGATTGAACCCAAGCCCAACACGGCAAAGGACTACAAGTACACGATCACCTTCACTGAAGGCATGACTCATCCTCATAAGAAGGGTCAGATCGTTACTGCGGAATACGTCCGGTACCGCTGGTGGGTGGATGCCGATCTCGGTCTGGTGTTCTGGCACGATCACGCTTTTGGTGCCACGACCTGGCCGCACGGCGGTATCGGGTCCACGATCGTAGAGCCCTGGGGGTCTACGTATCACGATCCAGCCACAGGCGAAGAAATTCGCAGCGGCCCCGTAGCCGATATCCATGGTACGGAGCCAATCGCCTATGGGCGGAACGGCAGCTTCCGTGAACTGGTTGTCCAGCTTCACGATACAGTGCCTCACACCGCCCAGTTAGTGACTGAAGGGAACCCTCCTGGGATGTCGCGTGAGAACGCGATTGCGGCGGGACAATCAATTTCCTTTCAGATGCCAACTGATATGCTGGAAGTGGCGTTTCCATACCTTAATGGTGGGACGCATACTTCCGGTGGCGGTTTTAACTTCCGTGCGGCGTCTCTAACTTCGCGTTTGAAAGCGAATTCAGATCCGTCCATGATTTTCAGCAGTAAGGCTCACCGCGATCCTGATACACCAATGCTTCGGGCGTACCTGGGTGACAACGTGGTGTTCCGCATTCTGCACGGCATGATGAACGAAACCCATACCTTCAATGTTTCCGGCCATGGGTTTCGTCCTGAGCGCTACGATCCTGATTCTCGTGTGGTCAACACCATTCACATCGGGATTGCAGAACGTTATGACCTGGCTACAACAGCGGGTGGTTATCAGCAGATGCCGGGCGACTACCTGATTTTTGATGGTCGCTCTTCCCATCTGTCGGAAGGTTCCTGGTCCATCATGCGGGTTTTTGACAAGCCGCAGAAAGACCTGAAGCCTCTTGAAGGCACTCGCGGTATTCTCAAGGCAAAAACTTCGCCTTGTGAAAAGGGTGCTCCGGTCAAGAATTTCAGTGTGGTCGCTATCGACAAGGCGCTCAAGTTCAACCCGAACACGGAAGACGTGATCGAAGTTGACTTTGAGCGGAAGCTGATTCTGGCCAATCCGAACGGCAAAATCTTTGCTCTCGAAAGTGAAGTGAAGAAAGTTGCTTCCAGTGAGGTTCAGCCTCACCCACTGACCCTGCATGTCAATGTAGGCGATTGTGTGAAGGTGAAACTGACCAATCGGATGAAAGAGGGGAAATCTTCCCTGCACGTTCAGAACATGGCGTTCGATCCAAAGGACAGCCAGGGCATTAACGTCGGGAACAACCCGGGCGACCAGACGGTAGCACCGGGCAAGTCCAAAACCTACACCTTCTATGCACATCCGGATTACTATCTGAATGGCGCATTGGTTTGGGACTTTGGCAACCTGATGAATGTCCGTCACGGTTTGTTCGGCGGTATCATCATCGGCCCACGGGGTTCTGTCTATCGTGATCCGGAAACGGGTAAAGACATCACGATGGGCAATTCCTGGAAAGCCGACGTCATTGTCGACAAGTCCTATCCTGAAAACAAGGATATCGAGAACTACCGTTCTTTCTCCCTGTACTTCCAGGACGAGGACAACATCCTTGGAACGTCCTTCATGCCTTACCTGCAGAACGTTGCAGGTCTGACAGGTGTGAATTACCGGCTGGAGCCGTGGGTGTACCGCGAAGACGAAGGTTGTGAGCTGGGTAACATCTTCACACCTTGTGTCGCAGCGGACAGCATGCCGGCTACTCCGACCTTGAAAGCCCATGCGGGCGACAAGGTGATGATCAACGTCTTTGGTGCTCATAACGAGCAAAACCAGATGTTCAATCTGGACGGTCACCAATGGCGGCGCCACATTAAACAGAACGGTTCGGATATGATCGACGTCGAAGAATTTGGCGCCGGTGAATACATCCAGGCCTTCCTGTTGAACGGTGCCGGCGGTACGTATCATGTACCGGGGACCTACCTCTGGTTGAACGCCCGCACGCCTTACCAGCAGGCAGGGCAGTGGGGGTATTTCAAGGTTCTGCCGAAGGGCGACCGGTCAATTCTGCCTCTGGGTGGCGCGACTCCTTCCGGGAAGTCCGCTCAGTTGCCGAGTGATGATCAGTTGTCTATGAAGTAGTCACCAGAGCGTTTGACGTAAGCACTACAGCGGGGAGGTCCATCCGGGCCTCCCCGTTTTTGTCTTCCACAGATGGAGAACAGTCGCCAGGTGGACTTTGCGGTCGGCTAACGGGTCCTTCGACAAACGGCTTATGAACTGTCACTACAATGAATCTTTCATTTCGATTTCCCTCAAGACATGTTCCCGGCTCGGGATAAATCCAAGTTTCGGTTTTGGTTCTAATTTTACGTTTTCCCTTGCTCCCCCTTTGTAAAAGGGGGCTGGGGGGATTCCTGAGTTTTCTTTGCTTTCCAGGTGATCCCTGTTCCGGGAAGTTTCAGGCAGGATAATGTTTCAAATCCCCTGCTTGGCTTCCCCCTTCCAGGAAGGGGAATATTAGATAAAAGCAAAGGTGAGATTCTTCTTCGCCTGAAGGCTCATCAGAATGACTTGCTGTGGTTTGGCGGATTTAAAAACAATCAAGGTCTATCCACTTCCATCATTTAAAAACCAAACAATATCCTTTTCTCATTCTGAACGATGAGAAGCGTAGTGAAGAATCTCGCATTGGAATTTTGAACCGGAATTTAGGGGGGGCTATTTCTTAGACTAAAACTTGAAGCTGGGAGGAGGAAGAGGTTGGGAGTTGACCTTTTGTTTAACAGCTTTCAGGTTTTTCTGATAATAAACAGAATAGGGACCGTGATCCACCAGCCCGAATAAAACGTTATTACCGTGGAAGAAGGCGCCGAGAACAGGCGAGCAGTCTGGCATGGTTTGATCATTCCAGAAACTGGCTATGATTTCAGGAATGGCTTTGGGTCGTTTCCGACGTTGGTCTCTTTCATTTTGATTGTTAAAACCCTTTGGTGTTTCCACCAGTTTTATAGGGATAAACGTATTCGTGCCTCTGAAAGAGGGGGAGCCCTTGCAATGGGACTTCATGCCTTTTACTTTGCTCCAGACTGGTGCGTGGGGTTGCGCGAGCATGGGGTGGAGTGGGCCGTATTTCCCTTTTAGAGCGGTTATGATGCTTTCTTGTGTATCGTTTTTTCCCAGCGGAACAAATCGTGCTACCGCGACCAGTTTGTTCGTAGCGGGTGGAGCGCTGTAAAGGGAGATTCCCTCTTTCTGATCCTGGGAAACAAATGATTTTAAGGTGAGGTAGGGTTTTGCCAGCACCAGATCAGATTTCTTTTTTACCAGATCATTCAGATTTCTTTCAAAAACCCAGGTAACGTTTATATTTTTGCGGACGATAGCTTCCGCTTCTTCCATCGACATGCCCAGGCGGATCCCCAATATGTCCGGTCCATAGGGTTTATTTGGAGGGCCAGCTAAAGCCGTCGATATATGATGAATAAAAATCAGGGTCAACAGAAATATAATTTGACTGAGATGCTTCATTGATTGAGCGCTTCAAATATTAAACTTGCAGATAAATTTTTAAATTTTTATGACCTAAGGCCAGAATTTGCCAGATTAACTTTTTACCAGAAAGCTTCCCCTGACTGACATTTTAAAGCGAACTGTCCGGGATGAAAGTCAGAGTTTGGACACTATTGCCGGATCCATTTGTGGTGTTGGTTATGGTGAAGTTACGCACAACATTTCCACTGTTAATTCCAGCAGTTGCCAGATCCAGCTGTATCTCGATTTCTAAAGTAGACCTTGGCCCAAGGGTGCCCGTCACTGGGCCAAGCAGGGTGACACCGGCTTCGTTCGCGACCACTGAATAGTTAATCGGGGTATCCCCTGAATTGGAAACGAATAGGCTGGCAGTGCTATTGGCTGCCAAGCTGGTAGCGGTTACGATCTCTTCCCAGTTATTGGGGTGATGTGCAACAATGGAACCCGGATGCACTCCATAGAAGGACAGGAAGCTGGGCTGGACCAGGTTGGCTGCAGTCGATCCAAAAGGGCCGAAGTCGGCCCCGGTTGCGCCATCAAACTCTCGAACATCAGTAGCATCCACAACGAACAGGTTGCCTGTGGAGGGTTGGAATCCGATCCCGCCCTGTGGGTTTGTCAGGTTGCCCGTTTGACCAAATGGGCCAATATGAGCGCCCGTAGGACCATCAAACTCTACAACGTTTCCAGAAGACTGGTCCACGACCAGGAGATTGCCTGTTACTGGATGAAACGCCATTCCCATGGGGTTGGTCAGGAAGAACGGGGTCTCTCCAAAAAAGCCGAGATAGGCTCCTGTCGTGCCATCAAACTCCAGAACCATTCCCTGTGAAAAATCAGAAACAAGCAGGTTGTTGGTGACCGGGTGGAAAACAATTCCGCCTTGCGGGTCGAACAGCCGGTCCAGGGTCTGCCCGAATACTCCCAGAGATACACCAGTGTGCTCATCAAATACATGGACGTTTCCTAGGTTTCCTCTATCCAGGACAAACATGTCGTGTGTCGTTGGGTGATAGGCGATACCGACAGGATCAGCCAGATGGGCCGCCGTCTGATTGACAGATCCCTTTGGATCAGCATTGGCATCAATTTCCACAACATCGGCACTGCTGGCATCCGTTACCGTCAAGCTGTCTCGAACCGGATGAAATGCCATGCCCAGTGGTGTGGTGACGGGGGAGGCGGCACCATAATTAAACTCCAGAGCACCGTTTGCCTCGAAGGCGAATAGATCGCTTTGCGAAACATCACCCACAAACAGATTGGTCGGGGAAATAAAGCTCTCAGTGAGTGTGTAGGTGTGAGCTGCTATTGGGCCAACGGTGGCATTGGTTGGAGAAGAAAGGGTGACCTCAATGGTTTCCCCGGCATCTCCAAGACCATCCAATATGGGGGAAAAAACGATGTCGCGATGCATGTCTCCCGGGTAGAACGTCAGGGTTCCGGATGGCAGGATGAAATCTGTACCTGCCGTTGCGGTACCACCGGTGACCGTGTAATCAACTGTAACAATTGAAGAGAAAGGATTTGAAAGGGTGACCGGAATCTGGCTGGGCTGCCGGAATTCCGGGCCGGAGGATACCACATTGGGAAAGCCTACAGTTGGGGGCAGATCATCATCGTGGATCAGAGTGAAGCTGTAGGGGATGGTTCCCTGTTGTGCTCCCGTAACGGAAAAGAAGACCGCAAACATATACTCCAGTCCTTCAGCAACGGTGTCGTCGATGAGGGTCAAGGGTATGGTCGCTGTGGTCTGGCCCGGTGCAAAATCGAGCGAACCCGGAGGAAGTGTATAGTCAGTGCCGTCAGTCGCGTTGCCTGGAATGGAGTAATAGATCACGTTGACCGGGTATTCCGCCGGATTCGACATTTTGATCTTCAGGTTGACCGTTTCCTGTGATTCAGGTGCATCATTCTGAAAAGATAAAAACGTGACAAACGGCAGGTCGTCATCACTGATGGTAGCCGTGTGCAGGGCTGGTGCCCCGATTGTTGCGTTACTCGGACCCGCCAGGGTGATCTCAACTGTTTCGTCAACGATTGCTTCGGCAATGGCATCGTCTTGAATGTCAAGAATGATGCTTTGTTGTGTTTCACCTGGAATAAAATTCAGAATTCCCGCAGCCAGAGTGTAGTCGGTTCCGCCTCCTGTTGCGGTACCGCCAGTAACAGCGTAGTTGATCGAGACGGGCAGTACATAGGAATTGGACAGGACGACCGGGATATCACCGACAATCTGATTTTCAACAAAACTGCTGGTCGGGTTGTCAAAGGCAACTGATGGCAGGGTGTCGTCATCGAGAATGGTCAGGGTGTGAACAGTTGTTCCACCGAGTCCTGCATTGACCGGATTGAACAGGGTGATCTCAACAGTTTCCGGGCCTTCTGCCAATCCGTCATTATTTATGTTTATGGGAATAGGGCGCGTGGTCTGGCCCGGATTGAAAGTCAACGTTCCGTTCGACAATGTATAATCAGTTCCTCCGCCCGTAGCGCTGCCGCCTGTGACTGTGTAATCAACCGTGGCCGTTGAGCCGAGTGACTGTGACAGGTTCACATTGACGTTTACTGTTCCGCTGGATTCAGGATGACTGGAAGAGGCACTGGCAAAATTCAAGGTCGCCGCCGACAGGATCTGGGTAACAGCAGCGTCCACCTGGATGCGAGGATGCGTCAAGCCGTTGCGGGTATCGAGAATCGGTTGGCCGGTGGTTTGCAGTGCTGTCAGAATTTCCGTGACCGTTGCCGTTGGATTGGCCTGGCGCATGATGGCCCAGGTTCCTGCTACATGTGGGGCCGCCATTGAGGTTCCGCTGAAAAAGGCAAATCCGTTACTGGGTGGAATGGAGGAACGGATAGAAGAACCCGGTGCAAGCAGGCTCAGGAATGATGCGCTGTTGGAAAAACTGGAGACGTTATCGGATTTGGTTGTCGAGCCCACACTGACAGCAGTTGAAATACAGGCCGGTGCCCCCATGGCATTGGTAAATCCACTGTTGCCCGATGAGATGGCTGTTGCGATCCCGACAGCTCTTAAATTGTCGATGGCCGCTTTTCGGGCACTTTGAACCGCATCGCAGTTTGAAGAATAGCTTCCGCCCCCAAGGCTCATATTTGCAGATGCAATATTGAACGTACCGCTAAGGGCCAAAACACGTTCGAGGCCCATTATCTGATCGGATGAATAAGACAACACGCAAGGTGCCGGGCGCGGCGAACAGGTCGAAGCACTGTCAAATCGCGAGAATACCTGGATAGCGATGATATCAGCTTCCCTGGCAACCCCGCTGAATGAGGCTCCATCACCCGCCGCGATTCCTGCCACATGGGTCCCGTGGTCGCATGTTGCAACGGACAGTGACGGATTGTTAGCGCTGCACTCGACTCCGGAACCGACGGCAGTGGATGCTTGCACCCCTCCGGGACAGACGGAATGAATGGTCGAGCCGGAAGTCGTGGAGTAGCAGGCTTCCGAGACGACTTTACCGGATAAAAAGTTGTGCGTTTTATCGACACCTGTATCGAGAATGGCGACGGCCCAGCCGTTACCGGTGTAACCCGGTCCCATGGTCCAGGCGGTATCCGCTCCAATAAGTGGAATGGATTGCGACAGGTTTGGCGGCTCCGGAACGTCTTCTATGATCTCAAGAATTCTAGGGTCTGCAGATAACTGGAGTAAGGTTGCGGAGTCCGCTTCCAGTGCAAGCAAAGGATGATATCGGAATTTTTTTACACCCTTAACCGGGCGGACAATACCGGGTAATGGTTGTTTGGAATTGGCGCCGGTCAAACCGCTAAGAGAATTGAGAACATCCTGCTGTGTATTTGAAATAGCGGACCGATAAGCACGTCCATCGGAACCGGGACTCATCGGGGAATTGGGCATGGAAGTGTTGAGCCTGGCAATGATGCGTACTGTTCCCTCAGTTTGAGCTTTGGACATCAGGTCATTTTGGAGATTGGCCGCGAATAAAACTTGAGGTATGAGAAGGGAAATTGTCAGGAATAGCGTTAAGGTTCTGGCAATTAAATGAATAAAAGAAAAGTGTTCGCGTACCTTGGTTTTACAGCAAGTCATAGTCATCCACCGGGCAAAATTGATGTGATCCTTGATTTATCAAGATGAAATTGCGTTTCTTTTTCAGGCTCCAGATTCATCCAAATAAATACGGAAAAAGAGATAAGGAAGGATAATTCTTTTCTGTAAATCAAGTCAAACGCGATTTTAATACAATAGGCTAATCGGGCTAAATTCAATCAATATTATGTATTGAGTATGGTTGATTCTAAAAATGTCTGCGACTGGTTGATGAGATTACTTTTCGGGCTCTAGAAATTATTGGTTTTTGCTGTCTATTGGTTTCGGTGTGGCCACCACATGCAGCAGGTTTCCCATTCCAAAAAGTTTGAATGGGATAAAAAAAACAGCGGAGAACATCATTAAAAAATAATGGGGGTTGGTTGGAAAGCTGGGTTTTTGGCGTTTGATGATTTGATACCAGGCGATTCTCATGGATTGGATAACAGCATCCATCCGAAAATCTGTTTTACTTTTGGTAACAGTGAATCCTGTGTTGGTTAGTAATTGGCCTAAAGTATCTTGTGAAAAATAATATTTATGATAGGGGAGATGCCAGCAGAACCAGTTTTTCCCGAACAAAAATCGTTCAATAGAATTGAAATTTGGGCAGAGAATATGAAGTTTTCCGTCAGGTTTCAGTAAAGAGCGGGCTTTCTCCAGTGCCTCTTTTGGGTTCTCTATATGTTCGAGGGTAAAAGAAAACAGGACTTGGTCAAATTTTTCCCTTTCCCAGGAAAAGTCTTCAAAGAGGTTGCAATAAACCTCCAGACCAGCCTTTTTGGCCTGTTCTGCAAGGCTTGGGCCGGGTTCGACCCCAACAACCTCTGCCCCCATTTCCTTTAGGGGGCGAATGATTTTTCCTATTCCGCAGCCCACTTCCAGAATTTTTCCTTTGGGGGTGACTGAGGAGATGGCGTACTTGTCGTACTGAACCCTGAGCTGTGACAACAGTGCCAGCACGCCCAGCTTTTTCAACAGTTCTTTTACAGGGTTTTTCTTTTCAGGGGAGGGTGTGTGGGTTTCTTCCTGGATTTCATGAAAAATTCCGTAATGATCCCGGTAAAACAAATCCAGTTCGTCGGGCTGGGGCAGGTTACGTGTTCTGACCAGTCCACACCCTTTGCAGCGGATCACTTCAAACTCCCCTTGTCGATCCAGAAAGGGATCACTGGTGATGGTCAGGGATTTTCCATCAGATTCTTCGCATTGAACGCAAGTTGTGAAACGGTATTTGCTCATATTCAGGCCTCATCAACTGTAAACCTGTTTTCCTTTTGCTAATTTGGCAATCGATTTATAAACCCGATAACCGGGGGAGAAGAAAAATTTCAAGTCAAAGTACGTTGTGAATTCCCAAACAGCAATGCGGATAATGTGAAACTTGTCGGGCTTTTGATTTTTTCCGTTTAACTGGTCACCTACAAAAGCACCAGCGTAACCGTTTTCCGACAACAGCCTGGAAACCTGCGGGTTCTCGTAGTCACAATAAGGATAACAAAAACCTGTCACTTTGTTGTTCAATCTTTTTTCAATGATTTCGCGGGACCGGGTCAGCTCATTTTCAAGGTCTTGTTCATTGAGTGTGGAAATAAAGGGGTGTGTGTTTGTGTGAGATTGAAAATCGACACCACCCGCGCTCATCTCTTCAATTTCCTCCCAATTTAGAAGAGGGTATGTTGAGGTTTTATGCAACTTGTTTTTTTCCGCCTCAATGTCTACTTCCGACTCTGAAAGTGTGGGGAGCAGGCGATCCAGAATAATTTTTTCGTCACGGATAATCCAGCTTGCAGTTTTTCCGACGTAATCCGTTACCAGAAACACTACCGCAGGATATGAAAATTCCTTCAGGAGGGGAAAGGCGTGTGTGTAGAGGTTTTGGTAGCCATCATCAAAGGTGATGAGAAATTTATTTTTTAGAGACTTGTTTTGTTTCTTGTACTGGAAGTAGTCTTCCAGCGAAAGGGGCTCATAACCGTTATCACGGAAAAACTCGAACTGTTTTCTTAATGTGTCAGGAGAGACGGAGAGGACGGATTTTGAAGTGTCTATGGAATGGTAGGTGAATACCGGGATGTGATTCGACCCGGTAAACTTGCCAATCAAATAGCAGCCGACTTTTACCAGTTTTTTTATCAGATTCCGAAGCATGAACGTGGGGCTTTCCTAGAGGCACGATGGGACGGAGGTGAATTTATGTTTCCAGAAAAAATACAGGATACTTTTAACATGGTGAAATTTTAGTTTACTGAAAAGCTTTTTTGCACTGTCGCGCTGGTAATCGTGTACGGCCTGAAGATCAGGCATGAAGTAGTTTTTGTATCCGGCCAATTTCAGTCTATAGCAAAGGTCTACATCTTCGTAATACATTGTAAACTGTTCGTCCATCAAATTCATTTCTTCATAACGCTCCCGCGTGAACATCAGGAAAGCCCCCAGTCCCCAGTCTATTTCAAAGGATTGGGTCCGGTCTTTTCCTGACAAAAGGTAGTTTTTGTAAAGGGAGGCATTAGGAAACAGTTTGCCCAGTTTAAAGCCTCTGAATAAAATTGCAGCCAGTGTCGGGAATTGCCGGATACTGTATTGAGGAGTGAGGTCTGAGTTTAAAAGCTCAGCGCACACAACACCAACTTTGGGTGTTTCCTGCATTTTTTTCAGAAGGTTTCCCAGATCGCCTTTGATGATTTCGATATCTGGGTTGAGGAACAGGATATTACGGCCCTGACTGTTTTTAAAGCCAAGATTACAGTTGGCAGCAAAACCCATCGGTATTTTGTTTGGGATGACCTTTACATCTGGAAAACGAGAAGCCATCATTTTACTAACTTGAGGACTGTTGACGTTGTCCACCAGAATCATTTCTATCTGGATATTTCCCTGATGTTCAAGAATGGAACAGAAACATTTTTCCAGATACTTTTCGTGATTGTGGTTGACCACAATAATGGAAAGGTCAACAGACATGATCATTTTTCCAGTTCTACAATCATGTAGTAGGTAAAACGCCGGAGTCCTGGGAATATATTGTATGTAGCAGAATCAAGACGGTAAACCAGGCGCATCAGGGTGGGTCCTTTAAAACAACTGATATATCCCGACAGCAGTCTGAAAAAAACCAGAGAGGGATAATGCAGCCTGCATTTTCCATCAAACATTTTGTTCAATTCATTAGTTTGTTCCAGGCCTAACGGGGCTTCATCGTCCGTGCCGTACTTTGGAACTCCATAACGGCCGGTAAGGCAATCGCGGGCCATCATGAGCAGTTTGTTTTGTGCAGATGTTTCAATAAAGATGGCTTTCCCGCCTGGTTTAAGTACTTTCTTTATTTCAGGTCCGGTTTTGTCAATTTCTATGTGGTGTAATACAAAATTGCCAACGACAAAATCAAAACTTTCGTCTTCAAATTCGAGCTCTTCAAAGTCCATGACCAAGGTATTAACGTTATCCGATACACCGTTTACCAGCGCGCGGTTTCGGGTCAACTCGACACTTTTTTCTGAGATGTCAATGGCAGTCACCAGGGCTCCGTGTTTAGCCAGGACCGTTGCCATGAATCCATTGCCGCAGCCACAATCCAGGACTTTTTTGCCTTTAAGGTCTCCAAAGATATCCACGACCATTTTTACCGCTTTATCGAGGCCGTAAAATGGCAGTTGGGGTTTGAGTTTGTCGTTAAACTTGCCGTCTTCAACCTGCAAGTCAGCGCGTTCTACATCTGAAAGCATTTCAGAGATGTTTTTATCCCAGAATTCGCTTTCCGCTTTTAATCTTTCTGTATGTTCTGTCATAGAACCTATTCCGTTGCAGTAGTTGTTTGTTTGGGAGCTGCTATCAGGACATAGCATGCCCACATCAGGACGACACCGTTAAAAACTTTCATTATAGATGTTACAAAAGCAGCGCCAATCGCAGAATGTTCGGGAACAGCTATAACGTTGCCAATGCAAGTGAGTATCATAGTAAAGATTCCCACATAGGTAAAGATTTGAGGCTTATTGAGGGACAATAATATGAGAGAGATCGGATGTGCCGGCAAGCTGATCAGGGTTCCAATAAACATGATCTGAAAAACAAGAATGGTTTCCTGATACTTGTCAGAATAAATAGTAAGAACCAGAGTGTCCGCAAAAAAGTAAATAGGGGAAAGAAGGACAACCATCACAACCGACACTTTTAGGGTCTGTTTGACAAATGCGATGAATTCTTCCCGGCTTTTATATTTACTTACTTTTGGCAAAAATACGGTCAACATTGAGAACACAAGTAAATCCAGCCCAAAGGCCAGGTTCCAGGCGCTTGAAAAGATTCCGACATCTGGAGCGCTTTTATAAAAACCAACAAAATAAAAGCCGGCCTGCATTTGCAGGATGCCTATGATATTGGTGCCGATGTTCCATTTGCTGAAGTGCAGTAATTCTTTTGCCGTGCTGTTGTCAGTGTTCTTTGCTTTTAAGAAACCTTTAGGAACAAGGATGAAGCTTATTAAAAAGGTTAAAAAAAAACCACGACATGCGCCTGGAGCATAGGTTCAAGTTCCTTGATATTGAAAAAAAACAGAACCGCAACTGCTGCCAGTTTTACCAGCCCATTTGAAACATTGATAATGCCATGCAAAAGGAATTTTTCTTTAGTTTGGATTACGGCCAGGGAAAACCACCAAAGCGACATCCAGATCGTTCCCATGCAGGCGTAGAAAATAGGGTTTTTATATTCCGGGTGCTGGAAAATCGTGTTGGCGATGAAATCGGCCAGGAGCATGCCAAGTATCAGGAAAAGAGTGGCCACCACGATCCGCATTTTGAAGACGGATTTAAAATATCTGTAAGCTTTATCCTTGGCTTTTTCAATATGCTCTGAAGCAAAACGTACCAGTGCCCAGTCCAGACTTTTACCCGTGATTTCGACACCAACAGCAATTGTGGCCATGAAGATGGAAAAGAGACCGAAGTCAGCAACAGTGAGCAAACGCGCCACCATAATAATGGAGAGAAAGCCAAGCCCGGTGCGGGCCAGTTGCCCTCCAAGCACACACGCTACCTGCAGGAAGAGATCGCTTTTAAAAAAATCTTTCATCGTGTTCCAATACTAACAGTTGACATTTTAATATCCCTGTCTAAAAAAACAGAATTTCGAAAAAAGGCACAGCCCGTTTTTTGGGAATTTAAATATACACGAAAAAACCGTGTTCCCTCGCTTTGTAGAAATAAATTTGAGTGTCGGGATGGTCCCTTTAAATGAAGGGAAGGGATCTAGTGGGCATTGATTCCGGTGAAGCCTTTGAAGATACTCAGAAAAATTATCTTGAGATCAAATGCCAGGGACCAGTTGTTTATGTAATCCAGATCAAACTCAACCCGTTTTTCCATTTTATCAAGGCTGTCTGTGAGCCCTCGATAGCCATTGACTTGTGCCCATCCAGTGATGCCGGGTAATACTTTTTGACGATGCATGTAGCGATCCACGATTTTTCGATGCTCTTCATCGAGAGGAATTGGATGAGGACGCGGGCCAACAATCGACATCCTGCCTTGCAGTACATTAATGAACTGGGGCAATTCGTCCAGGGAATACCGCCTTAAAATATTTCCGATAGCGGTCACCCGATCATCATTTTTGTTGACCTGGGAAAAACTCGCATCATCTTCATTCGTCTTGAAGGTCCGGAATTTCCATATTACAAATTTTTCACCTGCCAACCCGTAACGTGTCTGGCGAAATAAGATGGGTCCCTTGGACGTTAGCTTCACCAATAGTGCTATGACCAGAAGGGGGGTGCTGATTATCAACAGGATAATGCTGGAGATGACAATGTCTTCAATTCGCTTGACGAGGATGTTGAGCCCTTTATGCGGTGTATCGATCAAGCCAACAACCGGCAAGTCGCCCAGGCTGTCCCATGTTGAGTGGAGTAGGTCAAAGGTTGACAGGTCGGGCACCAGGTAAATGGAAGAGGTTGTGTTTTTCAACCGGTCACACATTTCCTTGATTCTGAGCTCAGCTCTCATTGGTAGTGCAATGTAGATGATGTCGACCTTTCCCTGTTCCGCCATCTCAATGAGGTCGTCAAAATTTCCTTTAATGGGGACAGGGCCATCGACCAGAGGACGACCGTGTTCCCGAAAGCGGCCATCATAAACACCGAGCAAACGGATCCCCATCCACGAAGTTTGTGCAAGATTGCTCGCTATTTTTTGTCCAACCCCGGTTCCCCCAAGAATCACTGCTGTTTTCGAATTAAGGCCAAAAGCCCTCAGGCATCTCAGAGCTACCCGGATACCGATACGGGTACAGGCAAATGCGACTGTGGTGATGGCGAACCAGTAAAATATCGCCGTGTTCATAAAAAGAAGGTCAGGATTGAAAAAGTACACAGACAAGGTGATCAGCACACAGGCAAAAACCCAGCTCAGGCAAATACCCTGGATTTCGGAAAATAGAGAAGAAGTTCTCCAGGACCGATACAGGTGATTGAAGCTTGCCGCCAATGTGAAAAACCCTGCTCCTACCATGGATAAGATCATGTGTTCCTGGGTCCATACGCCACCATAGTGAAGGCAGGAATACCAGAGGCATAATATGATTAGAAGCCCATCCGTAACCCTGCTGAACTCAACAAAGGCTCCGCTATGGTTTCTTACCATTTCTGGATTGAACTTGAACATGGCGATATTCGTAGTTGTTTCTGGTGAATTAAAAATTACCAGATTACACACTCATTCTGGATTAATTTCATTAGTTTTTAATGTGTCAAGGATCCGGTTAAAAAAAGAGGTCCCGACTGGTCTTATGAAAAAGGCCAAAAATTTAAGGATACTTTTTGTTCCGGGTCACATAGAAAATAACACTACAAAGCTTAGAGAAGTATTTAATGTGAAATAGATTTACATTTGGGATTTACCCAAAATTTTATAGATTTCCCTTCTCCGGTAGAAAAATATACGGTGTATATGACTCCTATTGCAACTTATTTTTCAATGGTTAATCCTATATTTTGTCAATTTTATTGAAAATGGCTTTATAAGCTATGACAACTATTTTTAACCTTAGTGTAGTTTTTAAGACAAACAAATCGACTGTTTTTTATTAGTCGTTTGTACTACACGTAATGGCTTGTTTTTGCTGGTAATTATCCAACGTTATATTTACATAAGTCTTTTTAGAAGTGGAAATATCAAAAATAATATCCTGCAAGTCTAAAAAAACCGTTCAGAGTTAAAAGGTGTAAAAAGGGATGATTGACAAGTGGTATTTCCAGTTTTTTTCAGCCGAGAACTTTGGAATAGGGTCCATGGACAATGCTCAAAAATACATAAGTTATTGAAAAAAAAGGCTAACTGTTTTATTTTGCAATTCAATCTACTGAATATTTTATTCGGTTTATTATACATTAACCATAAATCTAATTTATGCAATTTGCTCGCTTATTTTTATTTTTATCACGCTGAACAAATTAAAATCTTGCCTTCACCCAATATAGTATTTAACGGAAATTTTAAAAATTTGTACCAAAAATCAAATCGGAAAAATCATAATAATGGTGTTCATGTAAAGAGCCTATTCCCTCCTGATTTTTTAACTTGGTGGTAAGGTCTTTTTATGTTATTGATATTACATGCATTAGTAGAATCCGGACAGGATTTTCAGTGTTTTTTATCCGGTGATAATGAAAACAATTAGGGTTCCTGGACTGGACGATTGAGTGACTCATCTGGATTACTTTTCTGCGAAGGCTTTTTAGGGGAAAAGGGTTTATCCATTTGATTTATTTGCCGTAAAAGAAAGATATGAAAAAAAACATTTTATCAAGCAAGATTGAAACTGGTCTAAGAAAAAGCATTCCCTTGCTCCTGCCTTTTAAGGAAGAGGTTTGCGGGAGTGAGGCTTGTTTTGCAAAGACCCTTGATTTTAATTGTATTAGGTGGATGTCTTGTTTTGTTGCGACGTTTATTTTAATGGTGACTTCAGGTTGTACCACCACTGAACCGGTAACCGGGCCTCCAAAATTTGAGCCGCAAAGCCAAATGCTCAGTCAGGTTCATGCTGGAGTCAAGATACCTGTGAATCGGATTTCCATTGCCCCGGGACAAACCCCGTCACCATTGCCAGCACTGCCTGCATACGTTCTCATGCCTGAGGATGAGATCGAAGTGAAGTTTCACTTCCAGCCTGAGTTTAATGACCGGATGAAGATCCGCCCGGATGGCAAAATCTCCCTGCAACTAATTGATGAAGTTATGGCTTCCGGGTTAACACCGGTAGAACTGGACAAAGTCCTGTCTGAAAAATATTCCAAGGTGTTGGTTCAGCCGGAACTTACCGTAATTGTCCGTAATTTTTCTGGACGTAACGTCTTTGTCGGAGGCGAGGTAGGATCTCCAGGGATGATTCCGATTAAAGGTCCACTGACGGCACTGCAGGCAATTTTGCAGGCTGGCGGTTTGAAAAACACCTCAGAAATGAAAAACATCATTTTGCTCCGGAATCAGGGGTCGAAACAACCCCTGTTTGCAAAAATCAATCTGGATGAAGGGGTGAATCATACATTGGGCAAAAACGACATTTATTTGAAACCCTTTGACGTTGTGTTTGTGCCCAAGTCAGATATTGCTACGGTGAATCAATTCGTCGAGCAATATATTAACAAACTGATCCCAAACGTTGCCAAGGCAGGCTTTTCCTGGATATACACGCTGAATCCAACATTCTCGGGTGCATCCACCTTGACCCAGTAATAATTGCCGGATGACTTAATCAGTCATTCAATAGCGACAAACGAGACGAGATGGCAGAACAGGAAATACGACCGTTATCGATAAGAGATTTTCTCGCTACCCTGTTCAAGAGAAAGAGGCTGATCATGGTCCTTTTTCTTTTGGGAGTTATCGGGGTAACGGCGGGGGTATATCTTTGGCCGAAAACTTATGAAGCTACAGCCAAAATTTTAGTCAAACTGGGTCGCGAAAATATATCCATCTCCTCGCTTTCCGAATCGGCGCAGTCGAAAGTCATGACTTCCCTCCAGGTGAGAATTGAGGACATCAACTCTGAAATCGAAATTCTTCGCAAACGGGAGCTCGTCGAACAACTCATCGAAAACCTGGGAATGGATTTTCTGGTGCCAAAGGGACCGCGCAAGTGGTACCAGAAACTCAAGGACGATATCATCGACGGGATTAAGGAAGCCCTCTATTACCTCAAGCTTGTGAAGAGACTGACTCCCTACGAGCAACTGGTTTTGGGAATCACTAAAAACCTTAACGTGGAGCAGATCCCCCGATCAGATATTATTCTTGTGACATTTCACTGGGGTGATCCGGAAATTGCACGCCAGGCTGTTCAGACCCTGATAGAGCTTTTCCTTGAGAATCATATTGATATCCACAAAACATCGGAGGATTTCACCTTCCTCCAGCAACAGGTAAACCTGACACGTGATCGTCTTGAAGAGCTGGAAACCCGTCTTGAAGATTTAAAGCTGAATGAAGGGATCATCTCCTATATAGACCAGCAACGTCTGCTTTTGCAAAATAAAGCAGACCTGGAAGAAGCAAAGAAGCTGGTGGAAACTGAGTTGGCCGGAGCGCGTTCCGAAATTGAAGAATATGGAAAAGAACTTTCTGAAGAATCAGAAGTGATCAAAATTGACTCGCAGTTCAAGCGCAATCCAATTCTGGATCCGTTGAAAACAAAATTGTTGAACCTTGAACTGGAAAAAGCCAAGCTTGAAAATAAGTTTCTTCCTGACAGTCGTCCCATCAAGGAAATAAAAAATGAAATAGAAAAAGTGAAGGCTAAACTGGAAATTGAACAGGAACGGGTCGCGGGTATTGTGACCATGGGTGTCAACCAGATTTATGAAAGCACACGGAAAGGTCTGATCCAGACGCGTGTACGTCTTGGATCTTTGAGAGAAAAGAAGGATATTCTTGAGCGGCAGTTAAAGTGGTACGACGATAATCTCAAACGTCTGAGTTTCTCCGAAATGGAATTGAAACGTCTCGATCGTTTGATTGGGATTGAGAGTGGGAATTACAAGCTCTATCGTAAACGGTTGGAAGAGGCTCGTGTTTCCAACTTGCTTGATGCGCGGAGAGTGGTAAACGTCAAGGTGATTGAACAGCCGGTGGCGACCTATTTCCCCATCAAACCCAAAAAACTGAAAATTATTGGGATTGGTATCCTGATCAGTCTTGTGGTCGGTATCGCCATGGCAATTCTGTTTGATTATCTGGATCACACCTTGCACACGACTGAGGAAGTGGACCGCTATATCGGTCTCCGCGTGCTTGCTTCAGTCCCTGAGGGAACACGGGAATTGCCATTGCCTGGAGAAAAAACATGAGTGCCCTGGGCCCCTGTCAGGAAATCATCAATTCCATTTGGACAGATGAAAACAAAGAAGACAGGAAGGCGATTCTATTCACCGGATCGGTAAAAGGGGAAGGTGTCTCTGGGATCACTTACAACCTCGCGCTTGTAATGGCCGAAGTAAGAGCCGCAAAGGTGTGCCTGATCGACGCCAATTTTAAGAACCCTTCTCTCCACAAGAGATTGAAAAAAGAGAACCAGGCTGGGTTCCGTGATGTTCTAACCGGTGGGTGCAGCCTGTCAGATGCTATCCAGGAAACAGAGGTATCAAATTTTGATATAATCACAAACGGTGAAGTTGATTCTGCAAAGACGGCCAATGTCGAACCCAATAGTGTTCGGGCCATCATTGACAAGTTGAAGACGCGTTACGACTTTGTGATACTGGACTCGTCAAGTATCAGCCAGGATACCACTCCACTTGTGCTGGCCGGGCAGGTAGACGGGGTTGTCCTGGTGATCCGGGCTGGCAAAACCCGGTACGAGGTAGTGCAGAAATCAAAAGAGCAGCTTGAGTTCGTCCGTGCCCAAATTTTTGGGGTTGTTCTCAACCGCCGGAAGTATTTTATTCCTAAATTCATTTATCGAAATCTCTAGGGAGATCCTCTCAATGCCAAGGTTTCTGGTTCGTTCCCGGTTAATGCTGTCTGCATTTTTGGCCTTTGTTGTCGGTTGTTCCCCCGCACCCAATATAGCGGGTCCAGTTCCAGGCAACTCCGGCACGCAAAGTTCCGGGCCGGTTGAGCCCGCAAGCCCCCCCCTTGAGACCACTGCTTCCTACTGGGCAACCAAGAAACCAAATCTTGATGGTACTGTTAGTCCATCCGAGTGGAATGATGCGAATCGTGTTTCCGTCACTATGGGGATGTACACCATTGCAGGAGAGAATCCTTCGAGCCATCCGTTCACCCTTTATGTGAAAAACGACCAGACCCACCTGTACCTTGCAGGCGTTTTGGAGAGGGAGGAGCTGGACGGGTCCATGGGGATGACGATCGAATCCCTGTTGATGGATAACTTCACTATCCTGTTTGATAATAACAACGATGGGATGGTGCAGCCGGGTGAAGATAAAAAGTCTCTATACATAATCAACGGTGAGCCCTATGTAAAAGATCTCCGGCAGTTGTCGCCTGAAGAGCAGGCGCAAGGTGTGGAGGAAGAGAGTGAGCCGCAGAACATTCAGGGCACAATCACCCACACCTCGTCCAACGGGGGCACATTCAACTTTGAAGTGGCCATCCCCCTGGCATCCGGTGATAAGTACGACATCAATGTGAAGCCGGGAGGAGAACTCCGGTGGAACGTGGTCTACTTTGACAAGTTCAACATTAAAATGCAGGGCATGGAAATGGGTGGTATTTCCGGGGTCGAAGGAGAAAATGCCCTGGACTGGGGAACGCTGTTATTGGCTACAAAGGGCAGTAAACCGCCATCAGCATCGGCCCGTGCTGCTGCACCTGCACCCCCAATGACGGTAACCGCAAGTGCACCGCTCCCTCCAAATAATGACAAGGGAGATATTCAGATACTTGCCCAGGTCATGAACGACAGTGAGAAATCCGATTCCAGTTTAAAGTTTATTGGCAGTCACTCTGATTTTGTTCTCGTCGCTTTTCCTGAAAAGGAAGTTGTCGACAAAATCCGGAGGGAAAATCCGAACGCTATTATCCTGTTATTCAACAATCCTTATTTCATTTTCGGAGATAAGTTCTGGTCTGCTCCTTCGCAGAGTGCAGTCAACCAGAGGTCGGAGGTCTATTCTCTAAGGACAGACGACAATGAGATCATCCATTACGGTGGTCCTGTTTACGAAGGGATGGAAGTTGAGCAACGGCTTCCAATGATGGATATCACGAACCCTGAGTGGCAGGATTATTTCGCTGCGCAAAGCAGGAAACATGTTGACCTGAATGGTTTTGATGGAGTATTCATTGATACACTTACGGAGGATATTCCGCCATTTGCTCTTGGACGGGGCGGTAAGTTTCCGCGAGGGTATTCCACTGCAAAATGGAAGGAAGGGAACTATCAGTTTCTTCGGAAAATGAAGCAGGCTTTCGCCGGTTCCAACAAAAAAATCTTTTTTAATGGGGTCACTCGTTCGCCGGGTAAAGGAGGCGCGCTGCCCAATAAGGGCATGCTTGACATTGTTGATGGAACAGCGATCGAAGCGTTCAGTATTTACAAGTCGATGGATGCCAGCAATGCGACTAAAAAATGGTACTTTGAAAAAACCATTCTTCAGGATCTGCAGGAGGCTTCTGCAAATGGGAAATGGGTTGTCATGGAAGTCTATGGCAATAATGACGACGACCAAACCCGCCTTTATGCGCTTGCCTCATTTCTCATGGTGCAAAATGAGCGCACGTACTTCTACTTCACTCGTAAAGATCATGCGGGGGCCTTGCACTGGCGACCCGAGTGGGGTGTTACTTTAGGAAATGCAAAAGGCACTTATAAGAAAATTGCCCAGGGTGGCTATCAAAGAGATTTTGAAAATGCCAGGGTGTTGGTGAATCCAACCGGGAAGGCCATGACGGTTTCGGTGCCGGCCGGCTATAAAAACCTCCATAAACAACCCGTCACTGAGGTGGGCTTGCCACCTTATTCAGGGGCCATCCTGACATTAAATTAAAGAAAGAAGGGTTGAGCCCTTTCCACAGGTTAAAGCTTCAGAACTGGGCATTCATTGCTACCTGTGATTTCTAGTGACTTGTTTTACGGAAACCCCGGGAGGGGAATTACCTCCTGGGGCTATTTTCGTTTCAACGGATGTTGGACCGGAACGCCCTCTAGTTGTGTATAAAATTGAATTTAATGCGATTACCGCATTTTTCCTAATGCCTTCTTTTTGGCCTGTTTGTCCTGAATTGCTTTAGAATTTAATTAGAATATTAGGAATAGCCCCACATGATTATGTTCAGTCTGCTGTTTTGTGTTTTAATATATGAGGTCGAAGCCGCCGGAAACTTGGCGTTGCTGAATGAAACGCATGGGGCAGGTCAATTGCTTTTTACCGGGATAGCATCCCGGACTCCTGATTTAGAAAGTGAAAGCATTTAATAATGCCCCCATCGTTGGAAAGCGCAATACAGGTCAGGGAAATCAAGGCTCTTGATGAGTTCCCGGGCCTAAAGGATAGCTGGGAGGTTTTGGGAGAGGCCCATTCCTGTTCGAATCCCTATATTTCTTATTCCTGGATTTCCACTTACCTGGAAACATTCAGGCGAGGAACGCCTTTAATCCTGGTGGCTGAAAAGGAAGGTCGGGTTTGTGCTCTTGGAGCATTTGAAATAACCGAATCCCGGTTTATGGGGTGTTCTTTTAAGAGTGTTTCTTTCGCAGGCTCAGGCCCGACCGGAACCGGTGGTTTAAGTAAGGTTGCGAAATTGTTTTCTTACGACAACCGGTTATGTTGGTCTGATCAAATGGACATACTCTGGGATCCTGAATGTCCTGAAGGTGTGACAGCCATAGTCGAGCATCTTAAAGCCAGTGAGCTTTGGGATGTGCTGGATTTCAGGGAAATGGCTCCCGACTCAAACTTTTTGAAGTTGGTAAAAGAAAGTTTTGGGGGAAACTCGTTTCTGTTGGAAGAGTTTGTTGGAACCAAATCCGGTTATATTTCGATGCCGGGTTCGATTGAAGAATTCAAGAAAGGTCTCAGTAAGAACCTTAGAAAAAATATAAAGCTCAGCCGCAACCGGATAAATAAGGATTTTGGCGATGACACGCTGAAAGTTTACGAAGACCGTTGGGAAGTGGAACGGTTGTTGCCGAGGATAATGGAGCTGGAATCCAGAAGCTGGAAAGGAACTGCCGGGATCGGGGCATTTTCAAATGAAAAGAATCGTCAGTTTCATGCAAAACTGACGGAGCGGTTTTCAGAAAAAAACCGGTTTTGTTTGTTCGTACTGGAAGCCGACGAAAAAATTCTTTCTTATATGTACACCCTGATTGCAAAAAAGGAACTCCATTTTCACAATACGGCGATTCATCCGGACTACAATCATTATTCGCCGGGCATTTCAATAATATTGAAGGCTGTTGAACACTGCATTGAAAATGGAATGGACAGAATTATCGTAGGTCGGGGTGAAGATTACTTTATCAACGCATTGTTAACGGGAAGGCAGGACAGGGTCTGGTTAAAGGTGTATAAAAACAATTTTCACATCAGGCTTTTGCATGATGCGGAATTTATTTGGGCGCCCGCAATAAAGAAACTTAAAAGCAGGTTTCAAAAAAGTGATGTTGAGGGGGCGGGAACAAACTAGATCATTTTGTCTAGATTGAATTCTGGAAAATATGGGGAGAGGGGAATGGGAACTATAGCTAAAGAAAATAGATTGATGGGGGAAATGGAAACATTACCATTAGAGGAAAAGCTGATTAAAGAGCCGTTGTATCCGACTTTTCCAAAGCTGGACAAGATGGTTAAGTTCGGCAAAAAATTAAGGCAATGCGTCCGGATCGCATTCAGTATCTGGGGGATCACCAGCAGTAAAAAACCACCGGGTCCGATTTACGCTCAGTTTGGAATTGCGGACCCGTGTAATCATAAATGTGTGATGTGTGGGGACCACCCACCGGAAACTCATGTCAGTGAAACGACCAAATCGGCCTTTTACAATACCCCGGGGATCATGTCTTTTGAACATTATAAAGGCATTCTTGATGACCTCCACGAAAGAGGAACCGTTGATATCGAAATGGTAGGGCAGGGCGAACCCATGTTGAACAAACATATTGTCGACATGGTGGCCTATGCCAAGAAAAAAGGAATGTATGTAAGGATCGTGACCAACGGCTCCCGCTTGTTTGCAAAACAGGCTGAGGCATTTGTCGATCTCGGATTGGATCGACTGCAACTTTCGTTGAATGCAGGCGACCCTGAAACATATCCGAAAATCCATGTTACGGAGTCACCGGAAAACTTTAAAAAAGTCATTGCGAATATTCGTTACCTCACGGACTATAAAAGGAAGGTAGGACGAGAGGCGCCTTACACAAGAATTTCATTTGTGATCACCAGTCGTAATTGTGCAGAGCTGGACAAGATGGTGGCGGTTGTCCATGAGATGGGAGCCGATGAAGCTATCTTTAACCACACAGTGGTACATGAAGGAAGCCAGGATTTAAAAATGTCTGAACAGCAATACAAGGATATGATGGCTTCAATTCCTGCGGCCAAGGAGCTAGCAGAAAAACTGGGTGTGAATGCCAACCTGAATACTTTTGCGGCAACACCGCCGTCCTATATGTACGAAGTAATTAAAGGCCCTCAGGTCGTCCCTTGTTACGTAGGCTGGTATTTTGCACGAGTGCTCGGTAATGGCAGTGTGCTTCCCTGTTGCCAATGCACCAAGCCGCTTTCAGAAATTGAAAACGCTGACGATTTTGGCAAGAGCTGGGACTCGGATCATTACAATAATTTCCGCGATGCAGCCCGGGCTCTTCCTGAACAAAGTGAAATGTTGAGTGGTTGCGAATGCGACCATTGCGTGTTGAGACCGCGCAACATATCCATTCATAACCTGTTGAACCCCTTCAATAAAATCAAGGCAGGGGACAGCGAAATGCTATATCACGTAAGTGATATTTTTAAATCACGAAAGGATGACAAGAATTAACTCTCGGGTTTTCCTGTCTTCTTTTTTTCATAAACGTTACTGGTTAAACCCTGAACCGGGTTATGACCGGCGGACAAACGCCTGATGAAGCTGATCTCGAGTGAAAACTAAGCGGTAAAAAGTGGCATGAAAATAAAGCCGTGTTTCAATCGGGAACTTAAACCTTCTTAAAGTGAAGACAATAGGAAAAGACAATGAGTTTGAAAAGTGTAGTTGAAAAATACAAGAAATTTATCAGTTTACCCAATCATACATTCAAGCGATTGACCAACAAGGCGGTCGTGCAGGCATCACGTACTATTGCGAGTAATAGGGCTTACGGGATTCCATCGCATATTATGATGGAAATCAGCTCCGCCTGTCAGTTGCGTTGCCCCCTATGCCCGATTGGAAATGAAACCTTCGCGCGAACGAGTGAGCTGATGGATTTCGACTTATACAAAAAGGTTGTGAATGAAATCGGCGATTATATTTATCACATCAATCTGAATGGCATGGGTGAGCCGACCCTGAATCATCAGATTTTACCGATGATCAAATATGCCAAAGAAAAAGGTATCTTTGTAGACCTCTACACCAATTTTCAGTTGGAAAAGAAATCCATGATTGAAGGGCTGATCGATGCCGGTCTGGATTCGATCCTGATCGCGATGGATGGCGCTTCCAAGGAAAACTATGAAGATTACCGTGTGGGCGGCAAGTTTGAAGCGATCGTATCAAACGTGAAACACCTTGTTGAGGCACGTAAGAAACTGGGCAGCAAGACGCCGGAAATCAATATCCAGTTTATTCCTCTAAATCATAACAAAGGGGACCTCGATAAGATGTCGGATATGGTAAGGTCCCTTGGCGCGGATAATCTGTATGTCAAACGGCCTTTCCTGTTCCGGGGAACCGGGGATTCTGAAAAAGATCATGAATACATTAAGACAGATGAAAATGAACCATCAGAAGCCGATGGCTACAACCTTTACAAGGTTGATGAGAAAGGTGCCAGCTGGCAACTCAAAACGAAAAATGTTTGTGACTACCTGTGGACCTCAACCGTGGTGCTGGCAGATGGCTCGGTGTCGCCTTGTTGTTTCGACTACGATGGCACGGTGAACTTTGGCAATGTGGGTGAGCACAAGTTCCAGGATATCTGGAACAACAAAACTTATAAAAACTTTCGCAAGGCAAACAAGAAAGACTGGAGAGCAATCCCGTTATGTGCCAATGATTTTGAAGGGGGTTGCCCTCACATGTATATTGCAGCTGATGATTGGCTGATTAAGATGTAACAGTCCCAATCCGCCCTTTCCGACGTAACTATTTGATGTATAATGGTATATGTTCCGGAGCGGTTAGCTCCAATAGGGAGGAAAGCGAACAAGATGTCTTGGGTTTCCTTCCAAAAACCCGTGCGGGTTAAGAGTTGCCGGACAATTAATTGGATGGTTTAGGGTTGCCGGCAAAGAAGGAAATGCAATGCGGCTCAGTTACATTCTTGCAGGAGTTTTTTGCGTTGCCCTTTCCTGCTCCACCATTATTTTTGGTGTTAAAAGCCTTATCCTGATGGCTGGCAGTATTGCAGCCTATCTTATCTTTCGGTATCCCGCCTTTGGTCTGGCTTTAACAATTGTTGCAGTCCTCAACTTTCAAAATCCTGGTCGTATTGGTGGTTTGGGCCAATCTACTTTTTTCCTTAGTATCGCTAAAATTGTAGGTGCCTTGACTGCTGCCTCCTGGGCATTTGGAATTCTTACCAGAAGAAAAGGGTTCGTTCTCAACAAGCAAATTGGACTGGCTTTGGGGTTTATCGCTATTTCCGCTTTTTCAATATTGTTCGCGAGCGATACCAATGTCGCCATGGCCGATGTAAGTAAGCTTTCTACCAATTTCCTCTTGTTTTTTCTGATCGCAAATATCGTCAATAAGGACAATATTCATAAATATTTTTATTTGCTGGTTTTTACGGGATTTGTAGCCAGCCTGATGGCCATTTTACAGGTCTACTTGCCTTCCATGCAGGTTTCCGGGGCTAAATCTGTGGTGGAGTTCGGATTCCAGGAAGCCGGAATCGTCAATCCGGAACAATTGAAGTCAGGCACCTTTGTGAGACCTACCGGGACTTTGGGGCATCCCAACTGGCTTTCATTTTTTCTGGTAACTTCGCTACCCCTTGCGTTTTTTGTATTCCTCAATTCCCGATCCTGGGTCAGACTGATAACCCTGGTCGTCATGGGAATGGAAATTGTAGCCATGGTTCTCACGCATGACAGAATGGCCTTGGTGGGGTTCGTTTGGGTCCTGTTGCTCTGTGTGGTCACCAAGGTAATTCGTATCACTCCTGTTCGAACGGTGGCCTTGATGCTGAGCGGGGTTGTTTTTATTCTAATAGCACCACCAACATACCTCGAGCGCGTTTTTTCTCCATCCCATTATAAGGAGAGTTCTTCCATCACGACCCGTTGGGAATTATTGACGGGTGGACTTGCCATGTTTTCAAATAACTGGCTGATAGGGGTGGGAGGTGGTAATTTTGGAATTGAATTCATGAAGCACAATCAGGATTCCGAAGCCGCCCGGATGGTATTTCTTCTGCGCAAGCAGACCCGGACAACCTATTCTGACTACAGTATGGGAGCGCATAATATGTATGTGGAAGTCGCCACGGAGACTGGAGTGATCGGAATCACAATTTTTCTGGCATTTTTGCTTCATGGGGTGAAAAATATGAACCGGATTCGAAAGGGACCGAAAAGAGATAAATACGGTACCATGGCCACGATGGTGATGATTTCAATTCTGGGGTTCGGGTGTCTCGGTCTGTTATTGCATGCTCAATTACAGAAAATCATTTGGATTGTGCTGGGTCTATCGGTTGCAGTCCATCGTATGGCTGAAAATGAAATTGAAGAGGAAAAACCAAAGCCCGCTCCCGCGGATAATTTTGAACCTCCCCCTCTTCCCCTTCGCGAAGCTCCTCTAAGGTTTTAAAAATTGAGAGTTATTTTTTTTAAAAGCAATTATCACAAGGCGGGAGGAATCGAAACTCTTCTGAAATCCGTTTTTGGACGGATAGATACAACCCGTTTCGAATTGAAAACGATTGTGATGACCCATGTTCCCGATGAACCCCTTTCTTTCATCGAGCCGGAATTCCTGAAACAAAACCCGGATCATCTGGAACTGATTCCGTGGAATGGTTTTAAATCCCTTCCTGATGCGGTCAAAATTACACGCAAGGTGATCGACAAGTTTCAGCCCGATGTCCTGTACACCCATGATATGCGTTCCAACCTTCTGGTGTTCTGCGTATCGTTTTTAAGCAAAACCCCCTGGGTTGCCCATATACACGGTTGGCTTGGTAAAAGCGCAGGTTTACGCACCTGGTTTTTTGAATGGGTCGATCGTAAGTTGATTCGAAAGGCTCAGACGGTGCTTGTGGGGTCGAATGCCCTTCGTCACCGGATCAAAACGGAGTGTGGTGTTGATGATGTCCGCCTCATTCCAAATGCGATTGATACCGGATACTTCAACAAGAGTACAGACTGGGATCGTAATTTCAGGGAGACACTTTTCCCAGGCTTTGAAGGAGTGATTGTAGGATCGGTCGGCAGGCTTCATCTCGTAAAAGGAGGACATATTTTCGTTGAGGCCTTCGCGAAGATTTTAAAAACCAACCCTGATGTTCGCTGCATCATTATGGGGGAAGGACCCGAGGAAGAAAACCTGAAGCAGCAGGCCCGCGACCTTGGAGTAGAGGCTTATATCCTGTTTCCCGGTTTTGTGGAGGACATGCGTCCTTATATTTATGCTCTCGATATTTTTATGTTGTGTTCCCTGGCCGAAAGCCTGCCTCTCGCTCTTCTTGAAGGTATCTGCATGGGAAAACCCGCGGTTGGAAGCGATGTGGGTGATGTCAGCTGCGTGCTGGATTTTGGAAAAGAGGATTTGATAGTGCCTGCTGGTGATGTCGAAGGATTTTATAGAGCCCTGAAAAATCTGATAGACAAACCAGACCTCCGTAAACGTTACGGTCAGTTATCGCGCGAAAAAGTTGAGGCAGAATACTCTATCGACTCCGCAGTGAACCGGATCCAGGAAATTTTGACAGAATATAAAGGTAGTAAAAAATAAGTCCTCCAGATATTACATAAAACTCTGCAGGGAAATGGTCTAGTGCGCCAAAACACCGGCGACACACCCGGTTAGCAGGGTCGCCAGGAAGGCCGTCCACAGGGCCCGAATTCCAAGAAGAGAGAGTTCGCTCATTCGGTTGGGAATCAGAGCGGCTAGTCCCCCTATAAAGATTCCCAGGCTTGCAAAGTGAACAAAACCGCACAAGGCATAGCTCATCGCTGTGAAAGACCGTGGAGAGAAAGTGGGTGGGGTCGCTGATTGCGCAGAGCCCAGGGAAAAGTAGGCGGTGACTTCCGTTTCGACAAACCGCGATCCAAGAATTTGCGATGCAGCCTGCCACTCTTCCGGGCGCAGCCCAAGCAGGACAACAAAGGGCCAGGTCAGCCATCCCAGAACCCGCGAAACAGATATGGATTGATCCTCTATTTGCGGAAGTATACTGAGAATCAAGTCCACTAAAGCTTCCAGCCCGAGTACGACAATCAACAAGGTTGCAATGCCTACCGCCATTTTGGTTCCTTGCTGGCCTCCGTCAATCAGCGCGACCATCAGGTTGGCCGGTTTTTCCTGAGAGGCGCCAGATGATTTTTCTGGAACATTGCCCAGGGTTTCGGGAGTTTGCGTTTCCGGCAGAGACAGTTTGCTGACCAGAACCGCGCAAGGGATCGAGATTACCGAGGCGGAAACAAGATGCCCGGCAATTTGGGGAAACACCCCGATCAAAGCAATGACATAAACACCGAGCACGGTACTGGCGACTGTTGCCATCATGCATGTGAGTAAGGTTAGTAATTCTGAGCGGGTCATGTTGGCGAGCCAGGGTTTTACTGTTAAGCTCGATTCAATTCCTACAAAAATATTGGCGGAAGCTGAAAGAGATTCCGCTCCAGATAATTTCATGGTTTTGTGGAAAAGTTTTCCGAAAGCACGCACGATAGCTGGCATGATGTTCAGGTAGTAAAGAGCCGAGACTAACGCAGAAAAAAAGATGACCGCGGGTAAAACCTGCATGGCCAGTACGAAACCAATTGAGGTTGTTCCGTTTGGCAGGGATTGGCCCGGACCCAATGCCAGGGGACCGAAAAGAAACAGCGACCCTTTTTGCGAAGCGGATAACAGGGCGACCAGCCCATCGTTGACCCACTTGAGCACAGTGCGCGAGGGTGGAAACCAGAAAACGAGCGCGCCAATAAACCAGATAAGGGTGAGGCTTCCAAAAACAGTTTTGCGGTTGATGGCGGATCGTGCTCCTGTCCCCCATGCAAGAAACAGGATGATAAAAAAACCACCCAGTGCTATCAATCGATAAAAGCTGTCTTCCATTAAAGATGTCCTGGAAAATCTATCAATTAAAATTATGGAAAAAAGTTTAGGGTATCCCGGAATGGTGCAAGGCTGGTATGGCGGAAATTATAGCGGAATAGTTGTTTTTCCATTATGCGTTAGTATTGGCTGCCAGTCTTCGAAAATGTCTGGTCCAATTCCGGACCATGGAAAAACTCCGGAAGTCGTAGGCCAGACCAATTGCCGCATTTTGAAATTGTCGCCTTTATAATACCAGGTCGCATACCCAAAATAATTTTTGTAATGGTTTTCAGATACCGTTTCAAAGTAGACGTTAAACCCTTCCAGGAATCCGGAATAAAGTTTTCCATTTGTAAAGTGTATGCCCTGTTTCAGTTGGGCTGCATATTCATTTATGACAAAACCTGCGATAGGTTCTTTCAGACCGATGACACAGAGATCAGGCTCTTGGTAGGTTGTTGCGATGCCAATAGAGTATGAAAATGCGGGATAGTCACCTTCCGCCAAAACCTGAATAATATGGCATCCATACTCGTCAATGTCGTTTAGAGCTTTTTGTTCAGAAGGGTCCATGTTAAAAGAAGGTCTAGGAAGTAAAAACCTATAGCAGTGTTAGGGCACTATTTTTTGGGACGAAACTTATTGACGTAGTAGTTTGCAATATCTTTAATTGACAGTATACCGACAACCTGTTTTTTGTCTGTGATAGCAAGGTGCCGCAGGTTTTTTTGTTGCATGATGACAAAGGCAGCAACCATTGTAGAGTTCATGTCGATGGTAGCCAGCGGTTGAGACATAACATCTTTTATTTGTACTGCCTGGGTGTCGGCTTCCACTGCAACCACTTTTCTGAGTAGGTCTGTTTCTGTAAAAATCCCTACATAGTCTTTGTCGTTTGAGACCAGAATCGCTCCGATTTTTTTTTCAGCCATCACCTGAATAGTTTCTTTCACGCTGCTTTCAGAATTAACGCTGATGATATGATCTTCCATGAAAAACTTGATCGTATCCATTGTCTCCGGGGTGCTCATCCAAAAATTCCTTTCACTAAAATAAAAATATGCTGGCGGACCTGATTAGAAAAGCTTTAGAAGGAAAACCTTTGGAACTCGATAGCTTCACTTAAGAAGGTTAGGGTAAAAAGTAAATATCCGCAAGTGGCTATTTTGGGGGTGAAATTGGGCGCATGGAAAAACTAATTGATCTGCAAGCAGGAATATCGATTCAACAATTTTGGTCTGATTGAGTTCTGATTTTAACATTTATCCCCTTTTAATACCTCTGGAAGTTGGATGGTAAAATCCTATACAATTCTTGTGTTAATGTGTCCTGCTACCAAGAGATAATCGTAAACCGACCCTTTGGGAAATGATTGAGGGATCTGATTCGGTTTAGGCGGTAAAGCTTTTATATTCTTCATCAAAAGAACAGGAGTAGTTATGGCGGAATTGACCACGGTAAAAGATTTGAGCGACGATTTGGCGAGGCATGTTTTGAGGACCGCAACGGGGAAAGCTCGCGAGCTGGATTGCAAAATGAATGTGGCTGTAGTGGGCTCAGATGGGAATCTGAAGTCCTTCTTTAGAATGGAAGGGGCCTGGACCGGCAGTATCGATATTGCCATCAAAAAAGCAAAAACCGCCCGTTTGTTTAATATGTCTACAGGTGAAGTCGGGAAGCTCAGCCAGCCTGGTGGCTCTTTTTATCAAATCGAACACAGTAATGGAGGCCTTGTGACCTTTCCTGGAGGTATACCTCTTAAAACAGCTCAAGGCGATATCGTAGGGGCTATTGGTGCGTCAGGAGATACAGTGGAGAATGAGCACAAAGTGGCTCTGGCAGGTGTCGAATATTTATTGAAAGCTTTAAAAGGTGAATAAACTGGATTTAGGTTCCAGGGGTTTCTTGTTGAGGTTTGATTCGTGAAGTCTCATTGGGCGCTTCCTGAAAATGATTATTGGTCGACTCCATTTGCTCAGACGCTTTTGCATCTTCTCGACCTGCCTCCCGGGGCGACGGTTCTCGATGTGGCGGCCGGAGGGGGAATTCCCGCATTTTATTTAGCAGATATGGTGGGAGCGCAGGGAAGGGTTCTGGCGGTGGATATCAATCAGCGGCAGGTCCTTCGTGGCAGGACATTGCAGGGAAATCGTTTTCCCTGGCTTAAGTTTGAAGCGGGAAACATGAAAAACCTGCCTCCGGATTTGTCTCAATTCGACCGAATCACAGGTAATCTGTCGTTTATGTTTTTCAGGCCCGACCGGTTGGAAGCTCTGAAAAGTCTCATCCGTTTTCTTAAACCCGGAGGCCAGATTGTGCTGACCTTTCCCTCCCTGGGGACCTTTGACTCACTGTGGAAACGGGTCGAAGATGAAATGAAGGACCGCCAGCTTCATGATGAACTGGTAGGGCTTCATGAGTATTTGGATGAAAGACCTTCTTCAGATAATGCCAGGGACTGGCTTATGGAATGTGGTCTTCAAAAAGTAGAAGTGATCGAATGGCCGCTTGAGATTAAATCCGGTTCCGGCAGGGAGTTCCTTGAACATCCTCTTTTACGCGGAGGATTTCTTGATGATATTTATGAATGCTTTAAAGACCCTGCTTTGGCTGATGAATTTATGGATGTTATAGCCAGCGATACTGGCAGGTTTTTTCCACTAATCGCCCAAAGGTGTGCCATGTCCGGATGGAAACTAAATCAAAAAACGTGATTTAAACAAGACTGTAAGAGGTCAGGTGATTTTGTGACGAGGAATTGGCTTTAGTGGTTTAAATAGAAAGATAATTTAAAATTATTTTTGGTATGAAAAAATCGTGTCAATAAACTGGTTGATTTCGAGTGGTTTAGTCAGGTATTTATCAAACCCCTCTTTTAATCCTTTCTCTCTGTCTCCCTTCATCGCTTGTGCTGTCACTGCGATTACCGGAGTGTGTTTAGTGAGAGGCTTTTCTTTAAGGATTTTTAAGACATCATAGCCGTCCGTTCCAGGAAGGTGAATGTCCAGTAAAATCAGGTCAGGATTTAAAGCTTCCGTCATTTCAATTCCAGTTGAGGCGTCCTTGGCTGTGAATAGACGGATATTATCAAACTTTCCAAGAATTCCCCGTACCAACTCTACATTAATAGTTTCGTCTTCAATGTAAAGTATCTTAAAATCTTTTAGTTTTTTTGCGCCAGGCTTTTTGGGGGACTCTCCCTTTAGAGTAAACTGTGATTCGGGTTCAAAATTTCCTCGAGGAAGTTCCACAAAAAAGCAGGTTCCCTGGTCAAGCACACTTTCGAATCCAATTTGCCCTTTCATAAGATGAACAAGGCGTTGGCAAATGGTCAGCCCTATACCGGTTCCTTCCACATCCGTGTGCTCCCAGTCCAGCCGTTGAAATGGCTCAAAAACCTTCCATCGATCTTCTTTTTTGATACCCTTTCCGGTATCATTGACTCTTAACAAAACGCTGGATGGCTCCTTTTCTTCTACTGTGATTTCAACGTTTCCATTTGGTCGGTTGTATTTAATTCCATTGGTTAACAGGTTCAAGACCACCTGTTTGATTTTGACTAAATCTCCTTTCGCAAAAATCTGTTTTTTCGAAGGAGTTTGGCAATTTATTGTAATTCCCTCTTTTTGCGCCTGAGGCAAGACAAGAACCGCCTGTTCTTCTACAAGCGCCACCATATCCACATTTTCTATTTCTAATTCAACTTTGTCCGTTTCAATTCGGGATAGATCGAGTATCTCTTTGATCAGATTGAGAAGATGGTTGCCAGCGTCATTTATGTGATTTACAAATTCAATTTTTTCAGGGTCGAGATGCTCCCCCTCGCTCATTTGTAGTAAATGACTGAAACCGATAATTGCATTGAGTGGGGTTCTGAGTTCATGGCTCACTTTGGAGAGAAAATCACTTTTTGCAAAGTTGGCTTGTTCAGCTTCCTTTTTTGCAAGTTCCAGAATTTGGGTTCGTTCTTTGACCAGGTTTTCCAGTTCTTCCTGACGCTTTTTGGCTTCTTCTTCAGACTTCTTTCTTTGAGTATGGTCACGCGCAATGCAAAGGGTTCCGAGGAAGTTTTTGTTATACCCCTTTTTTATTACCAGGTCATTGCGCACATCCCAAAGTCCGTGAGCATCGACCAGAAAGCTGACTTCCTGCATGAACTCATAAATGGGACAATCTTCTTTAACCTTGAACATAACTTCGACATCGGACGTGGCTCGAGGACCAACCCGTTTGGTTAATAAATCTTCCATCAGGGAATCGCCTTTTTCACTTATTATGGATTGCAATGGTTGGCCTTTCAGTTCCTGGGGGGTATAGCCAAGGAAGCTGACCGAAGAATTGGCGAAATCAATTAAGCCGTCTGGATCTATCTGCAAAACTATATCCGATATAGTTTCGACAATTGTGCGATAGCGTTCTTCGTTTTTGCATAACTCAAGAAAACCGGAGTCAATAATGTCGAGATCTACCCGACATCTGTGTGATATGGTGAGTAAAAATTCGCGAATAATATCTGGATTGGACCCCAGAAATTTATCAAAAGCATGTTTCCCAATTTCAATGAGAAAGCTGTCGCCAAGTGCTTTTGCACTTGCAGACCGGGGTTTCATTTCAATCATCGCCATTTCGCCAAAATAATCACCGGCACCACGCATGGCAATGTGTTTGTTTTGCTTGAAGATCTCGATGCAACCCGACAGGATAATGAACATCGAATCTCCGTGATCCCCGTCATTAAATACAATCTGGCCTTTATCAAAAGACAAATAATTTCCTTCATCTGCAAATTCGGAGATTTGTTCTTCGGAAAGATGCCGTAGAAATGGCACGCCCCGGATGATGTTGAGTCTGTCTTCGAATTTCATTTCATCCCGGTGCGGCATATAAAATCAGTATCCTTTTTGGAGCAAAAAATACGTGTGCTTTGCAGACCCTATTTAATAGACACTCCAAAAAATTCAGTTAGATTGGTCATACTATTATAGGCATGATCTTTAAAAAGTGTTGGATAAAAAGATCTTGAACTCCTAAAATATAAAAAAACCGGTTGTAAATGTTTACTTTTTTGCCCGCAAAGTTTGGAGTCAAATTAGAAAGTTTTCAAAATTTTGTGCAGAATCAAACTGAGTGGGTATAAAAGGTCTGCTAATCTTTACCTGAGCTGTTAATCTGGGCTACTGATGAAGCGTCCCGAGACAGGTTTGAAAAATAACGAAATAATATTGAAATTAGAAAGTTGTCGAAATGAAAATTGCCAGAAAAAAAAGTTATTCAGGAGTTTTCCGTGATGGGGGCGCTGGGCCTAATGCTAAAAAAAGGTTTCGGCTAAGACGCCAGAAGCTAATGAAACAAGAAAATAAACTGATGGTTTTAACCGGGGTTCCCTATGGCCCTGGTGCCGAGACTCTTTGGACCTACGCGCATTGCCCGACCTATCAAGAGCCGACCATAATGCACCTGACTGGTGTCAATCAGGCAAAGGTTCTTCTTTTGTTGGATCCAGGTGCTAAGGGTGCAGACGAAATACTTTTCGTAGAAAAGAAAAATCCGAAAATGGAGTTTTGGGATGGATTGCGTTTTGGAGTAGGCGACCCAAAGAGCCTCGCGGAGGTTAAAAAGGTAACAGGTTTTCGTGAAGTCCGGGATATCGCTGAGTTTGATCTCGTGTTCAAGGAGCGCCTTTCCAAACAAAAGAAAAAAGAAGTCGGTACTTTTTGGCTTGAGGGCGGTGCTGGAAAAAATAAAAAGAAGGTCACAACAGATCACAACTGGGCTTTTAAAAAGCGGATCGACAAGCTTGTCAGGAATGCCTGGGGAAAAGGTTTTCCTGTGTCGAATATCATGAAATCACATTTTGATTTGCGGCTGCCCTTGGATAAGTACGATGTGAGTAATACACTCAAAGCACAGAAAATTACTGGCCTCGCCTTTCGCGAAACTCTGAAGGAGTTCCGCAAGTTTAAAAACGAATGCCAGATTCAGGGGCACCTGGAAGGACGAATGTTGTTCCGCTCGGCTTTTGGTTTGAGCTTTCCCAGTATTATCGCTTCAGGTCCCAATGCCACTGTTTTACATTATATGAAAAACGATGATGATTTTACGCCAGATGAGATGGTGTTGATGGATTTTGGAGTGCGGTGGATGACAATGCACGCCGATATTTCAAGAACAGTACCGGCATCCGGTAAGTTCAACCCTATGCAAAAATTACTTTATGAAATTGTTTTGGGAGCGCAGATAGCGGTTCAGAAAAAAGCTCGAGCCGGGGTCACTATCGAGGAGTTAAATACCGTTTGCTGGGAGACCCTCAACAGAGAACTTGACGAACAGTTTCATGCCCGAGGTGGAGAAAGTAATTTAGAGTATAAAAGCAGGCCGCACGGGGTAAGTCATTTAATTGGAGAACAGGAGCATGATGGCGACCCTTTCCGGGATTATACGAAGCAACCCATGAAAACAGGTTGGATGATCAGCAATGAGCCCGGTCTTTACGGGAAATTTCGCATTAAAATTGGCCGGAAAACCTATAAAGAGCAACTTGGAATCCGACTGGAAGACAATCTTCTGATAACGGACAAGGGGTGCCGAAATCTTTCGGTTAGTGTGCCAAAACAGGTGAGCGAAATTGAGGCTTTAATGCGTGGGTGAAAAAGGAAGGTTCTAAATATCTTTTAGGGCGGCGAGCACTTCGTTGACATGCTCTTTGACCTTCACCTTTGGGAATATTTTTTTCAATACACCTTGCTTGTCGATGACGAAGGTTGATCGGACAATCCCCATGAAAGTTTTTCCATAAAGTTTTTTTTCTTGCCAGACCCCGTATTTATTTACAACCTTGTGGTCTTCGTCACTGATCAGAGTGAAAGGTAAATCGTATTTTTCGATAAATTTTTGATGGCGTTCAGGAGAATCGACACTGACACCAATAATTTCCGTACCTTTAAACTTTTTGATTCCATCACGGAAGTCGCAAGCCTCGGTGGTACAGCCGGGAGTCATGTCTTTTGGATAAAAGTAAAGGACAACGTTCTTCTTTCCACGGAAAGAACTGAGTTTGATCTTGTTGCCATCCTGGTCAAGAGCTGAAAAGTCGGGGGCTTTCGCCCCCTCCTTTAGAACCTTTACTGCTGCTTTACTCATATTTTATTTTTTTCCGCCCAGCTTCTGGATTCCTTGAGAAGGGACTCAATGATTTGCTTTAATTTCTTGGCGGGAGTCCGTGAAGTCGATTTATTATTCAGACTACGGGCTTGCCCCAGCAGATCACTCAGTTCTTTGATCAATGAAGCGGGAGCCGGTTTTCCGGCTTCGCAAACAGACTCAATATGAGTTACCCCACGCTGAAGAATACCGTCAATTTGGAGGCCCCACATGGAATCCGCTCGAAGGCGTGTTGATTTTTCCATGAAACGCCAGATACCTCCATCGGCTTGAATCACTTCATAATCGCCACGGATTTGTTTTGCGGTTTCCTTGCAATCCTCAGCCAGAGCCAATCCTGAGCTACTAAAAAATAAGATCACTGATCCCAAGAAAATCGCTCGAATCGACTTCAAACGGGGTTTAGTTTTCGTGCAGGTGGTCATGTCCCTCTCCTTTTCTGGGGATCCAAATTTTAAAAAAGGCCTGTACGCCTCCATTGTAGATGATTCTATCAAATCAAGAATAAGAATCAAAGTCAAACGATTAATCCCGACCTGTTCCTTTCGGAAATATTTTATTCAAAGACCGGATCTTGAGCTATTTTTTTGAATGCCGGATCTGATCTAAGCTTTTTCAATCCGGCAGGGTTTATTTCTTTTGCCTCTTTCAGATTCTTTAGTACTTCGGAATCGTTCCCAGTGTTTGCGTAAGCTTTGGCCAAAAGGATACGATGGCTGAACAAATGGGAATGTGTCGGGTGTGTGACCAGTGTTTTTTCAAGAATAGCAATAGCCCGGTTGAACTGTTTGTCTCCGAAATAGGCCATCGCTGTATTCAATTTACTGTTCAGGTTATTGGGATCCATTCGCAGCGCCATGGAATACAGGTTTACGGCCCGCTGATACATTCCGTAGTGTGCAAAAATCTCACCCTTCTGATTAAGCGCTTCCGGCGGGTTCATATACCAGTTGTTTTCAGGTCCAGTTGGCGGTATGGAGTCTTCTTTGGGCAATTCATCAAGGCTGATTTTAGCTATTTCTCCCGGGTCGCCAAGTTCTACAGCCTGAGTGTAAAATTCCTTCGCTTGCTTGAGATTACCGCGCATCACATAGAGGTCCCCTAACTCCTGAAGACCTTTTGCCTTCAGGTTCTTGTTGTCTCCTGCACTTTTTAATAAATCATTTACAGCCTGCTCGGCCACTTTTATCCTGAGAAAAAGGCTGGCCAGCCCAACCAGAATCTGGCGGGTGTTTACATTTTCTGGATCCAGTCGTGCCGCTGTCTGGATTTCAAACAGGGAGAGTCCGTACTCCCCTTCCTTGTAAAGTTTTTGTGATCGACCCAGGTGATATTTTGCGGGCTCAATCTGTGTGGGTAGCTTTTCCGGGCCATTTGTCCGGAGAAATTCAAGGAGGACCCGGGCCGCCTCTACCTGAGGATGGAATTTCAATGCATCATCCGGATCACTTTGCCGGGTATCATAAACCCGGTTGAGGAACCTCTTGGCCATAGCCATATTATTCTGCGTCGCGTAAGCATAGCCCAATTGATAAGCCGCTTCGAGATACTCTGGATTCAACTCAAGGGCTTTGGAAAAGGATTCAATCGCCTGGGGAATCTCATTCAAATAGTTGTAATTGAGTCCCATTTGAAATGCATAAGCTTCATTTTTGGGGTCTAGCGATGCTGCTTTTTTTAAAGCCTGGTTGGCGTCTTTCATTCGGCCTTGAGCCGCCAGGGTCAGAGCAGCTTCATAATGGGCTTCAGGTCGCTCTGGATGTTGCTGGACAGCTATATTACAGGAGCGTTCTGCCAGGTCGACTACCCCCAATTGCCGATACAACTGGCAATGGTGATAATGTACCGCAGGGTGGCGCGGTTGGATATCCCGGGCTTTTTGCATAGCTTTTTGTGATTCCACATACTTGCCAACCTCAAAAAGCAACAGAGATTTGAGAATAAGGGGGGTCCCTTTGTGAGGGGATTCATGCTCCAGGCTTTTAACGATCGTCAGTGCTTGAGCGAACTTTTTGTTTTTTGCGAGTTCCAGGATCTGTAGATACTCGGGTTTGGATCGGTCGGTCTTGGAAAAATGTGGGTCCCATAATGCAATGTCGATATTGGGAAAAGTGGCTGATGCGTTTAGAGGAAATAGCAACATGGTAACCAACGCTGCCGGTATCAAATGATAACGATTAAAAATATTAGGACACTTCATTTTGCAAACGATTCCTTTCAGGATGCGTTGTTAATTTCGAACCGCACGGACAGTTTTCCGGGAACGGGATTTTTTTGGTGCCGAGAACCGGTCACCAGTGTTGAATACAACCCCAAAGGCATTAAAGTTTCCATTGCCTTCTGAGGACCATTGCGCTCCCCCGCCTTCCCTCCCAAAAATAGGGTCTATATGGATAACCATTTCATGGCCAACCTGTTTGCTGTTTATTTTGTCTTTCTCGTAAAGGCTTTTTAGTTCCTTTAACGTTGGGAGCCGCCAGTCGATATGGCCTGCGAAGGCTTCTTCATTCAAGGCGTCAATATATTTAAAAGCCTCAAACCAGTTTAGCCAGTGACCCGTTGTAATATAGGAGTCTTCTTTCAACCACATCAATCCGGTTTTCGAATCCGTAATCGTGTGGTTTCCATGGTCAATGAACCGTTGATCATCTGAATTTGTTTCAGCAATGGCAGTAACTCCGAAGGATGGCACTATTAAAAAAAGGAACAGCAAGGATTGGGCAGTGTGTGATTTCCATGAAAAGTAATTAGCCATTTTATCCTCGAAGTTTTTGCTGAAACATTTTGTTGACCAGTCCAGGATTGGCCTTCCCCTTGCTGGCTTTCATCACCTGGCCGACCAGAAAACCGATGACTTTGTCTTTGCCGGATCGGTACTGCTCGGCCTGGTCCGGATTGGCAGAAATGACTTCATCAATCAGGCTTTCTATTGCCCCTTCATCTGAAATTTGTACCAGGTTTTTTTCTTTTACCACGATCTCTGGAGATTTTCCGCTCTGGATCATGTCTTCAAATACTGTTTTGGCGATCTTGCCACTGATCGTATTGTCATGAACCATGCTCAACAATTTCGCTAGATTCTCAGGCGAAACCGGGCATTCGGTGATATCTTTGTCCGCGTTTTTCAACTCCCTCAAAAGTTCAGACATGATCCAGTTACTGATTGCTTTCGGCTGATTGAAGGCTCGGATGCAGGCTTCAAAGTAGTCCGCCAGTTCCCGGGATGCTGTCAACACTCCAGCGTCGTATTCTGGAATACCGTATTCCGTTACAAAACGCTGGCTTTTTTCTTCCGGCAATTCAGGTAACGCTTCTCTGGCTCTTTTTATCCATTCTTCGTCGATGACGATGGGCGCCAGGTCCGGTTCAGGAAAATAGCGATAGTCGTGCGCTTCCTCCTTGGACCGCATGCTGAATGTCACACCCCGCTCGGCATCGTATAGTCGGGTTTCCTGGACCACCCTGTCTCCTTGTTTTAATACCTGGGCCTGGCGTTTAACTTCATACTCGATGGCTTTTTGTACAAATTTGAAGGAGTTGATATTTTTCACTTCCGCGCGGGTGCCCAGTTCCTTCTCGCCAACGGGCCGGATGGAGACATTGGCATCGCACCGGAAACTGCCTTCTTCCATGTTGCAATCGCTGACTCCAGAGTACTCCAGAATGGACCGTAGGATCATTAAGTATTCACGGGCCTCTTCAGCAGAACGAATCTCAGGCTCACTGACAATTTCGACCAGAGGCACACCGGTCCGGTTAAAATCCACATAGCTTTTGCCCGGGTTTCCCAGGTTTTCTCCGTGGATCGATTTTCCCGCGTCTTCTTCCATATGGATTCGAGTGATGCCAATGATCTTTGGGGTGCCATTCCCCTGCAATTTAATCCGGCCATGCCGTCCTATAGGAAGCGTAAACTGGGAAATCTGGTATCCCTTGGGCAAATCCGGGTAGAAATAGTTTTTTCGATCAAAGACATTGGTTGGTTCGACCTCACAATGGGTGGCAAGGCAAGCTCTGAGGGCGTATTCGACGGCCTTTGCATTGAGAACGGGCAAAACCCCGGGCATACCCAGGCAGATCGGGCAGGTATTTTCGTTGGGCTCGCTACCAAAGCGGGTGGAGCATGAACAGAAGATTTTACTTTCAGTTTTTAGCTGGGCGTGGACTTCCAACCCAATGACGGTTTCAAATTCCATAGTGGGTATTTCCGATATGTTTAAACTTAATAGGGACAGACGGGATTTTAGCGATCACAAACCTGACCGTCAACCTGCAAAGGGTTGAGCCTGCAGGCGTGTTAATTGGCGGTACACCCGCCATCTACGGGCAGGACAGTCCCGGTAATGAATGAGGATACATCGCTGGCGAAAAACAGGCAGGCCTGGGCCACATCCTGTGGTTTGCCAAACCTCCCGATCGGGTAGCGTTTGGATAGCTCGTCGATCCACTCTTTGTTTTCCATCATTCCCTCAGTCATTTCCGTCTCAATCAATCCGGGGCAGATGGTATTCGATCGAATCCCTTGAGGGCCATATTCGACTGCTAACGATCGACTGAACTGCGACAAAGCTGCTTTGGAAGCATTGTAGGCGGCAGTTTGCGGTGCCGCAATCATTCCCAGAATTGAGCTGATATGGACAATACTGCCTTTCCCCCGTTCCAGCATTGAAGGGATCACATTTCTGGTTAGCAGGAAAACTCCTCTGAGATTGATATCCAGTACTCTGTCCCATTCCTCCGGCGCCATTTCATGTAAAGGAGCCATGGCAAAGGTTCCGGCATTGTTTATCAGAATATCGATTGATTCGAACCTGGATCGGGTTTCATTTACCAGTCTGCCAACATCAGTTTCCTGGGTGATATCACCCGATATGGTCAATACATCCCCATTGAGAGCCTTTTTTGCTTCTTCCAATCTATCCTGACGCCTTCCAAAAAGAACCACCTTTCCGCCTTCTTTTAAAAACAATTCAGCGCAAGCAAGGCCGATCCCGGTCGCTCCTCCAGTAATGATGGTTGTTTTTCCCGCAAGTTTCATTCAGGCTCCCTGGTGGTATCCTTATTAATTAATTTATATAATACTATCAGGATTTGAGTCCTTATTGAACTTTGGAGGTTTTTTATATGCAGGGGTTGAATTTGAAAAAAAAGGGCCAATTATGAAAATAAGCTGGCTTTATTATTTTTTCGGCGCTTTTATTGGGGGAGTATGTGGGGTCGTGATTTGGCTTATATTGCTTATGGTCGAAAGATCCGGCCAACCCATTCTTTCAAGCCTCCCTCAAAAATTCGGAGTTTTTGGGGTATATTTGCAGCACCTGTATAACGTGTTACCCTTATTTACTATTATATTAGGTGTGGTCCTTGTTAGAAAAATGTTCCCGGAACGGTTTGAAGAAGATGAAGATAAGAAGCCAAATGCATCCTGACTTTTCAAATAAAAAAACATTCGCCCTGGAATTTATTAGATGAGTAAAAACTTCAATAAAAATTTACTGAAAGCACTGGACACCACCAAAGAATCGCTCTCCATCTGCAAACAGGCTATGGAGGATACCAATGACCAGAGCTGCCGAGCCATGTACGCAGCCATGATCAAGGACTGTGAAAAGCATATTGATATGATCTCAGGTGAAATTGAATTGCACAAAGTTCAGAAAAAATGGGATTAGCCGATGCGGATATTGATAGTCGAAGATGAAAAAAAAGTCGCAGGATTCATCAAAAAAGGTTTGGAAGAAGAAACTTACGCAGTGGACGTTGCCTACGATGGTGAAGAGGGCTTGCTTTTGGCAGACACGAACCAGTACGACCTGATCGTACTTGACCTGATGTTACCAAAAATGGGAGGACTGGAAGTCCTCACCCAGTTGCGCGATAAACGGGTGAACACTCCGATTCTTTTACTCACCGCCAAGGATTCTGTCGAAGACAAGGTGACCGGCCTCAATAAGGGGGCGGATGATTACCTCACCAAACCCTTTGCATTCTCAGAGCTTTTGGCCCGTGTCCGTTCGCTCCTGCGCCGTGGTCAGGCAGAAACGCAAACGGTGCTTCAGGTCAGCGACCTCACATTGGATTTGATCAGTCACAAAGTCAATCGCAATGGGGAAGAGATCGAACTGACTGGTAAAGAATACAGCCTGCTTGAGTATTTCATGCGCAACGTGGGCAAAGTGCTCACGCGAACCATGATTGCCGAGCATGTCTGGGATTATAATTTTGATACGTTTACCAATGTGATCGATGTTTACATCAATCACTTGCGTAAGAAAATAGACAAAAGTCACGAACAAAAACTGCTCCACACCCTGAGGGGTGTGGGTTATGTAATGAAAGAATCCTGAGGGGTTCTACCATGGTGTTCAATACCATCCGTTCCCGGCTAACCGCTTGGCATGTCTGCCTGCTGGCAGTCATTCTCATCCTGTTCTCAGCCGTTCTGTATTTCTTCCTGTCCAAACGTCTGCACGAAAGTATCGACAACTCCCTTAAGGTCTCCGCCAGTGTGGTCCGTAAAACGGCGGGCATGCAGTATTCACGTACCCCTTTGCCGGGACTCGAATATTTCTTCGAGCAGTTTCTGGGATACGGCAACCTCAACAAGTTTTACCGGGTTTACGATGGCTCGGGCAATGTCGGGTCGCGTTCAAAAGGGATCGATGCCTCCAAATTTCCTTTAAGTCAGGAAGCCTACACCCGCGCTTTAAAAGGGGACGAGACTTTCGAAACTTTCCAGGTTGAAGGCAACCATACGATCCGCGTCATCACCATGCCGGTTCTTCGTGAGGAAACCCTGGTCAACCTCATCCAGGTAGGCACTTCGCTCAAAGGCATCAAAGAAACGTTAAAAAACCTGCGCATCTTTTTCTTTACCTCGGTACCCCTGGTGTTGTTGTTCAGTACACTGGTCGGACGCTTCATGGCCCGTCGGGCTCTGGAACCGGTGGCAAAAATCACCGAGACCGCCCGCCAGATTTCACATGCTCCGGATTTGAGTCGGCGTATTGAAGAGCCGGAAGTGCAGGATGAAATCGGCAAGCTGGCCAACACCTTCAACGAGATGATGGATCGGCTCGAGGGATCGTTTCGTCAGATGCGCCAGTTTTCAAGCGACGCCTCGCACGAACTGCGTACGCCGTTGACGGTGCTGAAGGGGCAGAGTGAACTGGTCCTGAGTAAACCGCGCAGCCTTGCAGAATACAGGGAAGTGGTTTCAAGTAACCTTGAAGAGATCAACTACATGTCCAAGATCCTCGACGATCTGTTCACTCTCGCCAAGTCAGACGAAGGGAATCTGAACATGGAGTTCCAGCCGGTGGATTTCCATGCCATCATTGAGGATGTGTGTCGTCATGTGGAAGTGCTGGCCGAAGAAAAGAATCAGAAGGTGGTGATCGCCTATCTGGAGCCCGTTGTGATCAATGGAGACCCGCATCGTTTGAGGCAGATGGTGTTGACACTGGTTCACAATGCGATCAAATACACACCGGAAAATGGAGAGATCAAAGTGGCGCTGGAGGATCAAGGCAACAAGGCGGCTTTCACAGTGTCGGACAATGGCATGGGCATCCCTGACAATGATTTGCCGATGATCTTCAATCGTTTTTATCGGGTGGATAAGGCGCGTTCCCGGGACCAGGGCGGCAGCGGGCTGGGGCTTTCCATCTGCAAATATATTGTGGAAGCCCACGGTGGAGAAATTGATGTGGAAAGTGAAATCGGCGTCGGCTCCCGCTTTAAAATACTCTTACCCAAGATGGATGTGGTCGAGAAAAAGAAAAACGCAGCGTAAATAGTTTACAATTTTAAGCAAGATAATATTTAAATAAGAAACCCCCGCTATTCAATGTTTAAAACTTTTTTCCGGAACCTGATACTTCTCGTCAATGCAACTGCACAATGACATTTTTCACCTGTGTGTAGTTCTCAACGGCGTGCAGGCTCATCTCGCGTCCGTAGCCGCTCTGCTTGTACCCACCGAAGGGGGCGTTGGCATCGAAGATGTTATGACAGTTCACCCACACCGTGCCTGCTTTTAACCTCGCGGCAACTTTATGCGCCTTATTGATGTCTTTGGTCCATACACTGGCAGCGAGTCCATAAACCGTATCGTTGGCCTGGGCTACGGTGGCTTCGATATCATCAAATGGAGCGGCGACCAGAACCGGACCGAATATTTCCTCGTTAACGATTTTCATTTTATTATGGATACCACTGAACACGGTCGGTTGCACATAACTGCCAGCACCCAGCGGCCCGGAATAGCGTTCACCTCCTGCCAGTACATTGGCGCCCTCTCCCTTGCCTGAGTCGATATAACCCATCACGCGGTCCTGTTGCTCTGTTGACACCAGCGGCCCCATTTCCGTATCGGGAGCCATGCCGGGTCCGACCTTGATGTTTTTGGCCTTCTCCGCTACACGCTCGACCAGTTCGTCATAAACGTTTTTATGGACCATAAGGCGCGACCCTGCGGCACAGCACTGGCCGTGATTGAAGAAAATGGCACCGGCGACTCCATCGGCGGCGAGGTCGAGGTCGGCATCCGGGAATACGATGGCAGGCGATTTACCGCCCAGTTCGACCGTCACGCGCTTCAAATTACCAGCGGAGGCCTTCACGATTTCGTGTCCGATTTCCGTGCTGCCGGTGAACGCGACTTTGTCGACATCGGGGTGGTTGGACAGCGCTGCCCCTGCATCGCCGAATCCGGTGACGATATTGACTACACCTTCCGGGAAACCCGCCTCTTGAAACAGGTCGGCCAGCAGCAGGGCAGATAGCGGGGTCTGTTCCGCTGGTTTTAAAACGACACAGTTTCCTGTAGCCAAGGCCACTCCCAGTTTCCAAGCGGCCATCAGCAGTGGAAAATTCCAGGGGATGATTTGTCCGACCACGCCCATTGGCTCGCGCCGGGTGTAGTCGAGAAACTCCGCGCCGGGTGCGTAGGGAACGCTGAGATCGAGCGTTTCTCCGTGGATTTTTGTGGAGAGCCCTGCATAGTAGCGAAAATGGTCGACTGTGAGTGGCACATCCGCTGCACGGGCGATTGTCAATGGCTTGCCGTTGTCCAGGGTTTCCAATTGAGCGAATTCCTCCGTGTGTTGTTCGATGAGGTCCGCAAATTTCCAGATGAGCCTGCCTCTTTCAGAGGTTGTCATTTTTCTCCAGGGACCTTCTTCAAACGCCCGGCGAGCCGCCTGTACGGCACGGTTGATATCTTCTTCTCCGCCTTTGGGAACACGGCACAATTCGTTCAAACTTGAAGGGTCGGTTACAGCAAATGTTTCCCCGCTGGCGGCATCGACACGTTTCCCCCCAATGAGCAATTTATGGGACGAGTTTAAAAATTGTTGAACCTCAGGGATGGGTTCCGGTACGGCGACGGTATTCATGGTGGTCTCTCTTAATATGTGGAAAGAGGAACTATTGTGTTCCTGTTAAAAATTCAAGTTTCATTATGCGATAATTTTATAGTGTCCCCTCGAGTTTGAAAACCTTTTTTCAATGAAATTTCTCAACCTGCTAATATAGCTAACTTGCAAAGTGCCTGATCCCTTTAAGGTTGCCCTTCAGGGGGGCATGGTGTTAATTCATTCTCTACATTTTTTATGCAAGATATTTCCAAACCCGGCTACTACATTCTCTTGTTCAGTCTGCACGGACTGATCCGTCACCGTGATGTGGAACTGGGGCATGATGCCGATACGGGTGGACAGGTTAAATATGTTTTGGAGATGATGGAACACTTATCCCGCCGGCCCGAGGTAGCACGGGTCGATTTATTCACCCGCCAGATTAAAGACAAACGGTATTCACCTGACTACTCCAACCCGGTGGAGCCGATCAATGACCACTCGCGTATTGTTCGTCTTCCCTGTGGTGGCGGACGATATATTCGAAAAGAAAAGTTATGGCCTTATCTGGATGAATACATCGACCAGGTTCTCCGCTTTTTAAAACACGAGCCCTATACACCGGATTGGGTTCATGGACACTATGCCGATGGCGGGTATGTGGCGATGAGACTGGCGGAATATTTGGGATCCCCCCTGGCTTACACAGCTCATTCTCTTGGACGACCCAAATTTCAAAAGCTGTCGCAGGAAGGTTTGAGCGATGAAGAGATAGAAAAAAGTTTTGGTATGGCCAGGAGAATTGAAATTGAAGAAAGTGTGCTTGGGGTAGCGGACCATATTTTTACCAGCACTCAACAAGAAGCTGAGGAACAATACGGATTGTACGAAAACCATGGTAATGCGGATTACACCGTGAATCCCCCCGGGCTCGATCTGGAACTGTTTTATCCCTACGATGACGAGGACAATGTGGATATTCTCGGGGAGGAAGTTCGCGATGCCTTTTTGCAGGAGTTGAATCAATATTTCTTTAAACCGGAAAAACCTCTTGTTTTGGCTCTTTGCCGGCCTGACAAAAGAAAAAATATTTCAGCATTGATCCATTCCTTCGGTCAGAGCGCAGAGTTGCAGTCCAAAGCAAACCTGGCCGTGTTCATGGGTATTTCAAGAAACATGGCAGACATGGAGGAAAGAGAACGGGCGGTACTGGCTGATGCTCTAATGCTGATGGATCAATACGGGTTGTATGGAAAGATGGCCTTGCCAAAAAAGCCGGGGTTTCGGTTTGAAGTGCCGGAGTTCTACAGAATTGCGGCCAGGCTTAAAGGCGTTTTTGTGAATCCCGCGTTGACGGAACCTTTTGGAATTACTCTGCTTGAATCTGCAGCATGTGGCCTGCCTATTGTTGCCACCAACCACGGAGGACCTGTTGATATAGTTCAAAACTGTACCAATGGGCTGTTGGTCGATGTCAGCCATGTGGAGGAGATCAGTCAGGCTATCCTGAAAATCCTGAATGATCCCGATCTGTGGAATCGATTTTCAAAGAGTGGAATAGAAAACGTTCGCAAGGTTTATAGCTGGGGGTCCAGTATCCAACGGTATCTCGATCGAGTGACTTTAAAAGCATTATCAGGTTCAAAGTCCTTCAGTATTTCCAAAAGGAAAAACCCGGTTGCCCAGAAGTTGATGCAGGTTGAAAGAATGGTGGTATGCGACATCGATAATACCCTGACAGGAAATCCTGAATCGACCGCACGTCTTATCGACCTGCTCAGCCAAAACCGAAACAGGATTGCTTTTGGAATTGCCACGGGGAGAACTATCGACTCTGCCTTGAAGCACCTTGAGAAGAGCGATGTTCCCGTCCCTGATTTCCTGATCACCTCGGTGGGCAGTGAGATTTATTATGGAAGCACTGCTTTTAAGGATAATGGTTGGACCACGCACATAAATTACAAATGGGATCGTGAAAGAGTTCGTGAATTGATGTCTGGCGTGTCGTTTTTAGAGCCTCAGGAGGTGGAAACGGAAAGGGAATATAAAATAAGTTATTTCATGGAGCCGGACCCACTCCACGTTCAAACTGTACGTGATCTCCTGTCCTCCGAAAGAGTTCGGCACAATTTGATTTATTCCCACCAGCGTTATCTGGACATTCTTCCACAGCGAGCATCGAAAGGAAAAGCCTTGCGATACCTCAGCTTTAAATGGGGACTGCCGCTGAACCGGTTTCTGGTTGCGGGGGACTCAGGAAATGATGAAGAAATGCTGCGCGGAGAGCCTTACGGGATTGTTGTTGGAAATTACAGTAAGGAAATGGAAATATTGAGAGGAAAATGGCGTATTTATTTTGCAAACAAAACTCACGCTGCGGGCGTGTTGGAAGGGATTCAGCATTACCGTTTTCTGGAGATGAAAAATGATTGAGCCGGTTCCACCGATTTGTCCGTTTGATGAAAATGAATTGCCAATTCTCCGCGAGTTTGTGGCTTTCCTGAGGCATGGAAGCAATAATCATTTGCTTCGTAATGAATTGGTTTTGCAATCAGAATCTTTCGATAGGAAAAAGACTATAAATACAACCCAACCCGATTTGATGGAGACGGTCTTAAGGAAACTGCAGTATGTGCAGGAATTGCTGTTATTTGAAAGCCATGCGGTATTTCAATATCGGGAAGGTCCTGAGCGCTACATTATTTTTTCTCTTGGGGAGGGGGATGTGAGCCCCGTATTGATGTCCGGGGATGAATTACTGGAGTGCCGTGAAAAAATGGCCGGGTTAACACCGGTTTCGCCTGAACAAAAACTGGAAATTGATTTCAGTTCGTTTTGTTCCTCGGTTCCGTTAGTTAAATCAGACGAGGAGATCGGAAAAGGGCAGGGGGTTTTAAATAAATATGTGGCAGACAAATTCAATATTGACTGCGAATCAATGCAGAAAAGTTTCCTGAAGTTTTTGACCTCGCGATTTCTGGAAGGCCGATCAATCTTACTTGATGGAAACCTGATAAAGGGATTTAATCAGTTGGGGACTTCCCTTGATAAAGCGTTGGAGTTTCTGAAAGCGGTTCCCAAAGAAGTTTCCCTGCCTGCCTTGCAATCTTCTTTAAATCAGTATGGCGTGCTCCCGGGGTTTGGGAATTGTCCTTCTAAAATAATTGAAAACCTGATGCGGTTGAAAAGGATTTTTGATTCGCCCAGTGAATCCGATCTTGAAACTTTTCTTTCTTCTTTGCCGTTGGTTTCCCGGGTGGCGGTAATTTCGCCCCATGGATGGTTTGGTCAGGATAAAGTGCTGGGGCGACCGGATACTGGCGGCCAGATTGTTTATATCCTGGATCAAGTCAAGGCGCTTGAAGCATTTTTGACCAGGCAGCTACAGGCGGCGGGTGTTGATTCAATCCCAAAAGTTTTTGTGCTGACCCGGTTGATTCCAGAAAATGATGGCACGACATGCAACGAAAGACTTGAGAAAATAGAGAGCACTCGAAACAGCTGGATATTGAGGGTTCCATTTAAGGACGAGAATGGGGATACCTTGCCAAACTGGATTTCCCGTTTTCATATCTGGCCTTATCTGGAACGGTTCGCTCTCGATGGGAAGGAAGAGTTGATTTCCGAATTTGGTGGTCAACCGGAACTGGTTATTGGTAACTATTCGGACGGGAATCTGGTTGCCTCCTTGTTAGCATCAAAAATGGATGTGGTGCAATGCGATATTGCTCATGCTCTGGAGAAATCCAAATATCTTTTCTCAGCACTTTACTGGAAAGATATGGAAGCCGATTATAAGTTTTCTCTTCAGTTTACGGCAGATCTGTTGGCAATGAACCAGACTGATGTGGTGATCTCGAGTACGGCCCAGGAAATTGCAGGTACCGATACGGTTATGGGGCAGTATGAGTCCTATTTTCTTTATACCTTGCCCGAATTGTACAAGGTCAAAAACGGAATAAGCCTGAGGCATCCGAAATTCAACGTGATATCCCCCGGTGTCGATGAAACCATTTATTTCCCTTACCACGACCAGGGACGCCGTTTGAAGGAGACGACTCAAAAACTTGAAAAGCATTTGTTCGAGGAGGAAGGAACAGGTATTTTCGGTACCTTGGAAGCCCCGGAGCGAAAACCCATTTTCACCATGGCCCGTCTCGATAAAATCAAGAATTTGACAGGACTCGTGGATGCATTTGGGCAGAGTGGGGAATTGCAGGAAACGGCCAACCTCGTTGTCGTTACCCGAACCATTCGAGAAGAAGGAGTGACGGACGAGGAGGAGATGCTGGAACTGTCAAAAATGTATGACCTGATCAGCCGGCATAATCTGCAAGGAAAAATCCGCTGGATGGAGAATGAGTCACGTGAAAATGGCGCAGAATTTTACCGTATTATTGCTGACCGGGGTGGAGTGTTTGTGCAGCCGGCTTTATTTGAGGCTTTCGGATTGACTGTCCTGGAGTCAATGGTGAGCGGGGTACCCACCTTTGCCACCCAGTTTGGTGGGCCGATGGAGACCATTCAGAATGGTGTGAACGGATTCTGGGTCAACCCCACGAAGTCGGAATTGCTGAGTGGACCCATACTTCAATTTTTTAAAGACTGTGAGAAGGATCCTCAAAACTGGAAGCGCTTGTCCGAGGCGGGGATTCAGCGGGTCAAGGAAGGGTATACCTGGAGTCTGTATTCAGAAAAACTGGTGAAATGTGCGAATCTTTTCCGCTTCTGGAATTTTTCAGAACACGATGAAAAGAAAAAACAAATAAACCAGTACTGCAATCTTATGTATCACAGTCTATTTAAAAGTCGCCTGTGAATTTGACAGAAACAGGAATTCAAATGAGTACTTACTATCGTATCCAGATCAGGGGCCGATGAACCCAGGCCTTGTCCCCTGCAGCATCCATCACTTCCACCCAGTTATTCTTAACCCTCATCACTTTCATTGAAAAATACTTATCCACCGGGCTCCATTCCACGGGTTTGTGTTTGGTCCCGGGGCCTGTTCGTAGATTGGTTTTATCCTGTTTGATGACAGCGCATTTAAATTTTTTGGTGAACAGCTTCTGGTGCGCCCAGTAGATATCTCCATCCAGGTCCTTAACCTTATACCAGGCGCCTTTTCGAGCAACTTTTTGAAGGGGCATGTATTTTAATACTTCCCACAGTTTTTCGTGTTTGACTCCAGGCCCTTTTCTAAGGTTGGCTTTTTTTGTTTTGATGCACAAGGCTTCAGCAGAGTTTCCTGAAACAAACAGGAAAGCTGCAGTCACCATCAAGACAGCAAAGAATCTGTTTAAGTAAGTCCAGTTAGTTTTTAAAGTCATTTTTTATAGAGAAATAAAAGAAGAAGGGTTTTCTGGGGGCGATGATAGCTGGTCAGGTCATTTAGGGTTTGTCAGGGCCGTTATCTGATTCTTTTCCATGATACCCGGATTCCGGATCGGTTGGGAATTGTTTTCTTCCACCCATTTCGAGAAGAAACAGTCCTCCCGTGATGAAGGCATAAATGAGGGCTATTTGCATGAATATACGTTCAATTGAGGGTCCTGGAATTTCTTCCTCGTTGATACGGTAAGTTATCGAGAACATGGGTTTCTGGATTTTGTCGTCGATATTCACGCGATCATACAATTCCATTTTTACTCTTTTGACACTGGTTTTGTTTTCTTCGGTTTTTAAAACGAGGGTGTAGGAAATATTGTTAAAAAACCGTTCCTCAATGTTTTTTTTAGTCACAACCCCATCCAGACTGGTGAAGAATTTAAAGAAAAATAATGCGCCGAGAATGGAAATTATCAGGGTTTTGTAATTGAACAGCAGTTTTTGGTTACGTTCTTCTTTGGGGATGCCGCCTGTGTTGGAGCCGACAAAAAATGAGTGCAGGTGGGGCGTTACGAAATCCCAATGAAAGTAGGGGTAACCGGAATAATGCCGTTGATAAAAGTTTCCATAGGGAGGCGGTGGTTGCTGCCCGGGTGGATTGAGCGTTGCATCGTAGGCTCTGCGCAGATTCAGGTTGGACAGAACCTTGTAGGCTTGAGCCACCTCAGCAAAACGAGTCTGGTCCGCTTCCGTTGGGTCGGGTATCCGGTCTGGATGCAGTTTCTTTGCAAGAGAACGGTACGCTTTTTTTATTTCGAGATACCCGGCGGTGGGACTTACCCCAAGCACTTGGTAATGATTTTTTTCAGTCACAGAACTGGATTTATTTTGATGGGGTAAGACGTCGCATGACGTTTACCAGAATAATAATGAAGAGTAGCGTGACAACTATGCTGGATATTTTAAATCCCTTGAGTTGTTCAATTATGAAAGGGCCGGATAAAACACTCAGAAATGTGTAAAGACCGGCAAACAACAGGTTGCCCGTAATTGAATACGCGACGTAGCGTTTGGTGTTGTATCGGACCATACCCGCAAAGGGTGGAACGATTTTAGAGACCGCAAACAAAAAGCGTCCTAACACAATTAGTATCGCCGGTTTTGATTGCAACATTTGATTGGTGAACGCGATGGCCTTGTCCATTTTTCTGACCCAGGAAAACTGCCTCCAATATTCGATCCCGGTTTTGTAACCAAGGAAATAGAGAAACAGGTCGCCGATCAACCCACCCAGAAACCCACACACCGCCACTCCGATGGGGTTCAGTGTCCCTGTAGATGCGGCAATGCCTCCGAAAATGATGAACAGGGGAATGCCGAAATGGTCAAAGTAGGTGCCGATCAGGATGATTCCGTAGCCGAAATCACTGACCCAGCGCTCGATGTTTTCCGGGGACATCACCCGCAGGCATCACACAGCAAATTGGACAGGGCGTTCATACAGCAACAACCCGCATAAGTTCCGGCACCGGAAACAGCAGAATTGGTGAAGTTTTCTTTCATGCTGGGACGACCGTATTGAGGTGGCTGTTGGTAATGTTGTGGCGGTTGCGGTTGTTGGTATTGCTGCGGTACTTGAGGATCCGCATCCGGATTTATCTGGTTTCCGCACTTGGTGCAAAAATTTGCCTGGTCCGAGTTTTCCGACCCGCAACTGGGACAAAACATGAAGGACTCCTTCGATTAAAAATCCTGACAATTAAACAATAACTTTTGTGTTTTGGGTTTCTTTGACACGAGTGCATCAAACACCGTCGCGCATTGCCTGTCAAGGCCATGAGTGAGGATATTTGATACGATGGAATGCGATTCATTGAGTTCCAGACGCGGCAGAAGTTCCAGCATATTCATACGCTGTTCGTGCACGCGTTGCTGATATCGATTATAGATGGTTTTTAACCAATTTTCATTAGCAGACTCGACATTATCTTCTGCCCGGAGAATCAAATTGAATTCCTCGGAATCGAGGTCTTTGTGCAGATCCTCCATGGAATCCAGCAGATACAGGATTCGACCGAGGTGATCAAACCACCGTGCTAGGACTTCGTGCCGGTCCGGTTCAATTTTCCCACGGAAAGGCTGGGACATGATATAGGAGAATAATTCTCCCCATTGGCTAAGATGGAGGTCGATATCTTTCAGGGAAGGATCCCTTTCCATCCGGTTGAGTTTATCCTGTTCTTTCTGGACGACATCAAGGTCAATGTTAAATTTTTCAAACTGCGCGATCTGTCCTTTAAATGTTTTTTTCAGTCGGCCTGCTAGAAACCGGTTGTATTTTTTGATCCAGAATCCGGTTTCGTCATGCAAATCGTCCTGGAATTTCACCTGAAACGCCAACAGGGAGAGAGCGGCACCCAGTTCAACCGCTTCGTGGTCCGGGGGCAGGGCCGGAACTTTCACCAGAGGTAATCCACTGCACCGGTCCTTGACCGCTCCCATATCATGAACTACCATTTCGTTATACAACATGGCAAGGAATGCGGCTTCATAGCTGTTTACGAAAGCGTAAAGGCGGTTATTGCTGCGCACCAGGTTTCGGCAGACACTGCAGTAGTACAATTTGTAATACATGCAGTCCTTGACCAGCATTTCCATTTTGTAGGGTTTGACCAGTCCCAGCATATTTTGTAATGCCTTTTAATTTGTGAGTTTGAATGCCCTTGTACAGGCTTTTAGAGGGAAAAAACTCCCGTTAAGTTTCACCTCTCTCCATATTCTAGCAAATGGCTTTGCTCACCGTCCTTCAATTCCTGTTTATTCTTTATATAGTCATTTATCTAACAGTCAACATGGTGCATTTGATCAAGCTGGAACCGGTCAGGGGACCACAAAAAAGAACGCCTCAGGTATCGGTGTGCGTGCCGGCGCGTAACGAGGAACGGGGCATTGAAGCCTGTCTCACTTCACTGTTAAATCAGGACTATCCCAATTTTGAAGTCATTGTGGTGGATGATGGTTCGACCGATGGTACCTGGCGAATTATCAGTAGACTGGCCGAACAATATACAAACCTGGTGCCACTCAAGGCTCCTCCTCTCAAGGAAGGGTGGTATGGAAAACCGCATGCTCTGCATCATGCAATGGAGCATGCAGGTGGCGAGGTGCTGGTGTTCACCGATGCAGATCCGGTGTTCGAGCCTTTTGCGTTGGCGACAGCCGTCTATAACCTGGAAACAAGGGAACTGGACTTACTCACCTTGATGCCCAAAGCCGAGTTCGGATCATTCTGGGAAAGAGTCGTCCAGCCGGTAGTATTTGGATTTATCGTTGCCAAAACGCGTCTTAAGAAAGTGAACAGTACGGAGCACAAGGATGCGATTGGTTTCGGGGCTTTCATCATGATCCGTCGGAAACTCTACGAAAAACTGGGGGGGCATGAATCGTTGCGTCAGGCCATTCTTGAGGATATTGGATTGGCAAAACTTGCGAAGAAAGAAGGGGGACGGTGCCTGGTAGCGGATGCCAAAAAACTTTTTTCCATCCGGATGTATCATTCACTTGAGGAAATCTGGATCGGCTGGAGAAAGAATATCTTTCTGGCGTTAAAGCGATCCATTTGGCGCACGCTTTTTAATGTTGGTTGTCTGCTCGGGTTTCTGGTCACACCTTATTTTTTTGCGGGATATCATTTACTGGCAGAATCTCACTGGTTGCCGCTCAGCCTTTCCTGGGGAGGACTTGGTCTGGTGTGGCTTACCGGAACGGGGTTGTGTGAGGAATTGGGGATCAAACGTTCTAACCAGTTTCTGTTTTTTCTGGGAGGGCTGATGACGGCGGCGATAATAATCAATTCGATGGTGTTTATTTTGAAAACTGGAAGTTCTGAATGGCGCGGGCGTTCCTATGCAAGCCCAATAAAATAAAGGATGTTTTTCAAGTGTCGAGTCAAATTCAAAAGCAAAGGCGAGATTCTTCAATCCACGATGTTTCGTTCAGAATGACAAGCGGTATTTTTTGTCTTGTTGTAAAGATTATCTTTGCAAGCTTAAACCACATTCGGGATTTCAAATGCCATTTTGTCTTTAAGCAATAGTCACAGTTTCTTCGCTTCCTGCCAGTATCGCTCCATTTCCTCGAGCGATGTTTCCTTTAAAGTTTTGCCACGTTTCGCCACTTCCTGTTCGATGTGTTGAAAACGTTTAATGAATTTGTTGCTGGTGCCACGCAAAGCCTCTTCAGCATCTATCTTTTTATAACGTGCCAGATTGACAATGACAAACAGCAGGTCCCCCATCTCTTCAGTCATATGAGGAGTGTCGTCATCCCTGAAGGCCTCTTTAAATTCTTCGACCTCTTCGTCGAGCTTGGCGATTACATCTTCTACCTGGTCCCAGTCGAATCCCTGTTTGGCGGCTTTCTTTTGCAGTTTCTGGGCACGCGCCAGGCCCGGTAAGGCCTTCGGCACATTGTCGAGGACAGATTTCTGATTCTGGTTGCCTTTTTCCTGTTTCTTGATCTCATCCCACTGGTGCAATACTTTTTCCGGTGTGTCTGTCTCTGATTTTTTACTGAAAACGTGTGGGTGGCGACGGATCATTTTTTCCGACAGATTTTCGATCACATCTGTGATGTTGAACTCACCGCGATTTTCCGAAATTTTACTGTGAAAAAGAATCTGGTACAGGAGGTCGCCCATCTCATCGACGATTTTTTCAGGTTGATTGCCGTCAAGCGCTTCAAGTGTTTCGTAGGTTTCTTCTACCAGGTAAGGCTTCAGTGATTCACGGGTCTGTACCAGGTCCCACGGGCATCCGCCTTCACTCATCAGGGTGTCCACGATGGATGTTAACCGGGAAAAGGCTGCTTCGGGTTTTTTAGAAGAGTTCATACTGTTTCTTGGGATGAGGGTGGTGAAATAAATTCCAGAATAACCGAATCGGCAAGATACAGTCCCTGCTCAGTGAGTGCAAGATGTCCGTTATCAAGAGTGATTAATTTTTTTTCCAGTAGTTTGGTCAGGGTGTCGCCGAATACACTGGTGAGGCCTGTTGCGTACCGCTGTTCGAAGCTGTTGATATTGACTCCTTCTTTCAGACGAAGGCCGAGCATCAGGCTTTCCCCCATCGATTCTTGTGGAGAGAGTTCCTCTTTAAAATCGGTGGCTGAGTTTCGAGTGATGATGGATTGAGTGTATTTTGCCGGAGACTTGATATTGCGTGAGCGTACCCCGTTTATATAGGAAGAAGCTCCGGCACCAAGTCCAAGATGTTCTCCGTTCAGCCAGTAAAGGCGGTTATGTCGGCACTCATAGCCATGATGGGCAAAATTTGAAATTTCGTATTGATTGAAGCCACGGTCTTTCAGGGTTGCAATAGTGTACTGGAATAGTTCCAGTTGATGCGTTTCCTCAGGCATCACCAGGTTGCCTGAATCGTAGAGGTTTTTGAAAGACGTGTTGGGTTCAATCATCAGGTTGTAACAGGAGATGTGATCCGGTTGGAGATCGAGTGCCCGGTTGAGATTTTGCTGCCAGGTTTCCAAAGATTGGTCCGGCAGGGCGAACATCAGGTCCAAGGAAAGGTTACCGAAACCAGCTTCACGGGCTGCATGGACTGTGGTGTCAATTTCATCTCCGGAATGGATTCTTTCCAGGAGTTTTAATTCATCTGGATTGAAAGACTGAGCTCCGATACTGATCCTGTTGAACCCGGAATTTTTTACATGTGGTAGAAAATCCGGTTTGATGGTGCCGGGGTTTGCTTCCAGTGTGATTTCGCAGTCGCTGCTGAGTTGGTAATGTTGCTTGCATGTTTCGAGTAAGAAGAGAAGTTGATCAGCTTCCAGAGTTGTGGGGGTGCCCCCTCCAAAGAATATGGAACTGATGGTTGTGCTGGATTCCAACGATTCTGCACGCGTTTCAATTTCCCGTGCAATTGCATTGACGTAGGCTTGGGGGTCCTGACCCTCAAGCGGATGTGAATTAAAATCACAATAGCCGCATTTGTGGATGCAAAAGGGGATATGGAGGTAGAGTCCGAAGGGATTCATTCTTTTTTATAAAGCATAAACATTGCTTGGATTGGTATTCATCCTATAATACAATCAATCCCTTTTAAGCAGGGGACAATTTTTGGTGATTACAACGGAGGCAACTGTTTCGGACAAGACGCAAGCAGGAGAGGGAACCGGTTTTCGATCTGGCTATGTCAGCCTGGTGGGCAAGCCGAATGTAGGCAAATCTACATTGCTCAACAGGTTGGTGGCGAGAAAACTTGCCGCGATGTCCCGCAGACCCCAGACAACCCGCAACAAGATCACAGGTGTGTGTCACCTTGAAGGAGGACAGATAATCCTGCTGGACACTCCGGGTATTCACCAGGCGACGAACGCTCTTAACAAGCGTATGGTGAAAGCCGCCATTCAGACCTTTAATGATGCCGACCGGATTCTTTTTATGGTCAGTGCTCCGGATGGCTTTACCCCTGAAGACCGATTTGTGCTTGAAGCTTTAAAGTCATCGTCGACACCGATGACACTGGCTATTAACAAGCTGGATCGGGTTGCCAAACCGGAATTGCTCAGCCTTATGGACCTCCTCCAAAAGGAGGATACGTTTGAAGATATTGTGCCCATCTCTGCTCTAAAAGAAGATGGCCTGGATGTGTTGAAAGAGGTTTTATTGAGTGGGTTGCCGGAAGGTCCTGCTTATTTCCCCGATGATCTGGTCACCGATTGTCCGGAAGAGTTTTTGACTGGAGAAATCATTCGTGAAAAGATAATCAAATTGACCCATCTTGAACTACCGTATGCAGTTGCTGTGGTGGTGGAGTCTATGAGAGAGGGTATAAAAGAGGGTGTGACTGTAATTGATGCAACGGTTTATGCAGAAAAAGCATCTCAAAAGAGGATCTTGATTGGTTCTGGCGGACAACTGATAAAAAAAATCGGCACCCAGGCACGTGAGGAGCTGGAACGGCGACTGGGAGGGAAAGTAGTTCTCAAGCTATTTGTGAAAGTAAAGCCCGGTTGGCGTGATAATTCGAAAACTTTAAAGGAATTGGTTTATATCCATGATCCATCTTAAGACAGATGATGAAATAAATGAGATGAGGAAGTCCTGCCATCTGGCAGCTGAGGTTCTCGTTATGATTGAACCTCATATCAAGCCTGGTGTGACAACACAGGCGCTCAACGATATATGCCACGATTACATCCTGTCCCATGGAGCAATTCCAGCGCCTCTTAATTACAAGGGATTCCCTCGCAGCATCTGTACATCGGTAAATGATGAAATTTGTCACGGTATTCCATCTGAAAGAAAACTGCGCAACGGAGATATTGTGAATCTCGATATCACCACGATTGTCGACGGCTGGCATGGAGATACGAACAAAACCTTTTTTGTTGGCTCACCTCGTAAACAGGCCCAAAAACTATATGATGCCACGCGCGAATCTCTTCAAAAGGCCATCAAAGTTGTCCGACCAGGAGCCCATCTTGGAGATATTGGAGCGACTATTCAAGGTTATGTTGAGCCTCTGGGTTATTCGGTAGTGAGGGAGTTCTGTGGCCACGGAATCGGACGAAACTTTCATGAAGAACCCCAGGTGCTTCATTTCGGAAAATTTGGAAAGGGTCCCGTTCTTCAAAAAGGCATGACCTTTACCATTGAGCCAATGATTAACCAGGGAGCAGCCCATTTGAAAGTATTGGATGACAACTGGACCGCGGTTACCCTGGATGGATCTCTCTCGGCTCAATTTGAGCACACGCTGTGTGTTACCAGTGATGGATGCGAAGTTATGACCCGGCTCGAAGGAAAGACTGACTTCTAAAAGATAATAAATTTTTCGCTATTTCCTGAGAACAGTTTTCAAGAAGTTATATTGCTGAAACCAGTAACCCTGTTGAACCCTCTTGTGTGCAGGAGATAGCCAGCTAGAAGTTTGATGTTTTGAGAATAGAAATCAAATTCGATTATCGTGTTAAGTCCTTATAAATAAAAGCGTTGAAACCTTTTTGAAAATATGTCATCTTAATTATTGTAGGGCATGCGGGACGCTCCGCGGGCCCAATTTCATTCCCAATTTGAAAGGAACTGGCCCATGAAAGGCGAGAAAAAAGTAATCGATGCCCTGAATGATGTACTCACAGCAGAATTAACAGCGATCAACATTTACTATCTGCATTACAAAATGCAGGAAGACTGGGGTTACGAAAAAATAGCGGCACATTCAAAAGAAGAATCAATGGGCGAAATGAAGCATGCCAATAAGATTATCGAGCGGATTCTTTTTCTGGATGGTGCGCCCAATATGGCACGCTACGATGAAATCCTGGTGGGCAACACGGTAGAGCAACAGTTGAAGAATCAATTAAAGATCGAAAACAACCACGTGCAAAGACTGCGCAAACACATCAAGCTCTGTTCAGAAAAGAGCGACTTTGGTACCAAGGAAATGCTGGATGAGATCCTGGTGGAAACCGAAGACTCAGTGGATTGGCTTGAGACTCAGTTCGTGCGTATCAAGGATGTTGGTATCCAGAATTACCTGGCAGAACATATGAGCACAGACGAGTAAAGCACAGGTTATTTTTAAATTTAAAGGCACCTCCTTTTGGAGGTGCCTTTTTTTTGTTGGCGTATTTGTAAGAATAATTTGAAAGAGTCGACTTGCAAAAGAGGCGCAGGAATTAATAGATAGTAAATTTACTGGTACAAAACAGTAATGAAAAAGTTCTATGCCCGGAGTTATTATTTGATGATGGTCCTGAACCTGTGGATTTTCAATTTCTTCGCGGGTGAAAAGTCATTTGCAGCAGGGCAGGGCTTGCCGAGATTGTTTTAGGCCCCTGAGTTTGTTGGTTAGGCAGATTGGATTAATTCAGATTGGGGAGTGAATTTTTCCTTGGATTGTGGGTTAAGAAAGGCAGCAAAGAAAGGCCTTAGTGCGAATACAAAAATACTTTCAGAAAAAACTAAAATAATGTTGACAGATGAGAGGAGCTCTGTCATACTGAGAATGGTTATCAAAATTAACGGGTAATTGAGATGTCACGAGGAAAAAAGAAAATCAAAATCTGCACAGGCCCGGGTTGCAAAGCCTGGGAATCGGAAAAGATTTCGGGGCACCTGGCAGGAATGGAAGACACGATCCGCAAACAAGGATATGAAGTGTATTACGTTTCCTGCCTGAACAAGTGCGGCGGTGGAGCCTGCGTTCAGTTTAATCCCGGGAAGCGCTTGTTCAAGCTCAGAAAGCCACAGGAAGCAAGTCAAATCATCCCAATGGAAGTGAAAGTTGCAGTTGCTTAAGGGTTGATTTTTTTTGCCCTTTTAATTTTTGAAAATGATTATCAAAATCTAATTTGATTGAGAATAACCTTTTATTTGAGGTAATAAAAAAATGACGGTCGCAATTTTAGGCGGTTTGGACAGATTGAAAAATAATTATGAAAAACAGGCTAAAAATCTGGGAATGGATGTTCGGGTCTTTTCCCGCCGGGTTCCAAATCTTCCTAAACGGCTTCAGGATGTCAGCGGGATCGTGGTTTTTACAGGCACAATTTCCCACCCTCTTGTTATTGAAGCCGTTAAGGTTGCCCGGAGCCGTGGGATTCCAATTGAGAGGAGTCATACCAGTAGTATTTCAGGTCTCAAGCGTTGCCTTGGGGAGATGAGCCGGAAAGGATTGGTTTCATGAGTACAACACCTTATGCACGAATTTTATTTATCCATTCTCATCGGCAGGAAGCTTTGGCCGCGGCCTTGATTCTTAGTCGAATTGGACCTCAAGTACAATTGTCTGCCAAAGCGTGGGAAGGGTGCCATTTGGCTTCACATGGACTTTTTGATCTCATTGTGGTGGATGACAGCCTGGAAGAGATCCCGATAAATGAATTGTTTTTTAAATTATCGTTTGAAAATAGAAAATCCACATTGATTCTTTCTGATAACAAAGAATTTATTTCCAATCCCGGGGTCAATTTTCCAGGGGCACTGGATGTATTAAAAAAAACATCCCGTCCTATGGAGCTGGTTGCGACAATTTGCGAAATATTGATCAATAAATTTGAGAAGGAACATCAGGAGGCCCCACAGCTTATTATAAATTAACCTTTTAATTTTAATGGCTTAGCTTATTTTTGAAAATAGTACTCAAAAAAAGGTTGACTTTGATAACGAATATCAATATATATTTCAGAACGTTGAAAAAATTTCCCAGTTTTCAAGGTTGGGAAACTTCCGGTTTAAAGACGCGAGGGGCGTTTTTAGGGTTTTCAACAGTTTTCAAAATGAAAATTCTAAAAGTATGAGGCTGGAAATTTGGTTTTTCCGCCTTGTTTTACTTTTGGGAAGGACCTTTGGAGGGTAAACGTAAATATGAAAGGCAGTGATATGAATCGACCTGAGAGGAGAAGGGTTGCCAAATATGCAGGGGGAGCGGCTTTATTGAGCATGGCCCTTGGCATTATGGCAAATTCGGCCTTAGCAGAGGACAAGAGTAAAAAACAGATGTACCTCAACGAAGTTGCTGTTATCGGTTCGAAGGAAGCGGTAAAGGATGTTGCGGGTTCAGCATACTTTGTGGATACAAAGGAAATCCGTACGCAGAACCAGACAGATATTAACCGTGTCTTGCGTAAAGTGCCTGGTGTTTACGTTCGGGAAGAAGATGGGTTTGGCCTGTTCCCGAATATCAGTTTGCGTGGTGTGGATCCGGGACGTAGCCAGAAAGTCACGATCATGGAAGACGGAATCCTCACGGCGCCGGCTCCTTATTCAGCGCCGGGCGCATATTACTCGCCAAATGTTGCTCGTATGGAATCAGTAGAAGTCCTTAAAGGTTCAACTACTGTCCGGTATGGCCCTTATATTACCGGTGGTGTCATCAATTTCAATTCCACAGCTATTCCAGACGCCGAGGAGTATTATTCAAAGTCTTCCTTCGGAAGTTTCAACGAAATTCGAAACCACACTTATTTCGGAAATACCATCGAAACATCCATTGGTAATATTGGTTTCATGGCAGAAAATTACCATAGGAACAATACTGGATTTAGAACTCCGCAAATCACCAAGAATAATCTGACTCCGCAGTCGGATACCGGTTTGACCCAGTCGGAGCAAACGTTCAAATTGATGTGGGAGCCGAAGTCCAGCATGTACCAACGGTTTGAGGTCAAGCTGGGTCACACTGACATGCAGTTCAATGACGGTTACCTTGGTCAGACTCAGGCTCAGTTCCGCATGGACCCATTTAACCGCTTTGATGGTGCCAGATTTGATCAGATGAATCAGGAAAGTTTCAGAACTTACTTGCGCCATATGATTGAGTTTAGCCCAGACACCAAACTGGTAACTACGGGTTACGGAAACCATTTCACTCGGCACTGGTTCAAGTTGAACAATTGCCGGAATGTTAGCGGTGGTGTTGGTAACCTTAGTTTGGGGCAGTGTGTAGCCAATACAAATGGGGCCAATTTACTTTCCGGTTCGCCTGGGGTTTCGGGAGCACTTCGAATTCGGAATAATGACCGTGATTACTACCTGTATGGAGTTCAGGCGGTTCTTGATCATCACCTGACTCTTGGCCCGACTGACCACCAGATGCAATTTGGTGTTCGTTATCATTCGGACCAGATCCGTCGGTGGCAATCGCGAGAGCAGCTAACCATCAACACCAATGCGGATATTACTGCAAGAGCGACCACAGCTCCTGGCTCACAGGGAAATCAGTTGCAGAATACGGATGCATTAGCGGTTCATTTAGAAGATAAAATTGAATGGGGACGTTTCACCTTTACTCCTGGTATTCGATTTGAATATATCGATCAGGAATTTACCAGTTTAGGTGTTCCGGGGGCTCTCCCTCCCTCCATGTACAGTGATATCGGACTTTGGGGTGGTGGAGGAAGCCTGAACTACAACATTATTGATGATAGTCGGCACCGTGCCGATGTCTTCGGTAGCGTAATCAGAGGGTTCAGCCCTCCTGGTCCTTCCGCCACGATTGAAACCAGTGCGACAGACTTTAAGGTATTGCCTGAGCGTAGTACCGGTGCCGAGATTGGAACGCGTTACCACAATAATGAGCTTGCCTTCGAAACGGAATTGATCTATTTCCGGACGGATTTCAGCAACCTGATCGTGACTGGAAATGTTGCAGCAGGTGCCGGAAACAGTCAGAATCTGGGATCAGTTCTATCAGAAGGCATTGAATTCCAGGTTCGCCATGATCCAGGGCAGCATCGTGGATGGAGCTTTAACAACCCCTGGTATTTCTCATTGACTTATACCGATGCAACTGTGACATCCAGTAATGCGATCACTACGGCACCAAGCGATGGCAATGCGATTTTTGCAGCAGCATTTAATGGTGCGGAAGTGCCTTATGTTCCGGAGATCCAGTTTGCTCTTGGAACGGGCATTGAGTATGGTCCATTTGGGATTTATCTGGATACCCAGTACGTAGACGAAACGTTCGCTTCCGGAAACAATTCTCCTCTGGAGATTGATCCGGCCACAGGTACTCCTGATGCCCGGTTCGGTATGACAGACAGTTTTTTCCTGGTGGATCTCACCGTGAACTACCAGGCGCATAAGAACGTAAGACTGTTCACCAACTTTAAGAATATTACGGATGATCATTACATCGCCACTCGGGTGCCTCATGGGGCTCGTCCTGGCGCACCGTTCTCAATGCTGGGAGGCGTAGAAATTACGATCTTCTAGTTCCACTAGTTCCAAATTCAAGTAAAAAACTGGCGTAAGAACCAGATTCCGGTGACTCCTCCCCAGATCCTCCTCCTTGGGGACAGGAGTCACCGGTTTTTTTATTTGGATGTCAGTTTTGAAAGAAATTCCACGATGCGCTTTAACCCGCAGCCATCAATCAGCTTCCTTCCTGCGGTGCTCATGGAATCCAGATTAGCAGGGGTGGTTTGAAGCGCCTGGATCAATGTATCGTGATTCACTTTTCCGGGTTGGCCTGCCAGTCGGGTGGCCCCTTCTTCCTCCAGGCCCTTTGCCAGAACTTCCTGATGAGCCACCTGCGGGACCACAAACGCTGGTGTTCCAGAAGCCAGAGCTTCGTGAAGGGTTACTCCGCCAGAGCAGATCACCGCGTCGTGTTGAAGAAAAAGGGGGGCTAACGAGTTGGGTTGTGCCTGGTTTTTTACCCGCGGGCTTTTTAAAAGCTTCGAAAAGTTTTCATCGGCAATAAACCCTGGTCCTGAAACCACGGTAATTTTTAATTCAGGAAAACTTTCCAGCAACGGAGCGACCACTCTCGAAGTGAGTTTGTTGGGATCCGTACCCCCCATAGTAATCAGCAGGGATTGAATTCCATTGGAAAAATCACGCGGTTCTTTAGAAACCGTTTCGTATTCAGGTGCGAGCAGTGAATAGTTCCAGCCGAACAGAGTTTTGACCTGTTCAGCGATCTCCCTGCAAAATTGCGGAGGCAGGTTACTGTCTATCAGGCAATCGAGATGATTCCGTCCGCTTCCGAGATCCTCGAATCCAACCACATATTTTGCTGACGTCCTGATTTGAGAAATTAATTCGGGTATCGTTTCATGAATATCAAGGATGGCAAGGTTTATTGAGGAGGGTAGAAGTTCCAGGAACTCATTCTGGCTTTTTACTGGTGCCATGACAAGGCCGTCAGGAGGAGGCCCAAGCCGTTCGTAGTCGTCTGGGAAGAGAGTTACGTTGTATCCTGACTTCGCCAGGGCTTTCGCGAGATGGCATTGCCGGACCCAATGTCCGAATCCCGCCTGATGCGAGACTTTGACTCGAATAACAGCTTTCATGGAGGGAATGCTTTAAAGGGAAACAGGAAGAACCTGGTTTTCCAGGGAACTGGTGCTTTTAGGCGCTGGCTTCCGATTGTGGCGGCCGCTGTTGATCTTGTTGAGGATTTCCCCGTCATCAAAGACAGTCTCGGTTTTTTCCCGTTTCCGGCTTTTCAGGGCCTGGGGTAAACGGGGCAGGGCCATAAAAATTGCAGCCCAGAAACGAAACCGTCCTGAAAAAAGATCACGCAGCAAATAAAGTGGAATCGCCCATAGAAATTCCCGGGTCAATTCATCGTTCAGTATGTTTTTAATGACGAACAGGTAATTGTTGCGGGCTGATATCCGGCCAATCTGCTTTAGTTTTTTCTGCCGGGTGATGGTACCGCGCACTTTATGATAGGCAATCGATTCAGGGTCATAGACCACCTCCCAGCCGCGCTTCAGGGCACGATAAGACAGGTCGATTTCTTCATAATAAAGAGGGTGGTAAAGCGAATCGAATCCTCCCAGTTCCAGATAGCGCTCCCGATCAACCATCATCGCGCCACCGCAGGCAAACAGGGTCTGGCTTTTATCAAAAGCATCTTTTTCGTAAAGGTGAAAATGTCCGTGTCTGAAATACCCGCCCCGGTTTCCATACAGAAAGCTGGTTTCATCAAAATCGTAGATTCGTCCACTTGCGGCAAAGACAGGATTGTCCCGGTCATCGAAATGTTTTGCCAGGTGGCTCAGGGATTCAGGATGGAGTTTAATATCGTTATTGAGCAGCATGATAACCGGAGAATCAGCAAGCTTCGCTGCATGGTTGTTGGCTCCCTGAAATCCCAGGTTGCGCGGGGTTTTTTCCGCCCGGACCCATGGAAAGTCTTTTTCCAGTACGGAGAGGCTGTCATCGGAACCGCAATCATCAATCACCATCACTTCATAGGAGTGAGCCGGGTCATTCTCAACCGCACGTTTGAGGGTGGGCAGGCATTCTCGAAGCAGGTCCCTGCCGTTCCAGTTGGTGACGATTAAGGTGATGTCGTGTGCCATTGGTTTCTTAACCTGATGAGGTGTTTAATAGGTTATCGATTAGAGTTTTTATGTCCCGTTCCCCGTGAGTCTCTATTTTATCTTTTACGGTTAATTTGAGGGCTTTCTTGATCGAATCCTGCCATTCCAGGTTGTAAAAAGGCTCTGAAGCCAGAATTTGTCCAATGTTATTGTCTGTTAAAAATGATTGAACCGCTTCAAATTCCTTGAAACCGGGTCTTTCACAGGTGACCACCGGTTTATTGTGGGAAAACGCTGTTGCCAGTGTGGAGTAACCCGCTTTTGTGAGCACGAGGTCTGATGACGCCATAAGGTCCGGAAATGCGAAATGCTCATCGAGAACTTCGAGATTGGGGCAGGCAATGTCTTCAGGAACCTCATCCCGGGTCAGGAAAAAATAATCGCTCATTTGCTCAAGCTTCTGCCATTGAATCTCAGAACAATCGTATTGACCCAGATAGATAAAAACCCATGGTCGATTGCGCGCGTTTTCAGGAAGAAGCTCCTGTAGCTCGTTGCGGATATCACATCCGGGCAGACTGAGCAGGCCGATTGTTTCAAGCCTCGGAATGACATTGTTTTCCAAATGAAGTTGAGGCAGGACCTGCATATTACAAGTTGAATAATGATCTCGAAGAGTGGAAATCAACTCTGGATACCGGGAAGCTTCCGGAAATCCGGAATAGATGTCGTGCCAATTGAAATTGGCAATCACCATTGAAGGAATTCCAATTTCACTTGCAGCTTTTATTGGAACGGACGGCACATCCGAGATAAGCAGGTCGATTTCATTCTCTTCCAGCCATTGAATTTCCTTTTCGCACAAGGATTCCTCGTGTTCAAGGAATTGGGCAAGATTTAAAAACGACCGTGGCCGGTCCACTGCAATAAAATCGGCCTGGGCACAACCTGTATCAAGGGATACTTTGCGGAAGGTGAGTTCGGGAGTAAAACGGCGAAAATAGCTCTCCGGGATTTCACTGGCGATGAAGAACTGGAAATGGGGGGCAAGTTCTTTCAGCACCACAGCGGACCGGGCGGCATGCCCGTATCCGTGAGAGCTGATGGTGTAGGCGATCCTTTTTATGATGGTGTCCAGTGGCTGGAAATAAGAAACTTACTCCGAAAAAGCCTTTATTTCGCTGGAGAGTATTTAAACTGGCAAAAACTTCCCAACTTGGAGAAGGTGTTGGAGAGTTTCAGATCAACATAATCCTCGCGCGCTTTCCAGGGGATGCGATCAAAGTCGCAGGCAGACTCGATAAAGTCCACTCGGCCATAACGAATGAAAAAGGAATGGAACCAGCATTTTTTCATTTTAAAATCCCAGTTCTTGTCCGTGGCTTTTTTGGTATCTCTTAAAAAACCTCTCCATGAATACATGGCGTCCATACGAGCTTCACCATTGTCCACAAATGTTTTGAATGGATTGTCGCTTGCTTTTTCTTCAGCAACCTGCTTTTCAGTTTCTTCCCGAGTCCATTCCGTGAGTGCTTGAGTGACAATTCCGCGTGCTTTGACGGTGTGGATATTGAAATCGTCAAGAGCCAGATGAGCGAGATAAATGAACAGAGCCACGGTCAAAAGATGCTGTTCATCTTCAGGTAAATCATCGCCATCTTCATATTGCCAAAGACGGTTAAAATTGGTTCGGATGTCATCAAAATTGATTTCGACCTTGTCGGCTTTTAATAAGTCGAAAATAGGTTTTACTCGATCCGCTCGATCCGGTGGGGGGGTATCGTCATCTTCCTCCGGGATCAGTCGTTCAAGAACTTCTTCCTCTTCGTCTTCTGTTCCCTGAGTTAAATTGGCTTCTTCGTTCATTTTTTTTCCAGATAATTAGGGTTGCAGAGCCAGTTGGAAATGGCCCCTGATGGTGAATTGTTGTGGATTAAAAATAGCATAGGGCCGGGAAAAAGATCAAGGTATTGCTGGAAATCAAAAAGGTCTGGGGCTGGCAGGGAAGGGTAAAGTTGGATACAATAAGCCCTTCTTCAAGAATATGCTGGAACTAAAAATGGATAATCAGCGTTTTGATATTGTCATTGTTGGTGCTGGGGTCATAGGCCACAGCATCGCATTTCGCCTTCTGAGGACCGAACCGGGGCTAAAAATAGCTATTGTTGGAGATCCGGTAAATTCGCTCATGGCATCCCGGGCTGCAGCGGGTATGCTGGCTCCTTTTTGTGAATGTTACCAGCCGGACCGGTTTTTTGAGTTTTGCCGTGCTTCGCTTGAAAAATACCCCTCATTTGTCCAGGAATTACAGAAAGTCAGCGAGGTCAAGGTCCCGCTTTCCATGGCAGGATCGATCATGCCCTATAAATCGGTTGAGGACCAATGGGACAATCGTCTGGCATTTTTTAAAGACCAGAACATTCCACATGAGGTATGGACTGCTGAATCGGTAAAATCACGTTTACCTTTTCTTGCAGAAGGTTGTGGCCCTGTCCTCTGGGTGGAAGAAGGCCAGATCAATAACCGGAGATTGCATGATGCCCTGATGGTGGCTTCCAAAAACCTGGGAGCTGCGGTGATCAATGCTAATGTTACGGGTTTTGTCCATGACAGTACCCGGATTGATAGGGTGGTGACCGATTCAGGTGATATCGAGAGCGAGCGTTTTGTTCTTGCATCGGGCAGCTGGTCCCAACAACTGGCAGGGGTTCTCGGTGTATCGCTGCCTCTCAAACCCATTAAGGGGCAGATGTGTCGGTTGCGGGTGGAAGACAGCAAACTTCCCTACACAGTTCATGGGTTCCTCACGTACATCGCGCCCTGGCGGGAGGGAAATGGATTTGTCATTGGCTCGACGATGGAGGACGATGGGTTCAACCCCGTAGTTGAAGAAAAAGTGATCCAGAAACTCATTGAAGATGCAGCAGAGATTTTACCCTGTCTGAAAACAGCACCGCTTATTGAATCCTGGTCAGGTCTGCGGCCTGCTGCAGAAGATCAGATGCCGATCATGGGCAAAAGCGCACGCTACTCGAATTTATTTTATTCTACCGGGCACTTCAGAAATGGAATCCTTCAAACGCCCAATCAGGCGGATTATATGGCTGCGTCTATACTGAATACTCTGAAGGAGCCTGTTCCGGAATTTTCTCCGGTCCGGTATGGTTTGTGATTTCCGCCCTCCATGACAAAATATTGAAAATGAACGACCCCGACCTTTTGCTGGATCTCAGAAATATCTGGCATCCCTGTACACCTTCTGGAGATCCGGAACAGACTCCTTTGCTATTGGTTGATAAGGCTGAAGGGGTTTATCTTATTGATCGGGAGGGGAATCGCTACATGGATGTTATCTCTTCCTGGTGGGTCAACCTTCTCGGGCACAATCATCCTCGTTTGAACAAGGCTTTAAGTTTGCAACTGGAAAAAATGGCCCACGTCATGTTCGCTGGTATCACTCACGAGCCTGCAATTAATCTGGCAGAAAACCTTGTTCAGTTGACACCGGAGAACCTGACCCGTGTTTTTTTCTCGGACAATGGATCAACATCAGTTGAGATTGCACTCAAGATGAGCCTGCAGTATTGGAGGCAGGCTGGAAGGGTAAAGAAAAACAGATTTGTTTATTTGAAAGATGGATATCACGGTGAAACCCTTGGGGCCTTGTCTGTTTGTGGCAGCGGATTGTTTCGCGACAAGTTCGATGAGGTGTTGATGGAGAACATAGAAGTTGAAGGTCCGGATTGCCTGCGATGTCCATTTGGCTTGAAAAGGGAATCCTGTAATGCAGAATGCTTTGATTCCATGAAAAATACCCTGGAGACGCATCATGAATCATTAGCCGGGGTGGTCGTGGAGCCACTGGTACAGGGGGCGGCTGGCATGAAGATGTATCCGCCAGTGTATTTAAAAAAACTGGAAGATGCCTGTGAAGCCGTCAATGTCCATGTGATATTTGATGAAGTGGCAACGGGGTTTTACAGGACGGGTTCGAGATTTGTTTGTGAAGGGCATGAGTTAAACCCAAACTTTCTGTGTTTATCCAAGGGTATTACCTCGGGTTACCTTCCCCTTGCTGCAACGTTGACGGAAGATTCAATTTATGAAGGGTTTAAGGGAGAGTTTGAAGATTTTAACTGGTTTGTGCATAGCCATAGCTATAGCGCAAATCCCCTGGGTTGTGCGGTTGCGAATGAAACGCTCTCAATTCTGGAAGAGCCTGAATTTTTTGAGTCTCTTGGAGGAAAAGTAAAAACTATGAAGGAGTCGGCTTCTTTGCTTGAAGAATTGCCCTGGTGTGGGGAATACCGACAGACCGGAATGATCGGTGCTTTGGAGCTGGTCCAGAATCAAAAAGATCTGACCCCATTTCCAATAAAACAACGGGTGGGGTACAAAATTTTCAAAGAAGGATTAAAGCGTGGATTGTTCTTGCGTCCACTGGGAAATGTTGTCTATTTCATTCCACCTTATGCGATAAGTGAAGAGGAAATAAAATTGATGGTCCGTTCGTCCGCAGAATCCGTTCGGACGGTACTTGAAAAGGAGTGATGGATGTATGAAGTGATAGCCACAACCCGGTTTTCTGCAGCCCATAGACTGAAGTATCTTGACGGGAAATTTGAAAACCTGCATGGGCACAACTGGACTGCTACCGTTACCGTTTCTGCGCGGGAGGTAAACGCCATGGGAGTGGGCATTGATTTTGTCGAGCTGAAAAAAGAAACCGATGAACTGCTTACGAAACTGGATTACCAGACGATCAATGATGTTCCCCCATTTGACAAGCTGAATCCTTCAGCCGAAAACATTGCCTGCTGGGTGTATAAGGAGCTTTCGAAAAAATTAAATACCGATGCTGTGAAGGTGAAACAGGTTGAGATTCGTGAAATGCCAGATTGTGGTGCGATCTATTTTGAATAGAAGAAATCAATCGATATTTTTTTCCAGATCCTTTTTTGACATGACAAACTTCAAACGGTGATTTTTCCAGGCGAACAGAGCTGGCAGCATGATGAGCGCGCAAATGGTGCAGGTGATGATGCCAACTTCGACTACCTCTGCAATAGAGCGGATACCTGCGTGGTGTGCCACATTCAGGCTCATATAGCCAGCCAGACTGGTCAAGGCGGACAACAGGATTGAACTGCCGGTTTCCTTAACCGAGTTGATCGGATCCGATGAAGGGTCATCCAGTATGTGATGCCCAAGATAGATGCAATGGTCAATCATGATGCCGACGATTGAAGGTAGCATCACAATATTGATGAAATTCAGTTTGATGTTGAATAAGGCCATCAAAGCACCGGTTAAGGCCAGCCCCGTAAATAATGGCAGAAAGGTTTTAAGTGCCAGTATCGGGTTGCGCAAGTCTATCAAGAGGATGATGAAAACAAGCGTCAACGCGACTCCCATGGCCATCGGGCCTTTTTCGATGACCCAGTCCATTATGGCGGCAGCAATCAGGTTTTCATTCAGCACCTGAACCTGGATGCCTTTTTCTTTTAGTTTGGATTTGAGCTCTGTGATTTCATCATCTAACTGGTAGATATTGCGGACATCAAAAAAGTTTTTGTCCGCGGGGGAAAATATCAGGAGAACATATTCACCGCCTGCAGCAAAACGTTGTTTGAGAACTTCAGGGATTGCGCTTTCATCAAAAGGATCGGCATTGACAAGTTGTTTTAACTTTTCGAAACGGGTTGTCCCTAGTGAGATTTCGATGATGTCATTTTCTTTCTTAAATAACTTCTGAATCCTTTTCAGGATTTCCTGTTTTGAATCGTATTCCCTTTGGCTGAAAAGGTTGAGCGAAGAGTGAATCCCTATGGTGGTTTGGTCCCCGAATTTTCTTTTGATTTCTTCCAGCGCACGGTGAATTTCGAACAGGTCCTCTTTGTTGTGCGTGACAACAACCGTCGGTGAAAAAGCGAATCCAAAATCATCCGTCGTTTCTGTTTCGTATTCCGCTGCTGGAGATTCTCCCTTAAGCTTTTCAAAGTCGTATTCAAATTCCACTTTTGGGATTAGAAAAATGCTCGCCGTCATCAACAGAACGAACAAAGCGGAAAGGAAGTAGGGGGTATTGCTATAGAGATTAGAGATTCTTAAGGAAAATAAACGAGGTTGTGGCTTTTGTAGCCAATGGATTTTGTCGTAAAACAAAACCTGGGCTGGGAACAGAAAGTAATAGGAAAAAAATGCGCAGACAATTCCAATCGAAGCTATTACACCGAATTCTGAAAACCCTTTGAAGTCCGAAACAATTAGAAGTGAAAACACTCCGATAGTGGTGCACATCGCTACCGTTCCTGATCGCCCAACTTGTGTAACCACCAGCTCTACCGCTTTTTCTACTGACAACCCTTTGAGGAGCTCCTGTTTGAACCGGATATACAGGTGAATTCCGTAATCGATTCCCAGACCCATTAAAATCGCAACCAGAAAACCGGAAATGATGTTGACGTGGCCTATGATGAGACGGGTCAGGGCGAAGGTGTAGGTCAGAGAAATAAACAGGGGGAAGATCGTGAACGGGATAGAAAACCAGGAGCGGGTGTAGATGAAGATCAAGGCTGTTGCCAGGATAGCCGCAAGGATAGCCGCGCGGGTCAAATCCTGAATGATGATTTTGCTTTCTTCAAGACGGGGAATCATCGACCCAGTTAGTCGAATAGCCAATCCCGGGTGCTGTTCCTCCAGTTTTGATTCAGCTATAGAGGTTCGTATGTTATCTACAAACCGTTGGGTGAAGTCAGTATTTGTGACTGCGCCTTTAGGCTGGACGAACATGTAATAACGTTTCTGGCTTTTCCCCTTGTAGAACGGATTGATCTCATCAAATATCTGGTAATCGTCTGAAAGCGATTGCAACTCGCCCGGATTGTACAATTCCCGGCTGCCGAAAAAATTACTGAAAGAAGTGCGGGCAAATTCCACCGCGCCGATCATCAGGTTTTCAAGTTTTTTCAGGTCTGAAACAGAAGCCAGAAGAAGCTGCCGGTTATCCAGAAACTCTTTTGGTAATTTCCAGTCAACAAACCGCGTTCCCTCCACATTAGATAACCTTTCGGCCAGAACTTTTAAAACGGGAGGCGCCTTAGCCTGCTCCAGTCCTTCCAGGACCACCACCAGCGGTCCGGATCCGCCAGTTTTATCGACTACCTGATGAAATTCCTGGACCAGTTCCAGCTCCTGCGGCAACAGGTTATCCATTCGAGAGTCATAGCGAAGGTCTTTGGCGACCCAGATAGAAATTGCGCTTAATATCAAACCAATGAGCAATACCCTGCCCGGGGCTCTGTGCGTGACTTTGAGAAAGCACCAGTTAAGAAGACGTCTCATACCGTATCCGGGTGTTGTGGATGTAAAGGGTTAAGATTAACTGGGCAGCGGCAATTATTGTCAAAGGCAAAAGTAGTGCCGGTAGACTGCCTGTCACTCCACCTAAGGCCATAATAAAAAAAACGAGGTCTGGTCCGTTCCATTTCCAAAGAGATAAAACCTTTTTGTTGGCCTTATAGAATGCAATCCTTTGATCTGTGGGCCATGATTTTTTTGAAGAATTAGCTGCACCAGAACGTCCTTCAAATACCATGCGCTGAAACCTGAGATACCCATGATACAACGTAAGTAACACTGATGGAGTGGATTTCATCTGGGATTCGATTTTGTCTTGTTCCATTTGAGCCCAATCTTCTCCATCCTTGATTCGGGCGGTCATTGCCTGTTTAGAATAATCGTAGGCGATGGCTCTCAAAATAGTGATGAAGGTCAGCCCGAACAGAGTGGGGATTGTTTCAGAGAAACCGAGACCAATACCCACCACAACACCCAGGTTGGCAATATAACCCCCGACTCCATCGATCAATCGTCCGAGATCACTCGCCATGTTTTTAGCTCTGGCCAGTTGGCCGTCGACACAATCAAGAATTAAACTGGCTTCAAATAACAGGCCCCCTACCAACAGCCCTTCAACGTTTCCCAGGCTGAATTCCCAGGCCGCTGCCAATCCAAATAAAACGGAAACCAGAGTTACTTGATTTGGGGTGATCGGTGTATATGTTAAGGGTTTGACCAAAGCTCCGGCTATCGGGACGTGCGCGTATCGATTTATGGGTTCGACAAGATCATCAAGGACATGGGAAGTTATTTCGTCTTTGGAATTGTTCACAGCCATCCCTTTTCCTTGTACCAGTCGAGGGTGATTTTTAGCCCTCTTTCTAACGAATATTCCGGACGAAAATCATAAGCGTTGAAAAACTTATCTGCCGATGCGGTCCAGGCTAGCTGGCGAATATCTTTAACTCTCTGTCTATCCAGAAACGCAGGTTGATTCAACAAAGCGCCTTTCATTTCGGAGACCATACCTGCAAAACGGATGAGGCTTAAAGGCAGGGTCAGCTTTCTGGGATTGACATTGAGAATATTCGAGGCAATTCGAGACACCTCTTCCCATGAATAAACCTCGCCATCTGTTACCAGATAAACGGGGTTTTCTTTTTCAGGAGACTCAGCGGCCAATAAAATGGCTTTCACAAGGTCGTGTACATTAACGATCGACAGGTGTCTCGGTTCATTCCCAACTTGTATGCGCCATCCCTGTTTTAGCTTCTGGAGGTAGGAAAAAAAGTTCTGTTCTCTTTCACCGTAAACCACAGGAGGTCGAATCACCACCATTGGCAGTCGTTCACAGTATTCGAGAGCGATTTTTTCTCCTGCGAGCTTTGATTTTCCATAATGAGTGACGGGATGACAGGGGGTCTCATCGTTCACAGGATCCGGAGGATTGGGGGAAGGCCCTATAGCGGCGAGGCTGCTTAAGTGGATGATCGAATTCAAGTGATCAGCATGGGGTATCAAAAGTTCGAATAGGGCTCGGCAGGCATCCGCGTTCACCTCAAAGTAATCCTGCCGGGTTTTGGCGGAGGTAAGGCCTGCACAATGAAACACATGTTGAATTTCATTGAGACAATCGTCGGGTAATTCCGGGTTTGTGATATCAGTTTCATGCAGGGTGATGTTTTGAGTGGGGAGCCATTTTAAATTTGAAGATTTTCTGACAATACAATGAACACGGCAGCCCCGATTGATGAGGGCTTCTACCAGATGGCTTCCGATGAAACCCGTTCCGCCGGTGACGAGAACGGCGGTTCCCTCAAGATTGGAGATTGCGTTCATAAATTCGGTGGAGCTTGTATTGCTGGCCGCCCAGCCGTTTAATTGGCTCAACAATCGCAGGGTTGTCTTCGAGTAACCAGGATTGGTCACACAGGTTAATTTTATTATCGACGCCCCATTGGTAGGTGCGGCGATAAAATACGAGATCGATTCCCAGACGCCGGAATTTTTTTTTCACTCCAAGGGTCAGTGTCCTGATGGCATCTGCTTTTTTTCTTCCAAATAAAAGGTGACGAAATCCAAACGGAAAAAGTTTTCCCTTTATCTTTTTTAAAGTTTGATTGAAATCTGGAAGGGATAATGAAAACCCGGCAGGCTCCCCGTTTATTTCCGCGATGAAACATAATTCCGGGATCAGAATGGCTTTCATTTCACTGGCTGCAAACCAGAATTCTTTTCGCGTCATGGGAACGAATCCCCAGTTTTTACTCCATGCATCGTTGTAGATATCCCAGATAATATCAAGCTCTTTATTGAATTGGTCAGGTTTTATTTTTCGAATTTGGAACCGGCCTCGTTTCATCAACTTTTCCTCGGCTCTTACCATGTAGTCGGGTACTTTTATGGGGATTAAGCCCAGGTTTAAAAGGTCTTTTGCTTTGGTAAATCCCCATTGCTCAAGGAGGGCGGCGTAGTATTCAGGATTGTAGGTGATTCCTAATGCAGGTGGCGAATCAAACCCTTCTATAAGCAAACCACATTCATGGTTTGACGACAGATTCATAGGACCGCGCAAGCTGTCCAGTTTTCTAACCTTGCACCAGTTTTTTACATTGTCCAGGAGGGCTTTGGCCGCTTCGTAATTATTGATGCATTCAAACAAGCCAAAAAATCCGACTTTCTCATTGTGATATTCATTCGAAGCGTGGTCGAGAACGGCTGAAATGCGGCCAGCGATTTGGCCGTAACTGTCTTTTAATAGAAAATGATCTGCTTCCGCGTGATCGAAAAAAGGATTGCAGGAAGGATTGAGGAACTTACGCCGTTCAAATTCCAGTGGAAAAATATAATTCGGGTCGTTTTGGTAAATCTGGTGGGGAACTCTCAGGAAACGAGTCAGGTCACCGGGAGTGGATACCTTTAAAACCTCCCAGCCCATATCTACTGTGCAATGATGCCGAGATCGGTCCCGAGTTTTTTAAAGGTTGCGAGGATGTGGTCCAGTTCTTGTCGCGTGTGACAACTGGTATAACTACTGCGGATCATCGCATGGAAGGGAGGAACTACTGGGGAAACTGCTACACCGGCAAAAATCCCATTTTCAAACAGGAGTTTATTGAAGTAAAGCGTCAAGGTTTCATCACCAATTTTGATGGGAACAATGGGAACCTGATTGTTGTTGATCTGGAATCCCATATCGAAAAACCCTTTTTTGATGTAGGCCGTATTGTCCTGCAAACGGTTGAGACGCTCGGGTTCGCTGATCAGAATGTCCAGCGCCCGGGTCACCCCTGCAACTGAAGCCGGGGGGAGGGCTGCGGTAAAAATAAAAGCGGAGGCTTTGTGCCTGATGTATTCCGTTATTTTTGCATTGCCACCGACAAACCCGCCGATGGAACCAAGACTTTTTGAAAAGGTGCCAACATAAAGGTCGATTTCCTTTTCAAGATTGTAATAGTGGGTGAGTCCCTGCCCTCTGTTGCCCATGACACCCAGTCCATGCGCCTCATCCACCATGACGTTGGCTTTATAGTCCCGTGCCAGTTTCACGATCCCGGGCAAATTAGCAATATCGCCACTCATGCTGAAGACACTATCGGTGATTATCAACTTTCCGTCGACATCAGAAAATTTCTTCAGCAGATGTTCCAGGTGGTCCATGTCATTGTGATGGTAACGAACCGTCTTTCCGGGTGCTACAGCACAACCTTCGTAAATACTTGCGTGATTTTCCCGGTCTGAAAAAGCGATGTCCTGTCGTCCAAGGAGGCAGGCGATAGTTCCCTGATTGGCCTGGTAGCCGGTAGACATGACGATACAGTCTTCCTGACTGATGAATTCGGATAGTTCTTTTTCAAGGGTTTTATGAAGACTCAATGTGCCATTCAAAAAACGACTGCCAGTGCAGCCGGATCCAAAATCGGTCAATGCTTTTTGACTGGATTCGATGACGCGAATATCGTGAGTGAGCCCCAGGTAATTGTTGGTTGAGACTGTTACGAGGTCTTTTCCGTCAATGGTCACACGCGCTCCATTCATTCCCTCGATAACCTTGAAGAAGGGGTAAATGTCGAGTTCCTTGACCTGGTTTGGAGCGTCGTAGTTGAAACATTTGGACAGAATGCCGTCACCTTTATTGTTCGTGGTACGAAGGTGAGCACTCTGAAAATCAAATTTCTCCTTAAGTACGGAGATGATTTTATTTTTACGCTGATGGGGGGGGATGTTTTGAAGGGCTTCTTCTGCTAGGGGAAGTTGTTTTGAATCCACGGCGACCGTATAGCTCCCTGTTCAATTCGAACGTTCAATAGGCCTGATTTCTGATAAGGCTTGAAGTTGAAATCTTTTTGAAAATGTATGGGTATGCCTTTCCCTCCACCCAGGGCAGGCTCTCAAAGGTGGATTTTACCACCCAAAGAGTTATTTCAGGCTATCAAATCTAATAAGTTTTGGCAAGCCAAAATAAACCCAAAACCCCTGATTTTATAATGAGATGGAGGGAATGTTCCAAGGGAAATGGAATGTAAAGGAAAAATCACCTGAGTTTAACGAAGTGGATTTAAATTTTGAAATGTTAATAAAATTAAAATTCGAGGTGAGATTGTTTGTAAGAAAACCACCCGGGCAGTTTGGGAGATAGTTTTAGTGTCGCTATTCTTCAGGACTTAAAAACAGTCGGAATGCAGGGTCCTCGAACATTTTTTGAAGGGTCAGGGAGATGGCGTTGTTGATGAATTGCTCATTCTTGAATTCCCCGGTGAGGAGGTTTTGCGATTTATCCTGATAAGTCTGGTATAGCTTTTTGTATTTCTTGTCAGGTTTACTGGCAAGCACTCCAAGAGCCGTTCTTAACCGGACCTTCTTTTGGGGGATTTTGATTTTGGGGTCTTCAAAATTAGTGAGCATCCGAAGATGTAAAATTTGAACTTCTAATCTGCGGTCAGCTTCCTGATTTGACTCGACGGGCAAGAACCCCAATCTCCTCAACCCATTTCGTACCTGGGTTTCAATAGGATCATCAACTGAACCCTTGGGGTATATATTGACTTTTCCAAGGGGCCCCACCAAGGGTGTTTTGAGACCCGAGTCTTTTTCAAAAATGGCGCGGCGGGCTCTTTTATCAATCACCTTGACGCTAACCTTCATTCCCTGGCCCATGTCGTTTTCGCGCAGGTACAATTCCGGGTTGATGTTAACGCGGTGGTCGGTCGCACAGCCTGAGGCCAGGCTGAGAAGAATAAGAAGGGCTGGAAGCTGCGAGGATTTTAATATTTGGATCAGCATGGCCGCTAATTTACCATGGAAAGCCATTTGTGACCTCATTGAAATTAAAATTATGTCAGCCGTCAACCAGAAGATTATTTTTTAAGTCGATTGGTTCGCCAAAAAGCCCATGTGCAGACAACCAGAATCAAAACTCCCGTCCGAAACCACCAGGTGCCAGTGAACCACCAGGTAGTATCAATTGTTTCTGCGCGTTTAAGAGGTATGTCGGGCAATTTTTTAGGCGGCGCAAGAAATGCGGTTAATTTTTGATGGCAATCCTTCAGCAGGGCAGTCAGTTCTGCGCCCGAATTTTCTGGCTTGTCAAACCCTTGCAGCATTCCTCCGCAGAACATAAGGGTTGGGACGGCTCTGGAGGTTTCCCCCAGTGAGTCCACCATTTCCGCAAACAGGGCTTTGTTTTCCGGGAATTGGGTGACTTCTTTTTGCTGGAGGTTGACCCAGGAAAAGCGTGATTGTAAATCTTCGAGAAAAGGTTTAGCGCGGCGGCAATGTGGACATTCTTTGGACCAGAAAAAATATAGATACAGTTTGATGTCACCGCTTGGTGACTTTTCATACCATGGTCCATTTCCCTTAAAAAGCTTTTGGTTCGATTGGGCATTGGTGGGGCAGGGTGTTGAGAAAAGCAAAACCAGACCCATGGCGATAAGGACAATTCGTTTTGAATTACTGTTTTGGAGTTTTAGGTACGATGGATTCATGGGGTCGGAAACGGCTGAAAGTTTAAAGAACCACCAGCTTCTATTATGCGGTCTGGGCTTAAATTATTCACTGTTGTTTCTTCAATAAAGGGTATTTCTGCCAAAACAGGAAGTCCCGTCCATTGGCTTAACAGGGCAGGCTGACTCTGTTCAATCAGGGAGAGCGGTGTGGGGTCGGTTTTGTTAAATATCAGACCGGAAACAGACAACCCTTTCTGGCGAGCTGCCTCGAGTGTCAGAAGGGTATGGTTTTGAGTCCCCAGGCTGTACCGGGTCACAAGAATAAGGGGTAACTTTAGATTCGCGGCAAGATCGGCGACAACAGTTTCTGAGGTTAACGGAACCATCAATCCTCCTATTCCTTCAACCAGCATACAACTGTGTCGGTCTTTTAGTTTGTTGAAAGCTGAAATGATAGAATCCAGGTCAACTGACCTCCCTTCGGAAAACTCTGCTTGGTAGGGTGATGTCGGGGCCTTAAAACGGAACGGGCAGACCTCAACATCGTTATCTTCTACACCGCCGGTTTCCATCAGAAAACGTGCGTCGGAATTAGACGCTGAAAAGCATTCCGGGTCGACACCGCATTCGACTGGCTTCATCACACCGGGGTTCTCGCCCCGGGTTTTCAGCCATAGGAGAAGAACTGCAGTCGCCACCGTTTTGCCCACTTCAGTGTCTGTTCCGGTGATAAAAAATCCTCTGGTCATAAACCCCTCATGTGTTTGCTGATAAAATCATTGTAAGCAGGGAGTGGAAAAAATGCCACGTTTGGAAGGCGGATTGTTTTGCTCTTGCTAATTTTGTTATAATTCAGCCGGTTATAACTATTGGGTGGGGCATAAATTGCCTGCCAATTGTTTTGGATCTATTGAGAGCATGAGGTAAACCTGTTTGATCTGTAGAGACTCTTTTAAGGATGCAAAATGAGTAAAGGAAAACTGGAAGTCGTTTGTCCCTGTTGCGATGCCAAGTTGAAAGTCGATAAAAAGACCGGTGAGGTGCTTTGGAAAGAGGAAAAACAAAAAGAGCACCAGTCATTTTCGGAAATGCTAAAGGGGTACGAGAATCATAAAAAAGAAAGCGAAGGGCAATTCAAGAAACAAAACAGCCTTCAAAAAGAACGCTCCCGCCTTCTCGACGAAATGTTCAATGAGGCTCAGAAAAAGGTTGATAAAACTTCGACCGACAAGCCGTTGAGAGATTTTGATCTCGACTAACTGTTATCACCCAGATTGATTTCCATCCCATCAAAAGCCAGTTCCACATTGTCAGGGAGTGTGGCGTTTACCGTGTCATGATCAAACTGATGGTTAATATGCGTGAGGTAAGCCCGTTTGGGTTTCAGTTGTTCAATGGCTTCAAGTGATTGACTCAGACAAAAATGAGTTGGGTGTGACTTGAACCCGAGTGCATTGATGATCAGAATTTCCAATCCTTGCAGAGCCTCCATTGTGGGTTCAGGAATTCCACTGCAATCGGTGAGATATGCGGCGTCTTCAATGCGGAAGCTTTTTATCATCATGCTTCCATGCTCAACATCCAATGGAAGGATTGATAGCCCACCTAGTTCAAGTGGGGCACCATCAATTTCAACCGGGTCCACCTGGGACACACCGCCCCCTTCGGCTTTTCCATTTGAAAAAATATATTGGAAGCTGCTTTTAAGTTGAGCCAGAGTAGAAGCGCTGGCATAGAGAGGGGTCCGTGTTTTGTTGAAATAGTTAAAGCACCTTAACTCGTCAATGCCGTTGACGTGATCCGCATGGTGATGGGTGTAAAGAACGGCATCAAGACGGGTGATGTTGTTTTTCAGGCATTGCTGGCGCAGGTCGCTGGAAGTGTCAATAAGCAGATGGTAATCCCCGTTTCGAATCAGGATGGAGGACCTCAGGCGCTTGTTTTTCCAATGATTGGATTGGCATACCTCACAGGGGCAGCAAAGAGTGGGCACTCCTGTGGAAGTACCGGTTCCAAGAAAGAGTATGTTCATGAATACAGCCCCGGAAGGCCTGTTTTTATGGAGGAAGCCAAGGTAATTCTCCGGAATTCTGAGCAAAATAGGTAATAAAAGGGGGAAACGCTGTGGGGCTGAGGTTGGTTCATTTTTTGAATCTTTGGGCTTGAGATGCCATCTAAATGACTCTATGATTGAGGAAATCCAGGCTTTAAATCATTGTACGAATGCCGGGAAAACCTGTCAAGAAACCCCTTTACTCAATACTTGAATAAGTTTTGGGGAACGGAACTGCCAGAGTCTGAGTGAATAGAATACTCTGGGTTTCCGGTTTTCCCTTTGGTCCATTTTCTAATGTTTTTAATTTTGAAGGAGTGAACAATGCCAACCTTAGTATCCAAACCTGCACCGGATTTTTCAGCTCAAGCCGTAATGCCTGATGGCAGTTTTAAAGAGCTTAAGCTTTCAGACTATAAAGGAAAGTACGTTGTCCTGTTTTTCTATCCGCTGGACTTTACCTTCGTGTGCCCGACGGAAATTGTACAGTTTTCAGAACAGGTGAAGGACTTCGAATCTCGTAATACTCAGGTGATCGGTGTTTCAATCGACAGTCATTTTTCCCATCTTGCCTGGAGGAATACCGACCGGAAGAAGGGTGGATTGGGTCAGATTGATTACCCGCTGGTAGCAGATCTGGATAAAAACATCAGCCGTGCCTACGATGTTCTGGCTGATGGTGGAATTGCTTTTCGCGGCCTGTTCCTGATTGACAAGGAAGGGATCGTTCAGCATCAATTGGTTAATAACCTGCCGCTCGGACGTAATATTGACGAAGCGCTTCGAATGGTAGACAGTCTGCAGCATTTTGAAAACAATGGTGAGGTTTGCCCGGCAAACTGGTCCAAGGGTAAAGACGCCATGAAACCTGACCCTGTAGGTTCTCAGGATTATTTTGAAAAGAACAACTAAGCGAATTTTTTTATAGGGTTCTGATTTCCCTGAACTGGAAAGAGGCGGGACCTTGTGGTCCCGCCTTTTTTATTTATTATGATACTACTGACCAACGACGATGGATTTAACGCCCCGGGGCTCCGCGCTGTATGGGAAGCCTTGTCCCCCGAATGCGAAGCAATCATCATTGCCCCGGAAACGGAACAAAGTGCGGTGGGCCACGCCATTACCCTGGCAACTCCACTTAAAGTAAAAGAGATGAAGGAGGATGGACACTTGCTGGGTTACGCGGTTTCTGGAACCCCTGCCGATTGTGTCAAAATAGCCATTACTGAACTGCTTCCCGAGCCTCCAGAACTTGTGATCTCCGGTGTGAACCAGGGGAGTAATATGGGGTCCTGCGTTATTTATTCCGGGACCGTTTCAGCAGCAACGGAGGCCGCGATCATGGGAGTCCCCTCCATAGCGGTTTCCCTTAATTCCTGGGAGAGTAAGGAATTTTCAATTGCGGCAGAATTTATCCGTCAGATTTACCCAATGGTTCTTAAGAGGGGGTTGCCGGAGGGAGTCGCGCTGAATATCAACGTCCCTGCAATTCCAAAAGAGCAGATAAAAGGTGTGGTGGTGACGCGGCAGGGACAGTCACGTGTGATCGAAGCGTTCGATAAAAGAATCGATCCCCGCAACAATATATATTACTGGTTGGCCGGGGAAATGACCTTTTCGGATGCCGAGGGCGGCACTGACTGTGAAGCTGTTGAAAGTGGTTATATCTCCATTACCCCTATCCATTGCGATCTCACCCGGCACGATTTACTGGACGACCTCGGTTCCTGGAACCTGGCTTTCGAATAGGAAAATTTTAGATTGGTTTAAAGGAAGGTTTTTCACTATTTTGAATGGGAGTACTGTGTGGCAAATGTTATTTATATTGGGGTGAGTCTGGATGGCTATATTGCAACACCTGATGGCGGATTAGACTGGCTGAATGAAACTCCAAACCCTGATCAGAGCGATTATGGTTGGGGTGAGTTTATGAGTGGTGTCGATGCAATTCTTATGGGCCGAAACACTTTTGAGAAAGTAGTTTCTATTGGAGAATGGCCCTATGAAAAACCGGTATTTGTAATCAGCGCGACTCTGAAAGAAATTTCAGCAGAAAGTTTGAGTAGAAGAGTAAAACTGATAAAGGGTGAACCATTAGCGGTGGTTGAAGAGTTGAATCATCGGGGATACAAGAATTTATATATAGATGGCGGTATTACCATACAAAGGTTTTTGGCTAGTGACTTAATCGATGAAATGATCATAACGCGAATACCCGTGGTGCTTGGCGGTGGCTACCCATTATTTGGTAAATTGGCCGAACCCTTGAAATTCAAACACGCTAAGACTGATGTATTGAACAATGCCTTGGTAAAGAGTCATTACCATAGGAAACGTTAACCTTTATCTGTTTATCGTCTGGTTGTGATTGTTCAAAGCCCAAATAAAAAGGCGCAGAGTCCAAAGACCCTGCGCCCATTTTTTACTAGATACTTTTTATTGTGAAGATCAGGCCTGTGCTGCCGCGGCTTCGTCGCGCATAGCCTCTTTCCGGCTGAGCTTCACCTTGCCGTTGCGGTCTACGTCGATGACTTTGACAACAATTTCGTCGCCTTCAGAAATTTCGTCGTTGACCTTCTGAATACGTCGGTCGCAGATTTGTGAAATATGCACCAGTCCGTCGGTACCCGGTAAAATTTCAACAAAGGCACCGAAGTCCATAATCTTTTTCACCTTGCCCAGGTAAATTTTTCCAACTTCCACTTCCTGAACAAGATCTTCGATGTATTTTTGTGCTTTTTCAGAAGCTTCCTGATCCGCGGAAGCGATGGTGACCTTACCGCTGTCTTCAATGTCGATAGCAACACCGGTTTTCTCGATGATCTCGCGAATGACTTTGCCGCCCGGTCCAATGACGTCGCGGATTTTATCAGTCGGAATTTTCATCGTGGTGACGCGCGGTGCGTACTTGGACATCTCGGTGCGTGGAGCATCCAGCGCCTTGGCCATTTCACCTAAAATATGCAGCCGTCCTTCTTTAGCCTGCTGAAGGGCGGATGCCATGATTTCCTTGCTGAGGCCTGAGACTTTGATGTCCATCTGCAAAGCCGTGATGCCCTTTTCTGTGCCGGTGACTTTGAAGTCCATGTCACCCAGGTGATCCTCACTGCCGAGAATGTCAGACAGGATAGCAATTCGGTCGCCTTCCTTGATCATTCCCATGGCGATTCCCGCAACAGGGGCTTTTAAAGGAACACCGGCATCCATCATGGAAAGAGAACCGCCGCAAACCGATGCCATAGAAGATGATCCATTGGATTCCAGAATTTCAGAAACAATCCGGATCGTGTAGGGGAATTCTTCCTTGGATGGAATCATGGAAGACAAAGCCCTTTCAGCCAGCATGCCGTGTCCAATTTCGCGACGGCCTGGTCCAGAGATGAATTTCACCTCACCAGTACAAAACGCCGGGAAATTGTAGTGCAGGAGAAAGGATTTACTTCCTTTGAAATCCAGGTTGTCGATACGTTGCTCATCAGAAGTTGTTCCGAGAGTTGTGGTTACGAGAGCCTGGGTTTCACCGCGTGTAAAGACTGCCGAACCATGGGTTCGGGGCAGTGGTCCGATCTGGCAGGAGATGGGGCGAATGTCGGTCAGTCCCCGGCCATCAACGCGGCCCTTGGTTTCCAGGATCTGTTCGCGAACCAGCTCGTACTCCAGATCGTGGAACAACGATTTGATCTCAGCTTTGATGTCATCATCGCCCTCTGGGTTGAGAGATTCTTTCAACTCGTCCTTGATGGCGTCGATAGCATCCTGTCTCTCATGTTTGCCCGGAATTTTAAGGGCTTCTTCCAGTTTGGATCGCCCCATTTCCGTTACTTTGGCTTTGAGTTCTTCGTTGACCTCAGCTTCGGGAATCTCAATTTTTTCTTTACCAAGTTTGGCGCGAAGCTCATGCTGTAGCTCCACAAGTTTTTTGATCCTCTCATGTCCAAATTCCAGAGCGGCGAGCATATCGTCTTCGTTCAATTCGTTCGCTCCGGCTTCCACCATAACGATGGCGTCTGCAGATCCGGCCATAACGAGGTTGAGATCGCTGTTTGGAAGTTCCTCAATGGTTGGATTAAAAACCAGGTTTCCGTCGATACGACCGATGCGTGCTCCCGCAATTGGGTTGGAAAACGGTATGTCTGATACAAACAGGGCAGCGGATGCGCCGGTTAGTGCGATCACATCCGGTTGATGTTCCTGGTCGTGGGAAACCACAAAACAAACGACCTGGGTTTCGTTTTTAAATTCTTTTGGAAACAGCGGGCGGATAGGGCGGTCAATCAACCGGCAGGTCAATGTTTCACTGTCGGAAGGACGTGCCTCGCGTTTCAGGTAGCCTCCGGGGAGTCTCCCGGCAGCATACGTTTTTTCTCTAAAATCCACGGTGAGTGGGAAAAAATCGATTCCCTCTCGTGCCTGGTTTGCCATGGTCGCAGCGACGAGGACCATTGTATCGCCTTGTCTTACCATTACGGACCCATTAGCCTGTTTGGCCAGGTAGCCCGATTGTAGCGATATGGTCTTGCCGTCTATTACGACTTCGACTTTTTCTTCTTGCATTCAATTATCTCCAGTCAAAATTAGCGTCTGATTCCGAGCTGTTGGATGATCGCCTGATAACGATTCAGGTCTTCCCTCTTGAGGTAGTCCAGCAGTTTTCTCCGCCGGTTTACAATCTTGATCAAGCCTCTACGGGAATGATGATCTTTCTTGTGTTCTTTAAAATGCTCGGTAAGGTAATTCAGCCGTTCAGTTAAGAGTGCAATTTGCACTTCAGAAGAACCAGTGTCAGCATCGCTGACACGGTTGTTAGTGATGATCTCGCTTTTTTTCTCCTTGGTGAGAGCCACTTGATAACCTCCAGTTTCTGATTAGTCGCAATCACCGGGTTGAAAATGTTTTCGCAGATCCGCTCTCTGGTTCGACAAGCTGCCGAACGGACCCGCGAAAACATTCCAACCAACCGATGCATTGCAGTTAATCATGGTTCGATAAATACTCGTTTAAGTTTAAATGCCACCTCATCCGGGCCCAACAGATCGAATTGTTTGGAATCGACCAGTGGTTCAGCAATAGCCATCAGGCCACCGGCAAACCGGGTGACACGGTAATAGTTTCCAGGGTTGATTTTTTCTGGAACCGCATCCAGAAAAGATTTCAAAATTGGTCTGCCATGAGTGACAGCCAACTCGCCTTCAGGTTTCACTCTGATTTCCGGGATGAACTGCAGGGCCTGGTCGGGTTCAACCAGTTTGTCTGTAAGGGTTCCATCGGCCCGGCTTTCGTCCAGATTTTCCAGTGTAATGGAGGAATTCTGGTCAAAAGGGCCTACTTTTTCCCGGACCAGGCGTGTCATATGTGCACCACACCCAAGCTTGACGCCCATGTCATGACATAGCGTCCGGATGTAGGTGCCTGCCGAACAATGGGCGCGAAACGTTACGCGGTTGCCCTCCATGCTTAAAAATTCGACCGAGTGCAGGCGGATGGACACCGGTTCACGTTTAACGGTGATTCCATTTCTTGCAAGTTTGTATAGTGGAACACCGTTTTTCTTTTTCGCGGAAAACATGGGAGGGACCTGTTGGGTGTCTCCTTCAAGATCTTTCATGACTTCCCGAACCTGCTGTTCGGTGATGTGTTGCCAGTCGCCTGTTTCAAGAACCTGCCCGTCGCAATCCTGAGTGTCTGTCGATTTGCCCAGTTCCATTTCAGCTAAATAAGTTTTGGGAAGTCGGGACATGAACTGAATGATCCGTGTTGCGCCGTTGAGGCAAACGGGAAGTACGCCTTCTGCGAGCGGGTCGAGTGTTCCAATGTGCCCGGCTTTTGTTGCTGAGACACAATTCTGGACTCGACGCACCAGGGCGAAGGATGTTGGTCCGGAAGGCTTGTACAAATTGACGACTTTATTCAGGGTGGATTTCATTGAGCAACCGTGAAATATTCTGGGCGTTTTCCGCTGTCTCGTCGAGTTGAAAATTCAGTTCGGGGACGTATCGCAGGTTCAGATTTTTCCCAAGCCATGACCGGATAAAACCGCGAGCGCTTTGAAGTCCTTCCAGCGTGTCTCGCTTCTGGGTCTCGTCGCCAATGATGCTGACAAACACACGGGCGAATTTGAGGTTGTCGGTCAGGTTCACTCCAGTCAGGGTGGCAAACCCGATTCGCGGGTCCTTCAACTCGAACTGGATCAGCTTGGAGATTTCTTCCAGCAGTAATTCCTGCACTCTTTTGGAACGTTTGTATTTCATGATTTCTGGCTACGATCATTTCCGTATTACTGGTACTCATGACCCACATGGATCAGTTCAAATTTACAATCAGTCATTTCCGCAAGTTGCAGTTTGTCGAGATATTCGACGACCTGCTTGATTTGCCCGTCAATATACTGCGGGTCGGGCCCCACTGCGGCGATACCAAGTTCAATACTTTGCCAGATATCGTTGTCACCCGTTTCAGCTATGGATACGTTGAATTTGCTGCGTACCCTGTCTTTCATGGATGAAACCACCTTGCGTTTCCCTTTAAGGGAATTGTTTCCATGCAGGTGGAATTTTATCTGGCAACAGCCGATCTTCACGATGTGGTTCCTGCCGAAGCCTCCAGGGTCGTGCTGATTTCTTCAACCTGATAGGGCTCCACAAAATCGCCCGGTTTGACATCAGGAAACTTTTCAAACATCAGGCCGCATTCGTAACCCGATGCAACTTCTTTAACATCGTCTTTAAAACGCCGAAGCGAACCAATTTTTCCGTCGTGAATCACAACACTGTCTCGAATGAGTCGAGCCTTGCTGTTACGTTCGACTTGTCCAGACAGGACGTAACAGCCAGCGACCGTTCCGAGTTTTGGAATATTAAAAATTTCACGAATCTCAACGCGTCCGGTGATTTGCTCTTTAAACGTTGGTGCGAGCATCCCTTCCATTGCGGCTTTCATGTCGTTGATGGCATCATAGATGACACTGTACAGACGGACGTCTACATTTTCCCGTTCAGCCAGAGCCTTCGCTTTTTCTGTCGGGCGGATGTTGAAACCAATCACGAAAGCATTGGAAGCAGTTGCCAGAAGAATATCTGATTCTGTGATTCCTCCAACGGCACCATGAATTATCTTGACGCGCACTTGCCTTGTTTCCAGTTTTGAAGCGGCTTCCTTGACAGCTTCGATGGAACCTTGAACATCTGCCTTGATGATGAGATTGAGCTCCTGTATTTCTCCATCTTCGATCTGTTGATGCAGGTCTTCCAGTGTGATGCGAGGTTTCTTCGATAGCTGGTGCTCCCGATCCCGTTGCAGCCTGGCAGAGCTGAGCTGGCGCGCCTTGCGCTCATCATTGACTACCATCATTCGATCGCCGGGTTCTGGGACATCTGGTAACCCGATGACTTCAACCGGCATGGCGAGTGTGGCTTTGGTGATATTGCGCCCCTGATCGTTTGTAAGAGCCCGGACTTTCCCGAAATAGTTTCCAACGATAAAGGGGTCCCCTATTTTTAATTCCCCTCTTTCAATAATGACCGTTGCCACAGGCCCGCGCCCCTTGTCGAGGTGCGATTCAATCACAACCGCTCGGCCGCGCATTTTCGGGTTGGCCTTGATTTCAAGAATTTCTGCCTGCAAGAGAAGTAATTCCAAAAGGTGATCGAGCCCTTCACCGGTCATTGCCGAAACCTGGGTGAAGATGGTTTGTCCGCCCCAGTCTTCAGGCAATAAGCCGTAATCCGCTAATTGTTTTTTGACCTCGTCCGGCTTGGCGTCGGGTTTGTCTATTTTATTGATGGCCACCACAATAGGAACGTTTGCAGCCCGGGCGTGGTCGATAGCCTCTTTAGTCTGAGGTTTCATACCATCGTCTGCAGCCACAACCAGAACAACGATATCCGTTACCTGCGCACCACGAGCTCGCATTCCGGTGAACGCTTCATGACCCGGTGTATCAAGAAAGGTGAGTGATTGTTTGTTTACCTTGACCTGATAGGCACCGATGTGCTGGGTGATCCCTCCGTGTTCGGTATCGGTGACACTGGTTTTTCGAATTGAATCCAGGAGAGAAGTTTTACCATGGTCCACATGGCCCATGATGGTCACAATGGGGGGCCTTGGAATCCGGTCACCTTCCTTGTCATCTTCGGTCTCTTCAAAATCAAGTTCAGACTCAGGAGTGATGACCTCAACTTCAAATCCGCGTTGGTCGGCTATTTTTGAGGAGATATCTATGTCCAGGCTCTGGTTGATAGTAGCCAGGATGCCCATCAACATCAAGTCCTTGATGATTTCATTAGGAGAGCATTTTAAGGCCTCAGCTAAATCCCGCAGTGACATGTCGTCGGATAACTGGACGGTTTCGAAACCTTCAGTTTCAGTTTCCTGTTTCGGTTCAGGTTTGGATTCTTTTTCTTTTTTAGCCCGTCGAGCTTCTCGATTTGATTTTTCTTTTTGGAGGTCTTTTGCTTTCTTTTCTTTTGCAGCCTTTTCGGCGGCAGCTTTTTCTTTTGCGGCCTTTTCCTGGGCTTCCAATTCCTCTTTCTTAACTATTTTCAGCCCAAGTTTTCTTCCTGGCTTGGATTTGGAAATGTCAGCTTCTACCTTTTTGGTTTCCTGTTTTTTTACAGGTTTGGCGTCTGACTTGGGAGTGACTTTGGGTTTTTTTGTTGCAACCGGTTCTGCAACGGCTTTTTTGGTGGTAGCGGGTTTCTTTTCATCAGTGCCAGCTTTGGCAACCGTTGCCTTTTTGGTAGTACCCGTATCCGCTTTTTTAGCCTTGGGAGTTGCTTTGGCCGTAGATTTTGCGGTAGCTTTTGTGGTCGCCTTGGTGGTTGTTTTCGCCTTGGCTTTTGCTTTGGTTTTCGCCTTGGCTTTTGTTTTGGCTTTTGCCTTCGCTTTCGGCTTTGTTTTTGGTTCAGGCGAAAATACTTCCCTTATGTGGTTTGCGGCCTCCTCATCAATGGAGCTCATGTAATTCTTGACAGGGATGTCCTGCTTTTTCAGCTCATCAATGATGAGATCGTTCTGGATGTCAAGCTCCAGAGCCAGTTTGTTAATACGAATTTTAGGCAATCGACAACCTTTCGACGCTACGCGTTCTCAAAATTTTCCATGTGTGTTTTCGCCAACTCCAACACCTGCTGGGCGGCTTCCGCTTCAACTCCTTCGATGGCCAGGAGCTCTTCCACGGGGGTGACAGAAAGTTCGGCAATAGTCTGAAACCCATTATTCATCAGAAGCTCAACCAGCACCGGATCAGCTCCTGGTAAATCACTCACCGGAGGATCTTGATCCTCTTCTTCAGCCCCATCATCAGGTTCTTCTGAACCTGGTTTTTCTTCCGGAATATCTGGTAATCCACTGGCTTCCAGCTCTGCACCTGCAGCAGCCATTGCTGAATCAAACAGAGACCCGGTGTCCGTGGTCAGGGAAGGTGCTGTGTAAACCAGTGAGTCGTCCTGTTTAGGTGGTGGACTTTTAACCTCTGTGGTTTCTGGTGGGGCTTCCTCTGGTTTGTTATCCTGGGCGAATTCAAAAATGGCTTCAGCTTTTTTGGGTCCAATACCTGGTAATTCCTTGAGGCCATCCGCTCCCATTTCCAGAATTTGTTCAACGTTCACAACATTCTGGGCAAATAAAATTGAAACTACTTTTTCTCCGAAACCTTTTGCATCTTTTAACAATGTTAAAAAGTCTTCGCTCGTATCGGCTGCTTTGTTCGAAAGGAAGGCTTCAGCAAAATTAAGCCCCACACTTTCAGACTCACCCTTGATGTCAATTTTCCATTTGACCAGCTTGGCCGCCAAGCGAACATTTTGCCCTTTTTTCCCAATAGCCAATGACATTTGATCATCGGCAACAATGATGGTCATGGTTTTGTTGTCACGATCCATCATGATGCGGGAGATTTTTGCAGGGCTCAGGGCATTGCGGATGAACAGTTCAGGATCTTCCGAGTACTCCACGATATCTATCTTTTCGCCCCGAAGTTCTTGAACAATGGATTGTACTCGCATACCCCGCATTCCAACACAGGCACCCACCGCATCGATTTCGCGGTCGGTTGAGCGGACGGCAATCTTGGTGCGGCCGTTGGGTTCGCGAACGATACCCATGATCTCAACCATGCCTTCACCGATTTCAGGAACTTCCAGTTCAAATAGTCTTTTGATCAAACCGACGTGGGTGCGGGACAAAATAACCAGCGCATTTTTACTCGTTTTTCGAACGTCCAAAACAAAAGCGCGTATCCGCTCTCCCCGGTTAAAGGATTCCCGAAACACCTGCTCGCGCCTTGGCAGTATTCCTTCAGCCTTGCCGAGGTCGACGATAATATCTCCATGTTCCATTCGCTGGACGATCCCATTCAGGATGTCGCCTTTCTTGTTTTTGTATTCGTTATGAACGATTTCAATTTCTGCTTCGCGCAATCTTTGCAATATCACCTGTTTGGCCAGCTGCGCTGCGATGCGCCCCAGGTTTTCCAATTCCAGTGCGGCCAGGACTTTTTCTCCCAGTTCAGCCTCGGGTACCAGCTTGACAGCATCTTCGAGGCTGATTTCCTGTTCTGGGTCCCGGACCGTTTCCACCACTGTTTTTTCGGTAAGAATCTGGACCTCTCCGGTTCCAGTATCAAAACTTCCTTTTAGAGTTTCAATATGAGGGAATCTTTTTCTACCAGCCGCCTCAACTGCTGTTTTTAGGGCCTCGATCAAAGTGTCCCGATCGATGCCCTTTTCGCGGCAGAGGATGTCAATGTTATTTAGAATTTCAAGGTTCATTCGTTATATCTCTATTTCCAGTTTGGCCTTCGCAATGTTATCCAGGGGAATCTCCAATGGGACCCCCTGTGATTCCAGAAATAACACACCTTCCCGGAAATCTTTGATGGTTCCCTGAAAATTTCTTCGGGTATCTATGGGGGCAAAGGTGTTTAGCTGGATTCGCCGCTCTTTATATTTGATGAAATCCTGTTCTTTCTTCAGAGGACGATCCAGTCCCGGAGAGGAAACTTCAAGGCAATAGGCATTGGGTATCAGGTCGTCAATATCGATAAGGTCTCCAACCTGATGGCTCACCATGGTGCAATCGTTAACGGTGATACCGCCTTCTTTGTCAATAAATATTCTTAGGACCCAGCCCTTTCCCTCCCGCCTGTATTCTATGTCCACCAGTTCTAACCCGAGATCTTTGAGAACAGGGAGGACTAAACTTTCAACTGTTTGTACTACGGAACCTTTTTGCATGGACAGCCCCAAGGGGCGCCATTGTTAATTTTTGAGGCGAAATTGGGGGGCGCCCCGCCCGCATTGGCAAGCCCCAAAAAAAAAGCGGGCTAAAGCCCGCATCCGCAGACCTGCTTATTTTGTGGAAATTCTACCGGAACCCAGTCCCGGTTTCAAGGAAAAAGGAGGTTAATCTAAATCCTTAATTACAAAGCTTTTATCAGGCCTGCCAGTTGGTCTAACTGGTCTGGAAAAGGCAAGGATTGGGATTCGCCTGATTTTCTAAACTTAACTTCAAGGTTGCCAGCTTCCAGGTTTTTGGGGCCAATAACAATTTGCACGGGAATCCCTGTTAATTCTGCATCCTTGAGCTTGGCTCCAAGGCGATCAGATCGATCATCCAAAAGGGCTTCAACCCCGTTGTTTTTCAGGGTTTGATAGACTTTTTCGGCTGCTTCTTTAACGGGCTCAGAATTGAGGTTGACCGGGATTACGGATACTTGAAAAGGGGCCAGAGGTGTAGGCCAGATGATCCCGTTTTCGTCGTGGTTCTGCTCAATCGCTGCTGCCGCAGTACGCCCCACCCCAATACCATAACATCCCATTACAAAAGGTTGTTCTTTTCCATTGGGGTCCAGAAAGTTTGCTTTCAAGGCTTTACTGTATTTTGTGCCGAGGATGAATATATGGCCCACCTCAATCCCACGTCGGATCTGATAGTGCCCCTCGTCACAACGGGGGCAGGGGTCACCTTCAATCACTTCTCTCAAATCCAGTATTTCGGTTACTTTGATGTCACGGTCCAGTTGCACTCCGGTTAGATGGGTGTCCGGCTTATTAGCCCCCGTAACAAAATCATGCATCACACCGATCTCATGATCGGCGAAGATTTTCATATTCAGTCCAACAGGTCCCAAAAATCCGACAGGGAACCCGGTTTTCTCCACGATGGTTTTTTCATCAGCCGGATGCAGCCAGTCGCATCCGAGGTGATTTTTTAATTTGATTAAATTGAGCTGGCGGTCACCCCTCACCAGCCCGGCGACCAGTCCATCTTCATTTTCAAATACCAGCGTTTTGACAATATTCTCCGGACCCTTGTTAAGAAAACCCGAAACTTCCTCTACCGATTTTTTTCCGGGAGTAGGAACTTCTGTTAATTCAGCTGGTGATTCGGGTACGGTTTGTGGTGCAGGAGGTTTGAGTGCGGCTTTTTCAAGGTTGGATGCGTAATCGCAGTGGTTGCAAAAACCAACAGCATCTTCCCCGGAATCCGCCAGAACCATAAATTCGTGGGAAAAACTGCCCCCAATAGTTCCGGAGTCGGCTTCCACCATTTTAAACTCAAGGCCGCAACGCGTAAAAATGTTGGAGTAGGCCTGTTTCATATCCTCATAAGTTTTGCGCGTACTTTCTTCGTCGGCGTGGAAACTGTAGGCATCTTTCATCATGAATTCGCGGCCACGCATGACACCGAACCGTGGGCGCACTTCATCCCGAAACTTGGTCTGTATCTGGTACATTAACAACGGCAATTGCTTATAGGATTTAACATCGCGTCGGACAATGTCGGTGATAACTTCCTCATGAGTGGGGCCGTAACAGAACTCCCGATTATGGCGATCGTTGATACGTAACAGTTCTTTGCCATAAAAATCCCATCGCCCACTCTCTTTCCAGAGTTCCGCCGGTTGGATGCTGGGAAGAAACATTTCCAACCCACCAATCGCATTCATTTCTTCGCGGATGATTTGTTCGACTTTTTTCAACACGCGCTGACCCAGCGGTAATATAGAATAAACCCCTGATGCCAGTTGGCGGATCATACCCGCGCGGATCATGAGTTGGTGGCTGATCACTTCTGCATCAGCGGGAGGTTGTTTGAGGGTCGGGATGAACATTTGTGAATAACGCATCGGAAAATTCCGTTAATTGAGTTGATGTGGGTATTCGGGATGGATCAGGAAGTGGCGACTTGCTGGGGCTTCTGAGCAGGGAATAACTGATTGGCCAACTCGATATCTTCAGGCAGGTGAACCTCCAGCCAGCCTTTGTGGATTTCAAGATAGTGCACACTGAATCCTCGCTCGATCATTTCCTGAATGAGGTCGGTGAAGCGGAATTTTGACATGTTTTCCGCCTCCTGGATGCCACCTTGAAAATTCCGTGCGCAATCTTCATAGGTCTGCAGGAGTTGCTCGACTCCTGTTGCTGAAAATTTTGCCAGGCCGATGAACTCATGAGTCGCCGTGGCCGGATCTATCTTTTTGCTGATTTGGGCGATGGTTCTCTGGAAGTCAAAATTTATATTGCGTCGTAATTTTTGTTTTTGATTGGCGCCGATAACATAGTCGTGAATTTTGCCGGGCACCGGTCCGTGATATTGGATGGAGTTGTCGACCACCAGTACGATATCTTCCTTGCGATCCATCAGCTTTTTGATGATGTCGAATTCAACGAGAATATCTGAGTAGAGCAGAGCAAACCCATTGGTCATTTTTTCGCGTGCACACAGCATGCTGTGAACTTCTGAGCCTTGTCGATAGTCCGGGTTATGCACAAAGTTGATACCTTCAGCAGACATTTTATCCGCCGCAAACCCGGTAACTACGGTGATGTCGTTCAGGCCATTGACATTGAGTGCCTTAACCTGCCGGTTGAGAAGAGTTTTTCCTGCTATGTCCAGCATGGCAAGAGGACAGTCGGTCGCCATGGAACCTAAGCTTGATGTGTCGCCTGCAGCCGGAATGATCACGTGGATGTTTTTATTAGACTCAGACAGTTTGTCTTTTTCTGTGACAGCAAGAAATCCCACGGCACGAAAGATGTCTTTTACCGGAGCGCATAATGCATCGGCTTCAAGACTGCGCTGATTGGAAAGGATACTTTGTGCCGTCTGGATCATCGATTTGTAAGCGGAACGAAGCAGGTGGTTTGCGTGGATCACCACATTGAAGCCGGCGGCTTTCAATTCATCTTCCTGAATACTGTTGTAGGTTGTTGGCACGCACACCAGGGGGCGTTGGATGCCGAGACGCTTTTGCAGTTCTTTGTAATGTTCGGCGAAACTCAGAATTTCAGTCGGATCCTTGGATTTGGAATGAACCATAATGCCGTCGACACCTGCTTCAAGATAAGTTTCCGCACGCATGAGGGCATCGCTCAATCCCATTCCGGCAATGAAACTTTCAAGACGCGCAATGATTAAAAAGTCCTGGGTCATCTGGACGGCCTTGCCGCGCTTGATTTTTGCCGCAAACAGATTGGGGGCTTCCAGGGTCTGGTTTGCTCCCGCCTCAAGACTGTTGCGCTTTGGGAATACCTTGTCTTCGATGATGACAGCAGACACTCCGGCTCTCTCCAGTTTGGAGACCATGTATTCAAAATTATTGGGATCCCCTCCCGTGTCACCATCAACGATCATGGGTTTGTGTGTGACTGCCAGAATTTCATTAATGGTGTGCAAGCGTGAATCAAAACTGATGACTTCAATATCCGGGTGACCCTTTCCCGCTGAATCGGTGAGGCTACTTTCCCAAATGGCATCAAACTCCATTACAACCTCTGTTTCACCAGATTGGCCTTCAACTTTGACCGTGTCGGCAATGATGCCACTGAGCCCGTTGTGGGCTTCGAGTGCTCGAACCAGATGGCCCTGGTTAATCAGTTGTTTTAATTTTCCACGTCTTTGTTCGGGAAGGATTTTATTTTGAAGGGTCATTAGAGTTAATTTCAGGTTGTTCCCACCGCCTTGCGGGGGGGAAGGTTAGTTTTCTTTGTCTTGTTTCTTTGTTTTGACCAGATTGTTTTTGTCAGGTCTCCGGGCGTTCAAGTCGATCACGGATCCAGGCTGCCAGGAAGATGGTTTCGAGGTCGAATTGTCGCAACGTTTCCAGCAGGACTTCAATTTGTTGCGCTGGTGGCAGAGTCCGGTCGAGCAAAATAATATCGCGCCCGTGGATCTTGCATAAGCCGCTTTTAGCTGGAAATTCAGGATCTGAAAGATCACTGAAAACGACCTCAATATTAAGCTTGTTTGCCGCGGTATGCAAATCTTCCAGACGGCGCTCAATGTCGATGTCCGGTGGGTCGGCCATACAGAAGGTCAATTCATGATGCGCGCGATGTCATTATAAAAGGCAAATACCATCAGTGAGAGTATCATGAACAAACCTACCTGGGCAGCGCGCTCACGGTTGCGCTCGCTTACAGGGCGGCCTTTCAGGATTTCGATCAGGAAAAAGAAAATGTGGCCGCCATCCAGAATCGGTATGGGAAGCAGGTTGATGAGTCCCAGATTGATGCTGAGCAATGCTGTCAAGCGTATGGTTTGCATAAACCCTTGCTGGGCCTGCTCTCCATAAACCTGAAAGATCAGGATTGGGCCTCCGATAGAATTCGAGGGCACGGAACCAAAAATCATTTTCTGGATGCTGATCGCGATGAGTTTGATCATTCCCCAGGTTTCTTCGAGAGAGCGGATGATAGCTCCAGGAAGGCTGTAAGACTGTTGCAGCATGTTGCCACCCAGGTTAAGCCCTATCAATCCTCTTTCAACAGAAAGCCCTTTTTCATCCTTTATTGTTTTGGGCTCAGGTGTGACTGGCAGATCCAATTGCTTGCCGTCGCGAATAACCGAGAAAATCAACTCCTGTCCCGGCTTGTCGATTGCTGTGGGAACCAGATCCTGGATTTCCCGGATAGGAACGCCATCCACTGCAACCAGGCGATCGTCTACTTTTAAACCTGCGGTGTCTGCTGCGGAACCTTTATCGACGTAGGTGATTAAGTTTCGCAGTGACCCGATTCCGATAAGTCCTACTTTTTTTTCATCACCTAATAGATCCGTTACTTTATCCACGACGGGGGTAATAGAAAGCGGGATCAGTGTGTTACTTCTGTCGATCATGAAATCAATCTTCTTGCCAGGTGAGTTATGGACAATATCCAAAAGCTCTTCCCAATACTGAATCTTTTTTCCATTGATCTCGACAATACGGTCGCCGGTTTTTATTCCTGCTGCGCTGGCGGGAAAATCTTCCTTTACATTGCCGACTGTGGTGTCCAGCGAGGGCACACCGGCGATATAAACCCCGGCAAAGATCAGGATGGCAAAAATAAAATTAAAAAGAGGACCGGCGAAGGCGATGGCGATTCGGTGCCCGACCTTGGCGTGATGAAAAGACCCTGTGGTATCTTCTAGTTCTTCATTCGGGTCTTCTCCCTTCATTTTCACATAACCGCCAAGAGGAATTGCCGCGATTAGGTATTCGGTCCCTCCCTTTGTGAAACCGACTAATTTGGGGCCGAAGCCAAGCGCAAACTTTTCCACGATTACCCCGTAGCGCCGGGCAACCAGAAAATGCCCCAACTCATGGACGAATATGAGTGCAGCCAGTCCGGCTAAAAACGCACCCATGCGCAACCCGAAATCGAGCAGAGTGTCCAGAGGGAATAGCGAAAGTTCAGTCATGATTGTGGGGTTACGGGTTACTGTTGCTCGGAGAAGTCGATGATTTCGACTCCCGCCGGAGCCTTAAACAGGAACAGGTTGTCGTTCAGGGTCGGGTTGACCTTGATGTCTGTAAATCTCATTTCCGTGTGATTACCTAATTTATCATACACGCTGGATCCCAATATCTGGAAATTTTTCTTGTCTGCAAAAAGAACAAGGTGATCGATATTTTGTTCTTCTTCTTTTGGAAACAAGGTGATTTTATAAGTGGTTTCCTGCTCCAGAACCTGACCAACGTTGAATGATCGGGTGAGTTTTCCCTTTCCTGCCAGAAACAGGGCTGGTGTGTTTGAGGAATAAACACTTTCGATTTTCATACGGGTGGCCTGTTTATCATCCGGAAGGTAAAGCCATAGAAAGTCTTCATCGCTGATGAGTAGCTGTGGATCTGGTGCTGAATAGTTCCATTTCATCCTCCCCGGCTTTTTTATCAGAACACTTCCTTCCGCAACCTGGGACTGCCCCATTACTTTAAGGTAGGATTTTTGGATAAACCTGGCTTTCAGGCTGGTGGTGGCGTCATATCTTTTTTGCACGGCAATTATAGTTTCATCTGGATTGAGTGCCAGGGCGTTGGTGTTTATTGTGGCCGAAATAAAAACAGATATGGCAAAGGATAAAAGACAACGCTTCCGTTTTGTCATAAGGAGGGCTCCTGGATGGAGACTCGGCGGCCTTCAACGCAAATTCTATTTTCCGCAATCAGCCGGACAGCCTCGGGGTAAATTTTATGCTCTTCTTTCAAAATACGGGCTGAGAGTGTTTCGGCGGTGTCCTGTTCTTTTACCGGTACAACCGCCTGTAGGATGATGGGGCCGGTATCTACTTCTTCATCTACAAAATGGACGGTGCAGCCGGAATACTTGACTCCATGGTCGATGGCTTGTTGCTGTACATCAAGCCCGGGAAATGAAGGCAAGAGAGAAGGGTGGATGTTGATTATTTTGCCTGAGAAAGCCTGGATAAACTTTGACGTTAAAATTCGCATGTACCCGGCAAGACAGATAAGGTCTACGTTTTCAGCCTGAAGAAGTTTAACTAAAACGGCATCATATGCATCCCTGTCCGGGTAATCCTTTGGATTAATAAATTTGGATGGTATTCCGGCTTTCCTGCCCCGCTCCAAAGCCTGAGCATTTTTTTTGTTACTTATGATGAGTGCGACCTCAACGGGTAGGGAGCCTGATTCGACCTGGTCCAGAATCGATTGTAGATTTGTGCCTCGCCCCGAGACTAGAACAGCGATTTTAAATGTAGAGGTGGGCATGGGTAAAGTTCCGGATGGCTGAATGGCAAGAACAGCAATGTATTTCAAGACAAGTTAAGCGTACCACTCTGGATTTTCAGGGGCAAGTGGGGGAGACGAAGGTCAGTTGGGCAGGTTTTCCTGGATCGTTTTTATCAGTCCCACGTTCTGTGTGTGTCCCGATTTGTGAGCCGAAATTTTTCCGCGTATGGGTTTGCCCAGAAGGTAAAAATCGCCGAGTATGTCGAGAATTTTATGGCGGGCGAATTCATCCGGGTAACGCAATTCGGTGTTAAGTACTTTGCCATCACCCAGCATGATAAAGTTGTCGAGCTTTCCGCCAGAGGCAAAGCCAAGCTTTGTGAGGGCAGCCACTTCCTCCATAAAACCGAAAGTGCGTGCCGGGGCAATTTCTTTTTTAAAGCCCTCAAAGTTTTCGTACTTGAAGGTGTAATCCATAGTTCCGATGGGTTCTGGGTATTCCATGTGGTAACTCACCTCAAAGCCATCGCAAGGCGCTATTTTTATATGAGCGCCCTTTGGGTCGCCAAAAGAGTATTCTTTGTCGATTACAAGTTCCTCATACGGGGAGTCCTGTTCTTCGAATTCACCATCTTCAACCAGTTGGCAAAAGTCTTTTGCAGATCCATCCATCACCGGTGCTTCGTCCCCAATTTTGATCAAAAGGTTATTGATTCGATACATATGGAGAACTGCCATGATGTGTTCAATGGTGCCCACTGAGAAAAAACCTTTTTTTATACATGTGGAGTATTCGGTAGACTCCACGTTTTCTGGCTTGGCAGGTATGGTTGCCGTGCTGGAAATATGGCCAAAGATGATTCCCGAGTTGGGTGGCAGGGGTTGCATGATCAGTCCCGTTTTGATTCCTGAGTGCAGACCGCTTCCACACAGAACGACACTCCTTTTGAGCGTGCGCTGGCGTGGTAGACGTGATGCTCCTTTTTCCCTCGCAGTCGAAATGGCTTCTGATTCATCCAATCCGACAGGTGGGGGAAGATGGTCGATATTGATAACGTCGTCCGGGTGCACCTTGCGGGCGATGTTATCGAGAAAGTCCCGCAGTTCTTTAAGGTTCCCTGGCCAGTCGTAGGCGACTAGTCTTTCCATGGCCTCATCGTCAACAGAATGCGGTGTGTAATTTCCGTATTCGGCGAGTTCCTCAAAATATTTTTTTACAAGAATCGGAATATTGTCCTTGAAGTTTTTTAGTGGCGGAACTTCCAGGGTGTTTTTGCTTAGGATGTCCAGTAACTCCTTACGAAATTTTCCCCGTTCTACTCTCCGTGACAGGTCTACAGAGGTGGAAGCGAACACACGTGCTGGCAGAAAGGGGGCATCGTCCTCTGATTTCAACGCCTGGATCAGTTTGTCCTGCAAGGTGGGGCTGAGTGCTTCAATGTTTTTTAAATACACTACCCGATCACCTGGCGTGGATGCGCTGCTTTTCCCCTTGCGAACAAACAATTCCTGTTGCAGTGAAGTCATGGATCTTGACGGGCAATTGATTTTCATGAAAGGCAGGCGGGAATTCTTGCTTTCCATATGTATAGCCTGTGCGACAAACTCTTTCCCGGTGCCCGGAGCCCCCTGGATCAACATCGGGTGGTTGTGGCGCGAGGCTTCCTTAATCTTTTTTTTGACATCCACCATGATCTGAAAACAATGCGGCAGTTCAGGTTTGGAATTGCCGTTATGCGGTCCCTGGTCGACTCGGGTTTGTTTTAGCTTCAGAGCCTTATCCACTGACTGGACCAGTTGGTCCAATGAAAAGGGTTTTTCGATGAAATCAAAAGCTCCCAGTTTGGTCGCCTTGACCGCAGTGTCGATCGTGCCATGCCCGGACATGATCAGAACCTCTATTTCCGGGTGATAGGTCTTGATCGTCTTGAGGACTTCGATGCCATCCATCCCTGGAAGCCAAATGTCGAGCAGGACCAAGTCCGGCGGGTCAGATTGCACCTGTTCCAAGGCATCAAGCCCGTCGTCGGCGGTATCGATCCTGTAACCTTCGTCTTCCAGAATCCCATGGAGGGAACTGACAATGTTTTTTTCATCATCCACAATGAGGACGCGGGGTTTTGACAAGGATGGCTCCTTTTGGCTGGAGGGTTCGCAGTACTGCTTTATTCTATCAGGGGCAGGGCACTTTTACGAAGTCTAGATAATAAATCTTTTTTCCCTGATTGAGGAAATTTTTTTCGTATTTGGTGCGGGGAACGTCTTCGCGATGGTTGGCGAACCCTGGATCCTGGTGCAGGTTTCGAAACCCGGGGTCACCCTCAAGGACTTCCAGCATTTCCATGGCATATTCTTCAAAGTCGGTTGCCAGGCGAAGTCGGCCTTCCGGGACCAGTTTTTCCCAAAGAGTCCTGACGACATGGGGTTTGATGAGCCGCCTTTTATGATGTCTCTTTTTGGGCCAGGGATCCGGGAAATTGATATAAATCTCCGTGAGTTCAGCCTCCCTGAATAAAAACGGGATTTTTTCCTTGGCGTCTCCGTAAACGACTCTGATGTTGGTCAGCCCATAGCGAGACATCCGGGTGAACAGTTTCCGAATTCCTTTATGATAAAAGTCCAGACCGATCAGGTTGCAATCCGGTCGCTGCACGGCCATGTCGAGAAGGAAACTACCATTACCAAATCCTATTTCCAGTACAACCGGCTGGCTGTCTCTGAATTGCTCTGGCCAGTTTGGATACTCTTCGGGATCAAGGAAATAAGGATTGTCTTCTGCAATCGTTTCAAATTTTAAAAGTGGCTTTGATGACATGAATAACGTATGGCTTTCTTCAAGGTGATTTTTTCAGATGGGTAGTTGGCTGCTTGGTTCAGGAATAGGGAGAATGGAAAAAGTTTTAAGTTAAGGGTTCTATTCTGTACCCATATTGTGGATGGTGACGAGAAGGGTTACTTCAAAATAGGATTCGTTTCCCCCAAACCTCATGATAACTTCATCTCCTTCCTTTTTACCCACCAGGCTTTTGCCAATGGGAGATGCCGGGGAGATCCGTCCTGTATCCGGGTCGACTTCTTCAGGGAAAACAAGGTAGTAAACTTTATCCTCATCCGTATCCAGGTTTTTCAAATGAAGCTTGCTTCCCAACCCAGCACGATCTTTTGGAAGGCGGGCCACATCAAGCTGCATGACATTGCTGATTCGGCCCTGCAATTGAGAGATTCGTGATTGAAGAAACGTCTGTCGTTCCTTGGCGGCTTTATATTCAGCGTTTTCACTAAGGTCTCCCATATCGGTGGCAATTTTGAGTGCCTTGGGGATATCCACCTCCAGCTCACGCTTGGTTTCCATTAATTCGTTTTCAAGTTTGTCGAGGACCGGCAACCGCATACTTCATTCTCCATTCCAGAGAGTTGACCTGGATATTTCTGATAAATTGAACCGACTGCAAGCTTTTCCCGGGTTTCTATGGAAAGCGAGTTGCCGGAAAATAATTACTCCAAAGGAAAAATTCCTGTTGGAATTTTACGGGGTGGGCATTGCGATGACAAATGCCCCCTGATGACCGAGTCGACGTAAAGTATCCATCCTACGCTGTGCTCTGTCGAATGTATTATAGGCCGTGGTCACCACACGGTAAAGAGGAAGGCTGGATTGATCGAAATTTAATACTTGTCCATCCCCCAGTCTCTTTGCCATTAACTGAGCATTTTCGAGGTTTTTGAAAACCCCCACTTGTACGGTATACGTTTTCTGGAAACTTGTCTGAGCCGGTTTTTGGGTTTTTAAAGAATTTGAAGCGGGTTCCAGAGCACGAAGGCTCACCGGCACGGTCCCATTTTTTACCATGCCTAATTTAACTCCTGCTCCATAACTAAGGTCAATGATCCTTCGCCCCACAAAGGGACCGCGGTCATTGATCCTGACGATAACCGAACGGTTATTGAGTTTATTGATTACCCTTACCCTGGTATTGAACGGAAGGGTTTTATGCGCCGCTGTCAGGGAATGCATGTTGTAAATTTCACCACTGGAGGTTTTTTTGCCATGAAATTTAGGGCCATACCACGATGCGATTCCCTTGCGTGAATAGCCGGAAGCATTGGCTACGGGATAGTAAGTTTTACCATCGACACGGTAGGGTATCGCCGGTTCATTATTGGCTCTCGTGACGGAAGGAGAAGAGGTTCTGTTTTGGACAGGCGGTGCCGACCCGGAGGACTGAAAACCGTTAGAGGTTGAATAGGTGCTGCACCCTCCTATAATGGATGAGGTTAAAAATGTGAGGACTAGAAAAGTAAATAAATTCATTTGGGTTGAAAGGGGAAGGATTGAGCCTTTTTTTATAAAGAAGGTGAATGCTTCTTTATTTTTTAAAGAAAATTGCCGTTGAACAAAGGTAAGCTTTTTAAAATCAGTCTGTTATTATGCTTTTGTATTTTATCTGGTCTGATTTGATGGGTCAAACCAAAAGAGATTTTTGGAAGTAGTGGTGAAACTCATTGATTTAGGTTGACCTAACCCGCCTATGTGAACCATACTGGATCACTTTTTTTAGCGTTGGCAGGGGAATTGTTGAGACGACAGAAGATACCCGATGCGCGATGAAATATTAAACAGGATGGGGGAGAAGGGAAATATTCCACCTTTGCCTGATATTTTAATCCGTTTGGAAGCTAAAATCGATGATCCAGGCGGCGAGTTGGATGATATTGCCCAGCTGATCGAAACGGAGCCAGTGCTTGCTGGACGGTTGTTAGCCTTATCCAACAGCGTCTTTTTTGGAGCTGGCCGGGAAAAAATCCTTTCCTTAAAAGGAGCAGTGCTCCGGCTTGGTTTGAAACTGGTCCTGGATCTGGCCTATACGCTGGAGCTGCCTAGGATATTTGCAGGTGTTGGGACCTTCAAGCAGGACAAGTTCTGGAAACACTGTCTGGCGGTAGGTGTGTTGTCGCGACATATTGCGGGCCGCTGGGACCCTGAAAGAAGAATTGGGGAACAAGCCTATCTCGCGGGCCTGATGCACGATATAGGGATTCTCGTGTTCTATTTCCTGATTCCAAAGGAGTATAGAAATTTCCTTAGAGGTATTGAAGATAAAGAGTCGCCGTTGGAAACACTGGAGCGGGAACAGTTTGGTATATGTCACGCAGAACTGGGTGCCGGGTTTATCAAGAAGTGGTGGCCGTTGGACGCTGAGGTGGTCGAAGCCGTGGGACGTCACCATCAAAAACTGGATCCATCAAAAGACCAGGATATGGTGGTTGCCGCTGTTAACCTCAGCAATGCGATCGCCAACATACACGAATGGCGGGTCGGGTTAGGCAATCCCGGAGATGCTCTCAATCGCAAGTTCCTGATTGCAAAAGGAATGACGCTGGAAACTTACCAGGAGTTTGTTGACGATGCGCGAGAATCCTTAAAGGCCGCGCAAAATATTCTGGGCAAATAAAATTTATAAATAACGGTCAAAGTTTAATAGAGACTCACCAATGTGGGAACATTTGGTGTTTTTTTATGCTTGCAACATGATCTGAACACACTTCACAATACTGGATTAAGTGTCTTGCATCAGGTGACAACCTGGATTCAATTTTATGGATACCGTGAAATATGAGTGATTCTGAATTCAAGGTAACATTCCGTGGCGTCCGGGGGTCTATTCCTACTCCTCTCATTGGATCTGAGGTTGAAGATAAACTGACGCAAACACTCGAATTGGCAACGCCTGATGATCTCAAAGACTTGGCATCCAGAAAAAACTTTGTCAAAAATCTGCCAGAACATTTAAAGGGGTGTTTTGGGGGGAATTCATCGTGTGTCCAGGTTGAGGTTGGAGGGCACCTCATCATATTTGATGCCGGAACAGGCCTACGAGTGCTTGGGCATGAGCTGATAAAAAGGGAGTTTGAAAAAGGGGAAGGGGAAGGCCATATTTTTCTTTCCCACACCCATTGGGATCACATCATGGGTATTCCGTTTTTCGTTCCATTTTATCGAAAGGGAAATCGATTCTCCATTTACGGGGTACACCCGAATTTAAAAGAACGACTGGTAGGTCAGCAGGGCCCCAACTTTTTTCCCGTTCCCTTCAGTTCTTTTGAGGCAGACATTCAGGTGGTCGAGTTGGCGGACCAGGATTGCATTGAACTTGGCCCGGTCCGGGTTACGTGGAAAGAAATGGAACACCCCGGAGCAAGTTTTTCTTATCGGGTCGACTTTGAAGGTCGCTCAGTGGTTTATTCGACGGACGCTGAATATAAACGGTTAGAGCCGGAAGATCTTGCCCCAACAGTAGAATTTTTCAAAGATGCCGACCTTCTGGTTTTTGATTCCCAGTACACTTTTGTCGAGGGTATCGAGAAAGAAGATTGGGGGCACAGTTCAACCTTTATTGGTGTGGATCTGGCTTTAGCGGCAGGAGTGAAATGTCTGTCCTTCTATCACCACGAACCCACTTACAGCGATATGAAAATTATGAGCGTTATGGGGCAGACCAAAAAATATCTTAAAGCCATTGCTCCGGATAATAATCTGGAATTGATGATTTCATGCGAAGGTCGCACCATGGATTTGATGGCGGAATAATCTGTGCCGCAATTCATTCCCATAGAAATACCCTTCCTTCTTTTTTCTTTTTCATCCCCCTTAGTTGAGATATGAAACCAGCGCCTGGGTTCTGGTTCTCCATTGATCGCGGTGGAACGTTTACAGACGTATACGCCGAGGTTCCCGGGCAGCCGGGTTTCCGTCTGGTAAAACTTCTTTCAAAGAACCCGAAACACTACGCCGACCCGGCAATCGAAGCTATTCGCAGGATCATCACTGATGTTACGAGAAAACCCTGGCATCCTGAAACGTCTGCGGGCGAAATTGATTCTGTTCGAATGGGAACGACCCTGGCCACCAACGCTCTATTGGAAAAAAAGGGAACCCGCACGGCTCTCGTCATCACACGCGGTTTCGGTGACCTGCTCGAAATAGGAAAACAAAACCGACCTCACCTGTTCGAACTCAAAATTAAAAAACCGGATAACCTTTACGAGGCCGTTGTCGAGGTCGACGAAAGGGTCCGTTTGCCGATTAATGGGAAAAAGACAAGCGAGGTTGAGATTATAAAAAGTCCGGACCTCGATAGGTTGCGCGAGGACTTCACGGTTTTGAAGAAGAAGGGGGTAGTCAGCCTTGCAGTGGTTTGTCTCCACGCCTGGTGGTTCCCCGACCATGAGCGGATGATCGGGGACCTTGCACGGAAAGTTGGATTTGAATTTGTTTACCTGTCGCATGAAGTGATGCCTCGTATCAAGTTTGTAGATCGTGGTCAGACCTGCCTGGTCGAAGCTTATTTAACACCAACTATCCGCAGTTACTGCGAATCGTTTTCGGAAGCTTTTCACCAGGTTGAACCAGAACTGCTGTTCATGCAATCCGACGGAGGGTTGGTTCCTCCACAAAGATACACAGGCAGCAATGCGATTTTATCCGGGCCGGCTGGCGGAGTCGTTGGGTATTCGCAATCAGTATGGAAGGAGGAAGACAAGGTTCCGGTTATTGGCTTTGATATGGGGGGGACTTCCACCGACGTATCCCGGTTTGACGGGGAATACGACCTGATACAAGAGAGTATGGTCGCAGGAATTCATTTGCAAACCCCCCAGTTGGATATTCATACCATTGCAGCGGGGGGCGGTTCTCTTTTGACTTTTCAAAACGGGATGCTGGCAGTCGGGCCAGAGTCTTCAGGGGCCTACCCTGGTCCAGTTTGCTACCGCAACGGTGGTCAATTGTCGATTACCGATGCCAACTTGTTTCTGGGAAGGTTACATCCTGATTTTTTTCCTAAAATTTTTGGGAGGGGGCAGGATGAATCTCTTGACCAACAAGAAACCCGCCGCGCGATGACCACCCTCACGGAAGAGATAAATCATTACGTTCAGGAAAATGGTGGATCCACTATGTCTCCTGAACAGGTGGCAGAAGGTTTTATAGAAGTTGCCAATGAGCAAATGGCGAGAGCTATCCGTGAAGTGACAGAGACTCGGGGTTTTGATGTGCGCGACCACATCCTGGCCTGTTTCGGTGGTGCTGGTGGTCAACACGCCTGTGCTTTGGCCCGGGCGCTGGGAATCCGCAAGGTGGTGATTCATCGTTTTGCCGGGATTCTTTCGGCCTACGGGCTCGCTTTGGCAGACGTTGTCCGGGATCTTCAGGAACCGGTCGCTTTTGAGTTGGCAGACAGCGCTCTTCCGGAAATACGGGAACGGTTTCAAAAGTTAGAAACAAAGGCAAAAGGTCAATTGAATTCAGATGGATTTGTGGGAGGAGCAATTCAAATTCAACGCTATCTTCAACTTGCTTACAAGGGAACCGATTTTGGGGTGATGGTAATTGAAGAAGAGGATAAACCCTTTGCAGACAGTTTTAGAGAATTGATACAGCGTCAATTTGGTTTCCTGCCGGAAGAGAAAACAATCTGGGTGGAAGCGTTAAGGGTTAGAGCCATTGGCAAAAAAAATCGTCCCGAGATTCCAGACCTTCAGACGGTAAATTCGACCCCGGTTCCAGAATCCACCACATCCTGTTTTTTTGAAACGGACTGGTTTGAAACGTCCATTTATAGATGTGAAAACCTGGGTGCTGGACACGTGATTGATGGTCCGGCACTTCTTATACAAAATACTTCGACCATTGTTGTGCCACCTGATTGCCGTGCCGAGTTGACTTTGCAGGGCGACGTACTTATCGACATTACTCTCATTGGAAAAAAACAGACTGGTGAAGAATACGACCCCGTTCGTCTAGCTGTTTTTGGCAACAGGTTTATGTCGATAGCCGAGCAGATGGGGCATGTACTAAAGCGAACTGCGTTGTCGACCAATATAAAAGAGCGCCAGGATTTTTCATGCGCCCTGTTCTCACCTGAAGGTGACCTGATTGCCAATGCCCCTCATCAACCTGTTCATTTGGGTTCGATGGGAGAAGCGGTAAAAGCGCAAATAAGGTTGCAAGGTCAGGACTGTCAGGAAGGGGATGTTTGGATAAGTAATCATCCCGTTACCGGAGGAACCCATCTCCCGGATATCACGGTGATCACTCCAGTTATTGAAAAGGGGAGACCTGTGTTTTTTGTTGCCAGCCGAGGCCACCACGCCGATATCGGAGGAATAGCACCGGGTTCAATGCCCGCCTCTGCAACCCGCCTGGTGGAGGAAGGGGCCGCTATCAAATCTTTTAAACTGGTTGATCGCGGAAACTTTCAGACTGAGGGGATCACCCGCTTATTGACCGAATCGAATTCCAGGGACATCGATGGAAATTCAATTCCCGGATCCCGTGCTCTTGCAGATAATCTTTCCGATTTAAAAGCCCAGATAGCAGCGAACCGGAGGGGTTGTGAATTGTTGAACGAGTTGATCGAATCCCAGTCGCTGAAGACAGTCCACGCGTACATGCAATATATCCGGAACAGCGCGGCACAGGCCGTCACTGAATGCATTGCGAAGCTTTCAGGCGGATCGAAAAAAATCCTGACGGCAGGCGACCATATGGATGACGATACAGAGCTTTGTCTTCAATTGGAGTTAAATCCCAACGGAAAGGCGTTGTTCGATTTTTCCGGGACCGGTTCAGAGGTTAAAGGGAATCTGAATGCGCCACGTGCTGTCACCTATTCTGCGGTACTTTATTGTCTGCGTTGCCTGGTAGGGGGAGAAATTCCTCTTAATCAGGGATGCCTCGATCCAATCGACTTTGAAATTCCACCGGGTTCTATCCTGTTTCCTTCTGAAAATGCTGCAGTGGCAGCGGGGAATGTGCTCACATCTCAGCGGGTAGTCGATCTGGTTTTCAAAGCTTTGGGGACAGTTGCCGCTTCCCAGGGGTGTATGAATAACCTTACTTTTGGCAATGACCGTTTTGCCTATTATGAAACGATTGGGGGTGGGGCAGGGGCCGGTCCTGATTTTAGCGGTGCTTCAGGTGTTCACACTCACATGACGAATACCCGAATTACCGACCCGGAAGTTTTGGAGTTGCGGTACCCGGTATTGTTGCGTGAATTTTCAATCCGAAGAAATTCAGGCGGCAAAGGGAAATTCTCCGGTGGCGATGGGCTTATCAGGGAGATTGAATTTTTGGAGAAGATGCATGTGGCTATCCTGTCTGAACGAAGAGTGTATGCGCCTTACGGACTTCATGGAGCTGCTAGCGGGGAAACAGGAAAAAACTATTTGATCCGGAAGGATGGGGTCCAACAAAACCTCGGAAGCAAAGTTGAGTTTGAAGTTCAACCCAATGAACGGGTCAGAATTCTTACGCCCGGTGGCGGCGGATTCGGGCCTGGTGATGGATGAGGCAACCCGGTTAGTCTGAAAATTATGTGTCGATGGATGTTTTAGCGATACGGTTGACAAAATTGGTGATGGTTTTCATGCCAATGACGGCAATGATTTCATGTGGCTGTTTCTTGTCAACGCCAGATGACTCCAATTCCCCCAATTCTTTTGCTGAAAGAAATCCTCTTTTATCCAGAATTCCCTTAGTGGTACGAACTAATGCGTGGTCCCGACCCGATGGAGGATTAATATTGTTCACAATGCCATGAATGGTTTCTGTTCCGACGCCGCTCATTTTTGTTACAGTTTTCTGGATATTTTTGCCTGGACCTGTTTAGAAAACCCATAAATATCTTTGGTATTCCCATGTGTGTTTGCTACTATCGCACTTGATTTTAGCCTCTTTACAGTCAATCAAAGGAAATCATATTGAGACTTAAAGGAAACTGTAATTGTCGGCGATTACTATCAGTTTTACTTATTTTCCTCGTGTTGTCGATTTTGTCTGTTTTCTTGTCTCCCGCACATTCGGAATGGGATGGGGATATTGATGACATCGCCCAGCAATTGGATCGTGATTTTAAGTTTGGTGGGAAGGAAGGTGTGAAGGCCGAAAATCTCCAGCAGGCGATCACGCAACTGAAGGAGGATTTTCAAATTGCGATAAGTACTGGAAACCTGTCAGGAATGTATTCATTCCCAGTTCCATTTGGACCATTTGCGGGAAACCTTATATTTTTCGACTACCAGGTAGCCCAATCTGGAGATTTTACTGCAACCGGATCCGTTCCGGGCATCAGCACCTTTTCTTTTACCCTTAGCGGAAAAATTACGGGAAATACATCAACCTTTAAAATTACCCGGACTCAGATTGTCGGCCCACCCACTAATTTTACTCCCTGCACTGAATCGGTATTAGTGACAGGCACGATAGTCGGCTCGGGTGAGCAAGGAACCACGCATTCATTCACCCGTCCACCTCTGTGCAACGAACCGCAGGGGCCATCGGTGATCCATACTAAAAAGTGAATTTGAATTTTTTCTAATTAGAGGTTTTGGCGAATAATAAGTTTTCAGAATAATCTTTATCCTTCACTAAGGACAATTGAGTATGCTTCCCACAAAATTCTTCACATTTCAAAAGGCTTTGGCAGGAGTTCTGGTTGTGTCTACGTTGGTTCTTCTGGTTGTTTGTGTTTCTCCTGTTTATTCGGATTGGAACGGGGACATTGATGACATCACTCAGGAGTTGGACAGTGATTTCAAGTTTGGCGGGAAAGAGGATGTTAAAAGTGAAAACCTTAGAAACGCCAATGAACAATTGAGGGAAGATGTTCAAATCCAAAATAATGAAAACAACACCCTCGGGCCTTTATCAGGGACTTACACCGTAGGCAATCTTGTTTTCACATATGAGGTTTTTAAGTCTGGGAAATTTGTTGCGAAAGGGACTTCCATTGGACAACCCACCGTTGCAATCAGTTTTGTTGGGACTATTATCAACAATCATTCTTCTTTTGTTGTGACCCGGACGGAAACGACAGGTCCTCCAACCAATTTCCCTGAGGCATGCTCGGAGTCGACTTCTGTAACCGGTGTGTTTAATGGGGCAGGGGAGGCGGGAACGACCCATTCATTTTCTCGAGATCCACTATGTAGCGAAATTGGTATTTTAAATCCTACTCACACAAAACAATAGTCTGGAGCCATCGAGAAATTTCTTCAAATTTTTATTATATCTTTTAAGGACCTTGCCAGACGTTTTGCCCCGCTTGCTTTTTGCATGGCAGGAGGCAGGCCCTCAATTCATTATTTTCCTGTCTTGCCGCCAGAATTCGGCAGCGTCTAAAATCCTTTTCTGCCCTTTCAGGCCATTGCCCCGATCCATAACGTTTGCGGAGTTCACTTTTGCATTTCTGTTCTGCATTTTTAATCCTCTGGTCCATACCCTTCCTGCAATTGATCTGGCATGCTTTGTAATCTGCAGCAATATTGTTTCGGGAGACCGGTTGTTCAAATAAAAACTCTGGTTTCTTTTCAGGGGCATCTGGTTTTTGGATTGCAGAAGAAGGTGTGCGCATTTGCCTGGGCTCGGCAGGTGTTGCCTGGTCTTTCGAGATCCCTGCCGAAAAAGAAGGGACTTCAGATTTGGGGGAGTCTGAGGATATGGGGGGTTCCATCTTTTGTTCCGCCGTGGGTACAGGGTCCGATTTGTAAAAATCCTCAAGTTCTTTTAACGGGTCTTTTTTCTTTGCTCTGGCAGGAGTGGGATCTGTATCAGTGATTTGAGAAAGATCAGATACGGTGGCCCCACCCGGGATCCGCCACCATGTGCTGGCAACGCATTCGTGCTCGAAGCCATAAAAATTACGCACGGTTTTCTCGGGAACAAAGTTCATTGAAATCACACCGTTTTTTTTGGTGAACTGGTTTTCAAGAGGCAGGCAGACTCCGGTCTCGTTAGGGGTATAAGGCCTTTCTTTGGTTACTTGTCCTTTAATTGTCCAGGAACCTTTTTTGCAATGTTTCCACTTACCCTCGACAGGGAAATGGTAGCCATCTGGTACCAGGGTGTTCGGTGGGCCATCGGGAAGCAAACACGCGGCCTGGGTAGTCGAGACAAGGGCAAAGGAAAAAAGAACGAAACCTGGAAAATGTTTAACAGGTATTAAACGAGAAAAAGAAAACAAACCAGCCTCCAGCTAAAATCAAATTAAGGAAAAACGGTATCGAACCTTTGATTGTATTATAGACCATCCCCTTTAAGGAAAAGTGTAAATAATTCAATAATCTGTAGGCATTGCTAGCACCACTTTGCTTTCTAAAAAGGCGGATTCAACAGCATCCTGGGCCTCTTTCAATGGCCGGACAGAGGTGATGAGGGGCCGCAACTTGTTCTGATGTTCGGATAAAAGTGTCAAAGCCTTGTCAAAGGGGCCACAGCGTGAGCCTTGAATCTGCACTTCGTCGACCACCAGTTTCGTCATATTGATACCTTTAGCTGGAAGTCCACAAGTGGTTTTAACGCTCACCACACCCCGGGGTCTGACAAGGTTGATGGCCAGGTCAATCCCCTCGGGTTTACCCGTTACGTCGACCACCATATCAGCTCCCAGCCCCTCTGTTATCTCCATGACGTTTTCGGATATGTTTTCAGGATCGAAAGCTTCGCTCGCTCCGAATTTAAGTGCGCGTTTGCGTTTCGATTGACTCCGAGAACAGGCGATTACCCTGGCCCCTTTAAGCGCCGCAATAAAAACGACCAGGATGCCGAGCCGACCAGGGCCCAGCACGACGATGGTTTCATTTCCCTTTATTGGCGTCATCTCAAATGTCTGCAATGCCGCGGCCAGAGGCTCGGTCAATACCGCAGTCAGCGGGTCAAGGTCCTCCGGTATTTCATGCAATGTTCCTGCAGGGACCCTGACCTGTTCTGCGAAAGCACCATCGCGTTGAATGATGCCGGTGACATCACGATTCAGGCAATGACCTGGAATCCCCTTTCGGCAAGCGGTGCAGAGTGAATTTCTTTTGTAGGCCGTGCAGCTGTTGTTTATTTCTGCGGTTATCCGTCGGTTGTTCCAATGAGCCTCAACCCCTTTGCCAAGCTCCGTGACACGGCCAACAAATTCATGACCGCAAACCAGAGGTAGAGGGGAGGGGTAGTCGCCCGAAAACAGGGCGAGGTCGGTTCCGCACACCCCGGTATGCTCGACGGAAATAATAACTTCGCCCTCACCCGGTGTCTGTGGTGGGCGATCCTCAATTGTCAGAATTTGCGGTGCGGTGAGAACTGCGGCCTGGGGCATAGGAGGATTCTCAAGAAGAGCGTGCTACTTTTTTCTTTTTCGGGAGCTTTTTTTCTTTTTATATTCCAGCAGCCAGTGCTGAATTAAACGAAGCGGTGCTGTGCCGTCAAATTTGCGGCGTTTCAATTTTGGTGTGGCTTCGTATTGCAATTTGGCGATGACTGCAGGTGCAACGGCTTCTTCGATCAACCCCCCGCGCTGTGCGTGCTCCAGTTTTTTCGATCCACAGGCATCGCGAAACGCGACCATGGTACGGCAGTCCAGTGGGCGGTCATCGTGAATGGTGCAGCTTTCGTCCTCGTCCAGAAATGGGCAGGGCTGGTTGATCACCATCTGGTACCAGTCAATTTTTACCGGGTCGATTCCCGATTCAATTGCTTTTTTTATCCGGTGCAGGCTTTTTTCGGACCGTTCAATCACGTCCATCAGGTCGATGCCTTTTTGCCTGGCAGCATTGATCATGCCGTCCCATTCCATTTTAGTGATCATGACCCCGGTGTAACAGCAGTGTGCACAGCCTTCTCCGCAGGTGAGGGGCGGCATCTTTTTATCGTAAGCAGCATCAATAATTTTCCACAGAGCCTGCAATGGGGGGATGCGTTCAGCCTTGGCCAGGCTTTGCGCATTTTCCAGGAGAAGCTCGTAGGCGTATTGTAGTTCACCTTCAGTAAATCGTGCGGTGATGTAATTGCGGAGTTCCTGAGCATCGGTCATGCCCATCAGGTAGACGCCGTTCTGATCTGAAAATGCTGTTTGGGTCATTTTAAATAGGGCTCAAGAGTTTTGCGAAAGTGGAAAAATTACTGCTTGTTCTTCGCTACAAATTTCATTTGCAGTTCGTAAATGAGTTGGCCGAGCAATTTGTCTTCTTCTGCTGTCAGGTTGCTCTTGGTTTTTTGATGGAGCATGACCAGGATTTCAATGGTCTGCTGCACCGCTGGCAGGTTCTGTTCTGTCTGACCCGTCGTCGGATCCGGCATATCACCTAAATGATAAAACGCAGATGATGCCAGCGACATAACAAAAGTTGAAAAGTCGATACTGGGCTGCTGGCCTTCCTGCTGCTCGGCCGCCCTTGCTTCCTGCTGTTGTTGCTTGGCTGTTTCTTTTTCCTGCTCGGTGTCGCCTTCCTGGATTTCATCGTCCGACTGGTAAGCAGATCGCTTGTCTTTAATTACGAAGCCTGATTCTTCATTTTCTTCATCACTCATGGCCCTGTCCCCCTTGAAAATTTTGCTGAAACCGGCTGCCCAATTGGGACAGCTTTTCCACCCGAATCTGGTGGTTTCAGGTTAAACTGTGGGAAGGATATCAGGTTCTGCCGAAAGCTGTCAAAATAATGGAAAGGTTTAGCGGAAATGCCGCTTGTTTGCTGATTTTTTATTATGAAATTCCGTTTCTCAATTTTGATGTTGGTCTCGATCATTTGTTTTCCTGCCTGTTCTACGGAAAAAATGGCGATTCGTTTTGCCTCCCCTCTGATGCAGGGTCAGGTCGCTTCTATCCATGAGGAGAGTGACCTCAAACTGGCTGACAGCGCAATTCCTGCGGGGATCAAAATGCTGGAAGGCCTGTTAAAATCCGACCCCGAAAACCCTGAATTGTTGCTGCCCCTGGCCGAAGGGTTGTGTAATTATGCCTTCAGTTTTGTTGAAGATGAAAATCCGGAGCGTGCCTCCAGGTTGTATTTGAGAGGGCGAACCTATGCAACCCGGGCGATGGCCGCCATGGGCGGACCTTCCGGCCTGACTGAATTGACTCAGGAGAAATTCAAGAATGCTCTGGCTTCGGTTCCGGAAAGCGCCATGCCGTCATTGTATTGGACGGGGCGATGCTGGGCGGGTTGGTTGATGCTCAATCTGGATGACCTCGAAGCATTGGCAGCAATTTCCAAACTGGAAAGTGCGATGGCGCGCGTTTTGGAATGGGATGCAACGTTTGACTATGCCGGCCCGCATGTTTTCTTTGGATCCTTTTATGGGTCCCGCACCAAATTGCTTGGTGGTGATCCGGAAAAATCCAAACATCATTTTGACCACGCGATTCAATTGACGGACGGAAAATTCCTGATGGCCCATTTTTTATACGCTAAATTGTATGCAGTCCGGGTTCAGGATCGAAAACTGTTCGAGGAACTGCTGGAAAAAGTAATGCAATCGCCACTGGATGAATTGCCAGGGCGGAGACTTGCCAATGAAGTGGCACGTGAAAAAGCCAGAGTCTTACTAGAGGATGCAGATGTCTATTTTTAACTCGTCAACCAGATTTAAAAAGTTTCTTTCCAACCGCATGGTGTGTGTTTTGTGCGGAATACTGGCAACCCTCTTGATGGCTCTGGTGATGTCAGCCATGCCGGTAAGCGATGCCTGGGCAGGGAAGAAGACCGTTATCAAGTTCGCAACACTGGCACCTGAAGGTTCTTCCTGGATGAAACAGATGCGGCGGCTTGAGAAAGAGGTTAAAAAGGCGACCAATGGCCAGGTGCGTTTCAAGTTTTATCCGGGTGGAGTGTCTGGAGATGAGAAAGATGTCATCCGTAAAATGCGAATCGGGCAGGTGCATGCGGCTGGGTTCACCGGGGTGGGGCTCGGTGAGATTTTGCCGGAGGTGCGAGTCCTCGATTTACCCTTCCTGTTAAATGATAACAAAGAGATGAACCACGTATACGATCGCATGACAGATCATTTCACTGCAGCCTTTGAAAAAAAGGGTTATGTCCTTCTGGGGTGGGTACCGGTGGGATGGATCCATTTTTTTTCCAAACAGGATGTGGGGACTCTTGAGGCTTTGCGGAAGACCAAAGCCTGGATGTGGGACGGTGACCCCCTGGTGCAGGCGGCTTACAAGGAGTTGGGGATCAGCCCGCACCCCCTGTCTGTGACCGATGTCATGATGGCGTTGCAAACGGGAATGGTTGAGACGGTGTATGCCTCACCGGTTGGAACGTTGGCCCTGCAGTGGTTTACAAAAGTGAACTATATGTCGCAGATTCGTATGGGGCATGCCAGTGGCGCTGTTCTGATTTCTAAAAGACAGTTTAAAAAAATTCCGGATAAATACAAAGGGGCTGTAAAGGATATCAGTAAACGGTATCTAGCCGATCTGGTGAAAACTATTAACTCGGAAAATGAAAAAGCCATTGAGGTGATGCAGAAAAATGGAATGAAGCTGACGGCAGCGCCTGGCCAGGAAGAACTGGACCGTCTGCATGCCATCGGCGAGAAAATCCAAAAACGACTCACCGGAAAATTATTTGATCAGAAGCTGTTGGACAAGGTGCAGGGCCATTTAAATGAAATCCGCTAACCCCTCAGCATTCCTTTACATGTTCTTCGGCCCAATTAGCAAGGGCTTCGCGGGATATCTTGGCGTTGTGCCGGATGTCGACCGGAAATGCCTTGTGGAACAGGACATCCTGAATATTTCTTGTGTGGTCGTATTCCGCCCCAATTTCCAATAGTTCACTCACCAGAGTTAATCGTTTTTCAAGGTCTTCGGCAAGAGAAGGATCGTGCAGTTCGGCAATGATCACCGGCTTCCTGATGGTTTCCGAGCCGATTCCCACCAGAGCAGACCGTTTGACTGCCGGATGCCGGTTGAATATGGCTTCGCAGGCAATGGTGTACAAGGTTCCATGCTCTGTTATGACGCGCTGATTTTTTCGTCCCAGGAACCAGATTCGTCCTTCATCATCGAGATAGCCAATATCTCCCATTCGGTGCAAAATCCTTCCATCAAGACGAATCTTTGCGTGGTCGGTTTGTGACTTTAAATCAAAATATTCGTGAGTGACCCAGGGGGCATCGACTACTATTTCACCTGTTTCACCCTGTGGTAGTTCCAGACTATCGTTCCAGTCGGCTACCGGACCATCCTGCACCTCCATGATTTTTACCGTCAGTCCAGGCACCGGTTTTCCGACACAAGTGCCAAATCCCCTGGTTGTCTTTTCCCAGGTTTCTTTGAGTATGGTGCGGTGCTCAATGTTGCATACCGGAAGGGTTTCCGTAGCGCCGTAGGGTGTGTAGACCATTGCGTCCTCTTCTAAAACACCTTCAAACCGCTCCAGGACCGTGCCTGGCACAGGAGCCCCGGCAATGAGTATCCTCTTGAGGTGCGGCAGTTTTACTTTATGGTTCTGACAATAGCGGGTCACGGTGTCCCAAAGTGCCGGTGACCCGAAACTGTTGACTACTTTAAATTGCTCAATCGCCTTGATGATGTTCGGCGGATGAACTTCCGCCGGTCGGGTCGGGTCCATATCCGGGATCACACAGGTCATCCCGAGCGCCACTCCAAACAGGGCGAACAGGGGGAAAGTGGGTAAGTCGACTTCACCCGGTTCAATCTGGTAGAGCGAGCGCAGCACTTGAGTCTGATGAAAAAACATGGAATGGGTGTAGACCACGCCTTTGGATGGGCCGGTACTGCCGCTGGTGAAAAGAATAGCGGCGGGATCATCCGGGTGTTTTTCTTCGGTAGAAAAATCTTTTCTACCCGACTTCCTGACCTTGCCTAAGGTGGGCCCACCCCAAAGCCAACGGGTGCCCACGGTCACACGGTTTTTTACACTTTTAAATTCCCGGCGGTAAACCAGTCCTGCGGCGTGGGCCAGGGGAATTCCGAGGAGACCTTCCGGGCGAACATTCTCGATGCATTGCAGCACATTTTTTTTTCCCAGGCCTGGGTCTATCAGCACAGGTATTGCCCCGATTCGAAACAGGGCAAACGTCAAGGAAAGAAAATCAATTCCAGGAGGCACCATCAGCAAGACACGATGCCCTTTTAGAAACCCGTATCGCACCAATCCGCCGGCTAAACGATTGGCATCTTCGTTAAGTTCCCGAAAAGTCAGAGTGGTGGTGTTGCCTTCGCGTGGAAAATGAATCGCCGGTTGGTCCGGCTGGGATTTAGCCAGGTCATCCAGTAAAGATGCGATATTTTGGGAACTCATGAAAGTAGTCTCGGAAACAATTTAATTTGTTGGAAGTTTGCTGGTTAAAAATCGAGAACAGATTTTATGAGGGGTAAGGATACCTTCTTTTTTTGCCTGAGGGACTCTATATTAATTTTTTCAATGGCATTTTTGAGTGACGGGTAGTCCCGGGGTAAACGTTGAACCAGAAAATGGAGCACCCGTTCAGTAAGTTCGAGGCCGCGGTCCCTACCCAGCTTGGCTAATACCGAAGCCTGTGATTTTTCATCCAGAGGTCCGATTTCAGCTGTCAGTCCCCATTGGAAGCGGGACGTGAGATAGGACTCGGTTTCCTGAAATTGCCCCGGAGCAACTTGACTGGTGAGTACAAGGCGATCTCCATTTTCCCGAATGGTATTGTATACCTGATAAAGAATCTCCTGGGCCTGGGGAGCTCCTGCCAAAGTATCCACATCATCCATCAGCAGCAGTTGATGGCGGGACACCTCGCTGGCCCATTCCAAACCTTGTTCGGGTGCAGCCGAATTCAATTTTTCAACCCATTCCTTGCAGGAAATATAAAGGGTGTCCTGGCCGTTGTTCGAAGCCTCATTCCCCATTGCCATCAGCAGATGGGTTTTCCCGGCCCCTCGTCTTCCGAAAATGAAAAGGGATTGAAAGGGAGCCTCGGGGTTGTCAATCAGGTCTCTGGCTGCTGAAAGGGCAAATGAAGATGGGGGAGTTTCAATAAAACTTTCGAAACTATAAACAGCCTGGGCGGGAAATCTGAAAAGGAACTGGGAACTTTCAGGTTTTCCGGGTGTTGAAGATGAACCCGCCATGGTTATTTGGGGCCGACGTTGATCTCGACATGCGTTTTGCTGAACGAGGGTTCTACTATGATGGTGCACATTTGGCCTTCCTGCTCATAAACCATCACCGTGATTTTTTGCTCCATGATGCTGACGGAAGACCAGCCTTTGGCGACCATTTCATTCCGGTAATACTCAATGACTTCGTCTTCACCGTTCCAGCCAGTCAGGTGAAGTTTTCCGACCTTAACCGCGCCGCTGCCCGATTCATAAATAAAAGATTTGCTGCGATCCAGGTCGAACCCCGGAGGAATGGGGACATTCCCAAACCTGGTGGTGAGTTCAGCTGGACTTTGAACACCTTCTTCACCCGGTGGTGGCTGGACAGGTTCCATAAGTGCACAGGCGCTGACACCTAGTACCAAAAAGCTGATGAGAATAATCCTGGATATTTTCGAGGTGATAGTTTTCATGAGGGGACCGTTAAAGATTTGCCCACATAAACCAGGCCCAGTCCGAGGAGCATCACGACAAGGCCAATGGTTCTGAGGGTAGAATTGGGAATTTCAGGGAGTTTACTGACCCACTCCTTGTATTGGGTGGGAAAGCAGAAAAAGGGAATACCTTCTAATATCATCATTAAACCGGCTGCAGAGAGAAAGAAAGCCATGAATTACGATTCCATTTGGAGGGCTCAGCCCTATAGCGAATGAATAGGGGGAGGAGCAGAAACAGGTTTAGCGAATGGGACTGATGAGCAGCGCTCGCCCAAAATCAGAGAGGGGAGCCTGATTCGATTATCTGCAATCCGCTTTCGGTAGTCAATAGAGGAAAAGCAGCTTAGTGTGCTTGAGATTGCTGCGAGCCGTCTTTGCAACAGGTTGGGACCCCGAATATCCCCTGAAAATTGAGTGGAAAACGGAGTTGTCAATTCTGAAAATGCCATTATATAATGAGTTAATGGACGTTTACCTTTAAAGCGTTTTGTCCGCTGGAGGCCAACAGCTTTAAAAGAGTTGGAGCCTCACGGTTAAGTCGTTTTTTCATGTGTTCCAGGCCAGCGTTCTGTTTTCCAAGTCTCTTGACAGGGTTTATGGGACACTCTGATTTTTCGAGGTGTTTTGCGATCCTTTTGTTAACTATCAGGCTCCCTTACCTTTAATCTGCTTCCGAAAGAAAGGTTTATTCATGACAGGCCTCAAAAGAAAATGGTGTGGCTCACTCCTTCTGGCAACCTTACTGTGTTTTCCTGTAAGCCAGGGCTCCGGGTTTTTGTCCGGGGTTTTATTAAAGGAAGCCTCGGCCCTGACCGCCGATAATATGGCATTGGGCAGTAATATATTTGTTGAAATTGCAAAGAAGCAGAACCCCGCTGTGGTCAATATCAGTATCAAGGGAAAAAGCCCGGAACCCTCGTTACGTGGCCCCGCACCGCAGCGCCCGAATCCCAAAGGTCCACGTGGCCAGGATCCTTTTCGTGATTTCTACGATCGGTTTTTTGGTGAACGTGAGAATAACCGGCCAAAGCGGGGAATGGGTTCAGGGTTCATCATTGATGAAAAGGGGCACATCCTCACCAACTACCATGTTGTGGATGGTGCCGATGAAATCACTGTATCGGTGACCACGGGTGATGAAGAAAAAGAAATGACGGCAACCTTGATCGGACATGATTCAAAAACCGATATTGCACTCATCAAAATTGTCCCCAAAAAAGGCGAACCTCAAAAATTTCACCATTTGAGTTTTGGTAATTCAGATAAGCTGGAAGTTGGTGAGTGGGTGATGGCGATCGGAAACCCTTTTGGACTCAGTCATACCGTTACCGTCGGTGTGGTCAGTGCCAAGGATCGGACGATCGGGGCCGGACCTTACGATGAATACATCCAGACGGATGCCTCTATTAATCCCGGAAACAGCGGCGGACCTCTCATTAACATCAAGGGCGAAGTCATAGGGATAAACACTGCGATTATTTCCGGCAATACCGGTGGTAATGTGGGAATCGGCTTTGCCATCCCGATCAATGTTGCCAAAGGTATCCTGAAAGACTTGCGGGAAAAAGGCACCGTCACACGTGGTTGGCTCGGTGTCATGATTCAAAAGATCACTCCCGAACTGGCTGATTCTTTCAAACTGAATGATGACAATGGTGCTCTGGTGGGTGATGTGATCCCTGAAGGCCCTGCGGATAAATCAGGCATCAAGCGTGGCGACGTCATTGTCCGGTTTAACAACCAGGTGGTTAAGGAAATGGAAGAATTGCCAAAAATTGTTGCCAACACGACTCCAGGTAAAGCTGTTCCTGTAGAAGTGATTCGCGATGGAAAAGCAGAAACGATTCAGGTGACTATTGCGGTTCTTAAAGATAACCAGACCAAGGTCGCGTCTCTTCCCCGGGACCGGCTGGGTATGGAAGTGCAAGACATCACACCGGAACTGGCGCAGTCTTTGAAACTGGATACGACTGAAGGTGTTCTTGTTTCCAATGTGGATCAGGGAAAATCTGCAGGTGAAGCGGGGATTCGTCGCGGCGATGTCATTACCGAGATCAATCGCAAGCCGGTTAACAATGTTGGTGATTACCGGAGCCAGACCTCAAGTCTCAAAGAGGATGACACCGCTTTGATGCTGGTCCGGCGTGGAGGATCTACCATATACATTGCGGTTAAAATTCAGTAATTTCCCCAACCTGTTTTTGAAATCAACCCGGCGGGCTATGGCCCGCCGGGATTTCCTTCGTATATATAAATGTTCAACAGTCGGTTCATGAGGACTACTTCCCTCCTGATTTTGGCAGGTCTTGTCCTGCCCTGGAGCGGATTGCAAGCTGTCGGGTTGGATAATCGTCGTACACCTGTTGTACGTGCTGCAGAGGCCGCAGGTCCCGCTGTCGTCAATATTTTTACTGAAGAAGCACCGCGAGGAGGCCAAAGTCCATTTCGGAGTTTCTTTGGAGATTCATTTTTTCGCCAGTTTTTTGGTAACCCACCCAATAAACGGAAGTCCAAAAGACGGAGCCTTGGATCTGGTGTCCTGATCAATTCAAAAGGGTACATACTCACCAACGAACACGTCATTGCACAAGCTGTAAGGATTCAGGTCACTTTGCTCGACAACCGGGAGTATGAAGCCCAGTTGATTGGCGCCGATGCCAGATCCGATCTTGCTGTGATTAAAATTGATTCGAAAGACCCCTTGCCGTTTGTGCCGATGGGCCGGTCGGATGATTTGATGATTGGTGAAACTGTAATCGCCATTGGCAATCCTTTTGGTCTGAACCACACGGTGACACAGGGAATTATTAGTGCTTTGCACAGGACCATTCGGGCTAACAGGGATCAGGTTTATAGCGATTTTATCCAGGTCGATGCGTCTATTAATCCCGGAAACAGCGGTGGCCCGTTGCTTAATATCAACGGCTCATTGATCGGGATAAACACAGCTATTTTCCAAGATGCGGAGGGAATCGGGTTCGCTATCCCTATCGATACGGCGCGCAGGATTGTCAACAACCTGATTGAATACGGTGCCGTTCGGCGAGGCTGGCTCGGTGTTTCAGTGCAGGATTTGACGCCCGACCTTGAACGCTACTTTAAATTGAATCAAAGCGGCGGTGTGCTGGTCACCCGGGTTTCGCCACGAGGTCCTGCTGGGAAAGCAGGTATCAAACAAGGCGATATTATCACCTCTATTGGAGATCACCGGGTGATCAACAAGTCTGATTATTTCCAGGCGTTGTCATCCTATACGATTGACGATGTCTTCAACCTGGGGGCCTTGCGAGACGGAGTCAGGAAAAATATTCGTTTGCGGTTGAGCACCATTCCTCCGGGTTATGCGCGTGAGTTTGCAGAACAATGGCTGGGAATTCGTGTGAGTACAGTCGACCTTTCAGCGCGCAGACGGTACCGGCTTTCAGCTGAGGAGGGAGTGGTTATTGTCAGTGTATTGCCCAATGGAGTTTGCGGGCAGGTTGGCATTCAGCCGGGAGATGTGATCCGCCGCGTCAACCGTGACAATATCCGTAATCGCGCAGACTATGAAAAAGCCATCATGGAGGCCGGTAAGCTCAGCAGTGTGGTGCTTCTGGTGCAACGTGGACGTTCCGGTTACTATGTAACCCTCGAACCCTGATCCTTCCCAAAAAAATGGACGATGCCGACTTAAAGGAGATCGAACGGTTAAGCGATCTGATTCGCCATCACGAACACCTTTACTATACGATGGATCAGCCGGAAATCACTGACCGCGAGTACGATCGCCTTCTTGAAAACCTGAAGGAACTTGAAACCCGCCACCCGCAATGGGTTTTTAAGGATTCGCCGACCCAACGCGTCGGCGGTAAGGCATCGGATAAATTCCCTCCAATCACCCATCTCCAGGCAATGTTAAGTCTGGACAACACCTACAACATTGAAGAGTTGAAGGCATTTCACAAGCGGGTGCTCAAGGGGTTGAAAGTCGATGAGGTGGAATATGTTGCGGAACCTAAAATCGATGGCCTGGGTGTGACCCTTGTTTATGAAGATGGGAAGTTTGTTCGTGGGGCTACCCGGGGAGATGGCAAAGTTGGCGAAGACATCACCGCCAACTTAAAAACGATTCGTTCGATTCCTCTTCGTTTAAATTCAAAAGAAAACTCTAAGGGAATATTTGAAGCACGCGGCGAGGTTTATATGGAGCGTGAAGCGTTTAAAAATTTCAATGCCGAACGGGAGAAAAACGGAGATCCTCCATTTGCCAATCCGCGAAATGCCGCAGCCGGTACGGTCCGTCTTTTAGACCCATCAATCACGGCGAAGCGTCCACTCGATATCTGGGTCTATAGTCTGGGGCACTGCGATGCTCCCTTGCCTGGAACCCAGTATGAGTCTCTGGAGTTTTTGCGAAAACTGGGTTTCAGGGTCAATCCCGATACGCGCTTGTGCCAGACTTTTGATGAAGCGCTGGAGCAGGTCTCTGTATGGGAAAAGAAAAGGACCAGGCTGGCTTATGAGGTCGATGGTTTGGTTTTTAAATTGAATTCAATTAAGGATCAGGCGCGGTTAGGGCGAACTGTCAAGCATCCTCGTTGGGCTGTGGCCTTCAAGTTTGAAGCGGAACAGGCAGAAACGCGTATTCTCGATATCGTGGTCCAGGTTGGACGCACAGGGGCTATAACGCCAGTTGCAGAACTGGAACCGGTCTTTTTATCTGGCAGTACCGTGAAACGAGCGACATTACATAACGAGGATGAGATTACGCGATTGGATGTGAGAGTCGGTGACCGGGTCCTGATAGAAAAAGCCGGTGAGATTATTCCGAAAGTCATTGAGGTTTTGGATAAGGATAAGAAGCGCAAAAACCCCGTTTTTGAAATGCCATCGCTTTGCCCGGAGTGTAATACGGAACTCAGAAGGGAAGAGGGAGAAGTGGTTCTCCGCTGCGAGAATTTAAAATGTCCCGGACAGCTCAAAGAACGCCTGCTTCATTTTGGTTCCCGCAATGCCATGGACATTGATCACCTTGGGGAAGCGGTCGTGGCACAACTGATAGCACAATGTGGGGTGAAACAGTTTTCCGATCTTTATCGTTTGAATCTGGAACAGGTCAGGAATCTTGATCGGCTGGGGGAAAAGTCCGGAGAAAACCTGCTGGCTGCGATTGAGAAAAGTAAAGGAGCAGGTTTATCCCGTTTTATCTTCGGACTTGGTATCCGGCATGTCGGGCAGCGTGTCGCCCAGGTGCTGGCAACCACTTTTGGTTCGATAGAGAAACTTGCGAATATTTCTCCAGAAGAGTTGGAAGCTGTTGAAGAAATTGGACCCAAAATTGCCCGAAGCCTGGCGGAATTTTTTCAGGATGAGGACAATCGCAAGGAAATTGAACGGCTGAAAAAATCAGGGGTGAAGATGGAAGAAGAGACTCAGAGTCACGAAGGCCGCTTGTCGGGGAAACAACTTGTGCTGACGGGTACTCTGAAAACCATGACCCGTGAAGAGGCCAAACAGAAAATCCAGCATGCAGGCGGTAGAGTCACCTCTTCTGTGTCGGGTAAAACAGACTTTGTTGTGGCGGGATCAGACCCTGGATCGAAAGCACAAAAGGCGGCAAAACTGGGGGTGCTTGTAATTGGAGAAGATGAACTTAAGACACTATTGTAATGGATTTTATATCATGGTTTGGAGCGATGCCAGTTAACCGCAGCTGACACGGGAAGGCCGGTTCAACTTTCAACTTATGAGCTTTTGGTTCTGTGTGGTGGCCTGCTCGACTTTTTTTTTCCAGAGGAAGAATTGCGGGAACGGCCTCTGCCCTGGGATCCCCGGGGTTTTCCTGAAGAGCTTGAGTTTCCCGACCGACGGTTACGGTCATCCCGGGATCCGTTGAATTTTTTGCGTGGTGGGGCTTTTGGGGTGCCTTCTTTTTCTTCAATGAACATTTCTTCTTCTGGCCATTCCACCGGTATCTGTTTTTCCAGCGCCTCTTCAATTCGTTCAAGGTTCAGAGCATAGTCCTCACATGCGAGACTGATGGCATCTCCCTTTGCGCCAGCCCGAGCGGTGCGTCCAATCCTGTGAATATAATCTTCCGAATCCTGAGGCAGATCGTAGTTGATAACATGAGTTACCCCATCAATATGTAGACCACGTGAAGCGACATCAGTCGCGATCATGATGGGCAACTCGCCAGTGGTGAATTTGTCCAGCATAGAGATACGTTTGCGTTGCGGCAGGTCGCCACTGATGACACCTGAGGGATAACCATTGTAATTAAGCTTAAGCTCAAGTTTCTCAGCTTCCCATTTGGTGTTGGTGAAAATCAGGATTTTTTCTCCACCCTCCTTCTTTAAAATGCCCAGTAGGAGGCGAAACTTTTCATGGCTACCCACGTGGTACAGCCATTGCTTGACCTGGTCGACCACTTTCTTTTCAGGATTGATTTTGATCGGAACCGGATCATTCATGTGTTCGTAACACAATTCCATGACTCGGAAATTGAGGGTTGCCGAATACAGCATCGACAGTCGTTGGTCAAATTTAGTGGTGTTTCTCAGGATGTAGCGGATATCGGAAATGAATCCCATGTCGAACATGCGGTCGGCTTCATCTATGACCAGCACTTCAATCGATTTAAGGCTGAATAGTTTTTGTTTGTAAAAATCGATCAGTCTTCCCGGTGTGACAATAAGCAGGTCGATACCGCCCTGAATCTGGCGTTTTTGTTTTTCGTAATCCATGCCACCGAAAATACAGACCACCTTGAGTCCACAATATTTCCCCAGCATCGTGGCATCAATTTCAATTTGCCTGGCCAGCTCGCGTGTGGGGGCAATCACCATTGCCCGGGGTGCAATCCAGCCTCGGTCCTTTTCCTCTGATCGTGGTTTTTTCAGAAGGTGGGCAAAAATGGCGATTAGAAATGCTGCAGTTTTCCCTGTACCAGTTTGGGCCTGGCCCGCAACATCCTTTCCCTCAAGGGTCAGGGGAAGGGTCTGCGCCTGAATGGGGGTGCATTCGGTAAACCCCGCTTCCTGGATTCCCTGCATCAACAGGTCGGGTAGGGGAAGTGACTCGAACTTTAATGATTCCAAGTGGAACTCCAGATTAACAGGCAGGAACAGTAAACGACTATTTGCTGCGGAAGGGTGAATAAAGTACAATCTTAACACCATAACGGGCTAAAGGCACCTTTAAAAATAGGGTTTAAAGTCCGTTATCCTATATAGCCGTCACCCATCTGTGTTGTGAATGCATTGAGTTCTTCTTGTTAATACTCAATATTTCGCCCCTTTTCCTTAGGCGGAGGGTTTATACTACACAGGGTTCGGTATAGGCTCCAATCGTTTTCCCAAAACGTTCAAAACAGTGAAAAAGTTATGGGCAAGCACCTGTAATGTCCTGAATCCTGTGCCATTTCTCTTGACACGATACCTGCCCAAGTGGTTCAATGTCCGCCTGTTTAAAACCTGTTTCTAGCCTAACGTGTTCTTTATTTCCCAACCGAATTCAGCCTGTTTTCTTGAAACAATTGACCATGGTTTTGAGGCCGTCGTGAATTGGTCGAGGCAAACTCGCAAGGTTGGTGAATGGAAAAGGTCGATTAAGGTGATGCGTCTTTCGGGAAAGGTTTAAAATTCTGTGATTAAGCACGATGTTTTAATAGTTGGAGCCGGTCTTGCTGGGATGAGGGCGGCTATCGAGTGTTGTGATGGCCTGAGTGTCGGGCTTCTCACCAAAGTCTATCCCTCGCGTTCCCATTCTGGTGCTGCCCAGGGTGGAATTGCGGCTTCACTGGGTAACTCGGAAGAGGACTCCTGGGAAGAGCATATGTTCGATACGATCAAGGGTGGCGATTACCTGAATGACCAGGACGCAGTTGAAGAATACGTTAAGGCGGCCCCCCGGATTATTTACGAACTCGAACATTTCGGCTGCGTATTTTCGAGAATGGCCGATGGCCGAATAGCCCAACGCTCTTTTGGCGGACATTCCAAACCACGGGCCTGTTTCTCCGCTGACCGCACAGGGCATGCCATCCTGCACGCCTTGCATGAACAGCTCATGAAGCGCGGTAAGGAAGTCAAGATCTACAATGAATGGTACCTCCATTCTCTGGTGGTGCAGGAAGACCAGTGCCACGGGGTTGTTGTCAGCAACGTAAAGACAGGGGAAGTTGAAATTATCCAGGCCAAATCTGTGATCTTTGCCACTGGCGGATACGGACGGGTGTTTAAAATAACCACCAATGCTTATGCCAGTACAGCCGATGGAGCAATCGCAGCTTTTAATGCCGGTGTCCCGTTAGAGGATCCCGAATTTGTCCAGTTTCATCCCTCAGGGTTGTATCGTCAGGGAATTTTATTCTCCGAGGCGGCTCGGGGTGAAGGGGGTTATCTCCTGAATGGCAAGGAAGAGCGCTTCATGGAAGCTTACGCTCCGGCACGGATGGAACTTGCGCCTCGCGATATCGTTGCCCGAGCGGAACAAAGTGAAATCGATGCCGGCCGCGGTTGGAATGGTGAAGGGTGTATCGCTCTCGACCTGCGGCATCTCGGTGAGGCCCGAATCATGGAGCGGCTGCCTCAGATCCGTCAATTGGGAATCGATTTCATTGGGGTGGATTGCATCAAGGATCCTTTGCCCATTCAACCCTCGGCTCATTATTCAATGGGTGGAATTCCAACTAATATGTTCGGGCAGGTGGTATTGGATAAAAACAAAACACCGCTTCGAGGGTTCTTTGCGGCAGGCGAATGTGCCTGTGTCTCGGTCCATGGCGCCAATCGCCTCGGAACCAATTCCCTTCTGGATGCTACTGTGTTTGGAGAGCGTACAGGGAAGTCAGCCGCTGAACACGCCCGTTCCGTCGGGTTTGGTCAGATCAATGAAGGGCGGGAAAAAGCCGGAGTGCTTAAGCAGATTGAAGAGATCTTTCAACGATCCGGGACTGAAAGCTATAATGACATCCGGAATGAAATGAAGGACACCATGATGGAACAATGCGGGGTGTTCCGTGATGCAGACAGATTGAAAGAATGTCTTGAGAAGCTCAAAAGCCTGCAGATGAGATTTAAAAACGGCAAGGTGACTGACAAGGGCAAAATTTTTAATACGGAGCTTTTTGAAATTATCGAATTGGGCAATATGCTCAAGATGGCGGAAATTATTACCTTCGGTGCACTCAATCGTGAGGAGAGCCGGGGAGGCCATTTCCGCACTGATTTTCCAAAACGAAACGATGAAAAGTTTTTGCACCATTCAATGATTGGAAAAGATGGCGATGAGTTGAAGCTGGAGAAGAAACCGGTTGTTATTACAAAATACCCACCGAAAGAGAGGACCTATTGATGACGACCTTTCGCATCAAACGGTTCAACCCGGATAAACAGGCTGATCCCTACTGGGAGGAAATCGACTACGATATCCCGGATGGTGCAACACTTCTGGACTGTCTGAATGATATCAAGTGGACCAAAGACGGTACCCTCAGTTACCGCATGTCCTGCCGCAGTGCTATCTGTGGTTCCTGTGGAATGAAAGCCAACGGACATGCGTTGCTTGCTTGTCAGCGCCAGGCTGAACATCTTTTGAAAGAAGGAAGCGATACCATCACCATTGAACCGATGGGCAACATGCCTGTGGTCAAGGATCTGGTGGTGGATATGGAACCGTTCTGGGACAAGGTCAACCAGGTTAAACCTTATCTTGAAGAAGAGGGGGACCGGCCTGAAAAGGAACGCAGACAAAGCCCGGCGGAGTTCAAACTTATCGACGATGCGTCGACCTGCATCATGTGTGGGTGTTGCTACTCGGATTGTAATACGCTGGAGGTGGATAAAAATTTCCTGGGACCGGCGGCGTTGGCCAAGGCACAGCGGTTTGTGCAGGATTCCCGTGACCAGAAGACAAATGAACGTATAAAAGAGCTTAGCGAGCCGGGTGGTATCTGGGATTGTACCCACTGTGCGGAATGTGTCGAACGCTGTCCCAAACCGGCGAGACCGATGGACCGCATTAAGGAAATGATGGGAGTGGCGCTTGAAGAAGGGGTCACCAACAACACCGGAGCACGCCACGCCTTGTCTTTTGTTAAATCCATTAAGCATAGCGGCAGGCTCAATGAAAACACCCTGCCGGTGGAATCAATGGGGTACTTTAATATTAAAGGGCTCATGGAGCTGGTGCCGGTTGGTTTGCGTATGCTTCTGAAGGGTAAAATCCCTCCAATCATTCATAAAAATATCGACGATGTAGAAGACGTCCGACGAATATTCCGGGAGTTGGGAGAATGAAGTTTGCTTTGTTTACAGGTTGTGTCGCAAAAGGTGCTACCCGAGAACTCATGATGTCCACTATCAAGGTGGCAGAAGGACTCGGTATTGAGTTTGTCGAAATGAAAAGCGCGGCCTGTTGTGGTGCCGGTGTTGTTCAGGAAAAAAACCCTCTATTGACCGATGCCATCAACGCCCGTAGCTTTGCTATTGCAGAAGAGCAGAACCTCGATCTCATCACTATTTGCTCAACCTGTCAGGGCAATCTTAAAAAGTCAGAGCAAAAAATTGAATGTAACGAAGAATATAAAGATAAGGTCAATCATGTTCTTCAGGATGGTGGGCATCAGTTTGAGGGTGGCCGCATCCAGATCCAGCATTTTGCAAATGTGCTGTTGACCGATGAAGCTAAAAAACGGTTGAAAGAAAAAGTAGTGCGACCCCTAACCGGCCTCAAAACAGCCGCATTTTATGGTTGCTATATTTTGCGTCCCTCGGAACTTTCCCCTTTTGATGAACCGGATGACCCCAGTGAACTGGAAGAGATATTTGAAATCTGTGGAGCCACTCCCGTTGACTATGAAAGTCGCACCAAGTGTTGCGGGTTCCCAATTATTATGATGAACAAAAAGGCATCGCTTGATATGGCGGGAAACGCGTTGGCAGATGCAGTTGATTCCGGCGCCGATGTGGTGGTGACCGGTTGCCCGCTTTGTCATCTCAATCTGGATTCCTACCAGCCGGAGGCAGAAGCATTACGCAAACGAGACGCCAATATTCCAATTCTGCATTTACCCCAACTTGTCGGGCTTGCTTTAGGTTATTCTCCACGTGAATTGGGAATGGACTCTCATATTGTTAATCCCTCGGTTCTGGAAAAAATTCTCGGTCCCGCCCCCGCTCGATCCTCTCACCATTAGTTTTTAAGAATTTCCGAAGAAAAACAGATTTAAACGCTTAAAGGCATCAATAGCCTAAAAGGGCTTATATATTCTTAATGCGGCTTTGGCTGTCTGCCTTGTGTTTTTGGAAAAATCCCCTCACAATTTCCACTATAAAAGATCACATTTACCTCTAATATTAATTTTTTTTAATCTGTGTGTTTTCAATGTTTTTCATTGGAAATTGGCCCTGTTTTCAAGGGGTTAACATAAAAAAAACTCGACAAGTCCTTTTCACCCTTCCTATAATCCCCAAGTTCAAAACTTAGGGAAACCCTTTGAGGAGAGGCTCATGTTTAAAAGAATAATTTCCACAATATTTGTGTTGATGCTGCTGGCGACCTCAGGTCCCGCATTCGCCACCGGTGGAGGCTGGGGCGGAGGTGGTTGGAATGGCGGCGGTCACGGTAGTGGCGGCTGGGGAGGCGGTGGTCAGGGTGGTGGCTGGGGAGGCGGCAGTCACGGCGATGACGACGATGATGGGCATGGCGGTGGTGGAGGCCACGGCGATGACGACGATGATGGACATGGCGGTGGTGGAGGCCACGGCGATGATGATGACGATGGTCACGGCGGCGGAGGCGGTGGCGGTGGCGGAGGCGGCGGTGGTTGTACCCCGCAAGGAAGTAACGGAAATGGTCACGGCGGTGGCGGTGGCAGTGGCGGCGGTGGCGGCCATGGCGGTGGTCATGGGTGTCATCAAGGACCCCCTGGCCCTCAAGGCCCTCCAGGTCCTCCAGGCCCGGCGGGCCCAGCGGGCCCTCCAGGTCCTGAAGGTCCACAAGGTCCCCAGGGTAACACTGGTCCCGCAGGCCCCCAAGGTCCGCAAGGTGATACCGGTCCCGCAGGTCCCCAAGGTCCGCAGGGTCCGGCAGGTGCTGATGGTGCCGATGGCGCTACCGGTCCGGCAGGTCCACAAGGTCCGCAAGGTGACACTGGTCCAGCAGGTCCACAAGGTCCGGCAGGTGCTGATGGTGCCGATGGCGCTACCGGTCCGGCAGGCCCACAAGGTCCGCAAGGTGACACTGGTCCAGCAGGTCCACAAGGTCCGGCAGGTGCTGATGGTGCCGATGGCGCTACTGGTCCAGCAGGCCCAATAGGTCCCGCAGGTCCACAGGGTCCAGCAGGTGCTGATGGTGCCGATGGCGCTACCGGTCCGGCAGGTCCACAAGGTCCACAGGGTCCGGCAGGTGCTGATGGTGCCGATGGTGCTACCGGTCCGGCAGGTCCACAAGGTCCACAGGGTCCGGCAGGTGCTGATGGTGCCGATGGCGCTACTGGTCCGGCAGGCCCCCAAGGTCCGCAAGGTGACACTGGTCCAGCAGGTCCACAGGGTCCGGCAGGTGCTGATGGTGCCGATGGCGCTACTGGTCCAGCAGGCCCAATAGGTCCCGCAGGTCCACAGGGTCCAGCAGGCCCAATAGGTCCCGCAGGTCCACAGGGTCCAGCAGGTGCTGATGGTGCCGATGGCGCTACCGGTCCGGCAGGTCCACAAGGTCCTCAAGGTGACGCTGGTCCAGCAGGTCCAATAGGTCCAGCAGGTCCACAGGGTCCGGCAGGTGCTGATGGTGCCGATGGTGCTACCGGTCCGGCAGGTCCACAAGGTCCACAGGGTGACGCTGGTCCAGCAGGTCCAATAGGTCCCGCAGGTCCACAGGGTCCAGCAGGTGCTGATGGTGCCGATGGCGCTACCGGTCCGGCAGGTCCACAAGGTCCTCAAGGTGACGCTGGTCCAGCAGGTCCAATAGGTCCCGCAGGTCCAATAGGTCCCGCAGGTCCACAGGGTCCGGCAGGTGCTGATGGTGCTGATGGTGCCGATGGCGCTACCGGTCCGGCAGGTCCACAAGGTCCTCAAGGTGACGCTGGTCCAGCAGGTCCAATAGGTCCAGCAGGTCCACAGGGTCCAGCAGGTGCTGATGGTGCTGATGGTGCTGATGGTGCTACTGGTCCGGCAGGTCCACAAGGTCCACAGGGTCCTGAGGGTCAGGAAGGTGAACCTGGTCCTGAAGGTCCGGTAGGTCCGGTAGGTCCAGTTGGTCCTGCAGGCCCGGCAGGTCCGGAAGGTCCTCCTGGTCCTGGTCTTGACGGTATTCGCTGGACCAACATTCCTCCAACTGATTTCACTTCCGCTAATTTTGATGCAGTGCTCATCACGAGCCTGGCCAGCGCTTTTAGTGGTGAAGATGGAGGAGTGGAAGCTATTCTTGGACCGTTCAACATCCCGCATGGAGCTGTGATCAAAAGCTTCAAAGTGGATGTAACAAACACTACTCAAACCAGTGAGGTAATGGTTTACCGTTTGTGGCGGTTTGAGTTGGGAAGCGCAACACCTGCGACACCGCTGGCTGAAATTTCCAGCAATGCGACCGGAACTTTGAGTATTGCGGTTCCAGCAGGCGCGCCTGTGAACAATGAACGGTATGCCTATCAGGTTGAGGTCTTCCACCCGTCATCTGTTGCAGTTCCAGATGGTTCTATTCCGGTAGAAGATTTCGAGTTGCATCTGGCAGCAATAGCTTATGAATTTCCTCCACCGGCACCTCAGCCTTAGGAGGGATTCATTAAGCCAGCCGGATTGACTTATAATCCGGGTTAAGCAGCAAGTATCGAGGCAGGTCCTGGATTTTCAGGGCCTGCCTTTTTACTTTTCGGGACAGTTTGTTTGATAAAAAGAAGAGGGTACCTGATCCTCTATTTGCCCTGCTCATACCTGCCTGCTAGACTCTTTTTCGATGAACAGTTCTTTAAAAAAAGAATCGCGTCGTTCCTTGTTTTTTTTGTTCACAGGAGTTGTTGCGTTTTTCCTGATACTGGTCATGCCGGTGCCGGATGGGCTGGAAGCCCCAGCGCGCAACATGATGGCGGTGGCGGCCTTGATGGCCATCTGGTGGCTTGGGGAAGCCGTTCCTATTCCTGTTACTGCTTTACTGCCTCTTGTTTTGTATCCCCTCCTTGGGATTCTTCCCAGCAGTAAAGTCGGTCCGTTCTACGGGCACCACCTGATTTTTCTTTACCTGGGTGGATTCATGATCGGGCTCGCCATGCAGCGAGCGGGTCTGCATCGACGCTTTGCTTTAAACGTGATTCAGTTTGTAGGAACAGAATTAAAACGCCTGGTTCTCGGGTTCATGGTGGCCTGTGCTTTTCTTTCAATGTGGGTGTCCAATACAGCAACAACTTTATTATTACTGCCTGTGGCGATGGCTGTCGTTCGACAAGTCGCTTCGTGTGCGGTCATTGAAGGCAAGAATGATGAAGAAGCACAGGGTATGGTTATTTCCGGTTTTGGGCTGGTTTTGATGCTGGGGCTGGGTTATTCGGCCAGTATTGGTGGAGTCGGCACCTTGATCGGAACACCTCCCAATATTATTTTTGCAGGGTTCTGGAAACTTCAATTTCCAGGTCGTGAGGAGATTTCTTTTCTCTCCTGGATGCTGGTTGCGCTTCCTCTTGTCGTTTTGTTTCTGCCTTTAGTCTGGTGGATACTTTGCCGGTTTGTATCACCTATTCCTCTCGACCAGGTGGAGTCCTCAGATCAGGCTGAACAAATTATTCAGAGGGAAGTTAATTCCCTGGGGACTATGAGTCGGGCGGAGTCATTTGTTGCCGGCGTGTTTGCAACGACATCATTTCTCTGGATTTTCAGAAAGCCCATCAGCCTCGGGTCCTTTTCGCTGCCCGGGTGGTCTGGATTATTGCCCTGGCCGGATTTTCCGCACGATGCAACGGTGGCAGTGGGTATGGGGCTTCTTCTAATGATTGTGCCGCTCAAACTTTTTGACCGCACTGAAAAGAGTTCCGGGGATTTAAATCAGAAACTTAATGTGGCACTGGACTGGGATACTTTTTGCAAAGGGGTGCCGTGGGGGATACTGCTTTTATTTGGGGGAGGTTTTGCTTTAGCGGGTGGTTTTCGTGCAACGGGACTTGATGTCTGGATAGGCAATCATCTTGCCGGTGTGCAGCACTGGCCCTTGTGGATGGTTGTGTTGGGGCTTTGCCTGGGGCTCACGTTTTTAACGGAAATGACATCCAATACAGCAACGGCAACGATGATATTGCCAGTGATTGCTTCTGCTGCTGAAGCTGCCGGGATCGAGCCTTTGATACTACTCGTCCCGGCAACGCTATCCGTTTCCTGTGCTTTTATGATGCCAGTGGCCACACCCCCCAACGCGATTGTATTCAGCAGTGGCTGGGTGACGATCCCTCAAATGGCGAAGGCTGGAGTGATTCTCAATCTGGTGGGCGCAGTGCTCATTACCTTCATCACGCTTCTGTTGGTTCCGATGATCCTGTTCTAGCACGCGGCGCGCTTGCTCCCGGTCGGAATGTTTCCTGATGCGGTTGCGTTGGAGCACGACGCGCACGGGTCAGACAGGAAGGACAGTAACAGTTTTCTGCTCCACGGGTCAGGTGTACCAGGCCATGGATCACGCCGCCTTCTTCGTCAAAATTATAAATGAGCTGGTCAAGCAACATCGTGTTGGCACGCTGGTACCGGCGGTAAATGGCGTAGGAAACAAGATGAGCAAGATCGAGCAGGCGTGTGCCGTTTGAGTCTGCAAAAGCAGGAGCGTCTGCAAAGTTTTTAACCTGACCAAAACGTGTGTTCTGGTTCCTGTACTCTGTGATGAATGGTGCGAGTGTTTGTTCGTATTTCGAACGCTCAAAAATGATGAGACCACGCTGGGTGTTTTCCTGAGCGTGCAGCCTTTTAAGGAACAGGTCGAACCGGTTGCAGATTTCTTCAAAAGCACGGGCAACAGGATCTGGCGCGAAATCTTTGTCGACGGCAACACCAAATAAAACCAGATCCGGTTGAGATGTGATTTCACAAAGGTCGGCAAGTACTGCGAGTCTTTGGTCCGTTGGCATTGAATGCCAGGGATCATATTTATGCGAGTTGATCGCCTGGGCGCGCAAGCTTATTTTGTAGTCCGGGCCAAACAGGTTCTCCGTTAAATCATCTACCGCTTCGTTAACCCAGTAAACTTTTCTTTCGAACAGGGCAACACCACCGAGTACGAAATAATCATCATTATTATCGAGGGGGTTTCCTGACTGATCTACATAGAGCAAATACATTTGAAAATACCTCTTGAAATGAACAAAAAAAATAGCCGGGCGAGGCTAATGCCTCAATAGACCACGGAGAACGTAGCCTTACCCAGCCGAGTTAAGTATAGCACCATCGCAGGGTCCTTGCTATTTATAATCAACTCGAGAATCTAAATTTTCAAGAATTTGTCCAACGCAATTTTGGTTTTCGTGCAGCGGTGGCTTCATCAGGCCGAGATATTTTGGACATGACAGGTCGGTTTGCGAAATCATCTGGTTCGGAACGGGCTAATCCTGCTATCGATTTCATGGCGTCAATGAAATGATCCAGTGTTTCTTTGGATTCAGATTCGGTGGGCTCGATCATCAGCGCGCCCTTGACGATTAATGGAAAATAGATGGTGGGTGGGTGGAACCCAAAATCGATCAGTGTCTTTGCAATATCGGTTGTTTTTACGTCATTTTTTAGTTGTTCACGATCATTGAATACTACTTCGTGCAGACTTGGCCCGGGAAAAGGAAGGTGGTAATGCTCTTTCAGTGAGGCCTTGATGTAGTTCGCATTGAGTACGGCCATTTCACTGATTCGTCTAATTCCATCAGGTCCAAGTGATCTTATATACGTGTAGGCTCGAACGAGCATCCCGAAGTTCCCGAAAAAATTCTTTACTTTGCCGATGCTTTGCGGGCGATCTCGATTTATTTTGAATCGTCCTTCGGATTTTTCAATGACTGGTGTAGGTAAAAAAGGTTCGAAAATATTTTTTGTGCCCACCGGGCCTGCACCCGGCCCACCGCCCCCATGTGGAGTGGAAAAAGTTTTGTGCAAATTGAAATGGAGGAGATCAATGTCCATATCCCCGATTCGTGCAACTCCCATCAATGCGTTCAGGTTGGCTCCATCACAATAAACAAGTCCGCCTCGGCTATGGACAATTTCAGTTATTTGCATGATGTCCTTTTCAAACATTCCGAGTGTGTTGGGGTTGGTCAGCATGATGGCTGCGGTGTCTTCGTCCATCAACCGGTCAATTTGTGAAGGATCGATTAACCCTTGTTCGTTGGACGGGATCTGCACAACGTGATATCCGCAGAGAGCGGAACTTGCCGGGTTGGTTCCATGGGCGGAGTCCGGCATGAGAATTTTTTTTCGCGGATTCCCTTTTGAAGACAGATAGGCATGGATCAACAAAATGCCAGTCATCTCGCCCTGAGCGCCTGCTGCAGGTTGCAACGTGACATGGTCCATGCCACTTATTTCTTTTAGATACTCCTGCAACTCAAACATGAGCTTCAGGCTGCCCTGGGAACAGGCTTCCGGCGTATGTGGATGGTGATCGGAGAAACCAGACAGGCGTGCCATGTCTTCATTGAGCTTCGGGTTGTACTTCATGGTACAGGAACCCAAGGGATAAAAATTTCCATCGACACTGAAGTTCCATTGTGACAACCGGGTGAAATGGCGGACTACATCCAGCTCAGACAACTCGGGCATGCCCTCAATCTCGTCGCGTATTTCTTCTGGTGGCAGTAATTGGCTTATATTGCTTTCTGCTGAGGGAAATTGACTTAAAGAGTAACCTTTTCTCCCTGATGATCCGATTTCAAAAAGTAAGGGCTCCTCAATGACAATTCCTTGAGAGGCCGAAGGTGTATGGAGATCTTTAGACACAGTGTGATTCCTTCAATTTAAATTTATTCGTTTGAAGATGAGGGGGTGTAAGGTGCGGCTTCATGAACCAGCAAGATGGGGATATCGTCTTTCACAATAGGGTAGACCAGGCGACACGCTTCACAGATCAAGCCGTCTTTTTTTTCAGTCGCGATAAGCCCGCCCTTGCATTGAGGGCAGAGAAGGATTTCGATCATTTCGTTATCAAGTGCCATAAATGTCTCCTTCTGTGAGCCCTGATGTTGAAGCGCCTGCCGCAAGCTGCAGTCTCCGGCGTACCGCCGTGAGCATGTCTTCAACCTCGACGGCTTTCATGCATTCCATTTCTGTGGGGCAGGTCCGCTTGAAACAGAAGCTGCACTCCTGGGGTTTGACCAGAACTTCATGGATAGGCCCATACGGGCCATTTCTTGCCGGGTCGGTCGGGCCATAAATTGAAACGGTCGGGATATTCAATGCAACGCAAAGATGGAGCGGGCCGGTATCACCACAAATGAACAACCGCAGTTTCTGATACAACGCCAGCGCATGTTGCAATGAAGCAGTTTCCGGAGCAAGGGCAAAAGGTTCTTTCATTAACTTTCCAATGCCTTCGGCCCGATCGCGGTCCTGCGGTCCCCAGGTCAAAAGAATAGGGGCGTCAAATTCACGATGGATGTGATCGGCAAGAGCGGCGAATCGTTCAAGAGGCCAGGCTTTGGTTGGGTAGCCTACCCCGGCATGCAGGGCAACCGGCTTTGTTGTCTCGCCTTTTAATGTGGGCGCCAACTGCTGTTCGATGTAAAGGCTGGCTTCTTTGCAGGTTGTTACTCTGAAGCGCGGTTCTTCCCGAAAAACTCCCAAAGGTTCCAGTAGTGCCATATTTTTATCAATGATATGCGGGATGTGTCCAGTCCCGGGGGCTTTGATATTAGTGGCCCAGGCGCTCAGTGGTTCCCGGCAATCATTTTTTTGAAAACCAAGACGTTTCGCCACCCCGGAAAAGCCGGTGATGAGCGAGCTTTTTATCAGGCCCTGCAAGTCGATAACCAGATCGAATTCTGTTTCGCGGATGGACTTTATCAATCCCCAGGCTTCCATAAAGCTTGAGGGGGTCCAGTGCCGTCGCCATTTCTGGGTCTGCACTTCGATGATTTCATCGAGGTCGGGATGGTTTTCCAGAAAGTCGCTGAACTTGGATTCTACAGCCCAGGCAATATGCGCCTTTGGGTAGTTTTTTCTGAGAGAGCAAAGGACTGGAAGACTGTGTGCAATATCTCCAAGCGAACTCAACTTTACGATGAGGATTTTTTCAAAGGTTGGGTGCATGTTCCTGACTGGAGAGAAGGCCAGAAAAAGGGTGAGATTTTCTGGTAGAAAAGAAATCCAAAATATCCCATAACTATACCACAGGTCGCTCCTCCTAGAATGTCCGTCGGGTAATGAACTCCGAGGTAAACTCTGGAGATTGAGACCATCCCCGCAAGAGTAAACGTTAACGGCGCGATGTTGCGATTCAACAAGGCAATCAACGTGGCCAGAGTAAAGCTATTGCTGGCGTGATTTGAAGGGAAGGAAAAACTGGTGGAACAGTTGTAAATGGCGTGAGGCAATTCAATTGCCTGACAAGGCCGGATGCGTTGGAACATTTCTTTCAGAAGCGAGTGACAGATAAAATCGTTCAGGCAAACAGCCAGACCAATGGCAATGAGAATAGGCCAGGCTTTTTTTCCCTTCACAACAAACAGACCGGTTACGGACATTGCGGCCGGAATCACCCAGGATCTTGTTTCTGTAACAAAGATCATAAAAGCGTCCAGCATTCGGCTTTGCAAATGATGGTCTATCCAGTAGAATATCGAAACTTCCCAACCTTGAATAATGAATTCCCTCCGGATTTAGACAGTGAACTTGCAAACTGAATTTTATGGCGACGCTGTTAGGGAGTCAAACAGTTTTGTCCACTCCAGTCTTTCCCGATGAGTCGAACCAACCCAAAGGCCATAATCATTTTTGCGCGTAATCCTGTTCCCGGAGAGGTGAAAACCCGGTTACAATCTAAATGGGATGCTGATACGGTTTGCAGGATTTATGAAGCCTTTCTGGAAGATGCCCGCTTGCAGTTAATGGAACTCGAAAATGTAGATTGCTTCGTTTCCATTCATTCCAGTCAGGGGGCGGATTATTTTGACCGTTTCAAATCCTGCGGATTTAATGTTGTCGAGCAGGAAGGCGTTGATCTTGGGCAGCGGATGCACCAAGCCTTTGCGAAACGTTTTAGTGAAGGCTACGAGAACGTGGTCATCATAGGGTCAGACAGTCCAACCCTGCCCATCGAATACCTTCGGACGGCATTGGAATCCAGGTCAGACCTTGTTCTGGGGCCCAGTACAGACGGCGGCTATTATTTGATTGGCATGTCCGGTAACGTGACAGATGTATTTGAAGGGGTAGACTGGGGCACTGATCGGGTCTTGTTTTCCACCTTGGAAAAGGTGAAAGAATGCGGAGCTTCTTTAACTCTTTTGCCTCCCTGGTATGACGTAGACACTCCGCAAGATTTGCTCTTTCTGGAAACGCATCTTGGTTTGATGGAACACGCTGGGCTTAAAGGCGGGAAAACTACCAAGAGTGTTATTGAAAAACTTAACCTGTAATAAAACACAAGATGAAAATACTGAAATACTCTGATCCTGATTTTAATGAAACCATAGAACAACTGGTGAATCGTTGCGAAGTCGATTTTGGTGTACAAGACAAAGTGGTTCGCGAAATCATCACCGCAGTCCAGCATGAAGGCGACGCGGCTCTCCTTCGTTATACCAACCAGTTTGATCGGGCATCCTTTGCAATAGATGAGCTTGAAGTCGAGCGGGAAGAAGTCGAACAGGCCTATAAGCTGGTAAAGCCTGAAGAGTTGGATGCTCTTAAGCTGGCAGCCAATCGAGTGAGGGAATTCCACGAAAAGCAGAAACAGGATTCCTGGGACTATCAGGACGGGGAGACGGGGTTGGGGCAAATGATACGGCCTCTGGCTGTAGCGGGGCTTTATGTGCCTGGTGGAAAGGCCGCCTATCCCTCTTCCGTATTAATGAACGCGATTCCAGCCCGGGTTGCAGGGGTGGGGACTCTGGTTATGTGTTCCCCTACGCCAGATGGGCAATCCAGCCCACATTCGCTTGTAGCGGCGGATCTGGCTGGGGTAGACCGAATATTTAAAATAGGAGGCGCCCAGGCCGTTGCGGCAATGGCTTTTGGGACCCGGACAGTGCCGCAGGTTGATAAGATTGTAGGGCCTGGAAACATTTATGTGGCACTTGCCAAGCGGATGGTGTTTGGGAGAGTCGACATCGATATGATTGCCGGGCCCAGCGAAATCCTGGTTTTGGCTGATGAAAGTGCCCGTCCTGGCTTTGTCGCGGCGGATCTGCTGTCCCAGGCGGAACATGATGAGGAGGCTGTCCCCTTGCTGGTCACGACTTGTGAAGAATTGGCCCATGCTGTTTTGAAGGAGCTGGAGGTTCAAAAGAAGCAATTGAAACGCAAGGATATCGTTGAACAGTCGTTGGCTACTAAATGTATACTCCTTGTGACGGAATCCCTTGATCAGGCAGTGGATATTGCTAACCGGATTGCAGCAGAGCACCTGGAGCTTGCCGTGAAAGACCCAAGGGGGTTGTTGCCCAGAATTCATAATGCGGGCGCTATTTTTTTGGGCCATTTCACCCCCGAGGCGATTGGGGACTATCTTGCCGGTCCTAATCACGTGCTCCCAACCAGCGGTACGGCGAGATTTTCGTCACCACTGGGAGTTTACGACTTCGTCAAGAAAACAAGTTTGATTGAGTGTACTGAAAAGTCCCTTTCAGATTTGGGGGCTGCCTGTCAGATCCTGGCGAATATGGAAAAGCTGGATGCCCATGCCCGTGCTGTATCGCTACGCCTTGAGGGTGAAAAATCCTGAAAAGACGTTTTAAAGCCATGGTTTGGAAAATTTCTTGACATGATTCAGGAGGCATGATAAATATCGGCGGATTGGGCTTGTAAGGCCTGAGTGAGGGGTAACCCCTTGCGTTTAAAAAGACTTGTGAAATCAACTCGTTAGCGGCTATGTGGCCTGTTTTTCTGGGGGGTACGCAGAAGGGTGGGCTATGGTTGTGCTCCCTGCGGGGTGGTTTTGAGTAAGTATAAATTGCCTTTATTTGAGTGGGTGTTTGCAAAATTTTGAATAAAAACTGTTCAAACACTAGGATTTTAAAGATCTTACCTTTAAGGAGGTCAGACAATGGTTAGTACGAAAATGAACAAACTCCGGGCGCTGCCTTTCGCTATGTTTTTGGCCCTGGCTGCATTTGCAGTCAATGGTCTGATGGCGGATGTTGCGAGTGCCAAGGAGGTCTTTGCAGAACAGGCTTTCGCTGAGCAGGCGTTCGCGAAGGAGGTTCTGGCAGAGGAGGGGGCTGAGGGCGAAGGAGAAGGCGAGCCGGCTATCGAATGGAGCCAGGACGTTTTCTATAAGGACTGGGAGGGTAATCCTCTGAAAGGTCCGGTCAGCGGTGCCCCAGCTCCGGATTTGGGTCCGAATGATTACAATAATTACGATTTCGCGCCGAGCCGGATTCTGCTGTGGATTGCCAATCAGCAGCATCTCTACTTTGGTAGTTTCGTGCTGGCGGTTCCGATCTTCTGTATGTTGATCGAGTTTATCGGAATCCGGACTCGTGAAAGTGACCCCGTGCTGTCTGAAAAGTATGATCGGTTGGCGCAGGATCTAATGAAGGTTTCTCTGACGGCATACTCCTGGACTGCGATCCTGGGTGGTGTGTTGCTGTTTACCTTTATTACTCTGTTCCCCGGGTTCTTCAAGTATATGGCCGGAATCTTCCGTCCTGTAATGCACGTTTATGCTCTCATGTTCCTGGCTGAAAGTGGTGTTCTTTATGTTTACTACTATGGCTGGGAAAAAATGAAGCATGACCCGTTCCTGAAGTGGATTCATTGTTCGCTGTCGGTTCTCTTGAACCTGATTGGTACCGTTCTGATGTATCTGGCGAATTCCTGGGCGACCTTTATGCAGGCGCCGGGTGGAATCGATGAGCAGGGTCGTTTTCTGGGTAACATCTGGCATGTTATTCACTCCACCCTCTGGAACCCGGTAGGGGTGCATCGCATCCTGGGTAATATCGTGTTTGGTGGTGGTATTGTTGGTGCCTATGCGGCTTACCATTATCTGACCGCAAAAACACCGGAAGAAAAAGCGCATTACGACTGGGTTTGTTATATCGCGATGTTTATCGCGATTTTTGGTTTGATTCCTCTTCCGTTTGCTGGTTACTGGCTGATGAAAGAGGTGTACGCGTTCCGTCAGCAAATGGGTATTACCCTGATGGGTGGAATCATGGCCTGGCTCTTCATTATCCAGGCGGTTATGATCGGGTTGCTCTTCTTCGGGGCGAATTCGTATCTGCATAACTCGATGGCGAGGGTGCGCGGTTCGCACCGTTACATGAAGTATTGTAAGTATATGGTTCTTGTCCTGATCGTATGTTTTACGGCCTGGATGACGCCTCATACTATCGTAATGACCCCTGCTGAATTGAAAGAGATGGGGGGTGCTCAGCATCCTGTTGTTGGTCACTTTGGGGTTATGTCGGCCAAAAATACGGCTGTTAATCTCATGATCACAACCACGATCTTCTGCTTTCTGTTGTATCAACGGGCAAACAAGAAAATCACGGTCAAGTGGGCTACCATTGGTAACTGCTGGCTTGGTGCGATTTTCGTGGGTGCTGCCTGTAACATTGTTTATCTCGGGGTTTATGGTTACTTTCTGCCGGCTAACCAACGTGTTGGTTTGTCAGTACCGCAGGTGACTACTACCCTTACCACCCTGTTCGCTGGTACAGCGATCAATATCTCTATGTTTAAAGACTCTGAGTCTTATGGTGATATTGAATGGGGAACTCAATCCCGTGTTGCGACATACGCCATCTTTTTGCTGGCGATTTCCTTCACCTGGTTGATGGGTCTCATGGGGTATATCCGTTCTGCCGTCCGTCTTTTCTGGCATGTTACTGAAGTGTTGCGCGACAACTCGCCAGATGCTTACACCCTGACCATTGGTGAGGCGGGCAAGATTTTGACCTTTAATGCCCTGTTTGTTTGGGTGCAGTTTGTAATCGTCTTCTGGGTCGGTAGTCTGACCGGTAAGAAGAAAGTTGAGAGCGCGGCTCCTCAAGGAGTTCCTGTGCCAGCTCAGCAGCAGCAGTAAGGACTAACTGATCCATTAGCATTTTGGCTTAAGAGAGGAGATTAGGAATGCTTCCAGAGCAACAGGATATCTTGTGGACATTTGTGACTATTATGTTCACATTGTTCTCGGTTTACGTTTTTATTAACGTAATCCAAAACTGCCGGGCTCGCCCGGGGGTGAACGCTCAGAAATGGGGTATCATTTTTGGTGCCTTTATTCTTCTGAGTTTGTATCAAACTAATCACATGTTCGACCTGAATCAGCAGGAGCAATTGGGTTACATCAGGTGGCAGGTTTTGACGGTGTTTTTTCTCCTGCTGGCTTGGGGGCTGTTCTTCAAGGGAAATGATGTTGAGGATCAGTCACCTCCGATTGTCAGGGCGGCATTTTTCTATTCAACCATTTCTATCCTTTTGGCTGGTTATACCAACTGGCTTCCGCAGCAGCGTTCAGACCCCCCTCCCAAGGGGGGTGCTGTGATCACCGGGGATATCACAATGGAAGACTTTGTCGATATGGGGCGCGTTATTGTTTTTAGTGCGAAACAGGTCGCTGGTCAGAAATCAATTGGTAAGGGGCAGTGTCCCTTGTGCCATACATTTGATCCAGGTGATAACATCGGTCGTTGTCCCAACTTGTTCGGTGTTGAGGAGCGTAGTCATACTCGGATTAAAGAGGACCGTTATTTAAATAGTCCTATTGCGGTCGGAGTTAAAGATGGTGGTTCCGGGATAGTTAAAGGTAAGGCTGAAGAGGTTCCTGAGGAATACAGACGAGGTGGATCCCCGGACTTTAATGGGGAAGATTATCTTCGTGAATCCCTGATGTGTCCTTCATGTTACGTGGTTGAAGGGTATGGTAAAGAGGGTGATACGATCAGTCCTATGCCTCTGATCCATAAGCCGCCGATCAGTCTGAGTCCGGTTGAATTGAATGCGGTAATTGCCTGGTTGCAGTCGAAAGACACCCCGGGTGAATTTGCCAAGGTAACGGTTCCTCTACCCTCTGGTGATGACGCTGCCGCAGAAGAAGCTCCGGCGGATGATGGCGGAGAAGCTCCGTTGTTTGTGACGGGTGATGAAACTCCCGAGGAGATAATCAATATCCTTGGTTGTCCGCTGTGCCACACCATTCCTGGAGTTGAGGGTGCGGTTGGGGCGCTGGGTCCGAAGCTGCATGAAAAAACTAACGCTCCAAGTCGCATGAAAGACGCGCGCTATGAAGGTACTGCAAAAACTACCAAGGAATATGTTCAGGAATCTATCCTCAATCCAAGTGTGTACATTGTTATGAACGAGGAAGAGGGTGAGCCTTATCCTGATGGTGTTATGCCGCAGGACTTTGGTAGTAAACTGTCTGTAAATGCGTTAAATAAACTAGTTGATTTCATTAGTAATACTGAAGCAGGCTCCGAAGGTTAAAGGAGAAGGACAAAATGAACAAAACCTTTTTAAGTCTTATTGTTACATTAGGTGTGGCGCTTGCCTTGCATTTTGGGGTAAAGCCGATGTTCCTTCCCAAGGAGCCCACCATGATTTTCAATCGGTACGCCTTCTTTATAGTTCTGGTGCTATCGATAATTGCAGTGAACCTGATTCTCAGGCTTTCTCCCGTGATGACTATGAAAGCGGCGTATGTCTGGGGACTGGGTTTTTACTTTTATGATCAAATTCTGTACCCACACGTTCCGTGGACCCTGTTCATCACTTACATGATGCTGTGGACCATTGGTACCTTCCTTTATATTTCGCAGGATTCCAAAACATTTGCGGAATTCAGGGAACCAATTGTGAAAACGATTACAGGTGAATTTAAAATTGCCCGTTATATCGTGTTTGCTGCGCTCCCGGTGCTGGTTGGTATGGGTACCTACAAGTTTATTTATCCCACATATCCAGAGCCGGTGGAGTTGCGTACTGTGCATCCTGCGCCTCCAGCTACGACCAAGGTTCATGGAAAGACATACACTCTGGAAGGATTGCAAAATCCTTATCGGGTGGATGAGCAGGATAACTACTATGAGGGTGGAACTCACCTTCCGGTAGAGGGTAAGTTTCCCTTCCTCGATGCAGAATCTGTCGAGTACATGAAGTATGTAACTGAGGGTGGAACTGTCTTCTTCCAAAATTGTCATTATTGTCATGGTGACCAGTTGAATGGTCTGGGTATGTTCTCCCACGTATTCAACCCGACTCCGGCAAACTTTGTCGATCCGGGAACCATCGCCATGCTTCGTGAATCGTTCCTCTTCTGGAGGGTGTCCAAAGGTGGGCCTGGTTTACCGAATGAGTCCACCCCCTGGTCTTCAGCAATGCCCCCATGGGAAGAACATTTAACAACGGAACAAATCTGGAAGGTCGTCCTGTTTGAATACTGGTACACAGGCTGGCATCCGCGAACCTTCGATGAAGAGTCATCTTCTGGTGGAGAAGGTGGCGGCGGCCATTAACCTTAACTTTAACTCTGTTACCAATTTAAATAGGGATCTAAAGAGGCAATCATGACAATTAACAAAAAATCAATCAAACCTGTTCTCGGTTTTCTTGGAATGGCAATGATGCTGGTGCTTCCTTCGGTAGCACTGGCAGGAGTGCCGGAGCCAATTCAGGAAGACAAGCTTGAACACGGTAAAAAGGTTTATTTTAAAAGGTGTGTCTGGTGCCATGGAGTAGAGGGCGGAGGAGACGGTCCATCTGCGGACCGGTTGTTCACCCGTCCACGTAACTTTATCCAGGGTACATTTAAAATCCGTTGGACTGACTCCGGTCAGCTGCCTCGGGATGAAGATCTGGAAAGAACAGTGAAAAATGGACTTCCCGGATCTGCTATGCCAGCTTGGGGTGAGGTTCTCTCCGATGCTGACGTCAAGGCAGTTGTTCAGTTTGTCAAGTCACTGGTTCAGGATCGCGACTTCAAGGATGAAGATGAAGATATGGAAGTCATGGACTGGGGTGGGCAGAAAAATGGGGAAAACCCGTGGGGAGTAACTGGCCCTTATTTTACCGGGGTTCCTGAAGAAGCTATTTCTGCTGGTGCGGAACTGTTTAAGAAAAACAAGTGTTTTGAGTGTCACGGTGGTGAAGGCCGCGGTGATGGTAACCCCACTATGAAAGATGACTGGGGATTTCCGATTGTTGCCGCTGACTGGACTCAGTGCTGGAATTTCCGGGGAAGCCGTCGGAATGCCTTTGATCCTTTTAACGTTGTCAGGACGATCTCAACCGGAATCAACGGTACTCCGATGCCGAACTTCCGGGAAAAAATCACTCCTGAAGAACGCTGGCAACTCGCTGCATTTGTGAATTCGCTTTGTCCCAGGAAGAATATTGACCCGTTGGTAAACAAGCCGGTCACTGACTTCCTGATTAAATCAAAGTACACGGTAGGTCCTGTAGCTCCGAATATGGATGATCCCATGTGGCAAGCTCCTGAGCATGATGATCGTCTTCCAGGCTACGAACGATCTGAAGAATACGTCAATAACGGTGGTGACCAGTTTTGGCATTACATCGCGATGGGCGGTCAGATCACTCGTGGTGAGCGTAATTTTGACCCCAAAGTTGATAACCTTTGGGTAATGTCACGCTGGTCTGATGAAGAGCAGGCTGTGTACTATCTGGTTGAATATCACGACCGCTTCCTTTCAACTGATCCTGAGTTTCCTGACGGTGTTGCCATGCAATGGCCTGGTCAGTTGGAAGATCTGTTTGGAGCGGAAAAACCCTACTTCATCTATGGTGATTCCAAGAAGCCTGTAGACATTTGGAAAGCCAACTTCATGGCCAAGGATTACAATCCTACCAATGCTCCCAATCCCGCTGGTTACGATCTTGACATCAGTGTGAAGGAACTTGTAGGCCATGGATTTGATGCGGTTGAGCCCAAGGAAACACCGGGCGGGGTTGAAATTGTTCAATCCAAGTTTCATCAAGGACGTGTCAAAATTATGTTCAAGCGTTCTTTGTCCACTGAAAACCCGAACAAAACTGATGTTCAGTTTCCGATAGCAAATTATGTACCGGTTTCTTTCATGCAGTGGTCTGGTTTTGACAAAGAGCATGATGAGCATATGGCCATCTCCACCTGGGTTTACACCATTCTGGAGCCGGCATTGCCAGCATCTTTGAACTACATGCCACCTATCATGGCAATTGCCTTCTTTGGTTTTCAGCTCTGGCTTGTTCGCATGACCAAGCGAACCAGAGATATGGTTAAAGATGGCACCTGGAAGTAAAATGAAATGACCTTAAAGGTCATAGCATATAGAAAGGCCCACCTGAAAAGGTGGGCCTTTTTTTATTTTTATTTAACTGCCAAAGTCACGCAAGGTTTTGGGTTTTAGCAGTGAAGCAAAGGGAGGCCCTCCAACTTTTAAAAGGGTTGGCGCTATTCCTGAATATTGGGAGCCGGAGTGGACAAAAAAAAGCCCGCCCTGATTGGGCAGGCTTTTAATTATTTTAAAGGGTAGGAACGTCCCTGACTTATGTTGGCATTTTAAACCTTAATTGCTGATTTGTTCCAAATCCATATTCCCCTCATATATTTCCCGGAGGGCCAACTGGTAATACCGTTTAGGAGAATCTATTTCAATATCGTCACCTTCAATGACAGGCTGGGCACCCTTTTCCAATTGGTGAATCCTCTGGGATACCAGAATACAAAGGAGGTAACGGCTTTTGACGACGTCCAGTGCTTTCTTTTCCAGTTCAAGAATTTCCTGCATGAGCTTCCTTTTTTGCAAATTGTTAAAGAATGATTCTAGCCTTGTTTTTCCTGTACGTCAATAAACCAGGTGAATGTTATTTGTTCGTTTTTAGCACCCTTTGCATAACATCCAGGGCCCTTGAAATCAATTCGGGGGTTATTTGGCGATGAGTCACAGCACGAAAGACGAAGGGTTCGATTTCAAGGATCAGGATACCGTTCTCTTTCAAAAGCCCCACAAACTTACCAGGACTGATACCTGTGTTCTCCATTTTAAAGAAAATAATGTTTGTTTTTACCTCATCCGTATTGATGGCCAGGCCCTTTATTGCCGCAATTCCTTCAGCCAGGGTTTTGGCATTCTGGTGGTCTTCGCCTAAACGATGAACCTGTTCTTTTAAAGAAATCAGCCCGGCTGCTGCAAGATGACCGGCCTGGCGCATGCCTCCCCCCGCCATTTTCCTGAGCTTTCTTGAACAGTCGATGAAATCGTGGTTCCCAGCCATAAGTGAACCCACAGGAGCCGACAATCCTTTGGACAAACAAACCACTACAGAATCTACATGGCAGGTGAGGTCCTTAACATCAATACCCAGCGCAACAGCAGCGTTGAATAACCGAGCCCCATCCAGATGAACATTTAATGCGGTTTGTTCAGCCAGTAGTTTGGCCTCCCTCATGTAATCTCCGGAAAGAGGTGAACCGTTACAATAATTATGGGTGTTTTCGAGGCAGAGAAGCCGGGTTGGAGGGTAGTGCAAGTCAGGCGCACGGACAGATTGCCGAATTAAGTCCAGAGGCAAAGTTCCGTCCGACTCATTGGGCAGAGTCCGTGGGTGAACACCGCCGAATGCCGCAACACCGCCGACTTCGTTTAGAAAAATATGACTGCGGTCACCTAAAAGGATTTCATCTCCACGTCCGCAGTGAGCGAGTACGCTGATCAGATTTCCCATGGTCCCACTGGGAACAAACAGCGCCGCTTCCTTTCCCAGCATATCTGCTGCCAGGTCCTGCAACTCGTGAACGGTTGGGTCCTCATCAAGTACATCATCCCCAACATTAGCTTTGGCCATAGCTTCGCGCATGGCATCTGTGGGTTGGGTAACGGTGTCGCTTCTCAGGTCAATCGATGGCATCAGGTTTTCTCCTGTTCTGTGATTCCGCCCGATTCTTCATAATGCGGTAGTAAACCAGAGAGATAAAAAAAACAGGAACGGCAAATCCCCCAAGTAAAATATTGCGAGCCCAGGTAACCGAAAATGACATTCCTGTCATTAGCCTGTATTCCCAGGTGAACGCCATGGAAAGCACTGCGATCAAAATTAAAATGTAGCCCATTCTTTTCGATTTCCTTGGACCCGGAAACACGATAGATCGGGCGATGACGTTCAGGCTAAGAAACAGTATTCCGTTTAAAAACATCAAGGTGACAATTTGTTTCTGATCCGGGCTCAGCATGAAAGGGCTACCGTTTTTGGTTTATTGAAGCAAAAAATTCGTGGATTGGAGAACAGTTAGGATACCTGCTTCAAACAGGAACTTTTAATGTTCCATTGTATCCTTCTGGATGGAGGGAATAAAGCTGTGCCGTCCAACAAAAAAATCCCGGGAGAAAAATCTCCCGGGATTTGATCGGTATTTTAACTGTTTCTGACTAAAAATGGACCAGTGCGTTGACCGCGACCGTGTCCTGACTATCCTCCGGTACTCTTTCATCATCGAAAGTCAGGAGGTTAGATTCATCATGTCGGTATTCCAGACGAATCACCATGTTCTGGTGGACCCTGAACTCCGGGGTAACGGTGAGTGCCCAAAGCTCCTGACCTGCCACCGCAGTTGCGAATCCATCCTGGTCATTCAAGTGTTCGCCACGCAGATTCATGGAGAACCAGTCGTTGAAATCATAGCGGGCATACCCGACAAAACTCCACCATTGGGAATCTCCCGCTAAAGGAGCAATCGAGGTTCCTTCTTCGTCACCATAAACAAAGTTAAGGGTAAACAGTAAATCATCCAACGGGCGAATATTGGTGATCAACTCAACAATGTTCCGCCATGAATTTTCTGCTACCGTTTCTTCACCACCCACGTAGTTCACAACAAAGTCGACCCAGTCGATGGGAGCGTAGGCCAGTTGCAGGCCAAAGGACTTGGTGTCGTTATTATCCGAAACACCGCCACCACCCCAACCGTTGAAAACCGCACCCATGACAGAAAACTTGTCATTGATATCGTAGGAGGCGCGCAGACCTGTGTGAGTAAACGGGATGGCGAGGCCGAACGTGAAGGCGCGTGACCAGTTCTGATTCCAGCCATCGTAACCATCGAAAACCTCAACACCTACATGAGTAATGAACTTACCGAAATCAAGTTTAAGTCCGTTTCCAACAGGAGCGTTCCAGGTTACAAAGCCCTGCTGGACATCAAAATCGTCGTCAACAGGGGCAGAGGGTGCACTGGTGCTGGGTTGGGCGGCAGTTGCAGAGCTTCCCGGGCGCTGGGCGACTTCCGGCAGACTGAAGCCAAACGACAGGTCAAAACGAAATCCAATGTCATTTTTATCATTGGCATCTTTAAGAAATACCAACTCGCCGGCATCGAACTTGAAACTGTTATCGTCTACATCAAAGATGCGTAAACAAGTGGGCCCGGTACCACAGCTGGTTTCGGTTACGGATGAATTGAAATTAAACGTATAGGAAGAAGATGCGAATCCGTGAATTTCAATATCTTCCAATACTTTAAATTTGTTCGCAGCCTGGGCCTGGCTGGTTATTCCCAGAACTCCGAGCAACAGGACAGCAATAACTTTTAAATGAAATTTCATGGTCCTCCCCCACGACAAGATGCTTATTTCTCTCCCGCCGTCCGGTGGACGAGGGGAAAGCCTCCTTAACTATTTGGATTTTTTAAGTTTAAGGCCGACTAAAGGGCTTGTCAATAAGTGGTTGATGTTAAGTTATTGAATTTATGGGCTTTTATGTTAAGTGGTTGAATTGTTTGTAGTTAAAAGTCCATGTTTTGTTAAGCTTTTGTTTCTGGTTTTTTACTAAACCATGTTGTAGCCGGCTTCCCCATGTTGGGTGGTGTCGAGCCCCATTTCCTCCTCCTCTTCATCGACGCGAAAACCAATGGTTTTCTCAAGGGCAAAAACCAAGCCATAAGTAACGATGAAAGAATAGGACCCCGCAGCGGCTATCCCAATGATCTGTATGAAGACCTGATTCAGGTTTCCATCCAGAAGACCGGTGGTTGAACCCACGGTGACAAACAGGCCGGTTGCCAAAGCACCCCAAGCCCCGCCGACTCCGTGGATTCCGAATACATCGAGAGAATCGTCGTAGCCCAGTTTCATTTTCAAAATGACTGCGTAGTAGCACACCATTCCTGCTATAAGCCCGATAACAATAGACCACTGAGGGGTCACGAATCCTGCTGCGGGGGTGATGGCGACCAGTCCTGCAACAATTCCTGATGCAGCTCCCAGGGCACTTGCCTTGCCAGACTTAATGTATTCCATGAACAACCAGCCAAGCATCCCTGCTGCGGTGGCAACCTGGGTATTGGCAAATGCCAGAGCTGCATTCTGGTCTGCTGCCAGGGCACTTCCTGCATTAAAGCCGAACCATCCGAACCAGAGGAGCCCTGCTCCCAATAATACGAAGGGGAGGTTGTGGGGGATCATCATCGGTCCTGGATAACCCCGCCTTTTCTTTAAAACCAGAGCGGCGGCAAGCCCGGCGGTTCCCGAGGAGATGTGAACTACGGTCCCTCCGGCAAAATCCAGAGCGCCCAATTCACCGAGCCAGCCACCGCCCCATACCCAATGACAGATGGGGTCGTACACAAGGGTCGACCATAGAAAAATGAAAATGACATAGGCCTTAAAGCTTATTCTTTCGGCAAGCCCGCCACTGATGAGGGCTGCGGTAATGATTGCAAACATGAGTTGGAACATACTGAACAAGTAATCAGGTATGGACCCATTGAGGGTGTTTTCTGTGATCCCGGCAAAAAATGCTTTATCCAGACCACCGATAAATTTACCGATATCCTCCCCAAAACATAGAGAGTAACCGATCAATATCCACTGGATGGTGATTACTCCAAGAGGAACGAAACTGTGCATAAGGGTACTCAGCACATTTTTACGCCTTACCATTCCTCCATAGAAAAGAGCGAGGCCTGGCAGCATCAGCATGACCATAGCAGAGGAAATCAGAATCCAGGCGGTATCTGCCCCACTGATTTGGGCTTCTTCCTGAGCGACCGCGCTGGGGGCGGCGATGCAAAATAGTAAAGTAAAGATTCCCAGACGAACAAATATCGGCAGCATGGATTGTCTCCCTCTTCCTTTTAGTTGACCAGAGTTACCCAATACCTTAGGTGCTGGACAATTGTTAACTTCGATAGATTGATTTCAATTCCTATACCAATTAGGGGAAAATGTGGATATGAGGTGTTAAATTTATTTAAACCCTTGCACTTAAAGGGCTTGCTTATTTGGCGCAATCCAGGCTTACGATATTGGAAAAGTTTTTAACCCCAAGTGTGCTACCAAAGCATGCAGGAGAACTTTTGAAATGCTTAATTTTTAACCAGAAAAAGTAATGAGTTCTGACCCTGCATAATCGGCGATAAGCTTCAGGTCCGTCATAATATTGACAATCTTTAAATATATTTGAAAAAATGAATGTATTAAAAATGGAATAGAAGCCAGCTAAATTATTATTAAATAAGGACTTAAATGATAGTTTTTGTTCCAGCCAAAATTGGCATCATCTTTGCTCTTAGTTGAGAGGAAGAAAACATTTAAGGTTTTGAAATAAAAGGCCGTTCTGATGATATAGCTGAAAAAGGCCTGAAAACAATATTTTCCTAATAGTAAACTGTCGTCATCAGGGGAACGGGAATGGCTGAAGAGCAGGACATATTAGCTGAACTGGAAGCAGGAGAGGCCGAGGGGGGTAAGGGAAAGTTCCCTTTAAAAATGGTCATTATTCTTGTTCTGGTTTTGGCACTGGGTGGCGGCGGGTACTTTGCTTATATGAATTTTTTCCAGCAGGCTGAAGAAGAAACTTCGGCTGAGACTCCTGGAGACGGGTCGGCAGCGGTAGGTCAGGGGGAAACCTCGGGACAGGGTACAGCTACTGGTTCTGCTGCAAAACAACAGGAACCGGTTGGAGTGATGGTTCCCCTTGAGCCGTTTATTGTCAATCTCGCAGGGAGTCAGGGGAAGCGGTTTCTAAAAGTCACAATGACTCTGGAGTTGAATGATCCTGGTACCCGACCCGAATATAATGATAATACGGAAAAAATCGTTGATTCTATCCTCGTTTTACTTAGCAGCAAGACATTTGAAGAGGTGTATTCGGTACAGGGTAAGTTCAAATTGAAGGACGAAATCACAACACGGGTGAATCGCTTTTTGTTGGTGGGACACGTAAAAGACATCTACTTTACTGAATTTGTGATCCAGTAAAGACAGGATTATACTAAACCTTTAAGAGGACTTTGATAGGGATAAGATGAGTCAGGTACTGTCACAGGGAGAAGTCGACGCACTGTTGCGCGGAGTGAGCGACGGGGATGTTCCGGTTGAAACGGATGAACCGGAGGAGATCAGTGGTGTTGTCCCGTACGATCTCACAAGCCAGGAAAAAATTATCCGTGGCCGCCTGCCCACTCTGGATATTATCAACCAGATGTTCTCGCGTCTGTTCCGGAACTCCTTTTCCGGTTTGATGAGGAAGTCTGCAGATGTCAGCACGGTGTCCACCGACTCCCTAAAATTCGGTGAGTTTTTAAGATCGCTTCCCGTTCCCTCCAGTCTTCATGTGTTTCGCATGGAACCGTTGCGCGGATTTGGTCTCATGGTGGTGGAAAGTAAACTGGTGTTCGCACTGGTGGATAACTTTTTTGGGGGCACCGGCACCTCGGAAGTGAAAATTGTGGGTCGGGACTTTTCGGCTATTGAAATCCGAATGACTCGAAACGTGATTCTGACCGCTCTTGAGGATTGGGAAAAAGCCTGGAAGCCCGTTCACTCGGTGACAACGACTTATGTTCGCTCAGAGGTAAATCCCCAGTTTGCCGCCATTGTTCCCCCCACAGATGTGGTTCTGGTCGTCGTGTTTGATATTGAAATGGAAAATTCTTCTGGAACTCTCACGGTGTGCATCCCCTACGCGGCTGTTGAGCCGATCATGCCCAAGCTTAAGGCCAATTTCCAGAGTGAACAGATGGAAGCGGATCAGGTCTGGATCAATCGCCTTCGGGGAGAATTGATGCAGACCCAGATTGAAATGGTTGCTGAGCTGGGCAGCACAGAAATAACACCGGATGTGTTGATGGGATTAAAAGTAGGGGACACGGTAATGCTAGGCAATGATGTTTCGGATCCTTTATCGGTCAAGATCCAGCAGATACCCAAGTTCAAAGGTTTCCCCGGTGTGTCGCGTGGACAAAAAGCACTGAAAATCACTCAAGTACTCGAAAGGCAAAGGTAGGTTATGGCTGAAATGGACGACGACCTGGATTCTTTACAGGATATTGACGACGTAGATGCAACGGATACGGTCGGGGAGGAAGAGATTCCGCCTGTTCAGCCAACCTCGGGATCCGATCAGGGACAGGTGCAAAACCTTGACCTTATCCTGGACATTCCTTTAACAGTGACCGTTGAACTGGGTCGCTCCAGAATGCTCATCAACGATCTGCTGCAGCTTGGGCAGGGATCCGTGATTGAACTCACCAAGCTGGTGGGTGAACCCCTTGAGGTTCTAGTGAACCATAAACTTGTGGCAAGAGGTGAAGTAGTAGTCGTCAATGAAAAGTTTGGTGTGCGTCTGACCGATATTGTGTCTCCAATGGAACGCGTCCAGTCTCTAACATGATTCTGAGTAGTTGCGAAACTTTGCACCTCATACCATCCCCATGTGATTTTTATTAAAATCCGGATTTGTCAAAAACTCCTCTGTAAGAAAACTGCCAAATAAAAAAAGCCAATAAAGCAATATCCCTCCATTTTTAAAGCGGTTTCTCCCTAAAAAATAAATTCAGTCAACTTCGGTATGGCGTTTGCACTTCCCTGAGTTGAAGGAGCGTTGGTTGATTTTTTGACGCTCAAAGAATGACCCGACTCTGGAAAGACTGAACGCCATGAAACATTGGATACCGCTATTCTTCATTATATTAGGCATTATGGTCCAACCGAGTGCCAGCCCGGCACGGGATATCCCATTAACCGAATACAACGCCCTGCATCATGTAGATGTTTCGCGCGAAGGGAATGAACTTCTGCTTCGGTTTGATTTTAAAAATCCGATTCGTCAAAAGTTGGTTCCACAATATTTCAAACGGTCCGTGCAGTTGGATTTTTCTCTTACTTATGTGGATCCACCCAAGCGCCATTACGCGATTGAAGAGGGTCCTGTGACGCAGGTGTATGTGTCTCAATTCGATTCTCGTTTGATGCGGGTCCGTTTCATTCTTGCTGAAGAAAACGGGCTCAGTAAACACCACTTCAATTTTCAAAAATCAGGAAGAAGTCTACAGGTTCGAATCAAGAATCCAGGTTCAGCATATGACGAAGAACTGGATCGGTTAATCAAGCGAGCAGTGGGTGCCTCTGCATTTAAACCTGTGCAGAAGGAAAAACCGGAACCGCAGCGAGCAGAAACAGTTCTTAAGGAACCGATAGTGAAAAAAATAAAAAGAGTAGGAGAAAAGGCAGCTCAGAAACCAGAGCCTTTGAGCTCCAGTAATGTAGAAGCTATTGGGGAATTTGAGGAAACAAAAATACCTGCCATGAAAAAATCCACTCCAATAAAACTTAAAGATCAATCTGGTGAGCCATTACTCCTGGCTGGAAGTGAAAAACCGGAAACGGAAGATTCTCTTTGGGAATCGGGTTTCAAAATGCTGACGACATTAGCTTTTGTGGTCGGTCTCATGTTTCTCTTGTTTTATATATTTAAAAAGCTGGTGGCCAAACAAGGTATGTTTGGAACGGCAGATAAACCAATACGCGTTTTGTCTACTGGTTTCCTTGGGCCTAAGAAAAGCATCGCGATGGTGGAGGTTGCAGGAAGGGTCCTAATCCTTGGAGTGGCAAACGAACAGATAACTCTGTTGTCTTCGTTAGAGGATGAGGATGAGGTTGCACGCCTGGTCAATAACGACACAAAGGGACAAAATGATCAACTGCCTCCTATTAAAAAGCAATCTCAAGCCAGGAATAGCCAGCCCAAAAAGAAAATAGTTAGAGACGAAAAGCCGGATATTTATACCAGTAGGAAAAAAGCATCCCCATCCGATTCCAAAGCTCCGGCAGAAGCATTCTCAAAATACGTTAAACAGTTTTCCAAGTCTGGAGAGGGAAACAACCAGGCGGTCAATGACCTGAAACGAATGATTCGGCAACGTTCCGGGAAAGTAGAAGTGGGCGTATGAAGCTGACTCGATTCATCATATTCCTGACGATGGTCGGAGCGACACTCGCCGGTTCAATAGTGGAGGCGCAGGCACTGACTGTCCCGACACTGCAAGTCGGGATGGAAGATGCAGATTCTCCAGAGCAAGTGTCCAGTGCTCTGCAGGTTCTATTCCTGCTCACCATTTTGACTCTGGCGCCGTCCATTCTGGTAATGATGACATCATTCTCACGTTTTGTGATCGTCCTTTCTTTTTTACGCCAGGCCATGGGGACCCAGCAGACTCCTCCCACGCAGGTATTAATCGGGCTGGCTTTGTTTCTGACGATTTTTGTCATGAATCCGATTTTTACCGAAGTGAATCAAAAGGCTTTGCAGCCTTACTTGAATGAAGAGATTTCCCAGACCGAGGCTTTTGACATTGCCCAGGAACCCATCAAAAGCTTTATGTTGAGGCAGACGCGGGAAAAAGATCTGGCTCTGTTTCTCCGAGTGGCAGGACAGGAAGCGCCAGCAACTCTTGAAGAAGTCGGGTTGCATGTGATCGTACCGGCTTTTGTGATAAGTGAGCTCAAGACTGCGTTCCAAATCGGATTTTTAATTTACATACCATTTTTGATTCTGGATATGGTGGTAGCCAGTATCCTGCTTTCCATGGGTATGATGATGCTGCCTCCTGTTCTGATTTCACTGCCCTTTAAACTCATGCTGTTTGTCATGGTCGATGGCTGGCACCTCACCGTCGGTTCCCTGGTCAAAAGCATCACCTGAGTGAACACATGACTGAACAATTCATTATCGACTTTTCCCTTGAGGCTATAAAGACCACACTTCTATTGTCGGCGCCCATGCTGGGTTTCGGATTGGTAACGGGTTTGCTGGTATCCATCTTTCAGGCTGTTACTTCCATCCAGGAACTGACCCTCACTTTTATCCCTAAAATTCTAGCCGTGTTTTTTGCATTGATCCTGTTTTTCCCCTGGTTGATGAGATTAATGTTGAACTTCACCGCCCGTATTCTGACTGACTTTCCGACGTACATTGGGTGATGGAACTGCTCAATATCAACTACGCTGATTTTGAGTCGTTTCTGTTCGTCTTGTTTCGTGTGGCTGCTTTTATTTTATTCGCCCCTATATTGGGGAGCCGTCAGTTTCCTGTCCTTGTAAAAATAGGTTTTATCCTCCTTTTAAGTCTGACTGTCTATCCAATGGTGAAGCCCATGCTGCCCGAGGCGCCCAAGGGCATGTTTGAGCTCACCATGTATTTGACCATCGAGCTTTTGATCGGGCTTGCAATCGCATTTGCATCCCGCCTGATTTTTACAGCCGTTCAGATTGGTGGGACGATGGTGGATTTTCAAATGGGTTTCGGCGTGGTCAACGTAATTGATCCTCAAACTGAGACACAGGTTTCAATCACCGCGCAGTTCCAAAATATATTTGCAATTCTGATTTACCTGTCGGTGAACGCTCACCACACCACGATTCTGGCTGTTGTTGAAAGTTTTCAATTGATCAATATTCAGGCATTTCATTTTGGAGGAACTGCAATGAATATTGTCGTTAAACTTTTTATCGATACCTTTATTGTCGGAATAAAAATTGCCTCTCCAATAATGGCCATTTTATTTTTTATCAGCGTGGGTTTGGGATTGGTCGCCAGGACTGTCCCGCAGATGAACGTTTTTATCGTAGGGTTTCCCCTTCAAATCGGAGCAGGATTGTTAATGATTGGATTTTCCATGTCGTTTTTCGGAATGATCATTCAAAACGAGTTATCGCACCTGCCAGTGGAGTTGACTGCATTGCTCAGGTCTTTCTAGGGTCTATTGCCACTGAAAGGAAAATCGAATGGAAGAAGACAAAGACCAGAAAACAGAGGAGCCGACATCGAAGCGTCTTACCGACGCAGAAGATAAAGGTAACTTTGCCCACAGTCGGGAAATGACATCCGCTTTTATTCTGATGATGGCAACCTTATCCTTCATCATGGCGGGATCATTCAGCACAAAACATATGATGGGAACCTGGCACAACATGATCAGTCAGGTTCATACCATTCAGCTTACCGTAAATGAAATGCAGGGCCTTCTGGGATGGACTGCAAAAAATATAATGATTATTTTAAGCCCGGTGTTGTTGTCGATCATGCTTGGTGGGGTGGTCGCGAATCTTTTTCAAACGGGCGGCTTTAAAGTATCAGCGCATCCGCTGACACCAAAGTTTAACAAGCTGAACCCTCTTACCGGCGTTAAAAGGCTGTTCTCCAAAAATTCTGTGATGGAGCTGTTTAAATCTATCTTCAAGATTGCCGTAATCTCCTGGATAGCCTTCATTACCATCAAAGGGCACTTTGCTGAAATTCCTCCTATGATGGGTTTAAGTGTGGGGCAGATCCTGGCTTTTCTTGGCAGAGTCATGATCGAAATCATGATCAAAGTTTTATTGATGATTATCCTGATTGCGCTCATCGACTTCGCGTTCCAGAAGTTTACCTATACAGAAAACCTGCGGATGACTAAGCAGCAGGTAAAAGACGAGCGCAAAGATACAGAGGGAAATCCACAGATCAAGCAAAGAATTCGTACCGTTCAGCTTGAGATGATGCGTAAACGCATGATGGCTGCGGTTCCAGAAGCTGATGTCGTCGTCACCAACCCGACTCACTTTTCCATTGCGATCAAATACGACCGGAACAAGCACGAAGCCCCTGTGGTTGTGGCGAAAGGGCAGGGGGATATTGCACTTAAAATCCGGGAAATTGCAAAAGAAAATGATGTCCCGCTGGTGGAGGATAAACCGTTGGCACGTTTACTCTATAAATCTGTTGAAATCGGACAAATAATCCCAACGCATCTTTATCGAGCCGTGGCAGAAATACTGGCCTATGTTTATAAACTGAAGGGCATTGCAGGGCAGGAAATCAAACCGTGATCTTTGGAAAAAATGGACAAAGGTGAGCCTGGAACCCATGAAGAATAGTTGGCCCTATCCATTTGATAATTAATGGGATGGTATAGGGATTGCAGTTTAGCTTGGGAATACACAACAAGTAAGTTGAACCGATGGCCAGTTGGAAATCGAATCTCTGGAAACCTTTTGTTCAAAAGCAGTTTCAGTGTTTTTTTTCTCGTAATGAAGACGTGGTCCGGTGTCAAAATTTTGGTGAATTTGGGAATCATATAAAGGTTAAAGCATGAGAGTGGTCGGAAAATTTCAGGAAATTGCAATTGGCGCTGGCCTCATCATGGTTCTGGTGGTGATGGTTATCCCGATTCCTCCGTTTCTGCTCGACCTTCTATTATCATTCAGCCTTACGTTTGCACTGATTATTCTGCTGGTGTCGATTTTCATGCTGGCGCCTCTGGAGTTTTCAGTTTTCCCATCGCTTTTGCTGATGATCACCCTGCTTCGGCTGTCTTTGAACGTTGCTTCCACCCGAATTATCCTCCTCCATGGGAATGAAGGTTCACAGGCAGCCGGGCAGGTAATCCAGTCTTTCGGTTCGTTTGTTGTTGGCGGCAACTTCATTGTCGGCGCCATCATTTTCCTCATTCTGGTTCTGATCAATTTTATCGTTATCACCAAGGGTTCAGTGAGGACTTCTGAAGTAGCTGCCCGGTTTACTCTCGATGCAATCCCAGGAAAACAGATGAGTATTGATGCGGATCTTAACGCAGGGCTTATTTCTGAAGAGGACGCACGCAACCGGCGGCGGTCACTTGAGCGTGAAGCTGATTTTTATGGATCCATGGATGGTGCAATCCGGTTCGTACGTGGTGATGCCATCGCGGGGATTCTGATCACGTTGATCAACGTCATTGGTGGGTTTGCTATCGGTGTATTGCAGAATGACATGGGGGCGGCCGAAGCGGCAAAAGTCTATACCCTGCTCACCATCGGTGACGGTCTGGTCACTCAACTTCCGGCTTTGATAATCTCGACCGCCGCAGGCATCGTGGTCACCCGGGCCACGTCCGAAAAAAATCTTCCCAATGAATTGATTGACCAATTGATGAACCACCCGGCAGCTTTCAGTATTGCCTCCGGGGTTTTATTCCTGTTCGGTTTGGTTCCGGGCCTTCCTCATATCCCGTTTTTCATCCTGGCTGGTGCTGCAGGATTCCTTAGTTTCAGACAGATCAAAGGTAAGCAACTGCGTGAATTGATTGAAATGAGAAAAATGGAAGAGGAAGCCAAGGCTCCTATACCAGAAAAAGTGGAGTCCATTCTTCCGTTGGATATCATGGAGCTGGAGGTCGGTTACGAATTAATTCCTCTGGTCGATTCCGAACGAAATGGAGAACTGCTTGATCGTATTAAATCGGTGCGTCGGCAGTTTGCTCTGGAGATGGGTTTCATTGTGCCTCCCCTGCATATTCGCGATAACCTCCAGTTGAAGTCGAGTGAATACGCCATCCTTATTAAAGGGGTGGAAGTGGCACGTGGGTCGATTATGATGGGTCGGTTCATGGCGATGAGTTCCGGCGGAACCGAGAAAAATATCGATGGTATTCAAACCCAGGAGCCGACGTTTGGATTGCCCGCACTTTGGGTTACCGCAGCTACCAAGCAGGAGGCCCAGATGGCGGGTTATACCGTGGTGGACCCGGCAACGGTCATCACCACTCATATCAAGGAAACCATTAAGCGTAATGCGGAAGATTTACTGGGACGGCAGGAAACCCAGGCCCTCATTGACAAATTTAAAGAGACCAACCCAAAAGTTGTAGAAGAGCTGATTCCAAACGTGATGCCTCTAGGTAAAGTGCAGAAAGTTTTACAGAACCTTCTGCGTGAGCAGATTTCTGTTCGTGACCTGCGCACGATTCTCGAAACACTGGCGGATTACGGTGGCAAAGTCGAGGATCATGACATCCTGACTGAATACGTCCGTCAGGCCCTGGCCCGACCCATCACGAAACAGTATGTGTCAAAAGACGGGTCTATTTCTGTGCTGACCCTGGACAGGGAAGTGGAAGTGCTAATTGAAGGTGCAGTTCAAAAGTCTGATGTCAGCTCTTACCTGGCCCTTGAGCCAACTGTGGCTGAAAAAATTCTCATGAAAATCAAGGAAGGTGTGGAAGCGATCACACCTCTGGTTGAAACATCTCCAATTTTACTGGCATCGCCGATTGTTCGTTTATATCTCAGAAAATTGACTGAGAGGTTTATGCCCGATCTCGTCATCCTGTCTCACAACGAAATCATGCCGTCGGTGCCGATAAAAACACTAAGAGTGGTGACCCTGAATGCTGGTTAAAAAATTTCTCGCAGACAACTATGCAGAAGCTCTGGAAAGGGTAAAACAGGAGTTGGGTGAAGATGCTCTCATCCTATCCACCCGTTCAATTAAATTTCATCCCGAAGAAGAAGCCGGTGAAGTTTCCTCCTGTGTCGAAATCACGGCGGCTCTTGAACGTGAACCTGTGAAAGAACCCGAAAAAACCAGCAAACCTCTGGTGCAGGATCCGGATGGATCTTCCTTGAATATTCAGAGTAATGGTTGGGATCAGATTCAACCCCTGATTCAATCACTGATGACGAAAACGGATCGAGCCCGATCCGCCGGACTTAAACCAGGGCAGATGGATTTGTTTGGGCACCTCATCCGCCAGGGGGTGAATGAAGAGTATGCGGTTCGGTTATTTACTCTGCTCAACTCGAAACGAGGGCAGTCCGGAATTTTGGAAGATGAATCAGAGAAGACCACATTGGGACGTTTGATGAGGGGAATGCTGAAGTGTCCCGGGCCATTAGAACTGGAAAAAGGAAAACCCAAAATCGTGGCTTTGGTAGGCCCAACGGGTTCTGGAAAAACCACAACAGTGGCCAAACTCGCTGCCCATTTTGCACTGGCCCAGAATAAAAAAGTAGCCATAGTATCTCTCGATACATTCCGGGTAGGGGCGGTCGAACAACTGCAGGCTTATGGGGAGTTGATGGATGTGCCGGTGGAATCCGCCCAGGGGCGCCTCGATTTTAGAAAGACTGTCCAGAAACACAGCGACAAAGAGCTCATTCTGGTGGATACAACGGGTAAAAGTCATCGTGATACCGAATATGCTTTGGAACTTGCAGCTATTTTTCATTCTGCCGAGGGTGATGTGGAAACACATCTTGTAACCAATGTGACGGCCCAGGATGAGGTGATCAATTACACAGTCTCCCAGTTTTCAATTTTAAAGCCCGATCGAGTTCTGTTCACCAAAATTGACGAAGGGGTTACTTTTGGGCATCTGTTTAATTTTGCCGTGAGGCACCGGCTTCCTTTTTCCTATTTTACAGCGGGGCAACGGGTACCGGAGGACATAGAGACAGCTTCAAAAGGACGGGTAATTCGTTTGATTTTTGATTAATTTACCTTTAAAGTGGAAGAGTTAAAGTGGCGAAATCTATAGCTTTATCACAGAATAATGGCCGTCAGGCCAGTACTTTGAGGCGGGTGATGTCCCTTCAAAACAACCCTGGATCTCCTAAAGTTATTGCGGTCAGCAGTGGCAAAGGGGGTGTGGGTAAAACGAATCTCGTGGCCAACCTGGCTTATGCTCTTTCCAAAAAGGGAAAGAAGGTGCTGGTGTTTGATGCCGATGTCGGTTTGAATAACATCGATATTCTGTTGGGGTTGGCTCCTGAGTATCGCATTGGTGATGTTCTGTCGGGCAAACGTGAATTGGAAGAGGTATTGGTTGAGGGCCCCGAAGGGATTCAGGTGTTGCCAGCGAGTAACGGCTGGCAGGAACTGACTTCACTCGATAATGCACAGAAGATGATGCTGATGGAGGAGCTCGACCGGTTGAGTGTCGATTTCGATTTTCTCCTTTTTGATACAGGAGCAGGTATTTCCTCTAACGTGACTTATTTTTGCAGCGCGGCACACGAAACGCTGCTGGTGGCCACAACCGAACCGACGTCCCATACCGATGTGTATGCATTAATGAAGGTGTTGTATCAAAAACACCAGCAAAAACATTTCCGGTTGGTGGTCAACTCGGTTAAATCAGAAAAAGAGGCCCTGGATGTTTACCGTCTGCTCTCTGCCGTGGCAGACCGGTATCTCACGCATGTTACCTTGGAGTATTTTGGTTACGTTGTTCAAGACCCAAATGTGCCAAAAGCTGTGAGAAGGCAACAGGCGTTTCTTGAGCTTTACCCTTACGCTAAGGCGAGCCTTTGTATCAATGACCTGAGTGACAAGATTATTGAAGAACAATCCATAATTCCTGAAAATGGTGATCGGGTATTTATGTGGAAATCGGTGTTTCAAACGCAATGACAAACGAACAGTTGACTAAAATCTCCGTTTGTTTTGGTACGTTGGCATTTACCATTATGACGCTTGGAAGTTGGGCGATGGGAGCTCGCGTTCTGGTGGCTCTGATTCGGGGGATTGAAGCTTTGGCTTTGTTTGGTTTGCTGGCGTTTTGCGTGGGAAAAATATTGCAAAGGAATGTGGATTTTTCATCTGCAAATACGACTGAAGAAGATGAGGCCAAAGGGGCCCATCTGGATGAAACGGCTTAGAGGCTTAGGTTCCTATGGCGCAAAAATCGGGTGCAACTCAGGAGATCGAAATCTCGAAAGGTAATACTGACGAGATTGTTCGTGAGTATGCGCCAATGATTAAATATGTTGCGAACCGGATCGCATTGCGTCTACCCCCGCATATTGAAGTGGATGACCTTATCAGTGTTGGTGTGCTGGGGCTGATTGATGCTATTGAAAAATACGATCCCAGCCGTGGCGCGAAATTTAAAACTTATGCTGAGTTTCGTGTTCGAGGGTCGATTCTCGATGAGTTAAGATCTCTCGACTGGGTCCCTCGTTCTGTCAGGCAAAAAGCATCGGAAGTCGATCAGGCGTCACGGAGATTGCAGGGGCAACTGGGGCGTCCGCCGGAAGACGAAGAGCTTGCTGAAGAGCTGGGTGTAAGTCTGGATGATTTTTTTACCACGCTCAACGATACACGCAGTATGCCAATGCTAAGCCTCGACGATCTGGGAATTGCGAAAGACTCCGGGGAGCAGCAGAGCCTTCTGGATTGTCTGGCGGGAAAAAGCGATGCTGATCCCCACATGCAGCTTCGTCTTACTGAGCTTAAGCAAATCATTGCCAAAGCTATCGATACACTCCCCGAAAAAGAGCGCCTCATGATTTCGCTTTATTATTATGAGGAACTGACTATGAAAGAAATCGGGGAAGTTTTGAGCATAACAGAATCCCGCGTGTCGCAGATCCACTCCAAGGCGGTATTCCGCCTGCGCACCAAATTGCGCGTCCTCATTGCAGAAGAAGGCTGAGCGCATTTAGTCTTCGTTATCCCAACCTAAAAAGAATCTCCGGTATTTCCGAATAACCATCTCAGGTCAATAAACCGACCCCCTGGGTTCACCCTCCGGACGTGATTTCCATCTTCGATGAATCCACATCCATGGCTCTGGCTGTTGCCGAATAACCCACTCCAGATGCTGCAGGCAGCTTTGGGTCCAGGCCACCACATCGTTGTCCTTGTCACCTGTTTTCTTTAACCGCAACTCCGGACCGTATACGATTCGGTATTTACCTTTGCCTGTAGGAAAGCAAAACATGGGGAGGATTGGAGTTCCATGTTTATAGCTCAGCAGAGGTAAGGCGCGAGCTGTAGAGGCGGGTTTGCTGAAGAAATCAACAAAAGTGCCCCAGTCTCCGGCATTTTGATCCATCATCACCGCAAGGCATTCATTGTTTTTCAGGGCTCGAACCAGTTTGATTGGGTTCTCATCGCGATAAAGGATTCGATTCCCTGAAATGGTTCGCAACCGCAATACAAACTTTTCCAGCCATGGATTATCCAGTTTCCGCGCTATGGATACCAGATTCCCAATTCCTCGAAGACCGTGATAAACGCCCATGATTTCCCAATTTCCATAGTGGGCTGTTAAAAAGAGGACTCCCTTTCCCCGGTCCACACATTCCTGAACAACGTCGAGCCCTTCCGGCTCTCCTTCTATCAATTGTTTGGTGCGATATTCCGGATCGTGACTCATCCAAAGGAACTGGATTAATGAGACACAATGCTGGATCAGGCATTGCTTGAATATTTTATTTTTTTCAAAGGGAGTTTTTTCTTTGCCAAAAGCAATGTCAAGGTTGATGCGTGCTATTTTTTTTCGTTTCCCTGCCAGACGGTAAAGAAGCAGGCCGAGATATTTTCCAAAACTATAGACAGTATCTGCGGAGAACGGTTTGACCAGAAAACGAGCCAGCAGGAAGACGCCATATTCAAAAAGGTAACGTAACGGTTTCAAGAGTTCCTTAATGATGAGATGTGAATCGTGATGTGTCGCCTTTGTCTTGATATTCGGGAAAGTTCAATCAACTTTCGGCAATGGCGTGTGCGACCGCATAGATGCGGTCGTGGGAAATTGAAATGTGGATGTGTTTAATATTTTTCGAATCCGCCAAATCTTTACTTTTTCCGGTCAGTTTTAATTCAGGTTTGCCACTTTCAAGGCTAAGAACTTCCATGTCTTTCCATCGAATGCCTTCGGCCATGCCCGTGCCAAGGGATTTCATTACCGCTTCTTTCGCAGCAAACCGGCCTGCAAAATGAGGGAAAGGGTTTGAGCGTGCCCGGCAATAAGCTATTTCATCGGCAGTGAAGATGCGTTCTTCAAATTTACCTGAAAAACGACCAATAGAACTTTTGATCCGTTTGATTTCGATGATGTCCAGGCCGGTTCCAAAAATCATGACTAATTAATTAAAGATTCCTGAATAAGGTTATTACTTTTCATTCAACGTAAAGGCAGGAAGCCCTTGAACGATTTGGGAAAAAATTACTCTCAACATGACAATAAAACAAATGATGACCTGCAGAAAATATTATAGGACAGTTGGAACGGCTTGATAAGGGTAAATGATACCAAAGTTGGGTCAAGCCACTATGGATTGTATTGAGGCAGGTGAAATGGCTCCCTCTCTGATAATCCGGAGAGGTGAGGCATCAGCATCAACTACTGTTGATGGGGCAGTAGCCGTGGACGGTCCACCGTCAATAATGAATTCCAGTTGATCGGCCAGGGTTTTTGGAATCTCCTCAACTTTCGAAGGATTGTTGCCTTCAGATAAGTTTGCACTTGTAGCGGTGAGGGGGTGGCCAATTTTTTCAAGCAATTTTCGGGTGAGTTTTGAGCCAGGAAGCCTCACCCCAATTTTATATGTGCCTGCTGTTAGGGCATCGGGAAGGCTGTCACGCGCTGAAAACAAAACAGTGAGAGGGCCGGGCCAGAAGTTTTTAATCAGGTTCCTGGCTTGTTCGCTGATATTTGAGGTGAAAAGATCCAGTTGGTATTCATCATGGATCAGGACAAGGATGGGGTTCGTTGGAGGACGTCGCTTCAGATGAAAGAGTTTTTCCACTGCCTCGGAATTAAATGGATCAGCGCCGAGTCCGTAAAAGGTGTCGGTGGGAAACCCAATAACGCCCCCCTGAGACAAGGATTTTTTTATAGCATCCAGAGAAGGTTGGCAGGCTTCAAAGCTTTGGTAATCGAGTGCCGGAACGACAGGCATTTATTTATCCTGAAGGTTATTAGTCGAAGGAATGATTGGTGAATTCCTCGAGTTATAACAAGAACTTTTGATCAGTTCAAGTTAAGCGTTGAGAGCGGAGGCGGTCTCGACAACCACTCGAAACCCGATGAAAGATGTGCGATAGGTAGATAGGAATGCCAGACGACGCCAGCGGGCAACCTGTTGAAATTGAGTGAGATGCCCACCACCTCTTGCGAGTTTGTAATCCAGGTCGGGTGATCGGCCTGCCGGGGGAGGGCCATCCAGAACCCATTCATAAACATTTCCAAACAGATCCAACGCACCTCCGGTTCTGGTGTGCTCAGGAAAATTATCCACCGCTGTGGTTGAGCCGATCCGGGATTCTGCCAGATTGCAGTGTTGTAATCCTTCCTCAAAACCCCAGGGAACATCCTTTTCATTCTCGCCAAAATTACTGGCAAGGTACTCCCACTCAGTTTCGGTTGGCAGGCGCACGATAAATCCGAGTTGTTCACTTTTCCATTGGCAAAAAGCATGGGCATCATTCCAGGTCACCAGAGTGACAGGATGATTGTACTTATCTTTGATGGAGTCTGTTTGACCATCCGGGCTCCACCAGGAAGCATTGTTCATTGTCTCCAGTGTGGGGGTGGAGGAGGAGACCCTGTTAGGATTGCCATTGTCTGGGAGTCCGGAAAAATAAACAATGCCTCCATGCCCCGTTTCGGCTTCTGTCTGGTACCCGGTATTAAGAACAAAACGCATAAATTCAACATTGGTGATCGGGTAGCGGCTCACCTGCAATTGATGTTCGATGCGTGTTCTTTTTTCAGGGAGTGCATCCCTTTTATTACCTGCGCCCATCAAAAATTCACCGGGTTCGATGGATACCCACTGATTCCAGCGTATACACCATTCATCCAGAAATCGGGGTTGAACTTCGGGGGTTCTATCGCCGCGCATCCTGGAAAGTCGGTGAAGCAGGTGATCCCATTCATCAAGAGCCCGATCTTCGGAAAATCCTTCGTCATTTGAAATTGTGGGCTCAGCAGCTTGAGCAGATTCGAGTTGAATACCCCCAAGAGCCTGTTCTCGAAGATAGGTGTCGGATAATTCTTCCAGTGCCTGCCCAATTTCCTGCAATCGCATATGGTGACGATTCATGTTTTCGAGAAAAGTTTTCAAGTTTGTGCGCTCACTTTTATGCAGATCCTCCCGGGATTCTCGAAGTTGAAGGTTTTGATCGTGATAATGCTCTACCTGGGTTTTTAAGTTTTCTTCAAGAGTTTCTATAAGTTTCTGGTGTTGCCTGATTCTTTGTTTCAGCGTTTGTCCCATTGAAGCCTGGGTGGACTGGGCGGATTCAGCCTCTTCTTCAAGATGATTTTTAATCCTGGTTGCATCTGTTTTGATACTTTCCATCTGTTTTTGAAAGTTTTCAAAATCGTCTTTTTGCAGAGTCATCCTATGCTCAAAGGTGGTTTTCATTTCAGCCAAAAATTCGCGAGCTTCCGTCTGTAACGTATCCTGCTCCAGTTTGGAAGAAAGTAAATTTTCCAGTTCGGTCTGAATCATTTCCTCCTGCTTTACCCATTCATTTCGTGCATGGCGATTGGCCTCCTGGTATTCCTTGAATAACTCCTGAAGGTCCAGTTCTCTTTGCCGGAGACTGGCTTCTCTTTCACTGAGCCGTTCTTCTTTTTCTATTTGATTCACCTCAAGGGATAGGCGGAGATCTTCGTAATCTTCATGAAGCCGGGCCAGTTCCTGTGTTTCCCTCTCGATCACGCCTTCCTCTCTCAAGTTCAATTGCTTAATGCTTCCCTGTAGGGTTTCCCTTTCTTTTTGAACTTGAGCAAACAACTCCTTTCGTTCCTTATCAAGTCCTAATTGCCGGTACTCCAGAAGTTCTTCCTCTTGCCTTTTTTTGACCTCAAAATTTTTGACCATGCTGTTCAGGCTTCGAAGCAATTTTTCCTGTTCCTGAACAAGGCTTTCAAACTCTGCCCTTGTGTAAAGGGTTCCTTCGTCAGAGATGGCGGAATCCAGCCATTTCGTTTTCTCTTTGTTCAATAAAGTCGAAAGCCTTGTTATGTGATCCAGCCCTTTCTTAAGGGCTCCTTCTTTTTGTTCGAGTTCTTTTTGGCGTTTTTTCAGGAATTCTTCTGTGCGACTTTGAATTTCCCCACTAAGAGCCTGTTTTTTGATCATGATTTGCTGGCGTTCTTCCTCCAGTTTTATACTCCTTTCGGCTCCTTCATTGGCTTGAAGCTGAAAGTGGAGCAACTGACGCTTGAAATCCTGTTGCAACTCCTGAAGGTTCTTCCTGAAGTCCTGTTCCTGCTGCTTGCGTCGCACAGACTCTGACTGATTGATTTCAATTAACCTCTGGTCCCAGGCTTGAATCCGTTCAAGGTGAGCTTCAGCTGTTTTTTTAAGGTAAAGTTCTCTTTGGCGAACTCTTTTACGCTCCCTTTTTTTTAGTTGAATAAATTCGATTTCCTGTTTCTTTAGTTTTTTAATCAGGAAAGCAAACTCCTTCTGATTAGTCTCCAGAGTGCTGAATTGTGCTTCGAGCACTTGATCTAACTGTGTCCTTTCATCAATATCTTCTTTAAGTTTATTTTCCTGGTTGCTCTGGCTGGCCATTTGTTGGTTTTGCAATTGGGCCAATTCCTTTTTCAGGCGATAAATTTCTTCTTCGTATTTGGATTGCTGGAGATCAAAAGAGTTCTTTAAATCTTCCAGTTGTTCTTTATGAGATTTTCGAAAAGTGAATGCATTGGTTTCAATTTCGGATTGTTGTGCAATTAGAGAATCTTCTTTTTCTTTTAATGCCTCCAGGCGTTTTTCCTCTTCTTGACTTTGCTCGTTCAACAATTGAACTTTGGTCTGGATTTCTTCATGCAATGTTTCCGGCAGGCGGAAAGCGAGTTCGGACGGTTTAAACTTGTGCCTCTTTAACTGGATGAAAGAAAACCCATCCCCCACCAGAATTCCAGCCGGGTTTGAGTTTTTATCAAACATTTCCAGAAGATTTTTATTGAGTACTTCCCGAGTGGCTTCAATTTTAACAGCCATTGAAGCAACAGGCTGGGAGAGTTGTTCTTTATAAAATTCTTTGATGATTTTTTGGGTGGAAAATCCCTGGGGTGATTTCAGGTCCTGAGTTGTGGGAGTAAGATGTCTTAAAACCTTAAGCAGGCGGTGACCTTCAGGATCATGTAATGGATATCGATCGACCAGGTGGTCAATGGTCTGAAGGCTGAACAGTGAATTAGACATCAAATCGGTCTCTGGTTTTAAAGAAGAACCTGAAGTTAATGTGCCGATGCTGATTGAGGAAAATTTAGATCTATTTTATCATAACGGCTTAAAATTAAATCAGTTAAGAGGTTTGTTGGACCTTCCGTGTTTGATCTCAGGAATCAACATAATTGTAGCCAAAACCATCATTCCGCATGAAAGCAAGCCAATATTTACAGGGCCAATCTGATGGACCGCCCAAAATCCGATCATAGGCCCAAAGGTGCCCCGAATCCCGGTCAGGCTTACATGGACCGACATGTACGCCGCGACTTTTCCAGGAGGAGCAAACTTGGTGACCCAAAGTGCCCAGGCCACGCTTCCCCCTCCAAATGCTATTCCAATCAAGGCGGAACCCAAAGCAATGATGCCAGTATCTTTTGTGAAAAAGAACAAGGCAATGCCACAGCCGAATGTCAGATTCAACATCATGCGTAGCAAAATGAAATTGACCCGGTCGAACATGCGGGCGAGAAATGGGATCGACAGCGCCCGCATTCCGTCAGGAATGATTGTTATGAGCAGGGTCACCAACAGGGCGGACCCCTCTATGCCATACTCCGGGTTTGTGACATAGTCCACTCTCAGAGGAAGGACCCAGAGGTTGGCAAACCCCATGATGAACCAGGTGAGGAGGACATACCCAAATAACCGGTCTTCAAAAATATATTTAAAATTTCCCAGAGGATTAGAAGAAGCTTGCGATTCGATGGGTTTCGAGGGCATGGAGTAAATGGCCCAGGCTTTACCAAGTCCTGCGATTCCCAGAATGCCCATGACCCATCGAAAAGTTTCAATATCCTGGTCCATAAACCTGGAAGCAAGAAATCCAAAGATTACACTGAACCCAACCGTCATGACCATTGGCAGGGAAAAGTAAGCGCCTCGCTTGTCGTCCGGATAATTATCGTTATAGATCGAAGTGATAAACGGAGTGAGAAGGTGCAGGCAGATAAAACCCAATGCTGTCCAGGTTGTAAAAGAAGCGAGAGAATTGGAAAAAGATGACAGGAACAGAAACATCCCGCACAGAGCTGCAGGGATGGCTCCACAAAGGGATTTTCTCCAACCCGTGCGAGCCAGGTAATGCAACCCGAAAACTGACAGGAACATTCCGAGAAAGGGGGCTGCTCCGATAATTGCTTTGATATTATCGCTCGCCTGGAAATAACGTATGGCGATGAACAGGACGAAGGTTTGTGTGCCGGTGGTGAGGATTCCGCGCAATGAGCCGCGTAACAGGTCTAGCCGGTAAGTTTTTTCCGTGATCTGATGGCTGGTGAGCGGCTGGTTTTTAAACCGCATGCCGGTTCCTGTAGAAAAACCAGTTTGCTTTTTGCCAGGTCAGTTCAGTTTGCCACGACACTTTGCAATGTAAACCCGATTGGTTTGGGAATAGGGCTGGATTTCCAGGGCTTTTTGAAAGCTTAGAATGGCTTCCTGAAAGCGTCCGGTTTGATACTGACACAAACCGAGCCCGTTCCAGGCGCCAAAATGATAGGGATTGAGGTCGAGTGTTATTTCGCATTCTTCTATTGAAAGCGCGTAGTTCCCGTTGAGAAAAAGAACTGTCGCCAGTTTATTGTGGGCTTCAGGGAAATCTGGAAAATCAGAGGCCAGAAGAGAAAATAATTCTTCCGCGTCGTCCAATTGATCTTCGTTTAAAAGCTGAATTCCCATTTGAAGTCTGGAAGTCGCTTCATCACCAGCCTCTTCATGCCATCGGAGCCAAAGCGCTGCAGTCGCTCTTTTTCGCACTGAAGGGTCGGGCTCTTTTAAATCATCCAGTAACTTTTGAAGATCGTTCATCAGAATCCATATGGGAAAGATATTGGCATCTTCACATTCCAGTTGCAATCATTACCATGTACCATTGGATTTAAGGCCAGTTCTGTATAGTATATCAGGGGTGAGGGTAATAAACATCCATTGGAAAGTTTTGCTTTTCTGAAAAAGAAAAAATTGATGAACAATTTGCAGGCGGAAATCTTGACGATTGGTAATGAAGTGATCAGTGGTTTGATCCAGGATACCAATGCCAGAAAACTGGCTTCCCGGCTAAACGAGATCGGAGTCTGGGTGTCCCGTTTCACATCGATTGGAGATGACCGGGCAGCCATACTGGAGGAGATTAAAAGAATCCTCTCACGATCAGACATTTTGATTATTACGGGAGGTCTGGGGGCCACTCACGACGATATAACCAAAGCCGTGCTTGCAGAATATTTTGAGCAACCCCTGGTACATAATGAACGGGTTCATAGCATGGTCGAGTCCTTTTTTAAAAAAAGAGGCAAGCCCATAAAAGATCGTATTTTGTCGCAGGCTGAGGTGCCTGAAGGTGCCACTGTTTTGTTTAATGAAAAAGGTACTGCACCGGGTTTTTTATTTAAGGACGGAAACAGGAAAGTATTCGCTTTGCCAGGAGTCCCGCTTGAGATGGAGCATCTCCTGGAAACCTGGGTTGTGCCAGAGCTCGAAGGTGAAGGGAAGTCAACCATTGTGCATCGGGTTTTAAATACAACCGGTATAAGCGAGTCGGCCTTATGGGACAAGACAGGTCCCGTAGCAGATTTTGAAAAGGGGGTGTCGATTGCTTCCCTGCCTTCCCACCTCGGAGTGCGTATTCGGTTGACAGCAAAAGGAAACACAAAAGAAACACTGGTTGCTGATCTTGACCGCGCAGAAGCATCGTTACGCGATTGTTTGCAACATTATATTTATTCTGTGGATGGTGAAACGCTGGAAGAGGTTGTCGGAGGGTTGTTGCGAGAACGCAAATACACTCTGGCTACGGCAGAATCCTGTACGGGCGGCTTGATCTCTTCACGCATTACGAGAGTGCCCGGTAGTTCAGATTATTTCAAGGAAGGCGCTGTGACTTATAGCAATCAGGCCAAGATGGAGCGATTGTCTGTTCCTTCAAAAATTCTGGACGATCATGGGGCGGTGAGTGAGCCCGTTGCCGCCGCCATGGCGCGAGGTATTCGTCTGGCATCAGATTCTGATATTGCCGTATCGGTGACCGGCATTGCGGGGCCAGGGGGCGGCAGTGCGGACAAGCCGGTGGGCTTGACCTTCATTGCGGTGAGTGATAAAGAAGGGGAGTTTGTAGAGCAACACGTTTTTCATCAGGATCGTGGACGAAATCAGGATCGTGCGGCCCAGGCAGCTTTAAACCTGGTGCGGCTAAGACTGTCTGGGGAAAAACTTGAATAATCTATTGCGAGATGTTTGGAGAATTAACATAACCTTATCAAGGTGACTTTTGGATGAGACCGACGGTTTGTTATCAATGTGGAGTTGACTTGGAAGAAACTGGCGAAAATTGCCAGCGTTGTGGTGCACCAATTTCTACCCAGATTCCCAATTATCCCCGGTTTGGTGGCGGTGGTGTGATTATCACAATTTGGATTTTGTTTGTTGTGCTCGTGATCATGCTCGCTATCTCCTGGTTCACCATGGATTGATTCTGATTGCGGTAGTCAGGCCCGGCGTCTCAACATTCCCTGAAAGGGCTTTATCAAAATAGCTCCCGCAGCAAACCCGCCAATATGTGCCAGCCAGGCAACCTCTCCCTCTGCTCCAACTGAAACACTGTTTGCAACCTGCATTAAAATCCAGATTCCCAATAGAATAATTGCGGGGATGCGCACCATGGAAATATAGAATCCGAGAAAAATAAGGGTGCGAACGCGAACTCCAGGGAACAGGACCAAATAGGCCCCGAGGATACCTGAAATGGCACCGCTGGCACCCACCGCCGGAATAGATGAAGATGGGTCTGCCACCATATGGCTTATGGCGGCGAGAACTCCACACAGGAAATAGAATAAAACAAAGCCGAATCGGCCGAGGCGATCTTCTATATTGTCCCCGAATATCCACAGGTAGAGCATGTTTCCAGCCAGATGTGCCGGGCCTCCATGCATGAACATGGAGGTGATTAAAGTCGGATACTGGCTGAACGGATTGCTCAGGAAATCAGCCGGCACCATGGCATATTGACTGATTGCGGCCGACATGCCCCCAGGAGCCTGTAATTGCATTACAAACCCGGTAATATTGAGGGCAATTAATGAAATAGTGAAGATTGGAAACGATCTCCTGGGATTTTCATCATATAGAGGAAGCATAAATTGGGCGTGGCCTGAGTATGTGGTAATATTTTGATTTAAATGGACATTTTAAATATTTTAACAGTAGTGGACGCCATGGACTGGACTCACTTTACTGATAGACCAGTAGACATTGAGGGCCGTTTCTTGAGAATATCTGTCGCATGAAATTTTTACCTCACGTTTTAATAGAAAGCCTATCACCGGTCCAGGAGAAAACTATCCAAAAAGCATCTCACCTCAGGGGACATATTTCTTCCCAACTTAAGGTTGTGGTAAATGAGTGAAACCGATGACACTTCATTAGCCCGCTCAGAGTCCAGTGCTCCTTCAGTACGTACTCGGCCTGAAGAGGATTTCAGCTGGATCATTGCGGCATATTCCCGGCATCGTTTACGTGAATTAACCCAGGAACTGGACAAAGACCTTGGTGAAAACCGTGGGCCCCAGTGCTACCTGCCCCCTGTGTTACTTGACACAAATCCAGTTCACCATCGTCAAAGTCTGCAGGAACAAATTTTCCCCAATCCCCGTGCGATTAATGAAGATCTTCTTGATCTTGGAAAATCGAATTTGCTTCTTGAAGCTCCCGCCGGCATGGGAAAAAGTACTTTCCTGAAAGTTTATCAGGAATCGCGGCTTCAGAGGGGAGAAGCAGAGGAATACCCACTGACAGTTTATCTGGACCTTGGCCTGCTTCCAAAAGGGTCCGGGTTCAATGAGTTTTATCCGCTTTATTTCAGCCATGTGTCGGAAATGATTTTGCGGGAGAAGGAAGAGCAGCCGGACCTGGTTTTAGATGAAGAGATCCTCAAGCAAACCCTGAAGCGGATGGTGCTCACCGGCCAGGTGATGTTCCTGCTGGATGGCCTGGACCGGATGGCAGCGGATGACCGGTTCCAGTTTTTTTATGACGTTGTGGTCGATGGAGATGCCCTTCATGACAACTTGGCCGTTATGGCCATGCGTCCGGTTGGGTTTGGACCCATGGCCACCACGTCTGTGGTTAAACGTGGGCAGGATGCCTGCTTCCGGATGACCTTTCAAAAACTCGATGAAAAATCGTGCAAAGCCTACCTCGGTGAAATAGGAAACAAACCGCTTATAGACAACATGCGTTTGTTTTCTTCAGAAATTTTCCAGACACCCTATCTGCTACGTCTTCTCAGATCGGTAGCCCAGGCCGGGCGACTTGAAGAAGTTAGAAACCAGACCACATTTTTTGAAACCTGGCTTTCTCTTGTCTTGCCTGAGGGAGAGGATAAAGAAGAGGTGGAACTGAGACACCGGATACTGTCCCGACTGGGCACCATTTCGCTCGAGTTGGCGGAAGCGGATCGATTTCAGCGGTTTGAAGAGGCCGATACCGGATATGAAATGGATCTTCTTGAAGGTGATCCGTCACTTCTAAATGACGGGACCCTGCTTTGGAATCTGGATCCCATTCTTCGCCAGACCCAGCACAAGTGGGAATATCGACACCCTGTTTTCCAGGAGTTTTTCGCCGGGCGCCACCTGGCCCGAAAGCCGGAACGGGATGAATTGATTAAAGCAAGGGGAAGGGATACTCGCTGGGAAAGTCTGTTGAAATTCAGCATCGGTTCTATTTCTGGCTCCCTTGACACGATTTACGACCTGTTAATTGAAACAGGCGCTCTGTTTCTCGCAGGTAACGCCCTTCCGGAAGCGCAAAAACTTTCCGAGTCGCGCCGATTAATGGTGGGGCAGTTGCTCAAGTATCAGGACCGCGAGCAGTACCCGCAATTTTCGCGCAATCGATTGGTGCAACCCCCTAAAGTGATCAGTGCCTTGGGGCAGGAAAAAACTCGGGAGATGATTTGCGAATTACTCAAAAGAGAAAACCGGAACACGCGTATCTTGTATGGTGTCCTGGATTTGTTATGCACCCTTCATAAAATAAAGCTTATTGATGTGATCGATTGTCAGGATTTTTCACCCGTAAATGCATTGCCGGAGCTCCATGAATTTCTTAAAGAGCGGAGCGACCCGGAAAGTGTAGATCAGAAAGTGATGAAGCGCTGGGGTGAAATGGTCACCGTATCGCAGGGGAAATTCATTTACCAGAATGAACGGGATGAAGAAGATCATATTTATTTGAAAGAATTTGCCATCATGAAGTGCCCCGTTACCAATGCCTTGTGGAAACAGTTCGATCCAGAAGGGGAATTACGACATCCAAAATTTTCCTATGATGATGATCAACCCGTGATTGGAATAAATTACTATGAAGCCACCCTATTTGCTTTATGGATGGGATTACGGTTGCCGACCGAGAAAGAATGGGAGAAAGCTGCCAGGGGAACAGATGGTCGGGATTACCCCTGGGGTGATGCGTTGGGATACCAGTCTGGCTTCACCAACACGGCCGATTTTGTTCTGGGCCGGACCAGCGCTGTTGAGTCTTTTGAGGATGGCCTCTCGCCCTACGGCTGCTATGACATGGCCGGAAATGTCTGGGAATGGTGTGTCCAATTGTATTCTTCAAAATTCAGCACCCAAAAGGTGGTCCGAGGGGGAGCCTGGATGAATTATATGGTGCATGCCAAATGCGTGTTCCGGAATTCATTTGATCCCGCAGAGCACCATCCTGGTGTCGGGTTGCGTTGCGTGAGCCCCGATTTAGCTGAAACCGATGATGATGAGTAATAATAGACAGGATAAAAAATCTTAGGGAGTAACGATATTTGTTTGAGGATTATCGCCTGAATATCTCTAACTATAGGTTTTTCTTGACATTTTGGGACCCAGGTTTTTAATATTGTAAGATTCTCCAACATTTTAATTGTTTGTATCAGTATTCAATCTACCGGGTGCAAAGCCTTGATTTTCAGGAAAATATTCCGATAGTTAGAGGAGGCTCTTTGTTTTTCTGGTAGGGGGTTGAATGCTGCGGTTTTTACATAAACATTTTCAATAGCTGTTTAAGAAAAGTTGGTTTATGACGGTTGAGATTAAAACCAAAAAAATCCTTTGTATTGATGATGATGCTGCCCTTTTAAAGGTGGTGCACAGGATATTATCAAAAAATTTCCCACCGGAAGTTCTGGAAATCCATGAAGCCAATAATGGTGAGCAGGGAATCAAGATGATTCAGGCCCTGCATCCCGATATCGTGCTGTCAGATATCCAAATGCCTCAAATGGATGGTCTGGAGATTTGTCGGAGGGTCAGACAGCATGGAATTCAGACCGCAATCATTCTGATGTCGGCCTATGATGTTGAAGAGGACAACGCTATTAAAGCCAGCAAAGCAGGTGCCGACGCATTTTTATCCAAACCGATTAAAAAAGGGGAATTGTTATTTGCGGTCAATTTTGTGCTCCGGATAGCCAGCCTGAGTGAAGCAGTAACGACCAAAAACAAGCAATTGGAAAAATCTGTTGAACAACTCAAACAATATCAGCAGAAATTAAATGGTCTGAATGAGGAATTGAAATCGGACAAGCGCCGGTTGAATGAAAACCTGAAAGAAGTGGTGACCCTGAACAAGCAGTTGGAATCAAAGAACGGCCAGATCCTGTCCATGAACGAAGAACTGGCGGGACGTTTTGAATCCACAGTGAGCCTGATATCCAATATTATCGAATTACATCAGTCAGAACACCGGGGGCATGCCGAGCGGGTTGCTGAAATTTCCGTGTATATCGCAAAGAAAATAGACCTGCCTGATCAACAGATCCAAAATATCAAAACCTCTGCTCTCATCCATGAACTGGGTATTGTAAGTTTGCCTGATGAAAAAAAGATAGAGGAGGCTACGGATGAATTGAGTAACAGGAGTTTCACACACCATCCTCTGGTGGCAGAAATGTTGCTTAAATCATTCCCCGGCTTTGAGTTGGTTTCAAATATCATCCGCCATTTGCATGAAAATGTGGATGGCTCGGGAATTCCTGACAACCTTTCAGGGGATCGTATTCCGATTGGATCACGGATTGTATCGCTTGCGAGTTATTTCGATCATGCCTTGATCTCTGGTGGACAGGATAAATTGGAACAAGCGTTTGCCAAAGTAGAAGACCAAGCCGGTCTCATGTTCGACGAAAAACTGGTGGGGGTGCTGAGCGACTGGATTGATGAACAGAATCCGGAAAAAATTTCCACCGTAGACTACAACATTTTTGCTTTAAAAGAAGGGATGGAACTGGCATCGGACATCTATTCCGAGTCGGGGATCAATTTGTTAAGAAAGGGCACGGTGTTAAAAAAGGATATTTTGAGCCGTGTTCTCAAGTTTCATAATGTGGACCCGATCCTGGGGTCGATCAAGGTCAAGCGAAAGTAGTCAGATAGCATGGATATTACAACTTTAATCGGAATCATACTTGGAATCGGCCTGGTCCTTTGGTCGATTCTCCTGAACAGCGGCCTGGATTTGTTTATCAATCTACCCTCTGCAGCGGTTGTGTTTGGCGGGACAATTGCCGCCACCGGGATCGCCTACCCGATGAATGAATTGTTTCGTGTGGCCGGGTTGTTCATCAAAGTGTTCGTGACCAAAAAAACGGATCTTAACCAGCTGATTGAAAGTATGGTGATGGTCTGTAACGTGGCGCGTAAAGGTGGTGTATTGGCGATCGAGTCTAAACTGAATGAAATCGACAATGATTTTTTGAAGAAAGGTTTGCAGTTCACTGTAGATGGAAAAGATGAAGCCACCGTGAGTTCCCTGCTTCGTGGAGAAATCAAACAGATTCAGATGTCTCATAAAGATGGCTGGGAAATCATGAATGAAATGGGGAAGTTTGCCCCTGCCTTTGGCATGATTGGAACATTGATCGGTCTGGTACAGATGTTATCTGCTTTGGATGATGTCAGCTCGGTGGGCCCCAAAATGGCCGTTGCCCTCATCACTACTTTCTACGGTGCATTGTTAGCTAACCTTATTTTCATTCCGATGACTGTCAAACTGAAGCGCCGAAGTGCTGCTGAAGCATTGGAGATGAATCTGGTGCTTGAAGGGATTATATTCATCAGGAAGGGAGTCAACCCACGTTTCATGAAAGAAACGCTGGAAACTTACCTGGAAAATGCGCTTGGAGTTAAGATCAAGAAAGATGATGATGGCGGCGGCAAAAAGTAATGAGGGAGATTAACGGCCATGGCTGAAGAAGAAAGCCCTCCAGCAGAAGAACCTGAAGAAGAGGAGCACGAGTGCGAAGAGGGGATACCCGCATGGGTCATGACCTTTGCTGATCTGGTTACCCTGCTCATGGTTTTCTTCATTTTGCTTTTTGCGATGGGAACCATTGAGCAGGAAAAATGGAAGCAGATTAAAGCCTCCCTTAAATCTGCCCTGGGAACAGACGTAATTCCAGAAACCGGTACCCGTGTGGGGCTTGATGTCATCAAGGATCCTGATGCAAAATTAGATGAGGATACCATTGCCGCAGTAGACGAGGTGGGTGCAATGGTGGCCAAGGAAGTTGAAGAAATCGCTTCCGAGGTTGAGGAGTTTGTCTATAAGAATAAGCTGTCCGGCCAGGTCGAGGTGTCGTCGGATGAACGTGGAGCGGTGATAACCATTTCGGATGTAGTTCTTTTTCCTCCAGGTCGTTCGCGAATGACTTATGCCGGCAAAAAAACCATTGACCAGGTGTTCGACCTCCTTCAACAGTTCAACTACGATGTGCGGATTGAAGGCCACACGGATAACAGCCCGATACATACGGAACAGTTCCCCTCCAACTGGGAACTCTCTGCTTCGCGTGCCGCCGATGTGGCAAGGTTGCTTGTGGAGAACGGATTTCCTCCTGAAAAACTTTCAGTTGTAGGATTCGCAGAATTTCATCCCAAGGTTCCCAATACATCTGCCAAAAACCGGTCGAAGAACCGGCGCATTGAAATTGTTTATCAGCGCGGTAGTATCCGAGGTAAAATGGTCGACGTGCTACGTCGCCGTTAGTATATTTCTGAGACCAAATTGATTTATAATGACCTGCCTGTAAAATAAAAAAGCCATCGCCAGCCTGGTATATTTTTGAATAAAGAAAATGAAAAAAAACAGCAGTGGATGCGTCGTGCCATTGATTTGGCTCGCAAGGCTGAGGGCCGGACTTCTCCAAACCCTATGGTGGGAGCCTTAATTGTCAAACAGGGAAAAGTTCTGGCAGAGGGGTATCATAAGAGGGCGGGTGGTCCTCACGCAGAAATCGAAGCCTTGAAGAAACTGGGTGAAAAAGCGAAAGGCGCGATACTGATCGTGACCCTCGAGCCCTGCTGCCATGAGGGGAAAACTCCACCCTGCACGGATGCCATCATATCGGCTGGAATAAAGGAAGTGGTGATTGGGGTGCGCGATCCAAATCCGCAGGTCCGAGGTAAAGGAATCCGCAAATTAAAATCTGCCGGACTAAAAGTTGAATCTGGAATTTTAAAAGAGGAATGCCAGGCTCTCATTAAGTATTTTTCGAAATTTATTCAGTCGGGCAAACCCTATGTGATCCTGAAATCCGCCGTTTCCCTGGATGGGAAAATTGCCACATCAATCGGAGAATCGAAATGGATCACAGGGCCAAAAGCGAGAAAACGGGTCCATCAGATTCGAGCACGGGTTGACGCAATTCTGGTTGGTGCTCAAACGGTAATAAAAGATAATCCAAGGTTGACCGCCCGGCCCACCCCACAAAGCGAACGCTATCCCATGCGGGTGCTGGTGGACCCAAACCTGAGAGTTCCTTTGAACGCAAATGTTTTCTATAACGCTAAAAAGGAACGGGTTGCGGTTGTCACCCGCCCCGGTCACCGGGCGCGTAAAAAGTCACTGGAAAAAAAAGGGGTGTTTGTAATTGAAATCCCGGAAAAACGAGGGACGATTCCGTTTAAAAAAGTTTTGGAAAATCTTGGAAAAATGAATATCGTCAGCCTTCTTGTAGAAGGTGGTGGCGAAACCAGTAGTCGGATTCTCAAAGATGGTGAGGTGGATCAGGTGATGTGGTTTCTTGCTCCTATATTAATTGGAGGGCGGGATGCTGTCAGTGGTCTTGGGGGTGAGGGAGCTAAAAAATTGAAAGACGCCTGGCGGTTAAAAAAATTAAAAGTAGAAAAGGTAGGGCACGATATTTTGATCGAAGGGGAACTCTAGTGTTTACAGGAATTATTGAAAACTGCGGCAGGATTGAAAAAATTGAACGGGATGAAAACAGGGCCCGGTTTGTCATTGCTTTTCAGGAGGAGGTCAATGACCTTAAACTGGGAGAAAGTATTGCGGTTAATGGAGTGTGCTTGACTGTGGTGACGCATGACAGCGGAACCTTTGCTGTTGACCTATCCACAGAGACTTTGAATAGAACCAGTTTTGACAAGGTGGGTGAAGGCGAAACAGTCAATCTTGAACGGTCGCTCACTCCGAACAAAAAAATGAGTGGCCATTTTGTTATGGGTCATGTGGACGCAGTTGGAACTATCAATTCGATGGATCATCAACCGGGAGAAACCTTGATCCGGTTCTCGCATCCTCCAGAACTTGCTGCGCATTTCATCGAAAAAGGGTCGGTCGCGGTTGATGGGATCAGTCTCACCGTTTTCGATTGCCGGGACAACCAGTTCACCGTGTCTATAATTCCGTTTACCTGGGAGCATACCAATCTGAATGAGAAACGCCCCGGGGATTCGGTAAACCTGGAATGTGATATGATTGGCAAATACATCCTTAAAGCCTGCGAAACTGTTATGCAGTCAAAGGGAAATGATTCTTGATGACCAAAAACATCCTGAGGTTTAAGTGACAAACACCGAAAACGCATTTAGTACAATTGAAGAAGCCATTGAGGAGGTAAGGCAAGGGCGGATGATCGTCATTGTCGATGATGAGGACCGTGAGAACGAAGGGGATCTCATGATCGCCTCGGAAATGGTCACCCCAGAAGCGATAAATTTCATGGCCAAGTATGGTCGCGGATTGATCTGCCTGACTTTGACCGAAGACCGCACGCGTGAATTGGGGCTCCCTATGATGGTGGATGACAACCAATCACAATTTGGAACCCCGTTTACCGTATCGATTGACGCAAGAAATGGGGTTTCTACGGGTATATCAGCAGCAGACCGATCGCATACTATTAGAGTTTCCATGGACCCCAATACCAGGCCTCAGGACCTGGTGATGCCTGGACATGTGTTTCCCCTGCGAGCCCGCGAAGGCGGTGTTCTTGTTCGTGCAGGTCAAACTGAAGGTTCGGTAGACATTGCCCGACTTGCTGGATTGATTCCTTCAGGGGTGATCTGCGAGATCATGAATGAAGATGGCACCATGGCGCGGGTTCCAGAGCTCCGGGAGTTTATCAAAAAACACAACTTGAAAATGATCACCATCAAAGACTTGATGGCCTATCGCCTGCGGCAGGAAACACTGGTTGAAAAAGTTACGAACACACCTCTGCCAACACATTTTGGAGATTTTCATGCCGTGGCATTCCGGAATGTGCTCAATGAACAAATTCACGTTTGCCTGGTAAAAGGTGATATAGACCCTGATGTGCCGACTCTCGTACGGGTGCATTCACAATGCCTGACAGGGGATGTGTTTGGTTCCTATCGGTGTGACTGTGGCGAACAACTCAGCCATTCCCTGGAAATGATTGAGAAAGAAGGTCACGGGGTGCTCCTCTATCTGTACCAGGAAGGGCGCGGAATTGGCCTGCTGAATAAATTGAAAGCCTATGAACTCCAGGACTCCGGACACGATACGGTACAGGCTAATGAAGCTTTGGGTTTCAAGGCAGATTTGCGTGACTATGGAATTGGAGCTCAAATTTTGCATGAGCTTGGTCTTGGGAAAATCCGGATAATGAGTAACAATCCCCGTAAAATAGTGGGGCTGGAGGCTTACGGGCTGGAATTAATCGAGCGGGTTCCGATTGAAATTTCTCCAAAACAGGAAAACTTGAAATACCTGAAAACGAAACAGAAAAAAATGGGGCATTTGATCCGCAACGTTAAGTAATTTTTTTTATTGTGACTCATTCTGGAAAAGAAATGGTGAATTTGATTGAAGGTGAGGTAAAGGGAGCCGGATGCAAGGTGGCTATTGTGGTCAGCCGGTTCAATATTTTCATCACCGAAAAGCTGCTGAACAGTGCGCTCGATTGCTTAAAACAGAATGGAGTGTCTGAGGAAGACATAGATGTCGCCTGGGTGCCCGGAGCTTTTGAAATTCCTCTGACTGCCAAGAAGTTTTGTGAGCGGAATCAATACGGGGCTGTGATATGTCTGGGGGCAGTGATTCGTGGCGCAACACCACATTTTGATTTTGTCGCCGGGGAATGCGCTCGTGGAGTCAGTGCACTAGCCATGAAGTCCTCTACACCGGTTTTATTTGGTGTGTTGACCACTGATTCTGTAGAGCAGGCTGAAGAAAGGTCCGGTGGAAAGTCGGGCGGGAATTCTGGAAACAAGGGTTGGGAAACAGCGTTGGCGGCTCTTGAAATGATCAACTTGTACGAGAAACTGTCTTAACTTATGGGAAAAAGAAGGTCATCAAGAGAACTCGCCGTAAAATTTTTATATCTTTGTGAATTAAATTCCGGGGAGTGGAAAGAACAACTGGAGCAATACTGGGAGCGCAATCCCTGTCAAAAAGATATTATTCGATTTTCTGAGGGCTTGCTTGAAAAAGTATTTGAACACCGGGAACATGTTGATGTCCTGGTGCAAAAGTTCAGTGATCACTTCGCCCTCTCCCGAATGGGAGTGATCGACCGGAATTTGCTGAGGCTTGCCGTTACGGAAATACTTTATTCCCAGGAAACTCCAGCCACGGTTGTGATAAACGAAGCGGTAGAAATTGCCAAGCGGTATGGCAGTGATGAATCACCAGCATTCATCAATGGTGTTCTGGATAAGATCAAGGGTGAAATAGAGGGTGGTCGCGTTACCACATCGCCTGCCTCCTGATAGCATTGTTTCCTGAAGGCCTTCTGCTTTCATTTTTTTCGAAAAAGATCGAAAAATGAAGTACGTCATCATTTCAGATTTGCACAGCAATCTTGAAGCATTGCACGGGTTTCTGGAAGCGTTGGATAGCTTGAAACTCTCAACAGGATTTCATTTTGACAAGTTGGTGTGCCTTGGAGATATTGCAGGGTACGGTGCCAACCCTAATGAAGTGATCGCCTGGGTTCGAGAGCATTGTCATATCGTGCTTGGGGGCAATCATGATTACGCAGTGGTTGACAAAACCGACGCATCATATTTCAACCAATATGCCTTCGATGCTTGTCAATGGACTTCTGGTGTATTGACAGATGAGAACAGGGATTATCTGAAATCACTTTCTGCCAAAGAAGTGCGAGACGAAATTTGCTGGGCTCACTCCTCTCCTTTCGAGCCTGAAGAATGGCACTATATTGACAATCGTTACGACGGAATCGATAACTTTCCCCACTTCAAAGAGAAAGTTTGTTTTGTTGGCCATTCGCACCGACCTGTCATTATCGAGGAAAGGGAGCCGAATAAAGTTCATGAGTATTATGACTCTGATTGGAAGTTAAAAGCAGGGCATCGGTATATTTTCAACGTGGGCAGCCTCGGTCAGCCTCGGGATGGCAACCCCGATCCGGCCTTCGCCATTTTTGATTCGGATGAAAATACCTATCAGGTGCGGAGGTTCCAATATGATGTCAAAACCGCTCAATCAAAAATCAAAGCCGCAAGTCTTCCTGCCTATCTATCCGACCGGTTGGCACTTGGAAAATAAGGGATCCTTGTCGTTTGTTGACCCTTTTTTTTGAACGTGCTATAGTCAAAAGCGCAATAAATATAATGGTTTAAGTCTAAATTTTTAAGGTTGGATGTTGAGAGGTTCTAGTGCCTGTAGTTTCCAAAATTACAAAGTCAAAAGGGATGGGGATTTTTAAAAGTTTTTTCACTGGAATCCTGATTGCTCTGGTTTGTTTTGTTTCGCCAGAGCCCGGGTTTGCAGCAAAAGGAAAAGCTGCGAGTCCCGATGCCCTTTACGAGAAAGCCCGAAACTCCTATTATCAGGTGCTCGATTCCCCCACGGCAAAACTGGACCGCCAGAACTGGCTGAAAACAATTGCGCTATTTCAGGCAGTAGTGGATCAGTACCCCTCTTCTCATCAGGCTTATAAAGCAACATTCACTCAGGGGTTATTATCCCTGGAAATGAACAAGCTGAGCGGCAGTGCCGAAGATGAAAACCGAGCCATCGAATACTTTAATCGAGTTGTCACCCGGTTTGCACCGGGAAGATTGACCGATGATGCCCTCATGCATCAGGCAACACTATTTAAAAACAGGGGGGAGATGGGTGCATCACGTGCACGGCTCCAACTGTTGATTGATAAATTCCCCAAGGGAGATCAGATATCCACGGCCCGCAAGGAATTGAAGATTCTTTCCAAACTTGCCTCAGTAAAACCCAGCACAACCATTGCGGATAATCCGCCCACACCTTCTGGTAGAAAAAAGGAAGCCTCAACTGAAACAAAAGTTGATTCGACTCATAGTCATTCCACCCATTCACATGGCAAGGAAATCTCCGGGAAGAAAAAATCAACTGTATCAAAACCCTCTGCAAGTAAAAAAACTCTGGCGAAAAATGTGCGGTTGTTTGGCCTGGCTTACGAGAATGGAAACCAGATCGCAAGGGTGATGCTTAATGCAGAAGGTCCGGTCAAGTTTACCCAGCAGCGCCTGGACAACCCGGACAGGGTTCAGGTGACATTCGAAAATGGTACCTGGGACCCCAATATGGAAAAAGTGGTAACGCTGGAGTCAGGAATATTGACCCACGTGGAGCCGAAAAAAGGAGACAAGAAGTCCTCAATCCTGATGGTTGAGATGACTGGTGCAGGGCCTGTGTCAGTCACGACCAGGAGTGTTGGGAATCAGTTCGTACTGGAATTTGAAGCGATACAAAAAGCGGCCGAACTCGAACAGGTCATTCCCCGGGCTCCTCCAATTGCGGCAAAACCTAGAAAGAAAAATGGTAAAACCCTGATTGTTCTGGATCCTGGCCACGGTGGAAAGGACGAGGGTGCCAAGGGGCGAACGGGTATTTTGGAAAAACAGGTTAACCTTGAAATTTCGAAACGGGTCAGGAAGATTCTGGAAAAACGTTATAAATATCGTGTGGAGTTGACCCGCACTCGGGATACTTTTATTGAATTAAAAGATCGTGGTGATCTGGCCAACAAGCTCAATGCAGACCTTTTTGTTTCCATTCATGCCAATGCGGCCCCCCGAAAATCTGCCCGTGGCATTGAAACTTATTATCTTGGGGCAGGTGCAGGAGATCGTGCACTTGAAACAGCGGCGCGGGAAAACGGGGAACTGGTGGGGTCTGTTGAAGATGATGAGGTGCAGCAAATACTGGCCAGCCTTATCAGCACGACAAAAATAAACGAATCCGCCCGGCTTGCAGCTGATGTGCAAAAACGTTTGTCTGGAGTCATGCCCCGAAAATTTTCAAAAGTACTGGACCTTGGAGTGAAAGAGGGTCCTTTTTATGTTTTGCACCGTACTAATATGCCCAGTATTCTGATTGAAGTCGGCTTTCTCACCAATAAATTTGAAGAGCGTCGACTGCAGAACACTTCCTACCAATACTGGCTGGCGGAATCCATTGCACAGGGAATCCACCGGTTCATCCGCGAGAAAGGACCCTCCATTTAAGGGAGGGTAGAAACATGGCCCCACCACTGCCCGTCGTGGCAATTATTGGCCGCGCCAACGTTGGTAAATCCACCCTGTTTAACCGATTGGTCGGGGAACGGCGGTCTATTGTCAATAACCAGTCAGGCGTGACCCGTGACCGAATTTATGGTCAGGTAACTTTTTATAAAAAACCCTTCATGTTGATTGATACAGGTGGGATCGATATCGACGGGGGTGGAAAAATCGAGGATATGGTTCTCGTGCAGGGGGATCTTGCATTGGCGGAAGCCGATGTTGTCGTGTTTATTGCTGATGGACGACAGGGCTTGACTCCGCAGGATGAAGAAGTAATCCAGAAGCTAAGGAGGTCAGGCAAACCTTTTTACATTGGGGTCAACAAGATCGATTCTCAAAAACAGGAATTGGACACCAACGAATTCTTCAGATTAGGTCTGGATTCTGTCTATCCTATTTCTGCAGAACATGGGCTCGGGATAGATGATTTGATGTTGCCTTTGGTTGAAGCATTGCCGTTGCAGGAATCAGAAGAAACAGAACAGGAAGGAATTCGGTTGGCGATCATAGGGCGGCCTAACGTCGGAAAATCGTCACTGATCAATCAGTTTCTTGAAAAAGAACGTTGCATTGTTTCCGAAATTCCCGGGACGACCCGTGATTCAGTGGATACGGTTCTTGAATATGAAGACACTACATTTATTTTGACCGATACTGCAGGAATCCGGCGTAAGGGGAAAACTCACCAGGTTCTGGAAAAGTTCAGTGTCATAATGTCCCTGAAAGTTTTAGAGCGAAGCGACATCGCGGTTCTACTCATCGATGCGGTTGAAGGAGTCACGGATCAGGATGCAACCATTGCAGGTTATGCGCATGAGGAAGGTCGGGGAGTGATCGTATGTGTGAATAAATGGGATCTTGCTTATTCGGAAGACCTTGATTGGAAAGAGGTTGAAGCGAGAGTCAGAAACAAATTGAAATTTCTCGAATTTGCACCCATAATGCCGGTTTCCGCCAAAACGGGTAAGGGGCTTCAAAGGTTATTACCTGAAGTGGAGAAGGTGTATAAGGAGTACACACGCACCATCACCACATCTCGTTTGAACGATTGTTTCGCTAAGGCGATACAGAGGCGGCCAATGAGCAGTTTTCGAGGCAAGTTTTTAAAGCTGTTTTATGCAACTCAGATTAAAAGCCGGCCTCCCACGTTCCAGTGTTTTGTGAATTACCCGGAAGGAATTCACTTTTCCTACGAACGTTATCTCTTAAACAGCCTTCGAAATTCCTTTGGTTTTGAAGGAACTCCAATCCGGCTATTATTCGCAAGCCGGCATCCTGGTTCTCGGCGTGAGGGTTCTCGATAAAAAAGTAAAGATTTATAAAGGGTATAATTTTCGTGTTCTGGATATCCCGGGGTACGAGAAAATTACGTTTGGTTGTCCGCCAGGAATTGTCAAAGACTTTGCAAGGCGAGAAGAAGACCTCACCTCTCACTATATTCTTCCGACCCGGACCCTGGTAAAAGGGAAGAATAACTTCGACTTCGAATTTATTGTTTATAACTTCCTGTTTATTCGCAGTCAAAAATCAAAAATAAATATCTATTGTACGCAGGACCAGAAAGAACGTTTCCATGCCATCATGAGCGAAACACTTTTTGGTCCGACCCTGCATCAAATGCTATGTGCCCAATTCCGTAGTTTTATGAAGCGTTCGGGTTTTACCTCAGGTGAGAATACCCGGTTTGAAAAATACCTTTTAAGCCTTTCGCGCGATAAAAAACTGCTAGGTAAGCTACAGGGAATGATGGAAACGCAGGTGTCTGCCGAGGTTCTGCTGAAAGAGCTTTCCAGTCATTTCAAGAAGATTTTAAAAACCAAAGCCTGGATGCAGAAACAGTCCAAAAGCCCGGCAAACCTGTTTGCGAAAAATACTCTTCAATGCTTTCAGTTACAGCGTGAAATGGAGTTATTCAGTCTGACTCGTGATTGCACCCGAGAGGAATTTCTGGATCGTCTGGTGGAGTTCCACCTGTTTGGAAAAGATAAGACGGTCACCTTGCAAAGCAAGGAAAGTTCGAGGAAAAAACTGAATGTGGTTCAAGTGAGTCCATCCTATTTCGAAATCTACGAAGGGAAAAAACTCAAAGCAGAGTTGGATTTTAATGAAATAGACTCCCCCTTAATCCCGGAAACAATCAATCTCCTTGATCGGCCTTTTTTAGGTGCGACGTTTCTTGGAGTGGGGTCAGGGTTTTCTGCTAACCGTCGTAACAGCTGTATGATCCTTTGGGCTGAGGGAAAAGGCCTGATGGTGGATGCTTTTAGCGATAATAATGAAGCTCTGCTGGCGCACGGTATTACGGAAAACGATGTGGGCTCAATGTTTTTATCTCATGTGCATTCTGATCATGATGCCGGTTTTATTGAAAAAATTCTTTCAGGACAACGCCTGAAAGTGATGACCTCCCGCATCATTTTTGAAAGTTTTCTTCGAAAAATTGAAGCGATCACACTGTTTCCATGCGAAGTCATAGAAAGCTTTATTGATTTTATCGAATTAGAACCCAAGAAAAAAATAAAGCTGCCGGAATGTAAAAATACCTACATTGAGTTCGATTATTCCTTTCATTCAATTCCTTCAGGAAGGCTGGTCCTGACCTATAAAGATAAAAATGGGAAGGAAAAGAGTATCAGCCATTCGGGTGATACAAAGTATGATCGAGAGTTGATTCACCGTTGGTATGAACAGGGGATTTTTTCCCGGAACCGCTACCAGGCCATTATGGGGTTTATCTGGGATGCGGATTTGATCATACATGAGGTGGGAGGGGGGCAGCTGCATACCGAATTCGGTGCCTTAACGGAATTGAAGCCGGAAATAGCAAAGAAAATGATTCTGACCCATCAGCATAAAAGCTCCATCAACCACCCGTATTTCCATTTTGCTGATGAAGGCGAAACCAGGGCTGTGATCCCAATGCCAAAAAAGAAGGGACCCACTACGCTTGAGTTTTTAAAGGAGATCAGCCTTTTTCAGGGAGTGGGAGCTTCGGCTTTAAAAAACCTTGAAAAGAAATCCAAAGCAGTTCATTACAACCCGGGTGATACTGTTTTTACCAAAAATGATATTGGAGAAACTTTTTACGTTATTCTCGATGGGTTTGCGGAAATCATCCTGGGTGGGAAGATGAATGCGATTTATGAAAAAGGGATGTTTTTTGGTGAACTTGCGATCACTACCGATAATCCATTAAGACGAGGTACCGTTCGTGCCTTGTCAAAGCTGACGTTGCTTGAAATATCCAAAAAACTTTATCTGGATTCCGGATTACCTACCATCATGGATGATTTTTACCGTCTTGATAATCATTTCAGTGAAGTGGTGAGACCTAGTCTTGTCGCATCCCTGGGGTTTGGCAGCCTGGCCCACTGGAAAAAAGGAGAACATATTTTCCCAAAGAAAAGTGAAGAGGCTCCTGTCTATTTGTTATTGTCCGGGCAGGTTAAGGTGTCCTGTGGAAAGGGGAAAAAGATTGCATTTCTATCCAGCGGGGATATTATGGGTGAAATTTCTGAATGGAAAACAATCGTTAAAAAGGCTGATATTCTTGCAGATTCCGATAAGGTTTTTGCTGTGCAACTTGAACCGGATCAGATTACCCAGATATTCAAGCTGTATCCGTCATTTTACGGAACGGTATACCAGAAGATAAAAAAGTTGGAAGCAAGGTTGTCCAAAAACTGATTAGAGTGTTTTTTTAATCAGTGGTTTCGCCGATGTGTTGCCGGGGATTGAAAACGGTCCCTGTATCTTCCCGGGAGTAAAAAATGAAATCTTACAATGCGGAGCATATCAGGAACGTCGGATTAATCGGGCATGGTGGATCAGGGAAGACTTCTACCGCCGAAGCTGTTTTGTATATTGCCGGGGTGTCCGACCGGCTGGGTAAAGTTGGAGACAACTCCTCCGTCATGGACTTTGATCCTGACGAAATCAAACGCGGTAATTCAACAAACGCCTCCCTTGCAACATTTGAATTTCAAAAACATAAAATCAATCTGATCGACACTCCCGGAACCAATAATTTCGTAGGGGATACCGTGGGGTGTGTTCGAGTGGTTGACGGTGCCGTCGTGGTGATTGCTGCAGATACGGGGGTTCAGTTTTACACTGAGAAAACATGGAAATGGGCGAATGACCAGGGAATACCCAGGATTCTGTTTATTAACAAGATGGATTCCGAGGAGTCCCAGGTCGATAGTATCCTGGAAGTGGTTCGAAAAAAATTTTCAATCAAACCGGTATTGCTGGACCTCCCAGTGGGCAGCGGCGATGGGTTCAAGGGTATTGTGGACCTGGTAGAACAAAAATACTTTGAATATGAAAAAGGCGGTAAAGGGGTTGGAAAAGTGACCGCCATACCTGATGACCTGGCAGACGAGGTGGAAACGGCGCGGATGGAGTTGGTTGAATCTGTCGCCGAAGCTGATGATGAGCTCATCGAAATTTATCTCGAAACGGGTGAGCTTTCCGAAGAAGAATTTTTAAAGGGGCTAAAGGGTGGAATAGCGAGTGGGAACCTTGTACCGGTTTTGCTGGGAGCCGCTCTTCACAATATCGGTGTCGATCGATTGATGAATGCTATGGTCGAATACATTCCTTCCCCGGATAAACGGAATGCTCAATTGGCAACCCAAGTGGAAAGCGGAGAAACAACAGAAATTTCTCCTGACGCTTCGGGGCCTTTCACCGCTCAGGTTTTTAAAACCATTGCTGACCCCTACGCAGGTAAGTTGACGTTGTTTCGGGTTTTTTCTGGTAAGCTGACAGGAGATTCGTCTGTTTATAATACGAATCATGAAGCCAATGAGCGAGTGGGGCAACTCATGTCGCTCCAGGGCAAAAAACAGGTCCAATTACCTGAAGTGGTTGCAGGGGATATTGCCTGCGTGGCAAAATTAAAAGTGACCGGTACTGGTGATTCGCTGGGTCCCGATGCTAAAGGGGCAGTAAAATTCGAAGACATACCCTTTCCCAACGCAGTTCTAGCTCGTGGTATGGTCCCCAAAACCCGTGCCGATGAAGAAAAAATAAGTAATGCCCTGAACCGCCTTTGTGAAGAGGACCCGACTATAAAAGTAGAAAGGGATGCCCAGACGCACGAATTAATAGTTTCCGGTATGGGCGCAGTCCATTTAGATGTTATTCTGGAAAGGCTGAAGCGACGCTTTGGAGTGGAAGTAGATGTTAAGCCACCGAAGGTACCGTATCTGGAAACGATCAGAAAGAGCACAAAGGTACAGGGAAAGTATAAAAAGCAGACCGGGGGTAGAGGCCAATACGGAGATTGCTGGTTGGAGATCGGGCCGCTTGCAAAGGGCGCTGGTTTTCAATTCGAAAACAAGATTGTTGGTGGTGCGATCCCTAAAACCTATATTCCGGCTGTGGAAAAGGGAGTGCAGGAAGCCATGGCAGGAGGCGTGGTCGCTCATTACCCGATGGTGGACATCAGGGTTGCGGTTTATGATGGTTCTTACCATGATGTCGACTCATCTGAAATGGCTTTTAAGATCGCGGGATCGATGGGCTTCAAAAAAGGTGTGTTGGATTGCAAACCGATCCTGCTTGAGCCTGTAATGCTCTTGAATGTCGTTGTGCCGAGTGAATCTATGGGCGATATCATTGGTGACCTCAACTCAAAACGTGGGAAGGTGTTGGGTGTTGAAGCTGATGAAGATACACAGAATATCCGGGCACACGTTCCGATGGCTTCTTTATTAAACTATGCTCCCGAATTACGGGCGATCACCGGAGGGCGTGGCGAGTTTGAAATGGAATTCGACCACTACGATGATGTTCCTGAACACATTGCCTCTAAAATTATTGAAGAAGCTCAATCGAAAAAAGTTGAAAGTAAGGAGTAATCTCCCAACAAAAGGAGAAAAGACCATCTATGGCACTTGAACAGGAAACGGTGGTCAAAGCCGATCTGGTAGATCATGTCTATGAGCGAGTCGGGTTCACCCGGTCTGAAGCGCTCAATGCCGTAGAAGTGATTCTTGAAGAAATAAAATCCGCGTTGGGGCGTGGAGAGAATGTTCGAATCGTTGGATTCGCTAGCTTCAACCTCCGGCGGAAAAATGCGCGTAGAGCGCGCAACCCCAAAACAGGCGAGCCCATTACGATTCAGCCCCGGACCGTCCTTACCTTTAAACCAAGCCGCCATTTATTGGAGGCAACCAACCGAACTACCCATGAGTCAGATGATTCCGGATAAATTATTTTTTAAAATTGGGGAAGTAGCAGAGATTGCTGGGTTGGAACAGCATGTTCTTCGTTATTGGGAGGACGAGTTTGATCAGTTGAAGCCAACAAAAAACCGATCCGGGCAGCGCTTGTACCAGAAAAAGGATGTTGAAATGGTGCTGGAAATTCAAAGACTTCTATACACTGATAAGTTTACTCTGGCTGGAGCCAAGCAAAAGCTGAAAGAGCGTAAAAAACCCGGATCCCAACTGGACTTTGGCTTTGACCGCGAAAAATTCCATGGGTGGAAAGATCAGATCAAATCTGAATTAAAATCTATTTTAAAAATTCTGGAAAGCTAATCTCCCTTCCTTTTCCCCCCGCTTTATTTCTCACAATCTGGCTGTAAACCAATTCCCTTTTTATTTCCTTGTAGTTGGACGGTTCGTTTTGGTAACTTGGAAGTAAGGCTCTTTTTCCGAGGTGAAACATGCTCCGAATGGTTCGATCATCAATAGGTGTGTTTGGGTTTTTGTTTTTCTCCATGGCTTTTTGCGTTTCTACTCTTGCGCAGTCGCCTCCTTCCACCAAGCCCGAAACCCAAAAGCGAAAGTTTTACGAATATAAAGGGAATTATCGGGAAGAAATAGAAACACTCCGTAAGAAATTCAAAGATGCTTTTGGTTATGAACTTATGGATGCTTCACCGGGATGGAAGGCGGATGAGATAAGAACCATGCACCGGGTGTTTGAGCGACTGCCAGACAGTTTTTACAGACTACCAGGACTTACAAAATTGATACGGCTTTCGGCCTTCCCATCAAAACATCAGCAGGGGGCCGGTGGAAGAATTCCCGCAGCCACTTTTCCGAAGTTCACAACTGTTTACCGCCAGGTCTTGAAATCTCACATGGCGGTGTTTCAGGATGATACTTTCAGGCTGGAGTTTTATGATTCCCTGTTTTCCGAAGAAGAAGCGGATCTGGAAAATATTGTGCACCATGAAATGGGACACGCAATGGATATTTCGAGAGGCATGCTGAGTTTTGGTAAAGATTGGCTCGAAATTGCCGGTTTCAGTATTTTAAATTTGCCGCCTCTTGATGCGCGACCTGATGGAGATTATATCTACACCCTGAAAAATGACCCTGAAATACCCAACTATGCTCCCGTGTCGGGTAGACATCTCCCAACCTATTCCAGGGAAAATCCACAAGAAGATTTTGCTAATTCAATTGCAGCGTACATTCATTATCCCTACTTCAAGTATTCCCATCCGGCGCGATACAAATTTTTAAAACAAACTGTGTTCGATGGCAAGGATGTGGTCATGTCATCGCCTGGGCCGTCTGTATTTAAAGACAAGGTGATTGCCGATGCGAAAGCTCTGGTTGCATCAGGACAATGGGAACAATTGTTCAAACTTGTCACAGAAATGGGGCGCAACACTTTTCCTGAAGTTGAAAAGGCCTTGATGTCAGTTTTATACGAGGCGGCCGACCCTTCCAGAGGCAACGAAGGCGCTGACTGGATTGCGCGTTCAACCTGTTACCTCAATGACCCCGAAGCTCTGAAGTTAAGACGAAGTCTTGCAGCGGACAGACGAATAAAAGTGTCCGAGATCATGAAACATGAACGCTGTTTTCGAATGGCTAAAAAAGTTTTTGAAGAAGACCAGGTCAAATGGCCGCTACTGAACCTTTATTTTTTCCTGGAAAATGGAAGGCCGATGGTCCAGTTTCTCGATCCCATTGGATTGAACGCCCGGGCCAGAGGATTTAAAACCCGTTACCTCTGGACGTTAAACTTTCCAAAAAATACGGGGAAGGTGGTTTTAAACGGAAGTGAGGAGGGCCCTGAGTTTGTGACAGGAGCCGCGAGCCTTGACCTCAAGAAATCTGCATTTCGGTTATTCACTCTGCCTGAAGGAGCGGAACTTGAGCTTCAAGTAACAGCTGAGCGTTATAACGAATTGGGACAGCGGTTTGTGTCGACTCCAAGTGCTATCAAATTTGTTGTTCACCCCTGGTTTCCTTACACACCCACTTCGGAAGAAACAGTTAAAGTTAGATATCCACCGAGTATGATGCAACTGGAAAAGAGGGCAGGGCTTTAAGACAGGTCTCGAACAAGACGGACAGCCATGTTCAGGTTGGCATACTGGGAGGGCCAGACTTTCATGCCATCTTCATACTGGATGATGAGGGCGGATGAATCTTTCGTATCTTCTGTCCAGGTCACCCCTGCACTACCGGGCTCGAAAATGGGGTCGATATAAATAGAGTCACCATATTTATCAGTATTGCTTTTCTCAAGATCAAGAAGGTTAAAGGCCTCAAACTCCCAGGGAAACCGCCAGTCCTCATGTCCGGCAAATCGTTCCAGGTTTACGATTTGCATATATTCATGACCGGTAAACCAGTTCTTCCATTTTTTTGTGTCCTGGAAAGAATCTGTTTTTTTCCACATCAGGTTTTGCTTCTTGTCAGTTATGGTGCCGTTTCCGTTGTCAATAAATCGTTCATCCTGGCTCATGAATAGGTCCTTGAAGGGTTAGCAGATGGATTGGGAAAGTTTTTATTTCGAGTTTTATTATAAGTCGTTCCCCAGGTATTGGTCCATGACCAGTAGTTTGATTTCAGTCATTTCTTCAATGGTGTACTTGATGCCTTCGCGACCCATTCCCGAATCTTTGACACCTCCATAGGGCATGTTGTCGACACGAAATGTGGGAACATCATTTAGCACAACCCCTCCGACTTCGAGTTCGTTAAAAGCATTGAAAGCCTTGTCCAGTTGGTTAGTGAAGACACCTGCCTGCAGACCAAACGCCGAATCATTGACTGAACGCAATGCGTCTTGAAAATCCCCATACGGTTCAAGAATCATCAGGGGGCCAAAAGCTTCCTGGCAGACAGCCTGGTATTTTGGATTGACCTGAGTCAATACAGCAGGCTCTACAAAAGTACCATCGCGTTTTCCGCCAGTGAGAAGCTTGGCACCGCCACTGACCGCTTCGTCAATCCATTGTTCAATTCGTTTCGCATTTTCGAGATCAATGAGAGGGCCGATGGTGGTCGTGTCCAGCAAAGTATCCCCTCGTTTCAGAGTTGAAACTTCATTCAGAAGTTTATCTTTAAAAGAATCAATAATTGATTCATGTACAAAGGTGCGTTGGACGGAAATGCAAACCTGACCAGAATAGGCAAAGGCTCCGAAGCATACGCGTTTGGCTGTAGTTTCCAGATCAGCATCCGGTTCGATGATCACACCGGCGTTGCCACCAAGCTCCAGTGTGACGCGTTTCCTTCCGGCTCGCGATTTGATATCCCACCCGACTGGAGGGCTGCCTGTAAATGTCACCATTTGGAGCCGGTCATCTTCAACTAGTGCCGTGGCATCGGATGATCGACAGGGTAAAATACTGATTGATCCTTCTGGAGCATCCGTTTCGGCAATCACCCTTCCCAATAGCAAAGCGGTGAGGGGTGTCAGCGAAGAAGGTTTTAACACAATGGGATTGCCAACCGCTAAAGCGGGGGCAACTTTGTGAGCCACCAGATTCAGGGGAAAGTTGAAAGGAGAAATACCGGAAACAGGCCCAAGAGGAAAACGCTTTACGATTCCTGTTTTTCCCTGCGCGGCTTCGGTGATATCCAGGTTAAGCATTTCCCCTGGAATACGGGTCGCTTCTTCAGCAGCAAGATTAAATGTTGAAATGGATCGGGCGACTTCACCTCGCGAATACAGTAAGGGTTTTCCGGATTCAATGGTTATGGTTTCGGCAAACTCTTCCTGTCGTTTCTTTATCCCTTTGGCAATTTGAGAGCATATGCTGGCTCGCTTATGAGAGGGCAACCGTCGAGTGGTTTCGAAGGCATCCCCTGCAAGCGCAATAGCTCGGTCAATCGTAGATGGGTTGGCCAGGCTCACTTCTGCGAATACCTGTTGTGTGTAGGGATTGGTTACCGGGATGGTGTGGTCTGCATTTTCCCAGGACCTTCCAATCATAAAGGGATGTTTTTGCGTCATTTGAAAATCCTGAAGTTTATTTACTCGCAGGCCGGTTGTCAGGGCCTTTATTCGTTTTTAGAAAGTTGTGGTACCTATTGTAAGAAAAAACTGAAATGTTTCAAGGGGAGCTGCGCTTATTCAAAAATAAGATTTTGAGTAGGTTAATGACAAAATGGTTCAGGCCACTCTTTCCGGGATGTCCTGTGAACTTGAAACCGGAAGTTCGATAATGAAGGTGGTGCCCCTTGGGTGGTTGTCTCGGACCTGAATTAATCCGTTATGGTCGATAATGATTCGGCTGACAATCGCAAGTCCCAACCCCGTGCCTCGTTTTTTGGTTGTGAAATGCGGTAAGAACAACTTTTCCCTGTTTTGAGGCTGGATTCCCTTGCCATCGTCGGAAAATTCTATTCGGACTCGCCCGGTATCGGAATGAAGCCAGGTGTTGATGATGATATTACCTTCTGCAGACAGGGCATCAAGAGCATTATCAAACAGGTTGATGAATACCCGACGAATCTGATCCGGGTCCAGGAACAGGTTCTGCAGATTAGGATCAAAACGAGTGGTGATGCGTATATTTTTTTCATGTCCTTCGTATAGTCGAATCACATCTTTGATCAATGGGTGTATCGGGGTCGCCCTGGGGCTTGGTGTCGGCATGCGGGAAAATCTCAGGAATTCATTGAGGAGTTGTTTCATCCCTTCCACTTCCTGGGTGATGATGTCAATACTTTCATCAAAGACCTTGGAGAACGTAACCTTGTCCTCATAGTATTTCTTTTTTAGTCGTTGTGTGTTTAGTTGAATCGGGGTTAGCGGGTTTTTGATTTCATGTGCAATTCCCTGTGCCACTTCCTGCCAGGCAGCTACCTTTTGCGCTTTGATCAGTTGTGTCAGGTCCTCGAACACGATCAACAACCCAAGATATTTTTTGGAGTGGTCGAGCATAAAATTCAGATTCACAAGCAGATTCAACGGGGCGTCTCCCAAGGTTATTTCAACCTGCTCCTGCATAAGCCTGCTATTTTCCCGACTCATCTTTCTGATCATTTGTCGGATAGGGTCGTGAAAGGAGGGTGGAAATGCATCCTTGTAAGTGGAGCCCATGGGATTGTTTTTGGAATACCCCAGAATTCTTTTCGCAGCATTGTTGAATGTAGTGACAAGCCCTTTCTTGTCGATAGAAATTACTCCGGCACCCACGTTTTCAAGTACCGTTTCAATATAGTTTCGCCGACGCTCCAGCTCAAAATTTGTTGATTTTAAATCTTCATTAGCTTGCTCAATCCGCTTTCTGTTTTCCTGCAGCTCACCGGTCATTTGATTGAATGAAGTCACGAGTATTCCGATTTCATCCGTGGTGTCGAGTCGAATACGGACGTTAAGGTCACCACTCGCAACGCGCCGCGTACCTTCAGCCAACTGTTGAATGGGGATGGTGATTCCACGTGCGAGATAAATTCCAAGCCAGATGGCTGAAAATAAAATCAACAGGGTGATCAGGAGGAATGTGAAATAATAATTGGCACTGACAGGGAGTTTAAGCAAGCTTTGCTTTTTATATTGCTCAAACATGTTTTGTATATTGCCGATTTTCATCAAAGACGATTTCGGGATTTCAGAGAGGGTCACAATATAGCCCCAGACTGTGGACCCATCTTCTACTTTCTGCGTAAGAGGAACCAGGACTGAAAGATAGTTTTCTCCCCTGTAAGAACGAACTTCAGAGATTCTTTCATCTCCTGTGCTGGCCCGGATCAAACTCAGAAAATCTTCGGGTTCAGAATTTAATTTAGAATCAGGATGGGTTCTTGCCGCAACCAGTTGCCCGGCATTATCGTAAATGAAAAGGGCTCCAAGATTGTAATCCACTACCTTGTTAGCAACGAGTTGATCCAGGTCTACCCGCTTTTCCTGGCGATACAATTGATTTCCGGTGATCTGTTTTTCCAATTGTTGAGCATGGAAGTGACTCTGTTTTTCTACATAGGAATAATATTCCCGTGCCACTTCCATGGATTGCTGCAGCGAATCTTCGACCTGAAAACTGAACCAGTTTCCTACGCTGTAGCTGAAAAGCTTACTGGCAACAAAAAACAGGAGAATGGAAGGTACCAGCGCCAGTGTCAGGAACGCGACAATCAGTTTTGTCTGGAAACGGGAACCCAGAATGCGGCTTTTTCGTTCGTTGTGGAGTTTGACAAAGTTTCGAACGATCAGGACGATCAGGAGAAACAGCAGGATCAGGATTATATTGAAAAGCAGCAGAACAGGAATATTGTCCGATATTGAAGAACGTTCCTGTAGCAGATAGACTTCAAGCCCCGTCAGGCCGACCAGAGCAAGGAAAATAAGCGCAAGGCGCCATCGTGCGCGTGAACGTTTTTTTCTTATCTCAGCTTCAGTGAGGGTGGTGTTAAACGGATTAGAACTAATTGAAGGACCGGACGACATTCTTTATTCCCCTCGAATCGGTTTCGTTCGGTGAGCTTTTTTCACCTTCATTTGCTTCGATGGAAAACGTCAGGTCAGGATCCAGTATGAGCGGAGAAGATTCGGCCCAGTCGGTTTCAAATTCATCGAAAGGAACGAAAAACAACAGGTAGTTGAAGGGAAAGCCGAATCCTTCGGCCTCCATTTCGGCACGGACTCGCACAAAATATTGTACATCTTCGTCAAGTTTATGAACGGGTGCGAGTGGGATATTCTGTAGTGTCAGCATTAACTCCTGAAAACGTTTTGGTCTTTTGGTAACGACTTTACGTTTCACTCCCTTACCGTTTGAGGTGAAAGTGTAAACGCCCTTTAAGCTGTCATACTGGACCGTATTCACAACAGTATTCCTGCTGACGGTTCTGTCTGGCAGAACATCTACTTTTTCAACCAGTTCAACTTCATAGGTGAACGTTAAGGGAACACCGCTTTCCACCGCTTCCATGGTACTTTCGGTAAAAGCCTCAATGAGTAACGCATCGACCATAACCAGGCGTTCACTTGCTTTGACACCAATATTCACAATGCCAGGGTCTTCGTCCGCAAAAGACGGAGTGACGAATATCAGCATACTTGCGAGAAGAGCCAGGCAGATTTTGGATCGGGTTGATTCAGGAGTTTTCAAAGTATCGATATGTTTCAAGTAAGCCGTCCTTAAGGCTGTGTTCAGATGACCAGCCAAGGTTGTTAAATCGTTTGGGGTTGATGGCGCTTCGTATCAAATCACCCGCTTTAGCAGGTTGATAGTCTATTTCCGTCTCTTTTCCGGAGATATCAATAAGGGTTTTGGTCAGCTCGTTTACCGATGTTTCCCGACCGGTTCCTACATTGAAAACCCCTGTAATGTTTTCATCCAGAGCCTTTATATTGGCAGAGACCACATCCTGGACAAAAATGAAATCCCGTGTTTGCTCTCCATCTCCAAAAATGATGGGTTGATCTCCCCTGGCTAACCGGTGGCAGTGGATGGCAACCACCCCCGCTTCCCCCTGGGGGTTTTGTCTTGGGCCAAAAACATTGCTGTACCGCAAAATTACCCGGTCCAGCCCATGCACATTTTTAAAGAAGTCTAGATAATGTTCAGCGCACAGTTTTGAAATGGCATAAGGACTGTAGGGAGCAGGGGGTGTAGATTCATCAGCCGATACACTGTTCAATTCTCCGTAAATTGCGCCCCCCGTTGAGGCAAAGACAACCCTCGCAACTTTAAAAGATATAGCATTTTGGAGTAATTGTAAAGTCCCGATAATATTGGAGTTAGCGTCCTTATCCGGGTTTTGGACCGACTCCTGAATCGAAATCTGGGCCGCGTGGTGGTTGATGACCTCAATCTTTTCATCACCCATGATCTGATAAATATCCGAAGACGTGATATCGACAGGGTAAAAAATTGCGCCTTTTGGGACCAATTCTCTATTTCCGGTAGACAGGTTATCGACTACTACCACCTTATGGCCTTCGGCAAGATAGGCATCTGCGACATGTGAACCTATGAACCCTGCGCCCCCTGTGAGCAGGATATTCATGGTTTGTCCATTTTGATGAGCCGTGTTAATTCGTACAGCTTGTCGAGCGCTTCACGCGGTGTAAGGCTATCCGGGTCCACTTCTTGGATGGCTTTGACAAGAGGAGAGGCAGACTCCTGGAAGAGACCTAATTGCTGCGGTATTTCTTCATGGGGTCTTTCTTTAAGTCCTCGCTTGGGGAATCCGGCGGCATCGAACTCATTGTTTTCGTGGTTTCCAAGAATCTCTCTGGCTCGCTGCAGGACCGATTCCGGAAGACCAGCCAGGCGGGCGACCTGAATGCCGTAACTTCTGTCAGCCCCGCCTTCAGCGATTTTGTGTAGAAAAATGATTTCGTCGTTCCATTCCTTGACCTGAACCTGCCTGTTTTGCACGCCTTGGTGAAGTATCGCCAGTTCGGTCAATTCATGGTAATGCGTCGCAAATAAGGTCCGGGCCCCAAGCCCATCTGATCCATGCAGATATTCAACAATGGCCCAGGCCAGGCTTAGGCCGTCGAAGGTGCTGGTGCCGCGTCCGATTTCATCAAGAATGATGAGGCTGCGGGAAGTGGCATTGTTCAGGATATTCGCTGTCTCGTTCATTTCCACCATGAAGGTGGACTGACCTCTAACCAGATGGTCCTGCGCTCCCACCCGTGAAAAAATCCGGTCGACCAGCCCCACCTTTGCCGCGTCGGCAGGAACAAAGCAGCCAATCTGAGCCATCAAAGCGATCAATGCAATCTGTCTCAAATAGGTAGATTTACCGGCCATGTTGGGGCCAGTGATGATAATCACCTGGTGGTCCTGGCAGTCGAGGTGGCAATCGTTGGGAGTGAAATTTTGAGAGGGGTCTATTGATTCTACCAGGGGATGCCTTCCATTTTCTATAATGAGTCGGTCGTCGTTATTCATTTGCGGTCGATTGTATCCGCTGCGGTGGGATAGTTCGGCAAATCCAGCGAGTGCATCGAGTTGACTGATTATCCGGGTCATATCCTGAATGCGTCTGCCTTCAGCAGAGATTTGTTCCCGTACTTTCTGGAACAACACTTGTTCCATTTCTTTTATTTTTTCCTCAGCCCCACTGATGTCTTCCTCAAGTTTCTTTAACTCAGGACAGATGAATCGCTCCGCATTCACCAGCGATTGTTTGCGGATGTAGTCGTCGGGTACGCGGTCCAGGTTTTTTTTGGTGACCTCAAGAAAGTATCCATAAATTTTGTTGTAGCCGACTTTAAGCTGGGTAATGCGTGTTCTTTCGCGTTCACGCGATTCAAGAGCGGCGATTTCCTGGTTCCCTGTTCGCGAAACCGTTTTTAATCGGTCAAGTTCCGGATCCTGGCCTTCTTTTATAATATGCCCGCCCTTGGATGCCAGAGGAGGGTCATCGACAATGAATCGATCAATGATGTCGTGGACTTCCTGCAAGTTATCCCAATGGTCCAGAAAACTTTTTAAGACAGGAGAGGAAACGGAATCAAGGGTTTGTTGCAGTAAGGGAAAGCGGGCGACGGAGGTTTTCAGGGAAACCAGTTCGCGTGGATTGCAGGTGACAAGTGAGATGCGGGCCAGCAATCGCTCGAGGTCGAGGACCCCGGACAGGTGCTCCCGGATTTCCTGGCGGAGCATAGGGTTCTCCGTGAACAAACCCACTTTATCCAGACGCGACTCCACCTGTTCGCAGTGGACAAGAGGTTTTAAAATCCATTCACGAACCGTGCGAGCTCCCATGGGCGTTAACGTTTGATCAAGCAGCCCCAGCAGAGAGTGTTTTCTTTCACCATTGCTTGAGCGCACCAGTTCGAGACTGTGGACCGTGGCTTCATCCAGTAACATGAAGTCGTCCAGATGAACTGTGGAAATCCGGTTGATGTGTTGGAGCGTAGTTTTTTGAGTTTCAATCAGGTAGTGGATCAGGCCCCCGGCTGCACAAATGGCAAGGGGCAGATGACTGCATCCGAAGCCATCCAGAGATTGCGTTTTAAAATGTTCGAGCAAACTGCGTTTGGCTTGTGCGGCGTGAAAGGTCCAACTCTCCCGGGGACGCCAGTTTTCGCACAAGGTTGATAAAGTGCTCATTCCATTTCCGTTTGACGGCAGAAGTGATTCCGGGCAAATAATTTCCCTGGGCTCCATTCGAGCCAGTTCATCCTGCAGGAGATGAAGTGCATCCTTTCCCTCAATTTGTGTGACCTGGAAATGTCCGGTAGAGATATCCACCGAGGCCAGACCGGTGCCCTTTTCATCCTGATAAATTGAAACAAGGTAGTGATTGTTCTTTGGGTCGAGCAGGTGATCTTCAAGGACGGTTCCCGGTGTAATCACGCGTACGACTTCGCGTTTAACAATTCCCTTGGTCTGTTTCGGGTCTTCTACCTGTTCACAGATAGCAATGCTCTGTCCCTTTTTAATGAGCTTGGCAATATAAAGTGCAGATGAATGGTGGGGGATGCCACACATGGGGATCGGCTGCTCTTTATTTTTATTGCGGCTGGTCAGAGCGATTTCAAGAATAGATGCTGCTTTTTTTGCGTCCTCAAAAAACATTTCATAAAAATCACCCATCCTGAAGAACAGAATCGAATCGGGATGTTCTCCTTTGATGCTCATGTACTGTTGCATCATAGGTGTATCTTCAACAGACGAAGACGTCTTGTTTTTGACCTTGCTCATCAGCTTGACTAGAGGGAGAGGTTTTGAAAGTGGGGTTGTAAACGGGAATAGGTGGCTTCGAGATGCTCAGGGTGAACTTTAGTTTCGCTCAACACGGGCATGAAGTTAGTATCGCCTGCCCAACGGGGAACGATATGGGCATGGATGTGTTCATCAAACCCTGCCCCCGCGCTTTTTCCAATGTTGTATCCGACATTGAAACCATCGGGGTTGTAAGCTTCCCGAAGTATTTCTACAGTTTTCTGAATCAGCTTTCCGGACTCTTCGAGTTCTTCCGGGTTGACCTTGGTGAGGCAGGAAAGATGTCGGTAAGGGGTGACCATCAGGTGACCGTTTGAATACGGGAATGTGTTGATTATGATAAAACAAGTTGTACCGCGATAGAGAATCTTGTTCTTGTGATCGTCGTTCTGGGGAGGGAGCGTGCAAAAAATGCATTCACCGGATTTGATACTTTGAATGTATTCCATTCTCCATGGAGCCCAGAGGGATTCCATTTCTCAGTTCTTTCCGGGGCAATGCCCCATTCAGAAATTGCTGGTTCCGGAGGGTAGCACTCCGGGAAACAATTCCAGGAATAAAGTTTTGGTTTTCTTTTTCATAAAAGCCGCATCCTTACGTGACTGTTCATGGTCGTACCCTAAAAGATGTAAAACGCCATGAATGATGAGCAACATCAACTCCTGATCGAGAGTCAGGTGATGTTCTTCAGCCTGCTTTTTTGCGGTCTCAGCCGAGAGCACTACGTCACCTAATAGCCGGTACCCGTTTTCGTCTATTGCATCCTCTTCCTGAGGAAAAGAAAGGACATCGGTTGGTTTGTCCTGCTCCCGGTAATTGTAGTTCAGTTCCCTGATTTTAACATCGTTTGTGATCAGTACACTGAGTTCTATTTTTTCAAGTTTTAATGCCTTTAGCACCTTAATTGTTCTGGACTTTACCTGAGCCTTATCCAGCGCTATTTTCCTCTGAGCGTTTCTGACCAGTACTTCCATTTATTCCGGGCGTTTCTCAACCGGCGCAAAACCGGCACCTCTTTGTCCGGAATTGGAACCACTGTCTTTTCGATCGTAGGCCCGAACGATTTTCTTAACCAGTTCGTGCCGGACAACATCCCTTTCTGTGAACTTGATGACCTTGATCCCTTCGATCCCTTTCAGGATTTCATGGGCTTCTATCAGGCCTGACAGGGTACCTCTGGGAAGATCCACCTGGGTGATGTCTCCGGTCACTACCATTTTAGAGCGGAAGCCGAGCCGGGTGAGGAACATTTTCATTTGTTCCGGAGTTGTGTTTTGCCCTTCGTCAAGAATGATAAATGAATCGTTCAACGTACGGCCCCGCATATAGGCAAGAGGGGCGATCTCGATATAACCTTCCCGGATCATTTGCTGAACCTGATTGAACTCTACCATGTCATAAAGAGCGTCGTACAATGGCATGAGGTAAGGATTAATTTTTTCTGATATGTCTCCGGGAAGAAATCCCAGTTTTTCACCAGCTTCTACCGCTGGGCGCGCCAGAATAATGCGCTGAAACTGACGTTTTAGGAAACCTTCCACAGCGAGAGCCACAGCGAGATAAGTTTTGCCTGTTCCAGCCGGCCCAACTACCAGTGCGATATCATTTTCACGGATAGCGTGAATTAACTCGCGCTGCCCTGGAGTTTTAGGTGTGATGTAACCAATCTTTGGGGAAACCGAGATGCGTTCGTTGAACAGGCCAACCAAATCTACATCCGGATCATCAGCCATAAGCCGGATAGCGAATTTGATATCGCCATTGACCAGCTGTACCCCCTTTCCCATCAAAGTGTGCAGTTGGACAAGGAGACGGTCGACTGTTTCAACTGCTTTTTCAGGACCGTTGATCCGGATCTGGTTTTCACGTGTTGTGATACGGACGTCAAATTTTTTTTCGATGGCCTTCAGGTTTGTGTCCTGGGTCCCGAAAATTTCGGGAATGAACTCATTGGATTCCAGGACCCGTTCCCGGGTGGTGGAAGAGGGTGGTGAGGTTTGGTTTTTAGCAGTCATTTACTGCTATTATAGCGGGCGCGGCTTTCACTTGTCAAAGCGGGGAATCTTCTAATTTATTTTAAATAAAAGGTTTGAGCGGGCTACCAGGAGGGACCTGTGGTGCCTCGGATTAGAGAAAGGAATTCCCCCCGGGTTCGAGGATCCTCTTTAAAAAGGCCCAGCATTGAACTTGTGGTGGTGTAGGAATTTTGTTTCTGGACACCGCGCATGGCCATGCAAAGATGATGGGCCTCGATCACAACAGCCACCCCTTGTGGGTCCAGAGTTTCCTGCAGGCAGTTGGCGATCTGGGTGGTGAGATTTTCCTGTACCTGCAAGCGGCGACTGAAAGCATCGACAATCCTGGGGATTTTACTGAGACCAATGATGCGGCCCTTCGGCAGGTAGGCTACCTGGGCTTTCCCAAAAAAAGGCAACATATGGTGCTCACACAGGCTGTAGAGCTCGATATCCCGGACAATGACCATTTCGTCGGTTTCATGGTTTTCAAACAGGGCATCATTGACGATTTCCTTGATATTGGTCATGTAGCCGCTGGTTAAAAATTTGAGAGACTTTTGAACCCGTTCCGGCGTGTTCTGCAGGCCTTCCCGGGAAGGGTCTTCTCCAAGTTGCAACAGAATATCTCTAATCAAGTCTTTCACAGTGTTCCCCTCGATATATTACAAAGTTGCGTTCGGATTCGAATAATTTGATCTGGTACAGCTTCCCCCCATGTATGTGAGGCTCAAGAATATCCCAGAATTTTACTGCCAGATTTTCTGCTGTCGGGATGACACCGTTGAGAAAAGAGACATCCACATTCAGGTTCTTGTGGTCCACCTTGTCGATGACTTCCTTTTGAACAAGCCCTTTAAGTGACTTTAAATCGAGAACCATCCCAGTATCTTCTGCTACCTCACCACAAACGGTTACTTCGAGAACGTAGTTGTGGCCATGCCCGTTCGGGTTGTTGCAAAGCCCAAATATCTCCTGATTTTTTTCATCAGAAAAAGCAGGGTTGTAGAGTCGATGGCTGGCACAGAAGTCCAGTTTTTTAGTAATAAATACCATGTCAGTTTTTTTGAGTTTGGATTGTTAAACCTGGTGTTCCAGATTATTTAAGGTATTTTCTTTTATTATCTGTTGAGTAAAACCCGGGACCATATAAATGAAAATTTGTACCGGTGATGATTTTCTTAACCTTTCCCCCGCCGCCGTGTTTGCAGGTTTCCGGGTCACACATTTCCAATGGTGGGTCGCTGGGTTTTTGAAGTGCTTCGAATGTTTCCTTACATTTTTCACATTCGTATTCATAAAATGGCATGTTCTTGGCCTTTCTTACATTCGACTCGACCGTTTGTCTTTATAGGGCAGGGCGGACAGGGGTGAGTCTGCTGTTTTCAACAGTCAGGTTTTTCGTTGACCATCCTGATCCCTGAACAGGTCGAGAGTCTTTGGGATATTCTTTTTAATGTCTTCCAGTTTGTAAATCGTAGGTGGAAGTGTCAGTCCATATTGCTGCTCGTAGATTCCCACCAAAATGCCCTTTTTAGCTGCCAGAATTTGCAGGATGATGAACTTTTTTATTCCATGCTTTTCCTGAACTTCCAGTGGCATCATTTTGGTCATGTTTTCTTTCTTTTCACCAAAACGCATGACTGCATTGCCAGAGGCTACAGGGATAAAATCCAAGGTCCCTATGAATTCTTCAAGTTCCCTGGATGCAGCTCCCTTTGGAAAAATAAGGAGGCCGTAATTTTCGGGATTTTTGAATAGGTGGTATTCAGTTTTTTCCTCAACGGCAAAAGCTGCTGAACTGAAGCCTGCGATTAAAAGAAAAAGAAAGAACTTTAAAACAAAATTTGAAGTTTTCATGGAAGTGTCCTCAAAAGTAGAGATACTCCCAGTTTATCGTAGGATTTCAGTTTGGCTAAAGAAATATGATATTTCAAAAGCTGCATTTTCAGCCGAATCGGACCCGTGAACCGAGTTTTTTTCGATATCAACGGCAAAATCCTTTCGAATGGTACCTTCAGCCGCGTCTTTGGGGTTGGTAGCTCCCATCAGGTCACGCCACTTTTTGATGGCCCCTTCTGCTTCAAGGACAAGTAAGGTGACAGGCCCGGAAGCCATGAAGGTTGTGAGGTCCTTGAAAAACGGGCGTTCCTTATGGACGTAATAAAATCCTTCAGCAACGGACTGGGTAAGCCGGGCTCTTTTCATCGCAGCGATTTTGAACCCGTTGGATTCAATCCGTTCGAGAATTTTTCCATTGAGGTTACGTTCTACGGCATCAGGTTTGATAATAGCGAAGGTGAGTTCCATAGTGTTGAATTGAATCCTTTTGATAGGTGGTTTCTAAAACAAAAAAAAGGCATTTGGGCTTGTGCCCAAATGCCTTTTTAAAAGATCGTGCTCAGCGGATGACAACTCCGACTTTTTTAATAACAAACTTGTCGCTAAGATCATTGATCCATTTCATTTCAATGGCATTGTTCTTGGCAACATCCCGACAAATGTAAACGCATATTTCGCAGGACTTGCAACGGTCCACGGATACATAAGCGGATTTGTCTTCCTCGCTGTAATTGATACAGTTTGCTTCGGGGCAATACTGGGTACACAGGTGACAGTTGGTCGCCCCACAAATCTCTTTATTTACGTCTGCAATGTAGTACATGGTTACTCCAGTTAAGAGAGATTACACCAGAACGGGTTTTCCGTCGACTGAGTCTTTTTGAGCGCCCCATTTATGGTCTACGGCATACTGGTAGGATGCTTTAATGGTTTTAAAATTCGCTTCGAGCAATTTCTGCTTCTTGGCAAATTTCTTTTCAATAACGGAGTCGAGAGCAGCCGTACCACCGGATACCACGATTCCCTTACCGATAAAGCGATCCTGTACAGAGGCTTCCAATGACTTCATGTCAGGCATTCCAAAAATGGCAGCCATGGCACCACACATGGCCATGTTGGTTGCTAGTTCAGTTCCGGCGACCTCATTGGCCATTTCAGTTGCAGGCAGGTAATAAATATTGGCTTCTTTCTCTTCCAACTCACGCTGTTCATCCGCTACAAATGGAAGGGGCTTGTTGTTGTTGATGAGAATTTCACCACCCTGCTTCAACCCGGTGTAAAAAGGCATCGTATAAGATTTACCCAAGGTGATGACCTGTGCGCTGAAAATCATCAGAACATTGGGATAAACGATTTCCCCGATCTCATAGATTTCGTTATTTGAGATGCGGACATAACTTTCAACCGGAGCGTTCCTTTTTTCAGACCCGAAAAATGGGACCAGTGAACTGTGTCCTCCGGAGATAACTACCGCATTACTGATGATGTGGGATGCGGTAACAACTCCCTGACCACCGAGACCGGCCATTCGGACGTTATAACGTTTAACTTGTGACATGAAAAAATGCCTCCTTGTTTAAGCCTTGGCTTTTTGTTTCGCTTCTTTTTCAATACGGGTGATATATTCCTTGGCTTCATCGGTCATTTCTTCATGGAACCCATAACGCTCTTTTTCAATATCAAAAGCGTCCTGCATGACTTCAGGAGTTGGAATAGCGTACTCGATATTACAGGAAGTGTAGGCCTGAATGTAAGTCGGCCCGATCTCGCGAGCGATCAGGATTGCCCGGCGGACAGTGCGAACTACACGAGCTGGGTTGGTTGGAGCGATACGTGCAATGTAAGCACAACCGGCTGTTCGAGCCAGGCCCAATGCATCAATTTTCTCAACAACCTTGCCACGTGGAGCCATCTTCAATACAGCACCTTGCATGGTCATACCACTTTCCTGCCCACCAGTATTGCCGTAAACTTCGTTGTCCAGCATGATGGTCGTGAATCTTTCTTTCCGGAACCAGCTATGCATCAATCCCTGGAACCCGATATCGATGAGTCCACCGTCACCCGCCATCACGACAACGTCCTTGGCCTGATTGGGGAAACGAAGTTCCAGTCCGCGCTTCAGGCCTGATGCTACCGAGTTGGTATCACCATAATTGCCATAAATAAACGGGATATTAGCCTGACTGATAGCCAAACGTCCACACCCGGCGGTTCCTACATTAATAGTGTGCTCAGGATTGGGCAGTGCGATCATGACCAGACGAATGAACAGGGTCATTGCACAGCCTGCGCACATGGGATGTTCTTCAATCAATTCTTTAAATTTGCCCATTTCGGTCACCTTGACATCGCGACCGTACTGTCCATGCTCGATCAGATCTCTGTACTCAATTGGGAGAATGTCTTCATAACCGGGGGAAGGACGAATGGTTTCAAATGACATGGGATATTCCCTTTCTATATGTTTAACTGGATTTATTAAAATTTATGGAAGCCACCACATTCATGACTTCTGGAATCTACTAAGAAACAGGCCCGGTTATTTTCGAGCCTGACGGTATTAGACTTTTTCGCCAGCTGCTTTACGGGTTTCTTTCAGCCAGTCCAGCAGCATTTCAGTTGGCATGGTCATTCCACCATAAACACGAGGACCGCCAATGATGTCTGCTTTAATATTGCCATACATGGTAGAGCAGAGTTCTTTGTGAAACCAGCCAGCCTGATTGAATTCTGGAACCAGAATTCGCTTGCAGTTCTTAAGAGCTGCAATGAGTTCGTTTTTAGGCCATGGCCGTGTGGTCTTGACTTTAACCAGCCCGACCTTGCGGCCTTTTTCTTCTTCCTGGCGAACCGCTTCACGTGCCTGGGAAACCGCTGATCCTGAGGAAACAAAGAACTCTTCTGCATCAGGGTTGACCACTTCAACCAGATCGCCGATATACCTGCGCCAGTATTTGGCTGAGCGCTCAACTGCTGCGAATACTTCCTGTTGCCAGGAAGCGTGCATGTGGTAGCTGATGAAGTTACTTTTCTGAATAGGAGCGTCACGCGAGATGCGCGCCGGAGGATTTTCGTTGTCCATTGCCGGGACAGCGGAACGCCAGCCATCGCGTGGTGGAATTTTATATTTCTCGTCAAAGAGCTTTACGTTGCCGCGAGCGTGGGTTACGAAGAACCCGTCCACGGAAACAACAGCAGGAAGTGTTACGTCAACCTCTTCTGAAACGAGGAACGCTGCAATCGAGTAATCAAAGAAGTCCTGTTGGTTTTCGGCATGTGCGTGCAGGATACCGGTGTTCAGCAGGAAAGAAATTTCAATGTTATCCGGTTGAATCGCGAGTGGGGTGTTGATGACGCGACACATATTAAGCAGGACAAGCGGGGTGCGTGCACCAGGCCAGGAGGAGATCGCTTCCAGGCCACGCATCAGGCCAGGGCCGGATGTTGCCGTGAGTGAACGAACACCTGCACGTGAGGACCCACCCAATGCGGACATAACCCCAATTTCCTCTTCACCGCGATAGTATTCCTTGATAAAGCCTTCATCATAAAGGTAACCACACTGCTGCATGGTTTCTGACTGCGGGGTGATCGGGTAGGAAATGGCAATGTCAACGTTGCTCCTTCGAATAGCTTCACGGGCGGCTTCTGAGCCGGTGATAAAAATCTGCTCCCGAGGAGCTTCATGAAAAAGCCATTCCGGGTCTTTTACTTCCTGTAAATCACCTGCGGGAACCCAGTCAGCGGGTTTTCCGGCTACTTGCGCTGTCGTATTGGACATGTCCACTCCTCATGTTCTTGGATGTCTATCGTATTTATTTCAATTCACTAACTGTGAAATTCTAAATAGATTTCACGCAAACCGGGCTATTTTGCCCCGGTCAGCGATTTCAGCCCCTAAAATTACCATGTTTGTCAGGGCATTACAAACAATTTGAACCTTGGATTTGAAAATTTTAGTAATGAATTCAACATTCCGCTGGTCGCATTAATAATTCTGGTTTTTTATTTTCAATTCTATATTCAAGTCATTGATTTGAATGGGGTTAAGTTGTCTTTCCTTTTTTGTGAATGTTTTCGGGGCTCGTTGAGTTTTTTATGATTTGGCAGTTTTCGCAGAGAAAACTAAGGAGTGGGGTGGAAATCCGTTCTTTTAAAACCACCTTAGCTTTGCTGGATTTGCTTGAAATGGTCAAATGCGTTTTGAAGAAATTCGTTCATGGCCTTGTCATTCCTCAAGCTCAGTGTCTTTTTTGCCAGATCGGTTGTATGGCACAGGTCATATTGCACGGTCGTGTCGTTTTTATATTTTATGACATCGACCTCCCAATTAATATGGGCGACATCTTCCTGCGGGCGACTGACGCAAGCTACTCCGTATTTGCCTACTCTATATAAAAATTGAACCCCGCCATGGCCGCTGGGCTCTGCCCGGCTTAAAATTAAGTTATCCTGAATCAGCATGCTTTAATGCTCCTGAAGGTTATTGTCTGCGCTCAAAATATTGTTCCGGGTTGTGGTGTCGGCTCAAATTCCTTATTATTTGGACAGCGTAATGAACCATAAGGTTCAAAAAATTTGCAACTATTATCCACATTTTGCCTCTAATTTTTAACTATGGAACCTTTAGAGTTAAACGACCCAGCAAAAATACAGGAGTTTCTGGCTAAAATCAGCTTGGAGGGGCAGGGGTTTACCTCGGATGCTCTTTTAGGCGATGTCTTCGAGGCCGGCCTGGATTGGCCGGATTTTCTCAAGGCGGAAGGCGAGGACCCCGGTGCCTTCTACGATGGAAAATCACCTGCGTGGGCCAAGTACCATGTGCGCCAGGGCAAACGGGTGTTCATGGTTTATGGGGGTGCCGATGGAAAACCCAGGCGCACCCACTTCTCAGAAACTCCATGATGAAATAATTCTAGCGCCTTGATTTCAAAGGTGTTTTTAACTGAAAGTAATTTGACATGCAATTTGATAAGGAAACCCAGCAACGTATCTTGCGCGTTGCCGGTCAGCGAATAGAAGGGCAGGACATTGACGAAATTGATGAGCGCATTGCTCATGTAATGGACCTGCATCCTGAATACGAAGAAATCTGGAAGATGGGCGAAATGGCGGTCTATCCGCAGGAGATAGATGGCAAAGTGGTCAACCCGTTTGTTCATACTGTCTTACACGTGACCGTAGATAAGCAGATAGCAGACGAGACTCCAGACTTTGTCCTTGAAACATTCAACCGGCTGAAAAATGAAGGCGGTGAGGAGCATGAAATCCTGCATGCCATCATTGGAGTTTATGCTGATATGTATTTTAAGAACTTCAGGCGGGGGGATACTTTCAGTAACCTGGACTACAAGGCTGAACTGGACCAACTGTACCTAAATAAAGAAAAGCAGGAGGGTTAGGCCCTCCTGCTTCAAGTGTTACTTTAGGTTTTATTTGGGGTTTTTAAAGAACTTTTGCAATGGTCGCGCCCATATCCGCAGGGCTCTTGACCACTTTAATGCCGCACTTTTTCATCACCTTCATCTTGCCTTCTGCTGTTCCCTGGCCACCGGAGATAATCGCTCCAGCATGACCCATCCTTCGACCGGGAGGCGCGGTTTGCCCTGCGATGAATCCGACCACGGGCTTGGTGATGTTCTTTTTAATGAAGTAAGCCGCTTCGTCCTCAGCTGTCCCGCCAATTTCACCGATCATGCAGATCGCTTTGGTTGAGCGGTCCTTCTGGAACATTTTCAAAACATCAATATAGCGGGTGCCGATAATGGGGTCACCGCCGATGCCGACACAGGTGGACTGCCCAATACCGCGTCCGGTGAGCTGGCTCACGCATTCGTAAGTCAAGGTTCCACTGCGGGAAATGATGCCCACGTTGCCTTTTTTGTGAATCCGGGCAGGCATGATGCCGATTTTGGCCTTGCCGGGGGAAATAACGCCCGGGCAGTTCGGCCCGATCAGCCTGGAATCCGAATTTTCAATATAACGGTAGACATTGATCATGTCGTTGACCGGGATGCCCTCGGTGATGCAGATGATCAGCTCAACTCCTGCATCCGCCGCTTCCAGAATTGCATCGGCAGCGAAAGGCGGCGGTACGAAGATCATCGTGGCATTGGCCTTTTTCTTGTCGACCGCATCTTTCACTGTATTGAAAACAGGAACGCTGTCTAGGACGTTTTGTCCGCCTTTGCCGGGGGTCACTCCGCCCACAACATTGGTTCCGTATTTCATGCATTGCTCGGCATGGAACATGCCTTCACGCCCCGTAATACCCTGGACGATCAACCGGGTTTTTTCATCGACTAGAATGCTCATTTTTTCAGTGCCTGTACCGCTTTTTTGGCAGCGTCTTTCATGCCTTCACCCATTGTGAAATCGAGGCCGGAGTTGTGCAGAATCTCCCGACCCTCTTCCTGGTTGGTGCCTTCCATACGCACCACAATAGGACAATCGACATTTAACTTTTTAGCTGCGGAAACCACCCCGTTGGCCAGGATGTCGCACCGCAGAATGCCGCCAAGTATGTTGATAAAAATTACTTTGACTCGTGGGTCTGCATTGAGAATCCTGAAAGCATTCTCAATCATCTCCTCATCGGCTCCACCGCCGACATCGAGGAAATTGGCTGGTTCCCCGCCACTGTGCTTGATGATGTCCATCGTCGCCATGGCAAGTCCCGCACCGTTGACCATGCAGCCGATGTTGCCATCAAGCTGGATGTAATTCAGGTGATGCTTGGATGCTTCAATTTCATTGGGATCTTCTTCGTCCAGATCACGAAACTCTTTGGTCTCGGGATGCCGGAACAGGGCGTTGTCTTCCACTTCGACCTTTGCGTCGAGAGCGATCAGTTTGTCGTCACCTGTCACCACCAGCGGATTGATTTCCAGCATCGCCAGATCCTCTTCAATGAAACACTTGTAGAGGTTGATGAAAAATGGAATTGCTGCTTTAAGGGATGCTCCGCTGAGGCCCAGTGCGAACGCGATTTTCCGTGCCAGGTAAGGATGGACCCCGATGATCGGATCGACCTGTTCAATGATGATCTTTTCAGGGGTCTCTTCAGCAACTTCCTCGATCTCCATGCCGCCCGCCTGTGAAGCCATGATCATGACGCGGCTGGTCTGCCGGTCGAGCAACATACTGAAGTAGAGCTCGCGGGCGATGTCTGTGCCTTCTTCGATCCATACCTTTTTCACCAGGCGACCTTCCGGCCCGGTCTGGTGGGTTTTCAGCGTCATGCCGAGAATCTTCTTGGCGTGCTGTTCCGCTTCCTTGGGGCTTTTGGCGAGTTTTACACCGCCGCCCTTGCCGCGTCCACCAGCGTGAATCTGTGCCTTGACTACGGTGATTTTGGTGCCGACTTTGGTAGCCGCCTTGGCCGCATCCTTCGCATCGTGGATGAGAACGCCATTGGGAACCGGAACGCCGTATTTGCCTAACAGTTGTTTGCCCTGATACTCGTGAATTTTCATAGGTGTGTTTTCAGTGGTTTTTGTCGTGAAATGGAAGGCCGATTTTTATCACATGCCACCCGGATTGTCAAAAAGTTTCCAGCCTGCGGTGGGGCAGATTGCAAAAGCGATTTCGAGCCTGAATTAACTCCTGCGCGGATTTCAGCAGACATCTCCCTGACCGTACACCAGTACCCTGCCGAAGGGGTGACAAAAAACCATAGCTTGTTTTTCTGAGTTTAACGTATTGAATAGAAGAACCTCGCCCTGGGCTTTAGTTTTTTGGGGAGTACAATATTCCCTCTTCTCCGAAGAGGGACGCGAAGCAGGGTGATTCTCCACTTGTAGTGAATATATGGATTTGCCTTCTTTTTATTGCTTTGTATGCCCAGGCTCCTTATGTCCGACTGTAAGTCGAAGCCGATTTTCATGCAAACCAGTCCCTCATGGGAGCCGCAATGAAATTCCAAGTCCCAAAGTCGTACTATTAATGGAAGAAAACATTGGAGAGCGGTTTTGCGGAGGTTGTATAATTTTAACTTGTAGTCAAGTAAAGACTTGACCCCTTTATCTGCAGGCAATGCAATCAAGTGCTTTATACCAGTCAGATGGAGAACGAAATGGATCGGGCAACCAGGCGGGCAGACAAGATTCGAGAACGACTGGGATGGGAACCTGGAATATTGAACGGCAATGGATTAAAACCCAAAGGAATGCACTGGCGGACTTTTGAGCGTTTATCCACCGAACACGATTTTTACGTGAACCAGTCCCTCATGGAAGCAGCTTTGAAATTCAAAATACCTATGACTTACTTTTAAGGATAGAAAGAGAATAATGGAGAATGGTTTTCTGGAGGAGTGTGTTTTTTCAACTTGTAGTCAAGTAAAGACTTGACCCCTTTACAGGCGGGCAGACAAGATTCGAGATCGACTGGGATGGGAACCTGGAATATTGAACGGCAATGGATTAAAACCCAAAGGAATGCACTGGCGGACATTTGAGCGTTTATCCACCGAACACGATTTTTACCTGAACCAGTCCCTTATGGGAGCCGCCATGAAATTCAAAGTGCCGATGGATTATTTTGGGTGACTGATGCGTATCCGTCAAGGAACGACATCAACCAGAACGAAAACCAGAACGCGTAACATCAACTCCGGCCTGTTAAACTGAATATTAACTTCGGGAAGAATTTACATCTGGAGGATAGGGGCACGTTCGCTCCTTGACACGGAGCCTGCTAATGGGTAGCTCTTTACCAAAAATAATCAATCAAGTTTATGTATTACTTTAAACTTAGAATTCCTTTCAACTAGCTCAAATTCATCAGAGGGTTCAGAGTAGTGTACAAGTCCTCCCCAAGTAGTATCGATCATCACTCCCTTTTCTAAATACTCCCATCCTTTTTTTGGATATTCGGCACTATATTCATCTGTATCAATACTAAAAACAACGATTCCATAAGAATCTGGAACTTCCCTTGGAAAAACCACCTTGTCGCCTAGCCTAATTTCTTGACCGTCTAAATAATTCATAATCAATTTTTAAAAGGTTCTGCTTCAATCCACTGAGGCTGTGGAGGAGGCGGCACAGCCTTGTTTTGTGGAGCCCAAAAACATTTACAACCCTCTTCAGGGTTTTGGTTTGCAATTAATAGATTTAAATGGTCTCCTGCAACACCATGCGAAATTACATGAGGAGGTTGTGGGTCGAACCGATATCCAACAGTCCCCACAGGAACAATTCTACCAGATATTGTTTCACATGGGGGACAATGATCAAGTTTACCTTTCATTCTTTCTGCCAATCTATTTCCGCAATAATAAAGGGGTCATTAAAGTAAAGGGGTCAAATCTTTATTTGACTATTTGTTATTGTTTTTTTAATATTAGAGTATGTCTCGACCTCTACGACTTGAAATAGCGGGCGGCTGGTACCACGTGATGAATCGTGGGTTGCGTCGTCATGCCACCTTCAAGGATCCCGAGGACCACACTCTTTTCCTCAATACACTGAGCCAGGCCTGCCGGATGTTTGGGATAAAAATTGGCGCTTACTGCCTGATGCCCAACCATTATCACCTTCTGGTGAATACTCCGAACGCCAACCTGTCCCGTTTCATGCGACACGTCAATGGGGTCTACACGCAAAGATTCAATCGTAAAAACGGCAAAGACGGCCCCTTGTTTCGAGGGCGGTATCGGGCTCTCATTATAGATGCGGATGCTTACCTGCTTCAAGTGGTCCGATATATTCATATGAACCCGGTCAAGGCCAGGTTGTGTTTGAAGCCGGAGTCGTATCGTTGGTGCAGTCACAAGGGATATATTAAACCTAAAACTGCACCGGACTGGCTTTGCAACAGGGAAGTGTTGACCTGGTTTTCAGCAAAGCCGGGCAAAGCCTTGGAGCAATATAAGGGGTTTATGAAAGAACCTCAGGATCCCCGGTTAGAAGAATTTTATAAACGCAAAAAAATAGGATGGCTGTTAGGCGATGAAGGCTTTATGGAGAAGATGAAGCAAAGGGTGGCCGACATAGAGGCGGGAACGGAGGAAATTCCTCAAGGTCGTAAAGCTCAGGGGGAAATTGGAATAAAGACTGTAATCAGGGTCGTGAGGCGAGAGTTCAAAGTGCCACTGAGTGCCTTAATGGAATCAAAACGCGGCGAACTCAACATGGCCAGGAATATGGCGTTATATTTGTCCTGGGAGTTGACGGGGTTAACCCAACGAGAAATTGCAGAGACATTTGGAGCGCGTTCTTATCGGACAGTAGCATCACATCATTTCCGTATCAAAAATGAGATGAATAAAGATAAAAAATTGAAACGGCTTGCAGATAAGCTCAGGAAAAAATGTAGTCAAATAAAGACTTGACCCCAATGGTCTGGCGCAAAAATTCTGGGGGAGGTGGTTGATCGATCAGATCAGGGTGTTGTGTTCAACACTGGATGGGGCCAGTGATAGCGAGCAGGTGAGTTATTGAATTCTGAGTTTACTTTCTGTCTCGGGTGCAGGAGATTTGATATGGGTTCCGAGGACGCGAAACAGGGTGGCAATCTGGGTTGCGTAGTTGGTGCGTTCTGCAGCCAGCTGCTGTTCACCGTTGGCCAGTACACGCTGGGCGTCTACCACGTCGATAAAGCTGATTAATCCCTGTTTGTAAAGCGTCTCCGCCTGGTAAAAACTGATGCCACTGGCATCGACCGCTTTGCGCAGCGAGCTCTGGCGAGACAAGGATGCCTGGATAGCTGCCAGCGAGTTTTCCACTTCTTCACTGGCTCCGCGCAAAAGTTGTTTGTAGTTCGCCAGGGCTTCTTCCGCCTGGGCCTTGGCGATATCCAGATTCGCCTGGCGGGTTCCTCCCCCTGTGATGATCTGGTTTATCAATGTTCCCAGCGATGCGATCAGGATGTCCATCGTTGGGGCGCCTACCACCCCTGCGGCGCCGATGCCGATTCCTCCGATCAGTTCAAAAGTGGGGTAGTAGTCCGCTTCTGCCACGCCGATCCTCGCTACCGCCGCCTTCAGCTTTTCTTCGCTTCCGCGAATGTCCGGCCGCATTGAAAGCACTTCAACAGGAACAAACTCGGGTATTTTCCCCTGGTAGACGGGGATGTCCTGGTGCTTTTCCAACAGGTCTTCATAAGCTCCGGGATACTGTCCGGTCAGGCTGGCGAGGCGGTTTCGGGAATTGAGAAGGGATTGCTCAAGCGAGGGTACTCCTGCGCGCAGGTTTTCAACCGAGGTTTGCGCGCGGCGCATGTCCAGTTCTGGAGACAGACCGGCTTCATAGCGACTTCGAACGATGGACAGTGTTTTAGCCTGCAGGTCCACTGACTCCTTCAGCAGATCAAGTTGGCGCTGGTTGCCCCGCAGTCGTAGATATTCGCGGGTGATTTCGGAACTGATTCCGAGAACGCTGGCACGGAGGTCTGCCTGTGCTGCGTGGAAACCAGCTCGTGCAGCCTGAACGCTGCGCTCGAACCGCCCCGCTACGTCCAGCGGAAGGCTCAAGGCCAGGGTACTGAGTACACTGCCTGTCGGGGTATTAGTTCCGTTGTCTAGAGATAATTCCTCGTCAATAACGTTGTCCAGTCCGGCGTTGACTTTCAGGTTGTCGCCTGCATCGGCAAGAACAATGCGGGCGTGGGCCTCTTTCACGCGAGCCTGGGCGGCAGCCACGCTGTAGTTGTTTTCCAACCCCTTGCGCACGAGTTCGTTGAGGGTGTTGTCGGCAAAGCCATTCCACCAGTCGGCGGCTATGGCGGTGTCATTTTTACCTTCATTAAGTTGGGCGAGTACCTTTTGCGACACAAACAATTCGGGCGCTTCCATTTCTGGTTTTTGGTAATCGGGACCAACGACACAGGCGGAACAAGACAGAATCAGCATCAGAAAAACTGACACGCAGATCCTCTTCATTATGCGTTCTCCATTTTCAGGCCATCTTGTTCCACCCTTTCCAGCTGGGCTTTGAGTTCATCGCCTGCTTGCGCTCGGGGTTTGATAAAGGGCGCGATCCAGTAATAACCCACCGGTGCGAGGTACAAAGTGAACAGAGTGGACAGCCCCAGCCCCCCGAAGACGACCCAGCCGATGGCTTCGCGGGCTTCCGCTCCCGGACCGGTGCTGAGTATGAGTGGTAAGGCACCCACCACGGTAGACATGACGGTCATGGTCACTGGACGGAGGCGTACTCGCACGCCTTCCATAATGGCATCGTGGACGCTCATGCCTTCGTCACGCATCTGGTCCATGAACTCTACAAGCAGAATAGCGTTTTTTGTCATGAGACCAACCAGCATCACCAAGCCGATCTGACTGTACAGGTTAATGGACTGGCCGCTTTTGAGCAGGGCAAAAATGGCCGCGGCAAGACCAAAGGGAACGGTGAAAATGACAATGAGGGCGCTGCCCAGGCTTTCGAACTGGGCTGCAAGAACCAGCAGGACCACGGCCAATGCAATGGCAAAGGTTACCGCCACATCGTAAGACGATTCTTCGAGCGTCGCCGCTTCACCCAGAAACAGGATGTTGACTTCCTTGGGCAACACATCGGCTGCAACACTGCGAACCTGATTGAGGACTTTACCAAGTGCGGTACCTGGGGGAACGCCGAGGTCCATCTCAATGGCGCGGCGCTGGGCGTGGCGATCGAGCTCAGCGGCTACGCCGGTTTCCCTCACATTGATCATGGTGCTGAGCGGAACCAGTTCATTGTCCAAATTTGTGACGAAGATATTAAGCAGGTCGCCGGGGTCGTTTATCGCCCCCTGGGTAGACCCCACCATGATGGGAACCGCCTGGTCTTCGATGCTAAGATCGATCAGTTCGAATTTATCGACCATCACACGGAGAGTCTGGGAGATGCGGTCCATGGGTACCCGGAGATCCCGGGCCTTTTCCCGGTCAATATTAAAAGCAAGCTCGGGTTGAGAGGTATCGAAATCAATCCGGATATCATCGATTTCCGGCACGCGGTTTTTCAGGGCATCGGCCATGAGGTCCGCCGCCTTACTGAGGGTTTTGTAGTCATTTCCCACGAGAGCGATTTCCAGGCCGGAACCGGCCCCCCGCACGTTGAGGCTGTTGCTTCGGCGGAGCCTTACCTGGGCCCCGGGCATGTCCTTCAGGGCACCGGTAACTTCTTTCGCGAGCGCCATTTGGGTTACTTTACGGTCTTCCCAGGGAATCAACGTCGCCTCGGTGTACGTACGGTTTTTGTCCCAGCGGCCGACAATGGTGTAGATATCGGTGATCAGCCCTTGAGCCTGGTAGGGCTGGAGAACGGCTTCCACTTTACGTGACTGCCGGTCGGAATATGCAAGGGAAGCACCGTCTGGACCGGTTAATATAATACTCAAAGAACCTCTGTCCTCCTGTGGCAGGAGTTCCTGATTCAGCATTTGAAATCCGAGAACCCCGCCTCCGGCTATCAACAACGAAAGGGGAATCGCCAGCCACGACCAGGACAGGAGCAGGTTCAAAGTCTTGAAGTAGAAAGCGCCAAAACCTCTCCCCAAGGCATTCAGGCCATTGCGAACCAATGTCGCGATAATGTTTGGTTTTTTTGAGTCGGGAATGCGGGAGGCCAGCATTGGGCATAGGGTAACAGCAACGAACGAACTGATTGTTACCGCGATGGCGAGAACGAGCCCGAATTCCCGAAATAAACGCCCGGTCTCCCCTGGAAGAAAAGCAATGGGGAAAAACACGGCGACGAGGGTGATTGTGGTGGCGATCACCGCGAAAAATACCTGTCGCGTTCCAAACACTGCCGCAACCAGACTTTCGTATCCCTTTGACCGCAGACGCTGGATATTTTCCAGGACCACGATTGCATCATCTACAATCAGGCCAGTCGCAAGAACCAGCGCGAGCAAGGTGAGGAGGTTGATGGAAAACCCCAACAGCCAGATGGCCACCAGGGTACCCACCAGAGAGATGGGCATGGTCACTGCGGGAACCAGTACCGCCCGCCACTGGCCGAGAAAAACGGCGATGACAATTAGCACGATCAGGATGGCGAATCCAAGGGTCCACAATACTTCTTCAAGGGCTCCGCGAATATAAATCGAATCGTCTGAAATAATCGACAGAGTAAAGTCGCGGGATCGTTCGTTGATACGCTGGACGCGATTGTTGACTTCATTGGATATCGCTATGGTGTTCGCCCCGGCCTGACGGACGACTCCGAGTCCGATCACCATACGTCCGTTCAACAGAGAATAGGATTCTGCTTCCATCGGTGAGTAGAATACAGTGCCCACATCACTGACCCGGATGGTGTCGCGGATGTGCAGACGTTCCACCTTTTCAGGCTCGACCACCGATGCGTAAGCACGGACGATGAGTTCCTGATCGTTTGACTCGTAACTCCCGGCGGGGACATCGAACCGGGCCTGCCGCAATACCTCCACCACCTCGGATACAGACAGGCGATATCCGGCCATGCGCGCCGGGTCCAGTAATACCCGGAGGACGCGGGGTTGGTCGCCGTTTAGTTGAACATCGGCTACACCGGATATGGAAAGAAGTTCGGGAGAAACATCCTTTTCGATCCGTTTGGCCAATGCTTGTTTTGACAATGTGCCGCTAAACGCGGCGATCTGGACGATTGCAGAGGCGTCGTCATCCGCTTTCAGCACAACCAGTTGATCGATGTCTTCCGGCAGTTCGCGCTGGACCCGGCTTACTGCCTCCCGTACATCGCTGGCGGCATCGTTGAGGTCAATCTCCGGTTGAAATTCAACATGAAGGCGCATGTTGTTTTCCTCGCTGGAAGACTTGATGTTCTTGACACCGGAAACGCGGGCCACCGCGCCTTCAAGAATGCTGGTGACTTCGGTGTCCATCGTCTCAGGCGAGGCACCTTCATAAATGGCGCGCACACTGACGACCGGGCGATCCACATCCGGCAATTCGCGGACATCAATGCCCATGAGACTGCCGAGACCGGCCAGCATAATCAGAAGGTTGATAACTGTGATGAGAACCGGACGGCGGACGCCGAGTTCGGTCAGGTTGTTCCCCAGGTTTTTCATGACTCTGCTTCACCGACTATCTGCAGGGGCACACCAGGGCGCATACGCTGGATCCCTTCCACCACCACGGGCTCCCGGATCGATAGTTTTCCTTGCACAAGGACGTTGCCCGCCTTGCGTGCGATGACCTGCACGGGCACCTGGACTGCTTTTTTCTTGCGCACAAGCCAGACGAATGAGCCATGCCGCCCCCACTGCAGAGCAATTTCCGGAATGGTCGGATAATTTTTTCCAGGAATTGTCCAGCGAGTGGTGAATGACATGCCCGGGCGAAGCAGATCTTCTTCGTTTTCTATGCTGACACGGGTGAGGATGGTCCGCCGGTCGGCGTTCACCCGGCTCTCTTGCGCGGATATAGTGGCAACAAAAGTACGTCCGGGATAAGCGGGGGTGGTGGCGGTGATCGGCCGTTTTTTGGACTGGGAGTTTCTGAGCGCCCCAGCCAATGCTTCGGGAACTTCAAAGTCGACGTGGAGGATTTTACGATCGTCCAGACTGGTGATGATGGTGGTCGTGGTAATCCGTTGACCAGGGTCGATTTTGGGGATGCCGACGACACCGTCGAACGGGGCTTTCACGCGTCGGTCCTCCAGCGCCAGTTTCGCCTGGTCCAAGGCAACTTTTGCGGCTTCGAAATCGGCCCGCGCGGTGTCGACTTCGCTCTCGGGAACGGCTCCCTCCTTTACTGCTTTTTCATAACGGTTCAATAAACTGCGGGAATTCTTCAACTGGATTTCCGCTCGGCGGACGGCAAGTATTTCTTCCCGGTCGTCGAGCTGTACCAAGAGGTCCCCTTGGGATACCCGGTCACCCGCCTTGAACAAAACCTGGGTAACTTCCTCCGCAACGGACGGATAGACCTGGAGAGATAAACGGGCTCTACCTGTGCCAACGGCTTCGAAAATACGATTATTAGAGATCAGACGCACGGGTTGAACCAGAACCTTGACGGCTTTGGATGCTTTTCCCGGCTTTATTTTCTGTTGCGTATCCTGCCCACTGGCCAGCCAGAGACGTGCTTCATCCAGTATAGGGCGGGCCAATTTACCTATTTCATTGGTTTGCCGAGCCAATACCTCGAAATCTTCATTATCCAGAAAAAAAAGACCCAGTGAGACAATGAACAGTATGAACAAAAAAACCTTTTTGATAATTCCGTACCTCGAAAAATTTTAAAATAAAACCTGGGCGGATGCCCAAATCACCATTGGGTTACCCTCTACACAGATCAACAATTTTGATTTGTTCCTCAGGCGGAGTCGATGGAACAATCGGAAATTTATTGTTTCGCTAATTGTATCTAATTATTTACTACTTTGTAAAACAATTAGTTATTTGAAGTTGACGAGGGAAGTATTCAATGAAAAAAAGGGGCTATTCTTTAGGTTTAGGGACAAATCAGGTTATCGATGCCGTCCAATATCACATTTTGGGAGAGATGGCTTAGGTGATGAAATATCTTGCGAAGTTTGAGGATAACTATTGAGAGGCTCCGTTTCGATGGAAAAGTGAGTCCAGTTTCTCAAAAAGGATTTTACTTTATAAAAGGGGGTGCTGGTATTTAGGTGTCCTGTTCTTTTTTAACAAGGACGCAAAAACGGTTCCATCAAACAAGTCACCTTTACTTTATTCATCTTTCCGGTGATGAAAAAATAATCTTTAATCGGTCGTTGGCTTTTGCCCGTGTCCTGCCATATCAGGAATATGGCCATACTTCACGAAAAACCGGCTTCCCCGGGTTTATATCAACTTTTCATTTATGGTTTTTTCTGGAAGATAATCATAAGTGCTTTAAAAATAAAAAGTTAAAAATATTTTCAAAAAAAAATAATTCCGGAGGTCTTGACAGAATATCAATTAAGTCTAATATTATTTCTAGACAAAAGCCTGGTTAATTCAAGGCAACATAAACTATTTTGAACCCATCGGAGACTAGTTAAAAACCGAGGGTCGAAATGGATTAAAGACCAAGAAGGAGAATCCAAAATGAAAACGACGACAAGAAAATCTATATTGAGTCTCATAGTTGTAACAGCATTTTTGCTTCTTGTTAGTCCGGTAGAGGCAGAAATTCATCACGAAAACCCCACAGATTCCTGGTATCAGAATGATCCGGTTAACAATAACCCAAATGTCCAGATTTTCGAAAATGACAACATCTTCTGGGGTTTGACTCACAATAATCCGACTTATACCTGGTACGAGGGTGGGACGCCTGTGGATAAAGACATGAAGGAAATTCCCAAAAATCCTGTTGCTGGTATGGATAGAATGGACTTGCCCGAAGATCCAACTCTGGACTGGTATTACAACGGTGTTTCAGAAACCAGAAGCAATTAAATGATGTCTTAGTTTTAATCTATACTTAGCTTAGACATTGCATTTTCGGGGAACGCTTCAGTGAAGCGTTCCCCATTTGTTCCCGGTTTTTTACTGAGTGCCCAGCAAAATTGATTTGAAAATTTAAATGGACCGGTTGTTTGAGTCGATCGCAAATCTCTCCATGAAATACCCCAGACAATCCTGATGCACAATGTTCTCATTGGTCGTGAACATGGATGGAACCACCGACCGTTTTAACCGGATCTCTTTTTCAACATAATCAAAAATATCGGACTCAATTTCTTCATCACTCTCGTTTATCACCGAAAGTTTCATGTCAGGGTTGCTACGCCAGCCGATCAGTGAGTTGGCAGGCAGTTCGTGAAAGTTTTTCTGGTCCAGCTTTTCAATAAAACAAAAATCCTTGTCCTGAGAATCGTCGCCAAAACCTATTTTGCTTTCGGGAGGGACGCGAACACGGGCGATGGTGTGATAAACCTGTGGATCGTATTGTCCTTTCCAGTCCAGTGGAATTTTTTCCAGGCGCAGGCATTTTTTCAGGAACTCATAAACATGCTGAATTCCTGACGGATCTCCGGGTTGTCCGGCCTCTATTGTTATAGAAGGACAAAATTCTGCCATGGCATTGGAGAGCACTTCTTTGGGGCGGGTGAAGTACACCAGGGTTTCGCTGAATAAGTTTGCCAGGTTGATGAAAGGCGCATCCAGTTTATTGACACAGGAATAGTGAGGATTCTGGCCTGATGTGTTGTGGATGTCAATTGACGCGAATGGCCCGGAATTTTTTACTAAGGAAATCACTTCCTGTGCAAATTTATTTTCTTTTAAATCGCCTCCGTTCCAGATCCGGTTGTAATCAGGTTGGTGTTCAAGGTGTCTTTCTTTGGTCCTGGCTGCCTCAACGTTACCCACCAGAATGTTCAGCGGTTTTGGAAGCCTCATTCCATTTTCATTGTAAAATTTTATCACCTTCTGAATCGCCTGGATTCCGGTAGATTCATTGCCATGCAGGAGTGTGGCCAGGAAAAGTGGGGGACCCGGCTCGCCTTCTATTTGAATCAAAGAAGGGCCGTCCAATATTTTGTACATTTCCTCAGGGACAGTATCCAGAAATCCATCGGGAATGGAGTCCAGAATATTTAATTTCATATCAGAGCTCAAATAGTCCATTGATAAACGGGCCGGTTCCGTTTCTGGTTTTCGTAATAGGCGCCAGTCATTTGCTGGAAACCGGGGCCATTTTTCGCGATGTACCCTCTTTGCCAGGCGGTACCGTTTTGTCGTGATTTAATTCGGTTTTCAATAACATCTCCCAGATAGTAATCGATATCGACCTGATGCACACCGGATTTTTGCAACCCTTCTTTTGCTATGGGAAGAAGGGTTTGTTCAAGTAGGGTTTGTATGAGAATTGATTTGCCCCCGATCCATTTTATTTCAGCCCTGAGGCCATGTTGTGCCGCCTTATAAAAATTTTCTTTCGCATGGTCAAATGGAATTTCCAATTCAAGCGGCGTTTCTCTTTCCGCCAGGTGTTCTTTCATCCCTATAAAAAAGGCAATATTGGCGATGGTGTCTGTAATACTCGGTCCGGCTGCGGGAGTACGGTGTTCCAGTCGAAGGTGCGGATTGCCCGAACTGGTTAAGCCGATCAAAGGGCGTGTCCATCGCCAGATAGTTCCGTTTTGCAAACGCAGGTGACTGAGCCAGGCGGGGTCGTCATCCAGAACCATGGGGAGTAATACCGGGAACCCGTCCAGATTCTCCAGGAATGGTTCGAACAGGGAATGCCGTGCATAGCCGGTCCCGAACGTCACGCGGTTGATATTCTGTCCGTGGCAGTCGGGAAAACTGGCGACAGACACGGATTGTTCAAATAGAGGAATCCGTGTTTCATCCCACAGGTCTTTACCAAAGAGATAAGGGGAGTTTGCCGCTACCGCGACCATGGGTGCTGATAGAATCTGGGAAAGGTTGTATTGTCGCACCGCTTTATCTGCCTTTACCTGGCAATGGATTTGAAGTGAAGTGGCGACTGCTTCCAGCATGACATCGTAATGCCGGGCATGGAGAGAATCCTTGCCTTCAATTTTGAGTTCGAGTGGTTCTCCTTGACGTAAGTGAAGTACCTGCCGATTCAAAGCGAGGTACCGGTTCAAGGAAGACATATGCTCGAGCGTCAACATCTTGTCCTCAATCGTAGGCAAAATTCCAATTGCGAGAATATTGGAATTCAATTTTTCTGCCTGGGCGGCACACTTCGACCAGCAACTGGACAACTCCGATTCCAAATGACTCAGAAAATTTCCTTCGATGGAGCAGGGAATACTATTGAGTTCAAAGTTGAATTTGGATAGCTCCGGGACAACGAGAGGATCGGCCAGGTTATCAAGAAAGGTTTCATTTATGGGTGAGGGCTGAAATTGGGGGTTCATCAGCCAGGCTTCCAATTCAAAACCACATTTGCCATCGGTGGATTCAAAGCTTTTGTTTTCGAACCAGCCTTTTAAAATACGAGATTCGTTTCTCAGCCTGTTTTTGAATTCCTTGTAATCTTCGCTGGAGAATTCCCAACGCGAAATTTCATCTCCCATATAAAATCCAAAAAAAATATTTTAAGAACTTGAAATGGACTACTTTCCCTACCATTTTACTATTAAATGGAAAGGAGTGGAGAAGAGCTTGATAATTTAACTGAAGATTAAATAAAAATGAGAAATCAGGGAATAAACTAGGAACTGGTGAGAACGAAACTCCAGTGTACCCGAAAAAACTTCAAAAGCGATAATCAAGGGCGATACCCTGGCGGGCAGAGCTGACCATGGGCCGCACCATGAGTTTAGGTACATTGGGGTTGCTGTGTAGTTTGTGTAACGCGGCTGCGGTAAAGTAACCTATTGCGGCTCCAAAAAACACATCGGAGGTCCAGTGAACATTCTCGTTGACCCTTGAGAGCGCGGTCATGGTTGCTAGCGTGTAAGCCAGGGGAGGGACCCAGATGTGACGCTCGTACTGCTTGGCAAACACCGTTGCGATGGCGAACGCTGTGGTGGTGTGCCCGGAGGGGAAAGCCAAACCCTCACCGGCAAATGGACCGGCAAAGTCATCAGCCTCTGTCGTATTGTTGGGGCGTTCCCTGCCTATCAGGTGTTTCAACGTCAATGTGAACGCGCCTGAGATTAAAAAACTTTCAGTTGCAAGCAGAGCTGTGCTCTTCAGTTCTTCATCGTCCCTGAATAAGCCCGTTAAATAGAAAAGGGACAAATACGCTGCGGCGTATCCTCCATCACCGACAACTTCACCCACTTTCAAAAAATCTTTCCGGGCCTTGCTGGGGTTTTCTTCAATTTCCTCATGCACCTTTTCATCCAGAAACCCGAGCGCTACAGTGGTTCCCCCGATCAATCCCGCTGTTAACCAGTCCCTGGTTTCCCAGTGGAGGGGAGAGGTGACCAGTTTAATGCCGTCTGTGACAATCCCTTTAAAGTAATCCGTATTGAGTTTTACATCCGGGTAGGGGTGAGGGGCAACCTCTGGCTTCACTGATTGCCTTGTGAGCCTTGGCGAATGACGCCTGAGCGGCTGAAGTTTTGAGGTCGCTTTTTTTACCTTATAAGTTTTTTTCGAAGATGCAGGTTTTTTTATTTTGAGGCGGGAATTTATTTCCGGTTTATGGGGTTTTGTTTTTTGGTGTATCTTCCCGGCACAACCAGAGGTCAAGATCAATGTGCCTATCAATACCACGGCAAGCGAACGAAATAATCCACGATGAAGGTTGAAAGGTATCCCTGGGCTGCCTTTTTCAGAAACTTCCAGATCGTCTATATGGGACCCGGAAAAAGGTGACCTCCTATGAAAAGCTTGTTCAAAGACAATCGGAAATAAACTCAGATGAAGGCGAGATTTGATGACAAAGATTCCCCTGAAAATTGATCACGATTGAAAAATTTCGGGCGTGTGATGTCAATTTATTATTAATGAAAGGATTTGGATTAAAGTGTCTCACGGTTTAGCAAACTTTACAATTACTTAGGGGAGGGGTGCTTGACGGTATTCTGTGTTTTTTAACCAAAGAAAAGAGGTTAATGGTTAATCCCTTTAGTTAAATAGGCAATGGGGTTGGTGATTGTTCCTGGATTGAGGATTTTAAAAAGAATATTTGTCTGGGTACACAAAGATATGGATTGAAATGGGGGGGCTAGGAAAGATTAGGAGTGCTTGCATGTAGGAGAGGAAAATAAATCAGACTAAAATTTAATCAATAATTTTTAAGAATTTTGGGACGTTGATGGGTTTGGTTATATAGGATTGAAATCCCAAATTCAGGGCTCTTTTTATATCAGCATCCATAGCGTCGGCAGACAACGCGATTACTGGAATACTATTGATTGATTCTACGGTTTGTGTTTTTTTCAAAAGCGGAAAGGCCATCCATTTTGGGTAAATGGATATCCATTTATATCAAATCGGGTTGAATTAAATTTGCATTTTCAATCCCCGCAATGGGATTGGGAAAATTGTAAAGTTTCAAATGAGGTCTTTTCTTTAAAATATTTTTTACCAATTCTACGTTCGTTTCAATATCCTCTATATATAGAATTTTTCTGTCTACAACAGGACCATTAGATTTGTTGATGGGTAGTGCTCGATTATTGGCAGGGGTTTCGAATTAATTTATTGGGTGAGAATGGATAAGGCCACTCTTTTTTCCGCAGTCTGATTCTAACTGATTCTAAAATATGTTTTGTTTCAGGAGTTTTGTAAATCGTTTTGTAAATTCCGTCGCGTCCTTTCGGCTGAGGTGTGACCACTCAGGGCAATCGAATCCCGAAAGTTCTTCGTAATCTTCGAAATGAATTCCCGGTGCGCCTGTTTTTTCAAGCAACCGATCCCAGTAATCCTCTCGTGGTGTGTATTTATTTTCGATAGTCCTCAATTCTCCGGTTGAGGGCAATCGTACAAAAATTACCCGGCCGCCTTTTGTTCTGATTTTTTCAACCCGGGACCTGGTGTCTTCCAGGATTTTATCGGTATTCTTTTTTACATTCTCCATATGCTCTTCGTGGCTTACGCCCTTTTCTTTTGGAGGAGGGGTGAACAGAGGGAGCCATATCTGCTGAATCCGATGCTGCAGGCTTTGATCAGTCGCGGCGAGCTGTGTCATTCCGGCCTGTCGTTCTTCGTTGATCTCATGAAAATACGGCGGTAATTCCGGTGGCGTTTTAATGCCTTCGCGATTTGGAATTTTCAGTTCTAGTAACAACTTGTTCAACGTCAGATCGTCCTGATTCAAAAACGCGAATCGGTTTTCAAGAATCATCGCCAGTTGATGTCCCGCGCGCTGGGTCGGACTCCATTCCCGGTACCGTCTGAGATGATTGTTCGGGCTTTTAACCGGAGGACCCCCGGGTGCGAAAAATAAACTGGGGACGACCCCGACGATCACTGTTCCATGGTATTCAGAGTGATTCGCGAGGTCTTCGAGATAAGGGCCCGGGTTGGTGCCAACAGTAGAAAGTTGTAAGGGGCGCTCCCCAAATTCTTTTTCATAAACATCCATATCGAAATCAAACAGCATGCGCGAAGAACCAATGAGTACTGTGCGTCCAGGGTCCTTGTCTACTAAGGCTCGGCGACTGGCCCATAAATCTTCTGTATCGTTCAGGGTTGGACGATAGCCTTTAGTCCAGACCATCATTTCCCATCCCAACACCAGCATGGAAGTCAAGCCAACGGTCACCATTGCCAATAGCACCCAGTGCTTTTGGGGGACAATGCGTTCAAGTTTATAGGTTTTAAAACTGGAAGTAGATGAAGGCATTTGCCCCTCCCTGCATCAGGATTAAACCAAACAACATGGCGGTCCAGACTGTCACGATCCACCAGGACGGCATATTTTGTATTGCGTGTTCCAGTTTCTTTTCATGCAGAAACCAATGCGACGCGAGCAGGCCACCGACTACGACGGAAACTTGAATCATGTCCAGCGTGGGCAGCAGCAGTGCGCCACCGCCGGAAAAATTAAATAAAGAACCGAACATCATGCAGGCGGTTTTGAAATCGCCCGCCCGGAAAAATACCCAGGCCAGACTCACCAGGATGAAGGTGAGTATTCCCAGAAAGAAGCGGCCAGCAACAGTTTTGACCCATGCGATGTCCTTGTACCATTGGCGCAGGAGGTGCTCGACCACCAGGTAACCCCCATGCAACACACCCCAGGCAACAAATGTCCACGATGCACCGTGCCAGAGTCCGCCGAGGAACATGGTGAACATCAGATTAAACAGGGTACGCGAAGTGCCGTGCCGGTTGCCGCCCAGCGGGATGTAGAGATAGTCACGCAGCCAGGTTGAGAGCGTGATGTGCCAGCGTCGCCAGAAATCTGAAAACCCGATAGCCGCGTAGGGAGAACGAAAGTTATCCGGCAGGATGAATCCGAGACAAAGCGCTACCCCGATGGCACAAGTGGAATAACCGGCGAAGTCACAAAAAATTTGAGCCGAAAAAGCCAGCAGTCCAAGCCAGGCATCGAGTACAAAGATGCTGCCACTGTGGCTGAATACCTTGTCGGTAGCAGAAGACAGCATCCCATCCGCGAGCACCACCTTCTGGAACAAACCGAGTGTAATGAAGTAAAGGCCCCAGCCGAATTGATCGCGCGTGGCACGGCGCGGTTTGAGGCACTGCGGAAGAAAATCGGTAGCACGGACGATGGGCCCCGCCACCAGTTGCGGGAAAAAGGTGACGTACAACGCGAAGTCGAGGAACGAATGGCAGTGCGGTGTTTTGCGGAAGTACACATCCAGCGTGTAAGACAGGGTCTGGAACGTGTAAAACGATATCCCAACCGGCAAAATGATGTTGGGTGCCGCCGCTTCAAACGGAATGCCCATCATATTCATGGCTTCGATAAAGTTTTCCAGCAGGAAGGTGCCGTATTTGAAAAACCCCAGTAACCCGAGATTGACCGCAAGGCTTATTGAAAGCAGGAGGCGACGCTTGGCTTTGACCTCTTCCGTTTCAAGTCCCTTGGCGACGTACCAGTCGACCAGTGTAGAGATCCAGAGGAGAATGACGAACGGAGGATTCCACGCCGCATAGAAAAGATAACTTGCCAGGAGCAGGATGGTCTTCTGAATTCTCCAAGACGATACGGAATAATGCAACGCCAGCACGATGACGAAGAAAACGACGAATGTCAGGGAGTTAAACAGCATATTGGAGGTAAGGTTGGGGTGTGATAGGCAGAAATTAACAACCTCTTCATTCTACATATTATGTTGACGGTTAGAAAGGAGACCTTTAAATAACTCAAAGACCTGAAGTAAAGGTGAGATTATTCGAGGAGTTTATCCTTAGCGAAGAAGGGCTTATAAAGACATTGCCCTAATTTAATGTGTCACACTGAGCTTGTCGAAGTGCGGCTATCACTGCTATCACCTCCGTACTCAAACGGGATATTGGCTCTGGCTGGTCTTACCATAACGGGAAACCTTAGTTCGTTTAAGTGGGCTAAATTGAATGGTTTTCGGGAGGGGTGTTCGTAGGCTGACGCAAGCGTATATCGTGGCGCGGAATTGTCGTTCGGGTACATTATTTTTTTCGAAACCATTCTCCGATTTAGCCTTCGCTTGAAGTTTTGATCTTCTCCACGAGTTTTGTATAGTAGGGACGTTAGTCAGAGGCTTCCTTAATTTACAAGTTCAATCTGGAGACATCATGTCCTGCCCACGCGTTTTCAAACTTGCTTTCAATATTGTCCTACTTGTTTTCCTTGTCCTGCCTTCGGTTTCTTTTGGCGTCGAATCCGACAATACCAGTAATGAAACTCCGTCAAATATCAGGGCGGTAGTCAGCAATCAGGAAATTCATCTGTCGTGGGATCATCTTGATATAACTGTTGATCAATACAGAATTGATATTGCAGAGGTGGATCAGGATACAGGAACCATCTCTCCAAAAGGTTTTTATGAGTTTACTCCAGAAACGATCCGTGATTTGGGTGGAGACAAGCAGGAAGCTTCCCTTGCCATTCAATTCCTGCCGGATGGTGTGACTCCGTTACAAAATTCAAAAAAATATTCATTGTCGGTTCGGGCCGTGACCAACGGGCAATTGAGCGATTCGAGTGAAGTCGTGACCGCCGTTCCCCATGTGATATCGGCGGATCCTCCCGCAACTCCCATTTTGTTTCTCCATGGTTTCACGGGCAGCTCTGGCGGCACGTTTGGTGATACGACCCAGTTTCTGGAACAGCAGTTGGGCTGGACCCGCGGCGGTAATCTGAAAATTGTTGGCGACAATTTCAATCTGGTTCCGGAAAACTTTAACGCTAATGGTGATTTTTTCACGATGGATTTTGGCGATGATACGGCAACCTATCCGGATTCCCAGGGGTTGATCCATCAGGCGGAAGAGTTGGAAGTCGCCATAGATTATTTAAAAAGCCAGGGGGTCTCACCCATCATGGTGATGGGGCATAGTAACGGTGGACAGGTGGCAAGGTACTATCTTGCCAATCATCCGCAGGCCGCAACCAATGTCACCAAATCCATTGCTTACGGATCTCCGCACCGGGGAGCGGATCTCAGTTTCTTTGGAGGACCCAGTAACCATGGTATCCGTGACACGTTTTACGCGTGTTCCCCTGCCAACGAAATTGTTTACCAGGGTAAAAACCTGTTTGGGGAAGATATCGACAATCAGTTTTTAACCAACCTGTCTCAGCAAACTCTTCCCACTCTGGATGAAGGTTATGTGTCCATACTGGGAAGTAAAAGAGAGCGCAGTCCGAATTGCCACCCGACCGATCTGGGCGATGGGGTGGTAGCGCGGACCAGTCAGGATCTACGGCTGGTTGATAACCCACCGGAGAATATTAAAACCATTTTGACGGACCACCTTCATTCCGGTCAGGGGAATCACTTCAGCGCTGTGATGTGCGGGATGGATCAATCGAGATGCGCTGTTTTTTCCATGAAGTATCAAGGCAATGATCCTGTAACGCTACAGGTGACGTCTCCAACGGGTGAGAGGGTGAGGGAAGCGGGTGCCTCTTCAGAGTTGATTGAAATCCCCGGAGCGGATTTGATGGAAGTATCCGATGAAGGTGCTATTGAGATGGATACGGTGATCGTACCTTTCGCGGACCCTGGGGTTTTCACCGTGCTGCTGACTCCAGCAAGTGGATCTTCTCCTACTGATATCTTTACTCTGGTAGCAGAGGTAGGAGGAGTCGAAGTGGTGCTTGCCGAAGATATGATGGTGCAGGACCTACCGCCTGCAGGCTTCACGGTGCTGGTACCGTATCCATTGGGGCATTCTGATTTTGATGGCGATACCCAGTCCGATGTTCTTGCGGTTCATTCAAGCGGATTGCTGATTTCTGTTCTGGTAAAAGATTCAGTGTTTCAGGAGTTCGGGTTCCTCACCCAGGCGGACCCAGTCGCGGGCTGGACGGTTAATGCGACTGGAGATTTCAATGGGGACAAGAAAGCGGACCTGCTGCTCTACAACACAACCACCGGTGAATACCGTACCGTTTTATTGGATGGTGCCACCGTCTTAAGCGATACGGTGGTGTTCACCATCGATCCTGTGATTGGTGTTGAACCACGCGGCGTCGGTGATTTTGATGGCGATGGTGAAGTCGAGATCATTGTCTACCATCCTCCCAGCGGGTTCACCGGCCTGGTTTATCTTACTGGTGGTATTTTCTCCTCCTTTGAAGAGGCAACTGTCATTGATGTCGCAGGTAACTGGACACTTGAAAATACAGGACACTTTAATTCCGACAATAAAACGGATCTACTCATCACCAACACGGTCACGGGTGAATCTGCTGTGATCGAAATGGATGGTTCGACAGCTACCGGCCCTACATCCATATTCACCTTTGCACCGGCAACCGGATGGTCAGTGAAAGACACGGGTGATTTCAACGGTGACGGTAAGACGGATGTATTGATCCTCCATAGTACCGGGGCGCTCGGTGTGCTGGTAATGGATGGTCTCGTATTCCAGAGTTTTTATGTTCCGGGCGGACTGTTATCTCAATGGGATCTTGTCAATGTTGGCAACTACGACGTCAGTAACAAGGCGGATTTTCTGATCTTTGACACGTCAACCGGCGACCTGATGACTGCTGTACAGGATGGGACAACTATCACAGCCTATACTCCCGTACTCAACCTCGGTCTGGGGTCTGGCTGGTCTTACCACAGTGGAAAACCATAGTTGGAATTTTTATTCGAGCGGGTTTTCTTAAGAAAGCCCGCTTGACAAAATTTTCCTGTGTGTATTCTGAAAATAATGCTGGAACTATATGTCTATCCTTACCCCACCAAGAAAATTCCGTGAAGAGCTGCTTGATCTTGATCAAGCTCCGTTTGAAGAAGTAAAAGACAGTTTAAAAGATGTCCAGACGGTCAATGAATATCTGAGCGGTTATCGCGTTCTCCTCCATCATATCGAAAAATTTTTCAAAGCAGCAAAGGGTGCACCGCTTTCCATCCTGGACGCCGCGACGGGATCAGCGGATCAACCTCGCGCGGTTATCAAGCTGGCACGCCAGAAAAACTGGCCCGTCCAAATCACCGCTCTTGATATCAACCGAAAAATGTTGCGTTTTTCCAGAGAAGAGACAAGAGGATATCCTGAGATCAGCTTTGTTCAGGGCGACGTGCTCAACCTCCCATTTAAGGACAACAGTTTTGATGTAGTCATCAACAATTTGTCTTTGCACCATTTTGAGCGCCAGCATGCGATAAAAATGATGAGTGAGTTTTCCAGGCTCAGTCGGATGGGATTCATCATCAACGATCTGCATCGTAGTCGTGTCGCCCATGCCGCCATCTGGATATTGACCCGATTGCTGACAAAAAATCGCCTGACCCGTTACGATGCCCCGGTATCGGTGTATAACGCATTCACTCCGGACGAAATGGAGGCTATGGCGCGTGAAGCTGGTTTAAAGCACCACAAGGTTCACCGACATTTTCCATACCGGCTGGCTTTAGTTGAAAACAAGACCGGCGACTGAACTGTTCTCCTGTTAAGCTGAAAATATGAATTCACCTGATGTCATTGTCATTGGTGGTGGGCCTGCTGGATGCGCCTCGGCAATATTTCTGGCTCAGTCGGGGAAGCGAGTGGTTCTTCTCGATCGAGCCAGGTTTCCCCGCGACAAAGTTTGCGGCGAATTTATCAGTCCCGCCGCAGACGACCTTTTGTCCGAGCTTGGAGTGTTGGAGGAAATAGAATCGCATTCTCCATTGAGACTGGGCGGCGTGGCGGTCTCCGCCTACGGTGGGAAGGAAGTGGTTTGTCCTTATCCGGAACGCCCAGGAATTACGGGGCCGGTCACCAGTTTGTCGTTTGAGCGGTTGCAACTGGATCAGTTATTGATTGATCGGGCGAAGGCCGTCGGGGTAGAGGTGAGGGAAGGGCACCAGGTGTATGACCTGATTATTGATGACGCGCATGCTGTTGGTGTTAATGTGCGAGACCCGGACAAGTCTGACTTCGAGATCAAAGCACCGCTCGTGATCGATGCTGGTGGAAGGAACGCCGTTTCCCTGCGAAAGTTTGGCCTTCGAAAAAATGAAAAGGGAGGTAAAAAAATTGCTTTGGCCGCCCATTGGGAAGGGGCGACCTTTGCCGGACAATTTTGTTATATGCATATCAGTCGACCGGGATACACGGGCATGTCCCCGACAACGGGGGGTGGAGCAAACGTTGTGCTGGTGGTGGATCATCAGGCTATTAAGGGAAGGGGGTTAGATACCGCCTATAGAGAAATCATAATGTCGAATCCACGAAGGCGATCCTTTCTGGAAAATGCCCGGCCTCTTGAAAAGGTAAGAGCCATAGATTCTCTGGCATTTCAGATTGATTCCGTACCGGTTGGCGGTTTGATGCTGGTGGGAGATGCGATGGGATTTATTGATCCTTTTACCGGTGAGGGCATTTACCTTGCGTTGAGGTCTGCCCGGTTGGCGGTGGATTGCGCCCAGAATGCTTTTGCCACCAAAAATTTTTCCAGGACAGTGCTGGCTGAATATGAGGCCCGACGTGAAAGCGAATTCGGTAAAAAGTTTTTATTATGTCGATTGCTGCAACATCTGATTGCCAGCCGGTATCTTTGCAAAAGTACCGTGTCGCTATTGGACAGGCGTCCTGACCTAGCAGATGCACTGGTGGGGGTGATTGGAGATTATTTGTCTCCGGGGAAAGTGGTTTCCCCTGTATTTGCTATGAAGCTGGTATCGGGTTTTCTTGGTGGAGGTAATTCCGGTAAAAATATTCGACCCAATGGGAAAAACAAAACGCCGGAGATGGAAAAGTCTCCGGCGTTGACAAATACCTCTTTGTAATCGGAAAAAATATTTATTTTCTTAAGTTGTATTTGGGAATTAGCCTCAATGCAGGTTGCTTTGATATTGTTCCAGAATTTCACCCAAACGATCTTTAGTTTTCAATTTTTGTTTTTGAATGGTTTTCTTTTCAACTTCCTGCTCGGGGGACAAAAACTTCATGCCATTTAATTCTTCCACCCGGTTTTTAAGTTTTGTGTGTTCTTCATAGAGTTCTTTGAACTCTAGATTTTCACCCTTGATTTTTTCAAGTAGTCCAAGCTCAATTTCCATTCCATTTTCCTCCAGATAAAAGCATTTATGCAGGTTCAGTCTCCGGGAGTTCGTTTAGGTTTTTTTGCGCCCGGTAATTTGGTTTTTTAAAGCAACCCCGTGGCTACGCAGAACCGCCCAGGATGCTATGGGTTTCCTTTAAAGTTAATTTCCGCCTCTGGTTTTCTGAGGTAACGGAGGTTCAATTGATTTAAGTTGAAGCTGGAGTTTTTTTCAAAGTTTTTAAGTCCGATTTTTCCTGCTGCCCCCGCCACGGTTGGGGAACCTGGCGGAGCTGACTTTTGAAACCGGTTTTTAAGATGCTCGGTAAAAAAGTCCTTGTACCGATCAGACCCGGGGCCAACAAACTCTACAGGCTGGTCGATACGGTTTAAAACTTCGGTCGGGCTGAGTACTTCTTCATCTCCAAGGGGTGTCAGATCGTCCCCTGATTTTTGAAAGAGGGCATAATACACCTCTCCTTTCCGCGCGTCCAGTAAAGAACAGACCCTTTCTGAATTGTTCCCCGACAGGCTTGCCCAGGCTTTTAAAGACGATACACCTAAAACGGGTTTTTCAGTTGCCAGAACAAACCCCTTGATCAGGCTCAGCCCCACTCTTAATCCTGTAAAGGACCCCGGACCATTGGTAAAAATATAGCCGGAAACTTCTTTCAAGGGAATGCCTGCGTCGGATAGAACCTGATCCACCAATGATAATAGTGGGTTGTGTGCAGGTGGGGAATGGTCTCTGGCTTGTTCGGATAAAATGTGTTGTTTGTCTAGAAGAGCGACACTAAGCAACGGTGTGGAACTGTCAATCGACAATAACTTCATGTCGCAGCTCCATGCTGTATTCGGGGAATCTCAGGGACAAAGTCATCGGCGCCCTATAGAGAGAAGTGTTGAATTTTCCTTTACTAAAAATAGGGTATAGGCTGGAAAATGTCAAACGCCTGTTACTCTTGTAGGAATTCTTCGGATGGGGTCCTTTTAACTATTGAATTTATTGAACTTATTTTCTTGACAAATTTATGGTTCGGGATTATTTTTACTGTGCGTGAAATGGTAATTAAACTCTAAGAGTTTGAAATTACTGGCTGTACAGGATGCGAACTGTTTTTTAATAAAACTTGGATCCCAACCATCCATATTGGGGATGAGGAGGCCGCATGTTCTATGAAGTCAGGGTTTTAGACAAAACAGGTGATATCAAAAAAGTAATCTCATCTAAAAAACTGAGTAAGAAGTTTTGGGACAAGCATACTCAGCCACAAGAGTTCTCAGGAAAGCAAAATTACGAGGAAGTGGAGTCAGAACCAGAATGGAAACCTGAGGTTTCTAGTGGAAAGGTTGAAGTATTAAATGAAGTTTATGAATAGTCGAAGCTATATTTTATAAGCCGGTTCCCGAATGGGGGCCGGCTTTTTTTATTGTTTTGCGAAGTGTGCCATTTTAATCCTCTATTTATTGTAGAATAACAGGCTTGTTTAACGCCAATGGTTTTCTCTGGGGGGCTTTCCTTCCAGTGCCATTAATTTTTTAAGGGATTTTATGTATATCACCACTCCGGAGCAACTGGCCGAGTTTTGTGAAAAGTTGGGTCAGCCAGAAATGATGGCTATTGACACCGAGTTTGTCAGGGAAAAAACCTATTACCACAGACTGGGACTGGTGCAGGTTGGGGCCGAAGGCCATTACGCAGCAATAGATCCGATATCGATAAAGGATTTGACACCCTTGCTTAACCTGATTGCAAACCCTGAAACTTTAAAAGTGTTTCATGCGGGCAAACAGGATCTGGAAATCCTTTATAACCTTATGGGAGAAGCAGTCAATCCAATTTTTGACACCCAGATTGCAGCTTCTCTTCTAGGTTGGGGAGGACAAATCTCTTTTGCCAAAGTTGTCAAACGCGTAACGGGAAAAACGATCCATAAAACGGAAACCTATTCCGACTGGTGCCGACGTCCTTTGAGCAAAAGCCAGATTGATTATGCCATCGATGATGTGCGTTACCTGGTTCCTGTCTATGAATACCTTGTGAAGTCGCTGGAAAAAATGGGTCGTTTGGATTGGCTGGAGGAAGAGTTTCTACCGTTGACAGATCCCAAAAATTTTACTCCTGCAGAACCTTCCCGTCAGTTTATGAGGATAAAAAATTTCCGGACCTTAAAACCTCGTAACCTGGCTGTCCTTTGTGAGCTTGCAGCCTGGAGAGAAGAAGAGGCCATGCGTCGGGATTGCCTCGCCAAATTTATTATCCGTGATGAGCCGCTTCTGGAAATGGCCCGGAAAACGCCCGGCGATATTAAAGCCCTTGAAATGATCCGGGGGATTCATGGAAAGGAAATCAAGAACAGCGGGAAAAAAATATTGAAAGCTATTGAGCGTGGACTGGAAATGCCGGAGGAAAATATTCCGAAAATTCCAGAATCGAACAGTTACTCCACTCGAAGAGGGGTCGAAGAACTATTGATCGCCTATGTTCAGGTCAGGTCAGAAGATTTGAAAATTGAGCCTCATGTTTTGGCTGACAGAAAACAGATACACGATTTTGTCAAACGTCACGAGCTAAAAGAAAACCTGGAAGGCCACTCTCTACTGTCAGGTTGGAGGCACACTTTGATTGGAGCAGAGCTGCATGACATGTTGACAGGGAAAGCAGGTCTTTCGATAAATGATCAGGGGCGCGTAGTCCTGGTTTATGGAGGAAGCGAACCTTCTTCGTCCTGAGTTGACATTTTGATTTTTAAAAAACGTTTTTTATAATCGTTTTGGGATTGTTGAATAGCCTGGATGATCACGTAAGGCTTTCAAGTCCGGGTCAGTTTCCAACCCTTGCATATCGCTATATCCCTTGCGGACAGCTTCTGCCAAAGCTTCCAATCCTTTTTCTACATCTCCCGTCAGTGAAAAATAACAAGCCAGGTTGTAATGAAGCTCAGGCATTTCAGGGGCCTGTTTTTCTAACCGATCCAGTATCTGCCTCGCCTGGGGAAATCGTTTCTGTCTCATGAGTGCTGTGCTCATATTCACATAAACAGGAAGAAGCCGGGATTCATGGCCAAGGGCCATTTCGTATTGGTGTACCGCCTTGTCCCACTGATTTGACCGCAAAAACTGGTTGCCTTTATTGTAATGGAAAATGGCCATTCGCCGTTGAGCTTCCGGATCCTGGTGGTCTGCATGGGACCCCTCCTCATGTTTGTGACTGGTTGCGGAGGTATTATTTTCATGAAGTCCGGGCCCGTCCACAAATGCGGCGATAAGGGCAGCCATAGTCATCAGTGCTAAAGCCAGCGTTGGTTTTTTTGAAAAGTCGTTGCTCATTGAAAGATATTTCCCAAAGATTCCATTCTCTAAAGAATACCGCAATCCGGAAACAGGTTCATCAATTCTTTGAGAGAGCCAATATAGGGCGCGCGTTCAATATGGGCCCCTTGTGAGGAAAGGTTGAGGATGCGAATTTCCGGGTGCGTTTCCGCTATTTGTTCAATCGTTCTGAGATAACTGAACAGGGCAGGGCTGGTGAAAAGGTTTTGTCCATGACACCCGGGGACCTTGATTTTTTCATACCTCCTGGAACGTGTATTTTGTAATCCACCAGCCGCAATCTCGCGCGTGAGGTTTGTTGCCTCTTCCAGCTGATTTTCCGCTTTCCGACCGTAGACACGTCCACCAGGGAAGGCACAATCCTGTCCCACTAAAAGAATGGGGTCACAACCCATCTGGATCAGGCAATCCAATGCCAGGCAGGAAACAGAACCTCCCGCTTTGCTCATTCCTTTTTCTGCGGCCAACGACGCATGGTCGAGAGTGATTTTATGGCCGTCTTTAAAGACCACAAATTTATTTCCCTGAAAATGGCGAATTATTCTTGGGTGCGATGTTGGTTGAAAAACAAGCGAGGTCTGGCTTGCAAGATGGTTTTCGAAATGGAAAAAACTTTCATTTTGTGGATCCACAGAAAAAACATAATCGGCTTGAATACTTGCCGACTCGAGAAGTGGGAAGGCCGTGTCCACACAACCCGTAATACAAAAATCAGTGAGTGCAGGCAGGAAATGCATCATCCCGTCCAGGGATGGGCCCGCAGAAACCAATATGGCAGGCTTAGATGGAAATTTATTCTGCAACATTCTAATTCCCGGGCTTTGAGTCACGATTCCCCAGTTAATTTCAGCGTTTTGTTGTTCCAGGTTCCCAAATAGGGCAGGGACTTTACGTTCAAGACGCAGGACCTCAAGAGCTCTTAAGATATTCGGAAATTTTTTGGGCAGACACTCGTAGGAAGAGGGATGAAACAATAAGATTGGTGGCTGTCCGTCTTCAGGGCATAATCTGCCCATGGCTTCTGATATTTTATCTGCAGCTTCAGTTTCAGTGTCTGAGTAGACCAGTTGAAACCTCGGATCTTTTGCAAGATAGGCCATGTCGTTTAAGCTGAAGGCCGCTGTGAGAACATCCGGGTTGAGTTCGATGACGATGAGCTCACCTTCCGGGCCAATTTTGTTCAGGAGCGCTTTAATGTGATATCCCAACCCGAAACCATAAAGTCCAATTCGGCTACCTGATGTTATTTTTGAAGCGAACCCTGCAGCTTCTTTTGTAGGGTCATAGGAGCTGTGGAGTAAAATATCTTTAAAACGTCCAGTTGTGGGTCCTGATCGACTGGGAAATAATTCAACAGACTTTGACGTCGATCCAGACAGTCTGGAAAGGGCAGGTATTTCTGCTTTAAAAGCTTCGATATTTTTCAGGAAAGTTGAATTCATGCGGCGAATTAATTTCTGGCGGGACAACGTCCCATCATACCATCAAGCTGAGGTAAACTTGAAATCGGACTTATTTAGGATAGAATTCACGATACGCTACAGTGGTATTCACTTTTTTTCTAACTTCCCACCCCAGAGCCCTCTATGATCCAGGTGTTGCCTGAGACCCTTGCTAACCAGATTGCCGCTGGGGAGGTTGTTGATCGTCCTGCTTCTGTGGTCAAGGAATTGGTAGAAAATGCGATTGATGCCGGTGCACGAAAAATCAGGATTGAGATTGAGGGGGCGGGGAAAAACACCATCCGCATTTCTGACAATGGTAAAGGGATGTCCCCTGCGGATGCGGCATTGGCATTTGAGCGGCATGCCACCAGCAAGGTGGCGACCCCTGATGATTTGTTCGGGATAGAAACGCTGGGTTTTCGTGGAGAAGCTTTACCCAGTATTGCCTCGGTTTCGAGGATCAGGCTCACGACAGCTACTGAAGACGGTGGAGGAGCCGGGACGGAAGTGGTGATTGAGGGTGGCAGTGCCTCAGTTGTTCGTGAGATAGCCCATTCCCAAGGCACTGCCGTGGAAGTGTCCGACCTGTTTTACAATACCCCGGCCCGCAAAAAATTTCTAAAGGCCGACTCTGCAGAAACTCGAAGCATCACCCAGGTGGTAACGCAACAGGCGTTGGCCTGGCCTGAAGTCGCCTTCCAGTTGATCAACGGAGGTCGCAAGGTGATCGACACTCTTTCCACAGATCAAACTTTATACCGTATTGCAGAATTGTTCGGTGCAGACATGACCCGGGAATTGATCAGTGTCGACCAGACAGAAGGATCTCTCCAGGTTAAAGGGTTTGTTTCCAGTCCGGTTTTTACCAAATCCAACAGAAATGCCCAGTATTGCTACATCAATTCCCGGTTTGTAAAAGACAAAATTATCCTGAGCGCCACTCAACTGGGTTACAGCCATTTGCTACCTCGAGGCCAGCATCCCGCGATTTTTTTATTTCTCACCATGGACCCGAAGGAAGTTGATGTCAACGTTCATCCAGCCAAAGCGGAAGTCCGGTTTGCGCACCAGCAGGAGGTGCATCTTTTTATCATGAGGGCTGTGAAAAATGCTCTTCGCGATAATTTTAAACCCGAAGAGATGTCGCCACCCTCCGATACAAATGTTTCAGGTCAACCGGGTCAGACTTTTTATCAAGGCTATGAGAAAACGGCCGTTCCTAATGTAGAAGATACTTCTCGCCCCCACTCGCCTCAATTAAATCCGTCCCAAAGCATGGCGGGATCCGGGGCCGAGTGTCCTTCTTCATTGTTTGCAACAGAGAGTTGGCAACAGATTATCGGAAGCCCTTCAAATAATGAAAGGGAACAAAAATGGAGTGGGTCTCCTAATCCCGTAAACTTGTTCGATTCCTCTCCTCGGCCAGTCTCGGACCTGATTTATGCAGAATTTGAACCTTTAGGCCAGTTAAATAATTCGTTTATCATCATGCAGGGGCCTAAAGGCATTCTGGTGGTAGATCAGCATATCGCGCATGAAAGAGTGCTTTATGAACGGTTTCGTGAAGCCGCAAGCAGAAAGAGTGTTGAGGTGCAAACCTTAATGTTTCCTTTAGCAGTCGAGTTTTCTCCGGCTGAAGCAACGGTAGTGACCGAGCATCTAACCTGGTTAAAGGAAATGGGGCTGGAAATGGAAGCACTGGGGTCTCAAGGATTCATCCTGAGATCCGTACCAGCCATACTGAAGAATCAGGATCATGAAGAGGTATTAAGGAATATTGCGAAAACTTTGGGAGGAGGTCAGGGGAGTGATCCACTTCAGGATAAATATGATGAAGTTCAGATCATGATGGCCTGTCGACAGGCCATCAAAATAAATCATCCGTTGAATCTTCCTCAAATTCAAAAACTGATCTACGACCTGGAGCAAACTGAAATGCCCTTCACCTGTCCCCACGGACGACCCATTGCTCTACTGTTTGAAATGGATTCAATACTAAGGAAGTTCCATCGGAAATAGATAAGGAACGTGAATTTTTATTTTATTGTGATTTTTTTTATGGAGCGTGCCAGTTTTTTTAGTTTGCTGGTGTTTTTTCTTTTAACAGCTTTACTGGAAGCACGTTTTTTCTTATTGGCTGGAATCGTCTGGCTGTCCAGGCTCAAGGTTTCCACATCCCGCAGACATTTCTCCCGAGTCTTCGGGGGCAGTTTCCTGAAATGGTTTAATATTTTTTTTTCTCTTGAATTTACCGTTATCAGAAAATCATCTCGATATCCTTTGACCATCAATCTGCCTTCGGGCAGAGAACCACTGATTACATATAATTTTTCCGGTTTGTTGGGAGGAATCAGGGTATCAGGCTGATTTAGTTCTTCTGAGTCCAGGGGGGTGGTCAGGAGCCTGTCCAGGCTGACATTGCCAAGGCTCGAAATTTTAACAAGGGTTGCAGCGGGCACATCCCTTTCTCCAGATTCATATCTGACATAGGTTCTAAACCCTATGCCCAGGACTTGCGCAAAAGCGGTTTGTGTGCAGTTGAGATTGTTTCGAATTACTTTCATGTTTCTGGAAAGGATTGTCATCACCACTACTTTCTTTCATTGGATAAAAAAGATCCGCCAAAAAGAGTCGAGGGATGATAGCAAAAATAAACTGGAGGGAGAATTGTTTTTTAGCAGGAGAGGGGGATTTTTTTTACCAAAAAAGCGAGAAGAATAATTTTAAGAATTACATTTACGCCAGTTCAATGCCGTTCTTTCGAAGAAATTTGTAAGCCTCTTCAATCCAGTGTCGTTCTTTTTCCAGTTTATAATCTGGAAGATCTTTTGAACTCCCAATAAGACTTTTCATTGTGTCGATAGCTTCCTGCTTCTTTCCGCGTTTATCCAGGAGCAGGGCGTAGTGATAGTAGGCTTTGAAGAAATGGTAAGAGTTAATGACTGCTTCATAAGCTTTAAGGGCTTTTTCATCATCGCCTGACAACCGGTAACATTCTGCTAGTCCGAATATAGCGTTTCCATAATCGTGCTTTTTGTTTACCTTAACAAGTTCTTCGAGAATCTCAGCAGCCTCCGTATATCTTTGTAACGCATAGAAAGATTTTGCGAGGCCGTATTGCGCATCGATCAGATCCGGATCTCGGGTTACGGCTTCTTTTAACGGAGGAATTGCCAATTCATATTTTTTTTCCTCAAGGTAAAGCAGGCCCAGTTCCTGATGATGATAAGGTTTGTTGAATTTCCCGATCATGTCTTTGAGCTGCAGGGTTTCCTGGGTGTCAATTTCCTTTGTCTGCGGCGGATTATTGAAAAACCCCGGGCTTCCGGATGGAGTCGCAGGGTCCGGAGCTCTGGATTTGACAAAAAAGAAATACGCAAGTGCCCCTACAGGAAAGAGGAAGAACATGATGATCAACCATACAAAATGTTCTTTGCGTTTGATCCAGTCCCAGACCATCCAGATCAATAATATTGCACCCAGAAAAATAAAAATATTCATGCTGATAGTTTGCTTGAGGTGAATGCTAGTGCCCCCTGCCGTTCAAGGATTCCGTTATTGTCATCCAGCAGGAGCACTTTGGGCTTGTGCCCGTCTTCCTTTTTTGTAGCCATAATACCATAAGCTGCAATGATGATTCGATCTTTAATCTCTACTAATCTGGCAGCTGCACCATTGACTGATATACGTCCGCTCCCCCGATTTCCGGGTATGACATAAGTCAAAAACCGGTTGCCATTGTTTATATTGTACACGTGAACCTGTTCATAGGACAGTATTCCCACCTCATCCATCAGGTCTTCATCAATTTCAATGCTTCCCTCATAATCTATGCTTCTGTCGGTGACAATAGCACGGTGAAGCTTGCCGACTAGCATGGTTCTTTGCATGAGCTTTTCTCCACAAGACAGTTGTCGATTAAACGGGCTTTCCCAATATGGACTGCAAGAGCCAGCATGACGGAATTTCCAATTTGGCTTATTTCATCGAAGCGTTTGGGATCGCAAACCGAAACATAATCGATCCTTGTTCCGGTTTGGGATTCTATTACAGATCGTATTTGATTCTTTACAATTTTTGCAGAAGTTTCACCATTTAAAATCATGGTCCTTCCCGATTCCAGGGCCTGGCAAAGAGATCTGGCTGAGATACGTTCCTCAGGATTCAGGTAGGTGTTGCGGGAACTTTGTGCAATGCCGTCCTGTTCTCTGGTAATGGGAAGTCCCAGGACCTTGATATCGAGATTTAGATCAGCCACCATTTTCCGGATGACCTCTAATTGTTGTCGGTCTTTTTCTCCAAATATTGCGATATCGGGCTGCACAATATGAAACAATTTGAGCACAATAGTAGTCACTCCCCGAAAGAATTCAGGTCGGCTTTTCCCACATAAATGTTCCGTGAGATTTTTTACTTCAACAAAAGTGTCAAGATCCTTCGGGACCAGTTCATCCCTGGTGGGTACAAAAACCGCATCCACTCCCAGCTTGGAAAGCAGGTTTATGTCTCGCTCCAGGTTGGCGGGGTAGCTATCCAGGTCTTCTCCAGGCGCAAATTGTATGGGATTTACAAAGATACTGACTACCGTCCGGTCGCACTCTTTTAGTGAATGCTTCACGAGGGCTAAATGACCGTCATGTAGATATCCCATGGTTGGTACGAACCCCACAGTCTGTCCGTTTCCGCGGACAGCGCGGGACCAGCTCTTCATTTCGGAGATGTTGGAAATTTGCTTCATCAGCCGGTCTTTTTTTGTTTTACAGACTTAATGTTTCCAGAATCCATTAGATAAGAATGTTGGGCTTCGGGGAAGGTTTGTTCCTGCACTTCCTTTGCGTAACCTTTCAAAGCAAGCTCCATCTGTTTGCCGATGTCAGCAAATTGTTTCACAAACTTTGGAACAAAGTCCGGATTCATTCCCAGCATGTCCTGTGTTACCAATATTTGACCATCGCATTGAGAGCCTGCTCCAATACCGATAGTGGGAATGTCCAGTTCACCTGTTATCTCTCCGGCGAGGTCGGCCGGGATCGCTTCCAATACGAGAGCGAAGGCGCCGGCTTTCTGTAATTTGACGGCATCTGCCTTGATGCGACGAGCATCAAGATAACTTTTACCTTGAACCTTATAGCCACCCAATTGATGCACTGATTGAGGAGTTAGGCCCAGATGCCCCATCACGGGAATACCGGCTGCAACAATGGCTTTTACCTGAGACTCAATCTGGGCTCCTCCCTCAAGTTTGACGGCCTGGGCACCGGCCTCTTTTAAAAAACGTCCTGCGTTGGCAACTGCCTGTTCCGTGGAAGATTGATAGGACATAAACGGCATGTCGCCAACCAGTAAGGCTCGCTTCAAAGCCCGCCCGACGGCACGCGTGTGGTGCAGCATTTCATCGACAGTGACGGGAAGGGTGGTGTCGTGTCCCAGAGCAACCATGGCGAGCGAATCGCCGACCAGTACCAGATCGATACCGGCGTTGTCGAGGGCGCGGGCGGTTAGAAAGTCGAAGGCTGTGAGTGCGGTTATTTTTCGTTGACTTTTTTTCCATTCCATCAATTGAGGAATGGTTACCGGATTTCCTGGCATGGCGAAACCTTTTTGATGCCTGGAATGTAGAGGGGCCGGGGGGAGAAAGAGACGAAAATTAAAAATGCCCTACCGGAATTTCCGGTGGGCACGGAGGTCTCTTACCTTGATGCTTTTACGCTCTTTCAGGTTTAGCGCCTATAGGGTCGCTTTCCATAATGGCGTAGCTGCAATTTGGTCGGTAAAGCTCCGTCCCGGTCTCGTCAGGATCCAAGCGGATTGTAATATTCTCTTCCAATTCTATGTTGATTGATTTTTTTTATCAACTCCTGCAGGTCAATTTTTTTGTCCACTATATCAATTTCATTCGTATTGACAACCAGAAGAGGTGTTTCGGTGTAATAAAAGAAAAAATTATTGAAGGCCCGATTGACCTCCTCAAGATAGGAATATTCAATAAGAGCTTCGTATTCCCGGCCCCGCTTCTGGATACGTTCATACAGAATAGGAGTATCTGCCTGCAGATAAACTACCAGATCTGGCTGGGGAATTTTAATTTTTATCAGATTGTAGATCTGTTCATAGAGATGGAGTTCGTTTCCATCGAGGTTTATCCCTGCAAATATCCGGTCACGCTGAAACAGGTAGTCCGTGATGATCACCTGGCTGAATAAATCGCGCTGTTCCAATGCACGGTACTGGTTGTACCGGCTCATTAAAAAAAAAATCTGGGTCTGGAAGGCGTTAGACAACCGGTCTTCGTAAAATTTTGAAATAAACGGGTTTTCTTCATCAACTTCTAGTACAAGGCGTGCACTGAATTCCTGGGCCAGCAGGTTTGATAAGGTGGTTTTGCCTGCACCAATAGGGCCTTCAATAGCGATGAGTTTGGGTTCGAGTTCCATGTGAGAAAAAAATGAAAGGGTGGGAGACCGAATTGGTTAAAAGCCCAGAACCTCCCGGATCATGAGTTTTAATTCCCGGAGGTCTGCTGATTTTACAACATAAGCGTCAGATGACCAGACCCTGAAATCCTGTTTGTGACTGCCGTAAGCTGAACAGAGGATCACGGGTAAGTCCTCGTATTTTTCTTTCAATTGATTTAAAAATTGAATGCCATCCAATCCGGGCATTTTGATATCCAGTGTGACCAGGTCGGGAGATTCATTTTCAATAATTTTTCGTGCTTCCTCTGCCTCCTGGGCCAAAAGGACTTCATAACCTTCGTCTTCCAGCTCTTCCTTATAAAGAAGCCGAATGTTGGTTTCGTCATCGACCACAAGGACTTTCTTTTTAATCACTTCGGATGTCATAATGCCTCAATTTCCCGAATTTTTTAAAATATTTCTGGCAGAACCCCGAAAAAATCTCCTTTCGGGGGAATTAAATATCAACCAGATATGTTTATTACTGCCAAAATTGAACTTCTATGTTTTATTCGAAAGCCCGTCGTTTTGCAACGGTAAAACCAATTGAACGGTAACTCCCTGATTGACATTGTTTTTTATCAGGATTTGGCCACCATGGTTTTCCATGATCCTGCGGGAAATAGAGAGCCCAAGTCCGGATCCGGTTTCCTTGGTAGTAAAAAAAGGATTGAAAATATTCTGAAAAGTTTCCTGGGCAATTCCGCCCCCGGTGTCTTTAATTACGATTTCTGCCATAGATAACCCAGGCTCAGGTTCCACTTGTTCGACTTTGATATCGAGTGTTCCACCTTGAGACATGGACTCAATTGCATTAAAAACTACATTGATCAAGACCTGCTTTATTTGTTCCTCATCAAATGCCAATGGGCCGGGATCGTTTTTAAAGTCCAGTTGAACATCAATGGATGCTTCTCTCAGTTCCATTTCAAAACAATCTAAAACCTGCCTGACAATGGGGCTTAGATGGCCTAACTTTAAATATGGTTTGTTCCCTTTTGGAAAGATCAAAATGTTTTTTAAAAGGTCTTCCAGACGTTCCACCTCTGAGACAATAATATCCGCATATTCACCTAAAGTTTCGAGATTTGGTGAAGGGGCTTCAATAGATTTTCCGGAAAGTTTGCTTTGCAGTCTTCGGGCAAAACCCCCTATTGAAACCAGGGGATTTTTTATTTCATGTGCTACCTCTGCGGACAATTCACCCAGAGCGGCCAGTTTTTCATTCTGGATTAATCGTTCTTTAGTGCTCAGTAATTCCCGGTTGGATTGAATGAGTTTGGTGAACAGGCGAAAGTTTTCGATTGCCCAGCTGATCTGGGTTGCCAGGCGAATGAACTGTTGCAGGTTGGTGCTTTTGATGGCTGTGTCTGTAAAAAGGTTGTCAATCAGAATGACCCCGAACGGAATGTCGTGGGCTATCAATGGAACGATGGCGAACTCGTTTGCCTCAAGTGAATGAGCCAACTTCTCTGTGTCAGGGGAATTGATTTCTTTGGTAGCCACGATTTTAGGAGAGTCCAGAAACAAAGCTTCAGCCAGGATATTGTTTTCTTTCAGATAGGGAAACTCAAGGCTCTGGATATTTTGATGAAATTTTGTTTTTCTCAGAAAATCAAAACAGTTTTTTTCCAAAGGATAGGATTGTTTTCCTTTTATTCCAGGTGTCAGCCAGTCTCTGCATAATTTTTCCGCCTCCTTTTCGGTGTCAGGGCCTACACCCATGGTTCCCTTGAGTCGAGTCTGTTGTTCGTCCAGCAGAAACAGGCCGGCTCGATGGCATCCGTTACCCTCGCCAAGGACAATTCCAATGAGAAGAAGCCAAAGCCTGTTTTCAAGTGAGGGCTCCGCCTGAACCGCCTGGCTGATTTCATACAAAAGTGTCTGTTGTCTCAACATCAGCTGGCTTTTTTCATATTCCATGGCATTGCGGATACACCCGACAATCTGCTCGCTGATGGTTTTTAAAAGGGTTACCTCCACTGGCTTAAAAAACCGGTTTTCGATGGAGTGAACGTTGATGACCCCAATACAATCATTTTTAAAGTTCATAGGGACAGAGAGCATGGACTGGTACCGTTCTTCCTCGATCTCTGCAAAGTAAATGAAACGGGGGTCTTGCATGGCTTCGCTGAGAGCCAGAGGTTGGCCGTGCTCTGCTACCCAACCGGTGACTCCCTTGCCCCAGGGGAGGTATATTTTGCTTGTGCGGTTTACTGGAAGACCGCTTGAAGCCTTCAGTTTTAAGTGCAGGTTCTGATGATTCCCTTCTGTCAGATAAAGGGCGCAGGCATCGATCTGAAGTTTGTTTTTGATGATGTTAATGGTGTGACTCAGGATCGTGTCAACTTCCATTGTTGAGTTGGAAATATGGCCAACTTCGCTCAGAATCTCTAGCCCAATATTTGTCGGAATATCCATTTAATGAGGCTCAGGTATTATCTGGTTAATGCAATCCTGTACACACGCTCGTACTCGCTTGCTGAGCGGTCCCATCCGAAATCTGCTTTCAGGCAGTTCTGGACCACCTGTTGCCAATGTTTTTTGTCGCGAAAAATGCCGAGGGCTTCCAACACACTCTGATGAAAAAATTCTAAGCCATAAGGGGAAAATTTGAAACCCAGGCCTTCACCGGTTTTGATATCGTATTGCTGGACTGTGTCCTTCAGCCCGCCTACGGAACTGGTGATGGGGACCGTGCCATATTTCATAGCCTGCATCTGGGTGAGTCCGCAAGGCTCGTAAATAGATGGCATCAGGACAAAATCGGATCCTGCTAAAATCCGATGTGCGAGGGGCTCATCAAATCCTATGTAAACTCCAAGCTGACTGCCCTTGTGTGTGCGTAAATATTCTTCGTATCTGGAGTCTCCTGATCCAATGAGTACAAACAGAAAATCCTTGAGGAGAGAATGTTCAAAAGCTTCGATAACAAGGTCAATTCCTTTTTGAGGTGTCAGGCGAGTCACCATGCACACTATGGGTCGCGAATTGTCTGCTTTTAACTTGTAATGCTCCAGCAAGGCGTTCTTGCAAGCCAATTTTCCGCCAGGATTGGTGGGAGAAAAATGCTTCGCGATCCAGGGATCTTTTTCAGGACCCCATTCAGAATAATCGATACCGTTGGTGATACCAAACAATTCGTTTTTTCTTGAATTGAGTATTCCTTCCATTCGAAAGGAATGTTCAGGTGTCAGGATTTCCTGGCTGTAGGTTTTACTTACCGTGGTTAGTAAATCTGAATAAACCAGAGCGCTTTTTAGAAAATTAAAATCTCCAAAAGATTCGACTTCTGCCGGATTGAATAAGGAGAAAGGCAGGTTGGCAACAGGCAGGTTATTTCGGTCGAATTCTCCCTGGTAACCCAGGTTATGGATAGAGAAAATTGTTCGTGTTTTTCTGAAAAAAGAATCGTAGTTGTAGAGTATTTTTAAATAAACGGGAACAAGACCTGTTTGCCAGTCGTTGCAGTGAATTATATCGGGTTTAAATTTTATAGCCTTGCAGGTTTCTATCAGGGCTCGACTGAAAAATATGAAACGTTCCGCGTTGTCACTGTAAGCTTTGCCAGGTGGCCCATACAGGTGCTCACGATCAAAATATTCTTTTCTACCGACAAAGATTACAGAAACCCCTGGTGCCAGCTCACCTTCAAACAAGACCGCTTCTTTCTTGTGTGGGCCTACTGGAACGGAGACAGTTTCCGAATTTTGTTTGAGATTGTATTGGGACAGGTTTACGCAGCCATATAAAGGCAAAATAACCTTCACATTATGGCCAAGTCGTTTCAGGGCTTTTGGGAGCGCCCCGCATACATCAGCGAGCCCACCTGTTTTAGCAAATGGATGGACTTCGGAGGCAGCGATTAATATATTGAGCGGTGACCCCATATCAGGGTTGTATCCGGACCGATCTTAAAATTTCCGCAGCCGTTTCCGGAGGTGTGGGGTTGATGTAAAATCCGGTACCCTGTTCGAAGCCAGCCATCTTGGTAAGCTTTGGCATCACTTCAATGTGCCAGTGGTAAATTGCGTCGTGATCCCCGTTAATGGGAGAAGTATGAAATACCAGATTGTAGGGCGGAACTTTTAAAGCTGCGCGAATTCTAAGCAGGACTTCTTTCAGCAAAGTTGCCGCTTGGGCATAGTGGTCCGGGGTGTCGTTCTCGAACCGGGCCAAATGGTATTTTGGCAGAATCCAGGTTTCGAAAGGAAATCGGGGAGCATACGGGCACAGGGCAATAAAATCCTGATTCTCTATGACCACACGCGATCCGTTTCCTCTTTCCTGGGCAATCATATCGCAAAAAATACAGCGCTCTTTATATTCCCAATGCCTCCTTGCCCCCTGAATTTCTTCAAGCACCATTTCTGGAATGATTGGCAGGGCAATGAGTTGACTGTGTGTGTGTTCAATCGTTGCCCCTGCCGATTCACCATGATTTTTAAAAATCAGGATATAGCGGAACCGCGAATCCTTTTTTAGATCAAGAAAACGTTGTTGAAAAGCCCATAGAGTATCCGCAAGAATGCCTTCGGACCCTTCTTCCAGTGAGAGCTTATGATCGGGGTGCTCAATGACTATTTCGTGAGCACCAAAACCACCCATCTTGTCGAACATGCCCTCTCCAATTCGGGTGACATCCCCTTCAATTTTAAGGGCTGGAAACTTGTTCGGGATTACCCTGAGCGTCCATCCCTTATTATTTGGCCCAACACTTTCAGGCAGGGCCAGAATGCCTTTAGGGGTTTTTGACTCGTTTCCGGGGCAGAAAGGGCAAAAGTCGACTTGCTGTTTCTGGGAAGGACTTGGAAAGTCTCCGGGTCGGTGCGCTCTTTCTTCAGAAATGATGACCCAACGGTCAACTATCGGGTCTTTGCGGAGTTCAGGCATATTAATGGAGTAAACCTCTGATTTATAGTGATTGCAGAAGGTTCCCTTTTTATAATGTGGATGAAAGAAGCGGAGCCATACTAATGAATGCCGGGAGTAAAGTCAATTTGACTGGCCGTTTGTAAGGTCGAAAAACTCACATGTGTAATGTATAATCTTTTCAATCAATTAACTTAACGACCCGACCAAAATGCCAAGAGAAAGCTTTCTTTCAGGTAAACGAATTGCACTCGGTGTCTCAGGTGGTATTGCTGCCTATAAGTCAGCCGAACTTCTGAGATTACTGCAAAAATCCGGAGCAGAAGTTTCTGTTCTCATGACTCCTGGCGCAAAACAGTTTATCACTCCCTTAACTTTTGAAGCTTTGTCGGGACAGTTGGTTTATCACGAAATATTTGAAGAAGGTGCAGGGCGGATGGAACATATCGTTTCTGCTGGAAGTACCGATTTGTTGCTGGTTGCCCCATTGACTGCGAATACTCTTGCCAAGATGGCCCGGGGATTGGCTGACGATCCAGTGTCGATTACCTATTCTGCCTTTAAAGGTCCAGTTGTGGTCGCACCAGCAATGAATGACCAAATGTGGGCTCACGCGGCGGTTCAGGACAATATCAGGATACTCAAGGCAAGAGGGGTTACCGTAGTCGAACCGGAGGCAGGAGAACTTGCCTGTGGTGCCATTGGTCCTGGGAGGTTGGCGGAACTGGAGGTGATTCTGAAGGCGGTTGCAACGCGACTGGAACAGGCGATTGATTTTAAAGGTAAGCATGTTTTAGTCACTGCCGGGCCGACTTGTGAACCGATAGACCCTGTTCGTTTTATCACTAATCGCTCATCTGGAAAAATGGGCTATGCCATTGCTGACAAGGCTCGATTGCGGGGGGCTGATGTAACACTCATCTCAGGTCCTACAGCTCTCACACCGCCCTGTGGTGTAAGGTTTTTATCCTGTGAGCGGGTTTCTGAAATGCGTGATCTGGTTATGGAACACATTCCGGGATGTGATGTTCTTGTGATGACAGCGGCGGTGGGTGATTTTGCCCCACGTGAGATCAACAAAGAAAAAATCAAGAAAAAGGGGGATGCCTCAATCACGCTGGAAATGATCCCCACACCGGATATTCTGAAAGAAGTCAGTGCCCTCAGTACCAGGCCCTTCGTGGTCGGGTTTGCGGCAGAATCGGAAAATGTTCTGGAAAATGCTCTGGATAAAATGGATCGTAAAAAACTCGATATGATTGTGGCCAACGATATCAGTGCACCGGGAATTGGATTTCAATCCGAAGAAAACCAGGTGACTGTGATCAGTGGACCCGGGGATCAGGAAAACCTGCCTAGAATGTTGAAGGTGGAAATCGCGGATCGTTTACTGAACCGGATTCTGTCGCGTCTTTAAAAATAAGTTGGATTTTTTATATAGATATGGAATGAGCTTGAACCATTGCAGATACCCGGCAGAAAACAACAATATCCAAAAAATAATCAATCTTGGGTAATAAGCCGGTATGGTTAAAAACTCAAATGTTATTGAGAATTTATCCTCAAGAGTCTCAAGCGAGATACCAATAATTGCCAGCAGGACATAGTTCACCGGGAATCCTAAATAAATCATACTCCAGGCAAAAAAATCATGCATAAAATCTGATTCAATATTGATCAGACTGATGACGAAAACTGTGATATTTGCAAATATCCAGAGGGGGAGAGTTATGGTTTTGAGCCAGTTCCTTTTCATCCCCGAACCCGAATTAAATCAAGAATGAAATATTGAGGCGAAGTGATGTCCGGCACAGTTTTATCTGCTAATCTTCCGGTACGGGTCGGTCTCCAATATCTTTTACGCATCGGAAACCTATCGAATTACTCCTGTTTTTTGGTGTGGTGGCATTGCGGTAGGTCAGTCGAATATCAGCCCCGTTGTTGCGCCAGTTGCCTCCACGGATGACTTTGTACTGTCCCTTGTCCGGGCCCCTCGGGTTTTTCTTGGGAGAAAACAGATAGTACTCAGGAAAATGCCAGTCCTGCACCCACTCGGCAACGTTGCCGGATAAATCATATACCCCGTAAGCTGACTTGCCTGATTCAAACGAGCCAACTATTGTGGTTTTTCCATGTTCTTCATTGAAATTGGTACGTGTGCCATCTGGCGGTTCATTCCCCCAGGGAAAATGGACGGGAGCTTGTCCGCGGCCGGCCTTTTCCCATTCGGCTTCTGTGGGAAGACGTTTTCCTGCCCAAAGACAATAGCTCTGTGCTTCTTTAAAATTAACTCCCACAACCGGCTGGTCCGGGTGATTGAATTTGTCGTCTTTAAAAAAGCGGGGAGCACGGGCTCCGGTCGACTCAATATATTTCCTGTATTGGGCGTTAGTGGTTTCGTTCTTATCGATAAAAAAGGCAGCGGTGAATACTTCATGGGCGGGATCTTCCGGACCCAGCATATGCCGGTCAGCCTGGAATAATGCCGTAGGATTCAGTTCCCGGAGGGATCGTCTGCTTCCCATTTCATAGAAACCTTCAGGAATTAACACCATACCCTCAGGGGGTTCAGGAGTTTTTGCATTCTTTGGAGAATCCGCAAATGAGGGATTCGAAATTAGCAACAGTAATAGAAAAAAATGAAAAACCTTTACCATGAAATCACCTTAAAAAAATTGATTCGAACAGATGCCGAGTAGTTAATTTCTGACCTGTATTTGGCCAAAACTATTGGATTGGCCCATTATAAAACAATGTTTCCTGCATGTCAGAGTCAATTCCAGACCACCTCATTGACACCCTTTAAGGATCGGGCTAGAATTTAAAGGTCCATCGGGAAAAATTGTGGGTTGTGCCTTGCTGCAACCAAAAATAACGTTGTTAGCTTGAGTTTTGGGTTCTCCTTGCCCAATCAGTTTAATTTAAGCATACAACAAATTGGGCAATTGGTGTTTGGTTCAAATTTTCGATTTCACTCGAGCGCTTACGGTTAAGATGGATAAACCAAAAAAAGAACCCATCATTCTCAACCCTGAGAACCAGCAGCACAGATTATGCCTGAACTGCGGGTTTCCCAATCGCCAGTCTGATACCATCTGCATGTATTGTCAGACCAGCCTTGCAGAGGAAACCGGCCTGATTCCCTGGATTCGCCAGACCTACTACATCTTCCGCTGGCGGTGGCAGCTCAAACAGAAACGCCAGAATTTACAGAATGAAAAGCCTGAAAAGGGTTGGTTACGAAATCTGGCTTTTTTTGTGTTGGGTGTTTTATTGAGCTCAGTCGGACTTTATTTTTTCTCCCATTCCCTGACCCAAAGCTCCTTTTCGAATGCCCTGATCGCTGTTTTGTTCCTGCTTTATGGATTTATGACGATCAAGAACCTTTTCAACAAAAAGTGACTACCCAATAGTTTCTTTTGGGGCCTCTTCCCTGAATCGGTTTTATCCTTTTCTCCCTCTTTAATTTCCTCTTTCAACCCGACCTTTACCAGTAGGACCTGATTTTCGATATAATATTCATAGTTCTCTGGTTTTTTTTAACTTATTAGAATTTTTTGGATATTTGTCATGCCGACGTCACCAACAACCGAAATTCAGTCGCTCTCCTTTGGGATAGGGGGGATGACCTGTGCCGGTTGTGCTTCCAGAATCGAGAAAGTTGTTGGGAGCCTTGAGGGGGTGGAAAAAACGTCTGTAAACTTTGGCGCAGAGCAGGCCACGGTTGATTTTGACTCGTCTAGTATCAATCCACAAGCAATTATCGACAAGATTGAACTTATTGGTTTTGAGGTCAGAAAATCCTCTGGAACCTTTGGTGTGGTCGGAATGTCCTGTGCGTCCTGCGTATCGCGGCTTGAGTCCAAACTTGCAAGCCTGCCCGGTGTATTGGAAGCGAGAGCCAGCCTGGCGACAGAAGAGGTTGCTCTGGAGTATTTGGAAAACAAAGTTGGCCCGGCGGATTTTAAAAAGGCGTTGGAAGAGATAGGTTACGAAATAAAACTACCTGAACAATCTGAACTTCAGACAGGTGAAGAGGATGATCCTCATCAAAAGGAATACCATTCTCTAAAAAACAGGTTTCTGTTCAGTCTGGTCACCAGCGCTATCGTTATGTTGATCAGTATGCAGGATCTTCTTTTTGGCGGCGGGATACCCGCACAAATGGCTCGTTGGATAATGCTGGGGTTGAGCACTCCTGTGTTGTTTTATGGAGGCAGTCTGTTCTTTGTTCGAGCGTGGAAAGGATTGACCCACGGTTACTCGGACATGAATACACTCATTGCGCTCGGAACCTTCACTGCTTACAGTTACAGCACGGCGATTACCATTTTTCCCGAGGTCTTTAAAGGGGCCGGTGATGCTGTGTTCTATGATACTGCCGTCATGATAACCACGTTTATTTTGATGGGACGCCTGCTGGAAGCACGTGCCAAAGGCAAGGCCTCAAATGCCATAAAAAAATTGATGGATCTAAGGCCTGTTACCGCTCGGGTCCTTAAAGATGGAGAGGAAATCGAAATTGCTGTTGAACGAGTGCAATCAGAGGATGTAATTCTGGTTCGTCCCGGAGAAAAAATTCCAGTGGATGGTGAAATTTTGGAAGGCGCCACAACTATTGATGAATCCATGCTGACTGGAGAAAGCCTGCCAGTTGAAAAAACCACCGGGCACGATGTTGTAGGAGCGAGCGTAAATCTCACGGGATTCATCAAAGTCAAAGCAACACGGCTTGGTGCGGATACCGTATTGTCCCATATTATTCAGATGGTGGAGCAGGCTCAAGGCTCAAAAGCCCCGATTCAACGTCTTGCAGATAAAGTAGCAGGTATTTTTGTTCCGGTTGTGATCGCCGTTGCAACGGTAAGTTTTATTTTCTGGTGGCAGTTCGGGGATTCGATTGCAAAGATTCCCATGTCCTCCGGATTGTTCGGGATGGTTATCTTTGTTTCCATCCTCATTGTTGCGTGTCCGTGTGCCCTGGGACTTGCGACCCCGACAGCTATCATGGTCGGAACAGGCAAGGGGGCGGAAATGGGTGTGCTCATCAAAGGAGGGGAGAGTCTCGAGCGCATACATCAACTCGACACGATTGTGTTTGATAAAACGGGAACATTGACCGAGGGTCGACCACGCCTTCTCCAGGTGCATTGTGTAAATAGTGAAAATACAGAAGAGCGGGTTCTGGGGATCGCCGCTTCACTCGAACAAGGATCCGAGCACCCACTTGCCCGGGCAGTGTTGAATGCGGCTCAGGAAAAGGGACTCTCATTGCAACCTGTTGATCTGTTTAAAGCCCTGCCTGGGTTTGGAGTCAGCGGGTCTGTCGCTGGGCAGTCGGTGGTGCTGGGGAATAAATCATTAATGCAGGACCGGGAGATCCCACTGGAATCAATGGAGCCCATTTTGGAGGATGTGACCAATCAGGGGCAGACTCCGATGATTATGGCAATCGATTCCCAGGTGGTAGCGGTTCTTGGAGTTGCAGATACAGTCAAAGAAGATGCAGCCGCTGCGATCAAGCGTCTGAAAGGGTTGGGACTGGATGTGGTGATGATGACAGGCGACCATCCTGTAACAGCCAGGGCAGTCGCAGATCAACTGGGAATATCCAATGTGATGGCGGAAGTTTTACCGGGTGACAAGGCTGATCAGGTGAAGCGTCTCATGGACAAAGGCAAAAAGGTCGCCATGGTGGGTGATGGCATCAATGACGCTCCGGCATTGGCTCAGGCTGATATAGGAATCGCTATGGGTTCCGGAACCGACGTTGCTATGGAAACCGCAGATATTGCCTTGATGGGTTCCCGCCTGATGGCTGTGGCGGATGCGTTCGAGCTCAGTCGGTTGACGTTTTCAAAAATTCGACAGAACCTGTTTTGGGCTTTTTTCTATAATACCCTGGGGGTTCCGGTTGCGGCAGGAGTTTTGTTTCCAGCATTTGGTATTTTGCTTAACCCTATGGTGGCCGCACTTGCTATGTCGTTGAGTTCAGTCAGTGTGGTGAGTAATTCTCTCTTGATCAAACGATTTAATCCTGCCGCAACATAATCTTTTCTAGTCTTCCACTTTGTGCATGAGGATTTCGCGATTGTACATGGCCAGTACATCCTGCCTGCTAACGAGGCCAATTACTTTTTTGGGATCGCCCACTTTGACCACGGGTAACTGGTCCAAATCGAGTTGATTGAACGTTTCCATGGCTTCATTCAGGTTATGATTGGGCCTCAGGCTTTCTACATTTTTGGTAGCGATGTCACTGGCAACAACAAGATGCTCCAGGTCGCCTTCAAAAGCCGCTTCCCGAATATCAGAAAAGGAAAGGATACCAATCATATCGCCTTGCTGATCCACTACGGGATAATAGAAATTTTTTGAGTAGGAAACCGTGTTGAGAATGCTGCGGAACGGCATTTCTTCGGGAATGGTGACTACATCCTTGTTCATGACATCGCGAACATGCATGGAACTCAGAATGGATACTACCCGACCATGCCTCAGGTTGATTCCCTTGTTGAGCAGGTACTGAATGTAAATTGAATTTTTATTGAAGCTCCTGAAGGTGTAGGTCGCAGCAATACAGGCGATCATGATTGGCAGAATGATCGTGTAATCGTTGGTCATCTCGAACAACATTAGGATGTTGGTCAAGGGGGCCTGCATCACGGCTCCGGCTACCGCTCCCATTCCGACGACTGCATAGGTTTCTGCTGATGCGGTCATTTCCGGAAACAGCGTGTGCACCCCGTGACCGAAAGCCGCTCCCACCATGGCGCCTACAAACAATGAAGGAGCGAACACTCCTCCCAGGCCACCAGAACCAATTGTGATGCCTGTCGCGATTATTTTGAGGAAGATCAGACCAAACGCCATTCCCCAGAACAGGTTGCCATTGAGCGCGTCCTCCATGGCTTCATAGCCATTTCCCAGGATTTGTGGAAAAAGGATTGAGATGAGCCCGACCACTAAACCACCGATAGCAGGCTTGCTCCATTGCGGTGCCTTGACATGATTTTCAAAAAAACGGGAACTGAAAAAATAAAAGAGAGTAAAAACCCACGCCATCAAGCCACATAATATTCCCATAACGAGATAAAAAACGATTTCTCCAGAATGGACCAGCTCGTGGATTGGGATTTGGAAGGTGACTTCATTACCTTCAAGAGCTCTTCCGGTGACCGTGCCTATGACGGAGGCGACCACGATAGGACTGAAGGTGTGGACTGTGAATTCCCCAAGGATGATTTCCATGGCAAATAGAACACCCGCCAGCGGCGCGTTAAATGAGGCGGCGATACCAGCCGAAGCGCCACAACCGACCAGCACTTGCACACGCTCTGTGGACAAGTGGAACATTTGAGCCAGGGCAGAGCCAATGGCGGCACCGATCTGGACAGTAGGGCCTTCACGTCCGGCTGATCCGCCAGAGCCAATGGTGAGAGACGAGGTGAACGCAGTGTGCCAGAGAGTGCGTTTCCGAATTTTTCCGTTATTGATAGCAACCGCCTGGATAACTTTATGGACCCCATTTTCCTTGACGGCATCGGGAAAGAAGTGGACATAGATACCAATCATCAAACCACCCAGCATGGGCATCATCCAGAGCAGATAGCCATGGCCGGACGAGGGGATACCGAGAAGACCCAGTCCTTGTTCGGAAAGCCCCCAGTCAAACAACTGAATCATCCAGCGAAACAGAGTGGCAGCCGCTCCTGCAAGGAATCCGATAACCCCCGCAAGAAACAGGAGGTTGTGATCCTGGCCCAGGAATTTTTTGGCTTCCTTAAAAAATGAACTATGGGGGGTATCCATGGATGACCAGGAAAGGGTGAAATGTTAAAGAGACCCATTATAGTAAACCATTGAATCTTTTAGCAATACTCGGAATGAATAAATTCGGAAAAGTGGATGTTCCAAACCGTTGCTCGATGGCGGGTGTTGTGCTATTCTCTTTCCGGTTTTTCGGAAACCCGTTTTCTGAAAACTTCCTACCAAACTCTTTCCTCCGGTTTTCCAATGGTAAAAATTGCCCCCTCAATACTTTCTGCAGACTTCAGTCGACTTGGTGATGAGATCAAAGCGGTTGAGGATGCCGGTGCCGACTGGATTCATATCGACGTTATGGATGGACAGTTTGTACCCAACATTACGGTGGGTCCTCTTGTCGTAGAAGCGGTCCGTAAAGTGACCAAACTGCCGCTGGATGTCCATTTGATGATCAAAGACGCCGATAATTACATCAAAGACTTTGCCCAGGCGGGCGCAGATATATTATCTGTCCAGGTCGAAGCCTGCACTCATTTACATCGGACGGTGCAACTCATCCGAAGCCAGGGAGTGAGTCCGTCGGTTGTGCTCAATCCAGCCACCACGGTATTCACGCTGGATGAAATTATCGAACATGTGGACATGGTGTTACTGATGTCGGTTAACCCGGGTTTTGGTGGACAGGAATTCATCCGGCAGGTGCTTTCAAAAATCGACTTGGTCCGGCAGACGCTCGATCAATCTGGAATTGAGATGGAAGTGCAGGTTGACGGTGGAGTGAAACCTGAAAACGCCGGTGATGTGAAAGCGGCAGGTGCCAGTGTATTAGTCGCGGGCTCTGCAATTTTTGGCAGCGACGATTATGCCACAGCAATTAAGGCACTGCGCGAAGCTTAGGTTTTCTACGGAAAATGACCAGGTGATATTTAGTCTCATGTTTGTTTGATATAATTTCCTGTTTCCAGTTTTTTTTGTTTTTCTCTCCATTTGGCTCTAACGACAGACATAATCTGATCGGTCGAACTCTTCCTGAGTATGCATTCGCACTGTAAAGTTTTCAATTAGTTACAGGTCAGGAGCCGGAATTGCTTTCTTTCCGCCTCCATGGGCTTTAATCCACGAATATTCTTGTATTTAGGGGCAGAAAAAGGATAAGATATGCCATCTCTCGGAAAGTGAGGATACCTGTTTGAACGGGTTTGAGATCATTTTTGGGGAAGACACTAATTAACTGGAGGGGTGCGAGCTATGATGGGAATTGGGTTTCCTGAATTGATGATCATTCTGGTCATCATCATGATCATCTTCGGGGCCGGAAAATTACCCGAAATCGGCAGTGCTTTTGGCCGAAGTATTAAAAACTTCAAGACCTCCATGCGTGAAGCTGAAGAAGCTGAGCAAGTTGAGGGTGAGGCCCCGGCTCAGGTAGCTGAAGGGCAACCTGCTGGTCAGGCTGAAGAGGAATTAAGCGACGAGGAAAAAGAAAGAATAGCCCGGGAAAAAGCCCAGGCCGAAGGGGAAGCTAAAGACAAAGCGATGAAAGATGCCGCAGAAGCTTTCACTTCATCACTGCCTCGCAAGGGTAGTTACGATTTTGCCAAAGACCAGGAAGACCAGGCGGCCAAAAAGGAAAAAGCCTGAACCCTGGCATCCCGCGAATTTATCTAGCGGACATTGGACTGAATTTAATAAGAGAGCCTTGGATCAGGATTCGTCCCATTTCCAGGGCTCTTTTAGTTGGTCTGCCGTCCAAAGCGTCCACCCGTCCACATCCTTGTATATCCCACCAGTAAAAAAGTTGAACGGGTCAAAGAACTTGATTCCTTTATCACGATCCACCTGAAAATTGGCTTGCTGGGATTGCGCCGGGTTGGCTTTGCATTCCAGGAACTTCTCGCCATCCACCTTGGACAGGGTGAAAATCTCTTCCATTTTGTCAGGTGGAAATTCGCCAGAATCCACAAGTGCTCTCACTTTTACCAGAATATTTCCAATCTCTTCTTCTTCAAGATGATGAATTTTCATCTAAACTTTCCTTCCGGTGGGTGAGTGTACTGAAGTTGGTGTAGCTTATTTGAGTTGATTATACTAATAAATTGACGGTGAACAAAGTCAATCTTGAATTGTTTGTTTTATTCCAGGAGCTGTTTTTAAATGGTGGCAAACGTAAGGTTTAGAGACATTATTGTTTCATTGAATTAACGACCTTCGTATGGGTGAAAAAGCTTAAAATTAAGAATCCGGGTTGATAACCGGAATTTCCTGATTTATAATCCGCCGGTATGAAAAAGCTTGGGAGAAAACAGTTTAGCTGTATATTGTTACTGCCTATATTCTTCGGACTTGTGGTGACTTCATCCAGTCTGGCTTCCACGAGTCACCTTGAGTCTTCCCATTCTGATCCTTTTCATAAGGTTAAACAATCCATATTTTATTGCCCTCTGCACAATCACCAATTGGAAAAACCCTGCCCGCATTACTCAGAGAAAAACAATTCATACGTTTCCGTGTCCAATAGAACATCAGAAAAACCTTATTATTTTACTTCCCCATGCACCAACTCTCCATTAACAAATAAAACAGTATCTCCCAGCAGTGCCTCTCAACCTGGAGAAGTTGTGGGAAGCGGAATATCTATTCAAAGGCTATCCAGCCTGGTCAATTCTTCAAGTGGTATTTTACTCCTGATTTATCTTGAATCCCCTCAGCGGCCCCCCCGTTCAAATTAATTCCTTCGAACATTTTCTAATTTAAAAGGAAGTAATCAGGTCTGGGTGATTTTTCCACCCGCCGCCTAATGGGTTGTTCCGTCCTGGTTTCTGCCTGATCCAAAATTTCACGTTTCGTCAGGATTCTGCTCGTCCGTCTAAATGGGATGATCTGTACTCGTGTGCGATCTTAAGGAGTGTGGTCATGAAATTCATCAATCAAGCTGTTTCTATCCAGATTAAATTAATTTTTCTTGCAGGTTTTTTATGGTGGGGCCTGGGAGTTCCACTGGACGGGTTCGCTCAATCGGCGAACTACAATGAACAAAAATTGACTCCCAATTTTTTTCAGATGGACCCTGTTATTCAGGTCGCTGAAAATAAAATTTTGAAAAAAGAGAAGAGTGAACCCGGCACGATGGTATTGGATGAAGTGGAAGTTATTGGTAAAGAGCGGTTTTTCGACCTTGGTGCCCGTCCCTTTGATCGTAGCAAGGAGTTTCTGGAAAAAGTCCCTGGAGGGACCACTTTGATCGATGCCGAAAAAATGCGAGAAACGAGTATGCAGGAATTGGAAGATGCCTTTCTCTTTGCACCGGGAGTTCATATTGCGGGGCAAAATACGGGGCTGGAGGGAGTAAAAATCCAAATCCGTGGTTCAGGAATCCGGTCCATCCATAGCCCTATTAGAGGGGTTTCTATTTTTCGGAACGGGATTCCCATGACCCGGGCTAATGGTGGTACGGATACACAGAATTTAAACTATTTCGTTTGGGACCACGCGGAAGTCTTGCGGGGAGCAAATGCAATGACTATGGGTGGTTCTTCTCTGGGGGGAGCAATCAATATTGTCACACATACTGGACGAACTTCTCCAGGTTTTCATGGGCGTCTGACATTTGGCAGTAATGAGTTCACCAGCCCAAGTGTCAGCTATGGTTATTCAGAGAACAAATGGGATTTTTTTACGTCGTTTTCGCTGATTTCCACACAGGGAAACCGGGATACAGCAAACTCCGGTACCGCAAAATGGGGATTTATTAGCGCGGGATACCAGTGGAACGAAAACAATGAAACACGGTTTATTGTAGATATTCAGGATCATGATTGGGAAAACGGCAGTACTTTGACGCTTGCCAGCTTGAGAAATAACCCGGCCCAGAACAACAGGAACCCTCTGGACCCTAACTTTGAAATCCCACACATGAGGTTTTCCCTGAAGCACAATGTGAAGACGGAGGATTGGGGGAGTTTTTCCCTGGGAACCTTTTATCAGCGTAATGACTACAACTTTCCTTTCAGGGCCTTTGGTTTTTTCGAAGATACCTGGGAAGAAGTCGGGGTGGTTGCGCGAAATGAGCAGGATCGGAACTGGCTGGGATTTAACAACCATCTCGAAATGGGGGTGAATACCCAGTACATGTGGGTCAAGGATGAGAACTTCAGCTCTGTGAACCAATCAAAAGGGCCCATTGTTTTTCGAGAAGATAATTACTTTACTTTGGTGGAAGCCTATTTCCAGGATCGGATTTCGCTGACCAATAGCTTCGACGTAGTTCTGGGAATTCAGGGGATCTACAAAAACCAGGAGTTTGCTCAGACCTTCCCCGTCACTCAGTCCGTTTCCGAAGAATCCCCGGGTATCAACCCAAAAGGCGGGTTTGTATGGCAGGCTATGGAAGAAGTTCAGTTATATGGAAACGTCAGCCGGAGTTTTGAAACTAAAACGCTGAATAATATTGGAGACAGTACGGGCGCAAACAAGGTACGTGACCAAAAGGCAACCACGTTAGAAGTGGGAACCCGCGGTGGTTCTTCCCTGTTTTCCTGGGAAGCTAGTTTTTATCATGCCTGGGTCCAGGATGAGTTGCTGGTTGTCGAGTCGCCGCCCCAGAGTATGAATTTTTTGCTGGGAAATGCTGATGAGTCGCTGCACACGGGCATTGAACTCGGCGCAGAGTCGAACATCCCGCTCAGTTTCATTTGCTCAGGAGACAGCCTTCGAATTCGTGGTACCTACACCTGGAGTGACTTTCGGTTTGATGGAGATATGAACTTTGGCGATAACCGGCTGCCAGGTATTCCTGAGCATGCCGGACTCCTCGAGGTTTTATATAAACATAATTCTGGTTTCTATTTTGGACCTAATGTTGAAATTCAGTCTGACAAGGTTGTGGATTTTGCCAATACATTTTCTGCTCCTGCCTTTACGCTTCTTGGACTACGGGCAGGCTATGCTCCGAAGAATACCTTCTACAAATTTTTTCTTGAGGCCAATAACATTACAGATGAAAGGTATGCGGAATCCATAAACGTTGCAGTTAATTTGAATGGAATGGATGCCAATCAGTTTCTTCCAGGACAGCAGTTTTCCATGTTCGGGGGGGTGGAGTTCGAATATTAATCCATTTGTTAGTTAACCCTTCAACTTGACGGCAAAGGGACTGGACATGCGAAAAATAATTCTGGGTTTTCATTTAAGCCTGGCGCTTGCGCTGGGAGTGTTATTTTCCCTGCAGGGGGTTTCAGGGAGCCTGATCACTTTCTATCGGGAATTTGATCAATTTTTAAACCCCCATGTAGTGATTCAAAACCCGGGAGGTGAAAGAAAGTCTATTCAGGAATTGTTTGAAGTTGTCCGGTCCGCGCATCCAACTCGAACGGGACCCTGGAAGCTTGTGCTTCCAGAGGAACCGGATCAACCCTTCCGGGCGGATTATCAAAAGCCAAAGGAAAAAGAGGGTAAATTCTGGGCTCCGCTCATGATTTCCGTAAATCCTTATACAGGTGAAATCATAGATACCCGGTTTTGGGGAGATACCCTGATGACCTGGGTTTATGATGTCCACGCAGAATTGCAAATGGATAAGTTCGGTTGGGATCTGGTGGGGTATTTAGCCCTTGGGTGGCTGGTTTCTTTTGGAACCGGATTATATCTGGGGAGCCCCAGGGGGTTTCGATTTCCGCGGCAATTGTGGTTTAAGAAAAACCCCTCGAATTCTAGATTGCTTTACGACGGACACCGCTTGGTAGGACTGTATTTTTCCCTCCCGTTAATAATTCTGGCCGTTTCAGGTTTTTACTTTGTTCATCCAACCAAGGTTAAACCTGTGGTTGCCCTTTTTTCATCCATCTATGAAAAGCCTTCAGGCTTACTTTCTACGGGGGGCACACTACAACAGTCGATCACATTAGACAGGGCCGCTGAAATAGCGGGCCGTCATTTTTCAAATGGCAGGGTTTACAAAATTATAACACCAGGCAGTAAGAAAGACGGAGTCTTTGAGATCACAGTTTGGCAGCCAGAGAGCTACTCCCGTCATCATCCATTATCGACCGTCTGGCTGGACCAGTATTCAGGAAAACTTCTGAGTATTAACGATAGAACAAAAGGTAGTTTGGGGCAGTTTAGTTTGGATTTGTTATGGCCTCTACATCGGGAAATCCAGGAGTTTGCTGGCATGCCCGGGCGGATTCTGTATTTTGTGTCGGGCTTTGTTCCGTTGTTTCTATTGATAACGGGTGTTCGGTTTTACCGGGCGAAGAAAAAGCTAACAAGAGAAAAAGCAAAACTATAATAAGAGGTTTCGACTAATTTTAGAGGTATCGGGACTTTTCCTGGAGGCTATTTGGTTGCCGTTTAATACTGGGCCAGGAAGATAACGGGTCCGGGGAAGATCCCTAGTTCCAGGGTACCAATAAGACCGATCGCGACAACCAGCAGGGTGATCGGGGTGAGGGAGATTTTGAATTCCCCGACAGGTTCCTTCATGTACATGAAGACGATAACCTTCAGGTAATAGTAAAAGGAAATGGCACTGTTGAGAACAGCGATGATCACCAGCCAGAGGAACCCTTCCTGAAGGGCAGCCTGGAAGATGTAGAATTTGGCGATAAATCCAGCAAGCGGGGGAAGACCGCCCAGAGAGAGCATGAACATAGTCATGCAAAGAGCTAAAACCGGATGTTTGAATCCCAGTCCGGAATAGTTTTCCAGTTCAAGATTCTCGTGGCCTTTCCTTCCTACCAGAATGATGATGCCAAAAACGCCGAAAGTCATGAACGCGTAAGACAGCATATAGAAGAGCAGGCTGGCACTTCCAAGTGAATCTTTAGCGATAACCGCAATAAGAATATAGCCAACGTGAGACACACTGGAGAAAGCCAGAAGGCGTTTGATATTGGTCTGCATAATGGCACCCAGGTTCCCAAAGAACATGCTGAAGATGGCCACAATGCTCAATGTCACTTGCCAGGAAGGTGCCAGTTCGGGAATACCTTCTGCAAATACGCGGTAGAAAGCTGCGAAGGCAGCAGCTTTTGGCCCTACTGCCATAAAAGCGGTAACTGGAGTGGGAGCGCCCTGGTAAACATCAGGAGCCCACATATGGAATGGGACGGCAGCCACTTTAAAACCAAACCCAATAACGAGCAGGACAACTCCAAGAAGCAGTAACGGGTTTGCAAAAACCTCACCGGAATTCAGGAGGCCCGCGATGGCGCTCAGCTTGACCGTACCGGTTGAGCCATAGAGCAGGGTCATGCCATAAAGGAGGAACCCTGTAGCAAAAGCTCCAAGCAGGAAATACTTTAATGCCGCTTCATTGGACCTTGGATCGGTCCGGCGAATACCGGCCAGTACGTAAAGGCAGATCGAGACGATCTCAATGCCGAGAAAAATCATGATGAGATCGGTTGCTGAGGCCAGTACGATCATCCCCACTGTGCAGAACAGGATCAGACTGTAATATTCTCCAACTTTTATGCCTTCCCGTTTGTTGTATTCAACCGCAAGTAAAATGGCCAGGGCGGAACTCAGGCAAAAGATCATGGTGAAAAAGATCGAAAGCCGGTCAACAATATAGGCTCCGTTGAAGGAGTAAACGGGGATTTCAGCACCTTTGGCAAAAGAACTGACAGCGGCACACAACAGGCCCACCAGGCTGATGAAGACCAGCACCGATTTGTTACGGCCAATGAATAGGTCGACCAGCAGGACCATCATGGCAAAAACACTCAGAACCAGGACGGGGGCCAGGCTTGAAAAATCGACTATCGGTGCGGCAATGGGTTCCACGTTTATTCCTTAACCAACGGGGTTGTTGAAGATTGTGTCGTTATAAGGTGCGCGACTGTTGCTTTGCTCTGAATTGCTGCGTGATGGCCACCTTCTTCCTGGCCATGCTTGGTTCCACTGTTTTTATTTACGTGAGCGATCAGATGCTCAATGGTTGGATCAAATGTTTTGGTAAACGGTGTTGGGTAAATCCCAATCCAGAAAATCAGGATGATCAGCGGGATCATGACAACCTTTTCACGCAGTGTCATGTCGGTCAGCTTTTCGTTTTCAGGGTTGGTGACCTCGAGGAACATGACACGCTGGAACATCCACAGCATGTAACAGGCGGCCAGAATTACGCCCGAAGTTCCAATGAGTGCGAATATAACATCCGTTTGGAACATTCCGATCAGGATCAGAAACTCGCCCACAAAACCGTTCATCCCGGGAAGTCCAATGGATGACAGTGTGACAATCATGAAATAAATTGAGAACACCGGGATAATTTTGGTCAATCCGCCAAATTCTTTTATCAGTCGTGTGTGTCTGCGGTCGTAAATCATACCGACCATCAGGAAGAGGGCGCTTGTGCTGATACCGTGGTTAATATTCTGTAATAAAGCTCCAGACATCCCTTGATGGTTGAAAGCGAAAATACCGAGCATGACGAACCCGAGATGGCTGACACTCGAGTAGGCAACCAGTTTTTTCAAATCCTCCTGAACCATGGCGACCAAAGCACCATAGACAATTCCGATAACTGCAAGCCAGCCTACATAGGGAAACAGTTCGTGACTGGCGGCCGGAAATAGCGGAAGGTTGAAACGCAGAAAGCCATAAGTTCCCATTTTAAGGAGAACACCGGCAAGAATGACACTGCCTGCCGTGGGGGCTTCAACGTGGGCATCCGGCAACCAGGTGTGGAACGGGAACATCGGCACTTTAATGGCAAAGGCCAGAAAGAATGCCAGGAACAGCCATTGCTGGACTTCCAGTCCCACATCGAGGTGCTTGGTGATGAACATCAGGTCTGTTGTGAACTGGCCTGTTTGCTGGTGGATGTCGAGGTAAATCCAGATGATGGCAACCAGCATGAGCAGGGAGCCGACAGCGGTGTAGAGGAAGAACTTGACCGCAGCGTAAAGTCTGCGAGGTCCGCCCCACACGCCGATGATGAGATACATCGGGACGAGCTGGAATTCCCAGAAAACGTAGAACATGAAGAAGTCGAGGGCAATGAAAACACCCAGCATGCCGGTTGAAAGAGCCAGCATGGACATCATGTAATATTTGACATGTTTTTTGACGTGCCATGACGCAAGAATGGAAATCGCTGTCAGGAACGTGGTCATGATGTAAAGCAGCAGAGAGATTCCGTCCAACCCTACGTGATAACCGATTCCCCAGGCTTCAATCCATGGGACCATGAACTCGAACTGCATGGCCGAGGAATGCATGTCGAATTCCTGGTAAAAAACAAGGGACAACAGGAAGTCGGCAACGGCAATTGCCAAGGCACCCTGTTTGACCATCTCCGATTTTTCTTCGGGAATGAAGGCCAGGAAAAAACAGCCGATCAGAGGTAGAAATGTGACGAAAGTTAAAAACATGTCTTAAATCACGATTAAAAGGATCACGAAACCCATGACCATGAACATGGCATAGTTGCGAACGAACCCCGATTGAAAATACTGGGCGATTTTACTCATGAACCCAATGGATTGTGCAACTCCGTTGACAGCCCCGTCTACGGCTTTCTGGTCAGCATCTTTCCATAAGCGGTACGAGGCATCGACCGTAGGTTTGACTATGGTCTCGTCATAGATTTCATCCACATAGTATTTGTTCTGCACCATATCGAATCCCCATTGGCCCTTGGTGAGTTTCGCAGGCATATCCGGGAATTTGATATAGAACATATAGGCGGTAAAGATTCCGGCCAGCGCGACACAGATTGAAAAGAGCATCAGGAGGATTTCCCATGTGATGTCCCACCAGGTGTGGTCGTGAGCCTGTTTCGAATGGAGCAGTTCAGTGAATGATTGGTGATGGCCATGTGAAGCCAGAACGGTTTCAGAATGATGCAATGCCGTGGTCCAGTCGAAAGAAATTACAGGTTCAAGCCAGTTGCCCAGGATGTGCCATCCGTGGATGAGCGGGATACCAAGTAATCCTCCACCCAATGCAAGGCCGGCCAGAATGATCAATGGCATCGTCATAACTGCAGGTGACTCGTGCGGATGAATATGCGGATCAACACGCGACTCGCCATGGAATGTCAGAAATACCAGCCTGAACATATAGAAGGCAGTAATGAAAGCGCCACTTATTCCCATTCCCCAATAGATGACGTTGCCGTCCATCAAGGCGTGATACAGAATTTCATCTTTACTGAAGAAACCTGAGAAGGGGAATATTCCGGCTATCGCGATGGTCGAAATTAAAAATGTAAGGTACGTGATTGGCATGTGATCTTTAAGTCCACCCATTTTTCTAATGTCCTGTTCATGGTGCATCCCATGGATGACACTACCGGAACCCAGGAAGAGGCAGGCTTTAAAGAAAGCATGTGTGACGAGATGGAAGATCGCAGCGGTGTAAGCACCAACTCCGCAGGCGAGAAACATGTAGCCAATCTGACTGACGGTGGAATACGCCAAAACCCGTTTGATATCCCACTGAGTACACCCGATCGTCGCGGCCATCAAGGCTGTACCTCCCCCGATGAGTGCGATGATCGTCATCGTGAGGGGTGCCATGTTGAATAGCGCGTTACACCTTACGATCATGTAAACGCCGGCTGTGACCATGGTCGCCGCATGGATCAGGGCTGATACCGGGGTCGGGCCTTCCATTGCATCTGGCAACCAGGTGTATAGCGGAATCTGTGCTGATTTCCCGGTCGCGCCGAGAAACAAGAACATGGTCAACAGGGTGACCGTTTCGCTGTCATAAATCAGGGTCGTTGGAGCTGCCGTCATCACGGTTGAGAAATCAATCGTACCGAAGGCCTGGAAAACGTAAAAAATTCCGAGGAGAAAACCGAAGTCACCAACCCGGTTAACCACAAACGCCTTGGTTGCCGCGTCGCAGGCAGATTTTTTTTCGAAGTAGTAGCCGATGAGAAAATAGGAACACGCGCCCACACCCTCCCAGCCGATAAACATGACCAGGAAGTTGTTTCCCATAACCAGCAGTAACATGGAAAACAGGAACAGGTTGAGATAAGCGAAGTAGCGGTAGTAGCTGTACTCCTCATACATGTAGCCGATCGAAAAGATATGGATTACCGAGCCGACACCGGTCACCACCAACATCATGACGCAGGACAGGGGGTCGATCTGGAATCCAAATTCGATTTGCAGGCTACCGGCTGGGATCCAGTTGAAGAGGATCAATTCTGGGTAGGGGGTTCCTTCCGGGTGAAAGAACAAGCTGATCCACAGGCAAACAACCACCAGGAAAGACAGGATCGGCCCACCACAGGCTATTTTACTGACCCAGTCTTTGCCTATGCGCAACCCGAAGAACCCGTTGATGATGGACCCTATCAGCGGAAACAGGGGAACCAGAAACGCCAGATTTACCATTACAGTGTCACCACTTCATTAAGTTGAATTCGTCCAGGTTGACCGTAGGTCGATTCCGGAACAGTGCGATTACGATCGCTAACCCTACCGAGACTTCTGCCGCCGCAACGGCCATGACCATGAAACTGAATATTTGTCCATCGTGCTGATTGAGATGGCGGTCAAATGCAATCAGCGAAATGTTGACGGCATTCAGCATGATTTCCACGGACATAAACACCACAATTGCGTTGCGCCGAATCAAAACCCCGAGAACACCAATTGAAAAAAGGGTCGCGCTTAAAATGAGGTAATGCGAAAGCGGTATCATCAGTCCACCTTGTTTTTTGCGAGCACTACCGCTCCCACCATTGCTGCAAGCAGAAGGATGGAGGCGATTTCAAAGGGCAGTACGTAGTCAGTAAATAGTTCAGTTCCTACCGCGACCGTGGTACCGAATGAGTCAGGCACTTCGGCCATTTCACCAAATTCAGTCCCAAGAATTTTGTCGATCATCTTGTACAAGGCCAGCAATACCAGAATCCCGGTCATGATGGAAAGGTACAGGTTCCGATCCCGCATTTTCCAGGCCTTGTCGTCCCCCTTCAGGTTTAATAACATGATCACGAACATGAACAGAACCATGATCGCGCCGGCGTAGATGATGATTTGCAGGATGGCGATGAAATGCGCCTGCAAAACAACAAAGATGCCAGCCAAACCGAGCATCATCGCAATCAGCGACACGGCTGATCCGATCGGGCTGTTATTAAAGACCACGCCCAGTGCCAGGAGCACTGTAAAAATGGCCAACGGGTAGAAGATCAGTAATTCCATTTTCCGTACATTTTGCGGGTGAATTCGATGCGGTCCTTGAGGTCCGCAACAGGTACCAGTAACTGTTCCATATCGTATTTCATTTTTTTGCGATCGAGCATTGAGATTTCACAGTCATCACTCATGAAGATCGCTTCTTCCGGGCAGGCTTCTTCACAGAATCCACAGAAGATGCAAATAGCATAATCAATGGTGAAGGCTTTCGGAAAACGCTCGTCCTGGTTCTGCTTGCCACTGTTGGCCTCCGGTATGATGTCGATGCAATATGCCGGACAGGCAATTTCACAGAGGCCGCAGGCGACACATTCCGGTTTGTTGTCTTCTCTTAACGCAAGAACCGGACGCCCGCGATATGCTACGGGGTAGTCAATGGTCTCTTCCGGGTAATAGACAGTAAAAATTTCCCGCTCTTTCTTTTTGCCAAGAAAGAACGGAACAAACCCAAACAGGTTCTTGAAAAAATGACGAACCGTGATGAGCATTCCACGAATGATCTCGGGAATATAAGATCGCTCCCACCACGTCATTTCCACATTCCTATTGACGTAGTAAGCCATAAGCGACTCCTTTTAATTAAGTGCCATGATCACGATTCCGGTCACCACGATATTGGCGAGGGAGAGGGGCAGAAGAATTTTCCACCCCAACTTCATGATCTGGTCATAACGAAACCGGGGTAGCGTCCACCGGATCGTCATTTGAATGAAAATGAAAATACAGACTTTAACAAAGAACACCCCAACGTGAATCCCCATCGCAATTAAATTGGCGAACGAAGATCCCAGCCAGGAAAAATTAAATGTATCGATGATGTCTTTTGTCTCGACGAACGGGATGTGCCATCCGCCAAAAAACAGGATGGTGACAATCGCTCCGATGGTCACCATTTCAATAAACTCGGCCATGAAAAACATGCCGAATTTCAAACCACTGTATTCGGTAAAATAGCCTGCCACCAGCTCGGATTCCGCTTCTGGAGCGTCGAAGGGAATGCGCTTGTTCTCTGCGATGGAAGCTGTCAGGAACATGAAAAAACCCAGAGGCTGCAAAAAGATCCCCCAGCGCCAGAAGTTTTCCTGGGCGGCGCCAATTTCATCGAGCTGCATGGTGCCGTAAACCATGAGAACGCCGATAATGGTCAGTCCCATGGTGACTTCGTACGAGATCATCTGGGATGCCGTTCTCATTGAACCGAGCAGGGACCAGTTGTTGTTTGAACTCCACCCGGCGACCACGTATCCATATGTTGCCAGGGAAGCGATGGCAAAAACGAACAAGAGCCCGACGTCAAGATCGGAAATAACCAGATTGACCTCTGTTCCCCATAGCTCGTACTTCCCACCAAAGGGCACAACGGCAAATGTCAGAAGAGCCGGTACCAGAGCAATAATCGGGCTCAACGTGTGCAGAAATTTGTTGGCACCTTGCGGGATAAAATCTTCCTTGGTGAACATTTTCAGGCCGTCGGCCATGATGTGAAACAGACCCAGCGCCTTGAAGCCCAAAATGTCGGCACGGTTGGCACCGATTCGGTCCTGCATGATCGCGCTTTGTTTTCGTTCAACCCAGGTCAGAACAGGGGCGAAGAAACCTACGGTCACCGCAAGCACAAACCCAATTTTGATCAGGGTGACCAGCAATTCGATCAGGAACTCGTCTGAGATTGAAAAAAAATCCAAATCCGCCTCAATTCATGGGGCCGATCAACGGCTGTCGTTTGTTGACCGGGTAATCTTTTCGTAAGGGATGCCCTTTAAAATCTTCATAAAGGAGAATACGTTTAAGCTTGGGATGATTTCTGAATTTCACACCATACATATCCCAGACTTCACGTTCGTACCAGTTGGCCGACTTGAAAAGTGGACAAACGGAATCAATTTCACAGTCATCCTCATCCACGGGGCATTTGATGCGAATACGGTGATTAAACTTGAGCGAGAACAAGTGGTAGACCACCTCGAAACGTTCTTTTTTCCGGTCAAGGTAATCAACACAGGTTAGATCCATCAGGTAGCACATGTCGGTTTCCGGATCGTCCCGCAGCCACTCCAGAAGTTCCACAATAATGGATTTTTCTACTGTTAAAGTTTGGTCCCCTCGAAAGTCGTGACTTTCAAGGACTTTCGCGCCAAACCGGGTTTTGACTTTGTCGATTAATACGGTATCGCTCATTGCCTGCCGATCACTCCCAGTCGAGTCCGCCACGAATCCAGACGTACATCAAACCCACGCCCAGAATCAGCAGGAAAAGAATCATTTCAATTAATCCGAACCACCCAAGGCGTTGGTACAGGACTGCCCAGGGGAACAGAAATACGGCTTCGATATCGAACAGTATGAAAAGGACGGCCACAAGATAAAATTTGACCGAGAATCGTTGGTAGGGAGAGACAATTTGAGATTCACCACACTCGAATGGCTCATCCTTGTCGGCAAATCTCCGTTTTGGTCCGAGCAAGGTCGTTGACACCACCATGCCAATCGCAATTGCGGCCGCGATGACCATGAGAATTGCGACTCCGAGATATTGTTCGAGCATGTGTCTCCTTCGTGCCAATAGCCCCTTTTCACAGGGGGAAATTGCTCCTTTTTCCTGTTCTATTTAAGCCCTTGTTTCTCAGGGGTTTTGTGTATCCCTTTGAATTTTACAAGGCTTTATAAAATAAGGCCTTGTGTTATTCGATCCGGTAGGTTCCGGAGGGCAAAATACCACAGGAAATTGGTGACGGGGGATACTAACCCAAGGATTCTATCCTTGTCAATGAAAACCTTAGCAACTTCCCTGTTTTTCGGGACTTTTGGGGGATTTATCATAAGGAGGAGCAGGAAGCATTATGAGGTTTGAATTTATGCGGTTTTACTTGCCAGGGAAGTGGATTAGGAGAGTTTTCCTGGAAAACATTAAAAAACACCTGTTTTAAAGGTAAAGATCGCTTGGGGAGCAACGTGAATCTTTTCCATAAGGGATTGATTTAAAAAGGATTGGTGGTTTATTCGACAAATCTTTCACTTAAAACTGAAGAGAGGGATCAGGGAGAGCGGCTTCCATATTTATCCCCACCGCGCCACGACCCCCCTTTGGGATACCTGCCTCCCTCTTCAAAATATTTGGCGAACAAGGCCAGACTGATTTCCCCTATGTCCTGAATAACGGGTGTGGGGATCAGCATTCTGGTTGCGCAGTGCTTCCAGCTGTTAATTCAGGCCGTTGCCATCGACCATAACGTCAATAAATTCCGACCCACTTTTCATTTTTATAGCCCCGGCGTTATATTGGTGATACAGGTTCGGGAGTGGCGACCCGGATGTAGGGCGTAAGCCCAACCCATACAGAGTGGGGCCACGTTTCAATTACTCCGGCACGAGCCGTGACAGGCGTGGCTGTTCACAGGCGAAGCCATCATTTCTTATCCCTTCCCCAAATCAAATACCCCGTCCGCATCCGGTTCAGTTTCGAGGTTTGCGACTTTGAGAAAGGATTAAACTCGATCCACTTACATGTCGGACGTTGCTTGCTGGGTTGCTTCTTTGCAGTAGCTCCTGGCAATGACGAACACTTTGTTTCAAAACTGCCCGCCTTTGCAAAGCTCTCTTTGCAAGGGGAGGGAAATTAATGGCTACCCAAAAGGTTCTGTTTAAAAAAAATTTGTGGGTTAAGAAAGGTTTGGTTATGAAGGCGAGGAGACTGGCAAATTTGTTAATCTTCGTCCTCGTTTAAAAAATCAAGGTTTTTCTTTTTGCTAAGGAAACCGGAGCATTCGGACAGGTCTGTGAAAAGATATTCTTCTGGAACCAGGCTGGGTATGATTTCAACTTTAGTGAGCATATCTCGTGGCTGGTCCTGCAAGCCTGAAATAAATACGGTGACCCCATGGCTTTTTAGGTCAAGCATCACTTCTTCCAAAGCGTACAGACCAGTCTGATCAATGTAGGGGACATCGGTAACATTTAAAATCAGAATAGGAATGTTTTGCAGTTTTTTGGCGATGTCTTGAAAGGCCGATGCAAAGCCAAAAAACAGTGGACCACTTAATTTTTTTACAAAGATAAACTGGGAAATATCGTTCATCAGACACACGGAATCGTCCTTGTTTTCCGAGATGGTTTCATTTTGGTATGAATCAAGTGGCGCGACTTCCGTTTGATGTTCCATAAGGTCACTCATTTTTTTCATAAACAGGAAAGTAGAAAAAATCATTCCGATGGCAACAGCTTGAATGAGGTCTGCAAATACGGTCATGAACAGGACAAGCCCCATCACCATGGTTTCTGTGCGGGGCAGGATTTTAATATGTCTGAGTCCTTTATAATCTATGATCCCGATCCCAACGGTGATCAGAATCCCGGCGAGTACGGGAATAGGTATGTTGCCTGCCAAAGAAGCTCCCAGTGTCAAAACAAGTATGAGCGAGAAACCATGTACCATTCCTGAAAGGCGGGAGGTGGCACCTGAATTTGTATTGACCAGAGTTGACATGGTTGTACCAGCCCCAGGAAGTCCTCCTATTGAACCGGAAATAATATTGCCGATTCCCTGCCCCATCAATTCCTGATTACTGTCGTGTCGAGATTTGGTGACATTATCCGCGATAACCGAGGTGAGCAGGGAATCAATACTGCCCAGTAATGCCAGCGTTATGGCAGGGATGTAAAGTTGCTGAAGGTCATTCACGGCAAGGTTGGTCACTGCTCCCAATGTCAAGTCAGGTAGCTTGGAAGGGATATGGCCGATGACGGCGACATTAAACCCGGCCCATGCTGAAATAGCCGAGACCACCACAAGGGCCAACAGAATATTGGGGACAGTCCGCGTAATTTTTGGAAACATATAAATGATGGCTATCGTAGAAAATCCCAGGATGGCCGATTCCATTTGCATTTCCCTGAAGGCATCAGGCAAATGGATGAAGATATTAAAAATTCCTTTTGGAGAAACGCTTCCAATTAAAGGAAAAATTTGCATGAGAATGATGATGATGCCAATGCCGCTCATGAAACCTGAAACAACAGGGTAGGGGATATAGCGTATATATTTTCCAAACTTCAGGATGCCAAAAACGACCTGAAAAACTCCCGCAAGAATAAACGTGGAAAAGATAACGGGAAAGGCATTTTCAAGGTTGCCGGTTTGCTCAACAGTATTGCCAACGACCATGGCAGCGACAACCACCATGGGCCCGGTTGGGCCGCTTATTTGTGTGGGGGTTCCTCCAAAAAGTGAAGCGAATATCCCAAGGGCTATCGCTCCGTACAACCCAGCCAGAGCCCCAAGGCCGGACTGCTCACCAAAGGCAAGGGCCAGGGGAATTGCGATAATTCCGGCAGATAGTCCTCCCGCGACATCACCGCGCCAGTTTTTAAGAGTAAATTTTTGCAAGATGGAACCCGACCATGAAGTAAAATTTATAATCCTCATAAAATTTTATTTTATGAGGATCTGGTTTAGTTAAGGGGTTTAATTCCTAACAATAGCAGGGAACCCGCCAGTTCGGCAAATCAAAAGTGTTCAATGTTTATTCGTGAGTGCTGTTTCCAATCAAGTTGTTCTAGCGGTATTTTTTATCTGCATTTATGTCAAAAACTGTTCCCAATTTCTCCGTAAATGAGAATTGCCGCAATTCGTCTAGCATAATGAGCGCGCGCGAAAAATTGGGCTCTATTCGTATGATAGTATGTTGAAGGAGTATTAAATTAAAAAATCTTTTTGGGTCTATCAGGTGACTATATGGAAATCTTGAAGCAATGGTCCCAAGAAGTACAAGATTCGGGTTTTCCTTTAATAAAAGAGTTTATCGATTTTCTTCCCAACCTTTTAGGTGCTGCACTTTTATTGGCCCTGGGTTGGTTTGTATCTGGATTATTTAAAAGAGGAACAGCGAGATTAGCTGCTTTTCTTAATCGTGTTCTCAATACTATGTTGAGACGGGGTGGCCTCGCCAAACTGACTTTCTCCAGTCCCATTATTTCTTTGTTCAGCAAGGTGGTTTTCTGGGCGGTATTTTTGTTTTTTGTCAAATTTGCCGCCCACGCGTTGGGGTTGGAGGCGATAACGGACTGGCTAGATGATGTGGTGGATTATTTGCCCACGTTTCTTGCCGGGGGAATCATAATTGGCGCAGGTGTTCTCTTTAGTTTCCTTGCTCGTGATTTGACAAATGCCGCCGCAGAATCTGCACAACTCCCGGAAAATAAGCTCTATGGACTGATTGCCCAGGTTGCAACACTGGTATCAACCGTTGTCATGGGGCTAAATCAGATAGGCATTAATGTTTCCTTTTTAGCGAATATGATCGGGGTGACAGTGGGGGCCTTGTTGGGCAGTCTGGCACTGGCTTTTGGGCTGGGGTCGAAGACTTTTGTCAGTAACCTGATTGGTTCCCATTATCTTCAACAACAATACAAGCCTGGTCAAAGAATTCGAATGGACGGTTCAGAAGGAATTATTCTGGAAATAACTCCTACCTCAATTATCCTGGAAACAAAAGATGGGCGGATGGTTATTCCTGCAAAATTGTTTAATGAAAAATCTACCTGCCTTCTGATTATGGAAGACAACAATGAAAGATAAATCTTTTCTGGCATCCGCTTATATAAAAGAGAGACCTGTGGATTCCGCCCGGGTTTTGGAGAGCTTGCCGCTGGATGACTCCGCTGCTTTTCTGGAATCGATATCTCCTCAGGATGCGGCCATGGTTCTGGGGTCCTTAATGCCATGGTTTGCTTCGCAATGTTTAAATAAAATGAAGCCTGAGTCTGCCGCCGAGATGCTTCAAATATTGCCTTCATACCGGTCCGCCCTTTTACTTAAAGCACTAGACCGTCCTGCGAGAGTTGCAATTCTAGGTTGTTTTACAAAATCCAAAAACCGGGAAGCCCGAAAACAAATGATCTATCCTGCAAATACACTGGGGGCCTGGATGGATACATTTATTCCAAGTGTGCCAGAGGAGGCCACCGTGGAGGAGTCACTGGTTTTGGCGCGTAATCTCAGTGACCACCTTGCTCATCATTTGTGTGTTGTGAATCGAGAAGGGGTTTTTCGCGGCGGGGTGGCTATTTCAAAGCTGATCAGCACTTCAAATGAAGTGCGTGTTACCGAAATACTGGACCCTCTTTATGTTTCTCTGCCTGTCCAGGCCACTTTGGCCTCTGTTAAATGGCATTCCGGGTGGAATCAAAATGCGGTCTTACCCATTGTGAATTTCCGCAATCAGATTGAGGGTTTAATCAGCCATAAAAGGTTGCGCGAAGGACTGGGTGAAGTTGATAACCAGGGGATGGTTATAGAATCATTTCTATCAGGATTGATTCCTATGTATACATCATGTTTGACTCTGTTTACCCAGACATTGGCGGCAATCCCATATAAACAGAGAAAACCAGGGCAAAGAAACCGATGAGTGGAAATTCCGAGTCTGTGGCCCATGCACTTCAATCCAATTTTATAAAACAGCATTCACGTCAGGCGGCAAGATATCTGGAAAGCTTGTCTGTTGAAGAGGTTGTTGATGTTCTTTCAAGTCATCCCGTTTCCGTAATTGTGCCTCTTCTGGAACAATTCACAACAGAAAATGCTGTGACCTACCTGCGTGAAGTTGATAAAAGTTTGCTGAAGAGCTTTTTAACTGAACTAGCTCCAAACTTTTGCGCTGCTGTTCTAAGTCAATGCGAGGACGAAGAGCGTGAAAACTGGCTTGGACTTTTGTCAAAATCCGTTAAATCTGAATTAAAACGCATGATGGCGTACCCGGAAAACACTGCTGGACGCCTGATGGACACCCGTATAGGGACCTTTCGCGGCGACATGACGGTACAAGAAAGTATTGAACGCTTGCGTGGTCTCAAAACCCGGCCCTCCCGCAATCTTTTTCTTGTAGACGAGGAACATCGCTTAACAGGTCGAGTCGAATATCAAGACCTGATTCTGGCTGATTCAAAATCTCTTTTAAAAAATGTGGCGCGACCCATCCAGACAATGGTCGATACTCTGGTGCCTCGCGAAGATGTTGTTGAAGCATTGGAAAAACATAAACTTGAAAATCTTCCTGTTGTTGATATTTCAGGACGTTTGATTGGTGTTATTCGACACGACATATTAATTCAGGCTGTTGAGGAAGAAGCCACTGTGGATCTTTTGACCATGGTTGGTGCGGGAGGGGATGAAAGGGCCCTTTCCAAAGTGTCGCTTGCAGTAAAGAAAAGGCAACCCTGGCTGCAGATAAATTTAGTGACAGCTTTTCTTGCAGCGGCAGTGGTAGGTTTTTTTGAAGACTTGATTGCTCAATTTACAGCACTGGCTGTGCTTCTCCCCGTCGTCGCGGGACAAAGCGGTAACGCAGGTTCCCAGGCTCTTGCGGTCACCATGCGGGGGCTTGCGTTAAGAGAAATTACGGTTCGTCAATGGCTCCCCGTTGCACTCAAAGAAGTTCAGGTAGGGGCTATTAATGGGATAGGAATATGTATGACCACGTGCCTGGGGGTGTATGTCTGGAGCCATTCTGTTGGGTTGACTCTTGTCATCGGGGTTTCAATGATTGTTTCCATGGTACTGGCAGGGTTGGCGGGAGCACTGGTTCCCGTTGTCCTGACAAGGGTTGGGCAGGATCCGGCTACGGCTTCATCAATAATTTTAACCACAGTCACAGATGTTGCGGGTTTCTTCTCTTTCCTTGGTACCGCCACCGTGCTTTCAAAGTATCTTTAATTCGATTTTTTAATTTTCTTTGGCTTAAGTTTCAATGGCATCTCCATCCTCTAAAAAAGTAATTTACGCGGCCTTGGCGGGAAATGGGTTGATCGCTATTTCCAAGTTCTGGGCTTCAGCCTACACGGGAAGTTCTACGATGTTCAGTGAGGCGATCCATTCTGTTGTGGATACAGGAAATCAGTTTTTACTTTTATATGGTCTCAAATCTTCAAAAAAAGCAGCGGACGAGTCCCACCCTTTTGGTTACGGGATGGAGGTTTACTTCTGGAGTTTTGTGGTTGCAATTTTGATATTTGGATTGGGAGCGGGAATATCGATTTATGAAGGAATCTCAAAAATTCAATCACCACATCCCATCAAAGACCCCACAATAAATTATATTGTGATTGGGCTCGCGTTGTTGTTTGAGGGGGCTGCATTGGGCGTTGCTGTTTTTGAGTTTCGAAAAGTCAAAGGAAACCAGGGGTGGGTTCAGGCTATCAGGAAAAGTAAGGACCCTGCGATATTCACCGTTCTTTTTGAAGATTCAGCCGCGCTTTTAGGTCTTATTGTTGCGGGAGTGTGTATCTTTGTCAGCGAGAAATTCAATCTTCCATTATTTGACGGGATTGGATCTGTTCTGGTAGGGCTGATTCTTGCGACAACCGCTGCCTTGCTGGCCTATGAATGCAAGGGGTTGCTGATAGGGGAATCAGCCAATAAAGAAATTGAGTCAGAAATCCGGGGCATTTTAAACTCCGATTCTCGTATCCTTCATATTAATGAAATCCTGACATTACATTTCGGACCGCACGACGTACTGCTAACCATCAGCCTGGATTTTATTGACAAAATATCTTCAGAAGAAATTGAAAAAACCACCTCACTTCTGGAACAGAGGATTAAACAGAGATTTGTTCAGATTAAGCGGATTTTTATTGAGGTCCAAAGCTTGAAGGGGCACCGGGTTGATCAGTCCCTGCATCAGGAAGATGAGCAGTCATGAGTTTTTCCGTTTTAGGAGGTTAACCCATGGTTTTTTGAAATATTGTTAATAACTTATTTGTAGAAATTTTATGTTTTACTGATAAGAAAACAGGGCAAGTTCAAATGTCGACAATTCTTGTTACAATAAGAAAGCTTTTTACGAGGTCGTATGAACTTTGAAAATTATGATCCAGAAAATTTTTTTGATGAATTTTTCCTCAAGCCTGGAACGCCCCGCCCCGAAGTTGAAAGGCTGATCAAAAGGATCAATTCCTTTCCCAAATCTGAAATGACAAACAGGAGGAAGTCTGCGAACGCCGCCTTCAAGCAGATGGGAATCACGTTCAGTGTTTACGGTGACAATAAAGGCCTGGAAAAAATATTCCCTTTTGACATCGTGCCTCGAATTATTTCTGCCAAAGATTGGAGTTTAATTGAGCGAGGTGTGAAACAGCGGGTATTCGCATTGAACCAGTTTATTAATGATATTTACAATGACCAAAAGATCCTGAATGATGGAGTTATTCCAAAAGAATTGATTTTTTCTTCTGTTGCCTTTCGCAAGGAGTGTGTGGGTTTAAAACCACCCAAAGACATATGGTGCCATGTGAGTGGCATTGACCTTGTTCGGGACAAAGACGGCGAATTTTATGTTCTGGAAGATAATCTCAGGTGCCCTTCAGGGGTTTCTTATGTTCTTGGAAATCGCCGGGTAATGAAGCAGACTTTGCCTGTTATTTTTGAAGCCCTTCCAATACGCCCCGTCGACGATTATTCAGGCAGGCTGGCAAACACCCTGCGAAATTTGATTCCTGATTCCATTGTAAAACCCAATATCGCGATTTTAACTCCCGGTATATATAACTCTGCTTATTTTGAACACTCTTTCCTGGCTCAGCAAATGGGAGAAGAATTGGTGGAGGGCCAGGATCTGGTTGTTCAGGATGGTTATGTGTATATGAGAACAACTAAAGGTTTTGAACGGGTCCACGCAATCTATCGCAGAATAGACGATGAGTATCTGGACCCAACGGTTTTTAATTCTGACTCCTTACTTGGTGTGCCTGGAATTATGAAATCCTACCGGGAGGGTAAGGTTGCTTTGGCGAATGCTCCAGGGGCTGGAATAGCTGATGACAAGGCGATTTATTCGTTCGTACCCAAGATAATAAAATACTATACAGGAGAAGAACCTGTACTTCGGAATGTCCCGACCTATGTATGTGAAAATGAAAAAGAAAAACAACATGTCATTGAAAATATCGAAAACTTTGTAGTCAAGACAACTCACGGATCGGGGGGGTATGGAATGTTGATTGGTCCGAGCTCTACCCGAAAGGAACAAAGGGAAATGGTGGACAACATCCGTCGCGAGCCAAGAAACTACATAGGGCAGCCGGTTATTCAGCTTTCTCGAGTTCCCGTAATGGTAAAAGACCATTTTGAAGGTCGCCATGTGGACTTGCGTCCCTATGTTCTTTATGGGGAAGATATTTATGTTCTTCCGGGAGGACTCACCCGGGTGGCTCTTAAGAAAGGTTCTCTTGTTGTCAACTCTTCGCAGGGAGGTGGCAGCAAGGATACCTGGGTGATGGCGGATGACGGTATTTGACATGGTGGAAACCCTGAAACTTGTAATGCACTATAAACACTTTTCAAGGCAAAAGATATGTTAAGTCGGGTAGCTAATGCCTTGTATTGGATGAACCGGTATTTGGAGCGTGCTGAAAATACGGCCCGTATTATCGAATCCCAACTCCACATGCTTCTTGACCTTCCCTCGATGAGAAAAGACCCGAATGCATGGAAACCTCTGGTGGACATTACCGGAGATGCAAAATACTTCACAGAAAATATTGGTGATTACACCAGGGAAAATGTAATTTTCTTTCATACCTTTGATAACAAATATCCACATTCCATCACTTCCTGTCTCACGGCGGCTCGGGAAAATGCCCGATCGGTAAGAGAAATCATTCCTTCGGAAATGTGGGAAAAAATAAACAACCTTTACCTTGGGATTGCAGAACCCGGAGCAGATGAGGAAGCGGGAAGAAGTCCTCACAAATTTTATTACGATATTAAAATGAGTTGCCACCTTATTATTGGGATTGCGTATTCCACAATGGCGCATGGAGAGGCCTGGCATTTTTCCCAGCTTGGGCGTTATTTGGAAAGAGCGGACAAGACTTCCCGAATACTGGATGTGAAGTACTTTATTATTTTACCGAGAGTGGACTATGTCGGTTCTTCATTGGACAATGTTCAATGGACAGCCCTTTTAAAATCAACAAGTTCACTGGAGATGTATCGAAAACGTTTCAACCTTATCAGTTCAAATAATATTGTCGATTTTCTTATTTTTGACCGCGTTTTCCCCCGTTCTGTACTATATTGTATCAACCACGCAGAGCAGTCCTTGTCCAAAATTTATGGGGCGTCTGACGAGTTATCCAGTAGCAGTTCCCTTTACAGGCTTATGGGAAAACTTAAAGGAAAAGTTAACTATTCTCATATTGATGAAGTAATGGACATTGGCCTTCATCAGTTTCTGGATGGAATCCAATATGATCTGAATACTGTGGGCGAAGAAATTCACGAAAACTTTTTCGCTTTAAAAAAGGTGTCAGATTCCAGTTCAATAGGAGCTCAGGTTCAGTAATGACTTTTTGTGTAGCAATGAAAATAGAGAGTGGAATTGTTGCAATATCCGATTCCAGGATCACAAGCGGGACGGAACAAACGCTTGCCCGCAAAGTGACCGTGCATCAAAAAGAAAACCATAGTTTGTTTCTAATGACCTCAGGCCTGCGATCCGTTCGAGATAAAGCGCTAACCTATTTTGAGGAGGCCCTCTGTGAAACGGACGAAAAATTTGAAAAACTTTACAAGGCGGTAAACCATTTTACAGAGCAAATAAGGAAAGTTGCAGAGGAGGACAAACCGGCAATTGAAGACAGTGGATTGTCTTTTAATCTTCATTCCATTATTGGGGGACAGCTTGAGAAAGATGATGAGCATAAACTTTATCTGGTCTACCCCCAGGGGAACTGGATTGAGGTCACGCAGGAGACTCCCTATCAGATAATAGGCGAGGGTAGTTATGGAAAGCCTATATTGGATCTGGGGTTGTGTTATGCTTCCAGCCCCATCACAGCACTAAAGGTCGGGTTCCTTGCCTTCGATGCCACAAGGCGAAGTGCAACAGATGTGGGTTTTCCCATTGATGTTGTTTATTATCCGAAAGATTCATATAAGATCATTGAATATCAGTATGAAAAAAATGACCTGGAAGAGGTCTGCGCCTGGTGGAGGGAAAGACTCAGGTCTTCTCTTGAGGAATTACCCGCCAGTTGGACTAATAATGTGTTGGCACCCTTTAACACCATCCCCGGCCGCTAACGTTTGTTTTTTTACATAAAGCACAAGACCGAGTTTACCTATTCCAGGCCCGTTTTTATTGAGCCGATGATTGTGCGGTTGCGACCTCGCTCGGATTGCACCCAAAGGCTTCTTGAATTTAAAAATGATTATGATGTCCCGCCATCTGGAATTACCGACCTGATTGATCTTGACGGAAACTCAGGTTCTTATGTCTGGTTCAATGAAACACGCACCTCCTTTAAGATAGACACCACTTCTTTTGTTGAGACTCTTCATGAAAACCCTTTCGACTATATTTTGGGAGATCCGGAATTTAGCAAGTTACCAGCGAAGGTTTCGGGACCTTATGAAGTTTCTCTTAAGCCGTATCTGTTTAGAAGTGAGGTGTCTGGCAAGGTCAATTCATTCGCCGAAAATATTTTAAAAGAAGTTGATTTTGATACGGTAGCCTTTCTGGGGGCATTGTGCTCGCAGATTCATGAAATGATAGAAAGAGTGTTGCGGCCAACCGGTGAACCACACAGCCCGGATGAATTGCTACAAACTGGCAAAGGGGCCTGCCGGGATGTCACGGTGCTGTTTATGGATGCCTGTCGTTCATTGGGATTGCCTGCCCGGTTTACAAGCGGATATTTTTACGGAGATGAGGAGTTCTCGAATCGGCAGTTGCATGCCTGGGCTGAGGTTTTCCTTCCGGGAGGAGGATGGCGCGGGTACGACCCAACAATTGGGCTAGCAGTTGCTGACCATCATGTGGCGCTGGCATCGAGCCCGGACCCGGTTTTAACTGCCCCAACTTCAGGGAGCTATCGCGGGACGGGAGCTGATTCTACCCTGGAGTTCGATATCACTATGGAAGAGGTGAAATCAGACTTTGTTTTCCCTGGATAAATAGTTGGGAACGGAAAAGCCTGACCGTGTTATTTCATATTGTTTTTTTATTCAGGATGTTCCAAGAATTGAAACAACCGCCTTCCTCTGCAGGACTTTCACTTCCTCTGCCAATGACTTGATGAATTCTGGCAGGGCAGGGAATACGCTCATGCGGATGGCCGATTCTGTTTCTATCAAGGGCTTTTCCCATTCGATGCTTTCTTGAGTAGGCTTGTTAAACTCATCATCCGGATCGTTCCAGACCATTACCGTATAAAACAATCGATACTTTTTTGCAGATTCGCAGTACCTCCAGGTAATAAAGGAAGCTTTTTCTTCCGGAAGGTATGAACCGGCGAAATAGGAAAAATTGTGGGTGACTCCCTTTTCCCGAAGGTAGTTTTCCAGATTCCGGATGTCGTTGCTGATGGTGTCCAGAGACTTCAGGTACTGATTAAAAGTGGAGTCAGTTTCCCGAATGCTTTTGTGGAGGACAGTTGAATGAAAGGTGAGAGATTTTCCTGGCATGGCGATTCCTGTCTGTTAAAAGTTTGCCGTGCAACTTTTGGCATTCAAGCCTTAACATCCCAATCAAGGGCTAGAGGGGTCAATCAAGACCACGCGTAAAATATATCATTTGCATGGGGGCAGGGCTAGCGGCGTAAACCGATATTAAGCAGGTGGTTATTGGAGGTAAACTAATGCTGAAAGTGAAAAACGTTGAAATAGCTTTCTAAAGTAAGGAAAAGGATGCGCAGAAAATTTTGATGTTTAAATTAAAGATAGGGCCTCAGATTTGCTTTTAGATTTTCACTTGGATCAAGACCATTTGCGACAAGTTCCAGTGCGTCGTCTCGACGCTCTCTTTTTGAAATTTTCAGATACAAACCCCGTGCATCAAAATGTTTCCTGGTTTTGATTCCGGGTTTGGCGTTTCGGATGGAAGTATTGGTTTAAGCCATGGAGGCAACTCATTTTCGAAAATCAACAGTTGCCCCCAATATTGTCCCATGTTGCCAGGGGTTGCCATAAGCTCCCAATAGACGATTAGGCAATAAAAAACCCATATTTCTATGGGTTTATGGACTTCCTAGGATTTTATTGGATTTGAATTTGGTGACCCCAGGGGGAATCGAACCCCCGTTACCGGCGTGAGAGAACGGTTACTTTAATTTTAATTTCTTGTTTTTTTTGAGTTTCCATCATTTTTGATTTTACCTAGGCAATCGTTTGGCAACTTTTGAAGGCTTTCTTAAACCTTTTTTTCGCAATCTCCAGATCAACGTGAACATAATCAGCAGTTTTTCTTGATCCGGGCTCGTGGCCGAGTACTGCTTGAATCCATTCCCAATCCGCTCCGGAATTGAAAAGTGTAGAGGTCACAAAGTGGCGGAGACTCTTGGAACCAAATCCCCCAGCTCCGATTCTTTTAAAGTTTCTTTGAACAGAAACGTTGTAAGCCCTTATCGGCCCCTCAAATAGAAACTGAGACGTTTCTAGGGGAAACGGCAGGGCTTGGAGTACTTCTCGCACGAATGGCAGTATGGGGATGTTGGCGGGCTTAGAGGTTTTACCTCTTTCTTTCCGGATTACACCTTCTGCGAGTTTAATGTTTTTACGAGTAAGACCTTTTCTTTTACCGCCTTGAGTGTCCGTCAAAATGTCACTGGTATCTAAACCGGTTCCGGCTTGAACAATGTAGACAGCACGAAAAAGGGAAGCATGATTTCTGTGTTGAGCCATGAGGGAACCAACCTCTTGAACTTGTTCAAGGGTTGGCGCTTTATCCGCTTTCTTACCAGTATTTTTATATTTTATTTTTTCGGGAAGTGTAAAGGAGGGATCAACAAGTTGGATTGCTTCTTTTAGTGTGCGAAGTTCTTTTGAAATGGTGCTTTTTTTAGAACCATCGCTTTCACGGATATCACGGTATTCAAAGATTTTTTCCTGGGTAACTTCTTTAAGAAATAATTCACCAAAAAAGGGATTAAGCCTTTTTTTCCAGGCGCCCGTGTTCCATTCCTGAACGTCTTCCGATTTGTTTTTGAACATCCATGAAAAATATTCTTTCTCAAGGTTTTTAACTTTTTTCCTCGACCGGCTGGGAATTTCACCCATTTTGATTTTTTCAAGTTCGCTACCCAAGTTGATTAAAAGTTTATCGATTTCTTCTTTCCTGGCATTGAGGCATTGCCCATAAAAACGTCCGTTATTTCTTTTAGCCAGGTACCACCATTCCTCCCCATCAGCGCGTTGTTTAAGACGGATGGGGAGACCTTTTAGAACTGTTGGCATTGAATCGCCCTCCCAATTGAATTTGGATTTTGCGGCGGATTCTAGCACGTAGGAAGGAGCGGAACGGGAGGAGTAAGAAGAAGATTCAAGAGGATTGTGATATGTTGTCATGTTAATTTTTTTCAAGGTATTTAATTAACTAACAAGGCCTTAGAACACTCCAATATTATCAATTTTGAGAGTTTTGTCAACTATTATGAGCAAAAAAAATAATTTTGGGGATTGGCTTCGCCTTGAAAGATTGAAAAAGCGTCTTTCTCAGAGGGATTTAGCCTTAAAAATCAAAGAGTTAGGAGGGAAGGGCCATCACCAATCGATCGGCAGGTATGAAAAGGGCCAGTCACAACCAACTATAAAAACTATCCAATGGATTGAAAAAGCGCTCAACTGTAAATTTAATCCGACAGATGATATTGTTTCTCCCAATATGTCGAATAAGGATTCCCGGCTAGAGGAACTATCCAGGGAGGAAAAGGAATTGTTATTGAAGCTTTTACTAGAAGATCGAGACCGTGACAGACAGACCATTGAAGAACAAAAAGCTGAGATCGCCGAACTAAAAGCCCGCCTCGACACACCCACCAGCAATAAAAAAAAACACCAGCAAAACTGATCCATTTAAAGGTGCTCAAGGGTCACGCCAAAGGAAGAAACTTTGTCATGCCCCTTGAGTGATGCGCCTCGTTGAAATCAAGAATGTCGGAACCCGGCCAGGGGAGAAAGATTGGACTCTTTTTGATGAAGAGTTCCAAAATCTTTCCCCCCTGCGGCCGGGCGGTCGTTGGGTGGGTCAACCACGACTGGAGGTAACAATGAAAGGTGAACAGATAGAACTTTTCCCGATCTCAGACGATTGCAGGTACCTGGTTAAAACAATTTCACATTACGAAGATTACTTGACGAAGAACACGGAGGATTGGGTAACAGGAATCCCTTATAACCACTTAAGATCGTTCATACCGTGGCCATGGGAAAGATTCAACAACGCAATGGAGGAAGCCGCGGACCGCAATTTAATTTGTGAATGCTTTGATGAGGTTGAAGCATATCCTCGAGATCTCGACAAGATCCCGTCTTAAACCAAAAAAAAATCCCGGAGGCTTACCGCCTCCGGGAATTCTTTTTGAAACCCCACCCCTAAAAGTCCAAAACCTGGCCCACTTTAACCGCCATTTGCGGCGCAAATTCAATATCGAATTGCGCCCCATCGTTGTCCTCGAGAACTACAAACACCCTTCCCCCGGTGGTAAGTTTGCCCATAACCTTATGTTTTCCTTTCAACAACATCTCACGGCCTTTGACATCAAAAAAGATTCGGCCGGGTTCCGGATCCACTGGAAGATCATGTCCTGGTTGACTCCGATCAACGTCGAATAATTCAATAATTTCCTCGTCAGTTATTTCTTCGTCAACATCCAGAATTGGAACGTCTTTTTGCCTACCGTACCCGCGACCACTGGAAGGAACTTCTGAAACTTCAATGTTAACTTCGCCCTGGGCAACTTCTGGACCACCACCATTGAATTTAGATACCAGTCCAGATAAAAGAAAACCCGTTAATAATAAACACCCAAAGGTAAATACACCCCATCGAGCTACTGAATTATTCTGAGGAATAGGTTGTTTTGGAATCCCTACTGATTTAAGAACTCCAGGCTCAACGGAATGATAAAATTTAAAAACGTCTTTATCATATGAATGTTTTGTTTCTTCTGGTTTGATTTCCGGATCCTGATAACTGTCAGCGGTTCCAACATATTTGGTCATTTTATAGCGTCCTTTTCCTATGAATCCCAAATGGGATTGGGCTCGAAAACGGTATTCATTTGATACCAAATTCCTGAATTTTTTATTTATGTTTTCTAAATTTTGAGTTCCAAACACAACGTCTATGCCGTGATGCCGTGAATAGGTTAAAAATTCCAGAAGAGTTTTGTCCCACATCGCATCCGCGGAATAAAAATAAGTGTGTAGTTCATCAATCACAACAAGAGCTCCTATCAATTCCTCCTGGTGGTGGTGGATTTTTTTAATAAATTCACCATCAATAATCGTAACGAGAGGTGTAGTCGAACAAATCTCAATATCAGTGAAAGTTTCAATGTTGTTTAACCTCAAAGGAATGTTTGTGTAAATTCTTCTTTTTTCTTTAATGGCCGGGATGATCACATCCCTGACTTTATGATAAGTTTTGCCGGCTCCCATCAATCCAGTGAATGCGTATATGGGCATTATTTATCCTATGAAAGGAATGAAATTCAAAATAAGTCGTATAATAAGAGCTCCAATCACTATCCCAAGCCCTGTATCAATATGAATGTACCCTGCCAAATTGAGAAGTTCTTGTGAAAGACCGGCCCACCAGTTTGGTGCGTCTCCTATGTCGGGAAACGACGAAGAAACTAACCCAATTGCCCAGTCAAAAACTCCAAGCATTTGTTCAAGAATAAAAAAAGCAAAATCATTTAAAACCTCGACAAGATCATTGAATACGGCATAAATAATATTTTTGAATAGTTCGAAAGCGTACTGAATCCAACCAACAATATCGAAGGTATTTTCTGGCATTACTCACCCCCACGAGTGATTATTATTCTAATTCCCATGTACGTTGAACAAATCAGAACGATATACCCCATCATGTCAAAAACTGAAGAATAATTGTTAAAGTCCCAAGAGACAGTACCAAAACTGTTTGTTTCAAATGAAAAGGAGGGAAGGGAATTTCCCATATTGGTGGGAACAAATGAATTTATGGCTTGAATAAATGGCTCTTGTTGCCAGGTTGAATAATGAGTTTGCATTATCATGGAAAACGTAGTGTCAGCTGGATAGGAAGGAACATAAAATCCATCCTGACTTAAAATGGTTGACCCGGTACTTCCTCCAGGTGCTTCTTCAGCATCACCACCCGGCAATTGAACACCTTCACCACCTTCCCCACCCTCATCACCAGTAACAACGCCGCAATCTCCGATATTGGATAGCTGATTCACGGACTGGGAAATTACTCCACGTTGAACCCCTCCTACCTCCTGGCCATGAACTGATATATTCCAAATAGGTTCGTTCGAGTCAGCAAAAACCATATTGACAGAGGAACCACCGATTGAAAGTTGACCATTCACACATGGGTTTGGTTGCCAAGGTCCATCAGCTATAAGCTGATCAATCACCTCAATCAATCCATCAATAACAGCATCATTATGTGATCCACCTGTAAAAACCGGGCCAATGAAATTGTCCCTCATATCATCAGTAATTTGATAAGGGGTGTCATCGTAATTATTGGGTGGAAAATAAACATGAATATCACCAACAGCACCGCCATTCCCGCCGCCACTCCCGCCGCCAGGGGTCTTATTGAACGCCCCGCCAAGTTCATCCATCATCATTGCAAACGGGTCTGTACTGGTTACATCCGTCGCGTGGGTTTCAAATTCACGATCCCGCATATCAAAGACTAGAAGCCCATCATCCCTCTTATCCTGTAAAAAATTTTTAACAGTAGTCGGATCATCCGAACCCATTTCGATATACGTCTCATATTGTTGACTCTCGGAATCCTGACCGACACACTTAATATAAGAGGGGTTGTAGTTCACCTGATTACACCCGCTCATGGTCAGTGGAAGGTTTTCACCAGGTGGAGGGGTGAAGGGAACACCCCCCTCATTATTTCCTTCTCCATTGGTTATAAAGTCTTCCAGTTCTTCACCCGGGTCAGGTGGAGCTTCATTGAAAGTCCCGTCATCAAATAGCTTATTGCCATGTTCATCCTGAATATAGGCACCGCCCTGAGTGTGTCCGCCTGTCAATTTTCCCATGTAAGCCGGTGCCGCAGGACAACCGGAACACAAAATCCTCCTCACTGTTGTAGTGGGTACATGAAAATAACTTGCTGGACTCCCATATGGGCCGCTATTCAAGTTGTCACATGATCTACCAGGATCGGAATTAACAACAGCATTCCCAAATGCCGCCCAGGACCCATAAGTGTGTTCATTCCATCCGCTAGTCGAGGTTGAACAAATGAGAGCAAAAGAAAACTGAGGAACCATCAAAAAAAGAAGGAACATTATTAATCTAGCGATTGCCATGGCCTACCCCCATAACAAATAGAAAGAAGAAAAGAACAGAAACGAATTCCTCTCCCCTAAGAAAATTTGAAAATTCATTGATGGCTTGCGTTAATAATTCGGTTTCGGACATAATTTTCTCTTAAAAGGGAAGAGGGGAGCCATGGCCCGGATCAACCAGGACCAAGGCCCCCTCTTTTTTACGCCTTAAGCATTTGGCGAATTTTAGACAGACCAAACATCAGCGCAGAAACGGTTAGAACTGCAATACCGCCAGCCGTCACGTCTTCAGTCGCCTGGGTGGTGTCCACAGAAAACACAGGAACGGCCCAAGCTGGCAGGGATACTGAAATCATGACAAATGCCAACGTCAAAACACTTAAAAATTTTTTCATCGGTGTTTACCTCCTTTCTTGATAGATTTCCCAAATGGGATTAAGTGAATACTACCTTCCCAAGGTATTCCGGACCTTGAGGAAGGCAAAGAGAACTAGTTGAACAGTTATTAATGCAATTCCCAGTTCAGTATGATCCTCCAGGGCTTGAGGCAAATCGAAAGTAAAAGTAGGCATTATTTCCCCAACATTTTAAGAATGGTCCCGACCGTAAAGCCGAGAAAATAAATTGAAAATAAAGCAAAGGAAAAATCAGTCATAACCTCACCTGGAAAACCAATCCAAATAACTAAATATGCCAATAAGCAGAGGCACAATTGCCAACGGATTGCTATTTTTCAAAATTCGAATTAAAAATTCGAATTGTTAAAAAACAGCTGAAAAAACAAAAAACAAAAAACAAAAAACAAAAAGACAAAAAAAACTTAAGGGAAAAGTCCAAATTCAAAAATAAAAAAATTAAAACAAATTTTAAAAATTAAGAATCCCTTTCAAAATTAGACCCTTCAATTCTTTAAACCCAAGCTATGCAGCTTTTTGTTCACCTGGCTTTTTTGTTTCTTTAACTTCGAGAATTTCTTCTTTTCCCCTACAAGACAAATAGCAGAAATATTTCTGCCTTTCTTTTTTAATGCCGGTGACCGGAAAAATAAATTTCTTCCCAACCATTTCATTGAGTAAACCCCATTCAATAGGCGCCCGTAAATCCACCAGTTGAAGCCTACTCTCCCCACTCGGTTGTTTTTCTTCAGCCATTACCTGGATAAGATTAGAAGCTTCCCAAGAATCACCAGTTGTTGGGTTTTTACCAGCAGGATTCTGAGAAACAGCAAGAACTTGTCCTTGAAAATTAAACATAGTTAATTCCTTTCGTTGTTTTTGGTTTAATTATTAACTTCTGAAACAAATTGATGCTCGATAAGAAATTCTAGAAACTTTAAATTGTCTACGTTGGGATTTTCATATGTGTGTTTGGCGAAAGTCTCTGGCGTACCAATCCTTTCGATTAAACCTGCTTTTTCCCCTTCTGAATCATAAACAAAAGTCTTTTTAAACTTCCTAAACCGACCACCAAAAGAAAATTTATTAACACCTAAAGTTTGTTCCCATAAATCTATTAAATCCTGTCCTTCGAGATGAACGTTTTTCGTGATGTATTTAGTTAATTCCTTTTTGCATTTTTCATGATCCCCTTTCGATAAAGGCTCCCGAATCCAAGTGATCTGACCAAACCCAAAAAATTTAAGAATAAGTGAAAAAGTTTTGACGTAATAAAAGCCCTGGGAAAGAAAAAAATAATGGAGATTCCAATCACGTGGCGAAAAAGTAGTAAAGTCGATTTCTTTTTCCATCCGATTAATAAACCGCTTATTTAAAGTCAAATCCATAACCGGATGGGAAACCAAAACATGAAAATGAGGGTTAACGGTTGAAAACTTTTTTTCAAACTCAAGCTTTTTGTAGAACCCATTAATGTGTTTGAAATATTTTGAACCGGAAAACTTCTTCCAGGACAAAGCCATAGAATTAAGTGTTTTTTTCATTTCTTTAATTTCTACCCTCGGAACGGTTACAGAAAAGGACCGATAGCAATTTCCGTCCTGAAAGTCGATCTGTTCTAATCTTTCGGAAACCCCAAGGAACTGAATGGAATTACAAAACCCACAAAAGAAGGAACCACACCTTCGGGCATGGATTTTTGGCTTTCCGTCGTAGAGATTGACCTCCAAAGAGGCCCCACACTCAATTATTCTTTTTCCCAATTTTTCCAATCTAGGTATCCCCGATAGAATGAATTCAGCCCCAATATCAGAATTGCGGCGGAGTCTTTTACCTGCCCGAAACTTCACTGAACTCGGAAAATGTTTGTCTATGTATCAAGTAAAGGCGAACCCCGACCAGGCGCGCTACGCGCGCCAAGATCGGGGCGCGCCCCTTGGCCCCTCTTTTCCCCATGGAATTGGCTTTCGGGTAGCTCTGGTCCGAGGGAAAAGAAGAAAAAAAGCCGCTTAACGGCGAGGGAGAAATCCGTAAGCGGCTATTGCACGAGGCAACACTTTGGCAACTGCTATTTTGCTTTTTGAGAATTGAATTTTGATTTACTGCGGTAGGTAACTCTAAACAAAACAAGAAGAAGGAGAAATGACCCCAGGGGGAATTGAACCCCCGTTCCCGGCGTGAGAGGCCGGTGTCCTAACCGCTAGACGATGGGGCCTTGAGTCGTAGGTTCAGAAATAATATCACATTAAAAGAAAATCGTTTCAGTCTCATTTTGAGAATTGCCGAAAAACCCGGTGATGAGAAGGTGACAGTAACCAAGGTCGTTCACGACACCTTACGGGTTGAAGTGAGGCGGTCTTTTTTTGTTCAATTAACGGACAGGGGTTGAGTGATGGAGGTTGAGCGCACTGAATTTTTTAAAAAATCAGAACGCTTGCCTAAAAACCGTCTTTCTCCATAATAGGCGGGCCGCCTTTTTTTCTGTTCTTGCGTTTTTCTTCCCGCTCCCGGTTTTCCGCTTCAAGGTCCCGTTTATTTACGGATGAGATTCGCCACACGCAGACTATATAGCCGGGGATGGCTGTTACTGCCCATGTAATGGCTAAATAATTTGCACCCGAAAGGGTTCCACCAGTATCCGTTCCTTCGTCAATCCCCATCATGGCGCGGATACCAATCCCGATTAAAAAACCGAAGACGATACCGAGCAATGAAGACACGGCGACTTTATGAATCACTTCATTGGCATAGAGACCGGGCAGGATTTTAAATTCGGACACGTAGGCAAATAAAAGCCCAAGTGTCATGATGAGAAACAGGACCACCCAAAGCATGTCCGTTGCGGTACAGATGGCAAACCCAAGTAAATATAGTGGGCACCACAGGGCAATCAAAAATGGGTTTCTAATGGCAGGTTTGTTGCTTTCACTATCAGAGGTTTCAGTATCGCTCATCCGGAAAAATTCCTGAGAAAGTTGTTCTTTGATGGAGAAGAATTATCAAAATTTGCTCTGGCTCAATGGCCTGAATATAGTCGAGCAATAGGTCTAAAGAGCAGGGAGCCGCGAGCTTTTGACTTACGTAATGAAAAAAGGTTTTCTATTTCCCATAACTTTAATATTTCATAATTATTACTCAATTATATAAAAACTCAACCCTTAATTTAATGCCAGGAATTTGTAGAAAAAACCGATAACAATTTGAATATCATTCTTCCAAAGGTTTATTTTCCCCTCATTTTGGGAGACTAATACTTAGAGGAATATTAACCAGCTATTTTGTTTTAGAAATTAATGAAGTCAAGGCAGGTTAAAATGTTCACCTATATTTTTATAATTGAATAAAATTTCAAAGGTTTTTCCAGGGCAAGTGCGAGGTTTTCCAATTGAGGGCATGGTCCTTATGGAGGAATTTGGTTTTCCAGCCTGGCTATGGTTGAGTTGTCTAATAAATTCGAATAATTAGACTGTTTTAGTCAAAATATCAGCCTGGTCGAAAGGTGCATTCCAAATTTGTATCGTTATTCAATAATTGCTTGTTTTCAATAGCTAAATGGTTAATCTCATTAATATCGGGTATGCAAATAACCTGGATGATTACTTGATTATTATATCTGGCCCAAAATAAACATATGACCTTTGTCAAATCACGCTATTCCGTATCCTGTGGGATTATTGCTATTGTTTTAGCCGTTGCCGTTTTGCTCGGTTGGTATCTAAAAATTCCTCTCCTTATTCAAGTCCTTCCTACTTTTGTTCCAATGCAATACAACACGGCTCTTGGGTTTTTATTCTGCGGAGCCGGGTTATTGATGTTGAACCTGAACCGAAGGGTTCCTGCATCCATATTTGGATTTCTGGCTTTTACTGTGGGAGATCTTACCCTTTTGGAATATGTTTTTGAATGGAACCTGGGCATTGATGAGCTGTTTATGGAGCATTACATTACTGTCAAAACGGCGTATCCCGGCAGAATGGCTCCCAATACAGCGCTATGTTTTTCCCTGATAGGGATCAGCTTGTTTCTGGGAGGCATGCTTAGAAAACGACCTATTTCCATTATGTCTTTTGTCGTTCTTGGTGGATTTGTAGTTGTGCTAAGTTCAGTCGCTACCCTGGGCTATCTTATGAAAGTCGAAACGGCTTATGGCTGGGGTCAGCTCACCCGAATGGCCTTGCACACATCGGTTGGATTCCTGATAGCTGGTTCAGGGACTGTTTTCCTGGGCTGGAACAACTTTGCCGAGCGATTTAATTCGTTGAGATGGGTTCCCCTTTTATGGAGCACCAGTTTGTTATTTATTTCTATGATTTTGTTTTATGCGAATTCAATTCATGAGAAAAAATTAATTAGAAATGAAATGAACTCAAAAATAGATGCCTTGAAGATTAATTTTGTTGAAAAGCTGGATTCAAGAATTAGAAGCCTTGCTCGCATGGCCAATCGTTGGAAAAGGAATGAAAGTTTTTCGCATAAAGGATGGGAGTTCGATGCTCTTGCATATTTAAATGACTATTCGGAGTATCGAGCCATTTCATGGGTTGATACAGACTATAAAGTGAGGCGGATCGTTCCATTGGGAGGAAATGAGGGAATTGTCGGGCTGGATAATAAAAAATATAAAAATCGTTTAGATACTTTTAAAAAATCGCAATTTCTAAATCTACCTTTAATAACTCCGGTTATGGCGCTTAAACAAAAAGAAAAAGGGTTTTTAATGGTATTCCCCCTGGTCGGAAATGAAAGGTTTGGTGGTTTTATTGTTGCAGCGATTTCATTGAAAGCATTTCTGGATCAGATATTTGATCCGACGTTCCAAAAGAATTTCTCGTTCAAAATTAATGAAATGGACGACCTGATCCATATTAGTGGAGAGGAAGGTTTTTATTACGAACCCTTCTGGCGTACAAGCAGATCGCTTGAAATGGCTGGTCTTTCCTGGGATGTCGAGTTTTGGCCGAAAAAACATTTTATAGATAAAACATCATCTCCAGTGTCAATTTATCTATTGTTGTTTGGAGCCTTGACCTCCTTTGCAGTAGGGGCCATATGGTTTTTGATTCTTAAGGAGCGTCTTCGTGTAAATGAACTGAAAAACCTCACGAAGGATCTCGAGGTGACCACAGCAAAAAACAATCTGATTTTAGAGTCCGTAGGTGATGGGATATTTGGTTTGGATAAGGAAGGTAAAACTACTTTCATGAATTCAGTCGCAGGCAAAATGTTGGGATTCAAAGCTGAGGATTTGATTGGAGTTCCACAGCACAAAATGATTCATTACAAAAAGCCAGATGGCAGCCCATACCCGGTGACGGAATGCAATATTTATAAGGTTTTGAAAGAAGGAAACACTCAATTGATTTCGGATGAATATTTCTGGAAAAAGGATGGCTCTGGTTTTCCCGTAGAGTATATAACCACCCCCATTATGCGCAATGGAAACATTTTAGGTGCCGTTGTTACCTTCAGGGACATTACCGAGAGAAAACGTAAGGAAGAAGAACTTAATCAGTTTGCTTACATCGTTTCGCATGATTTAAAGGCGCCACTTCGTGGAATACACAGTTTGTCTGAAATAATTTTAGAAGACATTAAAGATAATGATACCGAAAGCGTCGAAAGCAACTTCCAATTATTAAAAGACCGTATCAAGAGAATGGAAGTGATGATAACCGGATTGCTGGCCTATTCCCGTGCCGGACGGAACCAAAACAAAATTGAAACGGTGGATGTGAAAAACCTGATCGAAGAAATTGTGGATTTACTTGAATTTCCTGAAGGGTTTCAGGTTTTTTGCCGAGGGGACTTCCCTGTGCTGGCAACGGATAAAATTCGAATGAGCCAGGTTTTTCAAAACCTGATTGATAACGCTAAAAAGCACAATACAGGCCAGAAAGATGGAAAAATTGACATTACCTGTGTTGAAAAAGAAGAATATTTCGAGTTTTCTGTTAGTGACAACGGGCCAGGGATAAAAGAAGAATATTTTAATAAAATATTTATGATGTTTCAAACCCTGGAGCCTTGGGATAAAACAAGGAATACCGGGCTGGGTTTGGCTCTTATAAAAAAGATTGTGGAGCATTATGGCGGAAATATCAGTGTCAACTCTATAATGGGAGAGGGAAGCCAGTTTTCTTTCACATGGCCCAAGGTGACTCCTTATTATGACTGATTTGAAGAGTTTGCACTTTAGAAACAGACAGGTTAATTTAATAGAATAAGAGAATTCACTGAAGGTATGTAAGGGTGAAAGTATGGAAGGCAAGCCAATTAACGTTCTACTGGTTGAGGATGATGGGATTGATGTCCTCAATTTAAAGAGGGCTTTAAAAAAAAATAATATAACAAACCCTCTCTTTGTGGCTGGAAACGGGTTGGAGGCACTGGATATGTTAAGAGGGGAAAACGGGGCAAAAAAAATAGATTTGCCGCGCATTATTCTCCTTGATTTAAATATGCCAAAAATGGATGGTTTTGAATTTCTTGAGCAGGTTCGTAAAGACCCGGAACTGCACACCAGTATAATTTATGTAATGACGACTTCAAGTGACCAAAAAGATATTCTTAAAGCGCATGAATTTAATATTGCGGGCTATATTGTTAAGCCATTAGAGTTCGAGGTCTTTAGGGGAATTATTAAAACCTTGCATGAGAGCTGGGGCATCAATGAATACCCTTGAAAATGATTTAGGTTCGGGTGCTTTCATTTCACACATTCAGAATAATTACAAAAAAAACTCCCCTTTGAAGGAAATGATCCTGAAAGGGGAGGGTATTGAAGCTGGCTCGGGAACAGGGATTCGAACCCCAACATTCAGGTCCAGAACCTGACGTCCTACCGTTAGACGATTCCCGAGCGCTTTATTTTATTTTGACGATGACTGCAAGACACACTAAACTCTACTAAATTTTAGGGTTTACAGACCGGCATTGTCAAGGTCAAAGTCCGAAAACGACCCTTCCTATTTCCCTAATTTATGCGCATAATCTCTGGAAAAGCAAAAGGGACCCGCCTTGCCTCATTAGGAAAGGCTGAGCTTCGACCAACCCTTGACCGGGTACGTGAGTCGGTATTCAACATTTTGAGTCCGCGTATCCAGGGTTCGTTCTGGCTGGATCTTTTTGCTGGTACAGGAGCTGTTTCCCTGGAAGCTGTCAGTCGCGGTGCGACCCTTGCCATGTTGGTGGAGCCTGGCAAGGCGGCCCTTGAAATTATTTCTAAAAACCTGGCCCGCTGCAAATTTAAAGACCAATCGGTACAAGTATTCAGGCTGGAAGCCCTGCAGGCTCTTAAAAAGTTGGAGGCGGGAAAGGTCCAATTCGATTTTGTTTACATCGACCCACCCTTTAATGAAAAGCATTATGACCCGATTTTAAGTACGGTCGGTGAAGGTAGTCTGTTGAAAACCGATAGTTGGATCCTGGTAGAGCATTTCCATAAGGAAGAGCTTGCAGACTGTTATGGTAAACTTAACCGGTTTGATCAGAGGCGTATGGGTGATACAACCGTTTCATTTTATGCGTTCGAATAAATCTATTAATAAGTCCTGAAAAATTAAAATGTCCTCAGTAGAAACCAGCAAAATTGTAGTCGCAATGAGCGGCGGTGTCGACAGTTCAGTCGCCGCTGCAATGCTTAAAAACGAAGGGCATGAGGTCATCGGTATTTCGCTACAGCTTTGGAATTACAGTTTCGATACCGACCAGCGGTTTGGAACCTGTTGCTCACTCGATGATCTGGCGGATGCCCGCCGGGTTGCCGACCGTATCAACATTCCCTTTTATATCCTCAATATGGAGCAGCAGTTCAAGGAAAAGGTGGTGGATTACTTTGTCGGCGAATACCTGGATGGACGGACCCCAATCCCTTGTACGGCCTGCAACAAAAAACTGAAATTCGATGAACTGATGAATCGGGCTGAGGAGTATGGTTACGATTATATTGCAACCGGCCATTACGCCACTATCGTTCAGGATGATTCCGGCCGCTATACGGTCAAGCGCGGACAGGACCGATGGAAAGACCAGAGCTATTTTTTGTTCGACCTTTCGCAGGAACAACTGGCGCGCATCCGGTTTCCATTGGGTGATATGGAAAAGGGTGAAGTTCGCCAGTTGGCGGAAACCTTAAAGTTAAATGTGGCGGGAAAAAAAGAATCGCATGAAATCTGTTTTATTCCAGACAACAACTATGCCGGATTCATTGAAGGGTATGTTGAGGAGACGGTTTTCCAGACGGGCGAAATTGTAAACGGGAATGGAAAGGTGTTAGGAGAACACCGAGGTTACCCCGCCTACACAATAGGACAACGCAAGGGACTCAACCTGGGGGGTCTGAGTGAACCTCATTATGTAACCGGGATAGATCCGGGCGCAAACAAGGTGGTGGTTGGACCCAAAAGCGAATTGTTTCGTGATGAGTTCACTGTCGATAACGTCACCTGGAGTCTGGATTTCTGCGAGCCGTTTGAAGCGGAGGTACAAATCCGTTATCGGCACCAGGCGGTTCCCGGCTGGGTAACGCCACTGCCGCGGGGACGCGCCAGCGTTGCCCTGGAATACCCGCAACCCGCCATCACGCCGGGGCAGTCCGCAGTGTTTTACCGCGATGACTGCATTGCTGGTGGGGGCTGGATTGAATGACCGAAGCCCTGCAAGTTGCAATTGAAGCCGCTCAGGTAGCAGGCCAAATCCAGAAAGATCATGCCAACCGGATTTCCCGAATTGAATACAAGGGTGACATCAATCCCGTAACAGAGGTTGATCTTCTGTGCGAAAAGGAAATCATCTCCCGTATACGGGGCAATTTTCCAGACCACGAAATTCTTGCAGAAGAATCCGGTCAGTCTGATGAACGGAATACCTGGCGCTGGGTGATCGACCCACTGGATGGAACGGTCAATTATGCTCATGGTTACCCTTGTTACTGCGTATCCATTGCGCTGGAGCAGGCGGGACAGGTTGAGCTGGGTGTGATTTACAACCCCAATCTGGATGAGTTGTTTGTGGCACAGCGCGGGAAAGGGGCCACACTGAATGGCGACACGATCAAGGTCTCTTCAACGGATAACCTTCTTCGCAGTATGCTGGTGACCGGCTTTGCCTATAATGTCGCCGAAACCGATCACAACAATCTGGATCATTTTGGTAATTTTGCAATGGAATGCCAGGCGGTGCGAAGACCCGGGTCGGCTGCTATGGACCTGGCCTATGTCGCTTGTGGACGCTTCGATGGATTCTGGGAGTTAAACCTTCATCCCTGGGATTACGGATCCGGTTGGCTTTTGGTGACTGAAGCGGGAGGGCAGGTGACCCGGTTTGATGACGAGCCGTTTAAAATGGGTGACCGGGAGATTCTCGCTTCAAATAAATTGATCCATCAACTCATGGTTGATGTCCTTATGCGCGGGCACAGTCGGGGGTAAGAATATATTTCCCCAACTGTGTAGGGTGAGTCACTCTTTTTGCACTGATTTAAATTTTTGTTCCGCTTGATTGGGAAGGTTTGATCAGATAGGTGTAGCCGGACAGGGAGTCACGATAAAATTTTAAGAACCAGTCAGATTCTTTTTGTGTGATCGATCCCTTTTGAACAGCATGGATGAGGAAGCCGGCCATGCGGCCTGCCAGTTCATCTGAACGAAATGAAACGTAATTTAAAACGTCTGCGACATCCTCGCCCTCGATGATTTGTTCGTAATTCCATGTTCCATCCTTATTCAATGAGACATGAAATGCATGGGTATCTCCAAACAGGTTGTGCAGGTCACCCAGAATTTCCTGATAAGCTCCGGTTAGAAAAATACCGATTCTATAGGGTTCACCTGGGTTGATAGGATGAACGGGCATCGTGCGTGCAGTTTTATGGTCTCCAATGAACTCGTCGATGATTCCATCCGAATCGCAAGTGAGGTCCATCAACTGAGCGTCTCGTGTCGGTTTTTCGTTTAACCGTTGCAGGGGAATAATGGGGAAAACCTGGTCGATTGCCCAGGAATCCGGAACTGACTGAAATACGGAAAAGTTGCAGAAATATTTATCGGCCAGGTTTTGATGCAAATCCTTAAGTTCTTCCGGCAAGAATTTTAGACGATCGGCCAGTTCCTGGACTTTTCGGCTGATGCCCCAGAAAATGCGGTCGCAAAGAGCCTTGTCTGACAGACAAATAAGGCCCATCAAGAACTGGTTCTGTGCCTGTTCCTTAAGGTCGAGAGCATCGTGCCAGGATTCTGTCAATGTCTTGTTTGAGGTCTGTTCGAGGACATAATGCAGTTCTTGAACTACTGATGGGGAATCGTCTTTAACTTCAATATCTCCATCCCATTCGGGGAAGGAGGATACGTCCAGCACGTTGAACACCAGAATCGCGTGATGAGCAGTGATTGCGCGGCCTGATTCTGAAATCAGGTTGGGGTGTGGCAGGTTTTCTTCCTTACAAATTTCCCAGAGGTGGTAAACCACGTCGTTGGCATATTCCTGGACCGAATAATTGGTGCTTGAGGCAAATGTCGACTTTGTTCCATCGTAGTCCACACCAAGTCCTCCACCAACATCTATATATTGGATTGAGCAGCCCATTTTGTGCAGTTCCGAATAAAACCGCCCGATTTCGCTCAAGCTCCTTTTGATTTGCCGAATGTTGGTGATCTGGCTGCCAAGATGAAAATGAATGAGTTGGATGCAGTCGAGTAGGCCCTCTCTTTTGGCGATTTCTATAGCCTGGACAAGTTCCAATGGACCCAGCCCGAATTTCGAATGTTCACCTCCGGAAGCGGCCCAGCGGCCTGAACCCGGAGAGACCAGCTTGATTCGCAGGCCAATATTGGGTCGCACATTCAACTCTTGAGCCACTTGAGCAATGATGTTCAGTTCATCGAGACGTTCTACAACGATAAATACTTTTTTCCCCAGTTTTTGCCCCATGAGGGCCATTCTTATAAAAGTCTGGTCCTTATATCCATTACATATCAACAGGGCTTCCGGGTTATCCATGATGGCCAGGATGGTCTGGAGCTCTGGTTTGGATCCGGCTTCCAGGCCAAAATTATGCTCACGTCCAAAACGGACAATTTCTTCGACCACCTGCCTCTGTTGGTTGACTTTGATCGGGTAAACACCGTGATAGCTTCCGGTATAGTTATGCTCGGCAATAGCTTTTTCAAAAGCCTGAGACAACTGGGCAATGCTGGATTTTAAAATGTCTGAAAACCGAATCAAGGCTGGCAGTTCGTAGCCTTTGGACTGGATATCGTCTGCCAGCGATTTCAGGTCGATGGTATCGGCCCGGGTTTTGTCGGGCTTCACATATACGTGACCTTGGTTGTTGATACCAAAATACCCTGCACTCCATCCATTGATGTTATAGAGTTCTCGCGAGTTTTCTATAGTCCATTTGTCCATGGGTAAATGAATAGCTGGAAAACGTTTTTAATATGGAGATAATATTCCGGGTCAAGTTTAGTGGATAAATAGAATTAAATAAAGAACTGCTTGAAATGTCAAACTAAAACCGAGACAATTCAACGGCCCGATCTGGTTTTTCCCGTCGGGAGGCCCTGGAAAAATAGAACGCATTTACATTGGAGAAAAAATGAAAATAGAACAGGTTGATGTCCGGGAAATTGCCCTTGAATACGGCACGCCGGTGTATGTATACAGTCTTGAAACCCTGCGGAAATTTATTGACGAAATCAAACCCCTTGCACCGGTTGTCCGTTATGCCATGAAAGCATGTTCGAATATTCGGGTGCTCAAGGAAATGCTTGCCAAAGGGATCAAGATTGACGCGGTGAGCGTGCTGGAGGTGAAGCGCGCATTGCGAGCCGGTTTTTCCGTTGACGATGTGTGCTTTACCAGTGATGTGTTTTTTCATGGAGAAGAAGCGGAGTATTGTCTTGAAAAGGGGATTTACACCAATTGTGGAACACTTGGCATGCTTGAAGAATATGGAAAAACTTTAAAACAGCTGGGACGAGGCCGCGAGGGTGTTTCTATCCGCATCAACCCCGGGGAAGGGGCCGGGCACTCCAAGAAAACGAATACAGGAGGCCCCTATAGCAAACATGGAATCTGGTATGAAAACCTGGATGATGTCAGGAAAATTTGCAAAGAATACGGAATGAAAATAACCGGGGTTCATATTCATATTGGCTCCGGGGGGGATATGGAACACCTCAAACGCATCACAGGAAAGCTTGTTGAGTATGCGAAAGAATTTCCGGATGTGGAGATAATCAATTTTGGGGGTGGTTTGCCTTATCAATACCGTACTGATACCCCCCAGACGGATGTGACTGAATACCAGCCTATTTTGGCTGAACGGGTGAAGGTACTGGAAGAACATTTTGGGCGACCGATTACCTGTGAGATCGAACCGGGCAGGCGCTTTGTTGCCGGTTGTGGTTATCTCATTGGTGAAGTAAGGGCCCTCAATCATACCTTCGATGAATCCGGGAAGCGTCTGGATTACGTTCTGACTAATATTGGTTTCTGCCATTTACTCCGGCCAATGGCTTATGGTTCCTATCACCCCATCTGGTTTGCGGGTGATAATTTAGGTGATGAGCAGGATTTGATTATTGCCGGGCCGGTTTGTGAATCGGGAGATGTGTTGACCCAGGAAAATGAGGAACCGGTGCCACGGAGACTTCCCATGCCGGAGCCGGGGGATATTATTGTCGTGGGTGGTGCAGGTGCATATGGACATGTCATGTCTTCCAACTACAACACTCAGCCCCTGCTGCCTGAAGTGGTCGTCGATGGAGATCAGGCTTTGCTCACACGAAGAAGGCAAACTCTGGATGATATTTTGCAGGAAGAGTGCAATTCCTAGTCAGGACCGACCTGTTATTTCGGTACCATTTTCCCAGATCAAATCACAAGTCAGGTGTTTAGTGGAATTAGGTCAGGCCAGGTTTGATATATTTAAAGGCAAGGTTTAAACCGGAGGCTTAGTGACTTATGTTGACCTGCGAGGTGATGGGTCTTCCGGTAAAATTCCATTATTTAAAGCGTAGCGAATCAGTTCTGCATTGTTATTCAGTTCCATCTTTTCCAGAATGTTTGCCCGATGGGTGCTGACTGTCGTAATACTAACGGAAAGCTCTTCAGCGATTTTCTTCATTCTTCTTCCAGTTGCAATCAGGCAAAACACCTGAAATTCTCGCTCGGAAAGGCGCTCGTGAGGTGATTTGTCCATGTCATGGTCCATAACCTCAATTAGTTTTTCGGCAAGCGATGGACTGATGAACTTCCCTCCTGAGGCTACTTTTCGGATGGCTCGAATCAATTGATCCGGTGCGCTGGATTTTGTTAAATATCCGGAGGCGCCTGCTTTGATCAGGCGCAGCCCATAGTGGTCTTCTGAAAAAATACTGAGGATCAAAACCTTCAATTCCGGGCGGGTGGCTTTTAACTGCAACATGACATCCCACCCGCTTTTGTCGGGCATTTCAATATCCATCAATATGACATCCGCTGTCATATCCTTAAGCTTATCCAGGACCTGATTGCCATTCTCGGCCTCCCCCACAACTTCTATATCCGGATTCTGATGGAGAATATGTTTCAGCCCCTGCCGCACGACAAAGTGATCGTCTGCTATGAAAACCTGTATCTTATTTTTGGATCGAGCCATTTAGTTCCAGAGGAATCGACACCCGAACTCGGGTGCCTTCAGTTGGTTTTCCATAAATATTAAAACAACCGTTCAGAAAATGTGCGCGTTCGTGCATCCCCAAAAGCCCAAGTGAATTTCTATTTATTATCTCATCAGAGTTAATTCCTTTTCCATTGTCCAAAATATCGAGAGTGACCTGTTGTGCATCAATTTCCAAAGCGATCTTGACCACTTTCGCTTTGGAATGGCGGGCAATATTGGTCATGGCTTCCTGAAAAATGCGAAAGACCGCGGTGGTGATGTCTCGGTTCAAATCAAATTGGAGTTGTGGTAAATCGAGGTGGCATTGAATTGCAGTCCGTTTTTGAAACTCAGATGTTTCCCAGCGTACGGCTTCCGCCAGCCCCAGGACATCCAGGATTTGTGGACGCAATTCCGTGGCTATCCTCTGAACAGACTGGATGGTATTGTCAATTAACTTGCTCATTGTTCCGATCCGGTTCCGGGCCTCTCTCGAACCGGCCTTCAGGTCGTGGTGAAAACAGCTTAATTCCATCTTCAATGCCGTGAGGGTTTGCCCCAATTCATCATGCACTTCCCTGGCAATGTGGGTTTTTTCTTCTTCCCGCACTATTTGTAACTGATTGCTGAGTCGCCTTAGTTGTTCCTTCGATTCAATTAACTTGTTCTCTGCAAGAATTCGTTCTTCAATTTCATTTTCCAGATTTTCGTTGCTGGTATGGAGCGCCTTAATCAAACGGTCACGGAATCGTTCAAAGCGAAAAAGGGCAATACCCGTGACCAGGCTAATTAAAAAACACACCGTCATTAAGGTGAATTGGGTTATTTTAAAGTACTGCAAATCCGTTGCAATGAGCTGCTGAAAACGAAGCTTGATTTGATCCGCATTTCTTGTGAAGTCTGAGTATACCTCATCAAAATGATGGTCTATTGATGAGCCGGTTAAGGAGGTTGCGCGATGAGTAAAACGGCGTTGTGCAATTTCGCGAAACTCTTTTAGTTCCTGGATCACGTTTTTTACAATACGGCGCATTTCCTTATCTTTTACGCCTTCCAGCAAGGTTTGAGCATGCCCGTCTGCCTGGTCGAGATATTTTGAGACGGTCTTTGTGTTTTTGGTTGTGTCTCCAGCCAATATCTCCTCTACCCACATATGCGCGACCGCAACATTGAGTTTGATCTCGGTATCCGCGTTGATTAGGGGGGCATACACTGTAATCATGTCGAGGCCTTTTTGAAAACTGAATCCAACCATACCGATAACCAAAAGAGCTAGAATCCCCAGTGAGACCGGAATCCATTTCGGGGTAATTCCTGATTTTCCATGTGGGTAAGAAAGGAGTGTTTTCATGGGTTGGGCTGGTGTTTCGAATGAAATATTAATGCGGGACTTAGTCGTGCTTGATTTTTTAAGAATAAACTACTTTAGCAACCAAGAGCAATCGAACTTCTTCGATTCAAATTTATACATATTTAAATAATCAAGTCCAAATTTCTGTAATGTTTTGCCGTCATGCATTCAGATAAATTCATTGGTGACCCGCCATCCGAAGCCTGGATGTCCGTGGAAAGCTTTGGACATGATTAAATTTTAACTATGATGACCTCAATCACTTTTTCCTGGGCCGGGTCTCTGGCGGTGGCAATATTTTTGTTGGCTTATGCATTGGTGATTTTGGAGGAAAAGACTGATCTGAAAAAATCAAAACCTGTATTAATGGGCGGTTGTCTCATGTGGTTTGTTATCGGGGTATATGAAGCGAGTCAAGGGGGTTCTCATGCGCATGACTTTTTAGAAAACCTGATCGCTGAAATTGGGGGATTGTTCTTTTTTCTACTAGTTGCAATGACATTTATCAATAGCCTGGATGAGCGCAATGTATTTCAGGTCCTCCGTGTCTGGTTGGTGAAACGTGGATTTGGTTTTCGTAAGGTTTTCTGGGCTACCGGGGGTATTTCTTTTGTATAGTCCCCTCTGGCTGACAATATGACCACCGCCCTGCTTATGGCCTCTGTGGCCTTGGCAATAAATGACGGAAACAGAAAATTCATTGTTCCAGCATTCGTAAATATTGTGGTTGCGTCCAATGCAGGTGGCGCCTGAAGTCCATTTGGAGATATCACCACTTTAATGGTGTGGGTGGATGGAAAAGTCAAAACGCATCAATTTGTCTATCTTATGGGGCCGTCGTTGATTAACTGGCTGGTGCCAGCACTGATAATGTTTCCTTTTGTCCCTGACCAAAAGCCAAAACCTGGTCAGGAGAGTATTTCACTAAAACCAGGAGCCCGATGGATCGCTATATTATTCGCATTCACTATTGCGACTGCGGTGTCCTTTCATCAGTTCCTCCATATGCCTCCATTCCTGGGAATGATGATGGGATTGGCTGGTTTGATGCTGACTTCGTATTACCTGAGTCGAATGGAGAGCAAGACTGCTTTAAAAAGTTGTGGGTCCGATGTCGTGATCACCCCTCGTAAAGGATTCGATATTTTCCACCAGATAGAGCGAGTTGAATTCGATACTCTCCTGTTTTTTTTCGGTGTCCTGGTGTCCGTCGGAGCTATGCAGTATTTGGGATTCCTTGTGCTGGTCAGCCATCAATTGTACGGAACCCTGGGTTTTACTGCTTCCAACATCCTAATGGGTGTGCTTTCAGCAGTGGTTGATAACATTCCTCTCATGTTTGCTGTTCTCAAAATGGAGCCCGCCATGGGGTTAAATCAGTGGCTGTTGATTACCTTGACAGCAGGGGTGGGCGGTAGCCTGTTGTCCATTGGTTCGGCCGCCGGTGTCGCGGTTATGGGGGTAGATCGAAAAGACTATTCGTTCTTCAGTCATTTGAAATGGGCTCCGGCTATTCTTGCCGGATACGCTTCCAGCATCGGTTGCTGGTGGCTAATATGCGGAGGAATGTCCTGAAAATCACATATCTAGGAAATTTCCTACAAGAGTTTCGAAAAAATTTGACTCTCAGTATCCAATTTACGCTAGTGGTTATTCGTTAATCTCAGGGTTCTTTAAAAAGAGGCTTATAGGTATCTTGCAAATACGAATTAAGAGGAGAACAAGATAAGTTACCAGGTATTTTTGGAGGACCGCAATGAAAACCAGATTTGATTTTTCGAATTGGAGAGGGGATTTTTCGGGTGGTTTGACAGCCGGAATTGTCGCATTACCTCTTGCTCTTGCTTTTGGTGTGCAATCCGGCCTCGGAGCTGTGGCCGGGGTATACGGTGCGATTACATTAGGTGTTTTTTCTTCACTTTTTGGCGGCACTAAGACTCAAATCAGTGGTCCAACCGGTCCTATGACCGTTGTTGCCATAATGGTCGTGCTGCATTCGGTTGAACGTACCGGGAGTCTGGAAGCGGCGCTACCCCTTGTCCTGGCTACTTTCATGTTGGCCGGTGCCCTGCAAGTGGTTTTTGGATTGGTCCGTTTTGGGAATGCAGTAAAGTTTATCCCCTATCCGGTTATTTCCGGGTTCATGACCGGAATTGCCATCATTACCGTTTTGATTCAGTTGTTTCCTGCAATGGGATTGACAGGACCCAAGATGTTTATAGACATTATCATGGAGTTTCCCGCAGCAATATCACAAGCAAACCTCACTGCTGTGTGGATGACATTGGTAACTGTGGGGATAGTCTATCTTGTTCCAAAGTTTAGCAAGAAGGTTCCAAGTTCCTTATTTGCTCTGATTGTCCTTACAATGCTGGCTCATATTATGGATTTGAATATTCCGGTTATCGGAGATATCCCGCAAGGCTTGCCGGATTTTCACCTGGGAGCGATTCTGGGAATTTCTCTAAAGGATATTATTTTCATCCTGGTTCCGGCAATCACACTGGCTCTTCTGGGGTGTGTCGACTCCCTGCTCACATCCGTAATTGTGGATAACATCAGTAAAACGCGGCATGACAGTAATCAGGAACTGGTCGGACAAGGAATCGGGAATATGATGTCTGCCATTATCGGGGGCTTGCCAGGTGCTGGAACAACAATGACCTCCGTCATTAACACTACAACAGGGGCTCGTACTCGATTGGGAGGGGCGGTACACGGGGTGTTCCTGTTAGCCGTTCTGTTGGGAGTCGGCCAATACGCAGAACATATTCCGCTTGCAGTTCTGGCGGGTATTTTGATCACGATTGGTTTCAACATTGTGGACTACAAGGGGTTAAAGGACCTGTTTAAAATCCCCAGGAGTGAGGCTATGGTCCTGGTTACGGTGATGTTGATGACGGTTTTTGTGGACCTGATAAAGGCAGTCGCAGTGGGTATGGTGCTTGCCACTTTCATTTTTATGAAGAAGATTGCTGAAGTGGGGGAAAGAGAAACGAAAATGTCTCCTTTGGCTGAATTCGCATCAAACCAGGGAGAGAAACCGTTTGGTGCTACGTTCAATATTCCGGAAGAAATGACTGGAAAAGTTTACGTCGAAAGCGTGAAAGGTCCGCTGTTTTTTGGGTTGGCCGGCAAATTACTGGAAAGAATAGATTCGTTGGGCGATGTGAAACTTTTAATTTTTGATCTGGGTCGAGTTCACTACATTGACCAGACGGGGGTCTATGCCCTTGAAGAAATCATCACAAGGCTTCGAGAAAAAGGTATTGATGTGATGTTTATCAATGTGCACAACGAACCTCTGGGCTTATTCAAGAAACTTCATGTGGTGCCGCAACTGGTTCCGGAGCAAAGATGCTTTTTGCAGAATCAACCAGTGGCTATGGCATCCTGAAAATATTTTGCAATAGGGTGGGATTGTATCTATAGAATGGAATCATCCCGTCCCAGCCCCGGTTCTCTCTCACGTCCCTGGAGGTTTGTCAAATCTGGTCCTCCGCAACCACCAGAGGCCTTTTCGCGTATTGGCACGAATTTATGAGCAAGCGAAAATAAATGGGAACATCGGAGACTAAGAATATTCATTTCCGGCTTTATTGCCTGGTGTGGGTCCAGCTCTTTTTTCTGACTGGCGGTTGTGTCGCAAACTTTGCCCGGGCGGCCGACAAACGCCCAGCTTTTTCCTCTTCCCGTTATCAAGAAGATTACCGGTTTCTTCGTGATCCCTCCAGGCGTACAGATATATTTGATCCTCTCAAATATTTCCCGCTCAATGATTCTGAATCAATCGTTTTAACCTTGGGTGGTGAAACCCGGCAGCATTTCGAATTCATAGAAAATAACAATTGGGGTGCAGGTGCTCAGGATAATAACGGTTATTATCTGCAACGTTATTTGGGCCACGCTGATCTTCATCTTGGCAAAAGACTGCGGCTTTTTGGGCAAGTAATGAGTGGCATTTTGTCGGGGCGGAGGGGAGGTCCCCGCGGTGTAGATAAAGATCCTTTTGATCTCAATCAAGGATTTGTCGATCTCGATTTGTTGTCGGATACTCAACAGGCCTTAACAGTACGCGCCGGACGGCAGGAAATTATTTTCGGTAGCCGCCGTTTTTTTAACTATCGTGAACGACCGAACATGCGCCTCAGCCACGATGCTGTGATGGGTATTTTTAATAGTGGCAAGTGGGATATACGAGCCTTTGGGGCCCGTCCGGTAAATCTTTCGCCGGATTACTTTGATAACCAGTCGAGCAATAACAATACAGTCTGGGGGTTATATGCAGTGCGTGACAAATTACCATTGTCCATCCCAGTCAGCATGGATGTTTATTATCTGGGTTTGAATGGTTTCTCTACTTACGATCAGGGCACAGCAGAGGAATTAAGGCATGTCATTGGAACCCGGCTGTGGGGGCAGTGGAAAGCAATCGATTACAATTTCGAGTTCATGTACCAGTTTGGTACTTTCGGTGCCCGCGATATCCAGGCTTACGTTCTTGCCTCGGATACGGGGTATACGGTGCGTTTTAACGGGTCGCGCAAAGTACGTTTGAGCCTTCGAGCCGATTTGTATTCGGGAGATAAAAATCCGGCAGACGGTACTTTGAATTCATTCAATCCTTTCTTTCCCAAGGGCAAGCACATCAGTCAGCTTGCTGCTACCGGCCTAATCAATCAACGTGACCTGCATCCCCGCATTACCATGACGCTAACCGAGCATTGGTCATTCACCACCAGCGCCGAATTCATCTGGCGCGATAGTCTCAACGATGGCATTTATTCCATCGGAAACGGGTTGTTGGTTTCGGGCCGAACCAGTCGCGCCCGTTACGTTGGGACCCAGCCAGAGATGGAGGTCAAATACACTTTTAATCGACATGTCGATCTGAAAGGAATCTTTGTTCACTTTATAGCGGGAGAGTTCTTGAAACAAACCACTCCAGGTAAAAACATAACTTACCTGGGTTCCATGCTCACCTTTCGCTTTTAAATTTAAGCCGGGGCTGGGAGACGGGTTTTCTGGAAGAGTGGGGCACTGCATAAAGTTCAATGAGTTTTTGGAAAGAAAAACCGGGCTAATCAGCTCATCATTATTTTTGAGAAGGAGGACGACAATGAATCCAAATGAGGCGCTTGACATTCTGCGGGAAGGGAACGAGCGTTACTTGAATGGCAATACTCATAAACACGATTTTCAGGCAAGTCGGATTAAGCTGAATAAGCAACGGCCAATCGCCGCAGTGCTTAGCTGCTCGGATTCCCGGGTCGTACCACAGTTTGTATTTGATCAGGACTCTGGCAAACTATTTGTCGTGCGCGTTGCGGGTAATATTGCTACGGCTTACGGGATCGCGTCACTTGAGTATGCTGTCGAATATCTCAGCACTCCTCTGATCTATGTTCTCGGGCACACTTACTGTGGCGCAGTGGATGCGGCGATTAAAGTGGTGAAGAATGATGCGAAATTTCCGGGGGAACTGCCAGGGTTGTTCACACCCATGGTTCGTGCAGTGCATATCACTGAATCTAAAACCGGCAACTTGCTGACGAACGCTGTGCAAGAAAACGTGCGTTTGACCATCGATCACCTGATGAAATCCAGTGAAATCATTCGGACACGAGCGCAATCGGGCAAGCTCCAGATCGTTGGTGGGCTTTACGAACTTTCCAGCGGTAAGATTTCTCTGGTGTCGTGAATGACCGCTTCTGCATTGTAGGCAAACTTTCCGGATTAACTCATCTTTTTAAAGTCGACGATGATCTGTTTCGTACTTTAATGCTTTAACGCCTTGATGCTCACTTTATAAGAAGTAAATAGTTATTTCCAGATTGCTTGGAATCGATGCCAAACCTGTTCCAGTACTCTTTGTTCATCCAGAATAAATTGCTGATCTTCTTATTGAACATCTTCAATCTTGCAAGAGTCATTTGCTTTCCGATTGCAAATTTATCATTTTTCGAATTGTTCTTTCCAGGAAGTCTACAGAGTGTTCTGCTAGTAGACGTTGCCCATCCTCATTGAAATGAATGTCCTGGGGCACGTAGTGAGAATGTAATTCCTCTCGAGACATTCTAAAAAATATCGGGTTGGGGTCGATCACTCCAATCTTGTTTGCCTCTAAAAACTCATTAAATTCTTTGACAGGAAGGTCGTGACGCTCCATATATTGGGTCTCTCCCAAAAAGTGCATGACGATTAATTTACCCTCATCTTCCTCCACCTCCTGTTTGATTTTAAGGATTAGTTTTTTGACGAGATTCCAGGCATCAGAATCAAAAAACCAGGGGTCGTCTAGAGAAGTTGGCTCGTTTATCAGCGGAGTGGACCGTGGTGTGATACCGTCGAGTGCCGGATACTTTTTTAATAATTGATTGTTGATTCTGGGGTTTTCAACTGATTGAGATAGGGCCGGTGTCTCTGTTTCATTTTTTTGGGTCGGTCGTTGTCGCCATTCAGGTCCAAACCACTGGTGAAAACGGCGCTCCAGCAGGTGGTAACGGGTGTGGGTGAACTGATAAAGGGCCACATTATTCCAGAGCCATTGGTTGAACCTTTTTCTTAAGACCTGGACTTTCTCCTTAAACGACTGCGTCGGGTATTCCTCCTTTAAAGGATTGGGGCCCCCACGTTTTAATTCAGAAAAAGAGTTGTCGAGGTCGTTTCCCCAGTAAAAAACAAGCAGGGTAAGGTCTGGCTTATAGTGACGTGCTCTTAAGTGATAGGTTTGAAGTTCTTTCCAGGTGCCGATCCCATTGACTCCAAAGTTTATAAATTCAATTGGTTGATTCAGTCGTTGAGTCAATTTATTTTCCAGGACGGCGTGAAATTCAAAACCATCTTTTACTATTTCACCCGCTACAAATGAATCGCCAAGAACCGCTACCCGGAATGTATTGGGTGGAGGGGGTTTTTCATATTCCTTGTCCAATAGTCCATCAGAATTGGACCTGATAGTTTCGCCATTTTTGTCCTTGATCGCGACAATATTGGGACAATACTGGTTGTCTAACACAGGGTAGTGACATTTGTAACGAATTTGTCTGAGTCCAACGGTTAGTCGGAGAATACCCTCAAGCCCTGCAAGAAAAAACAAAATAGGGATCAGGATGAAAACAGTTTTTTTCTTTAGGGACAGGGGCTTGCTTTTTTCAGAGCTAGGTTTTGGAGTGGGCATATTCGGGGCAGGTTGGGGAGGGAAACTGGGATTGTGGCTGTATTTTAAAAAACCGAATCGATTTTTTGAGCCATCTGCACATCAGCGAGTGTTACTCCGGCCACAGTATGTGTCCAGTAGCGAACGGTGATGCGTTTATAATTAATCAAAATATCCGGATGGTGATTGTTGTCTTCAGCCAAACGCGCGACCTTCCCAACAAAATCGATTCCTTCCATAAAAGAAGGCGCGTGATGGACCCTGTAAATAAATGGAATCCCTTTCTCGTTATTATCCCGCTTCCATTCCGGAGCCATTTCCTTGAGGCATGATTCCAGTTCCTCGTCAGTTAGTGCTTTTTTTTCCACCATTTTATTATTTTATCCTTCTCTTTATGGTTTATTATATTTTTCGAAACGGGTGGTAGTTCAAAAACTTATTATAAAAGATTATGGCGGAAAAACTCACCTCACAAGAAGTTTCTTTTTTGATGCAGGCCTTGAAAGAGGTCGAGATGTTTACTTTTTTAACCGTTGCCGAAATGGATACGCTGATTGGTCAAATGCATAAGGTGGTTATTCCTAAAGGGAAAGTGATATTTAGTGAAGGTGACGAGGGCACAGCCATGTTTATTGTTTTTAAAGGACGAGTGCAGATTGCGCTAAAAAAATGGTTTGGACGGAAACATGAGATCACTCAGCTTAAACCGGGGGAGATTTTCGGGGAAATGTCGCTTGCTACTTTTCGACCCAGGATGGCCTCCGCCGTGGCCCTGGAAAAGTCGGAATGTTTTGTTTTGTTTAAATCCAGCTTTCAGTTTGCAATTGCCAATAATCCGGCTTTTATCGTGCACTTGAAGGAATTGATAGACCGTCGCGGTCTTGAAAACCGAAAAATCTAGTTTTATCCCTCCTTATCTCTCAAAGCTCGGTCCAGTTTCCGTCTCAAGGTAATTTCATGGACCTTGTAGACAAAACTTTCCTTCCCCTCAATTAACAGAACCGGGATGCGCTCGCTGTATTTTTCCATAAGCTCAGGACTTTTCTCTATATCTGATAATTTCAATTCAGCGGGATAATTTTTTATGACCTGATCAATCACTTTCTTTGCAATATCGCAAAGAGGGCAGTCACCTTTGGTCATTAGTTCAAGAGAAAGCATAAGACTACATGCTGTGAGTCATGGTGGTGACGGAACCCCAGATGATGAGTCCGATAAAAAATAAGACCGTAAAAATTAGCAGGGAGGTAGCAATGGGGCGTTTTTTCCAATGAGTTTCCGGAGATCGATCAACAAATGGAACAGCCGCTAGTATTAAAAGGAACACGGGTGGGGCCACAATCAAAAAGGGAACCCAAAGGTTTTCCAAAGCATAGATCCAGACAAATTGCCAGGGAGGTTTGGTCACTTCCATGCCCATGACAGGCTCTTCACCCAGAGGCGGCATGAACAGGAGTGCCAGCAGGCAGATAAGAGTAAATGCTCCCACTCCAGAGCGTTTCAGGTAGGCAAGGTGTTTGTAAAACGGAATAGTTTTTCCCTCACCTTCTTTTTGGCCGGGTTTAGGAGACAGCTTGTGATGTTTGATGTAAAAAATATGGAGACCGATAAACGCTCCACTGATGAGAGGCAAAAGCGAAATATGCCACATGTAGATGCGCGAGAGGAGTGGAACACCCTGCGCAAACCCTTCTGTCAAAGGCGTTCCCAATGGGCCAAACTTGTCAATTGTCCACAGGAAATGAGCCAATGCTTCATAAGCTTCCTGATCCCACTTGAGCACGGTTCCGGTGAACAGAAGACCAGACATTAAGATCAATAAAACAACACCGATCAGCCAGTTGATCTCCCGTGGTTTTTTGTATCCCGCCGTGAGGAACACCCGAATCATGTGGAGCACCATGGTGACAGACAGTAAATCCGCCGCCCAGAAATGGACCCCGCGCAGGAACCAGCCGAGGTATACCTGATCGACCAGATAATGGACACTGGCGTTAGCGCGCTCAGGTGTTGGAACAAAAAACTGGGACAGGAGGAAACCGCTGAGAACTAATACAACAAAGGCACCCAGCGTGATCCCGCCAAGAGAATAAAGCAGAGTGTTGGAATGGTCCGGTACTTCGTATTCGATAGCATCGAAGCCGAGGCGATCTTTAATAGTCTGAATGAGGCCGTTGGCCATAATTACCCTGCCTGCAGAGGTGCGTTATTTTTCAAAGGGGCGTATCAGGGTCAGCAATCCGAACGTGAGGCCCACAAAGACAGTCAGCCCAACTGCCACGCCGTGCCCCGGTGCATCGGATGAAACACTTTCAAAAGATGTCGGTTCAACGTGCTGTTCATGAGATGCCATTGAGTGGCTTTCATCATGTCGGGTTGAGGAATCTACTGGTTCCATTTCGACCAGAGGGTCTTCAAATAATCCAGGTTCAGTGGAAGACAACATGTCTTCATGACCAGAGTGGTCCTCCGCAGCATGATCAGTTTCAATGCCGTAGGTTCCTTGGCCTTCCATTTCTTCTGGATCAATTTCCATGTTGCCATAAGTGGAGGGCTCTTCGAGACCAGCTTCTACTGAAGCCTCAGGAGAATGCCCGTCGTGGTTCCTATCAGTGTTTTCCTGAGTGACCTCTGGCATTGAAGGAGAGGAAGTAGCCGGTCCATGTCCGCCACCGTGTGACCAGGCACTTCCGGACATTAATAAAAAAGCCAGGAGAGTGGCGATGATCATTGCCTGTAATCTAGATTTCTTCATTGATCAACATTTCAAAAGACTGGATTATTTCATCCGTTGCCCAGTCACGGGGACCCACCGCCTTATGGCGGATGATTCCCTGCTGGTCCACGATAAAGGTTTCAGGAACGCCGGTTGTTTTATAACTTTTTTTAGCGACCTCTTCCTTCGGGTCAAGCAGGACCGGGAAATTCAGGTTGTATTTTTCCATAAACGCTGGGATTTTTTCAGGATCCTTGTCCACGCTGATGGTCAACATTTCGAACCCTTTGCCCTTAAACTTGTCGTAAAGTTTCTGCATGGAGGGCATCTCAACCTCGCAGGTGGCACACCAGGTGGCCCAGAAATTGATGAACACCACCTTTCCCCGATAGTCAGATAACTTCACTTTACTACCATGCAATGTGGATAGTTCAAATGACGGAGAGATAAAGGCTTCTTCCGGAAACTCCGTCATTCCAGGTTCGGGGTCAACCCGCTGGACAAACTGAACGAACACCCACATCATGGAAATTGCCAGCAGGGCGTAGGGAATAAAAATCGAAACAGGTTTTTCTTCTATTGCGTAATCCATAGTCAAATCAGGTTTTGTGACCCCGGTAAGGACGATAGAACTTTTCATCCATCTCCGCGACGATGTCGTCCAGGCTCAATTTCTCCTTGTAAAGTTCATAAGCGTAGATCACTTCACCCATGCAGATTCCGCATTTGGAACCGTGTGTGTTGGTGAAGCAGGTCAACAGTGTTTTGTGTCCGTGGTCGCGTTTACAGTAGCAGTAACAGAACTGGCTGTCGATCACTTTCGGGATTTCGGCGGCCATTTTATAGGCTATGGCCGCTTTGCCACTGAACATTTTGTGGCTGAGAATCGGTCGGGTTTCCAACAGTTTTCCAGTTGCCGGTGCAGGTGGACCCCCGGATCTCTTTCTTCTCTTTCCAGAAAGGAGAGTGAATCCCGCCACCGCCAGAGCAACAGCACCCAGTGAAACCGAAGCGGTTTTAATTTTTTTACTTTTTGCCGAAGCCTTACCGGTCTCGGATTTTTTGGATTTCTTTTTGGCCATGGTTGTGTTTTTTGGCAGGTTTGATATGTCCAGGCGAAATGCCTGCTTAAAGTTATTATATCTGGCGCTTGAAGGCCATTGCAAGGAGGGAAACTATCAACCTGTCATCGCCTGGACGGGTACCACCGGCTCAGAATGCGAGGAGAACATCCCAGAAGGAAAGCTCCTGCAATGAGTGTGTTGCGCAGGGTGCAGAAAAAGACACCGTCATAATCCCAGCGTCGGGAGGAAGTGTTGGCTTTGTGTCGGAGTATGGAGACTTTTCCCTGAGATTTCAGCCTCTTGTAGAAATCGAGGTCCTCGCAGATTGGAAGCGGCTGAAATCCGTTCAACTTGTTAAAAGTTTCAACGGTCACAAAAATAGCCTGGTCGCCATAGGCCATATTGAAAGTTCTGGCACGGAAATTGGCAAAATGGGAAATAAGCCGAAGGGACTTTTGCGGGGACGAAATATTGAGGCTGTATGCTCCCCCTACCAGTGTTCCTTCACTCATTATAGACTTCATCTTACAATAACCAGCCCGGTCGAGAATAGTGTCTGCGTGCAGAAACAGGAGGATATCCCCTTGGGCCTTTTGGGCTCCGCTGTTCATCTGACACCCGCGCCCTGGAGGACCTTCAACCCAATGGATTGGGTACCGGTGGGCTATTTTCCGTGTATTGTCGGTACTGCCTCCGTCTGAAATAATAATTTCATCCGGTTCAAGTGAAACCAGGTGGTCCAGTGTGCTGGACAGGCTGCTTTCTTCATTCAACGTGGGAATGATGACCGATACTTTCAAGGATTTGATCCGGTAACGCCCTTTTGGGGGGAGTGGAAGGTCGCTGCAAAAGTTAAGCATAAATTGGCAAATCGATCAAATTATTAAAGTAGATTATTATGTATGGTGGTAATTTGATTTTGGTAGATAAAAATGGTTTATAATAAGCCGTACCCCTGCCCACAGTTTCGTGGCTTTTTTCAAAATTACATACAATGCTAGCTCACTTCATCGACTCAAAACCTTTTCAGTGTGGTTATTTTAATGACCGCTATTCCGTCTTCGAGGAATATTTACTTGAAGATCTGTCCGAGGTGGAGTTTGAATACCTTCTGGTTCACGGGATGAGGCATTTTGGGGAATATTTTTTTCGACCGAATTGTGGGGCCTGCCATGCGTGTGTTCCCATCCGGGTTCGGACTTATGACTACAAAATAAACCGGAGTCAGAAAAGGGCAGTTGCGGCTTGTAAAGATGTCCAAATCAGAATTGGAGCCCCTCGATTCACACCTGAAAAATTCGACTTGTATCTTGCCCACAAAACACGTTTTAAATCCCTTCAGGATGATGTCGAGGATTTACAAAATTTTAAGTTGTCATTTTATGGAAAGGGTTCTTTCGGGGTGGAATTCGAATATTATCTGGACGGCAAACTCATCGGTGCGGCTCTGGGTGATGTGACCCGTAAAACATTTTCTTGTATCTATACATTTTACCAGCCGGATCTTGAAAAGCTGCCTATCGGTACGTTTAGTGTGGTCAAGCAGATCGAGTATTCGCTTGGGCGTGGAATTCCTTATACTTATCTCGGTTATTATATTGCCCAGAATCAATCGCTATCCTATAAAGCCAACTTTCGACCCAGCGAACTATACATCGACCATGAGTGGCGACCGTTCAGGAATGCTGCCGGAGATTTCCTGGTCCCCGAAGACAAGATTGCCTGGAAAAATACGGATACATTGGTAAAGGCTACTTCCCGCCGAAGTATTTAAACGCCTTCCGTCCGGAATAACTGGCAGGTATCAGATAACTTCAAAGAAGAACAGAAAAATCCAGATCACAAGGCAGACGTTGAAGATAACCCCTGCGTGGAACAGGACGTTAAACAGTTTCCCATATCCATATTTATATGTTTCCTTGCCATCATCCATGGCGTTTTCTCCTAATCCATTACCAGCGTTTTGAGCCGTTTGGCGAGATCTGACCCTCTGATTTTTTTTCTAACTGGACGTTCAATTAAATTGAGGCTCATATAGAGTCGCTCCAGATTGTCGAAGGTCGATGAGGCGATCATGGCCTCACCTGCCTCATCCCGTATTTCATTGCGCCAGATGCTAAGAACCCGCAATGTTTTCAGACTGTCAGATTTGGCGAGTGCCAGTGCGCCAACATTTCCTATGTGGTTGGAGCATAAATAGAGACGCTCAAGTCCTAAAAGTGTTTTGGTGTTTGACAGGGCTATCACCCCTCCATCTCCCATTCCCGTACTATCAAGGTGGAGGGCCTTCAGGTTGGGGAAATTGTTCGACTGAGACAATGTGAGAACTCCATCTGCCCCAATGGGGTTGGAATCCAGAAACAATTCTTCCAGTTTTTGAAAATACGGGGAGTTTGCCAGCGCTTTGGCTCCCTTGGGGCCAATGCTATTACCTTCAAGCATTAAACACCTGATAGAACCCATCAGAGGAGAATTGGCTAATGTTTCTGCACCGGCATCTCCTATGAGGTTGTTGTTCAAATACAAAGAATGCAGATTCCCTCCCAGTTTTTCGAGAGGAATGAGGGTGTCATCGGTTAGCTCATTATTGCCAAGGTAAAGCTTTTGCACCTGCGTGAAACATTCTATTTCACGCAATTGCTCAAGCTCCTTAACACCTATCGCCTGGTTTTCGAGGTCCAGGAGAGTCTGGCCGTTGGCCAGTTGGTCTTGTACGCGTTGCTCAAATGTTGTATCGGTAGCGTTTTCCACAGTTTATTTTTTGAAGTTGAATTAGGGCCAATGTATCGGATTTACAGCCGAAGATCAATGCGAGTGTTGGATTACGCAGGGTCGCGGGATAAACCTCGGATATACTGTACCAGCGAATTGACCTGAGAGCCCGTAAGGCGCGGATAAGCGGGCATGACTTTGCCTTTTCCGTTCCGGATTGCCTGAGCAATAGCCTGGTCACTCTTTGAGTTCATAATCGACGGATTTGTGAAATCGGGTGGCGAAGCCGCCAATCCCTCTGCCAGAAACCCATTCCCAGCCCCCTGATGCCCATGACATACCGTGCATTGTACATCGACAAACAGGAGTTCGCCTTCGGTGTCAGGCAAAGCCTCAGGTAAATTTCCATAACTTTTTACTGATGCCGTATTAGGAACTGCGCAACCTGACATGATGGCGAAAACAATCAAAAAGGAAAATGAACGAAACATATGAGTTCCCCCAACAATTGATAAACGGAATATGTGACTTTCCTACAATTGATTATATGACGGTTAATCAAGACTTGCAGATAATTTTGAGGTCTAAAGGTGTATTTGTATGCAATTCAATAATCAGTGAAAAGTAAAAGCGTTAAGGGTTTTGGAATCTACATGGATCCCCAGCCCGGGCTTTTGGCCTGCTTTTGATGCATTCAGATTTCCCTTGGTACCAAACATGAGGGGGGAGGGGGTGATGTCGTATTCCAGAAGGTGGGTCCCAAAGGCCCCTTCCTGTGCAACGATATTATCCCGAAAGGCACTGCAAAGGGTAAGCGCTGCCCGGGTCAGTAAACTGGTTTCCCCCACCTGGGCTCCAACAATCACAGGAATATTTAAACGTTTAGCTTCCTGGATGATTTCCAGAGAACGCAGGATTCCTCCCATTTTAGAAACCCGAATGTTGAGGATAAATTTTACTGGAACCTCTTGTAGTTCATCGAATTGAGATAACCTGCAAAAACTTTCATCCAGAATTATTGGCAGTTTCAATGCCGCAAAGATATTTTTGTGACCCTTAAAATCATTTTTTGAAATGGGTTCTTCAATGGCAAAAAAGGAAGGTTCCAAACTTTCCATGTATTGAATGCAATCCTCTGGCTGGTCCCATACATTATTGGCATCCAGACGGATTTTTGATGGATCATTGATAAAAGAAGTTGAAAGTTCAATTCGTTCCTTGTCTTCCTCAAGTTTTCCCGAGATTTTTATTTTGAAATCAGTAAATCCGATTTCCAGATACCGCTGCAGTTGTTTTTTAAAGGACGGCAGGCTGTTCAAACCCATCACCGCTGTGTATTTGAATGAACCGCAGATTTCAGGCAGCGATAGCAAGTCCTCAACAGAAACATTTCTTTCTCTTGCAATAAGATCGAGTATGGCCATTTCTATTGAGCACCATGCGGCTGGGTTTGAATCGATGGTTGATCGGTTTTGCGCAACCCATTCCCGCAGTTGATTGAGGCCATGGAGTTGTGGAAAATCAGGCTTATGTTTTTCAAAGAATTGGAGGCAGCTTTCCTGGGATTCACCTGTGACATAGGAGCGGGGACAGCCTTCTCCGTAACCCATTTTTCCTGATTCTGATTCCGCTATTGCGATCACCGATTCTGTTTCCAGTCTTGTGGCCGAGGCGTGCTTGAATGCTGTTCTAAAGGGGATAGAAAGTTTTCTTAAAGTGAGGTCTTTGATCTTCATGTGGAAGAAATAATGTAGGGCTCGAAATCAAAGTTACAATCCGTCAGGTATTGGAGATAAATAGTTTTGTATTGAGACTCCCTCTGTCCTCCGGCGATGGCTTGTTGCTTGTAAGCTTCCCCGCAACCCGGTGTTAAGAAGAAAACTTTCGTGGGTAAAAGGCGGCCACTTTTTTGCTTTGAAGCAAATTCGATATTCAGGTTTGATAATTCCTGGTCGAGGTTTTTTGAGATATCTGGTCTGGGTGGTATCTCAATATAGAGCCTATATTGCAAGGTGCCCGGGTCTCCTATCAATAAAAAGAAATATTCATCTAATTTAGTCATGCATGGGATGGATTCCATGGCTTTTAAAACCTGAAACTCGGTCAATTTCTCTCCGGTCAGGTTTGTGATCCCTTTGCCTTTTTGAACAAACTTAATAGTGGGAGTCTGATTGAACTTCCCAGTGATCTCAACAATATCATTTATGAAGTATCGGTAAAGTCCGCTCCTGGTGGTGACGATGACGTAGTATTGTTTCCCAACCTCAACCTGATCCAGAGTCATAGTCTCCACACTGCCAGAATTCCATCTGTCGGGTTCTATGAATTCGTAAAAATTTTCAGTAATCGCTGGAACACAGGTGTTATTTTTAGTGTCTACCAACACGCTGCCTCTGAACTCGGTTGCTATATAACCCAGCTCGGTAATCCGTGTTTCGCGGGCGAGAAGATTTTCAAGTCTTGTGAGAAGGAGTCCGCAATTCCCGCCAGTCCAGGTAGTCACTGCCTTCAGGTTTGGCCAGATCCTGCTGAAACTGAGGGGGCTGCTTCTGGATAAGGTTTTCAGTTCCTGAACCCGATCCTTTTTTGCTCTAAAACGGCGAGTCGAAATTTGCTTGAATCCTGCTGGCAGGTTTGTAGTATCCCCGGTATCAAGCAATTTAATCAAGGAATCCAGGTTGTTCTCCATGACTTCAAGAATTTTAAAAAAAGTGGAAGGATTGGCACTGACCATCCAGGTGATATCGCGTTCCTTTAAACCAAGGGCTGCGATCATGAGGTATTTGAGCTGGTAATCAGAAACTCTTAAAACCGCATTGGGAACAACATATTTCGACTTTAAAATAAATGGCATGGAATGACTGATCATCCCTGACATAGAACCGTAAGCTTTGCCATTTTCCAACTTTCCTTCCACACGCATCCCTGAAATTGTCAGAAGCTTTCCTTTGTAAATACCTTGAATACCCTGGTGGTGTGCAAATGCGAAAAGGGTCTGACTGTTCTTTAGTTCTTCGGCAGCCGAATTTGTCAGGGGAATGTTTTTGGGCCGGTCGGTTGTTCCGCTGGTTTGCAGATATAGGGAAGGACGCTCCTGGGTCAGACCTGTCTCTGTCCTTGATTCGTTTTGATCAAAATACGGTTCCAGGTCTTCATACTGGTTGATGGGAACATTTTTTTTGAACTCTTCTATAGTACGTATTTTAGAAAAATGGTGCTCCTTCCCATATCGGGTCGTCTGGTTTTGATCGAGCTGTTTGAAGAGCAAACGTTTTTGAATCTTTAAAGGAGTTTTTGTTTGTTCAAGAAATTCGCCCCACAACCCATGTTTCACAAGCGCCATCTGGGTTTTTAAAAGAATATTGGTGATGCCATCAGAAATGAGGCTCAAAATTTTAATCCTTATCCAGACCTTTAATAAAAGGAGCCTTTAGCTGATCCAGGAATCTCATGGGATAGCTTCTGTTTGTCAGCCCCAATTCACCTACCTGTCGGGTTTCAGGCAGGAACCAGGTGCCAAACAGCAAATCCCAGAGGATCAAATTGTTCCCATAGTTTTGATTAGACTCTTCAGGGAGACGGGAATGGTGCCAGCGGTGCAATTCCGGTCCGCTGATGAGGTAGTTTAATGGTCCAAGTTTTAATTCAATATTGCAATGCTGAAAAAATCCATTGATGGAATAGAAAACGAGATACAGAGCAAAGACCTGCTCTCCGACTCCAAGCAAAACAAATGGAATAGTGTCAAAGAGCATCTGCAGGCATTTTTCGATGGGGTGGAACCGACCCACATTAAACCAGTAGAGCTTATGTGGAGAATGATGTACAGCATGCAGCCTCCAGAGATAAGCCCATTCATGGCTCGCCCGGTGCAGCCAGTATCTGAAAAAGTCGGCTGACAAAAGCATGAGGATAACCTGCGAGCCTGTATTCCAGTCATGAGGCCAGAATTTTAGAGAAATCGTCTCACTTTCTCTCAAAATCTCCAGTAAATAAAGGGAAAAGCCTGCCATTATTATTCTAGGCAATGCTATTTGAATCAGAGCCATATAAATTCCATCTTCTATTACATCTTTTTTTCTTCCCGTCCATTGTCCTCTGTAGACGAGTTTGTGCTCCGTCAGGGTTATTAGAGCGGCACCGGCCAGGATGGGCAGGTAAGTGGAAAGCATTACATTCAATCCCCATCCCATAAAAACAATATGAGCAGTAATCCCTGCTGTCATTACTGCGGGATAGGTAATATGAGTTAACAATGTTTTATTTGCCGGATTCATTTATTTCGCGATCTTTGAATTATATAAATGGAAGTGCCCATATAGCAGAATAAAGGATGCGAGCACCAGGTGGAAAATAGTTGGGATTCTAACGTTGAACCAATGAATTGAAGAGGCAAAGGTGTAACCCCCTGCCAGACGAACAACCATAATTACAAAATAAAAACACCCAATGGTCAGCAAATATTTGCCCTTTTCCCTGTCTGGTTTGGGGATGGGGTTGCTCACGTCCTGAATGGCTAAAAGGCAGAGGACGATAATAACAATTTGAAACCCTACCAGAATCCCATAGGGAAGTGCACCGCTGTGCCAGTCATCAAATGGAGGCAAAAATGAAACAGGATAAAAATTCTGCAGGAGCTGGGCTGAGACCCGGAAGCAAAACAATCCGAAAAGTATCCAGAGCCCAATTTTATGAGGCTTTAAATTAATCATCTTGAGTTTAGCCCTGTTAATGTGTTTTTAAAGCAATATAAGCAAAATCAAAAGTTTAAAGTGGGCCATTCAATATTTTTCAACCTGAAAGCGAAGGTTGCAAAAATTTGGGTTTTCCCTGAGGGTGTAAAGTCGGTAATATGATCACCACATCAAGTTAATCTATTCATCAACCTTCAGCGACTTACCAATAACTCTTATGATCGTCGGCATTCCTAAAGAAATCAAACTGGATGAATACCGGGTTTCCCTGACCCCTGCCGGGGCTGCGGAGCTGGTGCAGGATGGGAACACGGTCCTGGTCGAAGACGGGGCCGGGATTGGCAGCGGGATCGAGAATCAGGACTATGAAAAGGTGGGTGCGATTATTGCGAGCCAGGATGATGTGTTTCAAAAAGCTGAAATGATCATCAAGGTGAAGGAGCCGATCCCGGAAGAATATGACCGTCTTCGGGAAAATCTGTTGCTTTATACCTATCTCCACCTGGCCCCAGCCCCGGATTTGACCAACGCCCTTTTACAGCGCAAAGTTTCTGGTCTGGCCTATGAAACAGTACAGTCAGCCAATGGAGGCTTGCCACTTCTGGTCCCCATGAGCGAAGTTGCAGGTCGGATGTCGGTCAATGAAGGTGGCAAATACCTTGAACGCGAAACCGGTGGACGAGGGATCCTGCTGGGTGGAGTGCCGGGGGTCGATCCAGGCCATATTGTCATCATAGGTGGCGGTGTTGTTGGCGTGAACGCTGCAAAAATGGCTGTGGGTACTGGTGCTTACGTTACTTTGCTGGACATCAACCTTGATCGACTGCGCTATATAGACGATATCTTTGGTGGACGGGTCAAAACGATAATGTCTACCAAGCTCAACCTGATGGAGTTCCTTGAACTGGCTGACTTGGTTATAGGTGCCGTTCTTGTCCCTGGAGCCCGTGCTCCCCGCCTGATCCAGAGGGAAATGCTGGGACATATGAAACCAGGCTCAGTCATCGTCGACGTGGGTATCGACCAGGGCGGTATCATGGAGACTTCGAAACCCACAACCCATAGCGATCCGATATATGTGGTGGATGGGGTGGTTCATTATTGTGTAGCTAATATGCCCGGAGCGGTAGCCCGTACCTCAACTTATGCCTTGACCAATGCGACGCTCCACTATGCCCGGGAACTTGCCGGAAAAGGACTCAATAAGGCATTAAGAGACAGCCAGGAGCTGAGACACGGACTCAACACCTTCGGAGGTCATATCACGCATCCCGCAGTAGCCGAAGCGATGCAAAGGGAATATCTTCCCGTAGAAAAAGCCCTTTTTTAATTCCTCAAACCCCCGCCCAAAGCAAAATGGAAATTTTAGGGGAGGCCCTTCTTGAAACATTCGGATTTCGTCCATCTCCACGTACATACCCACTTCAGCCTGCTTGACTCCTCCTTGCGGCATGAAGACCTGTTCAAGCGTGCCGCAGAATTCAAAATGCCTGCGGTGGCGATGACGGACCACTCCAACCTTTTCGGGGCTCTTGAGTTTTTTCAGGGAGCCAAAAAACATGGCCTCAAACCGATCATTGGCTGTGAAGTTTACGTGGCGCCGGAGAGCCGATTGAAAAAGGAGAAGGATGCAAACCATCAACTGCGAGACGCTTCCTACCATCTCCTCCTGCTCGCAAAAAATGACAGGGGATACAAAAACCTGTTGGAATTAGTTACTCGTGCTTACCTTGAGGGTTTTTACTATAAACCTAGAATAGATAAGGAGCTTTTGGCTTCGAATGCGGACGGTCTCATTGCCCTGAGTTGCTGCAATCGAGGTGAGATAGCTCACAACCTTGGCAAGGAAAACCTGCCACGGGCTACCAAGGTGGCTCAGCAATATATGGAAATCATGGGCCCGGATAACTTTTACCTTGAGTTGCAGGACCATGGACAGGACTGGCAGAAGAAAATAAACCGCGAGTTAATCACCCTCGGAAAAAATCTCAATTTACCCCTGGTTGCGACCAACAATTGCCATTATCTCGAAAAGTCAGATTTTCGAGCGCATGAAATCCTGCTTTGTCTGCAGACGGGTAAAACCATGGATGACCAATACCGCATGCGGTATCCGTCGGACGAGTATTACTTTAAATCCCCTGAAGAAATGAAGGAGGTGTTTAAGGATGTTCCGGAGGCAATTGAAAACACCATCAAAATTGCCGAACGCTGCAATGTGGAAATCGAAACTGGAATCGACAACCTGCCCGAGTACCCGGTTCCGGAAGGGTACACCCTCCATACTTATTTGATTGAGATTTCTCGGAAGGGACTTGAAGAGCGATTCTCTGAATTTAAGGCTCTGGGGCTGGAGTTTGATAAAAAGCCTTATGAAGAGCGACTCGAAGAAGAGTTACATATTATTGAGAAGATGGGGTACCCCGGCTATTTCCTGATAGTCTGGGATTTTATCCATTATGCCAAGGTGAATGACATCCCGGTGGGGCCAGGGCGCGGGTCTGCTGCGGGCAGTCTTGTGGCTTATTGTCTCCGTATTACGGATCTGGATCCCATGCAATATGACCTGTTGTTTGAGCGCTTCCTGAACCCTGAGCGTGTCAGCATGCCTGATATCGATATCGACTTTTGTATCCATGGGCGTGAAAAGGTTATCGAGTACGTTTCGAAAAAATACGGTGGGAATCAGTTTGTTACCCAGATCATCACCTTCGGCAGTATGAATGCCAAAGGGGTTCTCCGGGATGTCGGCCGGGTATTGGGAATGCCTTATGGAGATGTCGATAAAATCGCCAAACTTGTGCCCAATAAGCTGAATATCACCCTGGCGGAGGCTTTCAAGGAAGAATCCAAATTTAAATCCATGCGCAAGGAGAACAAGCAGGTCGATGAGTTGTTGGACATCGCTGTGAGCCTTGAAGGATTGCCTCGGCATTGTTCCACGCATGCTGCAGGGGTCGTGATTTCTCCCAAGCCTCTGACTGAATTCTGTGCCCTGTACAAGGGAGGCAACGACGAAATCACAACCCAGTTTTCGATGAACAATATCGAAAAGCTGGGATTGTTGAAGATGGATTTCCTGGGTTTGCGAACTTTGACGGTGATCGACAATGCCCTCAAGCTCCTTAAAAGCTCCACTGGGCTGGACCTCGATATCAATGCCATTAGGAAAGATGACGCTGAGACGTTCAAGTTGCTTGGGGAAGGGCGGACACTAGGGGTGTTTCAACTTGAAAGCTCCGGTATGCGTGACCTTCTGGTAAAAATGAAACCGGATTGTTTTGAAGACATCATCGCCTTGCTAGCATTGTATCGCCCTGGGCCGCTTGAGAGCGGGATGATTGATGACTACGTCAAACGCAAACACGGCACCATGGAGGAGAAATACGATCTGCCCCAATTAGAAGCTATTTTGAAAGAGACGCATGGGGTTATTTTGTATCAGGAGCAGGTGATGAAGATCGCAAACGTGCTCGCTGGGTTTACTCTGGGTGATGCGGATCTTTTGCGCCGGGCAATGGGAAAAAAGAAACCGGAAGAAATGGCCCGCCAGCGTGAAAAATTCATGGAAGGAAGCCACTCCAACAAAGTACCTGAGAAAAAAGCGAAAAAGATATTCGACCTGATGGAAAAGTTCGCGGGCTACGGCTTCAATAAATCACACAGTGCTGCCTATGCGTTGATTTCTTACCAGACAGCTTATCTAAAAGCCCATCATCCCTTGCCGTTTTTTGGAGCACTGATCACCAGTGAAATGGACAATACGGATAAAGTGATTCGCTATTTTAATGATTGCCGTGAATCGGATATCAATATCCTGCCGCCCGATGTAAATGAAGGGCAATGTGACTTCTCCATCTCTGGAGATAAATTGTTGTTTGGCCTTGGTGCGATCAAAAATGTGGGAGCCAAGGCAATTGATTCTATCATTGAAACCCGGGAGGAATTGGGACGTTTCAATTCCATTAAACAGTTTTGCGAAAATGTGGACCTTGGGCAGGTGAATAGAAGAGTGATTGAAAGCCTGATAAAAAGTGGAGCCTGTGATTCTTTCGAAGAAAGCCGTGCCGTGATGGTTAAAAACCTCCAGGTGTATATGGATCTTGGGCAGGCTCGGCAACGGGATCGGGAGATGGGGCAAAGCAGTTTGTTTGATGGAATTCAGGAATCTGAATCGGACTTGATGTCCGCGAGCATTAAAAAAGTTGAAGACTGGTCCGAGCGTGATCGGTTGAAATATGAAAAGGAAACTTTGGGGTTTTATGTTTCAGGACACCCCTTGAATCGTTTCCAACGCGATATGGCCTGGTTTTCGAATGCCACCACAGCATCAATTGCCGAAAGCAGCAATGGAGCAAAAGTTACGTTGGCCGGAATTCCCGCCAGAGTGATCACCAAGGTGACGCGCAAGGGAGATAAAATGGGGCTGGTCACCCTTGAGGATTTACAGGGGACTGTGGAGCTCACCGTTTGGCCGGATATATATGAACGCTGTGCGACCTTGCTGGAAGACGATCAGCCAATTCTGGTCAAAGGAAAAGTGGAATCCGGGGATGTTCAGGGTACGAAAGTGATCGTCGACGAAATATTTTTACTGGAGGACTATAAGAATCACTTCCAGGGAAAAGTAAGCATCGATATCCGGACCCTCGGCCTGGAATCCAGTACGTTAAAATCCCTGCATGAAGTTCTGGCTCATCATCGAGGGCAAAACCAGGTGAAAGTACGATTTATTTTTCCAGACCAGGACCAGCACACACGCACCCTGCTGATGGACCTCACGGTTAACCCGACGGATGATCTGATTGCCCAGGTGGAAGAGGTCGTGGGAAAAGGAGCAATTCGTTTTGAATGATATTTAACGCTGTGAAGAATTTAATAGATTTTGCAAGCGAGACAGACCATTCTGGGAATAAGGGGCCGGCAGGATAACGGAAGTACCCTCCTTTGATTTTGCGCTAACAGCAGAAAGCATTGGTTTAAAAATTAATATTCCAGGAAGAAAAAATATTTTTGTTAATTCAAAATGTTCCATATTTTTCCAAAGAAGTTCCTGTCTGGGGTTACAGAAAGGAATCTGAAGGCGGCTAAAATGCATGGACAGTCCTTGTGGCCCAATTGTAGAAAAATATTGTCGGGGAAAAGTTTCCCGTTGTCCCACAACCAGTCTGATTGCCCTGAATAATCCCAGGATCATGATGGCGCAACCAAATGTGATTGAAATAGTGGTCAGGGAGATTTCCCAATTTCCGGAAAATCCAAATATCGGAACCAGAATAGCGCAAACTATAAACAAGGGGAGAGGAGCCAGCATAATCAATCCATGCAAACGAAACCCCAATCCAGGGACCTCCAGAGGTAAAATGGCAGTCACTCCCTGCCCGCAATCTAACAAAGGGTTTTTCGAAGCCAGCTCTTCATGATCTTCTATAAACGCTCGGGCAATTTCATAATCTTTCTGAGCCCAGTCGGAATGTTTCATATCAGCTTGTGAGAATGAGTCGGTTGATTTAAAATCCACGAATTATACCCCGTCCGGCTACTCAGTTGGCAGGAGAAATTTTTTGAATAAAATAAAAACGGGTCCTCCCATTTCAAACATCCGGCCCCAAAAGGTAATTCTCGAAAATGGTTTGACCGTGGTGACAGTGGAAATGCCCCATTTGCATACGGTGGAAATTTCGCTCATGGTGCGTGCAGGGCTTCGTATGGAAACAAAGGAAAATAATGGTATTTCTCATTTCCTCGAGCACATGCTGTTTAGAGGAAATTCAAGGTTTCCGGATTCCCTTTCCCTCAATCGTGAATTTGAAACGATTGGAAGAGATCTGAGAGCGGCAACACACAGTGAATACACATCATTTGGATTTAGTCCACATCTGTCGTTTCTGGACCGGGCCGTGGAATTGCTCGCAGAATTTTTTGATGAGCCCACGTTTCCCGGATTGGAACTGGAAAGGGAGATTATTCTGGAAGAGTGCCTTGAAGATCTGAACGACAAGGGCGAGAACATCAATATCAACAATCTGGCATGCCAACTGTTGTACGAGGGTGACCCTTTGTCCTGGCCTACCATTGGGACTGAAAAAACTATCCAGGCCATTGATACGGAGATGTTGAAAGGTTATTTTGAGAAGTTTTACAATCCCGGGAATTCTGTTCTGGTTGGAGCGGGAGCACTTCAGCATGATAGTTTCATGGAGCTCGTCCACAGGCATTTTGGAGGTTGGGGGCGAAAGGGAACAGTTGTTACGAATGAGTTTTTTGACTTAAAAGAAAAACAGGAAAAATCCGCCGTACTTTTTCAGGAAGATCAAGACAGCCAGGTTCAATTGCAGTTTTGTTTTCGATCACGGTCGTATAATCACCCGGATTATTTCACTCTTTGCCTGATAGGCCGTATTTTTGATGACGGTGTTTGCTCACGGTTGCAGCGTTCACTCCGGGAAGATCGCGGTCTGGTGTATTCAGTAGAATGTCGGGCAACCAGTTGGTCCGATACCGGTACATTTGATTTCGATGTTCAGGTCAGTCCCGAAAAAGCCCGGCAGGTCCTCGAAATCCTCTATAAGGAAATTAAATTGTTCGTTGACGAGGGGCCGACAGAGGAAGAGCTGGCGCATGTGAAAAATCGGTATGATTTCGATCTGGAACTGGACATTGATGATCCGTATAAGCAAATAGATCGCTATGGTTTTCCACAATTGTATTCCAGTGTAATGTCTGTGGAAGAGGAGCAGAAATGTATGAGAGCCGTGACACTCGATGATTGCAAACGTGTTGCAGGTGAAATTTTAATTCCTGAGTCCTTAAATATTGTAGTGGTGGGCCCAATCTCTAAAGAATTGAAACAGGAGGTAAAGAAAATAGCCGATGCGTTTTAAGAAACTGGAAATATCATGGAAATTTAAAATCATCTCCCTGGTCCTGATTGTTTTCGGACTGTCTGCGTGTGGTAATCATTCTGTATTCACCAATTGCGATGAGGAGGGCATCTGTTCCTCTACCATTGAAGTCAAGCGTTACTCGGGAGAATTACCTTTGTCTCCCCGGTCAGGGTTCTGGAAATCTGCCGAAGGCCCGAAAAAGGTCACCATTGAACTGGGTCCCCAATTAATCACGAACCCCCAATGGCCAAACCCCTCTGTAAAAGAGGTGAGAGTGAGCGCCGCGCGAAATGAAAAGGAAATCGCTTTGCATATTGAATGGGATGACAAGGATGTGGATTCCGGGCAGGGCCAGACACGTATGTACACTGACCAGGCCGCCGCTTTGTTTCCTTTGAACCGAAATAAGGAATTACCCTCCATCACCATGGGGAGTGAAGGGGAGACAGTAAATATCTGGATCTGGAAAGCTAGCCGGGATCTGTCATTGCGAGGGCGAGCGCCCGACAACGTGCCCAGCCCTGTTGAGGACCTCAACGCTGAGGGATACAGCACCCTGACACGGCAGGATCAGCAGGATGTGTCAGGGCAGGGATATCATGATGGCAAACACTGGCAGGTGGTATTGAAAAGAAAACTGGTCGATGATCAGGAAGAAGATGCACAGTTTGTCGGTTCGACACCTATGGCAATAGCTGTCTGGAATGGCGGTAATCGGGAAACTAATGGCCAAAAAGGATTGTCAGATTGGATATTTCTAAAGTTTGTTTAGGAAAAAATATTCTTTTCTGAGAAGGATTGAGGTTATTTCGAAGAGTTCAGGTTTTTCCGAAACCAGCGGAATTTGGCTTCCAGAGCCGGTGCCAGAATTGTCTTTATGGAATCTGGAACATAGTTGATTTTTTCGGCCGGCCAGTCTTCTATGCGGTGGATATTGAGCCCTTCTTCCTTGTATGCGGGGGCCAGCGCTTCCTCGTAGCCGTAAACAAGAGCGTTGGAGTACACTTGCATAAACTGAGCTTTTACAAGTTCGGGATCATGCATTCCATTTATGAAATGATTGAACAACTCGGTAATGGTGGGCTCAGCGTGCTCGACAAAATCGGGAGTTAATATTGGGCGCAAAGTAAAATAGATGATGAGGACATCCTGCAGTAAAAATTTCAGCTCCTGTACTTCTTTCACAGGAGGTCTGGAATCGATATTGAGTAATTCCTTGATGACCTTAATATTTCGAATGGTGTCATAAATAATCGAATCGGCCCACGTCGCTTCATTCCAGACAAAAAAAACACGAACGAAAGAAACCCGTTTCGTTGCATCCCACAGTTGCATGGCGGTGGTGGGCCGTGCGCGATTGGTATAAGGAATGGGTTCTCCCCATTTTGGATCGACCAGTTCAAGTGAGTATTGTTTGAAGTTTTCCTGCAGTCGCTTCCGGTAAATGTCCATGAAGCTGTCGAGGTTTTCTTTTTTATCCAGGATGCTGTTGTTTGGAACAGAGGTGATGCAATACAAACGGACGACATTGGTTTTTGAGACACCCGTGTCATCAGCCACCAGATAGGAGCCCCCCCACATCCCGGCATTCAAGGCAATGTCCTCACCCAATTCCTGTTTGACCTCCGACCGGACCATGGTGGCGGAATGGCGAAACAGCTCATGCAGGTAATATAAATTGATTCTTTTCGGTCCGGCAAAAAGCCCATCCGGCATCCGGGTGTCTTTCAAGGAACTTACCTGCCAAGTGAGAGTGGGATTGCGAAGGTTCAGGAACTTTTTATAAAAAGGTATCTATATCTTCGAGTCAGTTACCGCCCCAAGCGATGCAGATGAGACCAGTTTGGCGTATTTGGCCAGGACTCCTGAATCGTATTTGATAGGAGGCGCGGTCCAACCGGCCTTTCTTTTCTGCAATTCTTCATCAGAGATTTCTACCTGGATCAGGTTGTGTTCTGCATCAATCGTGACCTGGTCACCTTCATTGACGAATGCAATGGTTCCACCGACCTGGGCTTCTGGCGCAACATGACCGACAACCAGCCCAAACGTACCCCCCGAAAAGCGCCCGTCCGTAATGAGTCCGACCTGATCACCCAGGCCCTTGCCCACAATGGCTGCCGTTGGTGCGAGCATTTCACGCATACCGGGGCCGCCTTGTGGCCCTTCATAGCGGATAACAACAACATCACCTGCTTTGATCTTGTCCTGCAGAATAGCGTTCAGGCAGTCTTCTTCAGATTCAAAAACACGGGCCGGTCCAACAATACGTTTGGTTTTGATCCCGGAAATCTTGGCAACGGAACCTTCTTCTGCAAGATTCCCTTTGAGTATGGCGAGATGTCCCTGAACAGATTTAGGCTTGTCTACCGGCAGAATAACTTTCTGATTTGTCGGCGGAGAATCAGGAATATCCTTCAGGTTTTCAGCGACAGTCTTGCCCGTACAGGTTATACAGTCGCCATGCAAAAGTCCTGCGTTCAGGAGTTGCTTCATGACCTGGGGTATTCCGCCCTGCTGATGCAGATCAACTGTTACATATCGACCAGAAGGTTTTAAGTCGCAGAACACCGGAACCTTTCGTCGTACCATTTCAAAATCATCGATAGTGAGCGGGACTCCCATTGAGTGTGCGATGGCTAGAAAGTGCAGGACAGCATTGGTCGATCCGCCAACGGCCATGATAACGGCAAGTGCATTTTCAAGAGACTTGCGCGTGATGATGTCACTGGGCCGGATATTATTTTCGAGCATATTGAGCAATGCATCCGCTGCTTCCCTGGTGTTGGTTTCTTTTTCCTTGTCCTCATTGGCCATGGTAGAGCTGTACGGCAGGCTCATGCCGATTGCTTCGAAGGCGGCGGACATGGTGTTGGCGGTAAACATGCCACCACAGGACCCCATTCCAGGACAGGCGTTTTTTTCTATTGCGGTCAACTCATCATGATCTATTTTGCCCCCGCTGAATTGGCCAACCGCTTCGAAGGATGAAACGACCGTAAGGTCGCGATCTTCAAGGTGCCCAGGTTTGATAGTTCCCCCATAGACAAAAATACTGGGTATATTGAGTCTTGCCATGGCGATCATCGCACCGGGCATATTTTTATCGCAGCCACCAATGGCGATGACACCATCCATACTGGCTCCGCGACAAACGGTTTCGATTGAATCAGCAATGACTTCCCGGCTGACGAGAGAGCATTTCATTCCTTCCGTTCCCATAGAAATGCCGTCACTCACGGTGATAGTCCCGAACATCTGGGGCATTCCCCCTAAACGCGAGATTTCTTCAGAAGCGACATCCGCCAGGCGGCCGAGGCCGGCATTACAGGGCGTGATATTACTTTGACCATTCGCGACTCCCAAAATGGGTTTTTCAAAGTCGTCATCTTTAAACCCCACAGCGCGGAGCATGGCGCGGTTTGGAGAACGTTTATCGCCTCCCGTTACAATACGGCTTTTCCAATTCAATCCTTTTTTCATGGCATCTTTTCTGGTGACAGGTGAAATGTGAGCAAAAATACACTATATAACGTTCAGATCGGAATTTGAACTCGTTTTTTAGGTGCTGAAAGTGAGGAGAAAGATGGGGTCAGATACGGTGAAGGGTGGGGTGGGTAAAATAACCTGAATCGCATTCGGGGTGCACGAGGGCATAGAAAACAGGATCTTCAGAGCTTTTCAACCGAACTCCTGCTTCATCCTGATGGAGGGTATGCATAAAAGTGTGGATGGGAGTTTTTCGATCGCCCTCCCATGAGGTCCGTTTATTTCGGGGAAGATGCCAGACTCCTTCACGCATGAAGGCCGGCAATCGGAATTGTTTCCGATGGTATAGAAAATCAAGTTTTAATAGGTCGCGAGTGAACGCTGATTGATGAAGTTCAAAAGTATCCGACAAAAGCCTGAACTGGCTGTCCAGTGACAAATGCTCATCCATGGAATACCTTTTTTGTCTTTGATCCAGTAATTTAGAAAAAAGATCGACGGGTTTTATGGTCTGAAACAAGTGCTCAATTGTGAACCGGAAGCGCTTGGAGTTATAAAACTGATCAAAAATTTCATCAAAGTTTTTTAGAAAAATAATATCATTTGATGGCATGTCGCGATTTGCGATCACTTCATAAGGTGGAGTTGAAAGATATCGATAATCAAATTCCTTGATCAGGTTTTTAATCGGGGCTCCTGGTAGAAATTTAAGAAAACCCAACTGCAGCTCATGTGGCTTGAGTTGAAGAACCTCCTCAAAGGAGTTCAAGGCATCTTTAAGGCCTTCTCCCGGTAACCCGAATATGAGATCACAATGGATATGGATTCTATCTTCTCGAACGAGACGTTTAATTGCTGAAAATAGTCTGGCGTTGTCCTGCCGTCGATCCATTCTTGAATTGACGTCTTCGTTTAAAGTTTGAACCCCTATTTCAAACTGGAATACTCCTTTTGGAACACTGGACAGGAAATCCAGCATGTCGTCGCTTAAAATATCGCCAACCACCTCGAAGTGAAATTCACGATCCTCATAATGGGATAGCCACTTTATAAGCCTTTTCATTCGTTTGGGATTCAAATTGAAAGTCCGATCGACGAATTTGAATTTACGGACCCCGGCCTCGATCAGCATTGCCAACTGCTCGCGAATCAGGTCTTCGTCAAAATACCGAACTTTTTCATCAAGCGCAGAAAGACAGAATGAGCAAAGGTAAGGGCATCCCCGTGAGGTTTCAATATAGGCGTAACGGTTTCTTAAATCTGGTAAATCCTCTTCCAGGTAGGGTGCTGCCAAGGAAGGTAAATCGGTTCCAAATGTCTTAAAACGTTCCAGGACATTGGCAGGTGGCAGGTTCCCTTCACACGCAAAACCAAGATACTCAACCCACTTGGCCTCGCCTTCACCTGCTATTAGTGTGCAGCCTGCCGGAGGTTCGTCATCAAAAGAGACCTCAGGGCCACCGACAACAATTTTAATTTCCGGTTTTTGTTTTTGCAGCATTTCAATGAGTTCCAGGCTCTTCTGCCTGTTCCATATATAAATGCTGATTCCTAATATGTCCGGGTTTTGCTTTTGAACCTCAGCGGCAATTTTCCAGATGGGCTGGTTTATGGTGAACTCACGAATCCAGGCAGAATGATATCCCGCATTTCGAGCTGCATTGCGCAAACTGCGCAGACTGAGCGATGAATGGATGAACTTTGCGTTCAGTGTGATCAGGCCGATTGAAGGTTGCATGAGCCCATTTTATGGAAGTTTGACGATTTATCGAAACTATTTTTTCTGGCAGGTCTTGCAAAAGAAGGTGGACCGCCCGGTTTGAACGATTCTTGCAATTTCAGAACCACAGCGCTTGCATGGTTCACCTTCTTTTCCATAGACAGCCAGATCTAATACAAAATATCCAGGTTGACCATTGGCATCGAAAAAGTCCCTTAAGGTTGTGCCTCCTGCCGCAATACTTTTTTCCAGGACAGTGCGGAGACTTATGAGGAGAAGGTTCCAATCCTTTTTAGATAACCTATGAGCACCTTTACGCGGGCTGATCCTGGCTTTAAACAAAGCCTCGCAGGCGTAAATATTGCCCACCCCCGACAATCGTTGTGAGTTCATCAGAAAGTTTTTTACAGGACCTTTGCAGGTTTTCGCCCGGTCAAACAGAACGTCTCCTGTTGTGGATAGTTCCAGAGGATCAGGTCCTAAAGAATCGAGAAGTTTATGTCCGGAGCCTCTGGGTATCCAGAGAATTGCACCGAACCGGCGCGGGTCTATAAAGTGAAGGTGAAGGTCTGTTGAGAAGCTGAACACGGCGTGCGTGTGCTTTTCCTGAGGCTGGTTGGTGGGGTACTGTGTCACCCGCCCGCTCATCCCCAGATGCCAGAGCATGGCACCGCTTCCGGTTTCCAGAAGCAGGTATTTAGCTTTTCGGCAAATTGAGTTTAGAGTTCGACCCGGGAGTTCGGCCTGGAGAGTGTCAATTGGGATGGGAAAACGTAAATCCTGTCTAAAAAATACAGGACGTTTAAACTTCTTGTCCAGTATCAGAGGTTCGAGAGCGCGCTTGAGAGTCTCTACTTCAGGAAGTTCGGGCATGGCCGGGTATATCCGGCTTAGCCAGCGGTCTCTTCAGATGAGGCGTTTTCCTCGCTGGAGGAACCTTGAGGCTTTTTGGATGTTACAACTTTTGAGGGCATCAACACCCGGTCATGGATGTAGTACCCTTTGCCAAATTCATCAATGACGACATCTTCTTCATGCTCTTCTGATTCAATCTGACTCAACACCTCGTGGAGGTTTGGATCGAAAGTTTCACCAAGCGCTTCTATGGGTTTGACATGGTGTTTTTCAAGGAAGGTTAAAAACTGTTTGCCGATCATGTCGACACCTTCCTTGAGGCTTTTGACATTAACGTCTGGAGCTTCAAGGGCACGCTTCAAGTTGTCATAAATCGGGACTAGGTCCTTGAACAACTTTTCATTCGCATAGCGCACGGAATCTTCTTTTTCCTTGCTCAACCGCTTTCGGAAATTGTCCGTTTCCGCTCGGAGCCTCATCATTTCCTCTTTCAAGTCACTCAGTTCGTTCTCTTTCTGCTCCAACGGGTCAAGAGGTTCTTCCACAATCTCTATTTCTTCTTCCTCTGATGAAAATGAGTCTTCGGAATGCTCTTTAGATTCATTTGAATCGTCAATATCGTCCAATGGTTGTTCCTTGTTCATAGTTCCTTAAATTCCCTGGTCAGGGTTTCTGGATAAGAAATCGGAAACATTTGCTGCCGATGTGTTCACAATCTCAATCATTTTGGGGTAGTCCATCCGCTTCGGCCCTACAATGGCTACCGTACCGACGGTAGCATTATCCATCTTGTAGTTCTTGGCAATAAGGCTACAGCCCTGCATTTCTTCTAACTGATGCTCCTCTCCAATAATGACACTCGGACCGTCCTGCTGCATACACAAATCCAGTAATTCGATCAAACGTTGTTTCTCCTCGACTGTCTTGAGAAGGGCCTTGATGCGTTTCAAGTCTCCCTGAAATTCGGGTTGGTCCAGTAAATGATTGATCCCTTCGATTAACAACTCGGCATGGTCTTCTGTGGTGAAAACCTGAGCCCATAGATCAAATGCCCGCTTTTTAAGTTTGTCGCACCGCTGCTGTTCTTTTTCCACCCGAAACTGGAGTTCTCGGCGAATGGATACCAGGGGATGTCCACCGTATTCGGTGTTGAGGTAGTTGGCGGTCGAAATCAGCCGATCCTGCGAAATATCTTCCGTGAGGCGGAGCATTTTATTTTGTGCCGGACCAAGACTTGATACGAGGACTGCCAGGACCTGCTTTTCTTCCAGACGAATGAATTCGATTCTTTTTAAGTGGAGATTGCCAATAGCTGGCGCCATCACCAGACTGGTTTGATGCGAGTCTGCTGATAATAAGTGGCACACTGAGCCCAGGACATCCTGAAGATTTTTGTCATAGGATGACTTTACAAGAGACGCAGGCAAAGGAGTTGTTAAAGCCACCCTTTCCTGGTTAAGGAGCAGTTCGTTGACAAAATACCGATATCCCCGATCAGTTGGCACACGCCCTGCGGAGGTGTGCGGTTGAGCCAGGAAATCGAGTTCTTCAAGGTCAGCCATCACGTTTCTTACCGTTGCCGGACTCAGTTTTTCACTGAGTTTGCGGGAGATGCTGCGTGAACTCACAGGCTCCGCGGTTAAGACATATTCGTTGATCGTCTCCAGAAGAATAGAGCGGCTTCTTCGGTCGAGGTTCGGCTGTTTGAATTGCTGCTTCAAGGATACTGTTCCTCTTATAAAGTTTACTTCTAAACCATAACCTAGCAGTACGGGAAGGGCAATGTCAATATCCTGAACTACTGATAAAAAAGGTGCCGAGAGCAAGCAAGGTCAGTCCGGAGTTATCTCAGTACCGATGCCTTCTTTGGTAAGAATTTCAAGGAGGAGAGCATGTTTTACCCGTCCATCAATGATGTGGGTTTTATGAACACCCACTTTCAACGCGTCCAGACAACAGTTTACTTTGGGGAGCATTCCATCCCGGATGACCTTGGATTTGATCATCTGCTGGACTTTTTTTCTGGAAAGAGTGGATTGAAGTTCACCCTTTTTATTTTTAACCCCTTCGACATCCGTCATCAGGACCAGCTTTTCAGCTTTTAATGCCTGGGCGACAGATGATGCAACAAAATCTGCATTAATGTTGAGTGTTTCGCCTTCGTTTCCCCTTCCAATGGGAGCGATCACAGGAATAAATTCTGCCTCGTCCAGTGTTTCAAGAACGCGAACGTTTACTTTCTGGATTTCTCCAACGAGGCCCAGGTCGATGATTTCCGGGCGGTCCGTTTCGGGGGATTCCCTGATCCGCCTGAACCTCTTGGCCTGAATCAGATCCCCATCCTTTCCAGTGATGCCTACAGCGTTCCCGCCATGCCGGTTTATAAGGGAAACAATATCCTGGTTTACCTTTCCACCCAGAACCATTTCGACAACATCGATCATTTCCTTGCTGGTGACTCTTTGACCGTCAATGAATTCTGACTTGATTCCGAATAACTCCAGGGTTTTTCCAATTTGTGGGCCGCCACCATGAACGATAACCGGATTGATACCGATGTATTTCATCAAAACCACGTCTTCAGCAAAACTGTCTTTAAGTGTTTCGTTGACCATGGCGTTGCCGCCGTATTTGATCACGATGGTTTTGTTATAAAAAGTTTTGATGAAGGGGAGCGCTTCAATGAGTGTCTCCGCCTTGCTGATGAGTTTTTTCATAATTATTTATAGGATGTAACGGCTGAGATCTTCGTTTTCGATAATGTCGTTAAGCCGCTCGTTTACATAAGCCGGATCAATGACAATATTTTTGTTTTCCAAGTCCGGTGCTTCAAAGGAAATTTCCTCCAGCATTTTTTCCAATACCGTTTGCAGACGACGTGCGCCGATGTTTTCCGTACGCTCATTTACTTTTGCAGACATTCTGGCAATTTCACGGATCGCTTCTTCCCGAAACTCGATTTCAACGCCTTCGGTTTTTAGAAGCTCCACGTATTGCTTGACCAGTGCATTGTCGGGTTCCGTTAAAATACGGAAAAAATCATTTTCATCGAGGGATTCCAGTTCCACCCGGATGGGAAAGCGGCCTTGAAATTCCGGAATCAGATCGGAGGGTTTTGCTGAATGAAAGGCCCCGGCGGCGATGAACAGAATATGGTCCGTTTTTACAATACCGTGTTTGGTGTTTACGGACGATCCTTCAACGATTGGCAGCAAGTCTCTCTGAACACCTTCGCGGGAAACATCGGGGCCTTGCATGCCGTCTCGACCTGTGATCTTGTCGATTTCATCAATAAAAATAATCCCGTTTTGCTGGGCACGTTCGAGAGCTTCCTGGCTGACCTTTTCCTGATCGACCAGTTTTTCCGCTTCCTGCCTGCAAAGTACACGGAAAGCGTCCGGCACTTTCATTTTCTTTTTGCTGGTTTTTTTTGGCATGAAGTTGTTCAGCATGTCTTTCAGGTTGTTATCCATGTCGTCCATGCCCTGTGGGGTCATGATGTCAATGGAAGGTCCTGACCGCTCTGAAACTTCAATTTCCACATCACGGTTGTCAAACTTGCCTTCGCGAATGTACCCGCGAAATTTTTCCCGCGTTTCCAGGTATTGTTTTTTGCCAAGACTGTCGGCTCCGAAATCCTTGTTTTCCCCTGTTACATGGCTTGGATGAGGAGGAAGCAGTATGTCGAGGAGGCGCTCTTCAGCATAGCCACGCGCAAGATCCCGCATCTCTGCTTCCATTTCTTCCTTGACCATGGTCCGTGTCAGTTCAATAAGGTCGCGTATCATCGATTCAACATCGCGACCGACGTAACCCACTTCCGTGTATTTGGATGCTTCCACTTTTATGAACGGGGATTTCGCCAGCTTTGCCAGTCGGCGTGCGATTTCAGTTTTACCCACACCGGTGGGGCCGATCATCAGGATATTTTTGGGGGCAACTTCATCCTTTAGGCTGTCAGGAAGTTTTTGCCGACGCCACCGGTTTCGCAGAGCGATGGCGACAGCTTTCTTAGCTTTTTCCTGTCCTACAATATAACTGTCGAGTTGTTGGACAATGGCCCGTGGGGTCATAGATGCCATGAAATCGACAGGTTGTTTTTTATCTTCAGACACTGTTTCAGTTTCCATTGATGTATTGGGTTCCATTTTAAAACGTAAATGTATTAAAAATATTTTGCTAAAGCTCTTCAATCGTGAAGTGATCGTTGGTGTAAATACAAATTGATTGCGCAACCTTTAACCCTTCTTCAACAATCTGACGGGCTTCCAGTGGTGAATGCGCTGCCAACGCAATGGCTGCGGCCTGGGCGAAGGCTCCGCCGGAACCGATGCCGACAATTCCGTCATCTGGTTCGACCACATCCCCGTTTCCGGAGATAAGAAAAGTATTGCCGCTGTCGGCAACAAGTAACATGGCTTCGAGTTTGCGTAGTAATTTGTCGGTCCGCCAATCCTTGGCCAGCTCAACAGCCGAGCGAGGCAGGTTCCCATTATATTTTTCCAACTTCTCCTCGAACCTGGAAAATAAAGAAAAAGCATCTGCCGTTCCTCCGGCAAATCCGGTCAGAACCTTATCTTCGTACATCCTGCGGACTTTCTGTGCAGAATGTTTGACTACAGTATTGCCCAGGGTGACTTGTCCGTCTCCCCCCAGAGCGACCTTCCCTTTGTGACGGACGGAAAGGATTGTTGTGCCGTGCATGCCGTTTTCAGCCATTGTGTGATTTGTCCATTCTATTAAAGGAGTCAGGATTTCTTTGCGCGTGGATGTGCCTTGTCATAAGTTTCCATCAGTTTGTCGACAGTCAGGTGCGTGTATTTCTGTGTAGTCGAAAGACTTGAATGTCCCAGCATTTCCTGAATCGTTCTCAGGTCGGCTCCTGCTTCCAGCATATGAGTCGCAAAGCTGTGCCGAATCGAGTGAGGCGATATGGTTCCAAAAAGAGGCGTTCCTTTCAAGTGTTTTTCCAATATTTTTCTGACTCCCCGAGTTGTGAGCCCGGCACCCCTGAAATTCACAAAAACCTGATCTGTTGTCTCGGCCAGTTTTTTTTGTTCCAGAAACTTCCTGCGTAGGGGCAAATAGCGGTCTAAAGTACCCAGAATCTTTTTCCCAAGGGGCAGCAAGCGTTCTTTTTTCCCCTTTCCCAACACCTTGACCAGTCTTTGATCCAATCGAATGTGGTCCAGGTTGATAGAAACCAGTTCGCTGATTCTCATGCCGGTGGTGTAAAACATTTCCAGTATAGCGCGGTCCCGCACCATGAGAAACGACTCACCCTTCGGTTTTTCCAGCAACCGGAACATTTCGTCTACTGAGAGAAAGGAGGGAAGGCCCTCCTCCATCGCTGGGGAGGGGATGGACTGAACTACATTGGATGACAAATAACCTTCCCGGCATAAAAATTTAAAAAAGGAACTCAGGGAAGCTCTTTTGCGGTTCATAGTCCTTCCTGAACAGCCTTTTTCATACAAATGACTCATGAAGGCACGTACAGCCAGGCGATCAACCCTCTTCAAATCGACCTGTCCCTCCCGGGTGGCGTGACCCGTGGACTCCAGAAATGCCCTGAATTGAGACAGGTCCGTCAGGTAATTTGAGAGCGTGTGCTCAGAAGCATTTTTTTCTGCTTCCAGATATAATTGGAACTGGTCGATTTGTTGTTGCACCCGGGTGGCTCCTTCCATCATCCCGAATTTAGCTAAATTACTGTATTATAAAAGGTTATATTAGCAAATATGGGGCTGGAACCAAAGGTCGTTTTTGATGTTTTTCCACGCAAGGTAACAGTTTTTAGAATCCGGGACGGTCTTTAGCATCTAATAGACAGGCATTCACATTTTTCGAGGTTGAGTTAATGGAACATTTATCACCGGATGACGAGCAGCAGGCCCGAGAATTGCTCAAGAATCTTTCTGACATCAAGACAAAAGCCGAGGTGCTTTGTGAGCACGTAGAAAACCGTAAGGGTGCATTGGAGGAAGAAATTGAGGAGCACCTTCATGAAGCCATCGCAAATGCACAGGACAGTCTGGAAAAGGTTTATGAAAACATCGAACCCAAGCTTGAGAAAACTGTTCGAGAAAAGCTGGATGAGATCCGGACACAAATGGATGTATGGAAACAGGACGCTAAAAGGATCGTGGCCCAGGAGATTGATGCCAAGTCGGATGAAATGGGGCAGATATTATTGAACGGACTGGATGCGCGAATTCAAGAGCGTACCGATGGGTTTACGCAACAAATGAAACAATATGTTGAGGATCAGGTTGGAGAACAAATCGAGAAACATTTAAAGGCGGTAAAAGAAAAGAACGACTTGGAAATGGAGAAAGTGAGGGGACTCGCCATAGCCGGTATCTCAATTGGCGTACTGGGAGTGATTGCGGCAGTGGTCGCGATGTTTTTTTAAGGATGGTTTTTTGATATCTATATTAAAGTTTTTTCTGGAAAATAAACTCCATGGCCAATTGACCGAGGATATAGGTTTCGCTTCCTTCCATCGCCCTGTTTTCAATTTCTGTGTTCACATTGATCCGATCCGTAAGGGCCAGATCAATTGATAAGACAATAGAATTACCTGCCTTCTTCCGAAATGAATGGGGGCGAGAAGTTTTGTTTTGGAAAAGGGGAGGGGATACTCAGGTGATCAACCAGAAAAGAAAAATAAGCAGGATGAAGGTCAGGACGACCTGAAGAGCAAAATTAAATGTGGGACCTGTGAACAGGATACCAAAGGTGCACAGGGTGAGAACACCAAATGCGATCTTGAGGCGGGTGCCTTGGCTTAATTTGTTTTTTACTGACATTCAGGCTACCGTGCCTGCCATTTGTTTTGCAGCAACTTCCTGATTTCTTCGGCCAGGTAGATATCTTCGACTTCAGCCATCAGGTCTTTGGTGGTGAACTGATCTGAATCTGTACCCCCAAGAGTTTCAAAGCTCATAGTCAGATCGTCCTGCGGGGAGTCAAGGCGCGGATAGTTTTCAAGAAATTCCAACACATCCTGTTCCTCGAAAGCATCCCGGATTTCTTCCATAAAATCCCCGGTCAACCGCTCAAGGTGTTTGATGGCTTCGAGTTGTTCCCTGTAATTGTTCTCAAGGGTCATCATGTAGCCCAACCGGAAATCCTGGTCTTTCTTGGCGAGGGGTTCAACCATAGACCGATCCTTTTCGCTGTAAAGGAATTGAACCTGACGGCGTGCTTTCTTGAGCTCGCGTAGCAGAGGAGCAAACTTTTCACCCAGAAGATAGGATAAAGCTTCTTCTATCCCGTACTCGTCGGCGATCTCCTGGGATTCCTTGCACCAGGCTCTGATTTCATGATATTCCGGTGTGCTCACGTGTCCCCCTACAATTTGAAAATCCTTGAAAGTGTTTCTACCTACATTCTCCTGAACCCAAACGAAAAAAGCAATCGAATAATGCGGTTAAACCTATTGAGAAAAGAGGAATTCCAAAAATTTTTATCTCTTCTGTGGAATCTTTATCGCATTCGACCAAAAAAACCTTGAAAACTGGGTGGATAAATAAATATTAGTTTGAAACTGAATGTTTATTTATTCCACCGCTCATCAAATTAAAACTCTTCAAGTATTTTTTTAAAAGAAGGATCGTTATAACCAAGACTCTCCGGCTTTCTAAATCATTCCATTCTCAAAGAACTCGGTAGCTCTCTTCCGCGCCAGGGGCAAGTCTGGCTGGATTGCTTCGTCGTTAGAGTTTATCTTGAGCTTGGCGAAGGGCTCCTCGTAATGACGCACACTTTATTACAAAATAATCCACTTATGCAAAACTCTTTTTCAAAGAAGCGTCTCTCGGTCCAGTGAACGGTATTGGATTGCTTCGGCAACGTGCATGGATTGAATGTCTTTTTCACCAGCCAGGTCGGCGATGGTGCGAGCGACTTTTAAAATACGATCGTGCGCACGGGCGCTCAGGCCCAGGCGATCGATAGCGGTCTCCATCAGTTTTTTGGATGCGGCATCCAACGCGCACATAGTCTGGAGCTGTTTTGTTGACATATTGGCGTTGCAGAATATTTTTGAATTTCTGAACCGTTCCTCCTGTACCTGTCGCGCAGTTTCAACACGGGACCGCACGATCTCTGAAGGTTCTCCTGCTTCCTTTGTCGATAGCTCTTTGTAGTTCAGCGTCGGTACTTCGACATGCAAATCGATACGGTCAAGTAGCGGGCCGGAAATTTTCGACAGATATTTTTTTATCTCCATTAAAGAGCAATGGCATTCCCGTTTGGGATCGGACCGGTATCCGCACGGGCAGGGATTCATCGCCGCCACCAGCATGAAGCGTGTTGGGTAGGTGGTCGAGCCGGTCGCCCGCGAGATACAAACCTCCCCGTCTTCCAGCGGTTGTCTCAGCACTTCCAATACATTGCGTTTGAATTCCGGCAGTTCATCAAGAAATAAAACACCGTTGTGCGCCATGGACACTTCACCCGGAAGCGGTATCCGTCCACCACCGATCAACCCGGCATCGGAGATCGTGTGATGCGGGGAACGAAACGCACGTTGTGTCAGCAGGCCCACGCCGTTTTTCTGCAAACCAAGAATGCTGTAGATTTTGGTGGACTCAATCGCTTCCCCCAGGTTGAGCCGCGGCAGAATGCTGGGCAGGCGTTTGGCCAGCATGGACTTGCCACTACCAGGCGGCCCGATGAGTAAAATGTTGTGGCCACCTGCAGCGGCTACTTCCAGTGATCGTTTGACGTGTTGCTGGCCTTTTACATCCGTGAAGTCACAGTCGTGTGACACATTACGGATGAATTCGTCCGGAGAATGCGGGGGGAAGGGAGGGAAATCTGCCTCTTCATTGATGAAGGCAACTGCTTGAGGAAGAGTGTCCATGGCGTAAATGGGGAGATCCTCAACCCAGGCACCTTCGGGTGCATTTTCGCGGGGGAGGATGAGTCCCTCAAGCTTTTCCTTCCGGGCGCAGGTGGCCAGGCAAAGCGTTCCCTTGATCGGCTTAATCCTTCCATCCAGCGACAGTTCACCGAAAATCATGAACTTGTCCAGGCGTTCCTTGTTGAGCAGCCCTGCGGCCCCCAGGATGCCGAGGGCAATCGGAAGGTCGTAAGAGGACCCTTCCTTGCGGATATCCGCCGGGGCCAGGTTGACGGTGATCTTTTTCAGCGGGAGATCGAGGTTGGTATTTTTAAATGCAGCCTGTATCCGGTTGCCGCTTTCCTTGACGGCAGCGTCCGGGAGACCGACAATAGTCATACCGGGAATCCCCGGAGCCAGGTGGACTTCCACCTCGACCGGGTAACCTTCAATGCCGGAAACGGCTCCACTTTGAATTCGGGCAATCATATTTGGGTCCGAGATGACAAAAAGGGGATTATATCACCTGGATTCGGTATGCCAAAGGAAAGGTGAAGGTCTGTTATTTCTAAATTTCGGGGGGCAAAATGAATAAAACAAATGATTTTGTTGGCCTCAATGAATTTGATGATTACGCGAAAAAATTTGGGTGGCTTTACGATAACAGTTGGCCTTTTAAAAACCAAAACTGGGAGTCCTATTTTGGTCCGGGTGAATTCAGTGGGTACCAGATGCTTCGTCAAACCTCCGGAAAAATGGTGTTAATAAAAATAGCAAAACCTGAGCCTATTGCGGTTTGGTCGGGCCAGGTTTTGACTTATTCTGATTTTGACAAAATGATCAGAGAGATAAAATATTTTGCAGAATCTTGAGCATTAAAAGGCCATCAGGCCCGCATTAAAACCGGTAAGACTATTGAATAAATTTCATTTTTTGCCGTTAAGTTACCGATAAACCTTTTTCCTCTCAATATTTAATGAAGGTTTGCACTCAAATTTTATTACTTGGTTTAATGCTCTTCCCTCCTCAGTACGCATTGGGGAAGTCCATGCATTCCGGTGAGAATAAAAAATATTTTAAACTGAGTGGTCTTGGTTATTCCAAGATGGATTCGGATATCGGGCTGGAGCCTCTACCCAACGCCGCGACAGTGATTGCCCTCCCCAACCGGGATCTTTCTTTTGAAACCGGAACAGGATTCACTGCCGCTTTTGGATTTCAGACCGACAAACACCTCAATACCGAAATTGAGTTCACGGGTCGTTGGGAAAGCCTCGATCAGTTGCACACACCGGCGGGTGATTTTTCGGCTGTTGGGGATCTGAGTGCGTTCTCCTTTATGCTGAATATCCCCTGGATGTTTCATAACAGGACACGCTGGACTCCGTATGTCGGTGGGGGACTCGGGATGAACTGGCAGCGCGGAGAGTTTGGTCCCTTGGCGGATGGCAGTTTGCCGGCTTCCGAGGGAGAGGAGTTGACGGTTGCGTATCAGGTAATCGCCGGGGTGGGTTATGCCATTAACCGAAGCTGGGAACTGGTGCTGGGTTATCGCTTTTTCGGGACCATCGACGCCCAACTCGGATTGCTGCAATTGCAGAACAAGAGCCACAATATCGAATTTGGGGTGCGCTGGTACCTGCCGGAGAAAAGAAAAAAATCTCCCAAGGTAAAGAAGAAACGCAGGCGAAAATCAGTCAGGTCATCCAAGGTAAACAGGGTGAGAAAAGAGAGGCGTTAGTTAATTGAGAGCTAAAAGCCTCCATTGGAAACATGAAAACCACAGTAAGTCATTCTGAGCGAAGCGAAGAATCTCGCCTTGGACCTTAGTTTTTTGGGTTATGCAAACCCCTCTTCTCTAAGGGACGAAGCAGACGGTTTCCAGTTCTAATAATAACCGGGCAACCCCATCCCAAATCTCCCTAAATACTCTCCGGTATAAGCATCTATGAAAATGCATACACCTCCATCGAGGACTAATCGATTTTTGGGAGAATAAGAAATTGCCCAATAAGTCCTGTTAGATAGATGATTTAAAAAATCAAAGAACTCACTCAATGCTTTTTTCTCATTTTCAGTAGTTTTTTCATTGTTTAGTAGATTTATTTCTTGTTTCGAGGGAAGGCAATCACACCATGGGTCAGAAGCAATTTGAGTTTTGATGGTTTTGTCCTTGTGATTCCAGTTTTCTTTTTCCAAAAATTTGTTTGATAAATTGATTGCTCTTTTTTCAGAAATTATTGTTTGAAGGGATTCAGTATGGACGATGTCAGGAAGGAAAATTAAAAGGAATAAGAAAAGTGCAAACTCTAAATTTGGAAATTTTTATTTGATTGTAAATTTCACTGGTCAGTTGTCAAAAATTAAATAGATCTTTTTTCTTCTCATCGGCAGTTGTTTCGTCTTCACTTGCATCGGTTTTGTCTGCGGGAGTCTCGATGTCTCCGATCACTTCTTCTTTGTCAGGTTTTCTCAGGCTTCTTTCAAACTTGCGTTCCTGTTTGCGTGCTTTCCGCTCGTCCTTTTTGATTGCTCTTAAGTTCGTTTTTGCCAGTTTGATCCTGGGGTCCAGCTTCAGGACTTTCTTATATTCTTTTTTTGCGGCCGGAAAATTCTTGAAGACATAAAAATAGAGATGCCCCAGGCTGATATGAGCTTTCAGGTCTTCCGGCTCTAACCCAATGGCCGTTTTAAAATTTTCAGTCGCCGCTTGATACTCTTTCTGAATCAGATTAACCGTGCCCAGGTTGGTATGGGCTCCGTGAAGTGTGGGGTCCAGCCGGATGGCTTCGTTGTATTCTGCTTTTGCTGCATCGAGTTTTTTTTGTTCGTTGTAAAGTAACCCAAGATTGAAATGACCGAGAGCGTGATCCGGGTCGAGTTCAAGTGTTTTTACAAACTGATTTTCAGCCAGCTCTTTCTGTCCCTGCTCAAATAAAAAGACACCCAGATAAAAGTGGGCTTGTGTTTCGTTCTGGTTTAGAAGTCTCCAGGTGGCTGCAGCAGTTCCTGTAGAAACGGAACTATGTACAAAGGAAAGATGTTCCAGGTACTTGTGCTCATCAAAGTCGATGAGGGCTTGGGTGATTTCCCATTTTGGATCGGACTCGGCCAGGGCAGGGTGAGGTGTGAGAACGGGAGAGAGCAGAGCCGCGGACAAAACAATGCCTATTGTTACCTGTTTTCGATTCATTTCCCCTCCCAAGGAAAAAATGAAACTCCCTTGAGTTTACCTCAAAAATTGTGGCCAGGAAAACAGGTAAAATGAAATAAAATCAGGGTCCGCAGTTGCAAGTGAAACTCCTTATGGAATAATGAGTTTCACGCGGATTTCCTTGAATTTTGAAGTAAATGTACAGGAGTTGGGCTTTTGAATAGACGCAAGTTTGGAAGCGATGGCCCCGAGGTCGGCGAGGTCGGATTGGGGGCCTGGCAGTTGGGTGGTGACTGGAAAAAGGTTGACGACCCGACTGCTGAATCCATTTTGAAAACTGCCATGGCTGAAGGTGTCAACTTTATCGATACCGCGGATGTTTATGGTCAGGGGTTGAGTGAAGAACGGATTGGAAGGTTTCTAAAGAAACAAAAAGTCTTACCGTTTGTTGCTACCAAGCTGGGGCGCTTTCCTGATCCAGGTGGTGATGCCAACTACACACGTGAAAATTTCAGAAAATTCACCGAAGCCTCGCTTTCAAGACTTGGTATTGAAGCGCTCGATCTCACTCAACTACATTGCCTTCCATTTGAGACTTTGAAAGAAGGCGGAGTGTTTGAGTGGCTGCGTGAGTTAAAGAAGGAAGGTAAAATAAAACGTTTTGGTGCCAGTGTGGAGTCCGTGGAAGAAGCGTTGTTTTGCCTTGAGCAGGAGGGGGTGGAATCGCTTCAAATCATTTTTAATCTATTCAGGCAGAAACCGGTTACGGAATTGTTTGAGCAGGCCCTTGAAAAAAAGGTCGCGATCATTGTCAGGCTCCCACTTGCTTCCGGCGTATTGTCGGGAAAGATGAAAGCGGATCAGAGTTTTGCAGAAGAAGATCACCGCAATTACAATGCGAACGGTGAGTGTTTTAATGTTGGGGAGACCTTCGCCGGAATTCCATTTGAAAAAGCGGTTGAGCTTGCAGATGGCCTGAAAAAAATTGTTCCAGACGGAATGTCTCTTTCCCAGATGGCGCAACGCTATATACTGGACTTCGACGCAGTTTCCGTGATCATCCCTGGTGCCCGCAGACCGGAACAGGTGCAGGAAAACGTTTCGGCCTCAAGAATGCCAAAACTTGGAACACGAATGCACCTGGATCTTCACAAATATTATTTGAGGGAAGTTGCGGATCATATTCGAGGCCCGTATTAGGAGGAAGTGTGCTTGAAAAAGCTCTTGAAGATCATGCTCTGTGGTTTAAGACCAAGGGCCGTGAAGGCAAACGCGCTGTGCTTCGTGGAGTCGATTTATCCTGTGCTGTATTGACCGGGGCTACCCTGGTTGAAGCAGATTTAATCGGTGCCATTTTTGATGAAGCCAATCTTGAGAAGGCTGATTTTCGCGGTGCTTTTCTGAACGAGGCTTCTTTCAAAAATGCACGTATGAAAGGCGCTAACCTGGAAGAGGCCGATCTCAACTGGGGCAGCCTGAATGGGGCCGACCTCACTGATGCCTTGATGGGAGGTACCTATCTTCAGGGCAGTGACCTTCGGGATGTCACTGGACTCACCCGCTCACAGTTGGAAGAAGCCTACACCGACGACCAGACCCGTCTTCCGGAATCCATTTCAGAGTCGTGAACGAGGCCCCCAACGGTGCCAATCTGAATCCTTTTGTGGAGATGCCGCTAAATTAGTATAGAATAAGGCTTTGAAGCTTTTCGCCTGCGCCTCTTGCGCTCAAGGTATTCCCCGGATCCGCCGATAATAGTAGGAACAGGCGTTGTCCTAATCCCGCCGTAAATTTCAATCTCTTGCGGAGAGCCTATGCCCGCCCGGAAAAAACAACATCTCCTGATCATAGGAGGAGGTGTGTTTCAGGTCCCAGCTATCAAGACGGCCCAGGATATGGGGCTCAAGGTGGTGGTCACCGATTACAATCCCGATGCTGAAGGCATGAAGCTGGCCGACTTTCCTATCGTGGTCAGCACCCGCAATATAAATCTGACAGTCAATGCCGCCCGACAGTTTCACAGGTCGATACCGATTGATGGCGCTATGACAGTAGGTACCGATGCATCGCTCACCGTAGCGGCAGTAGCCAACGCGCTCAATCTGCCAGGCATTCCGACCGAGGTGGCCGAACGTTCCACCGACAAAATCAAGATGCGGCGTTGTCTCAAAAGTGCAGGTGTTCCCGTTCCGGGGTTCACAGCTGTGACGACCCTGGATGAAGCGCGCCGGATTGTCGATGCCACAACACTGCCGCTGGTCATCAAGCCTTGCGACAACATGGGAGCACGTGGCGTAAAAAAAATAAATCAGCCCGACGATTTGCCCTCAGCTTTTCAGGAAGCTAAAGAATCATCCATCAGCGGCAATCTCATTCTAGAAGAATATATGGAAGGGCCGGAGTTCAGTCTGGATGCCATCATCTACGATGGGGAGATTACGATCACCGGTGTTGCAGACCGGCACATCACGCGTGAGCCCTGGTTCGTGGAAGAAGGGCACACCATGCCCTCCAACGCACCCCGCAATATTCTGGACGAAGTGGAGCAGACGTTTCTTGCAGCGATCCGGGCTCTGGGAATTAATCATGGTGCTGCCAAAGGCGATATCAAAATGACAGCCGAAGGGGCCAAAATAGTCGAAGTGGCATCCCGACTCAGTGGTGGCTGGATGTCGGCTCACACGTACCCGCTTTCCAGCGGAGTCAACCTGATACGTGCTGGTATTGAAGTGGCGCTGGGGCAGGCTCCTTCTGACCTGAAACCAAAACATGAAATGGTGGCGGTGGAGCGATCCATCATTCCACCGGCGGGGAAAATTTTATCAATACGCGGTGTGGACGAGGCCATGAAAATTCGCGGTGTGCGCGAGATCATCCTCATGAAAGAACCGGGAGATTCCGTCGGCGACCTGCGCAGCAACATGGGAAAAACCGGGTATGTCATCACGACGGCGAAAACCCGCGAAGAAGCCATACGCATTAACGAACTGGCTCGACAGACTCTGAAAGTTGAAACGGGCAACGAGCAAACCATCACCTGGGACATCATTCGTAACAACGCACGCAGAAAATTTTATGTCGCCTGTAAAGCCTGCGTTGTGTGCGATGGCGTGGAGTGTTCGGGCAAGGTGCCCGGCATTGGTGGCATCGGAACGGGAGGATCCTTTCACGAAAACCTGAAAGCACTGGCCCGGTACAAACTCAACTTACGCACCATCCACAATGTACGTAACCCGGATATATCCGTCGAGCTTTTTGGACAGAAACTTGCCTCCCCGGTGCTGGCCGCACCGATCACCGGAATGGAAACCAATCTGGGTGGTGGCATGAGCGAAGAGGAATACGCCGCTGCCGTGCTCGACGGTTGCCTGAGTTGCGGCACGCTCGGAATGGTAGGTGACGGTGCGAGTCCAACAAAATACCGTATTGGCCTGGAAGCAATCAAGAAACGTGGTGGACTCGGTATCCCTGTTTTCAAACCACGTGCGTCCAACCTCGACATCCTGCACCGCTTTCATGCGGCGACTGAAGCCGGAGCGATTGCTGTGGGTATCGACATCGATGCGGCTTCTTTTAAAACCATGTCGCTCAAAGGGCAGAGTGTTGGTCCTAAAAGTATCGAAGATTTGCAGGATTTAAAAAAGCATTTAAAGGTTCCTTTCATTCTTAAAGGGATCATGAACCCCGAGTCGGCATTGGCTGCAATGGAAGCGGGAGCTGATGCGATTGTGGTGTCGAACCACGGCGGCCGGGTGATGGATTACATGCCTGGCACCGCAGAAGTGCTGCCCGAGATTGCGGCGGCGGTGAACGGTCGCATAAAAGTTCTGGTGGATGGCGGCATTCGCGATGGATCGGATATTTTAAAAGTGCTGGCACTGGGAGCCGATGCTGTGCTGATCGGTCGACCCATCTGCATTGCTGCGTTCGGGGCAGGGCAGGAGGGTGTGTCGTTTTACCTGGAAGAAAAAGAAAATGAATTGAAGAAAGCGATGATCCTGACCGGTTGCCCGAGTGTCGATCGCATCGACCCTTCTGTGATTGTCCGGGAACGAAAAGGGTAAGTATTATTTAAAAAAGCAAATGCGAGATGCTTCGACAAGCTCAGCATGACATTGCAATACTTCCTGCTATTCTGAGGACCAAAGGGACGAAGAATCGTAGGTCGTCATCGCGAGCGACTGAAAGGAGCGTGGCGATCCAGAATTCTGGATTACTTCGTCGCTAGCGCTCCTCGCAATGACGGTTAGATTGAACACTTTTTTCAAGGATTGGCCAATATACCAGGAAATTAGTTTATGAAAACACGAAGAGCACAAATTCAGGTTTTGCCATCCGCCAAAGACGACCCGGTATTGGAATTGTTGTCGCGTCTGGTAGAAGATCACGGCGCGTCCGCGTTGAAACTGTCAACCGAAGATGCAGCGATGGGTTTCGACCAGGTCGGTTTCTGGGTGCGGCGCTGCAAAGGGTTGATGCCGGTGGTCGTGAAAATTGGCGGACCCAACGCACGCAACGATATTCGGGAACTGGTGTGCCGGGGAGTGGATGGGTTGATTGCGCCGATGGTGGAATCGCCCTACGGCCTGCAGAATTTTATTGAAGCCCTTGGAGAAATGTTGACTCCGCTGGAGTTCAATATTCTTGGAAAACATATCAATATAGAAACCATCACCGCTGCGAAACAGTTAGATGCCATTCTGGACAGTCCCTGGGCGGGGCAACTGGATGAGATCACCATCGGATGCAGTGACTTATCAAGTTCGATGGGATGCAAGGTGACCGATCCAGAAGTGATAGAGCTTGTGACCTTATGTACCGATAAGATCAAAAGCAAAGGCATTCCGGTTTCAATCGGCGGTGGAATCACGCCTGTAAATATCGATGAGAGACTTAAAGTGCTCGCACCATCTCATTTCAACACGCGCGTGGTGACGTTTGCCAATGATTCAGCAGTGTCTTTTGGTGAAGCAGTAAAACTTGCCCTTGAGTTTGAAATCGAGATGCTTTCCCTCGACCACGCCGAAGGTTTTATCAGCGCAGAGGAGAAGCAGTCCCGTGTTTGTGAATTAAAAATACGCATTGGGTAACAAAGAAATTTTATGGTTCCAAACCACCCCCAAAAACCCTCAAAAATAAACTGTTTTCAAGCCTTTCCCTCCTGTTGACAAAATCCCCAATTTCAATAAAATGGGCGTTTCTTTCCCTACCCGCATGTCCAGGGAAGACCTTTCAGGGCAACTCCAAAACCTGTTTTTCGCTGTCTTTATCCCTTGCAAATCAAGGGCTTGTGAGATGTGCGCCGAAACCGGGTGTTTTTGAGTGTCTCTGAGAAAATCATAAATCGCTTAGGAAGATTGGGGGTTCCCCAGGTGGATATAATTTTAGTCCACCTGCAGAGGAATCTCATTTATTTGGAATAACAGGAGAAAGCAATGCAAATCACCGGTATGCAATGGGGCCACAAGTTGCTGGACTTGGTGGAATTTCCCAGGTCAGATGTACGCGGCGCGGAAATCAGCGTCGATGAAATTAAGGAAATGATCGCCAAGCACAAGATGGTGTTCGTGAAGCCTGTGTTTAAAGGCGGCGTGGGTAAAAAAGGCAAGTCCGGCCTGATCGGTCGCGTGGACAACATCCACGATGCTCTCAAGGAAAAAGAGCGTCTGTATTTTGCTGAGCATCGCGATGGCAACGCGGTTTTTAAATCGGATGGTGTGACCTTCGAAGGTGGTGTTCCCGCCGATCATGAAATCTACTTTTCTATTACCGATAACACAGAATCCCGCACACCGGCGATGACTATCACTCATCATGGTGGTGTTGATATTGAAGAGCTGTCGGCGGACAAACTTGCGGTGGTTCCATTTGATCCGCTTACCGGTTTGAAAGCATTCCATGTTTCCAATGCTCTGTCTGATCTTGGAGCACCACAGGAGATCATCAGTCCCCTGGTACAGAACCTGCCCAAGCTGTGGGACCTCTACAACAACTATGGCATGTTGATGCTGGAGTTGAACCCGATCCGAATGAGCACGGCTGGCAAACGCCTTGTGCCTGTTGCCTGTGACTTCAAATGCTCGTTTGATCAGGACGATCCTGCATGGAAGCGTTTGCACCTGCCATCTCACTTGTTCGCGTCCGACGATTCAGATTTCGAACAGGAAATCAATCAGCTCCGAACCTATCAGGGACAGAGTGATGTTTACGTCATCAATGACGAAGGGAACATCACCGCGTTTACCTTTGGTGGTGGTGCCAACGCGATGGTCACCGAGCTTCTTGGTGAAGACGCAACCATCTCCTCCGATTTTGGCGGAAATCCTCCCTACGAAAAGATGAATGACATTGCGAGGATCACGCTAAAGTTCTGGCTTGAACAGAGTAATGTTCTGTTCATCATTGGGGGTAAGGCAAACAACACGGATATCTTTGAAACCTTCCGCGCGATGGCCGATGGCATCAAGTCGCACTTCCAGGTTCACGGCCCGGTACCCATTTTCGTTGTCGTTGGACGTGGTGGACCCAACCTGGTTCGCGGAATGGCGTACCTTCGCGATACCCTCGATCAATTGGGCCTGCCTTACCGCTTCTTTGGTCACGACAGCGCCATGTCTGAAGTTATCAACTACGTGCGTGACGTGAATAAATGGATGGCCAACGGCGGTAAGGAAGAAATCAAAAAGAAACTTGGAATCAAGTAGCAGGAAAACGAAACTGTGCGATTCCTTTTAATAGATTGCAAAAAATCGAACCCGGGATTCAATATTGCTTCCGAATCCCAAGCGGAGGAAAAAACCAATGCATCCAAATGGTGTTGAGGGTTTCCCATATTACGTAGGGATCAACTCTCTTTCTGAACTTGCAACCAAAGACGACCGTGTTGTCGTTCTCAATATTTTAGGAAAAGAAAGTTCCGGTGTAACCCCGGTCAGCCACGAGTATTCCGGTGGCAACATTGTATTCGGAACGGGGCCTGGTAAATCCGGAAAATCACTGCCGACCAAGAATGGCAAAATTCCCGTTTACAACTCAATTGAAGAAGGCATGGCAGCCGGTCACAAATTCAATACGGTTGTCGTTTACTTGCCACCTTCCGGGGTGAAAGACGGTGTGGCTGAAGCGGTTCGCGCCAACCCTGACCTGAAAAAAGTCATCGTTCTGACAGAAAAAGTTTCAGTTAAAGATTCTCGCATTATGCGTGCGATCTGCCAGACCAATGGGGTTGACCTGTTCGGTGGAAACTGCCTGGGTCTCGCAGACTCCTGGAACCACGTGCGCCTGGGTGGTGCTTTGGGGGGTAACGCTCCTGAAGAGTCTCTCATCAAGGGTTCGGTTGCGTTGTTTTCCAACTCAGGTAATTTCACGACCACCATCGCCGTGTACCTCGCAACTGCAGGCTGGGGCACCACAACTTCCGTTTCCAGCGGAAAAGATGTCTACATTCATTATGGCCCGAAGGAGTTCATCCACGGTTTCAACAATGATGATCGCTCCAAAGCGGCGGTTGTTTACGCTGAGCCTGGTGGGATGTACGAAAAAGGTCTGGAATCCGACAAACCGATCGTTGCCTGTGTGGTGGGTCGCTGGAAAGCAAAATTGACCAAGGCTTGCGGGCATGCAGGATCACTTGCCGGATCCGGTGATGACGCTATGGCCAAGGAAAAATGGTTCATGGATTACTTTGGAGTGGATGATATTTACACTCCAGAGAAGCCGGTGTTTTCCAAGAAAGGTGCGCTGGTCACGAATATTGCCCATATCCCGGATGCCCTCACCAAGGTGATGGAGCTGAACGGAGAGAAGCCTGACTTTGAACCAAAAGGGAATCTCGATCTCAAATGCTGGTTTGCGAGTAACAATGGAATCAATGTTCCATCGGAGCTCAACATTCAGCCAGTACCGGCCATCGAACCTTATTCCGAGCAGATCGAATCGTTGAAAAAAACGGTTGGAGCACAGACCCGCCGGGAAACGTTGAAGGATGCCAGCGGTGCTTCCAAGATGGACCCGAAAACCCAGGTCTCGCAACTGCATGGAACCTCTATCCTTGATGCTTCCGGTCATTCCCTGGAATCCAATCTGGTGTTTGCGCTGACACGGCAATATCCGTCAGACTTTGGTGAATCTCTGGTGAATCTGGCGTTAAATGCATTTGTGAATCAGCATGGTTCACCGGCGTTGGCAGCTGCAGAAGCTTCTCGTGAAGCGGGGAATTCTCCGAACACGGCGCTCTCTGCAGCGGTTGCCCTGATTGGTAAGAAAACTGTTCAGGGTTCGATGGATGCTGCGACGGTTCTTCTGGACCTGTTCAAATTAACAGACATGGATAATCCGGAAAGTAAGTACGATTACAGCGCTCAGCTTGCGGAAGCGGATGCTCACAAGGATGTTCTTCTGGAGTCAGGGGATGAGGGTTGTGGAGCGAAGATGTTGGCTGCAGCCAAAGCCCTCAAAGGCGATTCGGTTTTTATCGGCCTGCTGGATGAACTGGCTTCTAAAAATGGAGGGAATCCGTCAACGGACGCTTGTGTCGCTGCGGTCTGGTTGACGGTTGCCTGGCCAAGTCTGCGTTCTAAGAAAATTTCCCGCCACACCGTCACAACACTGCCGTGGTTCAGCCGAATTTACAGCACACTCGTCGGCTGTGCCGCACCTGCAGAACGGCATGGTGAAGGAACTTTCTGTGGTGTGAAACTTGAGGAGTTGATCCCGAATTACAGCTTCACTAAAACGGCGTTTATGGCGCTTTTGGGACGCGAACCTTCGAGCGATGAATTGTTTGAGTTTCAGGTTCTGTTGGGGCTCATCATCACTAACGGACCAGGGACCATTTCCGCCCAGGGCTCCAAAGGTGCGGTTAGTGCCGATGGTCCGGAACAGCCTGAACGTGTTCAGATCAACAAAGGCTTCATCGGATTCATGACGCATACCGGGTTCGCCCATGGGGGTAACGGTTACGAAGCCGCTGCTTTTCTGATTGAAAAATTTCGGGACACCGGGCTTAAAGATCCTGCTGATCCGAACCACGGTGTAGACCTTGCGGCGATTGCCAATGAATTCGCGAGTGGTTACTCAGCTTATAAGAAAAAGCAGAAAGAGCTGGGCAATCTCGACTACGGCAAGATTCCGTGTGTCAACCATCCTGTTTTTAAGGGCAAGGATGTCAACATCGACCCGCGTGAAGATTACGTTCGCAGCCTTTTCAAGGAGAAGGGAATCAGCAACGTTTTCCTCGACTTCTATCATGAACTGGTACAAAGCCTGTTCAAGAACAAGGTCAGCAAAAACGTTTACTGCGTGAACATCGATGCGGTAATCGCGGTGATCCTCTTGAAAACGGTCTGGAAAGAATATCAGGCAGGCAAGGTAAACGAGGAAGACATCGAGTTAGCCAGCTTCACTGCTTTTCTCTTTGGCCGTATGATCGGTTGTGCAGCGGAGATTGATGATCACGCCAACCGTGGTAAGAACATGGATACGCGTACTCCAGCGAGCAAATGCGCTTATGTAGGATAAATGCAGAAGAGTTTTTAAAGTGGCGTCGCCTTAACGGGCGGCGCCATTTTTTTTGACTGAAGCAGGGCAATTTCAAATATCAGGCGTGATTTCAAATATGCTGCTCTACCCGAAACCGCGAGTAAGCTACATTTTCGTTGTTTTTGATACCACCCTTTGAACGACAGATCTTTTCCTGTTGGTCCACTGTTTCAATACCCTCGATTCCCGGCAAGAGAACACCCTGCTTTTTACCGCTCCGCACAATCAAGCCATCTACCTTTGGATCCAGGTTTGAAATATCGTCTACGGGTTCAGGTGGTGTGACCACTTCAATGCGGATGGTCAGTCCATCGATCTCACTGTGGCTTACCGGATCGTAGCGTGGATCCTTTGTGGCAGCCAGTATCGCGTTTCGTACCACTTCCTCAGCAAGTGATTGGGTCTGTGGTTTGAGGGAACCAATACAACCCCGTAAACTTCCATCCTGGTACAAGGTAACAAACGCTCCGGTCGGTTTACTGAAACTGGATTGGATATTTTCGGGGGGAACAAGTTTCTTACCGGAATCCAGGTGGTGTTGTATGGCGTTTCGGGCTAACTGAACAAGTGGGTGGGAAGAGGGCATTTAATGCCTCGCGGGTGAACTTTAAAGATATAAAGAATTGGGTGGCTTGTGTGATTTGAAACTAAAACCGGACTAATATGAACGGCCTGATGGAATTAAATGGGTTCCCGTTGGCTGGAAACGATCCACGATATGATTGGCTGTGGATTGGAGAGCGGGTTTGAAGTCCGGGTTGGGGAACTCCAGGTTTTGAAGCTTTTCTTTGGCCCGCTTCATATGGTCACGAGCAATATCGAGCGTATAGTCGATCGCTTTCACTTCCCGCATTCGCTCCAGAATATACTCAAATTCTTTTTGGGTCAGGCATTCATTCTGGATGAACCCTTCAATTTCCCTTTTTTGTGAAGAATCTGAATGCTGATGGAGATAAAGAAGAGGGAGCGTGACATGTCCTTCGTTAAAATCTGTGCCTGGGGATTTACCCAGTTGCTCAGGGGTGCCATCGTAATCCATTGCATCGTCGACAAGCTGGAAGGCGATACCAAAGTCCTTGCCGAATTCATACAAGGAGGTAACGATTTCAGGATCCGCTCCTCCGAGTTGTGCGCCCAACTGACAGGCCAGGGCCATAACGGAAGCTGTTTTTCGATAGGCTACATCCAGACAATGTTCCTGAGTGACATTGATATCCCGTGCATGGGTGAATTCGAGAAGGCCACCTTCAACCAGCGTTTTGGCACCTTCTGCAAAGCAACGGAACACAGTTTCGTCGACATCGTTGGATAAAAGAAGCAGGGCTCGTGCAATTAAAAAATCGCCAACAAGAATACTGGCGTCACTTCCCCATTTAGTGTTAACCGTAGGTCTCCCGCGGCGGACGGTTGTTTCGTCTACAACATCATCATGCAGAAGAGAGGCGGCATGAACGTACTCTACGGCGGTAGCATGACGGATAACTTTGTCATTAACTTCAATGCCGGAAAGTCGCGTGCAGATCATAAGTAACAGGGGACGAACACGTTTGCCGCCACCATTCATGATGTAGTCGCCAATTCCTGGAACCAGTGGGATGTCGGAAAAGTAGTTGTCCCTGAGACACTTTTCTACTCCTGCCAGATCGTCTTTGAATACTGCGCTGACTTCTTTAAAGTCCATCAATTATTCCTATGGGAACGATTTATTTCAGGAGCCGAAATCGGGAGTTAGGCCTCATGGAAAATTTGAGCTAAAAACGTTCGCGAAATCTTAACTATTATGGGAAAATCGCTAGATTGTCAAGGGTTTTGTCCAGTATACAGGATTCCGACCCTTTAGGACAGAATACGCCAAAAAAAGCAGGTTGAATGCCAGATACCTACATTAACACCCCGCGGGTTTCAGTCGTTATTCCTACATATAATAGAGTTGAATTCCTTGAGAAGGCCGTTGAATCGGTTCTTCTGCAAACCTGGTCTAACTGGGAGTTGATTGTTGTTGATGATGGGTCAACGGATGATACAGCAGATACCATGCAAGGGATTCCCCAGGTTAATTTCCTTAGATTTGAAGAAAATAAAGGGGTTTCGTATGCCAGAAACCGCGGAATAGAAATAGCTGGTGGAGAATTTATCTGTTTTCTGGATTCTGATGATCAATGGCTCCCTGAGAAACTGACCCGACAAGTTCAATGGATGGAAAAGAATCCAGAATGTTCCGCCTGCTATACGGATGAGATCTGGATTCGGAATGGGGTCCGGGTCAACCCTATGAAAAAACACCGCAAGTATTCAGGCCAGGTGTTCCGGAACTGCCTCCCTTTATGTATTATAAGTCCCTCGTCTATTATGATGCGACGGGAACTTTTTAACGACATAGGCGTATTTGATGAATCACTTCCTGCTTGTGAAGATTATGATTTGTGGTTACGTTTGACTCTCCGGAATCCCGTCCATTTCATAGATGAAAAGTTAATCGTTAAAACCGGGGGCCACAGCGATCAGTTGTCTCGAAAATACTGGGGAATGGACCGCTTTCGGGTTTATGCCATGGAAAAGGTTATGAAGAACCCTGGGATTTCACCGGAGCAAAAAATGTGGGTTCTTGAGATGTTGATAGAAAAATGTCGAATACTCAGTTACGGGTATAATAACAATAATAAACCTGCAGATGCTTCGCTGTTTTTCGAAAAAGCTGAAAATTACGCCGCAGAATTAACCACGATTCCCGGAAAATCCGAAGAGGGGTTCCAGAAAAAAATATGAAGCATAAAAATATTTTATTTCCAATTCTATTGGCCGTTGTTCTGGTTTTCTCGATTAACCCGGTTTTGCAGGCTGAACCAACAGTCGGGGCTTCCCTGAAAAAATTACGTTCTCACTGTCTCGAAGTTTTAAAAAATGCGTTAGCTAGCGATGAAGCGTTTATTCGTAGTGGAGCAGTGCGGGCAGCAGGGGAATCTGGTGACCCCAAAGTGCTTCCTGTTTTATTGAAGGGGACTCATGACTTTTTTCCCACAACCAGACAATTTGCACTTCAGGGGCTCCGCAAAGTTTCGGAACAAGAAGCGGTTCGAAATGCTCTCAATCTATTAAACGATTCCAACGTTTGGGTACAAGCCACCGCTTTAGAGATCATCGGGGAACTTGGCAACCAGAGTATGAGGCCCAAGGTTCAGCCCCTATTGGAAGCGCCCGATCCTATGGTTCGGCTGGGCAGTTCCTATGCTCTTTATTCTCTTGGAGACGCCTCGCAACTTGATGTGTTGCTCAAGGCCGCGGATGGTGGGGATGCGGTACAGCGCTATCAGGCGATTACCTATCTCGGTAAAATCAATATTCCCATTACGCGCTCTCACCTGGTTAAATTGCTGGAGGAAGATCAGGATGATGAGATCAAAATTTACTGCCTTAAAGCCCTGGATGACCATGCGGAAATTGAACAACTTCTGGTTCTCGAAAAGTTATTGAAGCACACAAATCCCCGGATTCGAAAACAGGCCGTGATGGTGATGGGGCACTTGCCTGCCCAGGCAGCACTAAGCAGGGTGGCACCTCTTTGCGTGGATAAGGATCCAATGGTACAGGTGGTATCTGCCATGGCAGCATCCAGATTAAAGTCCCCAAAATGTGATGAGGTGTTCAAGATGGCGGTGCAGCATGGGGATTATGGAGTTCGGAGTGTTGCGGCAAGAATTTTAGGAGACCTCAAAAGGCCGGACAGCGCCAAACTTCTGGTGTATGGCCTGAATGATTCAAACTCCAGAGTCAGGACTGCGGCAGTACGCGCGGTTGGGAAAATTGGAAGCCCAAAATTGTTACCCCTTTTATTGCAGATGCTTGATGATTCTGCAGTTGTGATCCGTGCCTATGCAGCAGGCTATCTGCTCAAGATGCTGCGCCCTGATACAAAACCTTCTCTTCCCCATAGTTCCCCAAACTAGAGATGGCATCTGGTTCCTAATTTGTCCCGGTTTTTTTAATGATCCCTTCGCGATTAAAACCTTTCCTGCCTTTTCTTGCCAGGTATAAAAAAGAAGTCACCATCGGAATTCTTTCCCTGGTAATCACTGATGTGTTAACCATGGTTATTCCATGGTGGATTAAAAAATTTATCGACTCATTGGCGGAGAATCCATCTTCTGATGATTTATCTGTCTATGCTGGAGGGTTGGTACTCACGGCTTTCCTTCTTGGAATAGGGCGTTACGGTTGGAGGCAATACCTGTTTGGTCCTTCAAGGCGGATGGAAGTGGATATTCAAAACAAATTGTTTTCCCATTTCCTGACTTTGGATCGGACCTATTTCCAATCACAAAAAATTGGTGATCTGATTTCCCGGGCTACCAATGATTTGCGTGCTGTAAAAGATTTTCTTGGGCTTGGCCTCCTGGTCCTTATTGATGCGGTGGTGGTCATTGTTGCCAGCATTACCTTGATGGTGTCTTTGAATCCTGAATTGACCCTGTATTGCCTGTTACCCCTTCCGGTAGTTTCAATCTTATTTTTTGGATTTATAAAAAACATAAGTCTTCGGCACACGGCTATTCAGGAAAACCTGTCCCGTATAACCGACCGCGTCCAGGAAAACCTGGCTGGGATTAGGGTCCTGCACGCGTTTGTTCGGGAGGCTTACGAAAAATCCCGATTCGAAGATCTTAATCGTGAACATATTCGGCGCAACATGTCGTTGGCCAAACTTTTTGGCGTATTCACGCCTTCCTTGAGTCTCACGATCGGTGTGTCCGCACTGATATCGTTATGGATTGGAGCGAAGGCGGTCGTTGTTGGAGAGTTTTCTCTTGGATCCTTCGTTGCGTTTAACGGGTACCTGATGCTTCTGTCCTGGCCTATGATGGCCATTGGTTACATCGTTAACCTCTCGCAAAAAGGGCTGACCGCTATGGGCCGACTCCAGGAAATTTTTAATGCAAGTCCAACGCTGAAGCCGGTAAGCGGTCCGGGTAAACTGCCTCAGCTGAAAGGTGCTGTTGAGTTTCAGAATGTGACATTTCGTTATCCGGGCTCAACTCAACCAGGTCTTGCTAACTTTTCTTTCAAGTTGTCGGCAGGTCAAAGTATGGCGGTCATAGGACCCGTCGGTGCAGGAAAATCCACATTGCTAAACCTGATACTCCGTCATTTTGATATTGAGGAGGGAACGATACTCATTGATCAAGTCCCGATTCAGGATATTAACCCTGAGGTATTGAGGCAGGGGATTGGTGTGGTGGAGCAGGAGTCGTTTCTTTTTTCCCTTTCTGTTCGTGACAATATTGCGTTTGGATATCCTGATGCAAGCGATGAGGAAATCAACGATATAGTGGATTGTGTGAATCTTAACGATGACATCAAAAGTTGGCCGGAAGGGCTTAATACCATTGTCGGAGACCGTGGGGTCTCTCTTTCCGGTGGGCAAAAACAGCGGATTGCTCTGGCGCGCGCCCTTATAAAAAAACCTCGTTTGCTTTTGCTGGACGATGCGTTTTCCAGTCTGGATGTGGAAACAGAGAGGATCGTTTTTACCAATATTCGGGAGCGTCTGAAAGGGGTGACACCAATCCTGGTCACTCACAGACTGGCTCTTGGACGAAATTTAGACCGGATTATTGTAGTTGAAAACGGAACACTTGCAGCGCAGGGAACGCACTCGGAGCTGATGGCTGCCCCGGGATATTATAAGAATGTTTTTGGAAGTCAGGCTTTGGCGCAGGAAATGGAAATCATTCTCCAATGAACCAATTTTCTGATGAAAACCTGGATGATGTTTATTACGACTGGGGATTATTCCGTCGTATCCTCAGTTATCTAAAGCCTTATCGCGGACTGGTCATTCTTTCGATATTTTTATTGTTTGTGGTTTCCTTGTTGAACCTTGCCGGACCCTACCTCACTAAAATTGTAATTGATGATTATATTCAAGTGTCCAATCTTGAGGGACTGGATCAGATCGCCTTGCTTTATGCTGCGGTGTTAATTGGAGCTTTCATATGTCAGTTTTTTCAATATATCCTGATGCAGAGCATAGGGCAAAAGGTGATGTTCGATATCAGGACTCAGGTATTCGCGCATTTGCATCGAATGTCCTTCAGGTTTTTTGACCGCAATCCCATTGGCAAACTGGTGACTCGCACTGTAAATGATGTCGAAGTGTTGAATGAAATGCTCACTTCAGGATTAATTCTGGTGTTCAGCGATCTGTTTACTCTCGCTGGAATATTCATAATGCTTGCCTGGCTGGACTGGCGTTTGATGCTGGTGGTATGCGCGGTGTTTCCTTTTCTTGCCTGGGCAACTCATGCTTACCGTGTTCGTGCACGCGATGCTTTAAGAAAAAACCGGGCGCACCAGACAACGCTCAATTCACATCTTGAAGAAACCCTTTCGGGTATGTCGACCATCCAGATGTTTAATCAGGAAATGAAAAGGGAAACTGAATTCAAGGGGACGAATAAAAAAAAACTGAAGGAAGACCTGAGGTCTCTTTTTTACAATTCAGTTTATCTTCCTTCGATTGATGTATTCAGCGCGGCTGGAATAGGGCTGGTTATCTGGTACGGTGGTGGGCGGTTTGTCCAGAATGAAATTCAGTTGGGTGTTCTGGTGGCGTTTTTGCAATACATTCAGAAGTTTTTTGAACCGATTCGTGATCTCGCAGAAAAATTTAACATCATTCAAACTGCCATGGCTTCTTCTGAAAGAGTATTCGAACTTCTGGATACACCGGAAGGTTTACCCAACAATAAAAATGCAAAGCAACTGGATCGATTTAAGGGCAAGATTGAGTTTGATGGAGTAGATTTCGCCTACAATGATAAGGATTGGGTGTTGAAGGATGTTTCTTTTTCGCTGGAAGAGGGGGAAAGCCTGGCGGTGGTTGGAGCAACTGGGTCGGGGAAATCTACATTGATTAATCTTCTGTGTCGTTTTTATGATGTGCAAAAGGGAGAGATTCGGATAGACGGACTTCCGGTTCGGGAAATGAATAAACAGGATCTCCGCAGGCAAATATCACTTGTGCAGCAAGACGTGTTTCTTTTTTCAGGCAATGTGACAGACAATATACGTCTTGGCAACCCGGACCTCAGCCAGGATCAGGTTCATGCCGTTGCGCAGGCGGTTAACTCACATCATTTTATCGATGATCTTCCCATGAAATACGACGAGGAAATTAATGAGAGAGGAAGTAGGCTTTCCCAGGGGCAGCGACAACTGTTGTCTTTCGCCCGTGCCCTGGCAGCGGATCCTCGTATTCTGGTTCTGGACGAAGCAACTTCCAGTGTGGATACGGAGACGGAACAATTGCTTCAATCCGCTTTGCGAAGCCTGATAAAAGGAAGGACCTCGATCATTATTGCCCACCGGTTATCGACTCTAAAGGATGTAGACAAGGTACTCGTGCTTAAAAAAGGCAGGATTGTGGAGTTTGGCACCCGGCAGGATTTGATAAAAAAAAGAGGGGTTTACTATCGTCTGCTCAAGCTGAACGCAGAATCCTTTTCCGGTGTTTCCGGGAAGACAAGGAACAAACCCTTATTATGATGTTATTTTTTAGTGGGAAATTTGCTGACCAATCGTTCCACAATTCTTCCGTTCTGTACATGTTCCAGAAAAATCTCTTCCATATCTTCTTCGGTCGTTGGAGTGTACCAGACCTCTTCAGGGTAAATGACCATGGCCGGGCCCTGGGCACACGCATCGAGACAACCAGCTTTGTTCACTCGGATCCGGCCTTTTAAACCAGCGTCATGCACCCGTTTTTTCAGATAGTCAAGAAGTTGCGCTGAACCGCGGGAAATGCAACAACCGCGAGGGTCATCACCCTTGCGCTCGTTAACGCAAATGAACAGGTGTCTTTCGAATCGGCTCATGGTTTTTTTAGGGGAAATATAAAGCCGGAATCAAGAGCTTTCCGGCTTGGGCAGGGTGGTTTGCTCGTGTGATTCGTAATATTCCTTGAATTTTCCGAAATTCACGTAGCAGGTGTCACAGCTGTCCGGGAAGACAGTTACGATGACACCTTTCTTGATTTGTTTGGCCAATTCGAGAGCGCCAACCATAGCGGCGGCACTAGAATGCCCCACCAGGATGCCTTCTTCTTTTTCGAGGGTTTCTACCATGTCATAGGAGATTTCTGTGCTGACGCTGATTTTTCCATCGAGTATTGATTCGTCGTAAATGCCCGGCACGATTGATGAGGCCATGTGCTTCAGGCCTTCAAGTCCGTGCAATTCTTCAGCGGGTTCGAGGGCGTAGCATTTAATATCAGGGTTTAGTTCACGCAATCCACGTGTGTTTCCCATAATGGTGCCACCGGTTCCAATTCCGGCACAGAAGTGCGTGACGCGTCCTTCCGTTTGCTTCCAAATTTCACGTGATGTGTGCAGGAAATGGGCCCGCCAATTGGAATCATTATTATACTGGTCGGGCATATAGTATTTGTCGGGGTCGGACTCGTAAATTTCTCTTGCCAGTATGATAGCGCCGTCGGAACCTTCAAAAGGACTCGACGTTACGATTTCGGCTCCATAATAGTCAGCCATCAACCCCTTACGCTCTTTACAGACATTCCCCGGCATGACCAGTTTAACTTTATACCCTTTTATTTTGCCAATGAGTGCGTATGCAATCCCTGTATTGCCTGAGGTCGAATCGAGAATGATTTTGTCCTTGGTAAGCTCACCTGATTTCTCGGCATCCTCAATCATTTGCAAAGCCGGCCGTGATTTGACCGATCCGCCAGAGTTCTTCCATTCCGCCTTGGCGTAAATTTCGATACCCGGCATGTCTTTGGTCAGTTTATTGATCTTAATGAGCGGCGTGTTCCCGATTTGCTCCAGGATCGACTGGTTCGTGATCAAGGGGCAGGCAGGAACATTGATCTCCTGAGCACCGGATATTGTATCGGGTTTAATATTTTCGACTTTTGACTTGGACATATTCATTAGATTGCTATTAAACCTGATGGTTCCATGAAAAGTTAAAAAAAGCCGGTTTTCAGATTAAAATAACCAAAAATACAGCGTTTTTGGGCTGAAAAACCTTACCAGGCACCCCCGGCAATCGCCGGAATGATCGATACTTCATCCCCATCCTTGATCGCAGTTTTTTCACCTTCAAGAAAGCGGATGTCTTCTTCGTTCACGTAAATATTGATGAAGCGGCGCGGAGAACCGTTTTCTTCACAAATACGTTCCTTGATGCCACCAAACTGGGACTCCAGATGGTTGAACATTTCTTCTATGGTAGTCCCTTCAGCTTCCACCTCTGCCTGGTTGTTGGTCAATTTCATAAGAGGGGTCGGGATTCGTACTTTTACTGACATTTCAATTTTCTCCTTCAAACCGCCACTTGGCTGGAATAATGTTCTTCGAAATCTTTAATATTGGGTTGAATGACTGAAGGCATTTCATACTGACCATCCAGCGCTTCAATTGTTTTCAATCCATTGCCGGTAACACAGATCACAGTGGTTTCATCCGGTTTGATCCGGCCCTGCTCGATCAGTTTTTTGGTGACACCAACGGTAACGCCTCCAGCCGTTTCAGTGAAGATGCCTTCCGTTTCGGCCAGCAACCTCATGCCTTCGACCACTTCCTGGTCGGTGATGTCTTCTCCCCAACCGCCGCTCACCTGGGTCGTCTTAATACCATAGTAACCGTCTGCCGGGTTGCCAATGGCAATGGATTTGGCGATGGTGTTGGGTTTCACCGGTGTAATCATTTCTGATCCGTTTTTGATCGCGGTTGTGACTGGCGAACATCCTGTCGCCTGCGCTGCAAATATTTTACTGGTGACCTTGTCGATCAGTCCAAGATCCTTGAACTCGTTGAAGGCGCGCCAGATTTTCGTGATGAGGGAACTACCGGCAACAGGAACGACCACGTTGTCTGGTGTTCTCCAACCCAACTGCTCCGCGATTTCGTATCCGTAGGATTTGGAACCGTCTCCATAATAAGGACGGATGTTGATGTTCACGAACGCCCAGTTATGGGTCGCGGCAATTTCACTGCAAAGTCGATTAACATCATCATAACTGCCGTTGATTGCGATCAGTTTGGTGCCGTACACCAGTGTGCCGATAATTTTTCCGGTTTCAAGACCATCGGGAATGAAGATGCAGCTCTTGAGTCCAGCTTCTGCAGCCTGGGCGGAAACCGAATTGGCCAGGTTGCCGGTGGAAGCACAGGAGACGGTATCAAAACCCATTTCCAAAGCTTTCGTAATGGCAATGGCGACCACCCGGTCTTTAAAGGAAAAGGTCGGGTGATTTACAGAGTCGTTTTTGACATAGATTTCTTTCACACCCAGCGCCCTGGCCAGGTTGTCTGCTTTGACCAGTGGGGTATATCCCGTGTGGTGGCCAACCTGAGGATCGCCATCAATAGGCAGAAGAGGGCGGTAGCGCCACATGGAAGGCGGACCATCCTGAATCGATTTTCTGCTGATGACTTTCTGGATGCCTTCGTAGTCATAGTCGACTTCTAGCGGTCCAAAACAGTATTCACAAACATGAATCGGGAGCTTTTCGTATCCCTTACTGCATTCCTTGCAACGTAACCCTTTTACAAAACTCATTAAAATAGCCTCAAACGAAAAGGAACCTCGCAGGCTTGATTACCTGCAACTATTTTCCCAGAGGGTCCTTTAAAAATATTGATAAAAACTGAAGTACCGTTCTCCAGTGTCTGGCAGTATGACCACCACATTTTTTCCAGAACCTAATTCCTCTGCAACTTTATAAGCTGCGGCCATGGCCGCGCCGGAACTAATGCCAACCAGCAGACCTTCCTGCGTGGCCAGGTTCTTTGTAAATTCGAAAGCGTCTTCGTCCGAAATGGGATGAAGGTCGTCCAGCACATCCAGGTTCAATACCTTGGGCTTGAAACCTGCGCCGATTCCCTGGATTTTATGCGGACCCGGTGGATTACCGGATAAAACAGCCGATGTCAGCGGCTCGACACCAACCACCCGGGTGTCTCCATAATGTTCCTTTAATACTTCACCCGTCCCCGTGATGGTGCCACCGGTACCGATACCGGCAACAAAGGCATCCACTTTGTCACCTTCCATCGCCGAGATAATTTCGGGTCCCGTGGTCTGGCGGTGAACTTCCGGGTTGGCCGGATTGTTGAACTGTTGCGGCATGAACCAGTCAGGGTTTTCAGCCAGCAGTTCTTCCGCACGTTCAATCGTGCCCTGCATACCAAACTCGGCTCGGCTCAATTCGCATTTTGCACCGAAGGATTCCAGAATGGTGCGGCGTTCTTCGCTCATGTTTTCTGACATGACGAGAACGACATTGTACCCACGCACGGCACCCACCAACGCAAGCCCGATTCCTGTGTTGCCACTAGTGGGTTCGATGATCGTGGCGCCAGGCTTTAATTCGCCCGTACGTTCAGCCTCTTCTATCATCGCCAGGGCAATGCGGTCCTTCACACTGCCGCCTGGGTTTCGTGATTCCACCTTGGCGTAAATGTTGGCACCGTTTTCCGGCACAAGTGTTCCCAGTTTGACCAGAGGAGTATCTCCAATCAATTCAAGAGCGGTGTCTGCTTTTTCTTTAGATTTTTCCAAAACCAAAATTCAAAAAGGGGTTGATGTCAGAATAAAAACAAAGCTGGAATTATACGTCAACTGGCCGGGATTTTAAACCACCCGGACAGGGGGGTAAAACGGGCGAATTCCCGTTAACCTGTTTCAACATAAGGGATTATAGCAGGCTCGAGGCCCCAAAAACAGCAGGAAATTGATTGAAAATGGGTAGTTTGAAGAAGCCAGGCAATAAAAGGCCAACCATGGGTTGCTTGTTTTGCCTTTTTCCGGGAACCAGGGAAGGTTCTTTCTTATGTTTATTGAATGACGTTGGAAGATTATTTGCCTGTATGATTGATATGAGGAAGCTGAGTTGAAAATATAAAAACTGGAAAAGGGGATGGTGGGGTTTGAATAGTTAATGTGAGGAGTTTGCCATTTTTTTACCTGAAACCTGCTTTCAAAAAGGGGGATTAGGCCCCGTTGTTCGTCCGTCAACCGGGTTTACTGCCAAAAAGAGGAACTTCAGTTTGGCGATTGATGAAACGCCGGGAATATTGTCCCGTTTGGTTTCTTGATCGACCTCCAAAAAGCATTTGCAAGTTGAATCTGAGAATAATAATTCTGAAGCTTTTCGTGATCTTATGAAAAAGAAAAAAAATAAGCTTGATGAAATTGGCTGGCGGGAGTGGGTTTCCTTCCCTGAATTAAAAATTAAAACCATAAAAGCAAAAATTGATACAGGAGCGAGAACCTCAGCCCTTCATGTTTCCAATATTAAAATAAGAAAAAAAACCAATACGGTCTCATTCACCATTCATCCGGTTCAGAGACAACGTTTACCCGTCCAAAATACAAAAGGAAAATTGGTGGGTGAACGCGCAATAAAAAGTTCAAATGGCGAAACAACGATTAGACCAGTGGTTAAAACAAAACTAAAAATTGGAAAGAGACTTTATTTTATCGAATTAACCCTGGTTAACAGAGATCTTATGGGTTTCCGCTTGCTTTTAGGTAGAAGTGCCTTGAAAAAGCGTTTTCTTGTAAATCCGGGACAATCCTTTTTGCTTGATAAGAAATTTAAACAAAAGGAAGCAAAAACAAAAACGGCAAAAACAAAAAGAGGTTAAAAATGAATATAGGAATCTTATCGAGAGGGCCAAAACTTTATTCAACCAAGAGACTGGTCGAGGCTTCCAAGAAAAGAGGGCATGAGGTTGAAGTGGTCGATTATCTCAAGTGCTATGTAAATATCACCTCCCACAAACCATCGGTTCATTATAAAGACCGGGTATTGAATCAATTTGATGCAGTGGTGCCCCGTATTGGTGCTTCTAAAACTTTTTATGGAACGGCCATATTAAGACAATTTGAAATGATGGGAGTGTATCCCCTGAATGAATCGGTAGCTATCTCGCGTTCCAGGGACAAATTACGGTCTTTACAGATCCTTGCCAAAAAAGGGGTTGGTTTGCCAGTGACGGGGTTTGCGCATTCAACCGAGCATACAGAAGATATTATTAAAATGGTGGGGGGTGCGCCATTAGTCGTCAAACTGCTGGAAGGCACACAAGGAAAGGGAGTGGTATTGGCTGAAACGGGTAAGGCTGCCGAAAGCGTCATTGGGGCTTTCATGGAATTGGATGCTCATATTTTAGTACAGGAGTTTATAAAGGAAGCCGGTGGTGCGGATATCCGATGTTTTGTCATTGATGACAAGGTGGTGGCCTCAATGATCAGGCAAGGGAAAGAAGGGGAATTTCGCTCAAACCTGCATCGCGGTGGAAGCGCAAAAGTCATTAAGATCACGCCTGAAGAAAGAAGCACCGCAGTGCGGTCGGCAAAAGCCATGGGATTGAATCTGGCGGGTGTAGATTTATTACGCTCTAATCATGGCCCGGTCGTAATGGAAGTCAACTCATCCCCAGGACTTGAAGGGATCGAAGGGGCTACAGGAATTGATGTCGCCGATAAAATTATTCAGTTTATGGAAAAAGATGCAAAACACGGGAAAACCAGAACCGCTGGAATTGGATAATGGCTCCCAAATTTAAAATAGGCGGAAATTTAATAAAAAAAGGAGAGCGCAAAAAGATCCAACTTGCTGTTTCTCATCTTTATGACGGGACCGATCTGTCGATTCCGGTAGAAGTTATCCGTGGGGTTGAGGATGGGCCTGTTTTGTTTATTTCAGCTGCCATTCATGGGGATGAGATAAACGGAACAGAAATAATCAGTCGGATTTTGAAAAACAGGACACTGAAAAAACTGAAAGGAACTTTAATTACCGTTCCTGTTGTAAATGTATTTGGGTTTAACATGCTATCCAGATATTTGCCTGACCGGCGGGATTTAAACCGATCATTCCCCGGTTCAAAAAATGGGTCGCTTGCTTCCAGATTGGCAAATATATTCATGAATGAAATTGTTAAGAAATCAACTCATGGAATCGATTTACATACCGGAGCGGTTCATAGAACCAATCTTCCGCAAATCAGAGCATGGATGAGCAATGCTGAAACCAGGCGATTGGCTTTTGATTTTGGGGTCCCGGTAATTTTGAATTCCAATATTCGCGATGGTTCTTTGAGAGAAGCTGCTCGAAGAAAAAAAATACCCATGTTGCTTTTTGAAGGGGGAGAAGCGCTGAGATTTAATGAAAAAGTCATTGAAATTGGTGTGAACGGCTGCCTGTCTGTAATGCGATCAATAGGGATGCTTCCCAAGAAAAAACACCGGGAAAGAAAAGAAGTCTTTGTTTCATGGGGAAGCCAGTGGCTCCGTGCTCCTGTCAGTGGACTTGTGCATACCTTAAAGAATCTTGGGACACGAATTAAAGAGGGTGATTCGCTTGGTGTAATCACAGATCAATTTGGAAAGCCCAGAGGAGAAATCATTTCTCCGATTGAAGGAATTATAATTGGCCAGTTAAAATTGCCTTTAGTGAATGGCGGCGACGCTCTTTATCATATTGCGGGTTTTCACAATACCAAGAAAGTGCATAAAACAATTGAACAGATAGAGCAGGATATTTTTCAGTGCTTTTATGATTAACCGATTTTTAAGGTCCCGTCTTTTTCCCTTCGTTCGCTACGCTCACTTCGGATAAAGGACGTTGATAGTGTCAAGAAAGTTTCGCACTTTGAATTTTGGAAAGTCCTCGATCAGGTCTGCGGTTGTTGGACCTGTGAGCCTTTAGGCCCTTTGGGGCCTGTTCGGAACCTTCAGGACTACCTCACCCGCCTGGGTCTGAAGCTTCCTGTCATAATGACCCGCACGGGTGTCTTTCCGACTCTCCGACCTCTCATACTTGCCAGCGCCGCACAAACGGTCCGCTTCCGCATCCAGCAAACCGTTCAGCGTTTCCTCAACTGTCGAACGCACGATCCCGGTCACATGGCTCTGGATTTTACCCTCGTCTATCGATACAATGTTCTTCACAACTGATGACGCTACGTCTTTCCTAGACTTCGCTTTCATATTAAGTCCTCCTGTTTTTAGGTCCGGTTCTCGTTTCTCGCAAAACGAAGTATACAGACCTAACGGAGGACTTTCCTTGTTCCAGCCAACACGACCAGATTAAATGTGCGAAACTTGTCGTACGTTATCAATTGAAGGGATACAGAGAAGGCTATTCTTACAGATTTTATGCAGGATTGGATTCTGAAATATCCAGGGCTAATATCGGCAATATATAGTCAAATAAAGATTTGACACCTTTATTGGCCAGTTAAAATTGCCTTTAGTGAATGGCGGCGACGCTCTTTATCATATTGCGGGTTTTCACAATACCAAGAAAGTGCATAAAACAATTGAACAGATAGAGCAGGATATTTTTCAGTGCTTTTATGATTAACCGATTTTTAAGGTCCCGTCTTTTTCCCTTCGTTCGCTACGCTCACTTCGGATAAAGGACGTTGATAGTGTCAAGAAAGTTTCGCACTTTGAATTTTGGAAAGTCCTCGATCAGGTCTGCGGTTGTTGGACCTGTGAGCCTTTAGGCCCTTTGGGGCCTGTTCGGAACCTTCAGGACTACCTCACCCGCCTGGGTCTGAAGCTTCCTGTCATAATGACCCGCACGGGTGTCTTTCCAACTCTCTGACCTCTCATACTTGCAAACGCCGCACAAACGGTCCGCTTCCGCATCCAGCAGGCCGTTCAGCGTCTCTTCAACCGTCGAACGCACGATCCCGTTCACATGGCTCTGGGTTTTTCCTTCATCTATCGATACAAAATTCCTCACAACTGATGACGCTGCGTATTCCTTAGACTTCGCTTCCATATTAAGTCCTCCTGTTTTTAGGTCCGGTTCTCGTTTCTCGCAAAACGAAGTATACAGACCCAACGGAGGACTTTCCTTTTTCAAGCCAATACGACCAATTCAAATGTGCGAAAGATAATGTACGTTATCGGTAGAATTCGTACTCCCGTTCAACGTCTCCGTCTTCTTCGTGATACGGCCCAGTTTGTCTCTTTCAAAAACAGTTTTGAAACGCTCACTGGCAAGGTACGACGCGCTGTATTCTTCCATCTCACCGAAACCGTTGTACAGGTAGTCATCGGTGATCTTCTTGACTGGCGGAGAGGCGTTGTCGTACATCTCCGTTGTCTCAAGCAGACCATTGGCTGTGCTGTTGGCGATTTCAGAAACGGTATCGTAGATCAGACCGAGTTCAAACTCATCACCATTCCCTGCTATTCCGTCAGGATCGTACTTGGCAGAGGCAAGAAGATCGTCATCGTCGTAGGCGAAACGTGCAACTTCTTCATTGGGAGTGGACGCATTGTCCGACGCGGTACGCGATGTGATGCGGAAACTGTTGTCGTACTCGCGCGAGACAGTACCGACAATAAAACTGCCGCGGCTCCACGTTGTGCTGATTGGGAGAGAGCCGTTGTAGTGCAACTGCCAAAGCCAGATAAGATACAAAAGCAAAAATAAAAAAAACGGCTACAATATCACATATCCAACAAGGGCCTCTGTCTGGCGAATACTAGCTTTGTATAGATTAAGGGCCATTTGAAATAATTAATTCAATAAGGTGATCCTCCCTAAAAGTTAACCAAGAATCATAATTGACTATGATTCTTTGGTCGTCTTTATCTGTGGCTGTATACTCCAAAATCTCATCTCCATTCTCAAGGATTTTCTCAGATATAGGTTTTCCATATTTTTCTATGACAAATTGTTTTGATACACCCAGCTCTATTCCTTTCTTGGTTTTTGGGGATTGTTCAAGCAAAGCCTCACCACAGTCCCAACCAATGTTTTCTTGGGCAATAATTAATCTTACCGATCCAATCAACCCATCTTCTCGTAAACTAAAGATTACTCTCTGTTTTAATCCCTTATTAAGGTAGCAAAGCATATCTCCCATTTCAGTGTCAGGTTTTCCAACGCCCAAAAGCTTTTCTAATTCTTCTTTTTGATGAGTCCCAATCTCGATACCCAGAATACTGTTATCAAAAAACAGAACTCTCTGAGTCTCGGCATTTGCACAACACGGTAAACAGAAAATAAACAAAAGGAGCAAGCTTCTAATTAAAAATGATTCCATTGCCTATCCAATACTAATAAGGATTCGTAGGGACCAAATTGCTTTCCAATTTTTACAATTTCTTCTAAATCATCTGCAGAAACCCTAATGCATCCAAAAGTTGGGTGCCTCGGATTATTCCTTCCAGCATGGACACCCATCTCAGTCCTATTTGGAACTCCTTGCACCCAAATAAAATATGCTCCAATTCTCCGCCTCCTTTCTTTTGTATCACGTTTCCCTGTCGTGGGTATAATTTTCACAGGACTATGCTGGCCTTCTGGAAACGGGCCTTTACTTTTACTATCAGTATTATTATATGCTGGAAATTGAACGACAGTATCACCTTGGTCAATTATTGTCATGGTATTCTCTGTTGGGTCGTATTCCATCCTTAGCAGTCCAAACGGATCATAAAAGTTAATCGGATCACTAAGCGAATAGGTATACACATTTGGCCCATCCCCATCAAACCCAATCGGGTCTTTGCTGGTCCATCTTCCTGTTTCGGGGTCGTAATCGCGAGCCCCGAAGCGGACGAGCTTGGTGTCTTCGTCGTAGAGCCCTCCTGCGAAGCCAAATGGCTGGAAGCCGGGGTTAGTATCGCTAAGTACGTTGCCCCATTCATCATAGTCTAACGCCTGAACTGTATTTCCGCTAGAGGTGTCTATAACAAAACGTGGACTTCCTAAATGATCGGAAATGATCCGGTACACTCCCGCATTCGTCAAGCCGCTCGGAATCACCATCACATCTGGCACATTCGCGCGGGAGGCATAAATAAAAAGCTTGGTAATGTTGCCGCTGCCGTCAAGTTCTGCGATCGGGTTGAGTTGGTCTTTGTACAGCCACTGTTGCTCGAGCGTGCCGCCGACTTTTTTTCCGATCCTGCGATTACGTCCGTCGATCAGATACTCGATATCATTGACCGTGGCAGAGACTAATTGGGAATGCTGTAAACTGAAAAATAAATAAAAAGTAGTAAATATATCAGATAGGAATATCTTAATACATCGCCCAAAATACTTAAGCTTTTATCCTTTAACAGTTTGTATTCACCTTTAACTACAAACCAAAACCTAGCAACTCCATTCTGAATTGAATTATTCCAAAAAATAGTGGGTGAGCCTAAGTTTTTCCAAATTTTATTATGTTTGCTTTTTAAATCAGAATCAAATTTCATCGTGATCGCAAAACCAAATAATATAAATAAAAGGAGTACGAGCCCGGAAACGGGCCCCTCAAATGAAAATTGACCTATCTTAAAGTCCATTTTTAGACTCCAATGAAATTAACGATCAAAAGTGAAGGTAAAGGTAGGTGCCGTGGTGGTTGTTACCGTGGCACTAAACCCTGCCCCTGCCGTAGCACTCACTTTACCTTCATCCCCTCCTCCAGTGCCAAAATCAGCAGTAACATCTACTGTTACACCAGCTACTCCAATTCCGCCTGCCACACTTCCTTGGACTCCAAAACCAGTATTTTTGGTCCCTCGTACCTTTGCTATTGGAACAGATACAGATGGTTTTGCAGAAAACCCAAATCCAGCCGCAGGCTTCACTTTGCAAACAATTTGTTTTTTTGTAACTTTAATATTTGCTATTGCTCCAAAAACGACACCTCCACTCACATCAACATTAGCCTCGTCAATAGGGGTAAACCTAGGATCGGAAGGCTTATCAGTATCTGGAACAACAATAGGCTTACTACCTTTTCCATCCCAATTGATTGTAGTAGATTGTTGACCAGCACTTGTGCTAGCTAATCCATTCAAGTCAAAATTGTTTATCGGGTTTTGAAACGCGTACCCATAAAAATTTGGGATATCTCCCCTAAACCTAATGGGGTCTTTACTGGTCCACCTTCCTGTTTGCGGATCGTAGTCCCGGAATCCGAAGCGGACGAGTTTTGTGTCTTCATCGTAGATTCCTCCTGCGAAGCCAAATGGCTGGAAGCCGGGGTTAGTATCGCTAAGCACGTTGCCCCATTCATCATAGTCTAACGCCTGAACTGTGTTTCCGCTAGAGGTGTCTATAACAAAACGTGGACTTCCTAAATGATCGGAAATGATCCGATACACTCCGGCATTAGTTAAACCTGCCGGGATCACCATGACATCCGGCACGTTGGCGCGGCTGGCGTAGATGAAGCGTTTCGTGATATTGCCGGAGCCGTCGAGTTCGGCTATTGGATTGAGCTGGTCTTTGTACAACTAGAAAATAAACTCACCCATAAGATTCCAAATACCAACACCAACCAAAGCGGTCCCTGCTAAATAATTATAAGAAACTAGAAAATCTTCTCCAAAAACCTTCTTCAATGATACTTGGGCTTGTTCAAAAATATTCGCTGATTTTTCATCAGGACAAACAAAAAAAGGCCACTTCTTTTTTGTCCCGATAATAAAAGCCCCACCGTATCCTATTAAGAGCAAGGAAAAAATTAATGATACCATTTGAAGATATCCTCTTTAATTTTTAGGGTAAAGGTATGGTTTCATTATAAGGACTGAAAGCAAAACTCCCTCCTAAAAATATATTAATACTCCCAAATGATGTTTCACCAGTATTCGGGTTTTGTGTTCTGTCAAAACCGATTCCAAAAATGCCTGCCCCTGGTGTAGATAAAGAACAGGAGAAAACCACTTTCTCACCAGGATTTGGCCGAAATACCTTAATCGTTGCACCAGATGAGATCCTCCCAGTTGGAATCACATTAATATTTTTTGTGACATTTCCATCCTCATCCGTTTCCAAATTTAATACACCTATATCATGAGTTCCAACCACTTTAATATTATCTTCAATCCAATCATCAATTGGGTCATTACCAACATCAGGTTCTATCACAAAAAAATCTCTTTTGTGGACATCAGTGTATCTATGGTTTATTGGGACTCTCTTATTGCCAAATAAACCACTCAAGTCTCTAAAGTTTACAGGATCATTTTGAGCATAACTCATGAAATTTGCACTACGGCCAATAAACCGTATCGGGTCCTTGCTGGTCCATCGCCCTGTTTCTGGATCATAGTCTCTGGCACCGAAGCGGATGAGCTTGGTGTCCTCGTCGTACAGTCCTCCTGCGAAGCCGAAGGGCTGGAAGCCGGGATTGGTGTCACTGAGTAGATTGCCCCACTCGTCATAGTCTAACGCCTGTACGGTGTTTCCGCTAGAGGTGTCTATAACAAAACGTGGACTACCTAAATGATCGGAAATAATCCGGTAGACTCCGGCATTGGTCAAACCCGTTGGGATTACCATCACATCCGGCACGTTCGCACGACTTGCATAGATAAAGCGTTTGGTGATGTTGCCGGAGCCGTCGAGTTCGGCTATAGGGTTAAGCTGATCCTTGTACAACCACTGTCGCTCAAGTGTGCCGCCGACTTTCTTGCCGATCCGTCGATTACGTCCGTCGATGAGATACTCGATATCGTCGGTGGTGTTGGGCAAGTCAACGTTGCGTAGATTGCCGAGAACGTCATAGGTGTACGTCGTCACGTCGGAACCGACGGTCTTCGTCAACAGTTCCCCGTTGTCCGTGTATGTATAGGTCGCGCTGGAGGTTGAGGTGAGACGATCCTGATTATCATACACCGCGCCGTTGCTTAAACGATTCGAGTTCGCATCGTAGTTATAAGTGACGCTGGTGCTGTTGCCCGTGTCCGGCACATCGTTGATGACCGGTGTTGTTATCACCTTCTGCAGGCGACCCGCATCCTTGATCACACCCGGTGACACCTCATACGTATATTCATACTCATACTGAGTAGAATTCGTGCTGCCGTTCAGCGTCTCCGTTTTCTTTGTGATGCGACCGAGTTTGTCTCGTTCGAACACGGTCTTGAATCGTTCACTGGCAAGATAAGACGCGCTGTATTCCTCCATCTCACCGAAACCGTTGTACAGGTAGTCATCGGTGATCTTCTTGACCGGCGGAGAGGCGTTGTCATACATCTCCGTTGTCTCAAGCAGGCCATTCGCTGTGCTATTGGCGATTTCAGAAACGGTATCGTAGATCAGACCGAGTTCGAACTCATCGCCGTTGCCCGCGATTCCATCCGGGTCGTACTTGGTGGAGGTGAGCAAATCGTCATCGTCGTAGGCAAAACGTGCGACTTCTGTAGAAGTCGCATTGTCCGATACGGTACGCGATGTGATGCGGAATGAGTTATCGTACTCACGCGAGACAGTGCCGACAATAAAACTGCCGCGGCTCCACGTTGTGCTGATCGGCAGAGAACCGTTGTAGGTGAAGTCGAGCTTCTCATAAAGGGGTCAAATCCTTATTTGACTACTTGTAATAGCATGTTTGCTCTTTTAAATAGGGCCAGGCTTTAATAGCCCATAAAGTGCTTGGCCACTGTTTCCACTATAGCATTGTTGGCTGGAAATTCATGAGGAGGGGGGGGTGACAAAGCTGGGATCAGGTCAGCCGCCGATTCTGGTCTTCAACTTGGTGTTCAGGTTGCCGAGGCGTCTGCGGAAGTGATCGGTAACGGTTTTACCGTCGCCGGTGTATGAGATGATGTGTGGGGTGATGAACAGCATCAGTTCGTTTTTGTTCAAGGTTTCATCCATGGTGCTGAACAGTCGGTGAATGGCAGGATTATCTTTGGGCAGGGATACAACAGTGATGGTTTCGCTGCAGTTGATCCGTCTTTATCCAGCAAAAGCAAGAAACTGATATTTAAAATGAGGCTATCCAAAATAGGGTTATGGACAATCCACTTTTCCTACGCTAAAATTCCCTCGTTTTGTTTTGTGCCGGGTAATACTTTGGCAAAACTTCTTTAATTATTCCTTTTTATAAATCTATAGCCTTATGAAATTTAGGATCTTAAAAAACATCCGCTACCTGATTATGAGGGCTTTCCTATTCACGTGTGTCTGGGCCCTTTTGGTGACGTTTCCCTTCAAACTTTCAGCTCAGATGGACATCGATGATGTGATCAACGGTTTGGACCAGGATTTTAATTTCGGAGGTAAAGAGCAGATCAAGGGGCAGAATAAGGAATTGGCTAACGAGCAAAACCGCGAAGATATTAAAATTCAGGAGGCTGAAGAGGAAGCGGAGGTTGGAGATGTTACGGCGACCTCAACTATCAATTGCAGTGCCACTCCTGGAAGTATATCCGTTCTTGCCAATGGAACCCCCATATGTTCCGCGACCAGCGGGGCAGTCACTAATCAGTATTTCAGTTTATCAGGTCAACCAGGAAGTACTTTTCAAATAACCGCTACCTGCACAGGCGTAACCAGTTGCGGTTATTCGGGAGCTTCTCCTCGGGTCAATTTCACCTGTGATTTGCCGGAGCCTTCGACTGCCGGGCCTCTAGGGAACTACACTCTTGCTACTTTAACCTGCACTGTCACCGCCCCAGCAAGTTAGAATAAAAGCATTAGTATTTTATCAGTAATTTCGCTGAATAAGTGTGCCCGTATTTAAACCTCGCGGCAGCTTTTTATACATCTCTAAATAGCTGTTTTGATTTTAAACACAGGCATTGTCAAGCTGTTGATGAACTCGGTTTTTAATGATTTCTGGTTTGCGGGGGTGCGGTCTAACCGCCGATTTTGGTCTTGAACTTGGTGTTCAGGTTGCCGAGGCGTCTGCGGAAATGATCGGTAACGGTTTTGCCGTCGCCGGTGTTTGAGATGATATGCGGTGTGATGAACAGCATTAATTCGGTTTTGTTCAGGGTTTCGTCTGTGCTGCTGAACAAGCGGCCAATGCCTGGAATGTCCTTGAGCAGTGGAACACCGGTGATGGTTTCGTTGGTTGTGGTTCGCATCAACCCACCCATGACCAGGATCTGATTGTCTTTAAGAACCACTTCTGTATTGACCACGCGCGTACTGAAAGAGGGGACCGTGCCCACATCCGGGCCGCGGTTACTGATTTCCTGATTGATCTTCAGGTTCACAAAGTTGTCCGAGTTGATCTTGGGGAGAATCCCAAGTTTCACACCGACACTTCTGAATTCAATCGTCGTCTGCGTCAACGGCTGTCCCGCAGTGGGCGACGAAATGGTGGAGCTTTGAATCGGGATATCGTCTGTGATGGAGATGGTGGCTTCTTTATTGTCGGAAGTTACCAGGATCGGATTGGCTACCACGTTGGCTTTGGAATCATTTGAGAAGGCCTGCAACAAGGCAATCAGTTTGCCGGGATCGCCGACAAAGAAACTGGATCCTGCCGCGAACAGCGGAGTTGCCGCCTGTCCGAGAGCGGTTCCCAAAAGAGTTCCCGTAGTGTTGCCGTTGGTACCGCCTGCGAATACATTTGTTCCCGGGCCCGCCTGCTGTGTTGCCCATTCAAGACCGGTACGGGTCTGCTCGTCGATGGTGAGGTCAAGGATCATCACCTCGATCACCACCTGCTGCGGAAGCAGGTCGAGTTTCTTCACCAGTTCGAGAACTCCAGGATAATTTTTTGCGGCGGTGCGGACCACCAGGGAATTGGTGTCTTCATCCGGAATGATGATGAGGTCGCCTTCGACCTGTGTCTCCAAACCACCAGCCACCCGGAAAGGAGTGGTTGTAGGCGCTCCCGTTCGGGGATTGATGTTTCTCTTGTTCTTGTTTTGCGCCGCCTTTTGGGCAGCCGCTGCTGTTTTGGCATTTTTCTTGTCTTTTTGTTTGCTCTTCTCTTCCGCGAAGATGGAATTCAGAATTGTGGCCAGGGAAGTGGCTTCCGCGTTTTGCACGTAGTACACGAAGGTGCTGAGGTTGCCGCCTGACATGGGTTGATCCAGCTTGCCTACCCAGAATTCGACCGTTTCCATGACTTCTTCAAGGGAGTTGACGACAAGTAAAGAGTTCAGCCGGGTGATGGGAAGAAAGGTCAGGCTTTCACCGAGGGCTTTCTGATAGCCCATCGAAGTGAAAATTTCTTCAAGCTCCTCCGCGACCATGGTTACATCAGAGTGATCCATTTCGAATAGTTTGATATCCGATGCCGCCAGTTTGTCGATGTCGATAGCGCGAATGACTTTCATCACCTTGCTTACGTTAGAGGCGAGGTCGACCAGCATCAGGTTGCGTGTGTCGGGAACGTCGAGCAGGGTTGCCGTGCCTGAGAGCAGGGGAGTGATGACCTGGCGCATGGCTGTGTTCGATACATAGCGCAACGGAATGATCTGGATAACAACCCGGTCCCCTTTGGGAAGATTGGGATCGTTTCCATAATAAATACTTACCGGTTTTCTTGGCGCGTCGGGTAGTGGAAGAAATCGATAGAAGCTTCCGCTTTTGACCACAGTCATCTGGCTGACTGCCAGGATCTGTTCGAACACGGAGTAGAGGTCTTCCGCTGGAATCTGATTGAACGTTTGCAGCGTCACTTTGCCTTGCACGTTGCCCTCGATAACGTAATCGAGTTTGAGAAGTTCCGCAAAGGTGGTGATGACTTCGTAAATGTCCGTTCCCTCAAAGTTGAGGGTGATGTGTTTGGCTTTTTTCAGTTCCTTGGGGAGGGGAGGGGTTGCATCTTTTTCATAGCGTACGTTTTCCGGGTTCAGCCGGGTGCCCGTGCGGACGATTTCACCTTCCTTGCTGAATGATTTTCCTTTTCCATCTTTTCCCTCGGAACCATCCAGTTTTCTTTTTTCAATTTTGGCGAACAGTTTTGGGAGAAAGAACTTTTCCCCTTTGTCATTTTCAACCAGATACCAGATGGGAGTTTTGGCAGATCGTCGGACTTCCCTCAAAAATTTGAACTCGTCACCTTTGTCGGCAGAACCTATTTTCCGGAATTTTATGCCGGGTCCTTTTCTCAGGGGAACTTTATTTCCGGTGACCACCGCCATTTTCCTGTCGGCAGGCGGCTTTAATTTCTTCAAATCTCCCAGGTCCAGGCCTTTGTTGGAAACCTTGGTGACATAGCCCTTAGAGTTAGATTCTGCGGATGATCGGTTTCTCGCGCTTTTTTTGCTTTTGGGGATCTGTAGTTTTTTGACGGGATCCCCTTCAGTCAACTGGTCGATGGACGAGTTGTTTTTTATGCACCCGGAAACTGGCAGCGCAAGGCTTAAACCTAATAAAATAAAGACCCAAAAGCGATTCATGTCCGTTTTTGATTCTCCGGAATCAATTGTTTCAGAAACCCGTTGACCAGAAGGCGCGACTCGAGATATTCGGGTTCATTGCGGTTAATACGTCTGGTCTGCAAGTCTTCGACCACCAAAAACAGTTTGTGGTTTTCGATCCCGTGCAGGTACCCCGAAAGGTTTCTGAGGGAAGAACGGACCACAATGCGCACCGGGACCGTCAAAAGTCCGACAGTGTTTTTTGGCTTCTCCGTATTAACTTGCACAATGTGTACCGAATTGGACTTGGCCAGGTCCTGAAGTATCCGCTGCAGGTCGGCACCTGCGAGGGCGGGTTTTTCCTGTGGAATGAAGCGCTGGTCCAGCTCCTCGGTTAGGAGGCGGGTGGATTCTTCTTTTTTGAGGTAGTAGTCCTTTTGGCTGAGGATGGAATAGTACTGGCTGATGAACAGAATCTTGCTTTCAATTTCCTGGTCGGTTCGAACTTGCTTTTTGTAGAGGGGTTGAACCATGAATTTATTGAGAATCCAAACCAGCCCCAGCGCCAGGCCCATTCCAACAATGATGCGTTCTCGTTGAGTCATCTTTTTCATTAGGCCGGCTCCTCATCTTCAAACCTGATATCCGATTTGATGGTGAACTTTTCCCCATCCTTCTTGTTCACAACCGAGCCTTTGAACGCGGCATTGGAAAAGAGTTTGGAGTTTTCTATTTTTTCAATAAGCCTGGAGGCTGATTTGCTGAATCCTTGAATTTCAATTGTATTTTTTTTGATAGAAAACCGGGTCACATAGGTATCTTTGGGCAACACACGGCTGAGTTCTTTCAGAACCTGCATTTTTAGAGGGTAATTGCGATCAATTTCATTAAGCTTTTTTGCAAAAGCTGACAGTTTTTCAAATTCACGGTCTACCTTTTCGAGTGTACCGACTTGCAGTTTCACTTCCTTTAACTGGGTGTTGAGGGAATCGAGAGTCAGTTTGTTGTAAGAAACTTTACTGATAAGAAAACCGGCTCCAAGCAGGAGCGTGATGACACCCAGGGCTACAGTGGTCCTCAAGCTGGACCGTCGCCGAACAGGAATTTTATCCGCTGGCAGCAGACTAAGTTGATAATGGCATTGTGTGACCCCGCGTAAAGCAAGTGAAAGGGCGGTATTCATTGTTGCGGGCTCAAACTCCATCGGCAGGGATTTTCTAATGGCCTCGGGAGGTTCAACGGTTCGGGTAGTTGTCCCGGTTTCCTCTTCCAGTTGAAACGCGATGGTTTCTGAAAAAACACCGCCTCCAACCAGATGGATTTGGTCAATTCCTTCATTGGATGGAATGAAATTGCAGGAGTACAGGGTGGATTGCAGGGCTTCCGTTAAAAACTTTGCCATTCTGACAGCATGAGGTTTCAGGTCATCCCGACCAATATCATGGCGGTCAAAGGCCTTCTGGTAACCAGGGTCGGATATCGAAACGGTCCGGGACAAATCAACAATTCCCTGATTCATGATGGAAAATTCCACGCTGTTTCGACCAAGGTCGATAATCGCAATGTTTCCGTGGGATACCGTTCCCGCTTTTCTTATCAGGTTCAGATTGCTGAAGGTGGAAACGTCAATCTGGGAAGGGTGAATTCCGGATTTTTCCAAAAGGTCCCAAAAGTATTGGAATGGACCATTGTTTATTCCAGCTGCGATTATCCGGTACAGGTTGCTCCCATATTCCTCAACCCGATAGGTGGTGAGAAGTTCCCCTTCAGGAGCAGAAAAATGGCGCCCGAGTTCAAACTCGATCATGGCGTCCACTGATTGAAGGTCTGGGGCTGGCAGGGAAAAGGTTTTCACAGAAACAAAGCGTCTTGGCAGACTGACGATGATCTGATCAGGAGCCCCTCCAATATCTTTCAGAAACTGATCTACCTGTTGGGTAAAACGATCTGAGTTTTCAGCCGGAGAATCGGGTCCCAGAGATTCATTGTCAAAGAAAGAGGAAGCGATCACTTCGGTTCCACGGAGCTTTTTCCCGACCAGACAAAGCGCTGTTGAGTCTTCCCGGATATCGATTCCCAGGGATTTTTCAAAGTAAAATGGCTTCATGTTTTTCTTTTCACTTTTCTATCTAAGTAATTGTAAATATTAGCTAAAATCGTTGTCTTTCCAATAGCGGATCAGCATTTTGGCTTTCTCATCGGTGCCCACTTTTTCGATCACGGCAACGATGCTGTGCCGGGTTGAACTGTTTTCAAAGCTGCCCGTTGCTTTTATCCGGAAGTGGCTGGAAAGGGTGAATCCGTAATAACCTTTTTCCTGTTTCGCGTTCAGGATGTCCTGAACCTTTTCCTCAGGAAAAGAAGCTCGAAGGACTTCAACAGGAGCCGTGTTGGGATTAAAATAGGGGGTGTTGTAAACCGTGAACAATCGAACCAGGCCCGGTTTTAAGCCCTCCTTGTCTTCCGCTTCGTCGTATTCTTCGTCACCGTAAAGTAGTTCCGGGGTCATCCCTTTAACTTTTAAAAGTTCCCCAAGACTGTCGAGAGGGCCGTTTTTTGCGTGATAGGGCGGGAATTGGGAAAGATAGTAATCATTTTCGGCCCCATTCAGACGATGGTTGTCATCCGCATCGACCCAATCCAGAATGGAGTCTGCAATGCTGTCCCGATCGGATCCCTGCTCCATGCCGTTTAATTCGAGGGCCTTGACCAGAATTTCCCGAGAGACTCGATTCAGGTTCAGCTTTCCGTTTTCATCTTCAATGGTGTAAGTGATCAGGCCTCCACCCAGCGGAATGTCTTCCCGCGCCGTTTCGTAGATTGCCTCCTCAGGCACTTCTTCTTGAGCTGTTTGTTGATTTGCTTCCTCGCCTTCTTCAGGAGGAGCCTCGGGTTGCCCAATGATGAAACCTTTTTCATCGGTTATTGAGTGATAGCGGGCTTTCTGCAGTAGCTCGGTCATGGCCAGTTGGATTCCACCTTTGGCCAGAAAATAGGCTTCCCGGTCTTCTTTGAAATTTCGAGTGGTGTTGACCTCGGTTCGCATGGAAAATGCGAATTCCGTGCCTAGCGCAATCAAGAGGACAAGCACCCACATCACAATGATGAAGGCCAGACCTTTTTCGTTTTTCAGCGATTCGGGCATCGCGTTTAACCCTCTTGTTCAGCTTGTGGGACTAAATTACGCTCATAAACCAGACCGGTATGTGTGGGGATGACCACCTTGGGAAGCGCTTTGCTTTCATCCTCATCCTCTTCATCCTCAGAGTCATTTTCCAGTTTCAGAGACACTTCAATGGCCCTAGGAAGGCTCATTCGGCCTTCCGCCCCCTCCTGGGCTTTGAAGAGGGATTGCTGGCTTTTTCCTGAAAATTCAATAGGTTCCGTTTTTATTGTATCGACCCATTCGGAAATATACTTGACCGATTTCTGGCCTGGTTGATCGCTTGCTGCTTTAGTCGCCTTAACCTTTAGATAGCGGAATTCAAGCTTGTCTACATTTTGAGCGAGCGTGATGAAGGTAGCCTCTTCCAGGCTTTCCGGGGTATCCTGCAAGGCAGTGTCGAAAGATAACGGCTTTTCGACCAGAATGACCCCGGTTTCTCCTGTTTTGGGATTCTTTCCCTTAAAAAACCGGACTTCATGAAATTCCGTTGTTCTTGCATCAATGTCGTTTAGACGTCCTGCCGTGGTGATGAATTTGACCTGGTCGGGTTCACCATCGAAAGCCAGGATCCGCTTACCTTTAATTTTGTCTGTATTGAGGCGGGAAAATAAAGGAGCATCGGTACCCATCAGGAAAAAGGGATGCGCGGAATGAATTTTTTCGGTCAATTGCTCTCCTATGAACCTCAAGCGCTGGTACTGTTCCGCCTTGTCTCCTCCTGCCTTCTGGGAAGAAACTGCAAGTCGAACACTCACCACAGATAGAGCGCCTATCACGGCGACAATCGCTAATGAAAGAATCAGCTCCAGCAGGGTGAACCCGGATTCGTTTTTTAGTCTGTGGGTAGCCATAAGGTTTTTAACCATTCATTTACAGGAAACACCAATTCCGCAAGGGGGAGTGGAGGTCCCAATTGGCATTCCACTGATATCAAACCGATGATTGGGGTCTTGCTTGGGGGTTGAGGTTCCAACTTCCGGTTGGGCAGTTCCCACACCCTGGGACTTGGCAAATCCACCAGACCCGGTTGTGGTTGCGGCTAAATTCCCGCCACCATCGCTGCTGGTTGCCGTTGGTGAATCTGCTGCAGAACCTCCTCCTGAAGAAAGGCCAGCTGTGTTGCCAAGCAGAACGGTATCCGGAGCCAGACGTGTGGTATTTCCTTCTTCCCAAAGGGAAGCCAGTTGGATCTGTTTTTCTTCTTTGCCTTCACTCCAGAGAACTTTCAATGTGACCTGATTCAATTGGATTCCAACACCCGGATCATTTAATGGGGATGCAAAGGGAGCGACTTCGTATTCCCACCGATAATCCGGGTCTAATTCAAAACCACCGGAGTTTTCTTCGGTCTGAAAATTGACCAGCTCGAGCTCACTGAACTTTGTATTGGCCAGATTGACTCCCCGAATATACCGGTCCGAAGAGGTAGCGAGCTGGACCCCACCCTGAAAAAGCTGCAGCACCGTTAGAAACCCGGTTGCCAGAATTACCAACGCTGCGATGATTTCTATGAGAGTGAACCCGTCTTCTTCTTTTAAAAGGGATTGATCAGGAGTCGAAGCCGGGCCAGAAGGTTTCATTTGCCTATGCATTGTCTTTTTCCGGAGCGTAGGGGTTGTTGGTGATTTCGGGTTTACCCGTTATCTGGTCGATTTCGATTTCAAACCATTCCTGCTGATCATCTTCTTTTGGAGCTGAAAGGCGTAGTGCTCCTCCCGACGTATTGCCGCGGGGAAAATAAACTATTGAGATTTGTCCGTCGGTTGTGGTGTCTTCACCGTCAAAAAACTCTCGAAAGATAATTCCCTTTGAAAGGGATTTCATTTCTGAAACCTTTCCGGTCTGCAGCTCTTCGAGCCAGTAACGGTTGTTTTCAAGCTCCGCCTGAAAAACCACCGGGACCTTGGCTGAAACGGCTTTGCTTCGGGCATAACGCAATGCGGTTGTGATCTCCTTGACGGAGGAACGTTGTTCCATTCTCGTAAGAATGCTGGAAAAGGCGGGTAGGGTGAGGGACGCGATCACAGCAATCACAACAAGAACCAGTATCAATTCCAGTAAGGTGAACCCGGAGGAACGATGATTGTTGCAATATGGATCTTGTTTTAAAGTGGTCATGATCTAGCCCCGGTACCCTGGTTTTACCAGAGTCGTCACTCGTTGAAAATTGTTGGTGGTAGCGTGAGCCGGATCAGGAGTCTTCGCCTTTATCCATCCCTTTCCAGGACACGATATCCATATCATTGCCCTCACCACCTTCGGCGTTATCCGCTCCATAAGACATCAGGTCGTATTCACCATGTTGCCCCGGGTACTCGTATCGGTAGTCGTTTCCCCAGGGATCTTTCGGAAGGTCCTTTTTCAAATGACCCTTTATGGCTGCCAGACCATCTGATGTGGAAGGGTACTTACCCTTTTCCAACCGATATAAATCCAGAGCCTGTCCCAGCAATTCAATTTGAGCCTGGGCATCAGTTTGTTTGGCCTGATCTACGTAGCCGAGAAATTTGGGGGCTACCAGAGAAACCATAATGGCGATCATGGTGATCACCACGATCAGTTCGAGTAAGCTGAATCCTCGTTCTCCCCGAATTGAGGGGGCCGTTTTGTTTGAAGCTGGGATTTTTTGAATAACAGGGGTTTGCATGGTGCTCCTCATGTTAAAAAGCAAGATCATTCAGGCTGACAATTCCTCCCAGAACGCTGCCTACGATGAATAGAATACAAATGGCCAGAGCCAGAATTAGAATGGGTCCAATCAGGCTGATGGCTCTTTTAAGAGCGTTGTCCACTTCCTTGTCGAAAATATTGGCAACCTTCACCAGCATTTCGTCCAACGCTCCGGTTTCTTCGCCCACTACGATCATGTGAACGGCGAGTGGTGGAAAGACTCCGGATTTTTGAAGTGAGCGGGACATGCCTTGTCCTCCCTTGACTGCAGAATGAAGGGACTGGACAGACTTTGAAATCACCTTGTTGTCGACGATGGTGGTCACAATGGCTAAAGCCTGTAATACCGGTACCCCGCTTTTCTGCAGGGTCGACATGGTCCTGGAAAAACGAGACACTTCAATTTTACGAATGAGGTCGCCAAAAACCGGTAGCTTCAGCAGGAAGGCATCCCATTTGGGTTTTCCTTCGGCACTGGTTATGTATTTAAAGAAACCGAATATGGCAAGGCCTATTAAGAGGAAAAAAGCCCACCAGTATTGAGTTACCCATTTACTGAACTGCATCAGGAATACGGTGATCAAGGGCAGCCGGTGCTCCATCCCTTCGAAGATGGCCTCAAATTTAGGAACCACGACAGTCATCAGGACTACGATCGCTCCTCCACCCATGACGACCAGGAAAAGAGGGTAGGCCAGCGAGGTCAGGATTTTGCTTTTCATATCCTGTGAAGCTTCAAGAAACGAAGCCAGTCTTTCTAGTACAACGTTAAGCACACCCCCCGCTTCACCAGCGCGAATCATGCTGATATAAAGTTTTGGAAAAACTGTGGGATATATGGCCAGGGCTTCTGAGAATGTGCTACCGGCATGCACCCGTTTTTGAACATCGGCGAATACCTCGCGAGCTTTTTCGTTTTGGGTGAGGTTGACGGTGATTGAAAGGCTACGATCCAGGGTGAGTCCGGATGTGATCAATGTCGAAAGCTGCTGGGTGAAATTTAGAATTTCCCTTTTGGGAACGTTTTGCAGCCATTCCATTCCGGGAATTTTAAATTGGCTGCCGCCACTTTTCCCAGGACTGTCCGTCGTGACTTTTATTGGGAAGTAGCGAAGTTTGCGTACTTTTTCAATGGCAACACGCAGGTCCGGCGCTTCAAGATCGCCTTCTACGACCTTTCCTGCTTCGTCCGTTGCCTGATAGAAATAGACTGCCATAAAGGATGATGGTTTTTAGTTAGCCAACCTGGTCTGCCTGGGTGACCCGCATGATTTCTTCAACGGTCGTCAATCCCCGAATAACTTTTCTAAGACCGTCTTCACGCAAAACGTTCATGCCAAGTTTGCGACCGCGGTCCCGGATGGTCTGAGCCCCTGATTTGGTCAGGATGAGTTTGCGAATGCTATCGTCAATAATCAGGAGTTCATAAATCCCCATCCTGCCTTTGTACCCTGTTGTGTTGCAGTTTTTGCAGCCGGTTCCCCGGTATGCTTTTACTGATCGATCTTTTTTGATTCCCAGCTCGGATTTGGTTTCGTTGTCCAGTTCGTAAGAAACTTTGCATTCCGTGCAAATCACCCGCACGAGCCTCTGGGCCAGAACACCCAGCACCGCGGAAGAAAGCAGGAAACTTTCAACCCCCATGTCTTGCAGACGGGTGATGGCACCCGCCGCATCATTGGTGTGCACGGTACTGAAAACCAGATGGCCCGTGAGTGCAGCCTGGATCGCAATGTCTGCGGTTTCCGGGTCGCGAATCTCACCGATCATGATGACATCGGGATCCTGACGCACAATAGACCGTAGTCCGTTGGCAAAGGTCAGGCCGATCTGTGGTTTGACGTGAATCTGGTTGATCCCTCTTAACTGGTACTCGACTGGGTCTTCGATCGTGACAATTTTTTTATCCGGAGTGTTGATCTTGGACAGTCCTGCATAAAGCGTGGTCGTTTTACCACTACCCGTGGGCCCTGTTACCAGGATCATGCCGTAGGGTTTTTTGATGAGTTGTTGAAAAAGTTCGAGTTCTTTTTTGGGAAAGCCCAGATGCTCAAGGTCCACTACAATGTTGCCCCGGTCAAGAATACGCATGACCACACTTTCGCCATAAATTGTGGGCAGAGTGGAAACACGAATGTCGATATCCTTGCCCTGTGTTTTGACCCTTATCTTTCCATCCTGGGGTAAACGACGCTCGGATATATCGAGCTTTGCCATGATTTTGATACGGGTGCTGATGGCTGATTGGAGTCTTTTGGGCGGTGCTTCAAAATCGTACAACATCCCATCAATACGGTAACGCAGAGCCAGCTCTTCCATGAAGGGCTCGAGGTGAATATCACTGGCTCCGGTTTCAATAGCCTGGTTGATGATGTGGTTCACCAGTTTAATGACCGGCGCCTCGGACGCCATGTCGCGGATGTGTTCGGTATTTTCCCAATCCTGATCGAGGTCGGCATCTTCATCTGAGATGTCCCCTACCATGCGGTCCATCGCGGAACCGCCAAGCCCATAGTAATTCTCTATGGCTTCCTGAATATCCTCCGGAGCACTGAGTGTGAGTTTGATATCTTTGCCAGTTGAAATTTTCAGGTCTTCAAAAGTCGACCAGTCAAAGGGGTCGAAGACCGCGAGTGTCAAGCTGCCGTTTTCCACGGCCAATGGGAAAACAGTTTTTTCCTTGAGATAGCCTTCGGGAAACTGGAGGTCCGGAACAGGTAGCTGGTCTCTTGGATATTGTTCCTTGGTTATATAAGGGTAACCAAGATCTTTGCTGAGGGTTTCAAGCAAAGTTTGCACGTGTAGGTAACCATGCTCTACCAGTGCCCGGCCAAGAAACTTTCCATTCTGCAATTTGTTTTTTCGGATTTCTTCAATCGCATCCGGGGTGATCTGGTTATGTTCCAGAAGGATTTTTTCTACCGGATCAATCTTCTTAAGTGCTGTCATTTTATATAGGCCTCATCGAGGTACCCCGGAGACATGGGGAATAACATTTGAAGCTGTAGGTGCGCTGATCGCTCCGGAAATTCTGGGCGGTGTAATTTTAGGGGGTGTTATTTCCCGCTGAACTTGTCCTGGCTGTATGTTTGGCAGGGTGACGTTAGGCGGTAATTTAATATTGGGTGGTACCGTGATTTTAGGTAGAGCCGGTGTTTTCCTGTTCTTACTCGATTTAACTCTCCTTGAAGAAGCCGGCTTCGGAGAAGTCGTTGGTCTGCTTCGCGCTCGCCTGTTTTTATTGGGACTCACCACACGTGGTCTCGCGGGTGCTTTTTTGATTTTCTCTACATCAATTTTACTAGTACCGCGTCCTTTTTTATTTTTATGAAAAAGATGGGTTCCTTTTCTTTGAATCTGGTCGGCAGGTGTGCGCTTGGCAAGGCGGAGCGTCATTGAACTACCCTGAGAATCATTCGTGAGTGAGACCCGGGTCTTTTCGATTTTTTTAATTTTAAAACCACCCAGACTATCGCCGAGGTAATAGCCCTTCCGTTTGACCTTCTTCTCCTGCATTTTATTTCCAGCGCCCATTATGGAATATTTTCCTTCCAGAAATGCGACACGGGTACCCGCAGCGATGAAGGTTCCCTTCAAGCTGACATTGGGGGGTGGCACCGTTGGCCTCTGAATCGTGGGGGAAACAACCTTGGGAGCGTTGGTCTTTGGAGGCGGTGGTTTTTTATATTCCACACGCTGCTTCCTGAAAAGGTTGGCGGTTGCGATCGGGTTAACATCAGCCCTGCTGAGATAAGGGCGTGTCACTTTGGTTTCTTCCATTTGGCGCTTTTCAGGATGAATTGTGCGTGGGTCGACCCTGGAGGGGTGACTGGGTTCAATCCAGATAATAGTGGCGAATGACGCAAATGCGATGCTCATTAGAGCCAGAAATGCGTTAAAAATGGTGAGCTTTTGTTGCACTTTTCCCCTTGGGATCGACGTTAAGACCAATAATATAAGTACATTATACCAAGTTCCGGGGGAGGTCCGCCAACCGAAAAAAAGCCTGTTTTTTGATGGAGGTGACCCAATGCCCCTGCTGTGCTATGCTGGTCTTCGATTTCTTAACGGTTTTTTAAAACAAAAGGTTAAGCGGTTTTCCCGTGTAGGAAAACGGGGGATAAAAGGTCCTTTTTAAGGCTTTCAAGGTTGGTTTCCGGGGTCTCGGGAACACGGCCTGGATATTTTCTGGAGGCAAGATCAATGAGTGCGCAAAATTTACTGGTTGAGATTAAAAAACACCTGCCACTTCGCGTTTATGGCAATGGGCCGGTAATGGAGATATTGAGGGAGATGGGAAAAGTGGTGAATAAGAAAACGCCCCTGACCGCCACTGAGGTGTTTCGTGATGCGGAGTCCGGTGAGGTTGTTTGTGAAGTGGTGATCGAGGGCGAAGAAAAAATTACAGCCGCTCTTTCCAATTTAAAACTGGATATCACCCACCCGCTGTACCGCAAAGTAAAAAATTACCGGAATGAAGTGGCGAATGAACTGGCTAAACCTGAAGATGGCGGTGGAATCAACAGCCAGGGTTTTCGTATGGGCAGTTTGTACGGAAAGAAATAGTTTTTTTTATTTATATATGCAAGCTTATATCAGGCAGGAAATTAGATTGGTTTTGAAAAGAGTTTCACGGACTCTTTAAAAATAAACCGGGTTTTGTTGGGAGGTAGGAATATGCAGGAGGAGAATTACGCGGGCTTCTGGATTCGGGCAGTGGCCGTATTGATTGATGTGGTTATTATGATTGTCGTACTGGGTATCCCCCTGGCCTTTATTTTTGGTGGTCCTCTAGAGCCGGGGAGTGGTGCCGATGTTTTGTTTAATTATATTGTTCCCTTTGCCTTAACCGTTTTTTTCTGGCTTAAATATCTTGGGACACCGGGAAAAATGATCCTGAAATTAAAAGTGGTGGATAAAGATACCCACCAAGCGCTCTCCATGGGGCAGGCTGTAGGACGGTACTTTGCTTATATCATCGCCATCCTGCCGTTATTTCTGGGATTCATCTGGATCGCCTTCGATGAGAACAAGCAGGGCTGGCACGACAAACTGGCCGGAAGCGTGGTGTTGAGAGATGAATAGAAATGCTTCTACTAAGCATTCTCTGAATTGATAAACTTTTTCAGGAACGGGAACATTGCGCCGCGTTTTTCGATCATCTCTTCACGGGATTTTTTCACGACTTGTTCGTCGATGAGTGCAACCCCGCGTTCGGCCGCAAATTTTTCAATCCCGGAAACCACCATCCCGCGTGCAAAAGAAGGAATCCGCTCCAGCCGGGCTTTGGCTTCATCGGTCCATACCTGGCGATATTCCACTTCCAGCCCCAGAGTGTCTTCCACTTTCAGTTCGATGGTCTTGCCACCGGCGTTACCCGGTTCGTAGTCACAGGAGGGATCTTGCGCCATATAGTTGCCGGTTTCGGCAAAGGCGCGCGCCCGACAGCCGGAACACATGGCCGAAAACTCACAGGTGCCACATCGGTCTTCGAGATTCGAACGGTCCCGCAGTTGTTTCATTAATGGGGCGTTGTACCAGAGGTTGTCAAAGGTGTCTGTCTTCAGGTTGCCTACAGATTCTGCAATGAAAGGGCAGGGGGTGAGATCCCCTTCCGGGCTGATCCTGCTGTAATGGGTGCCCGCCGGGCAACCGCCGGAATAAGTACGCTGATAAACTGACTCCGGATCGTTTTCGTAAACCACACGCTTGTACTGCGGTGCGCACTTGGAATTGATCATCAGGCGGCCCTTGTATTTCATCTGTTCCTGATAAAGCAGTTTGAGCGCTTCTTCGTAAGCTTCGTTGCTGATGTCTGTGTTGCCTTGCCCTCGTCCAGTGCAGACGAGGAAGTAGAGGTTGAACGCTACCGCCCCGATACGCTCGGAAAATTCAACGACCGCCGGAATTTCCTTATAATTCATGTCCGAGACCGACATCTGGATGAGGAAATCAACTCCCACTTCGTTGAGGATATCGAACGCTGCCATGGATTGTTCCCAGGCACGGTCAACACCGCGAAACTGGTTATGCTTGCCCGGTTCCATTGAGTCGATACTGATTCCCACCCCGTGAGCGCCGGCTTCTTTGATTTTTTTTGCGTTGTCGTGATTGATCATGGTGCCGTTGGTCCCCAGTACGACCATGAATTTTCGGTCGGCGGCGTAGCGCACGATGTCATAGATGTCCGGGCGCAATAGCGGTTCACCACCGGTCAGGATCAAAAACGCATTCGGATTGACCTGGGCAATCTGGTCGATCACGCGATAGCACTCTTCTGTGCTGAGTTCATCGGATTTGAATCCACCGCGAAAATCAGCATCCAGGTAGCAATGATCGCAATTCAGGTTACAGCGTTTGGTGAGATTCCATGAAATGGAATAGGCGCGAAACGGGTTGGCAGTCGGTTTTGTCCCAGGTTCTGAAACGGTAGTTGTCGTCATGGTATATTAGGCTTTCAAGGCATTGAGCCGTAAGAATTAAAATTAGATCGGAGTCCTCAAAAAAGAGGCTCTATTCGAATCCCACATAATAGCATATTTCCCAACAGGCAGTCCTAAATGAAGAGATTGAAAAGGTTGAATTGGTTCTATGCGCTGCTGGGAAGCGCGTTGCTGTTATTTGGGCTGAAGGTGGGGTTTGTCACTGAGGTAAGGGCGCTTTCGAATGGCTTTGTAGACCAGCGCTATACTTTTAGTTGGTGGTTTGGAGGTCTGAAAGTGGACCGGCGCAGCCTGGAGGAATTAGGGGTACGGGTGGTATCAAGTAAATATTTTGATCAGGCCATGCAATACAAGGGAACCCGATTTACAGCATTACCCTTTAAGAGATTATTTGAAGACTTTTCAAAGGACGAACTGGGTGAGGTAGATTCCGTATTGCTCAATTGTTTCGACGACTATCAGGGGTTAATTTCGATTGAAGATATAAAACGCTACAAATTGGAACTGGCAACGCGTATTCACCTGCCTTCCGGAATACGATCCCCGAGCTGGCTGAAGCCTTTATTGATACTGGTGCCGGATGGAGTCGATGCCCCTTTTCAGGAACGGTTTCTGACAGCGAATATTAATGGATTGGTTTTGGTAAATCTTGCGGATTACTACGCGCCGCTTGATTCGGTGGTAAAGAATGACCCCAAAGCGGCCCCGGGCTTAAAACATTTCAAGGATAATTGTGTTTATTGTCATTCTTTAAAAGGGGTAGGGGGTAACAAGGGCGGTTCTTTATTGGATAAGTTTGATTTCGCGAGTGAGAGGGAACGAAAAAATTTCAAGAGTCAATTTATGGGATTTCATCATAAGGACAACGTCGACAAGCAAAACGTTGAGCAATTTGTCGATGAAAAAGGTCTGGCGGAAATCGCCGGGTTTTTGCAAAAGTTAGCGCCATAATGGCTGTTCTCCGACGGTTTTGATTTTTCAGGTACGGTGTACTACAATTTGGCAACAAACTTTTCCCATAAAGGAGATTTATGGCGGGCCCTATTCTAGGTTTTATCATTCTGGCGATTGTTGAGATCACCTCACTTTTTTACACAGCTCAATACATCAGTACGATTAACACGATATCTCTCATCATGTTCACGATGCTGGTTGGCGTAATACTGGGGCGCAGTTATCACGAAGACTGGGTAGAAAAGATGCAGTGGCATTTGCGTTCCCGCGAACAGGCACCTGAAGAAGTGCTGGATGGGACTGTTATGGTTATTGGCAGTAAATTGCTGATGACTCCGGGTGTTGTTACCGACATTATTGGTTTGATCATGACTACACCCAAGATTCGCGGTCTGGCACGCCTGATAGCACGGAATGTTTTGACGAAAAGAATAAACGAAGGCAGGGCGTATTTCTTTTTTAAAGATTAAGCTGTCCAGAATGTTTATTTCCCTATGAAAGATGTTTTTTACAGGGGATGTTTTAACTTTGATTCACATTGATTTTAAAAAATTTTTATTCATAGCTTCGGTTCAGTCAGGAAAAATATAATAAATATTTCGGGGAGGTGTGTATGGCTAAGCGAGTTAAAGCATCGTCATCTACAAAACCTACGTTAGATGCAGCAGCTGATATCCCGGATTTGCGTGATCGATATTATGAACCCGCTTTGGTAAAGCTTCCATCAGAAATTAAGCCGAACAAGTCCATGCTGACTGTTCGAAATCAGGGGCAAGAAGGGGCCTGTACTGGTTTTTCGTTGGCTGCAGCAATTGACTTTCTTAATGCAAGCCATGGAAGGTCGAATCTAAAGGTCAGCGTCAGGATGCTGTATGAGATGGCTAAAAGATTTGACGAATGGACGGGCGAAGATTATTCCGGGTCCAGTCTGCGGGGTGCTTTTCGGGGATGGTTCAACAATGGGGTTTGTACAGAAGACAGTTGGTCTTATAAAACCCGCCCACCTTTTGATACAACGTTGACCGTTGATCGCGCCAAAGAAGCAATGGAAAATCCGCTTGGGGCTTATTACAGATTGCGTCCCAACCTGACGGACTATCATTCAGCTTTGACGGAAACCGGTGTGGTGTGCGCATCTGCCCGTGTGCATCAGGGGTGGTTCAACAGTCTGGGACGAAATAAAGAAATCCTTAAGAGCGATAGTATTCAGGGTGGACATGCGTTTGTCATTGTGGGTTACAACAACGATGGATTCTGGGTTCAGAACTCCTGGGGAAAATCCTGGGGAGATAAGGGTACCGCGTTGTGGACTTATGAGGACTGGGCCAAGAATATTATGGATGCCTGGGTCTTCCGTCTGGCAGTGAGGACCCCTCATAATTTTGACCGGCGAAGCGGTTTTTCCAGTAACGATCCTGCTTCAATTGAACTGGCTTCAAAGGCGCCGCGCCGCAATGAAATTGCCGGCCACTTTTTACATGTCGACGATGGGAAGTTTCACGAAAAAGGCCGTTACAGTAGTAAAGAAAGTGACATTCTTGAAACCGCCAAGCTCATTAGGGATTCGGATAAGTATCAACATCTTTTGTTTTACGCTCATGGAGGTCTAAATCCACCCAAGGCCTCGGCAAAGCGTATCCGCGCCATGAAAGATGTATTTAAGGATAACGGTATTTATCCATTCCACTTTATGTACGACACCGGTTTGGGAGAAGAGTTTAAAGACGTCATCTTTAATAAGGATAAGAAAGCGAAAGCCCGGGTAGGTGGTTTCAGCGATTTTACGGATAAAATTTTTGAGGCGACGACCCGTAAACTGGGAACCATTATCTGGGATGAAATGAAATCCGATGCAGATGTCGCTTTTCATCCGGGAAATGCGGGCTATCGAACCCTTGAAATTTTTGCTGAAGAGTTAGCAGAAAAGGACATCAAGATACATTTGGTCGGGCACAGCACTGGAGCCATCCTGCATGGTCATTTGCTAAATGCCCTGGATTCCATTCCGCAGTGGACCAAAAAAATCAACAGTTGTTCCCTCCTGGCTCCAGCCTGCACTATGGATTTTTATAAGGAAAAATATGGACCACGGCTTAAAGGAGTACCGGATAAGGCAAAACTTCCCTTGCTGAATTTATACTGCCTGACAGATGAGCAGGAGTTGGATGATAAAGTAACTGCTTTGTACCGGAAGTCCCTGTTGTATCTCGTATCGAATGCATTTGAGAGAAAAAGGGAAAATGAAAAAGAAGATGGGAAGCCGATCATGGGGATGCAGAAGTTTCATGGCCCCATCAAACGAAACCCCAAGATCAAGTTTTTCTATTCGAAAGAAGGTCGGCCTCCGCAATCAAAAAGTGAGACGCATGGTGGTTTCGACAATGACCCGGTGACCATGAACAGCCTTTTAAAGAAAATTTTGAAGGGCCCTGTTAAGAGGCCTTTCGAAGAAAAGGATCTGAACTACTAGAAGAGTATTCTATTAATACATGCGGGTTTAATGTTGAAAAAATTAAAGCCTCCGGAAGAAGTGGTTTCTTCCGGAGGCTTTCTTTGTTTGGACTTATTTTCGGAAACAAGGGATGTTGTTTCCGGGCAGGGAGGGGACTACTCGTAATCCTCATTCAGGGAATTCATAAAATCCACAAGCGGCTGAACATCGTCTTCACCAAGATTGATGTCTTTTAGCTCCTTCGCGCCATTGCGCAATTGCTCAGCGCGGGCCAGGTCCGACATATCCCGGTAAAAATCTATGACATCCACAAGCGTGTCTTCCTGACCGTTGTGAAAATAAGGTGCAGAATGCCCGAGATCGCGCAACCCTGAAGTCTTAAACATGGCGATGGCCACAGGTAACAGGTTGCGGACACGGCAATCAATTCTTGGTGGAGGAGGAGCATCTGGAGAATCGCCTCCAGTCCTTTCTTCTCCGCGGAGTTCCTCACAAAGGTGTCGCCAGATTTTACGTTGAGGACTCCTGAAATCCCGGTTTCCAAAAACGTTCCACAAACCAAGATCTGTGTGGCCTGGTTTATTTGCAGCCGGAATAGAACGGAATATTCCAGTTGCATTAGGATGCGCTGGTGTCGGAGGCAACCAACGATTCTTATTGCGAATACGCTCTTTATAAGAAGGGATTTCTAATTGCTCAAAAGCTCCTTGACCATGAATGCCGTCGTATTCCTTTTGAGTGGCACCCGTATTGTGGAAACTGAAATCCGTGAAATTGGGGGCCGCGTGGCAGGTGATGCAATTACCAACACCCAGGTTTTCCCCTTCGGCTTCTTCAATCTCACCATCTGGCGTGGAAAAGAACAGCTTCAGCCCCTTTAGTTCCGACGGACCAAAACGAAACTCCTGTTCATGAAACATGAAAGGACCATGCAGGTTATCGGTGACAAACAGAAGGTTGCTGTTTTGTTCCTTTTGTTTAATAGCGTCCAAAAGCCGTTTGCTGTAATCGTCTTCGGATTCATTATTTTCCGGTTGACGTGGCAGGTCGTTGATTTCAAGAAATCGGTCGTAAGGTGTCAGGTTGAAGTTCCCTTCCTCATCCTGGCTGAACATGAGATCAATGACATAAGCTGAAATGATTTTTGCAACGGCATCAACAATCTGTTTATCCGAAGCACCTGGAGAAATTAGAAACTCATTCGGCAATTGAAACTCCGGATCAAGATCAGTCCGGGTTAACAGGTCCATATAAGGAATACCGCCAAACTCCTGCGCCAGTTCACCCTGTCCGTTGTCATTCCGGATAATGTGTGCAATGTGGGCCAGGGCGTTGGAATGTTCAATTGGCAGCCAGCCATAGTTCCTTCCGGTCAAGGTCCCGATAACAAGATCTTCCATGGAATTAAATTCGGCATCGAAATGGAACAGGTCACCAAACCGACGAGGAAGAGAGGCGTTAACCAGGGGAGGTGAGTTACGCGGTGCATGGGTTGCGTCGTCTTCAGCCCTGTCAGGGACCGGGCTACGCCGCGCGAAATCGGAATAGGTTTTCATCAGTACATTGGAAGGATCGCCTTCGATGAACTCGCCCTCTTCATTTGTGTTGATAAAGGCATCCACAAAATGGCAGGCCCGGCAGTTCATGGATTGTCCCGCGAAAGGACCTGGCATGGTGCCATCCACCGTTTCAGTTTCGTCTAATACGGGATCACCTTCCACAAGTTGGAAGTTTGCATTGCCGCCGGAATTTGATGCAAAAAACTGGGCAAACCGGGTTTCGAGGAACATCCGTTCCCCGTTCACAATTTCAGGTGGATCGCCTTCTTCCTCTTCTTGAGCAAAAAGAAATGTGGGGAACAACAACAGTTGGATACATACCAGGAGAATGAGGATTATTCTCCCTGCGAAGCTTTTGGTAATCACGATTGCCCTCCTTAAAAAGCATCGAGTTCACATTAAACCTGAACCTTGTCGCTCCGTTTTCCGCACCTGGAAGAGGTTTTCCGGGTGGGAAACGGTCTGGAGGTAACCGCACTTGGGGCACTTGATTTCAATGTAGTGGACTTCACCTTTCATTAATAGGCGGTTGCATTTTCTGCATCGAATCTGTTTGTTGATTTGATTTTTCATGAGGATTTGCCCAATTTTGCTACACTCTGGTTACAGGTCTGGGCTTCGCAAGCCTCTGTATTATTGAAGTTAATTGGTCCTCGAGGAACTCTTGTCTATGAATTTGAAAATCGTTCTCACAAAATACAGCTTCTTTTGTCTAGTGTCAATGTATATTTAGTGATTAATGCCACATTTGAAGAACGACCCCAGTGGTCGAAAATTGTTTGTAATTAAAGAAACTTCTCCTTTTGCTGATCCTGGAATTAAATGGGTTCATTGGAAAATTGGGGAGTCAAAATTAATTTTGAAATAAATTATTGAATAATTAAGACGAACAGGACTTTATCCTCTAAAATGACCTGCTAGAAAAAATAGCAGACAATTTCAATATTTATAGGGAGAGAAAAATGGCATCAGCATCGGCACGGCATATTTTGGTTGAAACCGAGGAAAAATGTAATGAGCTTAAAAGTGAGATAGAAGGGGGAGCCAGTTTCGCAGATGTTGCCAAAGCCCATTCCAAATGCCCCTCAGGAGCCAGTGGAGGAGACCTCGGTGAGTTTCGTCCTGGACAAATGGTTCCTGAATTTGATGAAGTGGTTTTCCGTGATGAAGTGAATAAAGTCCATGGGCCGGTAAAAACCCAATTTGGATATCATCTGATCGAGATCACCAGTCGGCAATAAGTTTTAGTTAAAATAAAAAGTTGGAGATAAAAACGAGCCGGTAAGGGTTGAGACTGGGGCAGGCGAGTCTGGTTTTGCGGACCAAAAAATGGAATAGTAGAGAGGCTACAAAATTTACCAAGAATGTGGTCGGGATGAGAGGATTTGAACCTCCGACCCCTTCGTCCCGAACGAAGTGCGCTACCAGGCTGCGCTACATCCCGACTATAGGTAAATTAAAGGTCTTTGCCGATGGGGCTCTGAATAGGTTTTCTCAGTTGCCCTTGCTGTAATTATATCGATCCACACTTTCCGACCAGAAGGAAGTGTTGGTCACTTGTCTCTCGACACTTTTGCTTTTGCAATGGGGACACGAAACTTTCTTTGTGTCGACTTCTGAAATTCGCATTTCTACAACGAAATCTTTTTTACATTTTTTACAAACATGGTCGTATTGCGGCATGCCATCCCTCCATTTGAAAGGCAAAAGAATACAACACTCCACTGAAGTTGCCAACCCCAGGGGATCTTGAATTCTAGCACGATTTAGCTGTTTTCAGGGTGTTTTACCGCCACCCAGCCAACGAAATTGCACCAGCGAAAAAATGTTTCGAATTCCTGGAAACCGGCCCGTTTGAGCATGCTTTCATTCTGTTTAACCGTCTGGGGAACCAGGACTTTTTCAAGGGCCTGGCGCTTGCGGGCGATCTCCAGTTTGCTGTAGCCTTTTGATTTTTTAAACCGGTGGTGCTCGTCCACAAACAGGTTGTCCATTCCTTCGCTTTCCCCTTTTATTTTCTCTATCAGGACCAGAGCTCCACCAGGAATCAGATGCTTATTGATGGTTTTCATCATTTTGATCCGTTTCTCCGGTGGAACGAATTGCAAGGTGTAGTTCATGACAACAACACTGGCATTCGGGAATTCCTGCGGTTTCATGAGATCCTTTTCGACCAATTCGCACCGTTTTAAATGGTCTCTTAATTTTCTTTCTGCTTTTTTCAACATCTCAGGGGAGTTGTCGATACCCACCAGCTTAACTGATTTTGGTAACCGGTCTGCTAGATTGAATAATAAAGTTCCTGTCGAACAGCCCAGATCATAGACGTTTGTTTTTGGACGGGCGTAATGGCACACAAACTCAACCGTGAGGCTCATGCATTCTTTATAGAAGGGGACACTTCGGGCGAGCATGTCATCAAACACACGGACAACGGGAGCATTGAATTCAAATTTCCCGATGGGGCCGGTGGATTGAAACAGATTGTCTTTTTTTCCTGCCATAAAAAAGAAGAACCCCGCCCATCCCCTGAAAAAGGGGAAGGGCAGGGCATTAATAGCTTGCGGTTATTACGGACCTTGAATATCGTCGCCGTCAACAGGGCCGGATTTTGTATTGACCAGCAGTTTGTTGACCGCGTTGATATAGGCGTAAGCACTGGCTTCAACGGTGTTGACGCCAATTCCTTTGCCCAGCAGTTCGCGGTTTTCGTGCCGGACCCGTACCGTGACTTCACCCTGAGCATCTTTCCCCTTGGTGCGGGACATGACCTGATACTCCAGTAATTTGCAAGGTTGTCCGGTAATGTTATCGATAGCGTTGTAGATGGCATCGATCGGGCCATCACCCGTGCCTTCGGCTTCCCGCTGCTGGCCGTCCCGGCTCACCAGCGTAACACTTGCGTGGGGGGTGGTGCCGGACTCAAACGCCATCTTCACATTTTCCAACCGATAGGTGTTGAGGGTTTCATCCATTGTAGTGTTCTTCTGGATCAAAAGCTGGATGTCCTCATCGAAGACTTCTTTCTTTTCATCCGCGAGAACTTTGAAGTCTGTGAAAACCCGGTCCAGTTCCTCCTGCGATAACTGGTACCCCAGTTTTACGACACGGTCGGACAGGGCATTGCGTCCGCTGTGTTTACCTAGAACCAACTCCGACGCATCGAGACCGACATCGCAGGGATCCATTATTTCGTAGGTACTTTTCTTTTTCAGGAAGCCGTCCTGGTGCACACCGGATTCATGCGCGAAAGCATTCTTTCCCACAATAGCTTTATTGCGCTGCACGAAAAAACCGGTGAGCGAACTGACCAGTCGACTGCAGGCCATGATGTGTTTGGCGTCAATCACAGATTCGAGACCAAAAAAATCACGACGTGTTCGGAGCGCCATGACAATCTCTTCCATAGCCGCATTTCCCGCGCGTTCCCCGATTCCATTGATCGTGCATTCTACCTGTCGCGCACCTGCCTTAACCGCGGCTAAGGAATTTGCCACGGCCATTCCCAGGTCGTTGTGGCAGTGCACACTGATCACGGCCTTGTCGATATTGGGAACATCGGCTTTAAGGCTGGCAATGAGTTTTCCAAACTGATCCGGCACGGAGTAACCCACGGTATCGGGAATATTCACAGTGGTAGCACCGGCATCAATCACCGCTTCCACAACTTCCTTAAGAAACTCGGGTTCGGTGCGGGAAGCATCTTCAGGCGAAAATTCGATGTCGTCGCAGAACTTGCGTCCGAATTTAATTGCGTCCACGGCCATTTGGATCACTTCCCCCTTATCCTTCTGCAATTTGAAATCGCGATGGGTTTTGGAGGTGGACAGGAAAATATGGAGCCGGAATTTTTCCGCTTTTTCAAGAGAGCGAGCTGCGGCCTCAATATCCTTGGGAAGGGCGCGGGCAAGCCCTGCGATTGAGGGGCCACGCACTTCTTTTGCAATTAGTTCAACCGACTCAAAATCTCCAGGGGAGGCAACGGGAAAGCCAGCCTCGATTACATCAACATTGAGCAGAGCCAGTTGCCGGGCGATTTCCAGCTTCTCTTTTTTATTGAGGCTGGCGCCGGGGCATTGTTCTCCGTCTCGTAATGTGGTGTCAAAGATGATGAGTCGTTCAGATTGCATGTTGTCCTTCTTTCTACCCTGGGTAGGGTGGATAAATTCGACCCCCAGGCTTTTGGCCGGAGTCGAAAATGGAGTTCGCCTCAGTGTGGAAGCAAACTGAAAATTCAAATACCGACATATCTATCCGGAATGCAAAGCTGAATGATACAGCTTCGCTGCAGATAAAACGTTGACCTCCTGCATTTGATTCGGAAAAAGTCAGGTATGCTTTTTATTTGTACCAAATTACGGGCAAAAAATATATGTAAATTTGGAGACTATGGTACTCAGGTACTAAAATTCCAGCAGGTAAAGTGCCCAGTAGATAAAGTTAAATGAAGACAGGGAGTTTTCTGGTAAGCCTAGGGAATCGTTAGGGGAGTTCCATCTGTATGTTCCGGGTTACTCATCTCCGCTTCAATAACGATATCTTCCACAATGGATTCCCGGGTGGTCTGTTTGTTGGATTCTCTCTCGAGAACGGTTTGCTCGCGATCAAATGATTCCATATATTGATCGAAAACATCCTCCGGGTTTACAAAAGGTTCGTCCTGCGCTTTAACCTGACCCACAATGGAGTAGTTGAGAATTTCAGAACTCCAGATCCCCACCAGCATCAGGATTAGAGCAACTTTCAGGAAGGAATTTATTTTTGTTTTCATCAGAAGGACCTTTTTCCCGATAGAATAAATTTAGAATCGAACATCTAAACCAACATCAACCCGGTGGTTTTGATACTCTCGAAACTCCGTGTTGGAATCGTTAAAGTTGTAGGTGTATTTAACATTCCCCAATACCTTTTCAATAATCCCAAAGTTTTTCAGAAAAACCTTTTGAAAGTTTGCCCTGAATGTGTGAAAGAAGTCTTCACGTGTATTGGGGGCGGTTGTGGCAAGGAAAGTGCGATAGTCCCTGTTGGAATACCGGTATGAGGTATTCATCACCACATCCAGTGGCAGGCTCACTTTTGATGATACCGTCACTGTGTGAATATCACGGTCAAAATTTCCAGCCGTATCGTCATTCGAGTATTCGTATCCAATACCTACATTATTCTGGTAATTGGAGAACAGGTAGATATGTTTGAAGCCTACGCCATAACTGTCAGCATCTCGACCCTGGTTTACAAAGTTATCCGTGCTTTTGTACTTTAAGTAAAGACGTGTGACCCCGAATTTTTTACTGAAGTGATTGAAGCTGGGGCTTATATAGTTTACACCGCTGAAACTGTTTCCATCATTGATGTTATGAAAGTAAAAGTACTGGAATGTGATATTTGCCAGGGGGCTGATATTGTATACGGGTTTTAGCCCGAACATCTGGGTTATCAGGTCGTAACGGGATAATTCGAAATAGGTGGTACCGTCAATTTCGTATGAGCCTTCTACCTTGAACTTTTTGGTGAAGTTTACCGTATAACTGGCAAAGGCATCGTAATTGATCGCAGAGTCGTCATTATCTGCACCACGAAGGGATAAGGGAACGTCCCGGCCTTCAATTGGATTCTGCGTTACATTAGAATCATAAACATATTGGGATTTAATTTTTGCCTTCCAGTTTTTCCCCTTCTGTGAAAAATCAACAGCATTGGCAGAACTGGGCAACCAGAGGCCCAATATCAGGGTACCTGCCAGGCCAAGAGTTTTTTTCCTGTTAATTTTGGAAAAAAAATTGATTTTTGGGGCGCGCAATTGTTTTGCTCAGAGAAGAGTTATGTGGAAATATATCAAAGAATTAGACCATATTAGTCAAGGTTTTGTCAAAATCTTTCTATTGGTTTTTTATCGGAATGGCTTATTTTTTGGCCGTTGATTTTTTCCAATATCAGATGGTTTTTGGGATTAACTTTTAATGCTTTGAGATAGGCTCCCTTAGCTTCGGTTTCCAACCCCTGTTCAGTTAAAAGGTCCCCCCAGGCCAGGTAATAGTGTTCATCGCTATAGTTGAAATTTTTTGCCTTTAATAACTCTTCGGTAGAGTTTTTGATCCATTGAGGCTTTTCCGGGAATTTTCTGTACTGATTCAAATAGTATTTGGATAACTCAAGAAAGGGTTGCTGGCATCTGGGGCAGTATGATTTGGCTGATTCGAGAAGAGTAATCGTTTCTGGATTGGAATCTTCGTAGATGGCATTCTGATGAAGAATATTTTGATATTGGTATAAGTTGTTCGCCAGGTACCCTCCGAATACTGCAAGGATAAAGAAAAGCGGAGCGTGCAGTCCACGGATACCCCTTTTGAAATCTTTTTCGCTCTCTCCCGTTTTCATCATGGAGACGATGAAAATAAATATTGTGAGGAAAAAGGGGATGTGCCAGAAATATTCGATTAGGTAGTGGGTCTGCGTTCCAAACAAAATTAACCCCAGAATAATAAAATGAGTTTTATTTGCCGGATCTCCTCGAGTAAGTTTCTTCAGTAATTTAAATGCAACGGTAAACAGACAGGCCACGAGCAGGACGAGCCCAATAATTCCCGAGTCCACCGTTGTTTGAATGAACAGATTGTGGGCGTTGTGACTGAATTCGGTACGGTAAGGTTTATAAAGGACAATAAAGGAGTAGGGGCCGGAACCGGACCACGGTTTTTCCTGAATAAATTCAAGAGACTTTTTCCAGTATTTGAACCGGTGACCTAATGAAGCCCCCATGGTGTCCTTAATAAATCTTCCATTGTTAAATTCGTCAGGTGGTGCCAGCGAATATTGACCCAGCTTTAAGTATTTCATAGAGGAAGCAGGAACAATGTTGGATATTGCGACAGTAGCTAAAAATATGAGAGCAAGCTTGATTAAGCCAGCCCCTCGTTTTTTTTGAAAGTATAAAAATGAAATCCCCAGAATTCCCAACCCTGTAATCTGAGCCCCCCTGGAGTTTGAAAGGTACAACCCGAATAAAGAGAGGAACCCGAACAAAAGGGCCGTGTTTTTTAGAAGTGGTTTCTGTTCTCTATGGGCTAGAAAAGGCCAGATGGCAAGTGGCACCAGGAAAAAACTTCCGAGAATATTGAGATTGGAAAACAGGGTGGCGACCCCATTGTCTACAAGAGGATTCCAGAGTTCATTTTCATGCAGCAACAAGAAAGTCAGACACCCGTAAATCCCTCCAACAACTAGAAGAGTCCAGAGCGCTGTGGAGAACAGTTTTGGTTCTTTTGAATAAATGGAAAAACTGATGGCGAGTATCATGCCTGACAGGTATTTAACAGCCATGGACAAACTTTGCTCCCCATCAAGCCCATACCTGTAACCATAAACCAGCCACCCAAGAAAAATGAGGAGTGTGATGATTGGTCGGCCTAATGTGTTTTGTTTTACACCATTTTGAAAAAGGTAAATGATAGAAAAAAAGCCGAAAATAGCGGATGCCACAAAATAGGTTACTGCCAGAAATGAATCGTTGATGTTGTTCGATGCGCTGTGGCCACCCCAGAAAGCGAGAAACGTAAAAAGGAGAATAGTAACGCAACGGTGCATGAGGGCATCCACCCTTGAGAGGAGAGAGTCTTGGTGCAGATGAATGTTACAATCCGGATTGAAATTAAGGTCAAACTGCAAAAAGGATAGCACATTAAATGAAACGTGGATCGCCCGGGAATCAAAACAGAGGAGTCAACCGACAGGAGTTGGTGCTGGCTTTCTACGGTTTTATTTTGATCGCAGTTCTTTATTTCTATGGAATGGTGACAGACGATACAGTTTTCTCTGGTCATGATTTTGGTTTGTTTTTCATCCCGATGAGAAAGCTTTGGCTGGAACAGATAGTTTCGGGGCACTTTCCCTTTTGGAACCCCTACCTGCTTGGCGGAAACCCTTTGTTTGCCACTTTGCAAACCGCAGTACTCTATCCGTTTAGCTGGCTCTACTTTATTTTCCCCTTTTATTTTACGTTTAATATTTCGATCGTTCTGCATTATGCGCTGGCCGGTTTTTTTATGTACCTTTTGATGCGCAAGCAGAATATTGGGAAAGAGGGGGCGCTCGTTTCTGCCATAATTTTTATGTTGGGCGGGTATATGCTGGCAATCCATTATTATCTTTCAACCCTGTTCCCTGTTGCCTGGTCGCCCCTGTTCCTGCTCGTATTTTTGGGTGGGATATTTTGTAGAGACATAAGAGGATCCTTCGCGGCTGTCTTGATTGCGGCATTGATGTTTTTTGCCGGCGGCGTTGAAACCTGCTACCAATTGTTCGCCTGGTGCCTTGTGTTCGCTGCTTTTCCCGGGTTGATCTATTCGGGGAGGAATACCGGTGACTGGAAATTCAGGGCCAGATACACTGCGATCTTTTTTGTCCTGTTTGTCGGAGTTATTGCTGTTCAGGCTTTACCGACCTGGGAGCTCTCGCACCTGTCCGACAGGCATAATGGAATCCCCTGGGATGTGGCGACTTTATGGTCCATGCGCTTAAAAGATTTTGTGCAGTTCTTTTTTCTCGATCCCTATGGTTATCTGGAAAATATAAAGGAAGTCCGCTTCAATCAGGTCTGGCTGCATTCTTTATACCTTGGTTCGCTCCCTTTGATGTTGTTTGTTTATAGTAGTTTCCAGGAGGGAAGGCGTGGGTGGATTTTTATTTTGATCGTTTTGGTTTCTTTCGATATCGCCCTTGGAAAAAACGGTGTCTTGTTCCCTTTATTTTATGACTACCTGCCAGGCTTTAATCATTTTCGATACCCGGTCAAATTTATTTTTCCTGCGATTTTGGTGATAGCCATTGGGGCAGGGTTGGGTTGGGATCGCCTGAAAAACGGTTCTCATTCCTTAAAAGTGAACACACGGGTAAGTATGGTTTGCCTGTCGCTCACAATTGTTTCTGCCGCGATGTTTATCTGGTTAAAAGAATTTCCCGAATTCTGGGGAGATCTGTTTAAACGCCACATTCTTCAGGAACATTTTTTCAGCTATAGGCCTTCCCGAAATCTTGACGAAATGATTAATCAGGTAATTTCCCTATACAGGGAAAAGAAGGTTATTTTCACTACGATTTACAACGGGAAGCGGTTGCTGTTATTTCTTTTCTCCTACGCTATTTTGATTTACTTGTTTCTGCAATCACAGGGAAGAAGAAAATGGGCTTTGCATGCTTGTTTCAGCATCTTGTGTGTGGATTTGTTTTTCAGCGGGTTTGGATTTTACTTCAAGGTTCCGGTTGAAAAATTTGAAAAACAAGCTCCCGAAACCAGGATGATCCTTGCGGATAAATCCCTGTTCAGGATTTTTGTTACCAGAGATGCTGAATCTGTAGGTTCAAAGGATGGCAGAATAAAAAAGCTGAGTGGTTTGAGAGTGCCAAAAAAAACCATTCCACTCGATATTCGTTCCCGTAATGGTGTGTACCAGGTGGGAGGACCGGTTGTGATCTGGCGGGAGCGGTACCGTCAATTCTATAATCTGATCAACCATCAGTCCGTGGAAGGACGGATGAAAATGCTGAATGCCCTGAACGTGAAATATATTTTGACTTCAAATTTTGTGGGACCAAACTATCCCCTGTTTCTTATGAACCCTCCTCATTCCGACGAAGCACGTAAAGACCGTGGCGACAGGGGGCTTAAGAAAATCCCTACACTTAGTTACAAGAACGAGAATTATAAACCTCGTGCGTTTCTGGTTCCTGAGTGCAAGACTGTTATAAGCGATCAAGAAATGATGGCAAGCCTGTTCGCAAAAGATTTTAAGCCAACGCGAAAGGTTCTTCTTGAAGAAGACCCTGAGTTTTTTAAATGCGGTAATGATGAAAACAGGGCAAGAATGGTTGAGAAAGGTCGGGTAAAGATCACAGAAAAGACCTACGATTCGATTCAACTGGAAGTCAGGTCCCCGAAACGGCAGATTTTGTTCATGAGTGAAAGTTTTTATCCGGGTTGGGTCGCTAAAGTAAACGATCAGCCAGTAAAAATCTATCGAGCCAATATGGTGTTCCGGGCTATTGTTGTTCCACCGGGTAAATCGATTGTAGAAATGAGGTATCAACCACCGCTGTTTAATTTCGGGGTTGGAGTCAGTTTGGTCGCGTTATTGATATGCGGTGTTTTTCTTAAGAGGGGTAATTTCCAGCTCTGGTTTTAAGCCAAAAACCGGCTGTTCAATTCCAGAGGTTGGGCTCCTGTTGTTTCAGTCAGAAGGTTTTCTCGATTTTAAAGTAATTAATGTATTGAAAAGTTACTCAGAAATATGTATATTCTAGTCCCTTTTATGGCGGTTGATATGTAAGCCCTTGAATTCTTTATCCTTCTGATTTTGGCATCTCATTTGCTTTAAATTTTGCCCGGGTGTTTTATTTTAACCCCTATTTTTCAATTGTTTTGGAAGATTTATCCCAAATGGCTATACAAAAATTACCTGAAAAACAAGGGCTCTATGATCCCGCTTTTGAGAAAGACAACTGTGGTGTTGGTTTTGTTGCCCGAATGGACGGTGTAAAAACTTACGAAACTATTCGTGAAGCACTTGATCTGCTTTATCGTCTGGAGCACCGTGGCGCCTGTGGTTCGGATCCGCGCACGGGCGATGGTGCAGGAATTCTTATCCAGATTCCACACGAGTTTTTCAAAAAGGAATGCGAAAAGATCGGTATCGACCTGCCTGAAACGGGTCAATATGGGACTGGGTTGGTGTTTTTCCCAAAAAACGGCCTTGCTCCAGAACTGATGAAGATATTCGAACAGGTGATCCAGGAAGAAGGGCTCATTTGCCTTGGCTGGCGCGACGTTCCTGTTGACAGTACCCAATGCGGTGATGTTGCCAGGCAAGTCGAGCCTCTTATGAAGCAGTTGTTCGTTGGTGGCGCAGGTGTGGTTCATGATCAGGATGAACTGGAGCGCAAGCTTTATGTTGTTCGCAAGCGATCCGGGCAGGCCATACGCGCCTCTGGACTTGCCGAGCTTTACGAGTCTTATTACATCTGCAGCCTTTCGAGCAAGACTTTTGTTTACAAAGGTCAGCTGATGGCACCCCAGGTCGAACATTATTTCAAGGACATCCAGGACCCGGAAATGAAAACCGCCCTGGCGCTGGTGCATTCGCGATACAGCACCAATACCTTTCCTTCCTGGGGGCGTGCCCAACCCATGCGTATGGTTGCGCATAATGGTGAGATCAATACCATTCGTGGCAACAAAAACTGGATTCAGGCCAGGGAAGCCATGATGGAATCTGAACTGTTTCCTGATATTGACACCGTAAAGCCGGTGATTCCGCCCGGTGGAAGTGACACGGCAGACTTTGATCAGGCGCTGGAGTTTTTAGTAATGGCTGGCCGGTCCTTGCCGCATGCGGCACAGATGATGATTCCCGAACCCTGGGCTGGCCACGAGACTATGGCACAAGACAAGCGGGACTTTTTTGAGTACCACGCTTCTTTAATGGAACCGTGGGATGGACCTGCTTCTATTACCTTCACGGATGGCGAAGTGGTCGGTGCTGTATTGGATCGCAATGGCTTGCGTCCTTCGCGCTACATCGTAACCAAAGACGGCAAGGTGGTCATGGCGTCAGAAGTTGGCGTTTTACCGATTCCTGAATCAGAGATCATTAAGAAAGGGCGATTACAACCTGGAAAGATGTTCTTCGTCGATCTCAAGCAGGGCCGAATCCTGGCGGATGAAGAGATTAAAACGGACCTGGCCAGCCAAAAACCTTATGGCGAATGGTTGAAAGAAAACCAGGTGTCCATTGATGATCTACCGGTCACGCCGAATACCAAATCTGCCAATTTTGAGGATCTGGTTAAACGTCAAATTGCTTTCGGATTCACCATGGAGGACATCAAAATCGTCCTGGCCCCCATGGCGGAAACAGGTATGGAAGCGACGGGATCCATGGGCAACGATGCCGCACTTGCGGTTCGTTCGGAAAAACCTGTTCTCCTGTTCAATTATTTTAAGCAGTTATTCGCGCAAGTCACCAATCCCGCAATTGACTCAATAAGGGAAGAGCTGGTGATGTCGATGTATGTCACACTGGGACGCGAGTACAATCTGCTTTCCGAGACACCTGAACAATGCCGGAAGCTGAAGCTCAATCACCCGATTCTTACGCCGGAAGAAATTGAAAAGATCCGCGTTCTCGATCAGAAAGATATCAAGACAGTCACTCTTTCCACCCTGTTCCCTGCAAGCGAAGGGGAGGAGGGCATGGAGCGGGCGCTGGAAAACTTATGTGCCCAGGCGTCGGAAGCGATTGCAAACGGTGCAACAATTTTATTGCTCTCAGACCGCGGCGTAGATGAAGACAACGCCCCATTACCAAGCCTGCTGGCCACCGCCGCAGTGCATCATCATCTGCTTCGGGAGGGCACCCGCATGTTGTGCGGTATTGCTGTCGAAACAGGTGAAGCGCGTGAAATGCACCATTTTGCCCTTTTAATTGGATATGGTGCTGGAGCGATCTACCCCTACATGGCGTATGACACCATTGCCAAAATCGCAAGCGAGAATGTGTTCATCAAGGACATTGCCATTGAAGCGGCTATTAAAAACTTCATCACCTCTTGCCGCAAGGGGCTCTATAAAATCATCGCGAAAATGGGGATCTCGACTATCCAGAGTTATAGAGGTGCTCAGATATTTGAAGCGGTTGGACTCAATCACTCAGTGATCAACCAGTACTTCTCCGGAACCCCTTCGCGAATTGAAGGTGTCGGTATTGAAATTCTGGCGCGCGAAGTGCTGGCCCGGCATCGGGCGGCATTCGAGGGACTGCGTGTACTTTCTCCCCTCATTGATGCCGGTGGTGATTATTACTGGCGGCGCGGTGAGCAGAAGCACATGTTTAATCCGAAGGTTATTGGACTTCTTCAACACGCTACCCGATCCAATGACTACGTCACCTTTAAAAAGTTCTCCAAAATTTCAGATGAAGAAAACACCCGTGCCTGTACCTTGCGGGGTTTATTCACTTTTAAAGATAGTACCCCTGTACCCATTGAGGAAGTAGAACCGGTAGAAGAGATCACCAGGCGATTTTGTACTGGAGCCATGTCAATCGGATCCATATCTCGTGAGGCGCATGAGACGCTGGCTATTGCCATGAACCGGCTGGGTGGAAAAAGCAATACAGGTGAAGGCGGCGAGGACAGCGTTCGTTACACGCCAGATCCCAATGGGGATTCCAGACGCAGTGCGATCAAGCAGGTTGCCTCCGGTCGTTTCGGGGTAAACAGCTATTACCTGACCAATGCCGATGAATTGCAGATCAAGGTTTCGCAAGGTGCTAAACCGGGAGAGGGAGGTCAGTTACCTGGGCATAAGGTCAGCGAATACATAGCCCGAATCCGACACTCGACTCCGGGAGTCGGGTTGATCAGTCCTCCGCCTCATCATGATATTTATTCGATCGAAGATTTGCAGCAACTCATTTTCGATTTACACAATTCGAACCCCAAAGCGGAAGTCAGTGTGAAGCTGGTGGCCGAAAGTGGCGTGGGTACAATTGCCGCTGGTGTTTCCAAAGCGCGTAGTGACGGTGTTCTCATTGCAGGACACGATGGCGGTACCGGAGCGTCTCCCCAGACTTCCATCAAGCATGCAGGGCTTCCTTGGGAACTGGGTTTGTCTGAAACACAACAGGTTCTGGTGATGAATGATCTACGTGGACGCATTCGCGTACAGGTTGATGGTCAATTGAAAACAGGTAGGGATGTGGTCATCGGCGCGTTGCTGGGGGCAGACAGTTTTGGGTTTTCTACTGCACCTCTCGTCACTATGGGCTGCATTATGATGCGTAAGTGTCATCTCAATACATGTTCAGTGGGAATCGCAACCCAGGATGAAAAGCTGCGCAAGAAATTTTCCGGCGATGCCGATTACGTGGTTAATTTTTTCCGGTTCATTGCTGAAGAAGTCCGGGAAATAATGGCGCAACTGGGTTTTAGAAAATTTGATGACATCATCGGGCGTTCAGATCTCCTGAAAATGGATGCAGCAATCGGTCATTGGAAATCCCAGGGGCTTGATTTCAGCAAGATTTTGTTCAAGCCGGAGACGCAGCCAAATGTTGCGATTCGACACGTTCAGAAGCAGGACCTGGATGCGGATATTGGACCCAATGTAATGGACCGAACGCTGATCGCTGATGCACAGGAAGCGTTGGTAGATAAAACACCTTATGCCGGAAACTATCTCATACGCAATATTGACCGCGCTGTAGGTGCGATGTTGAGTAATGCGGTATCTCAAAGGTATGGTGAAGAAGGTCTTCCAGAAAAAACCATCCAGATGATTTTTGGTGGTTCGGCAGGACAAAGCTTTGGAGGGTTTCTCGCTCCAGGCATTTCGTTTTATTTATACGGCGACGCCAACGATTATGTCGGTAAAGGGTTATCCGGAGGACACATCGTGGTCCGCCCGGCGCTCAATTCCCCTATCGTTCCGGAGGAAAATATCATTGCCGGCAACGTAGTCCTTTACGGGGCCATTTCCGGAAAGGCTTTCTTCCGCGGGGTGGCGGGTGAACGTTTCTGTGTCCGTAACAGCGGGGCACAAACAGTGGTCGAAGGTGTAGGGGACCATGCCTGTGAATACATGACCGGTGGGCACGTCGTGGTGCTCGGGCCAACGGGACGCAATTTTGCTGCTGGCATGAGTGGTGGTATCGCCTATGTGCTGGACGAAAACGACGAGTTTGAAATTCATTGCAACAAAGGCCTGGTTGATCTGGTCCCACTGGAAGAGGATGATGTCGCATTGGTGACAGGGCTCGTAAAAGAGCACGTAGACCTGACCGGCAGTACGGTGGGTGAGCGTGTTCTTAAAGACTGGGATCAACTGCAATCGAAATTCATCAAGGTGTACCCGCGGGATTTTCGGCGGGTGCTTGAGGAAAGAAAAAAACGTGAACAGGAACAAACGGCAGGAGTGAATTAATGGGCGCAATACGCGGGTTTATGGAGTTCGAGCGGGAAGTGCCTAAAGGGCGTTCCATTGAAGAACGGTTGAAGGACCAGAAGGAAGTCTATCAACCGTTTCCTATAGAGAAGTACCAGGAGCAGGGGGGACGCTGCATGGATTGTGGTGTGCCTTTTTGCCAGAGCGACACAGGGTGTCCGCTTGGCAATGCGATTCCGGACTGGAACGATATGGTCTATCGCAATCGCTGGGAAGAAGCGGTGGCGCTACTCCTGAAGACCAATAACTTTCCCGAGTTCACCGGCCGGGTGTGCCCCGCTCCCTGCGAAGGGGCCTGTGTCCTTGGTATTACAGAGCCTGCAGTAACCATTCGCAACATTGAAGAGATCATTGCAGAAAAGGGTTTCGAGAACGGATGGATGGGGCCCAATCCTCCCAAGCGTCGTACAGGTAAACGAGTCGCCATTGTTGGAAGTGGTCCTGCCGGGCTTGCAGCGGCAGATCAACTCAATCACGCTGGACACGAAGTCACCGTATTCGAAAAATCCGATCGCATCGGCGGCCTGCTCATGTATGGAATCCCACATTTCAAGCTGGAAAAATCTGTGGTGCACCGGCGGATCAAGGTGATGGAAGAGGAAGGGGTATTATTCAAACCCAACTCACACATCGGGGTCGATATTCCCGCAAAAAAACTGGTAGACGATTTTGATTCGGTCATCCTGTGTTGTGGTGCTCAACGTCCACGTGACCTGCCCGTGGAAGGCCGCGATCTGGACGGCATCCATTTTGCCATGGAGTTTCTGCCACAACAGAACAAACGCAACGAAGGCGATACTGTACCCGAAGATATCTCTATCACTGTTGAAGGAAAAAATGTTCTTATTATCGGGGGTGGTGACACGGGCTCCGACTGTCTGGGAACTTCCTTACGTCAGGGAGCAAAGAGTGTTCACCAGTTTGAACTGCTGGGCGAACCCCCGCCTGAACGTTCACCAGACAATCCCTGGCCGCAGTGGCCCAACATCAAGCGGGTCAGTTCCTCACACGAAGAAGCGGGTGGAAAAATCACACAGTACAATGTGATGACGAAGAAGTTTGTCGGGGATGAAAATGGACGGGTTAAGCAGGTGGTGGCGTGTAAATGCCGATTTGGCGATCTCGATCCCAAAACGGGGCGGCGCGGGCTTGAAGAAGTTCCTGGCTCGGAGTTTACGATGGATGTGGAAGCCGTGTTTCTTGCCATGGGATTCCTGGGGCCGATCCACAAAGGCCTGGTTGAAGAGCTCGGACTTGAATGCGATCAGAGGTCCAATGTTAAAGCGGATCAGAACAAGGCGACCAGTGTGCCCGGAGTGTTTGTTGCGGGAGACATGACGCGTGGTCAGTCATTGATCGTGTGGGCGATTGCGGAGGGACGCGAAGCTGCACGTGCTGTGGACGAACACCTCATGGGCTACACCTTCCTGCCCCACAGCGAAAAACTTCACGTTTAACTTTCTACCTTTCTTTGCTATGGCCCAGGATGAATGGTCATTGTTTGATGAACGTCATTTCGGGAAATGCTTTCCATATCCTTTCAGTTCGTTTGTTTCCATTCCCATCGGTTGAGCCGACAATTCTGTCAGCTTTGGCAAATACCTTTTCGCGGCGCACAAATCCAAAATGGCGGCTGTCTTCACTCTCCAGCCGATTATCTCCGAGAACAAAATAGCTGGCCTGAGGTATAGTCACCGGACCAAAAGGATCCCTCTTATCTTCAGTCGCTTTCCTTTTTATCTTTTCCTGTCCACGTGCATAGGGTTCTTCTAAAAGTGAACCGTTTATGTAGACCCGGTGGTTTTTAATTTCTATGGTTTCCCCTGGTAAACCAATCAGGCGTTTCACATACACTTGTGATTCGTCTTTTGGATAATCAAAGAGGATGAGGTCTCCGCGACTGGGTTCTTCAAAACGATAGACCCATTTATTGGCTGCAATCACATCTCCAATGAGGAGTGCGGGTTGCATGGAGCCTGCTGGAATTTTGTAAAACTGATAACCAAAATTCCGGAAAAGCAAAAGGGCAGTGAATACGAGAAGGAGGGAGGCGAAAAACTTTTTCATTTGTTCCGGGGAGAAAAAACCTTGTAAAAGGCGATCTTACCGGAGTTTGTTTGGAAATCCAATGAAAATTTTAGGTTTCCTAAAGTAATAGAAATTGAAATGAACTAGCTCTCTACCCAGTTAAATTATGTCACCCTGAATTGAAGAGCGGTATGGAGGTTTACCTTGTTGGAGTGTAGGCGTTCTGGCTAAAAAGCGCTGCCGGTTTTTCCTTCGACTGGACTCAGGACAGGCTCCTGGCTCAGGGTGACAGTGAAAAGGCCAAATTCCTTTTTTAGGTGCATGGCCTCTTTGACTTTGTTGATTATAAATGAACTACAGCCCCACCAGTTTCTGGAAAAATCCTTTGACCGTTTCCTTGACAGGTTTGCCGTCAATCTCGGCGAGTTCGTGGAGCAGTTCTTTCTGCCGCTTGTTGAGTTTCTTGGGTGTTTCCACAACAAACTGGATGATCTGGTTTCCCCTACCATGACCACGTAAATTTGGAATGCCTCCACCGCGTATGGTGTGGCGATCCCCGGTCTGGGTCCCGGAGGGAACGGAAATGACTCTGGTTTCTCCATCCAGTTGCGGAACTTCTATTTCCGTACCAAGGGCGGCTTGAGAAAAGGAGATGAGGAGTCGACTGTAGATATCGTTTTCTTCGCGATGGAAAAAATCATGTTGTTTTACATGAACGATGACATAGAGGTCGCCGGGAGGAAGTCCTGCCTGTGCTCCCCCTTCACCGCGTAGCCGCAGGCGCGAGCCGTCATCGACACCGCCAGGTATATTGACCTGGATGTTTTTTGTTTCGAGTTGCAGTCCTTCACCACGGCAGTCCGGACAGGGATACCGTAAAATCTGGCCCTGGCCTTCACATTGCGGGCAGGGGGTCGCCAGGTTGAAAAACCCCTGGGTGCGGACAACCTGACCTGTCCCTCCACACATGGAACAGCGCTCGGGTGTGGTGCCAGGTTTGGAACAAGACCCTTTGCAGGTTTTACAGGTGACTGGTTTTTTAACTTCGACTTCCTTTTCAACACCGAATGCAGCCTCTTCAAAGGTTACCTGGACATCGGCGCGTAAATCAGCTCCGGTGCGGGCGCGTCCACCACCTCCACCAAAAAAGTCTCCGAAGATATCCCCAAAGGAAGAGAAGATATCTTCCATTCCACTAAAGGAGGGTCCGCGGCCTTTGAGACCTTCGTGCCCGTACTGATCGTATATTTGTCGTTTCTGGGAGTCCTGGAGAACCTCGTAAGCTTCCGCAGCTTCCTTAAAGTTCTCCTCTGCTTCCTTATCTCCGGGGTTTTTATCCGGATGGAATTGCATGGCCAACTTGCGGTAGGCCTTTTTCAATTCATCATCGGATGCGGTTCGGGATACGCCTAAAACTTCGTAATAATCGCGCTGGGACATGAACGCCTCAGTTGGAGGATTTGAGTTTTGCCACTTTCACTTTCGCTGGCTTGATGAGTTTGTCTTTGTAAAAATACCCTGGCTCAAGCGCCGCGAGTACCATACCATCTTGTGCAGGATCGTCAACTTCTTCGGTCATGAAAGCTTCATGTTGAGAGGGATCGAACGGAACATTGGCCGGAGTCAGTGTTTTTACACCTTCGGTTTCGAATTCGTTCTTCATTTGTTTGAAGATCATCCCGACACCCTGTTTGAAGCTTTCAAGGTCACCTGTTGAATCGGCAGATTCCAGGGCGCGATTGAAATTGTCGAGAATGGGGACAAGCTTTTTAAAGAAGAGGGCACGCGCCTGATCCAGGCGGGTGTCGTTTTCCCGCTGCAACCGCTGACGAAACTCATCGGTCTCGGCAGTTTTCTGTTTGTAAGCCTGAATATATTCTTTGAGTTGGCGATCCTTTTCCTCTGCCTCTTTTTTTAACTGTTCAACATAAGATGGGAGGCGTTCCTCTGGCTCAGGTAGATTCTCTAAAACCTCGTCATCTTCATGCACCCAGTGGCGGCGATCATTTACTGTGAATTGTGATTCTTCATTATTGGCAGGTTTGGTATCTTTGTCAGTCATAAGTCCATAAAAGGAAAAACCCGGGCACCGGGAGGAGGGAGGACCTCCCGGCGCTTCGGGATGTTGGTGCACAGTTGGGGAGGGAGAAGGCAACTCCCACCCGTGGTCGACCTTGAGGTCGAATTACATCACAGAGTGAATCTTACTTCTTATTACTGATGTCCTCGAACTCTGCATCGACAACATCGTCCTGTTCGCCCTTGGCATCATCGGTGCTGCCTTCCGGGCCGCCGTTTTCACCAGGAGGCGTTTCTCCACCTTCCGGATTTTCCGCCTGCTGGCTGTACATCTTTTGTGCCAGTTCATGAGAAATTGCGGTGAGCGCTTCAATCTGGGCTTTGATCGCATCCGCATCCTCACTTTGGACGTGCTTACGGGCTTCTTCAAGAGCCTCTTCGGCTTTCTTGAATTCTTCTTCGCTGATTTTTTCCTTGTTCTCCTTCACCGTCTTGTCGGTGTTGTAGATCAGGGAATCAAGCTGGTTGCGGGCATCAATCGCCTCGCGACGTTTCTTATCTTCCTCTGCATTGGCTTCAGCGTCTTTCACCATTTGTTCGATATCATTGTCGCTAAGACCCGTGTTATCGGTGATGGTGATTTTCTGCTCTTTGCCCGTTCCCTTGTCTTTTGCGGAAACGTGCAGGATGCCGTTTGCATCGATATCGAACGTGACTTCTACCTGAGGTACTCCGCGAGGTGCTGGCGGAATGCCGTCGAGGTGGAACTTACCAATTGACCGGTTGTCCTTGGCCATTTCACGTTCGCCCTGCAGAACGTTGATTTCCACGCTTGGCTGGTTGTCGGCCGCTGTGGAAAAAGTTTCCGCCTTGCGGGTCGGGATCGTGGTGTTGCGTTCGATCAGCCGGGTGGTGACCCCACCTAAGGTTTCAATACCAAGAGACAACGGAGTGACATCCAGCAAAAGGATATCTTTGACATCACCTGCCAGGACACCGGCCTGTACTGCTGCACCGAGTGCAACCACTTCATCCGGATGCACACCACGGTGAGGCTCTTTACCGAACAGGTCTTTCACCAGTTCCTGGGCTTTCGGTACACGAGTTGATCCACCAACGAGGATGGCTTCATTGATGCCATTAGCATCGAGACCGGCATCTTTCAGGGCCATTTCACAAGGCTTTCTACTTTTCTGAATCAGGTCATCAATCATGGACTCAAATTTGGAACGGCTAAGCTTGATCTGCATGTGCTTGGGGCCGGTTGCGTCTGCCGTAATGAAGGGCAGATTGATCTCAGTTTCCGTGGTAGAAGAAAGTTCGATCTTGGCTTTTTCAGCCGCTTCCTTAAGGCGCTGCAGGACCATTTTGTCTTTACTGAGGTCGATACCACTGTCTTTTTTGAATTCAGTGATAAGCCATTCAATAACCCGGTCATCCAGGTCGTCACCACCCAGATGAGTGTCGCCATTGGTGGCTTTAACTTCGACAACATTGTCGCCTACTTCGAGAATGGAAATATCAAAGGTACCACCACCGAAATCGTAAACAGCAATGGTGTGATCCTTTTTCTTATCGAGGCCATAAGCCAAGGCAGAAGCGGTCGGCTCGTTGATGATCCGTTTGACGTCGAGTCCGGCAATTTTGCCTGCATCTTTGGTTGCCTGGCGCTGGGCATCGTTGAAATAAGCGGGGACTGTGATGACTGCCTCGGAAACTGTTTCACCGAGATAGGCCTCAGCTGATTTTTTCAGCTTTTGTAGAACCATTGCCGAAATTTCAGGCGGGCTGTACTGTTTGCCTTGGATTTCTACTTTCGGGTCGTTTTTCGAACCTTTAACCAGTTTGTAAGGTACGCGTTCTGTTTCACCCTGAATTTCATCCCAGGAACGTCCCATAAATCTTTTAATGGAAAAGATCGTATTTTCCGGATTGGCAATCGCCTGACGTTTCGCGACCTGCCCGACTAGAATTTCACCATCTTTGGTGAACCCGACTACAGAGGGAGTTGTATTGCTGCCTTCTTCATTCACGATGACCTTAGGCTCGTTTCCCTCCATGACGGCCACCACTGAGTTGGTGGTTCCCAGGTCAATTCCGATAATCTTTCCCATGTTGAAAATCCTTTCTTGTGATCAAAAAACAACGGCCAATTTATTAATAATTTCGATCCGAAATATTTGCCTATTTGAGTTGAAGTGCTTACACTAAAATCAGTTACAGAGTTAAATAAGATTCCTGTGAACAGGTGTCAAGGTAAGGAATTGGTTCAAAATGAAAAAAATCGGGTTATCCTGATTCGGGTTTTGATTTTATAACTAATTGAAAATATTGGGCTAAATTTCTTTTATGGATTTCCAGGGAGTACTTTATGAGCTACGAAAAATCGGAGTCGAGGCAATTCAGCCGGGTTTCTTTTCGCATGGCAGCGGAACTTAAGGTTGGTGATCATGAGTTCAATAATGTGGGTATTAAGGATATCAGCATGAGTGGGATTTTCCTGGAAAGCAATTTTGAAATTGAAAAAGGTGGAAATTGTGAGATTAACTTGAAGTTGGAAGGTGTAGAGCCTCCAATCAAAATTGTTTTGCAGGGGGTTATCCAGCGGGTAGAGCCAGATGGAGTGGGTGTTAAATTTAACCAGATTCCACTTGAAAGTTATGAACACCTCAACCACATTGTTCAGTTCAACTCAAATAACCCCAGTCAATCAGAGGATGAGATCAAAAAGCATGTTGGATTGAATCCCAGATAGCACATTACTGCAAATGGTTTTCTTTACCTTCATATAGCGCAAAAATTTATTTTAAAAGAGGGCCTGATGAATTACACCAGACCCTCGGGTAGTTTATAGATCCGGGTTTTTTCTGTGAAAAGGGATTGCAATGCTTACTAATTATTAGAAGTGTTCTCATTTAAAGATTTCATCGAATTCGCCCTTATTTAAATAGTTGCAGATAATATTATTTCCTTGGTGCGGAAAAAATATAATCCTGTTTTTCCTGAGATTCATGACATGAAAAACAGCCAATTCCATTGTCTTTTACAAGGCGTTCGGTCTGGCTGTTTCCTGCAAATCCTTCGAATCCCCAGCCCCCTGTTTTTTTAAAAACCGTTTTGTCTTTCTGCATGACACCTACCAGTTTTCTCTCACCTTCCTGAATTGTCTTTCCTTCCTTTTTGTCCTGAACCAAATCGAAGACCAGAATAGAGCCATCCGGGAAAATACCTTCCTTAAATCCTTTAATAGCTATGGGATTGGCGTAAACGTGGTGCAATCCCTGAAAAGGGTTTTCAAGGGGGTGCCCTGGTTCGATAACCATAGATTTAATGTGGCTCCACTGTTTATAACCGGTTGGAAAACTTACTTTCTGTTCGCTGGCTTGTGAATTTTGCGTCAGTGCAAGAAAAACCAACAAGACTCCTGTTATGACCCACTTGGATGATTTCATTTTATCTCCTTTAAAAAAAAATAAACCTAATAGTTTTTAGTCGAAACTAAAATATCAGTCGCAGAATTAATTGTCAAATTATTTTCGATTCGATACAATATGTTGCATGGACGCTGAGCTTTTCTACGACTATATTGAGCGGATTTCTTCCTTTTTTCGTTCCGAAATAAGGCTGGCGGGAATTGATTACGACCTTCACCCCATACAATTAAACGCTCTGTTTTATTTACACAGGTGCAACCGTTATTCCGATACTCATCAAGGCGTTTCTGATTATTTCGGTTTGACCAAGGGCACGGTTTCCCAAACTCTAAAATCATTGGAAAGTAAGGGGCTCATTCAAAAGAAGAAGGACATGGCGGATGGCAGGGTTTTCCATTTAAAGGTGACGAGTGAGGGGATAAAAGTCATTGAAAAATTTTTGCCGACGCAAACAGGGGAGAAGGCACTAAAAAAATTGCCCGAGAGAACTCAAAAACAACTATTAGAAAACCTGCGTTTACTTTTGCAGGCAATGCAAAAGTCCAATGCTATGCGTCCTTTTGGGATTTGTCGAAACTGTCGATTTAACCAGAAGAAAGGGGCGGGCCGGTATTTTTGCGGTTTAACAGAAGAAGCTCTCAGTCGGACTGATATAGAGCTTCTTTGCAGGGAATATGAAAACGTCGAGAATTCCTGAAAGTTTGAGACATGATTTCAGGTTAAATTATCGTTATAAAAATTTTACAAATATATTTTAATTGTTTTGGTTTTTCTCAGGAAATTCGAGTAGTTGAAATTCGACCAGATCGCCCTCACATTCATAAGTCAGGCGGGTTAAAGGTTCTGTATGTGGGAACTTTAGATCGCCTGCTTCAAACGACATGACAGGGATATCGATTGAAGAGGGTTGTGGCACCAGGTTTTTCAGGTTTCCACCAATCTGATTAGCCAGTTCCTTTAGAGTGTCTTTAATATTTTCGTTTTCAATTGCAGAGTCACTTTCTCCAAAAAATATCCGGGAGGCTGTGTGAGTGAGTCCCGGCGCGATAGTGATTACAAACCAGCCGTTCCACCTTCCCTTGATTTGTGTTGCGCACCTTAGGTTTTTTATTTCTGTAATAGGCTGTTTAGTATTTTTCTGAGTCAGGGACAACCCAAGTGCAGTTGTCCAAACCATCTCGGCACAGTGTCGTATTTCCTTTTCCATGTATTGTGTGGGCATTGTTTTAACTGGTCACGGCGCCATTAGTATCCGTTTTTTTCAATACTGAAATTGAAAAGGGTTTGTTTCCACAAGTAAACGATATTAAACAAATCAACTCACTCCCAGGTACCCGCAGATTAAAATTGGTGACTGCGACTGTAGGGAGGGAGAGGTAACAGGGTTCGGGGAACATGGCTTTGAGGTTTCCTCCGGTCATATTTGCCAATTCACCCAGGGCGTCCTGGATATCTTGCATTTTAGCTTCTGTTTCTGGAACAGAAAACATGATAGCTGCAGCCTTTCTCGCCAGGGTTGCAGGGCAATGGAGGGTGACTGTACCAGACCATTCCCCCGTAATATGAACACAACTGGCCAGGGCATTGTCCAGATGATCGGGCTCATATATTTTTTCAGATTTGGTGACATCCATTCCGAGGACGTTTTTCCAGATTACCTCTGTATACTGGGTGATATCGTCTTCAAGGTGGTCCATTTGTATTTTAACCTTTCAGGCTGTAACATCCCGATTGTGGTAGCGGGAGCCTTTCAAATGCAGGATCGATGTTCATCGTTGTTTCTGCAGCCCCCAAAAACAGGTAACCGCTAGGCTTCAAAACTTTCTTGATTTTTCCCAGAATACTTTTTTTCATTTCCACATCAAAATAGATCAAAACATTCCTGAGAAACATGATGTCTACGGGAGGTATTGGGGGAAAAGGTTCAGAGAGGTTGATTTCACGAAACTGGACCATTTTTAATAAGTCATCCTTCACTTTCCAATCGGTGCCCACCCGTTCGAAAAATTTCACCAAAAGCATTGCAGGTAATCCACGGTTGACTTCAAGTTGTGAGTATTTACCTGTTCGACAACGGGCCAGCATTTCCCTGGATATATCGCTGCTCATAAAGTTGATTTTCCAATTGTTTAGTTCGGGAAAATCATTTTTAAGAATCATGGCAATGGTAAAGGGTTCCTGCCCACTGGAGCTTGCACCACACCAGATGTTCAATTCACGTTTTATTTTGTTTTTTTCCAGGATATCCGGAAGGACATGTTTTTTTAAGGCTTCAAAGGGGTGAACATCCCGGAAAAAAGAAGTTTCGTTTGTAGTGAGTGCGTCAACCACTTTGTCGGAAAGCCCGTTTCTGGACCCACCCATACGAAGTTGGCCGACAAGGCTTTGGATTGTTTCCAGGCCTTCGCTGTGAAGCAGGGGAAGCATTCTGGATTCAACCAGATATTCTTTGCCGGGTTCGAGAACGATAGCCGATCGATTAAGTACCAGTTTTCTAATGTAATCAAAATCTGCTGATGCGATAGCCATAAAACCTTTGTTGGAAAATGTGGAGAGATAGAGTTTTGATTCGTAAATTAAAAACTACGAAGAGTTGACTGCTATTCCCATCAGAGTTAGTTTTTCCTGAATCATTTCCTTGGTAAATGGTTTCATTACATACTCATTGGCTCCTGCTTCAAGAGCCTTAACCACTTGAGACATTTCCGTTTCAGTTGTGACCATCATGAGCCGCATATTGTCATACTTTGAGTTTTTTCTGATTTCGCAGACAAGTTCATAGCCGTTCATTTCCGGCATATTCCAATCGACAAGGGCGAATTCAAAAAGGTCGCTGGATTCAACGACTTGAAATGCTTCTTTGCCGTCCCCGGCTTCACTGACTTCAAAACCCATGCTGACCAGCATTTGAGTCAGAATACGCCTGATGGCTTTCGAGTCATCGACTACCAATGCACGCACATTAACCTCCCATTGTCATAAAAAAACTATTTAATTAGGTTTCCTGTAATAACACCTGATCTGATATGGTTTTGGTATTATCGGGAAACCAGAAAACCTGAATTTATTTTCTAACGTGTAATCAGGTTAAGGGGAAAAAAATTACTGTCAACGGAAAATAATTGGAACAAAAAGAGAGGAATGTAGGCGGGATAAAAACAAAAATCCCGCAGTTGTTACCCTGTGTAATCACAGGAGAAAACTGCGGGATTAGGTTAAACCATTAAACTGGTATTTTATTCTGCGTTTTCGTCGAGACCCTGTTCGAGTTCGTTCATGAAGAGTTGCGCATTTTCCTTGGTGTCCTTAGCGCGCTCTTCTTTTCTTGCCCTGATTTCTTCAAGTTCTTCCTTGCCTTCAGGAGTTTCTGCCCAAGGTGTAAGGCCACCTTGTTTAAGTTTAATGATTGCTTGTTTGATCTTTTCGATTTTGGCTGAGTCAAAGTCGCGAATCGCAAGAAGGGCATCTTCATGACCATCATAGGCACACCATGCCTGAGTATAACAGTTGGTGTTCGCGCGGATCATCCTGAGGGTGATGTTCGCAAAATGACAGTGAACCCCGATAAAAGCACATACATGAATTTTGTTGTGCTGGATTGTGAGGTTTGGGTGACAAGGGTTGATCACTGCTTCCGGATCAATCTTTGGGTAAATTGGGCGGTAGTCCGGCATTGGAATGATATTCATACCGGGAACTTCCTTGACCAGGTCAAGCGCCAATGTTGCCTTATGACGTGTTTCTTCGGTCCAGCCCCAGACCAACATTGGGCCGGGAAATAGGGTCGGGTTTCTGAGGGTCAATAGTTTTTCTGCACTGATATCGTAGACCTTTTCTTCTTCAACTGGTTCGCCTTCAAGAAGGTGATGACCAGATCCTTCTTCGGGTTGAAAAATACCCATGGCTGCTGCTGATGGCGGAAGAAAACCTGCGGGCCCTAATGGTAATTTTGGCATTCTAAATAAACCTCCGATTAATCCAAACTTGTGATGATAATGAGCTTGTTTATATTTTAAAGGATAAAGTTAACGACGGATTTGAACCCGGTTTTGCCTTAAATACCACTTGTAGGGCAGGAAGCTAAATAAACCAAGGTTTTTAAAGAGGTTAATCCTATTATCAATTGCAGAAACTGTCAATACATAAATCCAGAATGAGGGGGCCTGGGGCCCTTATTTTTGTAAAAAAGATGTTTCGAATTTTCTATGGTTAATACGCCTTTTCCAGGGAATGAAGGTTTAAAGGCTTAAATCTAAAGGGCTTACTTCGCGTTTTTGAGTTGTTTCACTCTCCGGGCCATCCCCGGTCACGCATGCATTTGCTGTAATGAGCCTGGGCTCTATAGGCTTGGGGACCATTGCGCTCCATTCCATCCATGTGTGAGAGTGACCGACATTCTCTGGAGTCACGTACCATCAATGGGTCTTTCTTCTCTTTTTTAGCGGGGGCACCTGCGCAGGCAGTTAAAATTGCCGCTACCAGGGCCAAAATGGCAATCCTGAGTCTATGTTGCCCCATTTATTTTTTCTTCTCCCACCATTCAAAAGGGTGGTCTTTCCATTCCATCAGGGTCTGGAGCTGCTCACTGGATAATTTTCCTGAGCTCTTCATAAAATCAAGAAGTTCCTCGAATTGAATCAGGGTATGAAGCTGGCAGTCCTTCTCATTGAACCGTTCAATAGTATCAGGAAAGCCATACGAAAAAATCCCCATACAATGTTGAACCCGGACGCCTGCTTCGCGGAGTGCGTGCACAACTTTTAGAACGCTGCCTCCCGTTGAGATGAGATCTTCAACAACCACCACATTTTTGCCGGGGTCCAGAGGGCCTTCGATTTGGTTTTTCATCCCATGTTCTTTGGGGGTGGGCCGGACATAAATAAGTGGGCATTGCAGTCGGTTGGCTAACGTAGTGGCGTGTGGTATGCCGGCGGTGGCTGTACCCGCGATCACATCAGTTGGTATTTTGCGGGAATCGATAATGGCTTGAAAGCCTTCCGCGACCAATTGGCGGTGGGAGCTATCACCGAGTAATAACCGATTATCATTGTAAATCGGCATTCGAGCACCGGAGGCCCAGGTGAAGGGGTTTTCCGGGGAAATTTTAATGGCTCCCAGGTCGAGGGCAATTTTGGCGAGTTGTATTGAGACGGGTGGGTCGAGTTCCGAAGGCATGTTTATCAGAAAGAACGGTGGATAAAGGATTCTCCTTCACTTCCGGCGATTTCGCCAAGCCCTTTAAGTGTCAGGTTGAAGAGAAACCGGGTCTCTTCCTGTCGAAGTCCGCCGTTGATGTTGAGGCGTTGGATTACATCGACAGAAACACCCCAGCATCCGCAAGGGTTATTAAACGACAAGCGTCCATTTTTTTCAAGCAGGGTTTCGTTGAACTCATCGAAGCGCGTGCTGAACTTCATGTTCCAGCCAGGTAGGAAAGAATAGTCGATTGTTCCGAGAATGGAAGCCGAGGTGTTGTGCGCCATACGTCGTTCCATGATGACCATCAGGTTGTCTGTCGGGCGCACACCAACATCAAAGTTGACGGTCTGAACAATTCCATCATAGAGGTCAATCGTTGAATCCATGTTCACCATCAACCAATCAAATGGACGGCTGTCCAGATCAAAGCGGAGAGATGAGAATGGTCGATTCTTATCCATCGAAGAGGTCAAGGACCGCCCAGCTTCGTTAAAGTTATAGCTTTGACTGATTTCGAAGCGCGCGATTTGCTGGGTGTTGCTGGAGCCGTCTGTGGTGACTTTTTTCAACAGTCGCTGGGTCAGAAAGTAGGAAATCGAATTGGTGTTTGGAATCTGATCAATCCCGTCGATTTGAAAAATCTGATTTCTGTCCAGTTCATCAATATCTGGAATATAGTCATACTGAACGCGAGGTTCGATTACGTGTTTGATCTTAGTGTCCCCGCCATTGGAATCCAGTTGAAAAATTTTGTTGAATTTCGGACCCTCGAGGACACCACGAACGTCTATCAACTCCCGGTTGATAGAACCGTGCGATGTTGTTCCCTGAAAGGAGTCGCTGTAATAAGTATTGCGGACCCCCACCGTAGGCGTGAAGTTTAGCCATGGGAAAAGCTGGACTGGGGCAGAAAGCTGCGGATGAATATCGATCCTTTGCAGGTTGACCACTTGGTCCGTCAGAGTGCTTCCATCCAGATCGGTTACAAATGTAGTGAAAGTTGTATCCTGATTAAAGTAAATATTGGTTTTCCCTATCTCGACCGGCTGTGTCCTCCAGATGGCCTGGGGCAGGATACCGAAGGTGTCGTCGCGCCCATCGTCTTCACTTTCTCTCAATCGCGCAAGCAGGTCGAAGGATTGATTGCCCCAGGTTTTAAACAATGTCGCCCAGGAATCGGTGCTGCGCCGTGTTCTATTTTCGGTCTGGTCTCGGAATGTTTTGTTGAAGTTGTCGCTTGAGGATAAATCCAGTTTGCCGTTCAGTGCCCATCCATAGGGTAGCTGTTGCTGGTGAAAGGCGTCGATTTTCCAGAAAAAATTTCCAGTGACATTGTCGTCAATTAACACTGCGTTAAATTGGCCCGTCGTAGTTTTACTCGGGGTATATCGGTATTCGAGTGAAGTCTCGACTCCCCGGTTTTCCATGTACCGGACTCCGATGGTGGCATCCTGATGATCGTTGATCGCCCAGAAAAAAGAATTGCCAAGAGTAAACCCGTCCAGGTTGGACTGCCCAATGCTGGGGGTCAGAAACCCTGTTTTTCTTCGGTTGTCGAGCGGTATATATCCAATGGGGATATAGCCGACAGGCATGTTACGGATTTTGACAACACCGCCCTTGAATAATGCCCGGTCCTTGGCTTCCACGTCTGCGTCATCAACTTCAATTTTCCAGTCCGGTATTTTACCGGTACAGGTAGTCAGGCTGGCTTCCGTGATCTTGTAGTGATTTTCACTGAGCTTGGTGATTTCTTTGCCTTTTACAAAATACTTGATTCCTTTGGGGCTCCCAAGGGTGCCTTCAGCGTCGAACAACCGGCCTTTTTCTGATTTGATGTTTATCTGGGCTTTCGTTGAGCGCAGCCTCGTTCCATCTTCAGCAATCATCAACACGTGTCCAACGGCCTCACCCCTTCCGGTTTTAGGGTTCACCAGAACACGGTCCGCTTTGATAATCCGACCCTGGTAAGTGATGCGAACCCGACCCCAGGCCCTGATTTGATTTTTTTCGGAAATCTGCTCCAGGTGATCTGCAGATATGTGGATAGGGGGCTCGGTATTTTTTTTGGTTTTGGCATCAGTCCGTGTTTTTTTTGCTTCAGGGGGAGGTGTTGGAATGGGCGCGTAGTTGTAAGGAGAGGGGAACTGGCTGCCCTGGTATCGATCCTGAGCCTGAGCCAGGTTTGCACCTAAGGCAAACACCGCGAGAAGTGCAAATAATCTAATGAAGCTTTTGATGTTCAATGCTTTGCTTTGCCTCAGCGATGGTGAACACTGAACCGGTAACCAGTATGAGGTCGCGGGGCCCGGATCGATTTTTTGCTGTATGCAAAGCATATTGAATTTCGTCAATAATTTCAATAACTTTGTTGGAAATTTGTAATAATTTAAACAAATTATGGGGGTCTGCACTGCGTTCCATCCTGGGCTGAGTGATATACACCTCATCTGCAAAACTGCCTATAATTTCAGCAATTTGTGGGAGGTCTTTGTCCTTCATGACCCCGAGGATCACTCTGGATTTTTCAAACCTAAAATGCTCCCGGATAGAATCCGTCAGTTTTTTGACAGAATCAGGATTGTGGGCACAATCCAGGAGAACTATTGGGTTTGTCTCAACGACTTCCATTCGGCCCGGCCAGTATGCATTTTTAAGACCTGATCGCAGGTAGTGTTCACTCAAAACAGCCTCTTGTGTCTTAACTGCCTGGCGTGTCGCTGCCACTGCCAAAGCAGCATTTTGTACCTGAAATTCACCCAGTAAGGGGATTTCCAGCCCCTCAAGCAACAAATCTGGACTGCTCCAATCGAATGTTTGAACATGGCCGTTCCAGGTTCGCCCGCGAATTTTAAATTCCCGGCCCAGAAATTCGACAGGGCACCCTTTTTCCCGCGCCCAGGCCTCAATAACCTCGCAAACCTCAGGCTTATTTTTTCCAGCAAGAACTGTACCGCCGGGTTTTATGATGGCGGCTTTTTCTGCTGCGATAGCCTCCAGGTTTTGGCCCAGACTGCTTTCGTGGTCTTTGGAAATGGAAGTGATCACCGAAACCTGGGCCTTGCATAGATTGGTTGAATCCAATCTACCCCCCATTCCAACTTCAATGATATTCCATTCACATCCACTCTGGAAAAAGTGAAGAAAGGCAATAGCCGTTGCCACCTCAAAATAGGTGGCCGGGATATTTTCTTGCTCACAAGCTTCCTTAATGCAGGTCGCAACCTGCGCCAGTTCCTCCGGCAGAATTTCCTGTCGGTTAACTTGAATTCGTTCCCGGTAATCAAGAAGGTGAGGGGAGGTGTAGAGGCCGGTTCTGTATCCGGCACTTCGTAGAATTGACTCTGTGAAGATCGCAGTAGATCCCTTCCCATTGGTACCGGCAATGTGGACTGTTGGAACCTTTAACTGTGGATTTCCTAGTGCCTTCAGCAGGCGAGAGGTATTTTCCAGACCAAGTTTGATGCCGCTTTTAATTAAATCGTCAAGGTAATCACAAGTTTGTTCGTAGTTCATCCGGAGCCATTGTTTTTTAACTGACAAAGAAACGAAACGCTGAAGAATTCACGAGTTTAGGGCCCAAAAGGCTGCTTTATTTTCTCACTTGAGAGTATGCTGTGTAAGGTAAAATAAAATTAATTATTTTTAATGAAGAATAAATTGCAAATCTTTTGGAAGGAAGTTGGATTGAATATTCCATTGGTGAGGCTTCGGGATGTAGAAGCTTTAATAGGGAGTTCAGGTGAGGACAATGGAGATGTTCTGCCTCAGACCTACGTCGATTCTCCTATTCCTGAAGACTGTTTCGCCATTTCTCCACAGGATATTAGTAATAAATTACCTTTCTATGGACAGGGGGTACCTGTTTTTGCAAAGCAATTTGAAACATGTGAACCCGTTGACCAAATTTTTCTACTGCGCTTCTCTCCAGAAATTCCACACTTTTGCCGAATGGTCAGATCTGAACAAAAAGCCGGTGCCGGGGAGGTGTTTCGCTCAACTCGCCGTAAAAGTTTCATGACCCCTACACCTCTCCACATACCCACCAGTAAAGTTTCACCCATACCGGATTACACACATTCTTTTTTTTATCTTAAGTTATACGATCGGGAAAACCTTGAAGTTGTATCAACGAGCCAATCAAACCGGTTATTGCCATTAGTAAAAATTTTACCAGGTTGATTGGTTGGATTTGAAGTTTTGAATTTTACCTTTTCCGGATTAAAAAACAGATTTTGAGGTTTTGTCAGACAGGTTTCGAAATCAATGTGATCATGGCCTGATAAGTTTCTAATCCAATAGCTGTCCAATCAAGTGAGGAAAATTCAGGTCGACTCATAGGATAGACCTTTAACAGCTTAATAAACCCTGCCTGGTCGCAATGCTGGATGATTTTTTCATCTTGTATTTCAACAAGTCTCTGGTGCGCCGTGCTATCGATTTCCCAGACCCAGGGTGTTTCTGAAACTGAAAAAAATATATCTTCGTTGGCTCCGGGGACTTGGCGGTTTTGCTGCAGTTGGGTCTGGTATTCCTTAAAATCTCCCCCCTTTAATATGAGCGAGAAACCCAGATAATGTCCCCACCAGAATAGGGTGCGAAAGGTGAAAAATTCTTTCTTGTTTAAAAGCTGGGGCATGTCGAGGGATAGATAGGGAAACCCCTTATGGTTTTCACCTCTGGCTATTTGCCCCTTTGTCCTATCGGCGTTTTCGGGACAGAAAGTTTTGCCATTTGAAATCAGGTTTTGCAGGGCCAGGTTCAGGGCGGTCAGTTTTTCTTCTGCTTTTTTAATGATTCCTGGTTTCTGCTGGAACAGGTCTACGGTCCTTAACATCCTTAGCTCAGTTTCATTCCAGGAGTCAGAGGGTGTGGGTTGGGGATGGCTCAAAATAACCTTAGGGGTGAGTGGAGGTTTGGGGGCGGTCAGAACCGAAGTTCTTCCTTTTGGCGTTCAAGTACGTATTTGTGAATTTTGTCTTCCATTTTCTGTTGAAGCCCAAGAAACTGACAGTGGCGAATATTTTTCCTGCCAACTCGAAGAACTTTAATTCGTGCTTCTATTTTGTCTTCGCTTACCGGCAGGGTAAAAGTTATATCGAGTTCATCTTCGACCTTTAACTTGTCGCTGATTAATGAAAGACCGCCAGAACTGATGTCTGCAACATCATAGGAATCCTTTCCAGAATTCACAACAATCGGGTCGAGCTCTGACGGAGAGATCCGGTAAGCCTGCCTGCTGTCCGGCGGGACTTTTATGTGTTTCAGCCCTTCTCCCTCTTCAGCCTTCTTTTTCCAGAACAATTTCAACCCTCCTGTTGATTTTGCGACCCGGCGCGCTGTCATTGTCCGCCACGGGGAAAGTGTCCGCGTAACCTGAAGCCGAGACTCGTTCTGCGGGAATATTTTTATCCAGGAAAAATCTCAGAACTGCGGCAGCTCTTGCCGCAGATAACTCCCAGTTTGTCGGAAACTTTTCCGAGTCTATTGGGACATCGTCTGTATGACCATTTATCTGGATTTTATACCCTGAATATTTTTTTGCAACCTTTACGATTTCTTCCAGAATTTCACGGCTTTTTTTCAATTCCAGATCTGCGCTGCCAGATGAAAACAAGGTTTCCCCTGGAAGTTTTAAAATTATTTTATTCTCTCCCGGGGGTGATTCGATTTCCACCTGATTCTCTAGTTGTTTGGATAAACTCTGCATGTCTTTTTCAATTTGGTTTGGGATTAAACCCATAGCCATTTCAAGTGATTCAGGATTGTCTTTTGCCTTGATTATGCTTTGAAGCTTTTCAGGAGGGCCTCCTTCCTCGACAACATCGCGAATTTTTTCTATATCCATCTGCCCGAGAGAATAGTAAAGAATGAAAAAAGTCATGAGCAGAGTGGCCAGGTCTGCATAGGTCGTGATCCATCCGTCGGTGCTTCCATCCTCAATAGACTCCAGGAGGCTATCTTTGGATTTTTTCTTCCGGTTTAATTTTCTTTTTAATTGTTGTGTGATTTCAATCTCAAGTTGAGCAAGTTGTCTTTGCAGCTTGGTTTTTTGCAATTTGCGCTCGCGTTCAAGGCTGCTCTCCAGCATAACTTTCTCTTTCCGAAGTTCCTCGAGATTTTCAGCCAGTATTTTAATTGCTGTTGGCGAGGCCTCTCCAGAATTTGTTGCTGCGTGTATGGCTTCTTCGTAACTCGAAATTAATTCGTCCTTTTCTTTCAAAAGTTGTTCGTAACGAACTTGGGCCTTTTCCATGCGCTCTTCAATTATCCTGGCATTTTCGCTGAGTCCAGGGTTTATTGATGTCGATCTAGGTTCATCTCTTATACGCTTGATTTCACGAGCCAGTATTCCCTTTTCTTTTGTCAGGCGATCCCGTTCCTTTTTCTCGTGTTCCAGCTTAAGGCCCAACTGATCATTTTTTGCTTTGATCTCTTTTAGGTATTGAAGGGTTTTTAAATACCGTTCCTTTTGATTGATAGAATCTTCTGCGCTCTCCTCCGCTTCAAGATGATTGTCAGAATTTGGGTCTTTCCTGTTTTTTGAAATTTCCAATCCGCGTTTTTGGAAATAGCGGATTTCTTCTTCCTGTTCTTCAATTTTGGCTTGCAGGGATTTGATTCGCTTTTGAGTGAATTCCTGCAGGAACTGAACCTTTTCTTCCTGTTTGATCTTTTCTACACGCACCCTGTTCAACTCCGTATTTTTTATACGGACTTGTTCCTTGAGTTGTTGGTTTTCCTGTGTTTCTTTCATGTTTTTATTTAAAATTCTTACCCGTTCCTGTTCTGCTGAGGGGGCGCCGCTCGCTTTCGGGAATAAAGGCCGATAACTTGTCATAAAGAGAAAGCGGGTTGTTGTCATTCAAAATGGAAATTGCCCCTTCAAAAATTGTTTCAAGCATGATGACTTCGTTCAAGGTCCTGTCCTTTAGCTTTCCCGCGATGGGCAAAAAAATCAAGTTGGCTAAGAGAACTCCGTAAAAAGTGGTCAGTAATGCAACGGCCATTGCGGGTCCGATGGTTTCGGGATTGGATAATCGGCTTAACATCTGGACCAGGCCAATCAGGGTTCCAATCATTCCAAATGCAGGAGAATAAGTCGCCATCTTCCTGAAAATATCCTGGATTATCAAGTGTCGCTGCTTGAGCGATTCGATTTCAATATTAAGGGTATCCCGGATGTTGTCTTCTTTGGAACCATCGGCAATCAGATTGCAGGCTTTTCTCAGGAAAGCATTTCCATCTTGAAATTCAATTTTCCCGATGGCAATCAGTCCCTGCCGCCTCGTCATGGTGCAAAGTTCGACCATGGTTTCTACCATATCGTTTGGGTCTCTTTTTTTTTCCCGAAACACAAAAGCGGCCGCCTTAAAGGCCCGGAGAACATCTTTTAATTGAAAAGTGACAAATGTTGCGGCAATCGTACCTCCAATAACGATCATGATTCCTGGGAGGTTCCAGAAATTGTGAATTTCTCCACCAATGAATATGGCTCCTATTATTAAAGCGATACCAAGAAGAATTCCTGAAAAGGAAGCGGAGTCCATAAATTAAACCGATAAGGGTGGCGAGGTCATATCAGAAATCGCCTTTGAGTCAAAAGAATTTAATCAGGCTAAGAAATCAATTTAATATCTGTTTGCCAAAAGGGCAATAAAAACTTGATGTTGAGGAAGAATTGAAGCTGGAAGTGGGGAGACTGGCATTACTCATTTTTGAGTTCAATTGAGTTTTTTAACAATGCTGTCATTTCTCTGTGGGGAATCGGTCTGCTGTAAAGGTAACCCTGAATCTGGTCGCAATTCATTTCACCCAGGAGTTTTCGTTCTTCTTCTTCCTCTACTCCTTCGGCAATAGTTTTTAATTTTAAAGTTTTGGCTAAAGTAATAATCGCTTTGACTATTGCCAGATTTCTTTGGTGTCGAAGATTATGAATAAAGGAACGATCAATTTTTAAATTATTGATGGGTAAATCTCTCAAGTAGGTCAATGATGAATAACCTGTCCCAAAATCATCAATCGCAAGCTGTAGCCCCATATCCCGCATTTGGTTAATTCTGTTTAATGACCCTTTTGTGTCGTCAAGCAGTATGGACTCGGTAAGTTCGAGTTCGAGTCCGGCGGGGTCAATAGCTGAAGATTTCAGGGCCTGATCCACTGTTTGCAGGATATTACTATGATTAAACTGGTAACCAGAAATATTGACAGCTACCGTGAACTCGTTGAGCCCAAGGTCCCTCCATTCCTTGATCGCCTTGCACGCTGTTTTAAGAATCCATTCCCCTAAAGGGACAATCAGCCGACTGCTTTCCGCTACGGGAATGAATTCGCCTGGAGGGACCAGGCCTTTTTCAGGATGGTTCCAGCGTAGCAGAGCTTCAACGCCCATGATTTGAAAATTTTTGGTTGAAACTTTGGGTTGATAGTACAGAACGAATTCATCCTGCTCCAGGCCGCGATACAACGCATTCTCAATTTTTAATTGATTAGCCGCCTTGGTAAGAAGAGAGGAATTATAGAATTGATAAGTTCTTTTGCCATGTTCTTTAGCCCTGTGCATGGCAGCATCGGCTCCCATTAAAAGGGAAACCGGGTCTTTACCATCGTAAGGAAACAAGGCAATTCCAACACTTGCCCCTACCCGAACTTCTTCTTTTTCGATGGAGAAGGTTTGTTCAAAAAGACGCATCAGTTTTTTTCCCATTCTGGAAGCATCGCCTTCTTCTTTGATGTTTAGCAATATGAGAAATTCATCACCACCAAGCCTGGCGACAGTGTCCTCTTTCCTCAAACACTGAACTAATCGGTTTGCTATCAATTTCAAAAGCTCGTCACCCGCTTTTGGTCCGAGACCTTCATTTAAGGTTTTGAAATTGTCGATATCCAAAACGATGATTGCGAACAGGGTGTCATGACGTTCTGCGTAGGCCTGGAAGAACTGAATCCGGTCATTGACCAGATTCCGGTTGGGTAGGCCCGTTAGTGAATCGTAATTATTCTGATTTTCCCCTGTTCCATTCAGGGGCTTCGAGCCATTTTTATCCTTGAAGATTGCAATAAAAAGGGATTCCGAAGAATGTCCCATTGGCTGGATGATGGCATCGGTAATATATTCTTCATCATTTTTCAGGTTCACAAGAGCTTGAAACTTTAGAGAGTTTTGCTTGCCTGCAATAATCTGATCCATTTGGGAAATAAATTTTCCTTTGGATAAATCCTTTATCAAATCATAGATGGTCAAGTTTTGAATATCCATTGGGAGATATCCTAATCGCCTTACCGCAGCAGTGTTGGAGCGAACCAATCGGCCACTTGGAAAGTCAAATATCAGGATTTCACTCGGGGAACTGTCTATAATCTGATGGATTTGGGAGGATAATTGCTCTTGTGATTTGATTTTGTGATAACCCAGAGCCAGGTCTTGAAGGTTTCCGCGGACACGCTGGCACATGGTGGTCAATACTGTTGAGAAAAAAGAGTGATGGTTGACTAAAAGTTTCTGGAAAAAGTCATTGGGTATCTCCATTAACTGACTTTCACTGGAGGCTATTATGGTTGCTGATCTGGGCTTTTCTTCGATTACAGCCATCTCTCCAAAAAACTGACCCTGCCAAATAAGGGCAATTTCCTGTCCTTCCTTATATAAGGCCAGACGTCCTGAAATGACGGCGTAAATTGTCTCACCAGGATCCCCTTCCTCGAACAAGGTCTCGTTTGCATCCAGATGAATAAGAGACGAGATTGTAATCAATTCTTCTAGAACTTCATCAGGGAGATATTGAAAGAGCTCGATTTCCTTTAGTTGGGAAACTTCCATGAGTCACGCGGAATAAAATATTTCTTTATTTTAGATTGGATTTTGATGTGATTGTATTATCGAATCTGGGTGGTTGCCAGTTAAAAATTGAAGGTATAGATACACATTGATACGAAGCAACCTTGCCAGGGAATAGAAATGATTGTTTACTTGTTTAAAAAATGAAAACCAAAACCTGATATTTTTTTAACTAATTCAAAATGTTTTGGAAGAGATTCAATATTCTCAGAACTTTTTCAAGTGATGTAATAAAGGACCAGAGGGATAATAAAAATAGAGGCAAATGTTGATAAAGCCACTGTGGAGGCGACAAGTTCAGGGTCTGCCTGGTATTTTTCAGCAACCAGAGCACCGATTACTGCGCTGGGCATGACTGCCTCCAGAAGCACAACCTTTTGAGGGAGGCCTTCCAGCTTAAAAAGCCAGATACATAAAACGGCCGCCAACAGACCTCCGCCTAATCGAAATATTCCTGCCAAAAGAGGTAATTTCCATTGGCGTATTTTGACCCGTGACAACTGCATTCCCAGAACTAATAAAACAATCGGAATTGTGGCTGATTCAAGAAGTGACAAGGGTTGAATCAGGATTTCTGGAACGTCTACCTCTCCAAGGTTCATCCACATGGCGATTGCGATGGCGTAGATCACAGGTTCTTTAAAAAGCTGAAAAAAGCCTTTCTTCTCTGCAACGATCAACGAGCCAAGCGTAAAAATTCCCAGGAGGGAGGCCAGATAGAAAACCAGGGCATAGGGAAAAGCCTCTTCACCAAATGCTGAAAGTAAAATCGGGAAAGGCAGGTTAACCGAATTCATGAACATGATCGGAAGATACAAGCCTCGATGGTTCATGTCTTGCTTTTGAAAATAGAGCCAGGCCAGGACACCTGGCAATAAGAGGATGATCCAGGCGGAAAGGAAAAGGGTGTTGAGTTGACCGGCATGCAATTCCATTTGGTAAAGATGCACAAACGCAAAAGAGGGGATAAGCAGACTCATGCTGACCCCTACCAGTGTTTCAATCCCATTTTTGAATATTTTGTTAAACAGGTATCCCAAGCCTATTACGATGAACGCAGGAGTGACGTGATGGGTGACTGACAAAACACCTGACGCTATTTGGGAAAGGTCGCTCAAGAATAAAGATGGCAATGGACGAAATGTCCGTCTTCGATCTGGACCATTTGGGGAATCTGGGTCTTGCAATGGTCCCGGGCTTCCGGGCAGCGTGGATGGAAATGGCACCCGGAGGGTGGGTTCATGGGAGAAGGAACTTCCCCGGCCAAAGGGGCTCTCCTGGCACGCTCTTTAGGATTTAAATTGGGCTTGGAAGCAAGCAGTGCACGGGTATAAGGGTGTGCTGCCCCTTCATTCAGTTTTTTAGTTGTGGCCAGTTCAACCACCCGGCCAAGGTACATCACCGCCGTTCGATTCGACAAGTGCTGAACAACATTCAGATCGTGGGAGATAAACAGCAGGGTCAGGTTGAATTCTTTTTTAAGATTCATAAGCAGGTTGATTATCTGTGCCTGAATAGATACATCAAGTGCAGACACCGGTTCATCGCAGACTATATAATCCGGATTGAGTGCTAATGCTCGTGCTATTCCGACCCGCTGTCTTTGGCCACCCGAGAACTCATGGGGGTATCGATTTTTATATTGAGGGGATAATCCGACCCGGTTCATTAGTTCATCCAGTTTTTCTGAAATGTTGTCACGTGTAGCTCGACCATGCACCAGTAAGGCTTCTCCTAGAATCTGCTGTACAGTAAACCTTGGATTTAATGAACTGAAGGGATCCTGGAAAATAATCTGCATTCTTGGACGGAGCAGTTTGAGATCCTGCGGTCGAAGTTTCAGAATATCCTGTCCCTCAAACTTTATTTCGCCTTCTGTGGGTTCAATCAATCGAAGCGTCATTCTACCCAGTGTGGTTTTCCCGCAACCGGATTCTCCGACGAGCCCAAGTATCTCCCCTTTCTCAATTGAAAGTGAAACATCGTCAACAGCTTTAACCTGGGAAACGACTTTTTGAAACAAGCCTGCATAAACAGGAAAGTATTTTTTTAGGGAGTTTATTTCAAGAAGCGGTGTCATGGTGTCACCGGGTTTCCAGGAGAGGCTTGATACAACCAGCAGGCTGTACGATGTTCAGAGGATCCTCCTGGAGCAGGGAACCAGTCTGGCGGATTCTCGGCACAGGGTTCGTGAACTTCACTACACCTGGGGTGAAAAGCGCAGCCATTGGGCAGGCGGGTGGGGTGAGGAACCATTCCCGGAATGGTTTCAAGGGGAAGCCCGACTTCTCCCTTTGGCAACGAATTTAACAACCCGCGAGTATAAGGGTGGGCCGGATTCTCAAACATAGTTTCGACGCCTCCTTCCTCAACAATCTTCCCGGAATACATGACAGCAACCCGATCTGCATATTGAGCAACGATTCCCAGATTGTGGGTGATGAGGAGAATGGCCATCCCTGTGTTTCGCCGCAATTCATCCAAGAGTTCCAATATCTGGGCTTGTACTGTAACATCCAGCGCGGTGGTGGGTTCATCTGCAATCAACAATTTGGGGTTGCAGGCAATCGCCATGGCAATCATCACCCGTTGTTTCATGCCACCAGAAAGTTCATGCGGATACTGATTGAGTCGGGTTTCAGGTGATGAGATCGCTACCTTTTTTAGCATGGAAAGGGCCTGCTCGCGCGCTTCGGACTGTGTAACATTCCGGTGTCTCAGGATGACTTCCATTATCTGGTCACCTATGGTGAAAATGGGGTTTAGTGACGTCATGGGTTCCTGGAAGATCATCCCGATGGCATTCCCGCGTATATTTTGTAAGCCTTGCTCATCTAATTTTAGCAGGTCGGTTTCTTCAAACTCTATTCTTCCGGAAGCAAAACGGCCGGGAGGAGTGGGGATCAGGCCCATTACACTAAGGGCAGTTACAGATTTGCCACACCCTGACTCACCGACTAGGGCAAGAATTTCTCCCTGATCGAGATGGAGGTCAATATTGCGAACCGCCTGGACTACGCCATCGTCGGTATCAAAGCAGGTATTGAGGTCGCTTATTGAAAGAAGGTGGGACATGGACTACTCATTTGGTGCCCACAAAGATTCGGGCTTATTTATTGGGGAAGGTCATCGAACACATCATCGTACCGGTAGTCCTCGTCTTCTTCATCAATCTCATACCGGGGTACAGAGGGATCGATACGGTCAGCCCAGGCGTCTATTCCGCCGTCCAGGGTTTTGGCATTGTGCAGGCCTTTTTCTGCAAGATACTTTTCAAAACTGGGACCCCTGTCGCCTTTCCAGTCGATCAAGATGATTTCGTTTTCCGGCTTCAGTTTCCCCAGGATAGATTCCACTGTTTCTTTTGTTATAAACTCGGCCCCTTTGAATTTTGCGATGTCGTATTCCCAACGTTCCCGGATGTCAAGAATTCTCAGGTTGGGATCACCATCATCCATTTTGGCCTTGAGGTCTTCAGGTGAAATCAGGCTTACGGTTTGATCACCCATTTCATTGTTGAGCAAAGCCAGGATTTCCGTGACATTCTTGCTATGGGCTTCAGCAACTGAATTTACGGTTTCTCCTTCTTTGTATCCGGCTACCGGCATCCCAATTTGAAACTTCTTGAAAAGCAGCGTGTGGACTTCCGGCAATTGCTGGTTCACTTCCGTCATCAAGGTGTCACGGGTGAAGGGACCATCTGGCATGTCCAATTCAATTTCAGTGACCTTGAGAATGTGATAACCATAAGGTGAATGAATAGGGCCAAGAATTTTCCCCACATCGTTTTCAGAGATTGCCTGCCCGATTAATCCCTGGGCATTTTCTTCAGGCATCCAGCCCAGGTCACCCTCAGCTTCTTTTGAGGGGCAAGTACTGAAACTGGCCACAGCTTCGGTAAACGAAGTTCCCTCGTCTAGAGCTTTTTTTGCCTTGACGACATCATCTACCTGTGGACTGAAAATTTGACTGACACGTACTTTGATCATGCGGAAACAACCTCCTGGATATTTTCAAAGGCGACCCTGGAATTTATAAAGAGGAAGCCTATGGATTAAAATTCAGGTAAGCATCATATAATGCCCCCGACCGGGAATCAAATCCTTTGGGTAGTGAGGGTTTTTGGAAGATCAGATACGGTGAATGAAGGGAAAGTTCCGTGATTTGTATGGAAACAATAGGAAAGGCCTCGTTGGCTTATAAAAGAGCAGTTTTGCAGGCTGGGAAATGGTGATATATTGGAATTTGTTTTGACCAGCCTGGATATTTTTTTAAGATAAACCAACCCAAAATACGTCCCCGTAGCTCAGTTGGATAGAGCACAGGATTCCTAATCCTGGGGCCGCAGGTTCGACTCCTGCCGGGGACACCATCTTGCCATGGGGCAAAGAGCAAATTTTGCTGAATGTTTTAGTTTGAAAAATTTTTAAAAGCAAAATAGAGCAGGGTGGGTGTCAATATGGTCGTGTTGATTATCCCATGGGTGAATGCCGTTGTGTTCAGTCCTAAGCCTGGCCCAATCCTCCTTTCATAACAAAAGGAAAGCGATAAGCCGACTACACCTGTAGTTAAACCCAATGTCAGGTAAATATTCTGGTAATTGAGATTGCTTGTTTGGAATAAGTATATAAACCAAAATAAGTGATGCCAGAAGCGTTAAACAAACTCACTCCTGATGTTTTTCTGTTTAAAGTGTATCCGCTTTTGGCTTAAAGATATTTTTAAAATAGAACGATAAGAGATATATAAATCAACCAGTTGATAGGATTTCCCCCTTTTCGGCTTTTCCGGATATCCCGTGTTTGGTCAAAATCGAACATATTATTTTTATGCTTTGAAACATCAATCCCTTATTTTGCTAGGGTTTATGGGGTTCTCCCTGCTTTTTTCTACCGCCCTTTTTGCAAAGCCGGGTTATTACGAGGGGCATATTGAAGCTTCCGGAAAATTTGGCTCAGAACGGGATATAGGCCGCTTTGACTTGTTTCTTCCTTTGGCTCAATCCAAAAAATCCCTGTTTTTCGGAGATTTTCGTGGTGTCGTTGCCTCAAACTCTACTGAAGAAGGAAATTTTGGAATGGGGCTCCGTCGTATCATTCCGGGCAAAAACTTTGGTTTAGGTTCCCTGATTGCCGGGGGATACACGTTCTATGATGTAAGAAGTTCAGAGAACGACTTCACCTATCACCAGGCTACTCTGGGTTTCGAATTACTTGGCAACCGGTGGGATTTCCGCGCAAACGGTTATATTCCGTTTGGAGACACTTCCAACATTCTATCTTCACGAAATGTGGCTCGTTTTTCGGGACCCGAAACTGCTCCGCTCTCGTTGTCTGGAACCTCGGTTCTGGCTGGGAACTTCACACGGAACGATACAGTAACCATGATGGTCGCGCGTGAACGTGCTTTAAGTGGCTTTGATATGGAAGGGGGCTATAAGTTTGACCTGACCCGTCGCCAAAGCTTATGGCTGTATGGTGGATTTTTCCAATTCAATAATGTTGAGGGTCTTCCTGATATTAATGGACCTCGACTACGTGCAGAATACCGGCTGGAGGATGTTTTTCGGGTTCGTGGCGCGCGATTGACGCTTGGAGCTGAATGGCAGGATGACGATGTTCGTGGCAGTCAGGGTGCTGGAATGATTCGAATCAGGGTTCCGTTGGAAAAGCTTCTTCCAGGGAGGAGGAGTCGCCGGACCTATAGAGACATTCGTTCCCGCATGAATGCAACCATCATCCGCGATATTGATGTTGTCACTCATGCACAGGATCTTGATGCTGCTGCTGATTCTCCCGATGCTCCCGAGATGGAGGAAGAAATTGTTCCGACCACGATTCAGGGAGGAGTCGCTACCGATCCCGCAACAGGGCAGCCATTAAATGTATATTTTGTCACCGAGAATGGAGCGGGTGACTGTACGCAGAACAATCCCTGTTCCGTCGCCAGAGCCCAGAGCGATGGGAATTACGGCTCCGGCGACGTTCTTGTCCTTCGAAGTTCCAACGGAAACATAAAAGAAAATATTCTGCTGACACAACCACGGCAGCAGGTTGTTGGGGGCGGGAACACCGGAACGGCAGGAATCCAGTTTTCGAATGGCAGCCAACTGAACCTGAGTAACCTTGGGAGTCGACCCACTCTTGCACCTGCCACTGGCACTGCTTTGACCATGTCCGATGGTTCCACTGCAAAGGGTTTCACCATTCATTCTGGCGCGACGGGTGTTCTGGTTAATGATGTCACCGGTACCATGAACGATGTTGTTGTCATGGGAGGCACAGTAGGAATCTCCGTGCAGGGCTCCGGAAACCTGGTGGCAACAAGTACTACCGTTCAAAATAACGCATCCACGGCAATCCAGTTGTTGAATCACAACGGATTTGTCTCGTTCGATGGCATGGTATTAAACCCATTGGGTTCTGCCATTCAGGTGGATGGTGGATCGGGTATGTTGGCTTTTGGAGGAAACGTTACTCAAAACAATAACGCGGCCTTGTTGGAAGTACTCAATGGCCATTCAGGGTCTGCACAGTTTTCCAACGGCACCTTGTCTGGCTCCAATGGTTCGGGACTTTCTTTCAATAATGCCGATGGTTCTTATACCTTTGCTGGCACGACCACTCTATTTGGAGGTCTTGCCGGGGTTGATATTACGAATGGATCAACAGGAACCTTTAATTTTGGAACTAACACTTCGATCAGTGAGCGTACGGCAGCAGCCTTCAATCTGGATGGAGGGACTCCGACTGTCACGTACTCCGGCACGATCAACAATGCGGTGAACGATGCGATAGCAATAGCGAACACGACGGGCGGAAGCGTAAATTTTAATAGTGCACTGGCAAATGCAATTAATGATACAGGAAGCGGAGTTTTTCTAAATTCCAATGCGGGTTCAGTCTCGATAAGAAACGCCTTGCTTCAGGGCAGCGAAGGTATCGACATCAATGCGGGTTCAGGAAACTATTTTTTCACAGACACTAAAATTCTCCATACAACAGGGACACCGGTTGATATTGCCGGGGGGACCTCAACCCTGACATTTGAAGGCACTATTTCGCAGGCGAACAACACAGCGCTGGTAAATGTATCAGGGGGGCATGCTGCCGGTACAGTCATGTTCCGAAACGGCACACTTTCAGCATCCAATGGAACGGGTCTGCAATTCGACAATGCAGATGGGACTTATCATTTTGCGGGCACAACTACATTAAATGGTGGTGATGCTGGAATCGATATTCTGAACGGTTCAGCGGGTACTTTCAATTTTGGGCCAGCCACATCCATCACAAGCCCTACAGGATCTGCATTCAACCTGGCGGGAGGGACCGCAAGTGTTACTTATAAAGGAAACATTACCCAGACAGGTAACAATGCTCTGGTTTCAGTCTCTGGTGGGCATTCAACCGGAAAGGTTGTGTTTAAACTTGGAACCTTGAGTGCAACCAATGGAACAGGATTGCAATTCGATAATGCAGATAGCACTTACCAGTTCGATGGAGCCACAACCTTAAATGGCGGAGATGCGGGAATCGACATTCTGAATGGATCAGGAGGAGCTTTTACCTTTGGTTCTGGAACTACGATTACCAACCCAACGGGTGTGGCAGTGAATATTGCCGGGGGTACTTCCAGTGTTACTTTCAGTGGGAATATTACTCAAATAGGAAATGTGGCAACGGTCAATGTCTCGGGCGGGCATTCTGCTGGAACTGTAAGGTTTGATACAGGAACCATCAACGTTAGCAATGGCACCGGACTTCAATTCGACAGCGCAAATGGCACCTATCAGTTCGAAGGGGTCACTAATTTGAATGGAGGCGATGCAGGAGTCGATATTCTAAATGGTTCTACAGGTACCTTCACCTTTGGCTCGGGTGCCTCAATAATAAATCCTACCGGGACTGCCTTTAATGTTGCTGGGGGTTCATCAAGTGTTACCTACAGTGGAAACATCACTCAGACAGGAAATGTCGCGACGGTAAATATTGCGGGTGGGCACTCCGGGGGAACAATCCGTTTCGATTCGGGTACCATCAATGTCACTAATGGAACTGGCCTTCAGTTTGATAATGCAGATGGCACTTATCAGTTTGAGGGAACCACGTCGCTGAACGGAGGCGATTCGGGAATAGATATCCTGAATGGATCAGGAGGTACCTTCACATTTGGTACCGGTACAACTATAACCAATCCCACTGGAACGGCATTCAATATTGCCGGAGGAACAGCAAACGTAACTTTTGATGGGAATATCAGTCAGACCAATGCTTCGCGTCTGGTTAATATCGATGGTATGACTGGTGGGTCTGTCATCTTTCAAATTGGAAAACTGACTGGGGGAGCGGCGAGCACAGGTGTGTTGATCAATAACTCTGCGAGTAATGTCACCTTCAGCGATTTGGATCTGGGAAGCAGTGCAGGCAGGATGACAAATCAAGCGGTGAACTTGAGCGGTGCAAACACAGGGACATTTACCTTTTCCAGCCTGAACATTTTTACCAATGGTGCGACAGGTTTTGGCGCGAACAATGGAGGAACGGTCAATATCACCGGGGCTGGCAATACCATCGACACGACTTTAGGAACAGGTTTGAGCCTGATTAATACAACAATAGGAACCAGTGGGCTCACATTCGAGAGTATCAATGCCTCAAACACCCTGGGGCAGGGAATAACTCTGGATACCACCGGAGGCCTGGGTGGTTTGACAATTACGGGAACAGGAACTGCCGGGAGCGGTGGAACACTTTCAGGATTTGCGACCGGCTTGTTTGCCAACTCAATTCTGAGAGTTGATGTGGCTGACATGAATATTGGGGGAAGTACAGCTGATGGGGTCAATATCGCGACGGCCAATACGGTTAATCTGTCCGGACTCAATATAACGAACAGCGCTACAGACGGGGTACTCTTGAACACTGTCAACAGCGTAACATTAAATAACCTTTCTATTGCAAACGCCGGGGACGATGCTTTTGACTTCGATGGAAACTTCACGTCAATTTCAGGAGTCGGCTCAAGTCTCACTGCGCCAATCGGGACCTCCTGTGAAACTGCTGGTGCAACCATCACCAACAATACCCTGACTTTTACGAATGCTGGTGGCACGCCAAACTCAACCTGTCCCTGATTTATAAAAATACTAAAAAGAGGCGGAATTGATAACCCGGGAGGGAAGGATGTCTTTGCAAAACCGCGATACCAACGGAGTGTTTTATCTATAGCAAATTTGATAAAAACCCACCATCGCTTGCGACCAAAGGGAGCGCGGCGAAGGTATTTCCCCTAAGTTTTCGTGTCCCGAAGGGGTAGATCCAGAGGTTATTTCCCAGTTTCCTCTGAGTGTTGCCTGGCTGAATTGCTTCGTCGCAAAAGTTCCTCACAATGACGGACACTTTGTTCCAAAATACTCCACTTTTGCAAAGCTCTATGAGGGAGCAGCAGGGTTAAGAATCAGTACCGTCTTCTTGTTGAAAGGGGCTTTCTTTTCGTCCTGACATGCGTTCGGAGTAGGTTTGAATTCCTTTTGAGATAACTTCGAGGAGGTTGGTCTTTGAAATGGGCTTTTTGATAAAACCGTCTGCATGGAGGCCTGACGGAATCTGTTCCTTAGAAAGACTGCTCATTAGGAGAATAAAAGGCTCCGGTGACATATCCTGTACAGCATGCAGGACCTCAACCCCGGTCATGTGGGGCATCATGTAATCGACAATTATCAGGGAAATTTCAGGGTTGTCTTTTAAAATCTGTAAACCCTGCCGCGCTTCAGTGGCGGTGTGTATAAAATATGGGCTTCCTTCAAGATAGCGTTTGATTAACAGAAGAGTGGTTTGATCATCATCAATAAGCAAAATTTTACCAGTCAATTTCATAAGATTTGCCAGCTGAATAAAAGTTAATACATGAATATGATTGGCCCATGAATGATTTCAACCTGAAAGTATTTGTTTAAACAAAACATTCAGAATTGGGCCTTCAACCATCTGAAAAAGTTCAGACAATTCTATTAATTTTCACAAGTACTTTACCTTAAAACCTCAATATATTAGAAAAAAATTTATGAGTTATGAATTAGATAATTTGTGATTTAAGGGTCATTGGAATCAGGGTAAAGGGTAGGGGGGAATTTTTATTAGTAAGTGGTTGAAATATTTTGGGATATTGCTTGCCCTGCCCGTTATTTTAATTTATCCTAAGAAAACCAACACACTAATAATTGGCAACAACTGGTGAAAGGGATGGATCATGATTTTAAATAAGCGGGTTTTATTGTTGGGAATCGCATTGCTGACTCTAACCTTTATGTTTAGTTCAGTGGCCCTGGCGGATGATAGCAAGGAATTCGCCATTAAAAACCAGCGAGTGGTGACACCGCCGATGAATGAAAATCCAAATATGACCCACTGGCTGTTTGTCAAATGTGACTATTGGGCCGGATGTTATATGCCTTGTCGTGGTACTTTGAAAGCTTGTATGAAAATTGCCCATGAAGCAAACTGGACCGTTCTTAATATTAATTCTCGCGTTGAATCCAATCATTTTGAGGCTAATAGCCTTCAAGGTCCAGTGTCGCTACCTTCAAAACCAAAATAGCTTATAGTTTTTAAAAAACTGATACCGTATTTTTATGGGAACCCGGAGTACCGGGTTCCCTTTTTTTTCTTCTGTACTTAATATTAAAGATAAGTTTTATTAAAGTTGGCCTTGAACCATTTGGGTAAATTCTGCAGCATATTTTGGCTGGGATAGCCCCTGGCTGAATCGGCTTAATTTTTGTGCCAGATTATCAAGCCTATCCTGCGGAGTCGGGTGGGTACTCCAGAAAACGGACTCATGACCAGAACGGGAATTCAGAGTCGTCAAAAAGTTTTTTAAGCCTCCAGGATGATAACCCAGCCGATTGCTATAATCAGTACCCACTTCGTCCGCTTCATGTTCAAGTCCCTTGTCCAACCCATGGGAAAACAGGGTATCAGCAGCTTGCTCAATAATTTCATCAAACAATTCTGGGTCTGCTCCCATAGCCCCTATGGTTAGAGATCCAAGGCCTGCCATTTTTTTATTGCGCTCAATGGTTTGCAAAGCATGACGGTGAGTTATGTGTGCAAGCTCATGACCAAGGACTCCTGCCAATTCGGCTTCGTTGTGAACTAGCTTAAGCAGTCCCTTGCTGACAAAAACGTAACCACCTGGGGTTGCAAATGCATTGGGTTCTTCAGAATTCAGTATGGCAAAGTAATATTTTATTCCCGGCCTGTCTGAAACATCGGCCAGGGCCTGGCCCAGGGTAGTGATGTACCGCTGGACCTTGTCGTTTTTATAGGGGCCACCAAAACGATTAAAAACCTGGATGGCCAGTGATCCTCCAATAGCAAGCTCCTCTTCCAGCTCTATTGGTTTCATGGATTCAACAGCCATAGCCCCGCCTTTTCCCAGACTGTAGGCTTGGTATCCTTCAATGATGGGGGCCGCGGCTGCTACGCAACCACTGCAGATAGCAAGTATTAAAAGTAATAGGGTATTTTTTTTCATTCCTGGTATTCTCCCAGTTTACGGCTGGACAGGAATCGGTCTACCTCACTGGCAGAGACGCCGTAGTTTTCCATGTCCTTCACAGCCTGAATATCAGCTTTGGAAATACCTTTTTTCTGAGCGTGTTGTTCGGAAACAGGGCTCAATCCCCGGATACTTGAGGATGAAGAAGATTCACGTACAGCCATTTTTTCTCCTTTGAGAGAGGCAAGGTCACCTCCCTTTTCAGGGGCTGAATCTCCCAGTTTGAATTTGAACACGAACCCTTTCCTTCCTGAAGAAGTGATCACCTTATAAAACTTCCCCTGGATACCTGAAGTCTCAAGTTCCTTGCCGGCACCGACGAGTTCCACAACTTTAGAGCGGGCTGAGGCTTCTTTATAAACTTTAGTGCCCGATTTTTTCACGTAACGGGTTTCTGCCCAAATGGAATCTGGTGTCAGGGATGCCAGAAAAAATAATCCCAATGTTAATGTGAAATGATTTTTGAACGAATGTGACATACGCTTCCTCTATGGAAAGAATTGGAAAAGAGGACGGGGTTTTTTGAACTAAGGTATTTTAACAAAAAAGGACGGGCCTTCAGGCCCGCCCTTAGGTGATCTTCGCATAATAATCAGCATTTAAACTGGCTGACCAGCTCTTGAAGTTCAGCTGCCATTTTGGACATTTCTGAGGCTGCAGTTTGAGTATTCGTCGCTCCTTCTGTGGTGCTCTTGGCTGCGACGGCAACACCGGATATGTTTTCGGAAATTTCCGAACTGCTACGCGCTGCTTCATTCACACTTCGACCAATTTCGTTGGTGGTCGCCGTCTGTTCTTCGACAGCGCTGGCGATTGTGCTGGAGATGTCACTGATTTTGTTGATAACGCCTGTGATTTGGCCGATTGAATCAACCGCATTTGACGTATCTTCCTGGATTGCCTGGATTTTCTGACTGATTTCCTCAGTCGCTTTGGCTGTTGCATTGGCCAGCTCTTTAACTTCGTTGGCCACAACTGCAAACCCTTTGCCTGCCTCTCCGGCCCTGGCTGCTTCGATGGTTGCATTCAAGGCAAGTAGGTTGGTTTGTTCGGCGATGGAATTGATCACCTTAATGACGTGTCCAATTTCTGCACTACTATCACCAAGTTTGGAAACCTTTTCATTGGCAGTCTTGGCCATTTCAACAGCAGATGAGGCCACCTGGGCAGCTTGCGATGAACTCTCAGCAATTTCGCGAATACTGGCGTTCATCTCTTCTGATGCCGCAGCCACCGCATTCATATTTTCGTTAACGGTAGTGGATGCATTGGTGACGACATCAGCCTGGGCAGAAGTCTCTTCCGCATTTCCTGACAACTGTTGACTCACTTCCGACATTTTGGAAGAGGAGTCCGTCAGGTAGTTTGAGTTTTGACCTATTCGAGCCATGCTTGTCCTCAGGGTTTTGAGGAAATTTGAAAGGCCCGCACCCATTTGTCCAATTGCATCGTTACCATTTACCATCACTTGTTTTGTCAAGTCACCACTAGCGGCAGCCTTGACGGTATCCAGCATTTGGTCTACCTTGGTTTGAAGTTCTACAGCCTGCTTCCGCTCGCGTTCTGTTATTTCTTTGCGCTCACGTGCTTGAACCAGCATATCTCCAAGGGCGGTATGGAATTCTCCTTTCACTTCGAACTGGTCATTCTCCGTATTTCCCTGGAGGATTTCTTTTGAATGGTCCATGAAGCTTCTCAACCCGGACATCAAACTATTGAATGATCCAAAAAGAATCCCCACCTCATCACGACTTGTTACTTCCAATTCTTCATGAGTCAGGTTTCCGTTACCAGCCTGTTCCATTGATTTGGCCATCTTTTGCATGGGTGTAATGACCATCTTGGAAAAGAATCCGGCAATTGCTATCAGGAAGGCAAGGCTAATACCTGTCGAGATACCGACGGCATAGAAAATTTGATCCTGACTTTCCTTTGCCAACTGGGCAAATCTTGTGACGGCGGCGTCACTCGCCGTCCGTAGCTCGTTCCCAAGATTTAAAATGTCAAACTGAGCTTTTCGGTAAGGGTCTGAATTTGTTTCAGATTTGATCATCGAGTCAACAGCATTTGAAAAATTACCAAATAATCCTTCTACCCTGGTTAAATGGTTTTGAAGTTCAGGATCGTCAACCCTTTCGATTGAAGTGTATTCCGTCATTTTTAAATCCAGGGGAAATTCTCCGCCCTTTTGAACTGCCCTGAGAGTATCAACAAAAATCTTTTTTGCGTTATTAAACTCGGACATATTTGCATTCAGTTCAGATTTACCGACTCCGATGGCATTGGAATAGACCAGACGGTAGTTTCGGATTCCCAGCATATCACCTACTTTAAAATCTTTTCCTTTCATTGCAGTATGGCAACCTGCGCAGGCCTGAACTGTTGCAATATCTGCAGTATAAAGGCCCATATAGAGTTTTCCGCTCTCCTCGTATACTTTAGAGAAGATCTTTTTGGGGTTTTTCTTTAAAAACCGGTTAGCTTCTTTGTCTAACGAGGTTGCTAATACCTGTTTGGGATTGATTGGGTCTTCTGAAATAATACTTACTGTAAAGTCCCGGCCTTCTCCGACTTTTTCATTGACCATACGTGTGAAAGTAGCAGGAAACGGAATGGCTGGATGGCCTTCATTATCGGGGTCCATACTGATCGGGAATTGGGTGGCTTTTACTGGTTTAACAACCATCTGCGTATAAGTACCCCGCATTTTGGTTATAAAACGGTCCAAATCATTGGTCTGTTTTTCAATAGTCTTTTTTCGGCTTTGGGACATGCCATAACCCAGTACAGATTTAGACATAGCCTGGGTCAACATTCTTTGTCGTCCGAGGGCGTTTGTTATCTTGGTGTCATCACTGGACTTCAACAGGTTTGATGTGATTGCCCACCCAGAACCAATCAGCACTAGAAATAGAAGTGTAAAAGCTCCAAATATTTTTTTCTTTAATGAAAGATTTTTGATCATTTCCATGGTAGCCTCATGTCCTCTTTTTCTTAATGTTTGTTAGTCATGACCAGGAAAAATGTATAAAAAACGTGTCGAATCCCAACTGAAAAAATTCAATATAGATTTTTACCCGAAAAAATTTTCTCTCAATTGATGAAGTTAGTCTAAGGGCGTGAAATTCAAAATCAATGGAAAAATAATAAGAAATTTCAAGTTTTATTTTTATTTATAAAGATGTTTTTCTGGTTATTTGAACAGATAGATCCGTCCGTTTATTAATAAGCCCCTATGATTTGCCCTAAAAAATAAGCAAGTATAGGTTGTATAAGGGGTCCAGAATTTAAATTTTGTTATAAAATTCCAAACAGAGGACATGGTTGTTAAATGAATTTTAACCTCTTATCTATGAGGAAAAAATCAGTTATTTAAACGTTAAGAACAGTTTGAGTTTGTATTCCCTATTTGTTGGAATTTTTCTTGTGAACGTATTTTTTGTGTCGCCTTTGTGGGCACAGGGTAAAAGTTCAGCAACATTGCTTTCGCCGTCAACCCAAATTGAATTTGTCAAAATTCCTGGAGGGTGTTTTATTATGGGAGACAATCATGGATATAAATATGAACAGCCAGAACATGAGGTGTGTGTTGATGAATTTTTTATCGGTCGTTATGAAGTTACCCAGAAGCAATGGCGTGCTTTGATGGGGCCAAACCAGGCCAGGTTTGTTGGTGATGAATTGCCCGCCCAAAGGATTTCCTGGAATGACGCTGTTGAATACATTCGTCGTTTGAATGAAAAGGAGAAAACAAACCGGTACCGACTCCCGACAGAGGCCGAATGGGAGCGGGCTGCCCGCGCGGGAACGAATACCCGATATTATTGGGGAGATGAAATCAGGAATGAATATGCCTGGTACTATGGTTCCTCGAAATTCACCGCACACCGGGTAGGAACGGCACTTCCAAACGCTTTTGGATTATATGATATGTTGGGAAATGTCTGGGAGTGGGTGAGTGATTGGTACGATAGCAAGTATTTTAAACGAAGCCAAAAAGATAATCCGAAGGGCCCTGAATCCGGAACAATGCGAACACGTAGAGGGGGTTCCATGGCAAACCTGGCTTCTTATGTTCGCTCTGCCTCAAGGTACAGAAGCAAACCCGATAAGCGGCATTACATTTTTGGGTTCAGGCTGGCTCAGTCGGCTAATGTTACTGATTGATCTTGAAGCGCCCAACCAGGTTTTTTAAATGTGAGGACATCTCGGATAGCCTGTTTGTTACAGCAGATGTTTGTTTTATTGCCGCTGAAGACTGGCGGCTGCCATCAACTATTTCTTTCAGAGCAGAAAGAACCTGTTCTGTCGCAGTCTTTTGTTGTTGGGTCGATAATGAAATCTGGGCCGCAGCATCGGCTGTGGTTTTGGCACCAGATACCAGATTTTCCAGCTCAGATATAGTTTGAGCTGTTAACTCAGTTCCCGCCTTGATGTTTTTTGAACCCCGTTCTGAATTGACCACAAGTCGATTAATAGCTTGCTGAATTTCTTCGATTTTGTTTTCGATTTCTCCGGTTGATTCCATCACGTTATCTGCAAGACGGCGGATTTCGACTGCCACAACGCCAAATCGTTTTCCTGCCTCGCCTGCGCTGGAAGCTTCAATTGCCGCATTAAAAGCGATCAGTTTTGTTTGATCAGCGATGTTGTTGATGATTTCCATAACCTTTCCGATTTCTTCAGAGCGAGTTCCCAATTCAACAATTTCACGAATGCTGACCTGATTGTCGTCAGATATGGTGTCCATTTTAATTTTCAGATTTTCCATTGCTTCCCTGCCCCGTTCCGATTCATGCAAGGCGTTATTCGATATTTCGGCAACTGCGTTTGCATTATCGGCCACTTGGGAAGAGGAAATGGAAAGTTCTTCAACTGTTGTTGAAATCTCTGTGACCGAAGTGGATTGTTGAGCAGCTACCGCAGCTTGATCCTGCACGGAGGCTGAAATTTCACTGGAAGAGATTGCCAGTTCATTTGCGTTATTTGAGATTTCCTGCATGCTGTCCACCAGCTTTTCAAAAAACTGAATTAACCCTTCTCCCATTTGACCGATTGGTGACTCCCCTGTTACCGTAACCTTGTGGGTCAGGTCTCCCTTGGCAGCAGCGCTTACCACTTCCAGGATACTGTTAACCTTTTTCTGGAGTTCTTCTGCCTGACGGTGGCGTTCTTCAGACATTTCCTTGAATAAACGGTCGGCTTCCTGTTTATCACGCAACTCTTTCGTCATTTGCCCAAAAGCGTGAGCAAGGTCACCTTTCATTTCATATTGTTTGGAGAGGTTGCCTGCGGCGATGTCTTCTGCCTGATTGACTACCTCCTTCATTGTGTCGAGCAAAGTGTTATAAATATCCTGGAGGGTGCCTATCTCATCAGACGAATTCACATGAAGTTTGTCCTGAACAAAGTTTCCTTTAGAGATTTCCTTGAGTTGTGTGGAAACATTGAGGATTGGACGTACAATTTTTGCTGCGAAATAGTAATAAATTCCCATGATAATCAGGACAGTAAGGATTATGGCACTGATGACAGTCCATCGGATTGTGACTTGATTCTGGTTCGATAGGGCAGTGTATTGAGTTACCAGATCATCGCTGAGTTTCCTCAAATCGTTAGATGACACCACAATGGATTGCTGGGCTTTTCGGTAAGGAAGTGAATTGACTTCAGAGCTCATCAGGGAATTGACGTGGTTCACAAACTCCTTGAATTGGCGGATGACTTCCCTGATTTTATTTTGAATAACTTCATTGTCTATGGCATTGACTGCCTTAAAGTGGGTCATTGCCAGATCTTCGGGATATTCTCCTCCGTTTTTCATTGCTGAAATTGTGCGGTCGAAAACTTCTTTGGCGCGTTGATACTCTTCCAGACTCGGGTTGAGCTCCTCTTTTCCCAGGCTGATGTCTTCTGAAAACATCAGATAAAATTTCCGAATCCCCATCAACTCGCCAACCTTGAATGGTTTGCCTTTTAGAGCAGAATGGCATTCCGCACAGGCTTTTACTGTGGCTCGATCAGATGAATAAAGCCCTATGTAAAGGCGGCTGTCTTCTTCAAATACCTTGCTGTATATTTTTTCAGGTGAGGCCGTTAGGAATTCATAAGCCTTTTTGTCCATTTCCGTTTTGAGGCCCTTTTGGGGATTGATCGGATCCTTGTTGATAATATCGATTTTATAAAACTGGTTTTCTCCAAATTTCTCATTCACCATTCGGGTGAAAGTTGCAGGGAAGGGGATCGCCGGGTGTGCTTCGGAGCTCGGGTCCATACTGATTCCAAGGTTGACCTTTTTTGCGGCGCTGACTATATCTTCGGTAAAGATCGCCCTCATTTGGGTTATATAGTGATTCAGGGATTCGACATTTTGTTCAATCGTCCGGCGCCGGCTTTTTGCCATGGCATTGCTTAAAGCGGATTTACCCATGGCCTGGCTGAGCATACGCTGACGACCAAGTGCGTTGGTGATGTCAGCATCTTCTGCCGCATTGTTCAGCGAATTGAAAATTACCGCACCTGAGACGATTACGACTGCTCCCATGACGGCAAACATGATAAAGACCTTTTGCTTGATAGAGAGATTATTCATCTCTTGGGGTCTCCCGGGGATGATTGAATGAAGGGTAATTCCTTGACTATTCCAGCTCTACAGGCAATAACGAATAAACTGAATGTATGATTCAGGGATTGAAAAGCCACCCTGGATGAACTCGTTCTTACTTGAATATCGGGGCCATAAATTACTAATTCCATACTTCCTCTTGTTGAGACAGGCACCCGGCGGCCAGTTTGTGGCAATCGATCAGCAGGACGGGCTCTTTCTTTTCCAGGCTGATCCCCCACAGCCAGAGATGTTGTCGGACTTTTTCCACGATAAAGGGAAAAGACCTTATGGCCTCAATGGGGATATAAGCAATGTCCTGGGGTTGATCGATCTGTAAAGCTACCGTATTTCCCTGAAAATGAATGGTAATCACATGTGGGTCTTTATACACCAATGGACTGGCAGTTAATGGCATCAAACGGTCAAGCAGGAACACTTCCACGTCCGGATGTGTCCAATGGTCGCCTTCGACCAATTCATCAATCTGCTCAAGGTCAGTCGCAAACAGGGTGTCATGCATTCTAAACACCAGGGCTTGAAAACCTTCTATTTGTAATTTTTGAAGAGCTGTTGTCATCGATTGCCTTTATAAAAACTCAATCCGCATTCTTTTCTGTTATTTTTTCGAAAAGTTTACCGGCGTCAAGCAAGGTAACGTTGTGATGGCGGTATGAAAACTCTCCATCGACAAAATAACGTATTGTGTCATTCAAGGTTGAGATAGGTTTCTGTATCGATTCTTTTGGAGCGTCCAGAACATCCTGGACCGTATCTACCAGAATACCTGACCGTATTCCATTTTTTTCTGCAATAACAATCCGACTGTCCACACCTGTTTCTGTGGGCGGTTGCCCCATAAATAAATTTACATCTATGACAGATTGAATGTCCCCCCGGACGTTTATGATCCCAAGAATGAAAGGGGGAGTGGCGGGAACCCGGACTATTTTCAAGACGGTCAAAATTTCCTTCACGCTATCGCCATGGAGTGCATAGTAATGACTCCCAAGGGTGAAAATAACAAGCTTGACCTTTTCCTCTTCCTTCTGAACATCAAGGGTTTGGTCCTTGCGCTTGTGGATTTCCTCAAGGATTCGATCGCTTTTAAAATTTTCTGTTTCTTCCATCGATTTAATTGTCGTTTTAAATTTCCAGTTATTTTGAACGCATTTCCCAGGCACCATCCCAATCAAAAGCCGGTGGGTTGTTTTGGAAAAACTCGGACCTTTCTCTATAAACAATTGCGGCACGATCCTGCGGATTTATTTCACTGGCACGCATAAAACAACGAATGGCACCCTGCCAATCTCTGGATTGGTATAAGCCAAGTCCTTCCTGAAAAACCCCAAAACTTTCATCCAGACGTAGGGAACTGTTGTTATCGTAAAAACCAAGGACCTCGTAAATTATAACGGGCTTTGTCTTTCCTTTCACCTTGATCCAGTCCAATTTGCGTGTTCGATAGTTTTCCTTTAATTTTCTAAATGTATTTTCACTGATTAAAATATTGGTGCCGAAATATTTATTCAATCCTTCCAGACGGGAAGCCAGGTTGACTCCGTCTCCAATACAGGTGTAATCCATCCTTTTTTCGGATCCGATGTTTCCGGAAAGAACTTCATCTGTATTGATTCCTATTCCCATGGCTATTGGATCTTTTCCCAATTCAACCCGGCTTTTATTTAATCCTTCCAGGGAGTTCACCATGTTGATGGCTGCTTTTACCGCAAAGTCCGCATCCTGTCCACTTTTGAATGGGGCTCCAAAGACCGCAAGGATGGCATCCCCTATGTATTTATCAAGGATTCCATTGCATTGGAAAATCTGATCAACCATCACGGTGAAATATTCGTTGAGCATTGTTACTGTTTCCTTTGCTCCAAGTTTTTCTGTGATAGTGGTGAAATCCCGAATATCCGAAAATAAGATAGACGCTTCCTGTATCTGTCCCCCCAGCATGGATTGACCGCCTTCCAATAACTTGTCCGCCAGTTCTTTGGTCATATAACGCGCCAGGGTGCCTTTCACTCTTTTTTCTGTCGTGATGTCTTCAAGCACCAGCATGGTTCCGATCAGTTGCTGTTTGAAATTTTTTAGAGGAACAAATGTAAGGTTCATGGGTACTCGCTTATCCTCTTCCAGCGTGATTTCGGCATCCATGACTATGGAAGGTCGTCTGGACTTTACTACTCCATCAACCTTGTCCAGAATCCAGTGGTTTGGGCCACTGCAAAAATCGTCGAGTTTTCTGCTGATAAGTTGTTCAAGTTTTAAGTCAAGAATTCTCTGTGCAGCCGCGTTGGCAGTTATGATTCGGTAATCGCTATCCAGGGTGATTACCCCGTTGGTGAGGCTTTCCAGGACATTTTCATTGTAGTTTTTTATATTGAGGACTTCTTCAAGCAGTCGCTCCGTCTTTTCTTCCAGCCTTAGATTATTCAGGGCGACTGCAGCTTGTGAGGCCAGTGATTGCACAACCTCGAGGTGTGAATCAGAAAATGGAATAATTTTCCCCGTTGATAAATCCGTGGCATTGAGCAATTGTAAGACTCCCTGCACTTCGTTGAAACGATCCACCATTGGCACAACCAGCATCGACTGTGATCGGTAATTGGAAGTCCTGTCAAAATTTTTGGGTCCAGTGAAATCGAACAGCTCTGATTCATAAACATCCGGAATGTTGACCGGTTTTTTATTTATCGCGACATAACCGGAAACATTGGATTCCCTGATATCCAAGGGGGGGAACTCGATTTTCCCCCCTGACTTTCCCCCCAGGAAGACATTCAGTGTTCGGTTTTGCACAATTTTAAATTCAAGTTTTCCATTTTCTACAAGGTACAAAGTCCCAGCGTCAGCGTTGGTGAGGGATCTTCCATGGGTGATGATGATTTCCATGAGAGAGGGGAAGTTTTTTTCAGATGAAACCGCCAACCCGATCTCGGTCATGGTTTCAACAATGGTTCCAAGTTCCTGATTTTTTTTCGTGATGTCGAGTAGGAGCTGGCGGTTTTGGTCTACGATCCGTTTTTTCTCCAGGACCTGTTCAATGGAAAGAAGGACTGTATCCTGGAGGTTCTCATCTTTTAAAAGATAATCATTGGCCCCCAGGTTGATCGCCTCTATAGCCACTGCGACTTCATTATTTCCGGACAAAACGATAATTGGAATTTCTGAGTTTTCCTCGGTGCGCAACTTGCGGATAAGTCCTAATCCATCGAGGACCGGCATGTGGATGTCGGAAATAATAACGTCCAAACCGGATTCTGAATTGATCAGGTTTATTCCTTCCTGGCCATTCTCCGCTGTAACCACCAGGTATCCTGAAGATTCGAGGATATCAGCGAGGATATCTCGAACAAAAGAGTCGTCATCGACTACAAGTATTTTGATAGTTTGATTATTCATTGCACCAGATTCTGGATGGCATTGGTTAACTGTTGTGGATCAAAGATCCCCTTGACAAGGTAGCCATTGGCGCCGGCATCCATGCCCCTTTGTTTGTCCGCCTCATCACTGCGAGAACTTAAAATGATTATTGGAGTGTGCCGGTACCTGTTTTCCTGACGCAATGACTCCGTCAGGGTAAAGCCGTCCATCCGGGGCATTTCGATATCGGTCAGTATCAGGTCGTACTGATTTTCCATGGCTTTTTCAAACCCTTCGACCCCATCGGCAGCGAGATCTACCTTGTAACCTTTGGCTTCAAGAATATTTTTTTCAACATGCCGCGTACTGACCGAGTCGTCTACAACCAGAATGCGGAGTTTCCCTGGCCCTGAATCGAAAGCTTTTTCCTGGAACCATTCTTCACGTGATTCACGGGCGAGGCCGAACAACCGTGTAATTTGCAGGACTAGTACGATCTCATTTTTTCCGGACAAGGTAATACCTGAAACCAGTTCGTTGTGTTTCATGTGATCCGGCAGAGGTTTAATTTCCATATCTTCTTCCGTCACAATTTCATCAACAATCAGGCCAAGCATTTCGGTACCCATAGCGACGATCAGGATCACCAGGTTGCTTTGGGATAATTTTTGATCAGTGAGAGCACCGTCCTCAGTGTCCAGAAGTGTTTTTAATTCAGTGACCGGGATGATCTGGTCTCTGAGCGATACGGCATACCGGTTGACCACTTCGATGAGGGAATCGGTCGGAACCCGAATAATTTCACGTATTGAATTAAGAGGGATCGCAACCTGGGTTTCGCCAAGACTCACCAGCATAACTCTCATCACGGCTAGAGTCAGTGGAAGACGAATGAAAAAACTGGTTCCCTTGTTTTTCTTTGTTTCAATTTGAAGGGAACCCTTAAGGTGCTTGACAATGTTATCCCGAACAACATCCATCCCAACACCACGCCCCGAAACTTCAGTGACAAGCGCTGTTGTGCTGAAGCCTGGACGGAAAATCAGATTGATAATCTCTGACTCCGGCAGGTTTTGGGCGGTTTCTTCATCGTAAATTTTTTTCATCACTGCTTTTTCACGGATTTTATCCACCGGAATCCCGGAGCCATCATCAGTTATTGTTATCAACACATGTCCGCCTTCGTAAGCCGCAGAGATGGAAATTGTCCCTGATTCCGACTTTCCCTGATCGTTACGAATATCCGGCGTTTCCAGGCCATGATCGATACTGTTGCGCACCATGTGGAGAAGTGGATCGCCAATCCTCTCTATAATTTTTTTGTCTAACTCGGTTTCACCACCTGTTATTTCAAGTTTGACCTGCTTGCCACAGGCATTGGAAATATCACGAACCAATCGTGGAAAACCATCCAGTACGGTGGAAAGGGGGAGCATCCGCATTCGCAGAACTTTTTCCCGAAGATCGTCTGTGACGAGCGATTGAAAACTCATGACATCACGAGTTTGAGATGAAAGCGCTTTCAGCTTGTCATGAATGGAACGGGCTTCATCTATAATCTCTGCAGTTTGACCGTTTAATGGGCCTTCAGGGGATTTCTGGACGGTTCCAAGTTGATCCAGGTATTTGTTAAACAGCTTGGTGACCTCATCGATATCCAGCACATTCTGCTTCATCCGAATATGGTTGGATACGATTTCTCCCATTAGCTTTACCGTGTCGTCCAGCTTGGATGTGTTGATCCGGACGGTATCACTCATGGCAGTCTTGAACATGGTTTGAGGTGTTTGGTCCTGCTTTTTTACAAGGCCACTTTCCCCGCCGTCCTCCGAATCATGAACAGCTTTCGTGAGTTGACTCGATTTAAGAGGTTTAACCTTATCTCCCCGGGCTGCCGATTCCAGCGTTTCAATGAGTGGGCGGATGTCGGTATCAAGAGTTTTCCCCTGTGATATTTCCTCAACAAACTCAGAAATGAGATCTACCGATTTTAGAAGCAGGTCGCACAGGGGGTTATTGAATGAGAACCTATTGTTGCGAAGGGCATCCAAAACGTCCTCCACCCTGTGAGCAAGAAGTGAGATCGGTTTTAACCCGAGGATTTTGGAGGAACCTTTCAAAGTGTGGGACACACGAAAGATTTGATCTAAAATTTCCAGGTTTCCGGGTTGCGTTTCCAGATTGATCAAACCTTCGTTCAATGTGTTGATGTGTTCACGAGCTTCGTCCACAAATCGTGCAACAAATTTGCTTCGATCAAATCCCCCTGATTTTTTTTCAGTGGGGGCTTTCTTGGCTGAAACTTCATCGGGTTGAGCGGCGGTTTGTTCCTGGACCTGGGGTTGTGGCTGGGAGGGTACAGGTGGTTCTTCTGGTTTGGGGATTGCCGGAGCCGTGTATTCACCGGAAAGAGCCTGGTCGAGGTTCTCCAGGATGTTATCAATGTCCGTGGTAATGGTTTCACCACGCGCAATCTGGTTTATGAAAACATCCAGCAGGTCAGATGAACTAACAAGTAGGGAGTGGATATCCTCCGTCATGTCGAGTTCCTGTTTTTGAGAACTTCTCAGAATCTCTTCCAACTTCAGGGAAATAGCAGCAACCTGTTGGAACCCCAGGATTTTTGCTGATCCTTTAATGGTATGCGCTGTCCTTACCAGTTCATCATCGACTCTTAAATTTTCAGGGGTTTCCTTGCTGGCATCCAGTCCACGCTTCAGGGTTCCCAGGTGTTCCCGCGCTTCCTGGATGAACCTCGGTATAAATTTGGATTTGTCGAATACCATATTAAAGGATATTTCCTTCAGTTGACCGTCAATTGATTTAACTTGTCCCTGCAGATGCCTGCAATCTGTGACTCTGTGTATTCACTGCGAAAAACCGGTAAACCATGATTTTCAAATCCGGAATTCTCTAATAAATTAAGGGTGACATTGTATTCCCTCCGAGCCGAATCATTATCTCCGGTTTCCCGGTAACTGTCTGCCAGATGATAATGAGCCAACCAACAGGAGGGGGCCAGGTAAATTGCTTTTCTCAGGCGGTGGACCGCCTCGGGGTGATCTGTGTTTTTTTGTGATGCCAGACCCAGCAGGAGATAGGGAGCCGCAAACAGCCCATCTTTTTTAAGAGCCTGTTGGCATACCTGTTCAGTTTCCTGGGCCCTGTTCAGTTGTAACAATATAAGGGCCTTTAAACTATAGGCCGAAAGAAAATCCGGATTCTTAGTGACCAGTTCTTCTACTGTTATTAAAGCTTCTTCCCATTGTTCATCAGTTGTTAAACTCAGGGCTTTAGAAAGAGTTCTTTCTTCGTCGGATAAGTTCGGTTGAATGTTTTTGGTTTGGTTTTTATTCGTTTCTTTTAGCAGCGCCTTTTTATCTGGAAGTCTGGATAGTTTTTGAACAGGAGATCCAGAAAGGAGATCGGACGATTCCGAAGCCTCAGTTTCTTTACAAAAGTAGAATATTTCTTCTTCTCTTTTTAAAGCCAATCGCCCGGTATCATGATGTGAAATTTCGACTGAACCTGTCACCAGATATCCACCAGGTGTTAAAAGTCGGGCGAGGTTTTGATATATCTTTTCCTGGGTTTCATTTTCGTAGTAAATGGAGACATTTCGATAAAAAATCAGGTCGGCACCCCTGGCTTCTTCGGGATACGGCCAGTCTGCAAGATTGTGTTGCACAAAACGGACATTTTCGCGGATAGATGCTTTCAAAACATTTCGATTTCCCGCGAACGGGCTGAAATAATTATTTAAAACTTCGGAGCCCACACCACGGAAAGAATACGCCCCATAAACAGCCATACTGGCCTTGTGCAGAACATCATGATCAATGTCCAGACCGACCACTTCAATCTGATCGGTTATTCCTTCGCCAAATACTTCAACCAATGCCAGGACCAGGGAATAGGGCTCTTCACCACTGGAACAACCGGCACTGACTATTTTGATAGGCTGGCCATAGTAGGCACGGTTCTTTAATAACTCCGGACAAATTACACGGGTAACCAGGCGGTAATGGGGGTTCTCACGGAAGAAATAAGTTTCCTTATTTGTTAAAAGGCTGATCAGGTGGGAAACTTCTTCTGGGTCTTCCTGAAAAAAGAATCGGTATTGTTCAATTCCCTTTGATTCAGTGGCCCGGATACGGGCTTCGACAGCTTCGCCAAGAAACCGGAAGAAATCAGGTTTGAAATTGAGGTGGAACCTTTTTTGGATTCCGTTCTGAAAATGTTTCAGATCCATCCTGTTCGCCTCTGTTTCTTGCCTCATCATTTCAGATAGCATTTAAAGTTTTGCCAAATACTGCCCAATTTCTTCAATGGGCAACACTTTGTCGATGCAACCCGTTTCAATTGCCTGCCGGTTCATTCCATAGACTACACTGCTGGATTCATCTTGCGCGATAGTCTGTCCCCCTTTATCCCGAATGTTTTTCATCCCGGCTACGCCATCCGTTGCCATACCCGTCAAAATAACGCCCACACTTTTCGGGCCATAGTTTTGGGCTACAGAATTCAGGAGGACATCGCAATTAGGAGCATAACGGTCTTTCTCGCTGCGTTCTTCAAACTCAATTACTCCACCCAATCCAACTTTCATATTTTTTTCTGAAGGTGAAATGTAGATTGTATTGGCTGCCAGCCGGGTTCCCTGTTTTCCAAGTTCCAGTTTTTGCGGGCACACCTGATTCAGCCATTCCACCAGACCATCAGTAAAACCGTCCTCAATATGCTGGGCAATGACAATCGGGTGCGGAAAATTTTCTGGGAGGTGAGGGAGCATTTGCGACAAAGCTTTGGGTCCACCAGTGGAACAGGCGATGGCAATGACTTTGGCATCACGATGATTTCCTATCACTTGCGGTTTAACAGTAGTTTTTGGCCGAATGTGCCCGATGACCCGGACTTTTGCCAGCAACCTGATCCTGGACGTCAGTTTTTCACACTTGTCAGGGTCCAGATCGTCCTTTGGGAAAACATCCAATGCTCCCCGCGAACAGGCATCAAAGGCTACTTTGGAATCGTTGTTGCTTGAAATAACCAGGATGGGGCGGGCGCATTGTTGCATGATCTGGTCGATGGCCTCCTGGCCACTCATGACCGGCATCATCAAATCCATGGTAACCAGATCAGGTTTAAGCTCCAGTGTTTTTTCCACACCTTCTTTGCCATTAGAGGCTATTCCGATAACCTCAATATCAGGGTCCGATTCAATCATTTCTTTCAACATCTGCTGAGCCGTCACACTGTCTTCAACAATCAAAACACGGAACAACGCCATAACTGCTACTCACCTGAATTTTGGGGATTTAATATCAGGTTAAGGTAACATATTTTGTTGATTTAAGCTTTATTTTTCAATTGCCTAAAGGGCTTAAGCTGTTCTGAAACGTGGTTTTCCGGGTGTGTTGAGATATGTTAAGGTGTTTCAAAAAGATTAAGGCCCTATGCAGGGTAAAATAAAAACGTTATGTATAACTTTTGAATACATCAAGGGTTCTTCAATAAGAACTGTTAGAAGGAATAAACCATGTCGACAAATCCAAGAAGGAGATTTTCACTGGACAAGGTGGAAATCGATCCCAAATTGTTAAATAGAATCCAGTCAGCCGATGGTGACGAAACTCTCGGCGAATGGGATGGCGAAAATATTGAGGATCTGGTCAAGGAGTTGGAGCGAATCGAAGAAAGAGCCGATCCCAACTACGCCAACCTGCCGCATAATAAAAATATTCCTGAGGATCTGCGTGATCAGGTTGAAAAAGACTTGCCGATCTGGGCATGTGACCGTCAAGGTATGTGTCTGCTGGGAGAACACGCTGACAAGATACGCAGCGTGGATCAAATCCGCAAACGCTACGACAAAAAACACGGTGGGGTGGAAGCGTTTAAAGAAAAATTACGGAAGGAACGGGAAGCCTTTGTTGAAAAATTGAAAAAGGATGCTGCTCCATGAGGGAGCTTTGAATGGTGGTTTAAACCTATCCAACAGGCCAAGGTCTTTTTTATTTGTAAACTTATCCTTAAATAAAATACATAGCGGAAAAGCCCATACAAACAGATACTGTATGAATCCGACCGAATTGGTTCTGCTTATTTATTGCTGGTAGAAAGTCAAATAGAGCCAGATAAAGGAAAGTACCTCCCGAGGCTGCAATAGCCAATTCAAGCAGGTAGGGGTCCACTATTCCAAACATTACATAGGAAACACCTGCTCCCAAAGGTGTGATTAAGGCAAACAGAAAAATAATAAAAAGGATGGTTCTTTTTTTGAATATCCCGGCTTTAATAAACAGGCTGCTCAATATCAAAGCAACCGGGAATTTGTGAATGATGAGGGCAGCTATAACAACGATCCCGATTTCCATCTTCATGGCGGTACCCATGGCCAACCCTTCCACCAGACTGTGAAAAGATAACCCGCCTAGCGTTGATAATCCAATGGTCTGGTAGGAAATCTTTCCCGACTCCAGTGTGTTCCAGGCAAAAGTTTTTTCAAAGAAAAAAGTAATTAAAAACCCCAAGGCCAATGGGTATATCATTTCTATTCCTAAAACTGGATTCACCCTTGGGATGATATGAAATAGAACAGCCCCTAATAAACTCCCCAGACAAAAACTGATAAGGAAAAGGAATTTTCCTGGGCTCCAAAATCGAATTGTGGGAATGTATCCGCCCAGCATTGTAATGAAGAATGTGAAACCCAGGAAAGAATAGGGTGCAGTTGTATCCATTTATTTGGTCTTGATTCCTTTCAATATCTAAAGAGCCCCGGATATCCGAAAAATAGATTTGAAGTCAAGCGATGAATTCCAGGGCCGGAAGGATTATCTCCTTGGAGGAGGATAATTTGTCATTCCCATGTCTTTCCGGCCCCGGAAAATTGAAATAGTCGGTGGTTATTAATTCTGGAGGTAGAAACTATAATTGTGAGTAATTTCAGGATCCTTTTTAATTTGAGTTGCAAAATACCATGGCAAGGTTGTAAATGCAAATGAATTGCAAATAAATTGCGAATAATTTGCGTAAAATTTTGCAAGTATTTTGCAAATAATATAGAATTTTCTAAAAAATTTGTAGTTTACAGATCAGCTACTTTAAATAGATTTTTTGAATGATTTAAAACAACCAATCAAAAAGCAAAATAATAGTTAATCAGGAGTAGCTAGTGAGCAGCTGTTCTTCAAATTGCGGTGAGGACTTGAATGATATCTTAAAAAATCACCGAAAGATTCTTTGGGTGGTCTTATGGGTAAACCTCGGGATGTTTTTTGTGGAGATTGCTTTTGGTTGGGTAGGTAAATCGCATGCGCTATGGGCGGATTCGCTGGATATGCTTGGCGATGCTCTGGTCTTTGGGGCATCGATCCTGGTCTTGAAAGCAGGGGAGAAATGGAAAGCTCGTGCCGCTCTTGGAAAAGGAATTCTTATGGGAGTTTTATCTATTGGACTATTCCTCTCCGCAATTTTTCGATTTTTAGAGCCTTTAAAACCTGACCCGGAAATTATAGGAGGAGTGGGTGCGCTGGCCTTGGTGGCAAATATAATTTGTGCTTTTTGTCTGTTTCAGTATAGAAATCAGGATCTGAACATGCGATCCACGTGGCTGTGCGCCAGGAACGATATTTTAGCTAATCTGGGGGTTATTATCGCAGCCTGGGGAATCTACATGTTTCATTCGCCCTGGCCAGATATCGTTGTCGCCATCCTCATTTGTCTTTTTGTCCTGAACTCTTCAATCTCGATAATAAAAGAAGCACAAAAAGAACTATCTGAATTCAAGACTTTTTTAAAAAAGACTGCCTGATTATCCTGGTTTTTGGCGAGGAAATATCAGACTGAAGTTATTTCGAAGAACCCCGGTGATTAATTTTGACCCGACACAACACTTTCAAAAGATAAATAAAAAAACCTGGAAAGGTCACTCACATTTTTTTAATGTGATGTGTCCCTCCCAGGCATTGGTTTTTAACCATTAAAAATTGACGCGTACTCCCAGTTCTGCCCCGATGCCAGCTTCAGGCGCAAAGTTTCTAAGAAACGAAGTTGAGTTCCGTATATTCTGGTCCAGAAGATTGTTTCCCTTCGCAAACAGCAGAACATCCGTTCCGTGAAAATCAAGAAGATGGTAATGCGTCGCCAGGTTCAGCAGAACATAAGAGGGCGTATTTGCCTCATTGGCCCCTGGATTGTTCTGGGCTTCCCCTCGTGTCAGCCTGAGGTTGGAGCTCCATTGCCCCTTGGAATGGTCCACCTGGAACCCCCATCGCAGCGGTGGTTGCTGTGGGACATCACCCATGTTGGTCAAGCGTCCGCGGGTAAAGTCACTGAACAGGGTAAAGTCTACTGCCCCGTGATTATTGTCCATTACTGGAAATATCAAATTGGCTTCATATCCCAGGAAGTAAGCCTGGGTCTGTTGGGCTAAAACCTCCGGAGCATCGTCGACGACAGCGCCTGTCCGACCCAGAAAAATGTAATCGTCAACAAGGTTGTAGAAAAGATCAACCTCCGCAATGACCCAGTCGGCATCGAATCTGTATCCAAAATCAAAGTTGTTAGAGGTTTCTTCGGTCAGGTTTGGATTACCTCTCTCAAAAGCGCGGGTAGCTTCGTGAAATCCTGAAAAGAATAGCTCCTGAACCTGCGGTGCTCTTTGGGAGCGGGTGAAAGCGCCTCTAAAATGGTGCTGGTCGTTGGGGCTCCACGTTGCAGAAGCGGAGGCACTGACCGGGGTAAAGCTGCGATACATCATTCCAGCAAAGTCTGGATCCAAGGAAGTGTGTTCCACCCTTACCCCTGCCTTCACATTGACTGGGCCAACATCAACAGATTCCTGACCGAAAATACCAATACTGTTTGTCCGGGTAGGAGGTGTTATAAATATGCTGTCCTCAACTGCGAGAGCGGAAAACTTACTTGAAATGGCCTGTACCCCGAGCACTCCTGTAAAACCGGCCAAAGGTTTATGAGGAATTTCCAGACGGCCTTCATACGTATCGTTTTGAAAGAAAGCTTCCGTTTCGTTCATGGCCGTTTCCCGATGTTCGTAATCGGTGTAACTCATGCTTGTTTTGATTGCTTCGAGGAAGCTGACCGGATTGTACAATTCCCCCTTGAAGTCGATCTTGTTTTGTTCCAGTTTAACTTGAACCCGTTCACCGTCGTCAGTTCCTTCCGGCGGTATGCCATAGGCATTGTCGAGGAAGTTGCCAGAAACACCGAAAAACCCTGAATCTCCCACCAGAGAGAATCCGGCAGTTCCGCCTCTGGTCTCGGAAGCACTGTTGTCGATAAAACCGTTTGTATTCCGGGTCACCATTAAATCAGGCTCACTAACCTGGCCGCGTGCCTGATCTATAGCTAAACCTCCAACATCGACGTTCGCGTTGTTACGATAAAAACCGTCGAGATGATAGGCAAAATAGTCTTTTCCGCCCTCTAATTTGATGGCTGTAGAGGTTTCATTGGATACGGAATTAAACTTTTGTTCAAAAGCGCCTGTGACCAGTTTTTCTGGAACCAATCGGGGAATCCTGTTGTCGATCACATTGACCACACCACCAATTGCGCCACTACCATATAAAAGTGTGGCCGGACCACGTAAAATCTCTATCCGGTCTGCCGTTAATGGATTTACTGAAGAGGCGTGATCAGGGCTTACCTGGGATGCATCGTTTGCCCCCAGCCCGTTGTTCAACACCCGTACACGCGGCCCACTTTGTCCGCGGATTACCGGTAAACCGACACCTGGCCCAAAGGATTGGCTGTGGACACCCGGTTGCAGTTTCAGAGTTTCACCGATAGTGGAAGCGGCTTTCAACCTTAACTCCTCATCATGCAAAACTTCTACGGGTCTTGCAGAGCTGGATATGGTTTCTTCCATTGGAGTGGAAACAACGACTTCCTTAAGGTGGATTTCAAAATGCTTTTTAGGGCTTTCAGTTATTTGGTGTTTTTCTTCGGCCCAGACGTGAGAAGTTAAAAGAGCCATACTTAAGCAAACTATTAATGTAATGTAAGGTCGCATAATCCATTCCGTTGAAGGAGTTTCGGCGTAAAAATAGAAACTCGTATTGGACTCCAGGCGGAAATGCCCCAAAGGAATCCGATAATGTTAATTAGTTTTCAGGAGTTAGAACTAGAGTTCAACGGAAGGAGGGAGGACTTCTACTATTGAAGGTCTTTAGGAATCTCGCCGGGATCGTTCCCAGAGCAGGGAGTTGCCAGACAATGATTCGAAAATCTACTGAAGTGTCCGGAGTCTGAACTTCCAGGCTGACATTGGATTGGGTCCAGTTACAGGGAGCACAATCCGATTCCGCATGGAACGGGTCCCAGTCGTGATCGTGCAGAATAGGGGAGAAAAGGGTCATCACCCCAAAGCACAAAGCGATGCAAAGCGCCCAGGCTTGACCGGAACCGGTCGGTAATCTGAATTGGGACTGCGTTTTCAAGGACCACTCCGCTTGATCTTATCTGCATCTTTTAGTTGCAAATCAGTTGCAAATGCGGATAGAGAATTCCATAAATACGCAATTCTGTCAAGCTTTTTGGATTTTGGTGGGGTTTAGAGTAGGATTTGGGAGAGGGAGCGGGGTACCCCTTCCCTGTTTAAGGGAAGGGGCTTTAGACTTAGCCCCTCGAAGGAGATCTACTACGGTCCCTGGCGGGAAAAACAGTAAAACGCTTTAATCTTCAGAGAAATACGACTGATCGTACATCGGTTCGTATACTTCTTCTTTTTTCGGACGGCGGCCTTTGGGGTTGATTTGTATATTAGTTCTGACCGCTTCGTTGAATTCGTTCCAATAGCGCTCACTCAGCTTTTCGCTGGAAATCTCTTTTTTGAATTTGCCGTTGGACTTGAAAATTTTCACCGGATAGAACATATCAACCTCCATCTCATTGCTGGCCGGGTTTGCCTTTTTTATCCGACCAGGGTGTTTGATTAGCAGCTCAAATCCCAGGTTAACTTTGAGCCTCTGTCCTCAGTGGACCCGCTAATCAAGCGTCCCCAATCCGAGGTTACGGGTATATAATAGAAGCCAAGTATTAATCCTTCGTTAAACCTGCATTAATATTTTTTAATGATTCCATGAGGATAGAACGTGTCTAATCAGGTAACTCTTTTAAAGTTGGTAGTTTGTGCGGGTCTTGTGGTATTGGGCCCCCAGGCCGTTTTTGGCTCCAATATTAATAAACCAGTTAAATTGGCCAATTTTGATGGTAATGTATTAATGGCTAAAAATCCGGGTTCCGGGCATAGCAAGAAGGATGCACAACCAACCACAGGAAGCAAAGCCTGGGAGAAGGATGTGGCCCATCATCTGGACTTGTTTAAACTCCAGATGGAGGATGGGCAGGATATCCTGATGGATGAGGATCCGGACGAAATTGCCAAATGGATCACGGCTGTTCAGGAAAACCTGGGAAAGTATGATGAACTGCTGGCTGTAATGGACAACCCACGCCGAGTGGAACGTTATCAGGCGAAACTGTTTTCCCACGCCATTTTTGAAGGCCATGTTGAAATAGTAGACCTCCTCCTGGCGAGAAAGTATCCCGTCAGTGCGCGCACGGATGCCGGGGAAACACCCCTTATGCTCGCCGCAGCACAGGGCAATATTCCAATCATGAAAAAGTTGATCGATAAAGGCGCGTCACCAAAAGAGGCGAGCATGACGGAGTCCGTATTGTCCCTTGCTATTTCCAGCGGCGGACCAAAAGCCCTATCTATTTTGCTGGAAGCGGGTGCAGATCCTAATGCTGGTTTCCCTCATGGACGAACCCCTATGTTTGTCGTGGTTCGTGAGGGCAACAAAAAGGCTTTCGATATATTGATCGCAGTTGAGGGAATCAAACTCGATGCGCAGTCTCGATTTGGATGGACACCGTTGATGGAAGCCGTGGCACACGGTCAGGACGAAATGGTAAAATCGCTTCTGGAGAATAATGTGGACGTCGATCAAAAAGATGTGGAGGGCAATACCGCATTGATGATCGCTGCAAGGGGAGGGCGGGCGGTGAGTGTCCAGCACCTTCTTGAGTATAAAGCAGATGTGAATGCGCGCAATGTAAGAGGGATGACTCCGCTCATGTGGGCGGTCACCCGTCCGGACAATGGCGAGATCATAAGCGCGCTACTCGGCATGGGGGCGGATATTAAAGACAAAACCGCAGAAGGCCAGACCGTTGCCTCCCTCGCCACCGCAAATGGGAATGAAAAATATGCGCCGTTGCTTAGGTGATTAGTGATATCAATAATTTTTTCGTTTGTTGCTATTTCTTCTGGGGTTTGGATTATCCGTGGGACCCACAGCAAAAATAATGGTGGGTAGATCCTGATAAATTTTCAAAAAATATTTTTTAGCCCTCTCAATATATTGGAAAAAAAATTGTTGGGGCTCAGATGTTAATCATTGGAAATTATATTGGTGGGGTAATAGCAGTTTTAGCAGGCTTGGCGGTGTTATTGTGGGAATATTTTTTATAAAGGGTTTAGGCAATTGAACTGGATGGTTATTTAAGTTGTTCGCTCCAAATGAAACATAAAAATATCGTCTTCGAAGTCATCATGCTTGAAGGTAGTCAGTTCATCCAACAGGTGTTTGTTGAATCTTTCCGGTGGTAGTCCAGCGTGTTCCTGAATCAAACCCTGTAACCGGTCATAGCCAAACAATTCTCCTTCCGGCCCCTTTGTTTCAGTTACGCCGTCTGTGAATAAAAAGATCCGGGCCTGTGGCGAAAGTGTGATCTCATCCTGAATCGGGGCTTCGCCGCGGTTTACGGGAATTCCCAGGAGAGTGGTTTGGGCCTCCATCAAGTCGATTTTATTTTCTTCAGGATTAAAAACGATTTGAGGAAGATGCCCATAGTTAGAATACGCGAGTCGTCCCGAACCAAATTCCAGCGCACCGCAAAACGCACTCAGGTACATCTGCGTACCGCGAAACTGGTGCTCGATAAATGATTCCAACGTCTTCATTATATCTCCCGGTTCTTTATTCTTGCTGGCCTGTCGTTTAAATTCCGAGTCCACACGATTTACAAGGAGTGCTGCCGGAACGCCATGACCGGTAACATCACTGATGATGAACAGCAACCGGTTGTCATGAAGAAAATAACTGGCGTAATCTCCTCCCATGCTTGAAACAGGACGATAAGTCAGAGCGAGATCCAGTTGGTCAGTTTTGAGGTTCTTCGGAATGAGGGTTTCGTGAACGCGGGTTGCGACTTCCAGTTCCCTTTCCAGCAAAATATGCTGTCGGTGTAACTCTTCTTCCATTTTGACGCGGTCGGTGATGTCTCTGGCTATTCCGATAAACCCCGCGAAGATGCCATCCTCCTTGTAAGCCTGTTCTTTGATTTCGACCCAAATGAGTTTGCCGTTCGGGTGGTTGTACCGGATACGATAGGGTGGAACGGGTTTCCCCGCACGGGCCAACTGGATCGCATTTTCAATGGCAGCGAGGTTTTCTGGAATGGACCGGACATAGGCGTTGGCGTTTTCAATCCAGTCAGGGACGGTACGTCCGGTCAGCTTTTCTACTGATGGGGATACATACTTCAGCATTCCATCCGTGTCGACTTTGTAAATGACATCCAGGGAATGGTGGACCAGTAACTGAAGTTCCTTTATCTGCTCGTTCAGGTCAGCAACTTGTTCGGAGAAATTTTGCAAGGCCTCTGCCTCCCAAAAAAGAGGAGCGAGATGAGTCGGGAAATTATGAAGGGGGACTCATTTTTTCATAAATTGTTTTTGCTAGCGCAGTATATCCATCTTTATTGTAATGTTTCCAGTCTTTTGGTCCGTGAAAAATCTGTTTTCTGCCGAGTGCACGCAAAGCGGGACGGGCATCTATAAAACGCGCGTCTTCCTGCTTGCTTATGGTGCGGATCATTGTCGCGATTTCTTCGCTACGCTGTCTCACAAGATATGATGGATAGTTGCTTTCGCGTCCGCTGTCATATATCTGGATGCTGACGTAAGGCGATACCACTTCGTAGCAAGACAGGACTGAAGGCAGATACACCACGGTGACCGGAATTCCATTGAAATGTTCACGCATGTATTTCAGGGATTGTTCGAATACCGCTGTCGTCAAGTGGATTTCTCCCTGTGTGAGCTCCAGGGCGGGTGATTGGAGCCCATCGGGAATTGGAACCTGCCTGCCATTTAAGAGGATACGGTTGATTTTTCCTGCACCCGGAGAAATACTTTCGGGAGCAATCAATGTACTCTTCTTGTTTTCGAAGGAATCGATCGTTCGTCTTAAAAATTCCGTGAAAAATAAGGTCTCTTTCCAGTCTTCCTTCTGATCTGTTTCTGAGCGAATGACTTCGCTTTTAATGAATCTTCGGAAATAAGTTTCGTCATAAACCCTGGATGGATCGTAGTCGCGGTTTATAAAACGCTTTTTGAGGTCTTCAAGATTGTCATTGAGGTCGTTGCCTTCATAAAAATAGACCAGAATTTCTTCCGGGTTAGGCATGGGGCCCAGCCGGGATTGACGGATATAATTGAGCCAGTTGATAGGGTTGCCCACTAACCCGGACAAGCTGCCTGATCCCGATTTTCCAAAGGTGATGATATTGTGTCCAGTGAGATCGTGAAGCACATGAGCGGAATGATGGGGTAAATTGCGGTTGGGGTTGGCATCCAGCAGCCAATCACCATACCCTTGCGAATAGGAATCGCCAAAAAGCGCAATGTATTTTTTGGGAATCACCTCATCTTTGGAGCTTTGGGTTAGAATTCGAATATCCTCTTTAACTGCAAAGTGAAGCTTCAGCGGTATCTTGTCCATGAACTTGGGAAACAGGACAAACTCCAACAGGCCGTAACCTGCGGCTAAACTGAACAGGAGGAGCAGAAAATTTTGAATCAGTTTTTTAAATGTCATTCAATTTTAAGGTGATCGTCAACACGATGGCCTATGCGGAGCATATAGTTTTGGGGATTGCCCCTGCCACTGGGTTAGTCGGAAGGAGAAACGAAGGTATTACATTAACATAAAAAGAATAGGGGATTTAAGGGAATGGGAGGCTCTGTATGAAAAAAATCGGGTATATCGGCCTTGGAATCATGGGGGCGTCGATGGCGCGTAATCTGCTTTGTGAGGGTTTTGAGGTTATTGTTTGGAACAGAACAGAGTCTCGGGCGGATGTGCTGCTAAATGATGGAGCTAAGTGGGCCAAATCTCCAGAGGCTTTGGCAGACCAGGTGGAATTGATTTGTGTGAACGTTACCGATACCCCGGATGTTGAGGCTGTGTTATTTGGTGCTGGAGGAATAGCAGGGCGGTCAGGCAGCTCACCTTTAGTGGTAGTGGATCATTCAACCATAAGCCCGGAAGCGACCCGGGGGTTTGCCAGGCGATTGAAAGATAGGAAAATAGATTTTCTTGATGCCCCAGTAACCGGTGGAGATATCGGTGCTCGGGATGCAACACTCTCCATTATGGTCGGTGGTGAGGAACCCGTCTTTATGCGTAGCTTGCCAGTTTTAAAGGCGGTTGGAAAAAAAATCACTTATGTTGGAGAAAATGGAGCAGGGCAGTTGTGTAAGGCTTGTAACCAGATAATGGGGGCGCTGAATCTGTTAGGAGTTTGTGAAGCGATGGCTCTGGCACAAAAAGGCGGGCTGGCTTTAAACAAGATGCTGGAGGTCACCGGCGCAGGCGCGGCGGGATCCTGGGCACTGGATAATCTGGGAAAACAGATTGCCGAAGGTGATATGGAGCCCGGTTTTATGGTTGACCTCATGCGAAAAGATCTGACTATTGTACAAAAAGAGGCGGCTGGTCTTGATCTCCCTTTATTGGGAGCTGGCATGGTGGAGCGTTTATTTCAGGCGGCCTCTGAAATGGGACATGGCCAAAAGGGGACCCAGGCCTTGAGCCGGGTGGTGGAGGCCACCGGAAAATTTAAGTTTGGAGAACGTCCAGGAGAGTAATAAAGAGGTTTTTGGGGAAAAATAAAACTTTTTTGATTACTTTGAATCTAAAGTGTATGGATAACTCTAAAGACGACATTCCCGATTTACTTGAATCGCTTCTGGTGGATGGTCGTTTCCTGCCAACGTACCCATTCGACCTGAACCAATCTCTCAAGATTCGCGATGGGTTGAAGGACAGAGATACGTCTTCCATTTCCCGGCATGTTCTTCAGGAATTGCAAATTAAAAGCCTGAAAAGCCGCGAAATCTGTCTGAACTGACCCCTCCAAACGACTACAGACGCCTTCCAACCCAAACGATGCGGCCGATAAGGTCGAGTTGTTTTTCTTTTTCCCGTGGAATTTTTTCTTCAGGGGCTGCCCCGGTCTTGTCCCCGCGAATTGTCAATCCTCCTTCGAGGCGGCGTTCCACCCGCCTGACATAAAGCCCGCCGTCAATATGGATTAGGAAAATACCATCCTCACGTTTTTTTTCAGGGGACCGATCGACCAGCAGGAGGTCATCCGCTTTAATGGTGGGTTCCATAGCGTCACCAGTGCACCGAATTAACAGTAGTTGATCGGGGACGGATCGCAGTTCCTGAACAACCCAATCCCGTTTGAAGGCAAGATGATCAACCACCTGACTGGATTGAATCGAGGCGCCATTTGACAAGAGCCCGAGGTCATATTGGGGAACAAAGACGAATCCTCCTGTATCTTTCCGAACTGTAGAGGCAGGCTCCTGTTTAAGGGCAGGTGATTCACCCCCGGTTAACAGCCAACCTGGGTCGCATTCCAGAATTCTGGCCAAGTTCAAGAGAGTATCAACCGTGGGAACCCGCTTGCCGGATTCATAGTGGTTCATCGTCGGCTCGGAAATTCCTGCAAGTTCAGATAATTTTTTCTGCGTGAACCCCTTGTTTTTACGAAAAAAAACTAATCTATCGTTTAGTTTATTGTGTTCTTTAATGTTTATTGTTGACATTTGCTTAATAATTTTTTAGATTATTTTTAAAAATTAAATATACCACAAGTTTTTTTGAATTTGTACTTAATAATGCGAAGGAGCCTGGGGGGCAATCCACCGCCGTCTTTTAATATGGGGGTACCTTATGGGGAACGATCAAGAGCTGGACCAGGATATTGTAATGAAATTACTAAATGAAACTTGTAATGAGATGGCAAAAACAATTCGCATACAGCAGAAAGAGATTCGGAGACTTCGTCGAGAATGCGGGGAAGGTGTTGAAAGGATTGAGGAAGAGCCTAAAAAATTCCGTGTAAATTGAAGGTGTCCCGTGTAAACTGACTTCAAAAATTTTGTCTAAACCGGAGGAAAAAACCATGGAGCTCAAAACATTATCAGGCAGCACCATTCTGATTTTGAGTTTACTGGCGACGCCAGGATTGAGCATGACTTCTGATAGTTCATTTATGAACCATTCGGAGCAGTCCATTGCAGGGGATGACTTGCTTGCAAAAGAAATAGATATCCATTTGGAAAAAAAAACAAAGCCGAAAAAGGATGAACCAGGCATTCAAATGGAAAAGAAAATGCCAGAATCTCCCCGGGCTGAGCCGGAAGAGGAGTTTGAAGATGATCCTTTTGCTTCAGGGGAAAAAGAGGACAAGGCCGAAAAAGATGAGGATAATCTGGAAGGGGTCAATCGTGCCATGCACGATGTCAACGATACGATCTACCAATATTTTTTTCGTCCATTGGCAAAAGGTTATAAGGAAGTCATGCCAGATGACGGTCGCAAAGTTCTTACCAATGTATTCGATAATCTGAAAGCACCGGCCAAACTGGTCAGCAGTGCCATTCAGGGGGATACAGATAAATCCGGACGGGTAGTGAGCCGTTTTCTCATCAACACGACAGCAGGTATGGGCGGTATGCTGGATGTTGCGGGCGAAGAGTATGAAATTGAAAATGTAAATGAAGACTTTGACCAGGCTCTGGCGTCCAGCGGAGTGGAGTCCGGAGACTATCTTGTCCTGCCTGTTCTCGGGCCAACAACCACCCGCGGTGTTGTAGGAAGGGTAGTGGACACGGCTCTAAACCCTCTCACTTATACGGGCGCTGGATTTTTTGTCAATGCGGCTGTTAACACAACAGAGCGGGTAAATGAAACCTCCGGTCATATCGACGACATTGATGAGCTTAACAAAAGTGCTATTGACCCTTACGAAGCGCAACGCCACTTTTATCTTGAATTGCGGGAAAAACAGATCAAGGAATAGTTTCGGTTGCCACGCTAAAAACCTTTTGGCTGTCCCAGGCAGGTTTTCCGGTTTGTGAGGGCAGTTGACCTGAAAAAAATAAAAACCCTCGGGCTTAATTGCCTGGGGGTTTTTTTATTTGCATGAAAAAATGTTTTGTCCTGGAAATAATTCAGGCTGGAGAAAAGAGTAACCCACCAAATCTGGAATGAAAAAACTCTTAAAACCAAGAGCGCAAACTTAAAATTTAATTTTGAAAAATAATTAAGGAGTTATTTTACCAGCCACTGCACAGCCTGAGGTTCGTCGAAAAATACTTTGGCTTTAAAATCCAAACCCATTTTTTTCATTACGGTTAAAAATAATTCCTTGAGCTGTAAAAACCCCTTGTCCCAGGTCAGGACACACACGGTTCCATCCAAAACCTTGTATTTCCTGAATAATTGTCCCAACATTTGAAAGCCGTGTATATCGATTCCATCATTACCAAACCTGTTATCCAAAAGGAAACGAAAGTGTTTAACGTCCTGATTATTTTTTATTGTGTTTTCAATCAAGGTTGCCCAATCAGGATTCTCTGCATCTCCAACGACATAAATCCTGAAAACCTTTTCTCCTTCGAAAGATTCAAGTCGGACACCAATATTATTTTTGTATTTTTTCACTGTGTTTTTTAATGGTTGAATAAAAAACTTTTGAATAAAAAGTGAGTTAGCGAGTAGCTAACAATAGTAAGTCTACTTATTAAATATATTAGATAATGGAGGAGTCGCCAAGCCTGTCAGGACGTTTATGGGATTAACATATTGGGAGTTTCAGAAACATGGAGTTTGGGATCGAAGGATTTCAATTACTTCTAAAGAAAGTGTATTTGGGATGAAAGCTTTGTTTTCTGGAATATAACGAAAAGAAAACTTCTGCTGTAGATAAGGGAGGAGAGAGATTCTATGTGATCAAAGATTGAAGCGGGGAAATACGAATGAATGTACAAAGCTAGTATTTGCCGAACAGTGGCCCTTGTTGGGTATTGGATTTAGGCGGCTAATTTAGCCGTCTTTTTTATTTTTTGCTCCTGTGTTTTATCTGGTTTTGGAAGACCTTCCTTGAAGACGGTTTCCGGTGTCCTGCCGTTCATATTTCTGCCCTGATGAGGACGCTTGGTGTTGTAGTGGATGAAGTAGGTGTCGAGGTCCTTCTGCATTTCCTCAACAGACTCGTACCATTTCTTTCTTCCCATGATGCGGAAGTGCTCGTCAAGCAGGGTTCTGTGAAGGCGTTCAACAAAGCCGTTGCTCTGGGGACGACGGACTTTTGTGGTGCGGTGTTCGATCTGTTCTAACTGCAAAAACAGTTCGTAAGGGTGGCGGTCTTTTCGTCCACAAAACTCTCTGCCGTTGTCACTCAAGATGGTCGCGATCCTGGCATCGTGAGATTCAAAGAACGGGAGTACCTCGTTGTTAAGCGTCTGGACTGCGGTAACCGGAAGCTTGCTGGTGTAGAGCCTTCCCCATGCATACCGGCTGTAGCAATCGATGACAGACTGGAGGTACACACGGCCTACGCCTTTCAAGGTTCCGACTATGAAGGTGTCCACCGCCACCAGGTCACCGGTGTGCCGGGTTTCGATGTGGCGGTCTCGAAACTCCGGACTGAACCTTTCTAACGCACGAATCTGATCTTCGGTCAGGTCGATCTTCTTGCCCTTGATCGATTGTTCCAATCTCAGGAATCGTTGATGTTTCTGCAAGAGGTTGTGACGGCTCCACACACCCCGGACGCCGCCAGAGGAAACGTTGATTCCGGAAAGCATCAGGTCCTGGGCCACCCGCAGGCAACCATGAGAAGGATGTTTCAGGGAATAGTCCAGAACCGCCTTCTCAATCTCCTCAGAGACCCGGTTGGGATGGGGGCTTTTGGCACCAGGCAGACGGTCGATGAGACCCTCTGCACCATAGGTCTGGTAGTTGCGGCGTATCTCGTAGAACTGGGTGCGGGAATAGCCCATTATCTTGCAGGCTTTACTGATATTGCCCAGTTCACCTGCCAGCTCTAGCATGGACAGTTTCCTTCGTGCTACCTTGTTCACGGTGGTCATTGGATTCTCCTTTTCGAGTAAATTGGTAAGCTTCGACACTTACAATTTACCCAATCAAGGGCCAATGACCACTTTCTCTTCAAAAATGATCAACTGTCAGACTATTACTAGCACTCTTCAGAATGAATCAGCCTTATGTGTTCCCGGCTTTATGCCTCTACCCATTTGCTTTTACAGGCAGCATTACAGTAAAAGTGGTGCCTTTACCCGGTTGGCTTTTGACTTCGATATCTCCTTGATGGTTTTTGATCACCCCAAGCGTGAGGAGAAGTCCGAGCCCTGAGCGTTTGAATGCAGATTTAGTAGTGAAGAACGGATCAAAAATAGCGTCGAGGTTTTCGGGGGGGATGCCGCAGCCAGAATCCTGGATATGGATTTTGACCTGATTTTCATCACGCTCTGTGGCTATTAGAATTTTTCCTTTATGATCCGGGAGGGCTTCCTCAGCATTTTGTAGAAGATGCCCCAACGCTTGCCGGATTTGTGTTGTTGAGCCGGATATCTGCGGCAGGCCTTGTGCGAAATGTTTTTCGAAAGTGACCTGGTCGCCAAGTTTTTCCTGGTCTCCATTGACCACTTCCTCGATGACCTGATTGAGGTCCATATTTTCTGGTTCGTCCGTTTCTGGAGTGTGGCAATCTTTCAGTCGAGCGAGGAGGTCCGACACTCTCCCACATTCTTTTATCGCGATGTCTACCAACCCTTTGTGGATTTCTTCCATCTGGACCCGGTCACCAACTTGTTCCAGAATATTGCGGATACCGTGAATCGGGTTGTTGATTTGCTGGGCAACGACACCTGCGAGTTGTGCGGTCGCCTTTAATTTTTCTGAACGCACTTTTTTGTCCTGGACCGTTTTGAGTTGTTCCGTTCTCTTGACCACCATTTCTTCAAGATGATCCCGAATATTTTGCAATTCCTCTTCCAGTCTGGTCCTTTGTGTGATGTCAGTCAGGATACCCACTAAACCGTATAAAACTCCTGAGGAATTGCGGAGGGGGAATTTGATGGTGTCGAATATATGAGCTCCATCGCTATATAAGATTGTGTCTTTACACTCAAATGTTGTTCCCGATTCGAGAACTTTCATGTCTGCATTTTTGAATTCGTCGGCAAGGTCCTGAGGGAAAATATCATGGTCTACTTTACCCCGTACTTCATTTTGGGTAACCCGGAATAGATCTGCAAACTGTTTGTTGACTGTGCGATAACGTCCTTCGCTGTCTTTCAGATATATGGCTGCAGGTGTGTTATTCAGTATATGCTGCAGGTGTTCTTCTCCCTCACGTAGATTTTCTTCCATTCGCACGCGTTCTGAAATATCCCGAATCACTCTCAAGTATAGTTTCTGGTTGTGAGCCATAAAGGTGCTTGAAGATACTTCAGCGGGAAACACAGTGCCGTCTTTTTTCTTGTGGTAACGCATGAATGACTGGCTTGCTAATCCAATTCCACTGACGGATCCGTTACCGACTTTAATTTCAGGCTCCGTTGAAATGTCGGTCAATTTCAACCTGAGAATTTCGTCGCGATCAAAACCAAACATCCTGACGGCAGATTCATTTACCTCCAGCAGGCGTTTAGTGGTGGCATTGATAATGAGAATGGCGTCGCTTTCGGCAGAAAGTATTTTCCTGAATTTTTCTTCACTTTCTTTCAGTGCTTGTTCCACTGCTTTTCGGCGTGAAATATCGTGCACGATTCCGACGAACATACGCCGGTAATCCTGGAATATTTCACGGACGGCAACTTCAACAGGAAAAACAGTGCCATCTTTTTTCTGGGCCATGAATTCCCGTGGAGGCTTGCCAACCACTTTAGCTGTTCCGGTTACCAGGTAATTACTGATGTAATTTCCATGTTCACTGCGATAAGGTTCCGGCATTAACAGGTTTATATTCTGGCCAACTGTTTCTTCGGTGCTGTAACCAAAAACCTTTTCAGCTCCGGAGTTAAATGACTGGATAATCCCATTTTCGTCGATTGTTATGAACCCATCAGCGGAATGGTCGACAATTGAGTTGAGAAGGGTTTCATTTTCTTTAAGCAGTTTTTCTGATTGGCGGAATTCAGTGAGGTCCTGACCAATGGCAAGAATGGAATGGAGATCTCCGGATTCGGTTTCTTGCTTAATCAGATTGAAAAGCAGGGTTCTTTCTTCATTGTTTCCGAGTTTAATCACACATTCAAAGTCGCTATTTGTTTTTGACTTGAAAACATTGAGGACATCTTCACGATATTCTGTGGCTTGCTCTTCATTAAAAATGAGATTGAAAAAATCTTTTTCAAAGACATCTTTTCTCTCCAGGCCAGACAATCGGGAGGCTGCAGGGTTGATGTCGAGGGTTTCAAAGTTTGTGCTTAACCTGAAAACTAAAAAGTCGGAATATTCGAATAAAGAGTCTGCTGTTTTGGGTGTATTTGCAGATTCCCCTCTGGGAGGGGTGATATAGGCAATGCCTCCATCAAATACACCTTCCGAAGTGTGCAAGGCGGTGAAATGCATTGTTGTATCTTTATATTCACCATCTGTAGCCGCCAAGGGCAGCGTGATTTCTAAAGTACCCTGTTCGGCAAGAGGGGAAATCAGATGCGATTCCATATCAAAATCAGTATCGTCCTTCAAAAGGTATTGAAGGCCTTGCCCGATAGCTTCATAGTCTGTTGGTCCCAGAATATTTTCAGCAGCTTTGTTCCATTCTGTAATGGCCCCCTTGTCATTGATGGATAAGATAGGCAGGTCAAGCTGGCCAAAATGTTTGACCTGGTTTTCAAGGGTGTCTACGAGTTGTTTTTGCAGGAGCAGGTCGCCTTCCATTTCTTTCTGATAGTCCTCAAAACTTTTTTCCTTTTCCTCCAATTCATGTAGGGTGGCGTCAAAGTCCTGCTGGACTTTTTTTAAGTCGTCCAACTCAGTTTGCAACATTCCATGGGCAAGATTGAGGGCGTTGTTTTCCTGTTCCTGGCGCTTCATTTTCTGGTTAAGAATTTCCAGGTCCGATTCGATTTGTTGCCTCTTAACGGCTTCCATGCCCAGTTTTTCCTGCATGGAATCAATCTCGGCTGTTTTGCGAGCGATTTCTTCCTCTTTTGCTAGCAGACTTTTTTCTACCTCTCCCATCTTTTCTTCATGTTGTGCCTGGAGGATGGCCAGTTCTTCATCTTTATGGGAGGATTCTTCAGATTTTTCCTGGAATTGGCTTTTTTCTTCTTCAAAGCTGGCGCGCAAGTTCTCCAGTTGTTCTTCTATATGGGCTTTTTCCTCTGACAATCTTGATTTTTCGTCCGTTCTTTCTTCAAGTTGAAAGCGGGCCTGTTCCAGTTGAGCGTTCAGGTCCATCAACTCCTGCTGAACGCTGGCCCGGGTATCAGATAATTCTTCTTCTGTTTGTTTCCGGTTTTCCAGTTCCTGCTCCAGACTGGAACGTGTGGATTGGAGCTCCTCATTCAGGGCTTGCCATTGGTCTTGCTGTGCTTGCATTTGTTCTTTCAGGGCATTGATTTCCTGCTCATATTCTTCTTTTACTTCTTGCAGGGCTTCCTGACTTTCATTTGATTTCTCCTTTTCGTCACTTATTTCCAAAAGAGCATCTTCAAGAAGGGAACCCGTAGTGGCAGGAGCGGGTGTTTCTGGAGGCAGGGCTATGGATTCCGCTGGATTCTCCTCTTCCACCGATGCATGTTCAAGCCTGTCGATTAAAATTGGGCCCAGTGTTTTGGAAAAAATGCGAATCATGCTTATTTCATCAGCGGTCCAACTTTTTTCCCGTTTTGTGGTTTCAAACCCAATGTAGCCAATCGAATCGTTTTTCCAAACGATAGGGACATTAATAAAAGACTTTACTCCCTGGGAATGAAAGACTTCTTTTTCATTTGATGCATCGTCTGGAAGGTCTTCCAGTCTTTTGGCGTGAACCAATTCTTTTTTTTCGATTTTGGATTTGAACCAGGGAAAAATATCGAGGTCAATCCAATCATCGGGGCTGGCTTCAAGGTTTGGGTTTTCTTTACTCCAAATGTGGGAATTGATCATCTGTTTATTATTATCAACAAAAAGAAAAATGTACCCGCTCTCAGCGTTTGTGAGGTCACCAAGGTGAATTAAAACATTATTTACCCGCTCATCTACTTTGTTTCGGTTACTTTTTACCTCCTCGTCAATAGTGAGCAGGTTTTTGTCAAACTCAACCCAGAACTGGAATTTCATTCGGGCTTCACGGTTTTTTCTGGCCTCTTCTTCAAGTTTTCTTTTGCTGTCCGAGAGGTTTGTGCTCAGCTGTTTAATCTGTGGTTCATAATGTTTCTGGAGGCTATCCAGCTCGCCCTTTAACCGAAATTGGGGAGTGATATCAATTCCTGATAATACGATCCCCTGGAGCTCTCCCTGATTACCGTGAAATGGGCCAGCCTGCCATTCTATGGTTAGTTCCGTTTTGTTTTTGCAAACAACAGGAGACTTAAAGGTTTCAACCCCCTTATTGCGGTCTCCAGCTATATCGTGGAGAATTTTTCGAGCCTGACTCCTAAAAGTTTCAGGCATAAGGGCCTGCGCCCAGTCTTTTCCCAGAATTTCCTTTCCGCGAAACCCCAGGACCTGTCCGGCTTTCTGGTTTATTTGGGAAATTTTTCCTGCACTGTCTGTTACCAACACGATTGAACTATCTACGTTATTGACTATTCGGTTAAAGGCTCTTTCATCTATCAGAGCCTGTTCCACTTCCTGAACAAGGGACCGGGCACCAAGTAGCTTCAGGCAGGGATAGATCAGAGCGCAGCCGATAATTCCCAGAGTTGCAACGGAGAAGACCCACCGATTCGAGGGAGACGAATTAGAAGAGGCGAGCCCCATCAGGTCCATGACCAGATTTTCCAGGAAGAAAACCCATGCCACCAAAAGGACAAGGGCAATACATACGGTAATTCCGATCTGGTTCAAAACCTGGTCTTTTTTTTCACCCATGGTTCACAGTCTCAGAAAGGGAGTGGTTCAAGCTTTGGAAGGCTTCGCCATCCCCTGTTTAGTTCCAGTTAGTTGAATAAAGACGCCATAAATTGGAATCAACCTGGCCAGATTGCTCGAAATTTCCTTTAGAAATTACAGGCAACACCCGCCAAGGCGAAACAGGCTTCTTTTTATTAAAATTTTTATTAGTGCATAAAATTTTATCTTATAACTCTTTGAAAAGCAAATAATTATGGGATATTAGGGGGTCCGGAGCATGGAGTGATGAAAAATGAAACACACTCAAGCGATTTACTTAAAATATTGAAAATAAATGACTTATTTTGTTTTTTTGGAGGGATGTTTTTGATAGGAGGACCAAGTTGAATGACAGCTATTATTTTTCGTATTCCAGTTTGTCCCAAACTGCTATTTCTCATTGAAAATTAAGGGGATGTTTGATGTTGAGATTTAACTTGCTAAATAGTACGATAAATTCCATCATCTAATAAGTGTAAATAAAGCTGTAAATACAGGAAATCTGGAATGCCACTCATTACGCAAAAAAAGGGAGGCGGAGGTGGATCGGAAGAACTGCCTCCCAAGTCCTCTGCCAAGGATTCTGTTAAGAAAAAGGGTCCGGAGAAAAACAAACACCATGAACTTTCAGGGACCGGACTATCCCTCGAAGAAGCAATAAAAAATGCTCAGGAAGAGGACACCGGAAAAGCTAAAGATGAAAGTCCTGAGGTCAAAAATGAACAGCGCCAGGCAATAACCCCGTCCCCTCCGGGAAAAGAGCTTTCTCAAGAAGAGCGGCGTGATGAGGAAATGCGCAAAAAATGCGGAGGGCGGCGGGTCTCCGACCGGATCAAACCCCTTTTGGCACAACTTGTTACCCTTGTATCTTCCGATAATATTACAGAAGCCTTTTTAAACCTTTCCGATGAAATTAAAGAGTTTTTTGATTCGGAATACCTGATCGTTTATTCAATTGACTCCAAAAATAATCAATTGGTTTCGCGCAATCTGATTTCCGATCGTATTGAGGAAAAGAGGTTGCCAATCACCAATGATAATTTGCCTGGTTATGCGGTTAAAAACGAAACGGCTCTCAATATATTCAACGTTGATAATGAGGAAGATCTAAAACGTTACCCTGGTCTGAAACACGACAGCACCTGGGATAAAAAACTGGGTTCAAAAACCAAACAGGCTTTGGTTGTTCCAGTTTTTTATGAAAAGAAAACCCTGGGTGCAATTGAAATTATTAATAATCGTACTGGAGAAGAATTTTCCGATCAATTTCTTAAGCTTGCCCAGGAAATGGCCAAGGCTCTGAGTCGCCCACTTGAAAAGCTTAGACAAGAAGAAATTAAGGAGAAGATTCAAGACCTGGGTCTGCTCATTCAGCAAGCGAGTGCGATGGATGAATTGTTTATCAAGCTGATTGACCCAATGAAAGAAATATTTTTGTCTGAGTCTATCGCCATTTATGCCCTTGATAAGGAAAAGGGGGAAATTTTTTCTAAAGTCAAAACGGGGGAGGAAATCCAGGAAATCCGATTGACAGTTGGCCCTTCGAGTGTTGCAGGGTGGGTTGGCCAGGAAAAACGTATGGTGAACGTGGCCGATGTGTATGACTCCAAGAGCCTGACCCAGTACCACCCGGAATTAAAATTTGATAAAGCCTGGGATGAAAAATCCGGTAATAAAACAACATCAATGCTTTGTTGTCCCATGCTCTATGAAAATAATGTGATGGGAGTGGTCCAGCTTACCAATCGGGTAAACGCAGAACGATATAATAATCACGACGAAAAGAACCTGATCACAGTTTCTCAAATGCTAGCCATTTCCCTTTACAACAATAAGAAGTTCATGGGAAACCGGCCAACCAAATTCAGTTATTTGGTCAACAACGGATTCCTGACTGCCGAGGAACTGCAAAAGGCGATCGCTAAAGCCAGAAAGACACAATCAGATGTGGAATCTGTGCTGATCGATGAGATAGGTATTAAGGCTAAAGAATTAGGCAAGTCTTATGAAAATTATTTTGGTGTTCCTTACTTTGGCCATAGCGATGACATTGTGCTTCCTAAAAGGTATTTCGAGGGGTTAAACCGGAAACACATGAAAAAACATTTTTGGGTGCCCATCCAAAATGATGAGAACCTGGCGGTGATTCTGATCGATAATCCTTCGGATATGGACAGAATCAGAAGCATCAAGATGATTTTTCCCAGGAAAGAAATACAGTTTAAGGTAGGTCTAAAGTCTGATATTCAAAAGTTTCTTTCGGGAACCTTGTCAGATGAACCCGCCGAAGAGGTCGATGATTCCGCACCGCCTCCAAGCGAAGATATGTCTGAACTTTTAGAATCCTTGATGAGCGAAGCAGACGATGTCGATGTTATGGAAGGCGATGAGGATGAAGAAAGTGCTATTACCGAGGGCGACAGTTCTATTGTCAGATTGGTTAATAAAGTTATCACCGATGCTTATGACCAGGGAGTTTCTGATATCCATATTGAGCCCGGGATTGATAAGAAGGAACTGAGAGTTCGCTATCGTAAAGAAGGAGATTGCGAAATAATCCAGAAAATTCCATCCATGTACAAGCAAGCCATGATATCGCGAATCAAAATTATGTCCCGCCTGGACATTGCTGAGAAAAGGTTGCCACAGGATGGGAAAATAAAAATGAAATATGGCCGAAAGCAGATTGAATTGCGGGTAGCTACATGTCCAACCGTGGGAGGAAATGAAGATGTAGTCATGCGTATTCTGGCTGCGAGCAAACCTTTTCCTCTGGACGCAATGAACTTCTCTCCACCAAACCTGGAAATTCTTGAACGCAATGTTGTGAAACCCTATGGAATTTTTCTGGTGGTCGGGCCCACGGGTTCCGGCAAAACAACGACACTCCATTCCTGTCTGGGATACATCAATACTCCAAAGAAAAAAATATGGACTGCGGAGGACCCTGTCGAAATCACACAGGAAGGGTTGCGCCAGGTCCAGATGCAAAACAAGATTGGCCTTGATTTTTCTCGAGCCATGCGTTCATTTTTGCGCGGTGACCCGGACGTCATTATGGTGGGTGAAATGCGGGATGTGGAAACCTGCGCCATTGGTATTGAAGCTTCACTTACAGGCCATCTGGTTTTTAGTACTCTTCATACGAACTCTGCCCCTGAAACAGTTTCACGGCTTATTGATATGGGGATGAATCCCATTAACTTTGCAGATGCCTTGTTGGTGATTCTTGCTCAGCGCCTTGTGAAGACTCTCTGTAAACATTGCAAAGAAGACTATCATCCTTCAAAACAGGAGTTCGATAATCTGGTAGAAGAGTACGGTGAAAAATGGTTCCCGCGGTTAGGAATTGAATACAATGACGACCTTATGCTTAAACGCCCAAAAGGGTGTAAAAAATGCGGAGATTCGGGTTACTCCGGTCGGACCGGCCTTCATGAGGTGATGGAGGGGACCGCCATGATGAAGCGTTTGATAATGAAAAAAGCTTTGGTTGAAGAAATCAGAGAACAGGCAATTCAAGACGGTATGTCCACTCTGAAGCAAGATGGTATTTACAAAATTTTTAAAGGTGACTGTGACTATAAACAGGTTGCCGCAGTTTGTATTGCCTGATAATTATATTCAATGGGAACCTTATGGAAACCGGGAAGCCAGAAAATTATCCAACCCCTTCTGTTAAAAGCGAACTCCTCCAAAATTCAGTAAATGTCCTCGTTATTGAGCAGGACTCGGTTTCACTCCAACTTCTAAGTCGTTTAATCGAAAAAGCTGGTTATCCCTATGCGCTCGCAGGCTCCTGGGAGGACGTATCTGAAAAATTACATTCATTTCTCCCAAACGTAATTATTTTGGGACAGGCTCAAACACAGCTGGGTTTGCAAAGTCAGGTCGACTGTCTTCGGCAGGAAAGTGAAGTAGAGGATGTCAAAATACTTGTGATAGAACAGCATGAGAAAATTTCGCCTGCTGGAGCGACTCTATTACCTCGCCCACTGGACTGGGGGTATGTTAAGAAAATTCTTGAAGAAACTACCAGCGAGACTATTCGAAAAACTGCATTATTAATCAATCCGGATACCTTGTTTAACACAGTTCTGGCCCGCCAGTTTGCCAGGTTAGGGTGGCTGGTTGAATCGACTCCCCTGATTCAGTCGGCCCGAAGCTTTCTCGAAAATAATTCTGTCGATATCATTTTCATGGAAACTCAGCTTGGGATTAATGAAATTATACAAGTGGCGGAACTGGAAAAAAATGTGCCTCTGTTTTTACTTGCAACCAGAAAACTAAATCCTCAAGAAAAATTGAAGTTGTCAAAATTTCATTCTGTGATTTTTAAACAGGGACATTTTAGTATCAGAGAATTGAGAGATGCTCTGGATAGTCTTGAACATTGAATTAAGCCGGTTCATTTTTCCCTTTTGCCCGTTGGGTAGGCAGGGGGGGGCTCCAGGCTTGGGAAAAATACACTTTTCGGGCTGGCCCGCAGAATAAACTTGTCCTTTTCAGTTGCCCCTTCCATGTTCCGGTCCAGAAGAAAACGCCATTGGGCTTTTTCCCCCGGTCTATGCGGCCTTCCTTTTACCAGAATGCCTCCACGATGAGGATTGTTGACAAGGAAAAGTTTGGTGTTTTTCCCTTTCTTTACTTCCTTCGAGGCAGGGATTCTGTAAACCCAGGCAAAAATCTGGGATAAACTGCGCGGATTGTGGTTTTTAATTTTAAAAATAATATGACTGAAGTCTTCGGCAAGAATATACTTTTCGGAAAAAGCAATTGTGCCTGTTCGGATAAAATTTTCCTCCTCGTTTTTACCCTCACCCCAGACAGGGTTCGGAAAAAAAATCAGGAGGCACAAAAAAAGATGTAACTTATTGACAAGTTTTGAGTTCATATGATCGGTTGTTAAAAATGCTGGATTTTTTTCTTATTAACCCTGAGCCTAATTGGGTGTTTGCCAATTAGTTGGGCCTCCTTCATTTAACCAAGCCTTGAGACAGGATTCAAGATGGCCGAAGAAATAGATTACGTTGGGGAAGAAGCAAAGGATGGCGAGGATGAGAAAGGGGAGAAACCATCCAAAAAGAAAAATGCCACCCCTCGTTTGCTTCTGGTAGATCCGGATAAGAAGTTACATGATCTGGTCCCCAAAGTGGCGGCAGGCGCGGGGATTGTTGTGGACCATGTTGATACAGGTGAGGAAGCCTTGGAGGTTTTGCAATCCAAAGGGCCTTTTTCAGTAATTTTGACGGAACAAACTGCCACCGGCCTCCGTGGGGCCGAGGTTTTGAGTAAGGCCAAAAAGCTTTCACCCCATACAGCACGGATCCTTTGCTCCTCCAAGGTCGATGTCAAGTCGATTGAGGAATCCATAAATCTTGGGGAGCCTTTCCGCTTTCTGAAAAAGCCGTTGGACAATAAATTATTATTAAAATGCGTGCAGGAAAGTCTTCGCGAATATAACAAAAATGTATCGATTGCCGGTCAATTAAAACTGTTGGATAAATTGACTGGTGAATTCAAATCTTTAAAATCTGAGGGAAAAGAACAAAAATCTCAAATCGCCAGTTTAAAAAAATCTTTGCGTGCAGTTGTGATTGGGGTCGGAATGATTGTGGTTACCATTGCTGGTGGGTATGGTGTCAACGCATATTTGGAAGGCCGGGAAATTGAAGAAGGGAGTGTGAAGTATGGGACCTGGGTTTTGTACCCCAACCGGACTGCCAAAGATACCAGCACTGGCAAAACCTGGATGTCGGTCGATTTCCGAAATATAGAAAAACGCGCACCCAAATCCTGGAATGAAGCCAATGAGTGGATTATAAAAATGAACGAAAAAAAATTTGGTGGTTTTTCTGACTGGCGGTTGCCTACTCTGGAAGAGTATAAAGCGACATATGATCCAAATCACATCAAGACCGCATTTGAAAATCGAGAAAATTATAAAGTAGGTTATCCTCTGGCTTTTGAAGATGGTGGAGGCTACGGTTATTGGTCTTCTACGACCACCTCGGAAAATAACGCAGGTTATTTTTTCTTTATTGGGGGTTACGATAAAATGGTTGCCAGGGATTTCACAAGCCCTGCTATGAGCGTTCGACTGGTTCGAGATGGATGATCACACCGTGTTCTACCACCTTAAATACTTCCACAACAAAACCTTCCTCCTTTTCTAAGGGATCCCATTGCTGAATTTTATATGGGCGGGGTTTTTTATAATTGCCTTTATCTCCGCACTTTTCCAACTGATTATTTGGGGTGATACCCAGGTTTTCGTTCGCCTGATGGATTCTGTTTTTTCCATGTCGCGCCTGGCTTTTGAAATTTCTCTCGGGCTCATCGGGGTCATGGCATTCTGGCTTGGCATCATGAAGGTAGGGGAAAAAAGCGGATTTCTGGATGCTATCGTGCGTTTTCTTCGGCCTTTGTTGAAAAGGCTTTTTCCGGGAGTTCCTGCAGACCATCCCGCTATGGGATCAATGTTATTAAATCTATCCTCCAATGCCCTTGGGTTGGACAATGCGGCCACACCGCTTGGACTCAAAGCGATGCAGGACCTGCAGTCCTTGAATCCAGACCCGGAAAGAGCAACAAACGCCCAGATTCTTTTCCTTGTACTCAACACTTCTTCGGTAACTCTTTTCCCGGTCACTGTGTTTGCTTTTCGCGCTCAACAGGGAGCCGAAAACCCTACAGATGTATTCATACCTATTTTGTTTGCCACCTTTGCCTCAACCCTTACTGGCCTGCTTTTTGTGGGGTGGAACCAGGGGCTGAAGTTGTTTGATCGTGTGGTGTTGAGCTATCTGGGTGGGTTTTTCCTTTTTATGGCAGCGCTCCTCCTTTACTTCGTAAACTTGAACCAGGAGGCAATGCAGTCACAATCAGCTTTTCTGAGCAATTTTCTTCTTTTCAGCATAATTACCGGGTTCATCAGTGGAGCACTTGTTAAGAAAGTTAACGTGTTTGAGGTTTTTATAGAAGGAGCCAAAAAAGGGTTTGATGTAGCCATCACCATCATTCCCTATCTTGTGGCCATGCTGGTGGGAATCGGCGTTTTCCGGGCGTGTGGAGTGCTCGATGGCTTGCTCGATTTGATGCGGATATTTGTGTCTGTCATGGGTGGAGATACTCGGTTTGTGGATGCACTTCCGACCGCAGTGATGAAACCATTCAGTGGTAGTGGGGCACGTAGTCTGATGGTCGAAACCATGCAAGCCCATGGTGCAGATTCCTTTGCTGGAAAACTGGTAGGGATTGTTCAGGGGAGCACAGAGACTACATTTTATGTGGCTGCTTTATATTTCGGTGCAGTCAAAATTAAGAACACGAGGAATGCGATTCCTTTTGGCCTGGCCGCTGATTTCGCCGGGATCGTGGCTGCTATAGTTTTAGGGTATCTGTTTTTTGGCTAAGAACGTTTCCAATTAAAAGGTATCTTCCCAAATGTTGACAGGGAATAGGGGACTCCGTATGATCACTTTTGTTCTTTTTTGATTCGAGGTGAATAAAAATTTATGAAAAGAGTTAGTCTTTCCAAGTCCCTGATTCAGCGGGCTACAATTCTGGGTTTGTTCCTTGCTGTTTTGGTAACTTCAGGTTGTGCCGGAGTAGGCCATGGTCGTATCGAAGGGGAACGAAGTAATTATAATGTAGCCATCCAACGCTCTAACGATGAACAGTTACTGCTAAACCTTGTTCGCTTACGGTACAGAGACACTCCCTTTTTTCTCGAAGTCAGCAGTGTTGCCACCCAGTTCACCTATAGCGCCGGTGCTAATGCCGGAAGTCGATTGGAATCCGGCGTAAAGGGGATATTCAATCTGGGAGCTGACGCGGCCATAGAGGAACGACCTACGGTGACTTATGCACCTTTACAGGGGGAAGATTTTATACACCGTTTTCTGTCCCAGGTCCCCATGCAGACCATCGTGTTGCTGGCGCGCACCGGTTGGAGTCTGGAAAGGGTGTTTAGAGTGTGTTTTCAAAACCTGGGGCCACTAAAAAATGCACCCAATGCTTCAGGGCCCACTCCCGCCACCGCTCCGGAATACGAGCCATTTCTGAAGGCAGCCAAGCTTGTTCGAGCAATAAATCTGAAAAACGGGCTTCAGGTATCCCTGGGGGAAAATGGAACTATCTCCGGCCTGGTCCTGCAACTTAATGATCGTGGCAGGAAATTACCGCAGACAAAGGAACTTCTTCAACTTCTGAAAATGCCTTTAGATTCGAAACAAATCTTTTTCACCACCCAACCGGTACCGGACAACAAGCCTTATTTGAGGGCGGAAGCAAGATCGTTGATTGGCATCATGTATTATCTGTCCCATAGTGTAGACACACCCGAAGCAGACCGGGAAAGGGGGCGTGTCACCGTTACACGAGATAAGGACGGGAAATTGTTCGACTGGGATCTGGTTACGGGCGACCTGATGCATGTTCGCACCTCACACTCGAAACCTGAAAACGCAATCGTAGCCGTGGAGTATCGTGGTGAATGGTATTTCCTGGATGACACAGACCTCGGCTCTAAATCAACTTTTTCCATGCTGGGTCAATTGTTTTCCCTGCAATCCGGTAATGCGAAAGCGCTTACTCCGACCCTGACCCTGCCGGTGGGAAACTAGATTTTCAGCTTCGAAAAAATCAAGGTGAGCAGTTCCTCAGCAGCTCCCGCCCCTTGAGCGCTCAAGATATTTCCTGTCTCCGTTATGGTCTCATCTGATCGGGCGATCATGGCATCATCAAGTAATTGGATGAATTCAGGTGTGTTGGGGCCCGATGCTTCTCCGGTCAGGATATTGGCTTGAGCAAGCGAACCAACACCGAAGCCAATTCCCGCAACTGTTTTCCCTGCCCGGGCATGGTCCGTCAAAATCTGAGGCAAAATATCATCCGTCCAAAGCGACTTAAGTGCTCCCTTACCGCCAGTAACGATGACTGCATCATATTTCATTCCTACGCCTTCCTGCTTGTTCCAGTCCGCCAGCATACCATCCGGCGTAAATTTGGTTTTGTTAATCCCTGTGGCTTCTTTCCCGGTTCGCGACAAGGTAAAAACCCGGCATCCGGCTTCCTGGAAACCATCGCGCAATGGAAACAGTTCTTCTTCCGAAAACTGATTACGAGGCATTACTAGTAAAACGGTTGAAGGCATGTTCATTCATCCTCAGATGGATTGCCCGTTTCAGCGGGATAAGTTTGTTTCCATTCTTCGAATCCACCCATCATGCTGTGGACATCGGTGAAACCGTTTTCCATGAAAAAACCAGCCGCTCCCTGACTTGAGTTCCCGTGATAACAACAAATCACCACGTTGCCGTCCTTATCCAGGGATTCCATAGCCTGCTTCACAGTTTCATTATCTATATGCTGGGCAGTGGGGATGTGGCCCATGGCGTAGGTCATGGGATCGCGTATGTCCAGAATGGTGGTGGATTTATCGTCGAGCCATTGTTTGACCTGATGAATATCGACCTGACTGATTCCTGGCATGAAAGCCTCCGTATAAGGGGTTATCTTCTTTTGGAATTATGATGCGAATTACGGGTTCCAGGTGCGAAAAATCAGGTATCATATGGTTTCTTTTGCAAGTAATCCGGCCAGACCGGTTAACAAAACTTCAAAACGTGAAGGAATGTACTATGCCAAGTCAGGATCAGGTGGATAATTTAAAGAAAGGGGTAGAAGGCTGGAACCAGTGGCGTGAGGCCAATCCAGATAGTGAGGTGGATCTTTCTGAAGGTGATTTGCGTGGGGCTAACCTGAAAGGCGCTAATTTAAGTGGAGCCAATATGTCTGGGGCAAAATTTCAGTTTTCAAATTTATCCGGAGCCCAGATGGAGAAGGCCAATCTCGCCCGTGCCAAGTTTCAGGAAGTCAACCTACAGAATGCCCAGTTGCAGGGGGCTGTGGTAACCCATTGCAATTTTATGGAAGCCAACGTGCAGGGGGCAAGTTTTGAAGGGGCAGATTTATCAGGGTCCCAGTTTAACGATGATGTGTTTTTTATGAAAACAAATCTGAAGGGCGCGAACCTGACAGACGCCTCAGGTTTGCATCCAAATAATATTCAGGGTGCTATCCTGGATAAGGAAACCATTCTTCCTGATTACCTGAAGGACGATCTTGACGATGAGGATTTTCTCAATTCGTTTTTATAAGAGAATCATCCAGGTAGGGCTCGTCATTTTTATGGCAGCTTGCGCCCATGCGCCGGATACGTCCAAGCCTCCCCTGGTTGTGGTGCCTTACGTGGACTATAAACAGTATGTGGGTACCTGGTACGAGATAGCTCGTTTCACTCATTTTTTCGAAGAGGGTTGTGTCGCAGCAACGGCGACTTATCGGTTAATGCGCGATGGGAAACATATAGAAGTCATTAATCGCTGTCATGAGGGAACTGTCGATGGTCCTTTGAAGGAAGCCCAGGCAAAAGCGTGGGTGGAAGACCCGCCGATTCAGGCTAAGTTGAAAGTTCAGTTCTTCTGGCCCTTTGTAGGTGATTACTGGATTATTGATCTGGCACCTGACTACCGGTATGCTGTTGTGAGCGCCCCGGACCGGGATTATCTCTGGATTTTAAGTCGTACTCCTCAAATGAATCCTACCGATTACGATACAGTGATTGCGAATCTCAAGACTCAGAGGTTCGACCTGACCCGACTGGAACACCCGCCCCAAATTAGATAGGTTGCGGATATTTAAAGTGTCCTTTCATCCGGAACCAAAAAAGAAAGGCCTGCCAATTTACTGGCAGACCTTTTTGTAACTCACATTTCTGTTAAAACTATTGCATTATTCTCAGGATTATTGAACCTGAATTAATTTAAGTCCCTCGCTGACGGTGTAGACCGGAGGCCTTTTCTGTTCCCGCGCATTTTTTTCAGATTCCCGGGCCTCGGACTTTCTGGCCTTGATATTGTGCCAGCTTGAAGAACAGGTGAAACCACCTTTCGGGCAACGTATTTTGGAAGCTTTTTTGACCGTTGACGTATTGGCCAGGATGCCCTTTTTTTCTTTTTCTGTTACACAAACTTTGATGGAGTCCAAATGAGTGACATTCCCCTCTTTGACGGGAATGTTTTGAACTTCTCCGATTTGCCGGTCTTCAATTTCCAGATCCAGTTTATAGGTACCCGTCGGCACCCAGTGCAGGTGGAAAGTGCCATCGGCACTGATGCGGGTGGCAATGGATTTACCCGGAACATGGAGAAGGACATTTTCGAGTACATTCTGTTTCGTACAATTTTGAACACGACCCTGAATTTCGCCATAGGTTTTTGGTGTATTCAGAGATTGAAAGAATACATTCTGGCTCATTTCGGCATTTGCAGATGTCGTTGCGAGAAATATAGTTAAACAAGCCAGGGTAATTTGTTTTCGCATGGTAACCTCCTGTAACTTGAAAAAGTAATTAATAAACTTTGGGTTCTACAACCCCTGCCTGTTTCTAAAATAAAATTTTAGGGGAGGAGAGACAAGTGGAGGAATGATGAATCAGGTTGTCCTTAAACCTTCAAAACGGGTTGTCGTAAAAATACGACACTCAGAGGGGAGGGCCCTCAACCAGCCCTTGCCGCATTGCATACTGGATGAGTTCGGCTGTGCTTTTCATATTCATTTTCTGTAAAATTCTTGCACGATGGGTGCTGACGGTTGTGATCCCAACATTAAGTTCTTCGGCAATTTCCTTCAGTTTTTTTCCAGAAGAAATCATAATAAAGACTTGAAACTCGCGATCACTAAGGCTTTCATGAAGGTCATCGGGGGGCTTGGAGGAGCCGATTCCGGAGATCAGGATATCGGCCAGTTCAGGACTTACATATTTCCCCCCGAGACTCACTTTGCGGATGGCTTTCAGAAGGTCTGTCGGTGCGGCGCTTTTGCTGACATAGCCTGATGCTCCCCCTTTAATAAATCGAGGTCCATATTTTTCTTCCGGAAATATACTGAGGATAATGATTTTGACCCGCGGGTGGGAATGTTTCAAGTCCGATAAAATATCCCAGGCATTTTTTCCGGGCATTTCGATGTCCATTACCAGCACATCCGGGGAAACCTCTTTGAGTTTTTTTAATACCTCGTCTCCAGATTCTGCCTGAGATATTAGTTCAATATCACTGGCTTTTGAAAGTACCTTTTCAATCCCCTGGCGGACAATCCCGTGGTCGTCTGCAATCATTACAGATATTTTGTCGCTGGAATTTTTCATTTTTCAAGTGGAAGGATTGCCCGGACACAGGTCCCTCCATCAGCTCCTCTGGAAATTGTCAATTGCCCCGCCAGTTTTTGAACCCGTTCCATCATTCCTCTCAACCCCAGGGATTCCGCAGCGGGAACCCGCGCGGGATCGATCCCAACACCATTGTCCAGAACTTCCAGAACCGTGTTGTTATCCTGATTGTACAATTTTACGCTTACTTCTGTGGCCTTGGCGTGCCGCAGGATATTGGTAAGGGCTTCCTGGAAGATTCTAAATAAAGCGGTCGCTTGCTCTTCCTTCAATTGTATTTGAGTATCCAAACCAGTTAAATCGAAATGAATGCCATATTTCAGGTGGTCCTGGGCATGTGACCGGATAGCTTCGCCAAGCCCAAATACATCAAGTATTTGTGGCCTCAACTCAGTAGATATTCGTTGAACGGATTCGATGGTTGCGTCTACAAGGTGTGACATCCCCTGGACCGTCTGAATTTCAGGCAATTTTTTATCAATCAAATCTTCCTCAAGACAGGTCAAATCAATTTTTAATGCGGTCAGTGATTGCCCTAATTCATCGTGGACTTCTCGGGCGATTCTGGTTTTTTCTTCTTCGCGAATGGCCTCAAGCCGGTGGTAAAGGTTCAGCATCTGTTCCCGGTTTTCAAGGATTTCATCGACGAGGGGGTTGGTGAGTTTCCAAAACAGAAAAATACCGATGCTCATGACGCCAACTCCGAGAAGAAGCGTCCATAAACCAGCCTGATAAAAAGGGGTCCGAATTTCATCCAGATTGATTTTTGCAACCAGGGCTAGATCAAGTCCCTTGATAGACTCATAAGCTGCCAATACTTCGATATTTTGATAATCCCTGGCGATCATGGTTCCCGATTCACCTTGAAGTGCAAGCAAAATATAAGGTGATCGATCTGTAGTCAGAGGGATGGATTCGGGTACCGCCAGAGTGGAATGCCTATGACTTAACAAGAAGACAATTTTTTCTCCCTCTTTGCGTGCCAGAAGAAATTCGCCACTGTTGCCAAAACCCTTGAACTTTTTGTGGGCTTCTATGAACTGGCTCAGAGTTGCCGCTTCTGTTCCGCCTGGAAAATTGTGGCTATACTCAGAATCAAAACTCGCTACCGCCTCCATTAAACGGGCCTGGCTTTGTGCAGCTTCAACAAGCCGGGCCTGCTCTTCTTTAAATGCAGCCCTGTACAAAATAAAAATCGCAAGAAAGGCGACCACGAGAGAAACAGCCATGAGGATGCCCACTAGATAAAGTCGTTGACGGCTTGCATCAAGAAGGCGGATCCTGAACTGGGGCATGAAATTCCCTTCCAGAAACAGCATGAACATAGAATTTAGTTTATCACGGTGGAAATCAGGTTGTGAGGATGAAGGGAGAAGGGAGAAAAAAGAAATTTCAAGGGGGATTAAAGTTAAGCCCCTTCTAAGTAATTATTTTTCGGGAAGGTAGCGTGCCAGGCGGAAATCGAAATTTTTAAACTCTGTTTTGAGTTCATCCAGCGTTTCTTTACCAAAGCGTTTTTCCTGGAAGGTTTTGTCCGCCTGGGGCCACCAACCGTCCTTTTTGTTTTTCATCTTTGATTCAATAATCCAGATTTCTCTTACTGGTTCCACAAAAAAACCTCCATTGTGTTTCAAGCGAAGTAAAGGCGTTGGTGGTAGGGAAAAGGGATGGTTTGAGCTGTTTTTTAGAAAAGTTGGTCGGGGCGAGAGGATTTGAACCTCCGACCCCCTGGACCCCATCCAGGTGCGCTAGCCAGGCTGCGCTACGCCCCGACACTTTTCAGTCCTGTTTTTGCTTTCACTTACTTGTTTTAACAACTGCGGATTTTGCAGGATAGACCTCTAACTGTCAACAGGCAATTCCGGGATTCCTCGAAACCCCCTGCCTCCAATCTAATATGGGCCATACCCAGATTTCCCGCCATTTCATGGAAGCCTGCAAATGTGTTAAAATTTCCCCTTAAATATTTGGTGTTTGGAAGGGAGTCAGGTGAAACATGAAAGTATTGAAAGTACGTGATCAGGTGGCGTTTAAAGCCGAAAAGATGAGCAAGGTCAGCCTTTTCGATTCGGAGCGCTTCTTTTGTGATATATACTGTCTTGAACCGGGTCAACAACAGAAAGTTCATGCTCATGAGGGCTCGGATAAAGTTTATTATGTCCTTGAAGGTAAAGGCAAAATTACGGTTGGAAGTGAAACAAGGGAACTCGGGGCTGACGAGATCACCATGGCTCCATCCGGAGATGAACACGGCGTCGTGAATGACTCGGGCGAGAAACTTGTTTTGCTGGTGTTCATGGCACCCAAACCGCAATAAAGGGTAAAGCACTTATAAGAAATTGAACTGGGCAACATGCAGGTAAAAGGCTTAAAAACCTGCGCGTTGCCAACACAAAAATTCAGAAAAATTAAAGGTTCGCGTTCAATGATCTATCTGGTTTTCCCTTCATCCTGGCATCCCTCCCAACCCTATCTGAGTTTGCCTGCTCTCAAAGGGTTCCTGCACCAGAATGGTATAGAAGATGTTGTGCAGCGTGACCTTGCCATCGAGCTGCTCGACCATCTTTGTTCCTGGGAGAAAACCAAACCCCTGTTTTCCAGAATTCAGGATGAATTTGAAGAACTGAGGCGCAAGGCGTATCTCACCGATTTCCAGCGTGAGAAAATCCAGAAACTGGCAGAAGCCATCGAGATCATCCCGTCCCTTGCCGGTCAGATAGACTCTGCCAAGGTATCCCTGCGCGGACCCGAATTTTATGATGTTGACCGTTATATGGAGAGCCTCAAGATTATCGATGTCTGGCTCGACAATATTCTCGCAGCTTACTTCCCATCACAGCTAACAGTCATCGGCAGTCAATTACGCTGGTCTCCCTACGCGACTCAGGAAATTCTGGAATCCTTCGAGCATCCGGAAGAAAACTTTTTCTACGATCTGTATCAGAAACACTATGTGCCGGAGATCATCAAGGAGGACATCGAATTATTTGGCATTTCCATCACTTCGGTTGAACAGGTCCTGCCGGGTTTGAGTCTGGCACATCAGATCAAGAAAGCACGCCCGGAAGTTCATATCACGGTGGGTGGCAGTATTTTCACCAAACTGGTCGATGTTCTCGAAAAGGGATCGCCTCTTTTCGATTTTGTCGACAGCTTTGTGGTGCACGAAGGCGAGACGCCGTTACTCAAACTGGTCGAGGCGGTAAGGTCTGACAAGGATTTTTCCAAAGTCCCGAACCTTGTTTATAAAGATGGCGACACGGTCAAGGTTAACCGCCCATTTTATAAAGAAGAACTCAATGCGTTGCCGACACCTGATTTCGATGGGATGCCCTTTGATTTGTATCTGACTCCTGAGCGGGTTTTGCCGGTGATGGGCTCCCGTGGTTGTTATTGGGAGAAATGCGCTTTCTGCTCCATTCCGTTTGATCACATCGACTTCCACGTGCGTTACGCCGAAACCGTGGCCAATGATTTTAAAAATTTGCAGGAAAAATACGGCTGTAACTATTTCTTCTTCACCGATGAAGCCCTGCCCATCAATTTCCTGAAGACCTTTTCGCAGAAACTGGTCGACATGGAACTGAATGTCCAATGGACGGGGGAGTTGAAATTTGAAAAGAGCCTGCTTAAAGAAAACCGGATGGAGCTGTTATATCGTTCGGGGTGTCGCAAGCTGATCTTCGGTATGGAGTCCTACAACCAGCGAGTACTGGATTTCATGAAGAAGGGCTGTCCGGTGGAAGTAATCGACGAGACGGTCGAACAGTGCATGGATATTGGGATCGGCATCCACCTGTATATGCTGATCGGGTTCCCGACCGAAACCCGGGAAGAAGTTTATGATTCGGTCAATTTTGTATTGAACAACCCCAAACTGCTCAACTCTCCAGGCTTCTCCTGCATCACGTCCCAGTTTGATCTGGAGAAGGGCACTCCAATGGCAAAAAGCCCGGATGAATATCATGTGTACAATTTAAAAGGTCCTGAAGGTCACGACCTGGCACTGGGATATTCGTATGATATCAATGTTGGATTGACTGCAGAAGAGGCGACGGAGCTTTATCAGGAAGTCCTGGCTCGGCTCAGTCAGGAAGTCTCAACCTTCCCGCATAATTACTCGCTGGCCGATGGGCTGCTTTACCTCGGCCACCACGAGAGAGAAAATATTGAGCAACGTCTGGCTGCGTTTTAATATTATCTTCAACTAAAAAATCCAGAACAATAATAAAGGCAGTCCTACAGTGCCCAGCAAGGCAGCGCCGTTGAGGCCGTGCAGTATATAAATGTAGTCGGTCAGCGGCGATAACAGGATGTCGACGCCGACACGTCTTACCGCGCTTTCAATGTCGGCTCGATTTAATTCGTCCTTGTTCTTCTTCCGAATCTCTTCAAGAAAATCGTTGATAAAGAAAAATTTGAGGACTTTCAAAATCACAAGGAAGATCATGCGTTTGGCGAAATTGATCGGACCGCCTTTTAACTTCAGGTCTTCGAGAAACTGGTGCCCCAGCTTTTCAAATTTTTCCTCGAGTTCTTTTTTGGGAATCTGTTTGTCCAGATTCGGATAGGAGGCCATTACACCCGTGGTCAATATATCCAGAAGATCGTGCAACCCGACCAGGCCTTCTTTTAATTTCTTTCCAGCTACCCAGAGCGTACAGGCGATGAGTCCGTGAGCCCAGCCAAAGACCGATTGCCACCCGAACGCAACGATAAACGTCAGCCAGTTTAACCAGACACTTTCAATCTCCGGATTGATATAGCCGCTATTGAGCCACCAGACAGCAAGTAGCCCCACGCCGACACCTCCAACAGAAAACAGAAACAGGTAGAGAAATGTGCCAATCAACAAGTCCGCAAAAAACTTCTGCCAATATTGGATGACGTGTGTGCGGTCAGTCATGAAACGGCTACCTCATCAGGTGTGTCTGTCTTTTGCTTATGACTTGAAAATTGAAAACTCATGTCGAGCAGGGCCGGAATCAGGAACAGGGTAAAAATGGTGCTGAACAGCAATCCTGAAAGTATCACAACCCCGATTCCCCGGTAAATTTCGCTTCCAGCACCTGGCATCACCACCAAGGGCAGAAGGCCGAAGATACTGGTCAGGGTGCTCATAAAAATCGGCCTGATGCGGGTGCGAACGGAGTCGAGTACCGCTTTATCATGCGGCATACCTTCTTCACGAATATTAGACAGGGTTTTATACACAATCAGAATCGCGTTGTTGACCACCACGCCGACCAGAATAATAAATCCCAGCATGGTGAGAACGTCCAGGGGTTGCGTAACAAAAACATTGAGGAGAGCCAGACCAAAAACTCCGCCCACGGCAGCCATGGGTACGCTAAGCATGATGATCAATGGGTATCCCCAATGCTGAAACAGTGTGGCCAGAAGAAGGTAAGTAATAAAAATTGCCAGCAGAAAATTGCCTTTCATTGCCTCGCGTGTCTGCTCCAGTTTATCTGCGTTACCAGATAGCTCAACTTTATAGTCACCACTCAATGTTCCATCGTCGACCATGGGTTGGATAATTTGTTTCTTTACGCGGTCAATGGCTTCCTCCAGAGGAATATCCTTTGGCGGTGAAACCTCCAATGTTATGGCACGCTGCCTTTCAAAGTGACGGATCTTTTCCGTGCTTACTGTATGGATAATGTCAGCCACCTGTTTCAAAGGGACCGTCCGGTTCCCCGGTGTGTGGATCATGGTTTGTTCCAGGTCCTGGGTCTTTTGCTCGTTCTGGAGTTTATTGATCAATACAAGATCAATCCCCTCCCTCGGCAGGTAGGGCAGATCCACTTTTTCCGGATCAAGAAAAACTTCGTCTGCATAGACCCCATCGGTCAATGCAGCAACAGAGTACCCTAGCTCATTTGACGACATATTGAGTTCTGTCAATTGCTTGATACGGGGCTTGACCTGAATTTGAGGCTGCCCCAGTTCGATGCCAGGGTTCGGGCGGGTTCTGGAGCCAGGTAAAATTTCACGCAATTTATAAAACGAATCCCGGGCAATGTCCGTCAATTTTACAAGATCCGGTCCGGAAAAGTTTATCTCAATTCCACGGGAACCACTGAGAGCACTTGAAAAAAGAGAAAGCTGTCTGCTGAACGAAAGCATCCCCGGCACCCTGTCGAATTCCCTGTCGAGAATGGCTATCAATTCTCCAGCACGTTCGGGATCTTTCGCTTTGACAACGGTAAACAGACGACCCCGACTCCCGATAAAAAGAAAGTTTCTAACTGCAGGTCCGTCCAGTTTTGATTCTTCAACCGAACCCGGCATTGCTTCCCAATAGGCTCGATAGCTCTGTTCCATCTGGTCGCCGATCCGTGTCATCTCCCCGACATTGTATCCTTGTGGAGGAATCATGAACCCGATGATGACGTTCTGATCTCCTTCAGGCAGGTATTCTGTTTTGGGTAACAGCCACCAGGCCAGCAGGGCAGGGGGTATCGTCAGGGCCAGGATTACCAGTCCCTGAATGGCTCGATTGCGGGAAAGCACATTGATAAAGCCAACCGTGCCACTTGCAAAATTTTTACCCAGCCATCTTAATCCGAACAGATGGCCAAATGCTTTTTTAAAAAAAGAGCTGCCTGATTTGCTCTGGTCCTCAAGTGTCAGCAGTTTATTACTGAGCGGAGGGATGACGAGGATACTGACAGTCATGGACAACACCACTGAAGCACTGATGGCTACTGCGATATCCTGAAACAGTTGCCCAACCTCTTCCTGTACAAAAAGAATCGGGATGAACACTGCCAGGGTGGTCAGGGTACTGGCGAGGATGGCTCCCCAGACTTCCTTTGCCCCCAGTAGGGCCGCCATATGTGGTTTTTCTCCCATCTTGTGGTGACGATGAATATTTTCCAGCACAATGATGGAGGCATCCAGTACCATTCCAACGGCAAAAGCCATACCTGCCAGCATGATGACGTTGATGGTACGTCCCATTAACGTGACGATGATGAACGAGCCGATGACGCTGATCGGAATCGCGAAGGCAACAACCAGGGTGCTGTAGAGGCTACGTAAAAACACCAGCAGGATCACCACTGCCAATACACCACCAAAAATCAGGTTGGTCTGCACCATGTCGATAGCTCGTACAATATAATCGGTCTTGTCGGCAGTCTGGACCAGTTGGAGTCCCATGGGATGCAACAACTTTTCATTCAGGCCTCGGGCGGTTTCTTTCAAATGCCCCATCACCTGCAGGATGTTGGAACCAATCTCCCGCCGTGCATTTATGGATATACCGGGGAGTCCGTTGTGCCTGACGTAATCACGCAGTTCTTCATGAGTGGCTTTGACCTCTGCTACGTCTTTTACATAAACCGGCTTACCGTTGAGCTGAGTGAGGATAATATTTTTTACATCCTCCGGAGATTTGAATTCCCCTGTGGTGCGGACAATATAACGCCGCTTGCCTTCATCAAGATCTCCGCCGCTGATGTTCTGGTTTTGTTTGCGCAGGGTGTCGCGTAAAAATGACACCGTGATACCGCGTTCTGCCAGGGCATTGGGGTCAAAGATGACCTGCAGTTCGGCAGGGCTTCCGCCATAGACATCACTGTCGGAAACACCGGGAACACGTTGGAATCGTGCCTGGATAAAATTTTCAGCGAAATCGCGATACTGGTAAACGTTGATTTTGTCTTTGTATTCCGGGAGAGGCTGCAAAACAAACCAGGCTATAGGCCGGTCGGAGACGTTTGTCGTTTTGATGGTAGGTTCGTCTACATCTTCCGGATAGTCCGAAACCTGCTGCAGGGCGTTGGCGGTTCTTACCAGGGCTTCCTGTAGATTGGTGCCAACCTGAAATTCCAGATATACCTCGCCGCGCCCGGTCTGGGAGTCGCTTTCCATTTCAACCAGACCGACGAGTGATTCCAGTTGTTCTTCCTGTTTGTCGATGATCTCCCGTTCTATTTCTTCTGGGCTGGCACCAGGCCAAAATGTACGGATACTGATTTCCGGCTGGCTGATTTCCGGGGTGAGCTGAATAGGAACCCGTAACAGGGCCATGATCCCAAACATCAGGATAAGGATTACCCCGACGGCAACGGTGACACCGTACTTGAGTGAGTTTCCAATTATGTTCATTAGGGTGGTTTTATTTTTGCTTCACGATGGTGACGGGAGCCCCAGGCTTTAACCGTTCGTTCCCCTGCACCACAACCAGATTTCCGGATTTCAGAGCCTTTTTCTTGAAGTCTACCGAGATCAGGTTGCCTTCCATTTTGCCTGGGGTCACAGGAACTTCTCTGACTGTATTTTTCTTATTTCCTTTGGTCTCGACAACCCACAAAGTGGTGCCTTTGGGGGATTGAACCAGGGCGTCCTTGGGAACATAGAGCCGCTTGCCTGTTTTTGCGGTGGGGTAAATTTCCACGTTTACCAGCATACCATGTGCGATTTTACTGCCTGAAGCATTGACTCGAATCCGAACGGGAAATGTGCGGGAATTGGGGTCGGCCGATGTGACGATTTCAATGATCCGTCCTTTATATTCTTTACTCTTGGTTCCTGTTTTAGGGTTTTCCAGAGTTATCTTGGCAGAATTGCCAACCCTGATACTGTTGTAATGGAACTGCGGGAGGTCGACTTCAACTTTAACGGGATAAGCAGAAGTGATTCCAAATGCAGGGTCTCCTGTTTCCAGCCATTCACCAACCTCTGTCTGCTTACTGACGATATAGCCGTTGAACGGAGCTTTCAATGTGGCACGGTCTATATTATCTTCAATGATTTTAATGCGCGCTCGTGCGGCTTCAAGATTCGCATCCGCTTGTTTGATTTTTTCTATGCGAGGCCCGGCCATATGCTCTTTAAGAACTTCTTCTTTTTCCTGTAATTCCGCGAGGGCACTTTCCGCCTCTGATTTGCTGCGGTCATAGTCGTCAAGGCTGACCACTCCTTCTTCGTATAATTGCTTTATTCTCTTCAGATCACTATCTGCGAGCCTGACCCGGGCCAGGGCCTGGTCTTTAGCAAACCTGGCCGCCTCGATAGTTTCTACACGGGTTCCATTTTTCAATTCCAGCAGGAGAGTTTCCTCGCGTTTTGCTTCCGCCAGGGACAATGCCCGTTCAAGTTCCAGGGGAACCGTCCTCAGTTGTAGAAGGGGTGTCCCCTTTTTTACAAATTGTCCTTCTCGAACGTGGATGGACTCAACCCGTCCATCGATTTCAGCGGCGAGTCTTGTCGAGGCCCATGGAATAACTGTTCCGGGTAATTTGATGATCTCCCGGGGTGACAATGTTTGTGCTTTTGCTACACGGACCGGGGAAGGCGCATTTTTTTTCTGGGCAAAAGAGAGGGAGGCCAGGGCCAGAATCCAGATAACACATAAAATGAAAGTGAAACGTTTCATATAAAAATAGAAAGCCAAAATAAGTACAACAAATCCACTGGCTCAATTAGGGCTATTCCAAAAGCTCCATGTTATCAAGGGGTTCTAGAATAGCACGAAACAAAACGGGTATGGGAAACTTTTCCTGAAATCCTGGAGTTATTTAAACTGCGCCTACGTTGACGGTTAAAATCAGGTCACCCCGCCGATCGTTATTCATTTTACCCTTTTCACGCACTCGTAGTTTTTGTCCCGCTGGCGTGTTTGGGGGGATGTTGACCATAAGTTTTTCCAGAACACCATTGACGGTGTAGGAAAACTGTTTTCTGGCGCCAGCTACCGCTTCATGAGGAGGGATGGTGATCTGAAAATGAAGGTCCAGTCCATGTCCGGCTTCCGGATCAAATATACTTTTTACGTTGTCAAATGTGGAACCGCTGTCCTTCCTGGGAGAACGGCCTCCATGTTGCTTGTCATGTGCCGCCTGCTTAATGGATTTCAGTGCTAAAAGTGAAGCTCCCACTCCTTGTAAAACCCGCAGGCCAAGCCCGACTTTCCCAATCGGACCCGGTACCATGGAAAGCAATCGACCCAGTTTTCCCATCGCTCCGACACCGCCAAAGAGAATGGCGTCAAAGAACCCGGAACCGGATCGGAAGCCCTGATTTTTGAACTGCATGTTGAGGTCGTTGAAGGCGTCGCGTCCGAAGGCCTGCCGGAACATGTTTTCAAAAATTTCCTGCTGGCTGTAATCAAAACGAGGACCTTGTCCTCCCCCCGCGCCAGCATGACCCGCTCCAAAGGTTTTTCTGTAAAGATCGTATTCGGAGCGTTTTTTGGGGTCCATCAGCACCCCGTAGGCTTCTGTGAGATCCTTGAATTTTTCTTCTGCTTTGGGGTTGTTGGGGTTGCGGTCCGGGTGAAACTCTACAGCCAGAGCCCGATAAGCTTTTTTTATAGCCTCGGGATCTGCATTATCCGCGACCCCCAATATGCTGTAATAATCTTTACTTGTTGGTCTCATTACAGTTATTTTACATTCCCCATTGCTGCGGATATATCGTTTCAGCCAATTCAGGACCTTTTAGAGAGGTTTCTTTTTTGGTCGTGGCGAGCTGATAGGTTTTATCTTCGTGCAATAGTTGATCCATGTTTTGAAAATGGACAATAAGAGGGGTTTCAGGAACATCGCTTTTTTTGTCGACCGGGGACAGGATAAACATTTCCCGGCTGAGGACATCCCTGTACTTGCGCTTCATGTTCATTTGATAAGTTTTGTAGCCAGGTCGAGTTTCAGCCCCCAGATAGGGTTCCTTATTGATCACCTTGTAATTTTCAGGGATGTAGACATTCGCGAAATAGTCTGGCCCAAGTGAATGATGTACCGTGGTTTCAACGGTCAACAGTTTTATCTGGTTATCAATCGGCTTCAGGTCCATTTTGACCCAATATGCCCGGTCATGAAAATACAGGTTTTCGAGGGTTACAATCCCGTACAGTAAATTAAGCTGGGATTGAAGCATTATTCCGACGAAAATCCACCCAAAAATTGCCCAGAATTTTTTCATAAGATAATAGTAAGAATAATTGGTTAAATTGGTTTTTAAGAAACCGGATTATTTGGAAAGTTGTGTCAGTAAAACTCTTTTTCTTTAAGGTATTATGAAATAAAATGAAAGTAAAATGCAAACAGTACGGATTGGCCCAAACTTAAAAAATAGGGTTTGATATTGGACAAAGGTTTTTTAATTGTTGCAGAAGGGATCGATGGAGCGGGCAAATCTTCACAATTGAAGAAACTGGCTGAGAACCTCCGGGTCTCAGGGCATGATGTTGTCGAGCTGCGGGAACCAACCAATGGAACCTGGGGCCAGAAAATACGCCGATTGCTTACAGAAGGGCGAGACGGGATAACTCCTGAAGAGGAACTTTCATATTTTAATAATGATCGCCGCGAAGATGTAGCCTTGAACATTCAGCCCGCATTGGAGCGTAAAGCGATAGTCCTGATTGATCGGTACTATTATTCTACAGCGGCTTACCAAGGGGCTTTGGGATTCGACCCTGAGGCCATTTGTCAGGAAAATGAAACATTTGCTCCCAGGCCGGATCTGGTTTTAATGTTCAGCATCGACCCTGAGGTTGGATTGGAAAGGATTTCATCTTCAAGAGACGGTTTCAGCTCTTTTGAAAAACTGGATTACCTGAAACGTGTACAAGCAATATTTAATACTTTTGAAGGGCTCCATATCAAACGCATTGATGCCAACCGCGAAATGGATGATGTCCAACAGGATGTCCAGAACTGCGTCAGTGCGTTTCTAAAAACAGGAGAGATAAAATGAAAAGAATAGTGCTTGCGATCACAGGTGCCAGTGGCATGATTTACGCCAAACGGCTGTTTGATCAATTGCAACCGCGAGCTGAAACCCATGTGATTTTGTCTGAACATGGCGCTGAGGTTCTTCAACTGGAGTTGGGTTTGACAGCAGCTTATTTTGAAAAGGAGAATGCTGAGGTACATCGTAACTCCAGGATGAATGATTCTCTGGCCAGCGGGTCTTTTAAAACCGATGGGATGGTGGTGTGTCCGGGAACAATGGGGACTATTGGACGTATCGCATCGGGTGTTTCGTCTTCTCTGATCGAGCGTGCGGCGGATGTTGTGTTGAAGGAAAAGGGTAAATTGATTCTGGTTCCAAGGGAAACTCCTTTAAGTACGATACACCTCAAGAACCTGCTTGAGCTTGACCAGGCCGGGGCACTTATTCTACCGGCTAATCCGGGGTTTTACGACAACCCGCAATCTGTAGAAGATGTCGCTGATTTTATTGTGGCCCGGATCCTTGATCATCTTGGGATGGAACATCGTATTCAGGAGCCCTACGAACCCAAAAGAAGACAGAAGTCCATATGATTTATCTCGATAACGCAGCGACGACGCCGATGGACCCGGAAGTTATCGAGATAATGAACCGTTCCATGCGCGAGGACTTTGCCAATTCAGGGACGGTATATTCTCTTGGAGTGGAAACCAATCGCAAGTTGGAAAAAGCACGAGCGGGAATCGCGCGGTTCCTGAACCTGCCCCCAGATTTTAATCTGATTTTTACTGGGGGAGGTAGTGAAGCCAATAACCTTTTCATTAAGGGGATTTGTTTTCCCAATAAAAGGGTTGCCAGTACAGGGCTTGACCACCCAAGTGTGACCGAAGCGATCGATTCTATGAAAGAATTTGGTAATGAACCGGTCCGATTGAAGGGGTACTCAATAAAGGGCAGGCTCGAGGAAAAATTTATATCGGAATTGGTTGAAAATCGCGTGAGGCTGCTTTGTTTGACCCACGTCAATAATGAATTGGGAACTGTTCAGCCAATTGAAAAGGTTTCAAATATCCTAAGAGAAGGTTCCCCGCAAACAAGATTGTTCGTCGATGGAGTCCAGGCTGTGGGGAAAATTATCTACACTGAAAAATTCTGGCAGGGTCTTTCCGGGTATTCAATTTCTGCGCATAAATTCAATGGACCCAAGGGAATTGGTTTATTGGTTTATGATTCACGACTGAACTTAAATCCTCAAATACATGGTGGAAAACAACAATATGGAGTAAGGTCCGGTACCCTGCCAGTGCCTCTGATTCTAGGCATGATGCATGCGTTGAAGCTGGCGACAGCGCGAGTCAAAGAAACCTGCAATCATATGGAATCTCTCCATAAATTGCTGGTTGGAGGGTTGAGGCAGATAGAAACCGAAATACCCGAGTTGGATATAAAATTTAATTCAGAACCATCACAGGATTGGGCCCGACAATCCAGTGCCATTTTAAACTTCAGTTTTACACCCGTTGAAGGAGAGGTCTTGTTACACCATCTTGAAGAGAACAAAATTTTTGTAGGCTTGGGAAGTGCCTGCAGTGCCCACTCTAAAGAACCATCAAAAATTTTGATGGGAACAGGATGTACTGAAGAAGAAGCCCTCTGTAGTTTGCGGGTATCGTTCGGTGCTGGAAATACCAGGAATCATGTTGAAACGTTTTTAAAAGAATTTCGAGAAGCCTGGCTCGCCTTATACCCTGCCTTCAGATCCCGGGTCGTATCCACGTGATTAATAGAAGAACCCTCCTCATTCGTTACGATGAAATAGGATTAAAGGGCAGGAACCGGCGGTTTTTTATCGACCGGCTCCGTCAGAATATCCGGTCACGATTAAAGGATCTTGATGGTATTTCGATCAGTGTTCCTCACGGGCGGATTATTCTGGATTGTGACGAAGGCCAAACCGAGGCGGTGGTGCGAAGACTTGGATTTGTTCCTGGAATCGCTTCGCTCAGTGTGGGTGAAATGATGGAACCCGACCTTGATCTGATTTCACAAAAGGGAATTAATTGGATTTCTCCCCTGCTTGAATCCAACCCGGCTCTTAAATTCTGCGTTAGGACAAAACGTTCCCATAAAGGGTATGAAAAGACATCCAGCGAAGTGGACCATGAAGTGGGTGGAAAAATTTTGCAGGCCCTTGGCAATCGGGGGTTGTCGGTCAATTTGGATCGGCCCGATTTTAAACTGGAAATTGAAATTGGAATGAACCACACGGTTGTGTTTCAGAATCGGGTTCCTGGTTTACGCGGTCTTCCAGTCGGCTCGGCTGGCAAGGTCCTCGGTCTTATTTCAGGAGGTATTGATAGCCCGGTGGCCATGTATCGTCTGATAAAAAGAGGTTGCCGGGTGCACGGTGTCTTTTTCGATAACCGCCCGTATATGGGGCAGGGAGGGTATGACAAGGTGATTCGGTTGTGTGGTGTGCTCAATCGTTTTCAGGAGTCCATGCGCCTGCGGGTGGTCCCATTTGAAAATATTCAAGTAGCGATTCGGGACCATTGCAGACCGGAAAACCGCGTTATTTTGTATCGCCGGATGATGTATCGCATTGCACAGGATATTGCTGATTCAGAAGGCTATAAAGCTCTGGTGACAGGAGAGTCTCTGGGGCAGGTGGCCTCTCAAACTCTGGAAAATCTGGATGCTGTGTCAAGGGTGGTTGAAGGTGGGGTGTTCAGGCCTTTGATCGGGATGGACAAAAATGAAATCATAGAAGAGTCCAAGGCAATCGGTACCTATAAAATCAGTATTGAACCACAACCCGACTGCTGTACGGTGTTCATGCCAGATCGCCCGGCTACCAAAGCCAAAATTCCGGAATTGGAAAACGACGAAACGCGGTATCCCTGGCGGGACCTCATGCAGGATGCTATAGAGAAAATAGAAGTGCTTGACCCCGAGCCGTTACCGATCTGATTCTATCCTGTTTATGGTAGATGTGCCGTCCAGTTGAGTTACCAGTTCGCTGATACTTTTTGCATATGTCGGATGTATCCAGTCCGGCGCAATATCCATCATTGGAATCAAAACAAAATCCCGTTCAGCAATTCCCGGATGCGGGACCTTGAGTCCGTCTTCATCGATGGTCTGGTCCCCGAAAAATAAAAGGTCGAGATCGATCAGGCGCGGTCCCCATTTTTCTTTCCTGACACGTCCCATTTTTATTTCAATATCGAGCAATGCATTTAATACTGTGCGAGGCTCAAGTGTCGTTTGAAATTGAGCGATTGCATTGATGAAATCAGGTTGATCCTGAACACCAAAAGGAGAAGTTTTATAAAGAGGGGAAAGAAGGGGGCTATACATTCCTTCTATTTTGGACAAGGCAACAAACGCAGTGTACAAATTATGCGCTGGCTGCTTGAGGTTGGACCCCAGTCCAATGAAGATGGTTTCGGGCATAGCCCCTTAGTCAAAAAGGTTTCCTGAAAGTTGGACTTTGTGCAAAGTTAAAATTCGAACTTCTCAGTCAACAATCGATTTTTTATTTCACCCATAATGCGTTTCTCATCTTCCGCGTCTTTGGCTGCATAAGTTACCGAGAAACGCACATAGCTCCCCACGTTGTCCCAGGGAACAGTCGAGATGAGATGCTCGGTGATGAGGTACTGGGAGAAATCTTCCGCATTCTCAAATCTCCGTCCACCCTGAATGCCGACAGGTGCTTTTACATACAGGAAAAATGATCCTCCGGGCATGCTGGCATTAAATCCTACTCCATTTAATGTTTCTACCAGGAGTTGCAACCGGCGCTTATATTTGGCGACAGTTTGCTCGGTGATCTCCGGGTGGTTAAGGGCATAAATGCTGGCCTTCTGAATTGCAGCGAACTGGCCTGAATCGATGTTGTCTTTCACGTGTGAAAGGGCTTTTACGATCAGCTCATTACCAACCCCGAATGCCATCCTCCATCCGGTCATGTTGTAGGCTTTCGACAGGGAGTGGAGCTCAATAGCGACATCCATACCACCGGGGATCGATAAAATACTCAACCGCTCACCATTGTAGGTGAGGGCAGCGTAGGCCGCATCCTGAATAATGATGAGGTTATTGGATTTTGCAAAAGCGATGGCTTCTTCAAAAAACTTCCGAGTCGCCTGGGCTCCTGTGGGATTGTTGGGATAATTCAAATAAAGGATTTTTGCTTTTGCCGCCATTGCCGGATCGATACTCTTGAGGTCCGGCATAAACCCGTTTTCTTCTGTAAGAGGCAGATTGACTACTTCACCTCCAAGGTATTGGGCGTGGGTGCCCATTACGGGATATCCTGGAGTCGTCATGAAAACCACATCTCCCGGGTTTACAAACATCAAGGGAGCCATCGCCAGGCCGGGCTTGGAACCGATAGTGTGATTGACGTGTTTCGCCGGGTCCAAACCTTTGACCCCAAAAACCGAATCCATATAATCCACTGCGGCCTTTTTGAATTCATCAATACCGTTATCTGTGTATCCACGATTTTCAGGCTTTTCGGCTTCTTCTTTAAGAGTCCTGACAACGCCAGGATCGGCCATGGAATCGGGTTCACCAACCCCCATATCGAACAGTTCCTTGCCGGGGTTTGCTTCAAGCGCCGCTCGCTTGGCGCGTTTTATTTTTTCAAATTTATAGATCGTGGTGTCTTTGCCAAACTGGTTGCCGCCCAGTCGCTCGGCAAACAACTCCTGAATATAGCTCATTGATTTCTCCGTATTGGGACTGCAAGAAGGTTTGCTTAAGAAGGCGATCAATTTAGCCAAAAAGGGGGGGCCTGTCAAGACAGGGGGAATAGAGGTGCTGGAAGCATTTCAGGGAGTGATACAGCACGTTTTAGGCCAACCAACTGTTTTTATTAGATTAATTAAATAAATACGAATAACTATAAATAAATCAATGAGTTAATAAATTTTTATAACATAGGAGTTTGTTTAAATTTAAATAAACTTTAGTCTTTTTAAAGGAAAAGAACAATAAAAATGAATCATTTTTGTTTTGTTTCCTGAACATTTTGTGTAAAATAAATCTATCCCTAAAAGTCGAACCAGAAAAGCGCTTATTTTTCAGCGTCCTTGAGAGGAGAAATCTCATGCAGTTGGCCCGATATTTCAAGAAACCGATAACATGTATTCTGGTGAGCCTTATGCTTGCCGGTGGTCTGATCTCTTCCGCACAGGCGGAAACTTATGTTGGTGCTTCCGTAGGTGCATCCTTCGGTGGCAGCCTGGGCAATACCACTTATAGAGGAAATGCCCCTTTTACTGCTAATACCCTCACTATTCCTGAACTGGATCTGGATGCCTCCACCGCCTGGGGCGTTCGTGTGGGACATTATTTCTCATTTCTTCCATGGTTGGGTGTGGAATTCCAATGGTACCGTCGGCAGCCTGATGCAGACACCAGTGCCGTAACCCTGACAGGATCCGTTCCTGGTGCAACCGGCCCATTTAATTTTACCGGGGCAGCAAATGCCAGTGCTATTGTTGACAATATGGATACCTTCGGGTTTTTGTTCAACGTTCGTGCGCCGGAAAATATGGTCCAAAACTGGGGAGGAATCGAACCCTATGTAGGGGTAGGGCTTGCTGTAAACTCAATTGATATTGAAGAATTCCGCCTGTCCAACCCTGCAGGAACGTTTACTACAAGAAGTGCCAGTGCTGGCGATGTTGATGCAGGATTTCTGGGCCAGGTGGGTGCCAATTACATCATCAACAAACGTTTGCGTGCATTCGGTGAGTACAAATACACTCATGCCAATTTTACTTCGAACCAGTGGGATCCAACTGGAGTCACAGAAACGGATTTCGAAGATCATACGGTTGTGTTTGGTTTGAAATTCACTTTGTTCGAATAAAAAATTAAAGGTTCGTTTAGGGAAATTTCTCTCAGGATAGCGGGGGAATGGGGAGCGCCATCGGCGCTCCCTTTTTTATTGCGCTGAATTTTTTTCGGATACACCGGCATCCCCGAAGGTCGCCATTTCATTGTAAAGTCGTACTCCTCCCTCCAGTAAGGTCATGGCCATGACAGCTCCTGTTCCTTCTCCCAGCCGCATTTCAAGATCCAGTAAGGGGAGAAGGTCAAGTTGTTCAAGGAATGCATCACTCGCAGGTTCCGCGGAGCGGTGCCCGGGAAACAAATATGCCCTAAGGTTGGGTTGAAGCGTTTGAGCCAGTGACGCAGCGGCACAGGAAATCACTCCATCGATCAGGACCGGAGTGCCATTCGATGCCGCTCCAAGATAAAACCCCGCCATAGCTCCAATTTCAAAACCACCAAGCTTTGTGAGGACATCCACCGGGTCAGAGGAATCCGGTTGGTTCCGATTGATCGCTTTTTCGATCACTCTGATTTTATTTTGATGCGTGGCATCGTCTATTCCCGTGCCTCTCCCAGTCAATTCTGAAGGCGGCTTGGCATGTAAGACCGAAAGTATCGCTGTTGCAGAGGTGGTGTTGCCGATTCCCATGTCTCCGGCAACCAGTAAGTCGGCTCCTCCGACTGCCTTTTCCTGCGCAACTTGATAACCCAGATTCAGGGCATCTTCAGCTTGATTTCGCTCCATGGCGGGTTCCTGAACCATGTTGCGAGTACCGTTAGCGATTTTATGAGATAAAAGTGTCGAGTGTTTCGGGAGAGGGGATTTGACCCCGACATCGACCACCGAAAGCTCAGCCCCTGCATGGCGTGCCAGGCTGTTGATGGCTGCTCCCCCGGCGATAAAATTGAGCACCATTTGTGCAGTGACTTCCTGCGGGTAGGCGCTGACTCCTTCCTCGACCACCCCGTGATCGGCGGCAAACAGAACGACAGCCTTCGATTTGATTTCACAGGACTCGGGTCCCTTGATAGCAGCGTAATGGGCTATCCAGTTTTCGAGTTCCCCAAGGCTGCCTCTGGGTTTGGTGAGATTGTCGAGATGGGCGCGAGCCTTTTCAAGATTGTCTTTAGAGATGGGAGATATTGGTTTAATAAAATTTTGCATCAAACGGTCCCGTTGGGATGAAGGAATTTAATATTCAGAACTATTCCTCCTCTTCTTCCTCTTCTATATCTTCCTCTGGGGCAATCCCCGCAGCCTGTTGAGAATAGCGCAGGTATTTAATGATTTCGGTGATTTCCTGGTCCGTATATTTGGATTTCTGCGAAGGCATTTTCCCTGAAGTGGAACCGTTGATGATGGTGTCGCGAATATCGTCGTCCGTAAAATCCGGGGGCAGGAATTCTGCGTCAATCAGTTTGGGGCCTTTTCCACCTCCCATGGCATCGGGTCCGTGGCAGTTTGAGCAGACTTTGTGGAAATACTCCTGCCCGGCCTGATACTCCTTGGGAACCGTTTTAGTAGGGCCTGGAGCACAGGCCGTAAGGGTTCCGAGGCCGGTAACCAGGACCAACCAGCTGATACGTTTTAACACTCTTACCTCCTTTTACGTTTGACGGTATCTATTTTTCCATCGTAATTGTTGTCCACTTCAACGCGGATCAGGTGACCTCTTGAATTGTAGTGGTCCCAGCGGTCCGCTGTGCTATCGCCATTCAGATCGTATTCAACCCGGATCCTTTTGTCACCTTTAAAATAATGCCATTGGTCCGGGTTCCCGTCCCCGGTAGTATCAAACGCGGCGTGAGTCAATTCGCCTAGTTCTCCGATGTATTCCCAGGTATCGAATTTTCCGTCGGCATCACGGTCGCGTTCAACAAGAGACAACTGCTCGTCCTGGTTGAAAACCTTGCGAACCTCTGGTTTCCCATCGCCTTCGATATCTGTTTCGATCTGTTTTAGTCTGCCAAGGCGATCGTAATATTCAGTAAGGGACATAATTCCGGTAAAGATGGGATCCTTGCGAATGCGTATCAGCCCACCCTCCGCTGAATAATACTGGACCTGATCGATTTTGCCATTAAAATCCCGGTCAAGCTCCGCACGAATTAACACTCCGCGCGGATCATAATAGTCCGTCTGATCGATCTGCTCGTCGGCATTTTTATCGTATTCTATTTTGGTTGGAAGGCCGTTGGCAGTCTTGTGTTGCCATTGATCGATCAACCCATCCTCATCCAGATCAATAGGGAACACTTCTGAATTGGCATTTTGTATGAAAATACCGAAAAAAAGCAGGAGAGAAGCTCCAATATGTTTAATAGAAATGTTCATCAGGGTGTAATGTTGTTTGTTTTGCTATCTAGATTATAAGGGAACAACCCCTTTTGAAACAAATAATTGAAAGAATAAAACTTATGAGAAAGAATACTTTATATTAATTCATATAACCATTTTAAGGAAAAAGTACTTAAATTGAAAAATAGGGAATAAATATGGAAATTAAAATTTTGGGCATAAAAATGTATTGAATTGTATTTTATCCGAAGTATTAGATTGGGTATGAAGAGTGTGTTTTAATTTCGGTAAGCAATATTTATTTTTCAAGTAAAATTGAATTTTTATAAGGAGTGAGGGATATTTTTTATTGACAATAATTGGATTGGGGAACAATAATTAGCGATCCACTAAAATTTAGATGAAAATTTAAAATGCCGAGATTTGAAGAAAAAGAAATTTCAAGAAATATTGAAATTGATCCAATAAAAGTTGTTACTGCAGTTAATAAAGAATCTAGAATGCTGCATGCTACAAAGAATATTAAGCAATGGTGTCATTTGTATTATTTAAGAAGAAAAAATGATGGCGGAGTAATAAAGAAAGATGATTTGGTGGAAGCCCTAAATCTAGTTAATCAAGATTTAAGATGCAAAAATTACAAAATCATTTTTATTGCTATGGGATACTCGATTGAAGAGGTTTCTGAGGCAATAGATAGTTTCGAAAATATTAAAGAAAGTAGCCGGGTAGAAATTGTTGTTTCATCAATCCCGGAATTTCATGGAGAAGATGGGGGAAGAAACTCTGCTTCAATCCTTAGGGCGTCTGCAGTAACCTCTACAACTGACTTGTTTTCAATGTTAAGAAAAGCCTTTATTAAGCAAAGGGTCAAAGGTTGGGTGAAGATTAGGCCTCTTCAAGGTAAAAAAGAGTTGAAAGACTATTTTTCCTTGCGATATGACGTATGGAATAATTTGGGGTATATACCAAAGGAAAAAAATGCTGATATATTGAAAATGGAACTAGATTTTTCCGACAGATTTTCATATCCATTAGGCGCTTTCGATCAAAATCAAAATATTATTGGGTGCGCTAGATTAGTTTTTCCAATGCATCAAGTGCAATTATATTATGAAAAATATGTTGATGAAATTGTAAGAGAAGCAAATGATCCTGTTTTAAGTCAAAACTTTCAAGTTCTTGAGAAGTTTCAGCATCCTTTCGATATTTTGGAATCATTTAATGGGTTCGATGACTATTACTCCTCGATGGTAAAAAGAAAAATAAATAAAGCTGAGGTTAGTAGGGTGATTGTTCATCCCGATTTTAGAGGAAGATGGTTGGGGGAGGTTTTAGTTGATTCGTTAATTGATACAGCATATTGTTCTTTTCAAATTAAAGAACTTTTTCTAGCATGTGAAAGTAAAAATGAGGGGTTTTATTCAAAATGTGGATTTGAAATCCTAGAAGGGTTGAGTTGTGAACGATTCGCAAATGTAAATGTCCCGGCAATTGCAATGGGCCTGAAATTATTTTGAGCGATGAATAGTTTTTTTAATAGCTCTATTTTTAACCCCGACCGCGTAATTGGTTTTATTGTTTTTTTAATTGCTTCATGGGGGTCTGTAAATGCTTTGATCCATGAGCTGACGATTCAATATTGGTTGCCTATCCTTTTGCTATTTGTTTTTTCAATTATTTTAATAAGGGGTTTGGAATTAAAAAATTTGAATCTTCCTTTGGGCACCAGTGTTACTTTTTTTAGGGGAATTGATAGGCCTCAAAAGGTACTTAGGCCTGAAGAGGTTGTAGTCAGAAAAGCTTTTTCAGAGAACAAAAGAATTCCTGGATTGGACGCGTCTCCGTTACACCTTTTAAATGAGGGATTTAATTTTAAGACTTTACCTACAGCTGATCCGTTGACACCCATGTATGTTCTGGATTCCAAGTTTAGGATATTAGATTGGAATCAGGCATTGTCGTTGGCATTTGATCAAACTATGGAGGGGAATAGATGGAAAAGTGTATTGGAGTGGACTTACTTTTTGGACAACTATAAAGAGGTGATTGAGCATGGAATAAAAGTGTTTGGGGATAAGGAAAACCTGCCTTCAATTGATATTGAAAATATTACATATACTAGTAAGCGCTATGCAAGACTTAATGGCATTAAGAGAGCTTATAGAATCCCTAAAGATCCGAGTTTGAATGAGGCAGACAATACTTCCCAAACGCGAGGTTGGCTAATTACTATTGAGTTAATGTTCGATGATCCTCATAAAAAAAATCATTATTTTATGGACTTGGTCCATTTATTAAAAGAATCTTTGGTGTGGTCGGAATATTCTTTGTCTTATGATCAAATTTTAATGAATACAAAAGTATATCCAAATCTTTTGTATAGTATTTTGGGGGAGAATAATGAACCGGTAGAATTGATTTCATCCAGCGCTAAAGTTTTAGATATGGGTGCAGGAACTGGGAATTTGACTAGTTTGTTAGCTTCGGAAAAAGGCTCAAATCGGTTGATAGTATCGATTGATAACAATGAAATGATGTTAAATATATTGCGTGAAAAATGTAAAGCACACTTAAGAAAGGATTCGCTTGGGCCAGGAATAATTCCAGTAAAACAAGATATTACCTCTCTATTTGGCCTAAATGATAATTTTTTCGATTATGTTTTGTCAAATAATGTTATTTACAGTTTGGAAGAAAAATCTGTTGTAGATTGCTTGTCTGAAGTTAAAAGGGTGCTTAAGCCTGGAGGAGAAATAAGGATAACTGGTCCAAGAAAAGACGCAAATTTAAAGAAGTTGTTTAGGGCAATTAGAAACGATTTAGAAAAGTCAGGGAAATTCGAGGATTTAAGGGAAAGTTTTGAGCATGTCCAAAATATAAATAATGAATATTTAGATTTGCTTCTCAGGAGGTATTCTAAGGACCATTTAATTGAACTCTTAATATCCGCTGGATTTGATGCCCCATATTTTGTAAATGAGAGAGTTTATGAAGGGCAAGGAATATTAATCTGTTGCAAGAAGTCAATTTAATTTGTGAGTGCCGCGAAATTGGTTAACAGTCAGGCTGTGGCCTTGTGGAAAATGCGGAGCATTTTCCCACAGGGTGTACAAAGCTAGTATTCACCGGACAGTGGCCCTTGTTGGGCATGATGTTTTGGCGGCTATTTTAGCCGTTTTTTTTGTTTTTGCTCCTGTGTTTTATCCGGTTTTGGGATACCGTACGATATTTTTCGCACATTTGATTTGGTCGTATTGGCTGGAAAAAGGAAAGCCCTCGATTGGGTCTGTATACTTCGTTTTGGAAGAAGCCAAAAACAGACTTACCAAGGAGGACTTAAAATGGAAGCGAAGTCTAGGGAAGACGTAGCGTCAAATATTGTATCGATATATGAAGGTAAAATCCAGAGTCATGTGAACGGGATAATGCGTTCGACGGTTGAGGAAACGCTGAACGGTTTTCTGGATGCGGAGGCGGACCGGTTGTGTGGTGCCTCCAAGTATGAGAGGTCGGAGGGTCGGAAGGAAACGTGGGCCGGCCATTATGATCGGAAGCTTCTGACGCAGGCGGGCGAGATGGACCTGAAGGTACCGAAACTGCGGACGTTTACGTTCGAGACGGCGATCATTTGGCGGTAACAGAGGCGTGAATCGTCAGTTGAGGAAGCCTTGATGGAAATGTATCTGGCAGGTATGTCCGTTCGTCGAGTGGAGGACATCACTCAGCAGTTATGGGGAACTCGTGTGTGTCCGGGTACTGTCAGCAAGTTAAGCCAGAAGGTTTATAAAAAGATCGAGGAATGGCGAAACCGTAAGATCGAAGGGGAGCATCCGTATGTGTATCTGAACGGGATTTGTTTGAAACGCAGTTGGGGAGGTGAGGTGAAGAACGTTTCTGTACTGTTGGCCATCGGTGTGAACCGACAGGGATACCGGGTAGTGCTGGGTGTCTGCGAGGGGGCGAAGGAAGACAAGGCCGGATCAAGCAACTTTTTGCGACACCTTAAGGAGTGTGGCCTTAAGAGCGTGAAGCTGCTCGTCTCGGATCTGTGCCTGGGGCTGGTGGAATCGCTTCATGACTTCTATCCGGATGCAGATCCTCAACGATGCACGGTACACTTTTATAGCAATGTAATTTCAGTTGTGCCTCGAAACAAGATGAAAGAAGTGTCGAACATGCTGAAGGCAATCCATGCTTAGGAGGATCGTCAGGCGGTTCTGGAGAAGATTAATGCGGTTGCGGCAAAACTAATGACAATGAAACTGTCGAAAGCATTGGAGAAAGTGAAGACCGGAGCGCATTAAACGTTATCGTATTACAACTTTTTCAGAGAGCACTGGCCGAATATCCGGACGAATAATCCGCTGGAGCGCGTCCTGCGTGAGATCAGGCGCCGGACGCGAGTGGTTGGGCGTTTCCCAGATGGACAGTCCGCATTGATGCTGGCGGCGGCCAGGCTTATGCACGTCGCCGGGACCAAGTGGGGAGCGAGGCGGTACATCAACATGGACCACTTCAAGGAAATGGAGAATCAGAAAGTCGCCTGATCCTGATCTGTGGATTTGATGGAAAACGCTTTAGCGTTTTCCATCAAATCCACAGGTCCAACAACAGGCCTGATTGAGGACTTTCCAATATCAAAAGTGCGAAACTTTCTTGACACTACCAAATTGTTAATTTGACTTGTTTGGTGGATTGGGTAGAGAGACTTTAAATTCGCTGGGTTCACCCTCCCAATGGTTATAAAAGACCAGATCCTTTAGAGACAGGCGGTGGGCCCAACCTTTCTTTTGCAACATGGGTTCACTGTAAAAGCCTTCACAATGTCCCATGCAAAGATAAGCGACCAGTTGCAGGTGTTCAGGGATCCTCAAGTCATTTTTCAGCTTCTGCTTTTCCAAGATAGAAACCCAACCCACAGCCAGTCCTTCTGCCCGTGCCGCAAGCCACAGGTTCTGTACGGCACAAGAGGTGCTGAACAAATCGGTTTCGGGCATTGTGTTCCGTCCCAATACATTTGGACCCATTCGGGATGAATCGCAAGTGACACAGATATTGAGCGGGGCATCCAGAATGCCCTGGAGTTTCATGGACTGATACAATTCTTTCTTGTCTCCTTCAAACTTTTCTGCTCCTTCCGCATTAGCCTGTTTGAAATTCTCATAAATCTTTTGTTTAACAGTTGGGTCATCGATAATGATGAAATTCCAGGGTTGCATGAAACCCACCGACCCTGCGTGATGCGCTGCGTCCAGAACTCGTCCGACCACTTCAGGGTGTATGGGGTCTGATAAGAAATGCCGCATGTCCCGCCGATTATAAATAGCGTTGTAGACTCCCCGTTTTTCAGTTTGAGGGAAGGAATGGGGTGTGGTGCTCGAAATGAAGTTGCCAGAACGAGACGGGGGCTGTTTGACTGTTACGGGCAAACCTGACACCAGCATCACCACTTCATCGAAAGCGACAGCGAAACGTTGATTGATATGGCCGGCGAGATCACGAAACTGGCGACTCATTTCATTATCCGGAACAATGCCGGAGCCAACTTCATTGGTTACCACAGCTACTGTTCCTGGACATTGGGCGATCGTAGCAATTAATTGATCCGCTTTTTGAAAAATAGATTGTTCCGAATGTCCCTTCATCATCAGGTTAGTCACCCAAAGGGTGAGGCAGTCCAATACGATGAGATTATCTTGTGACATTTCTTTTTCAAATATCGGGCTAAGCTCCAACGGCTCCTCAATTGTTGTCCAATCCTTACTCCGTTCTACGCGGTGGCGGACAATACGCTCGCTCATTTCTTCATCGAGCGCTTCGGCGGTAGCCAGCAAAGACTTTTTTCCACTGAAAATTTTAAAGCGGTTGAGCACGTATTGGCTTTTTCCGCTCCGACAACCGCCAGTGATGAGTAATTTGAGACCTGATGCCATAGGTTTAAAATCCATTTGCCATGATTACTGCTCCGACTAAAAATATGCAGGTTTCCATTATCTCACAAAGGGCTCCCAGAGTATCTCCCGTGATTCCTCCGAGTTTTCCAACAACAAACTGGTTGAATAAATAAAAGACACTGATAAATACAACAAGCCCTGCTACTCCAGAACCCAAATCATTTAAAAACAGGATGAGGAAAGGCAGCCAGGCCAGAAACAACAGGAGCCATTTGCCTTTTTGATAAAATGTCGAGTGAGTTCCTCCCTCTGATTTTGCGTGGGGATAAATGACGAGGCCTGCAACCAGGGCTACCCGGGCGATAGCCGGTGCTGCCAGAATCCAGTATTTGGTTTCGGGTGCCGAGAGGGAGATCAGCGCTACCCATTTGAAAGTAAGACAAAAGACCAGTGCCAGTACCCCCATGGTACCGATTCTGGGGTCATGCATTATGGTCAGCATTTCTTCTCGACTTCGGTGTGAGAGTAGGCCATCTGCAGAATCTGCGAGGCCATCAAGGTGAAGTCCGCCTGACAGAACTGCGAGTAATGCAACAACAAAAAGTCCACGAACCTCAGGAAACAGGAAGTCGGTGGCGAATTGGTCGACCCCGAAAATAAATAACCCGATTAGCACGCCTACGATTGGGAAAAACAAGGCGGCGTTGGGGCTGGGCTCAAGACGTGTTTTCCCCACGGGAAGGACAGTCAAAAAACTCAATGCCGAAAAAAAACCTGAACGTTTAGTCATGAGTTAATGGGTCCCGCGCATCCACTCGACCAGGGCTCTGAAAGTTTCGGGTGAGGATCCCCAGTAGATATGACTGTATAAGGCCAGAGTACGGTTCTTTATATAGCCGTCTGTGATTGGTTCGCAGTTTTTCCTGGTTTTTTGTGAAAAAACGGGGGGTTCTCTATTAGATTTGAAATTTGAAAAATGAAATTCGTGGCCTTTAAGTTTTATTATTTTCGTAGGAAGTTTTGATTGGACTTGTTTTAAATCCCGATACCCTATGGTCAGTCCAGAAGGTTTCATGGAGGTCGTTAAATTTAAAAGGCCGAGAATGGGGTGTTTTACACCATTGGAGTCAATAATAGCTTTGCCCGTGTACATCAAACCGCCGCACTCTGCCAACACCCCGCGGGTTTTAGCAAATTCCTGGATGCATTTTATGATTTTCGAGTTTTTGCTGAGCTTTTTTGCAAATAATTCGGGGTAGCCCCCGGGAAAGTAAAGCCAGTCCAAATCCTCTGGAAGTTTCTTGTCCTTAAGTGGTGAGAAGAATGAGATGCTGCCTGAATGATGTTTTATTAAATCCAGAGTGTCCTGGTAACAAAACTGAAAGGCTTCGTCTCTTGCGATTCCAACCTTGAATGTTCTTGTGGAGTTTTTTTTCCATCGTTTTAATGAAGTGGTGACGGTTGTTTTTATTTCTTTCTTAAACCCGGTTTTGCGCAATAGTTTTTTGATGTCGATATGCTTATCAATATGTTCGGCCCAATCATTGTATCGCTGGTCCGTTTGCTCCAGGCCTTGATGCAACCCGAGGTGACGTTCACTGATGCTGAGTGAAGGGTTGGTGGGGATATTTCCGAGATAGGGGATGTCTGTGTGATATCGCAATGCTGCCTTAATAAGGTTTGCATGCTTCGGACTGCTCACACGATTCGCGATCACACCGAGAAACTTCAGGTCTGGATCAAATTTGGTGAAACCATCAACAAGTGCCGCAGCCGAACGGGCCATCTGGCTGCCATCGATAACGAGCATTACGGGAAGGTTGAACAGCTTGGCGATATCAGCCGTGGTTCCCCGGTCATTTGTTGGATAGGCTCCATCAAATAAACCCATCACACCTTCCACAACGGCCAGGGAGCCGGGCTGCATAACATCAGCGAAAAGGTTTTTCAGGTAAGTGCGGGTGCACATCCAGGAATCCAGGTTGTAACTGGGTACTCCGGCGGCTTGCTTATGATGCCCCGGATCGATGTAGTCGGGGCCAGCCTTAAATGGTTGAACAGGGACTCGCTTATTCCGAAGGAGGCGAAGCAAGGCAAGGGTCACTGAGGTTTTACCAACTGATGAATGTGTCCCAGCAACGACGAATCCTGGTACGGGTGAATTTTTTAAAATCATGCCTGCTGCTCCAAAACCTTAAGTATCTTCTGGTGATCAATATGTTTGTCAATAAGGTCTGAAAGGTTTTCGAACTGTTCTTCGCGGGTTTTGGAGAAATCAAATCTGTTGGTCGGTTCGGGAAGTTTTCTTTTTTCTCGTAATCTTTTTAAAAATGTTTCCCTGAATTCGTCGGTATCAAACAACCCGTGCAGGTAGGTACCGATTACGCTTCCGTCATCGTTGCAAATTCCAAGAGGCTCAGATGGTGTGCCATCATTATTGGAAAATATGGAGTGATAAGTATTTTCAAAATTAGTCGTTCCCATATGTATTTCGTAGCCCGCAAGTTCAAGAGATTCATTCAATAATGGGCTTGGACATGTATTGGGATTGACCTGTCGCGTTACTTTCTCAGGTAGGAGAGTAGTGGTCATTTCGAAAAATCCGAGGCCAGAGATATTTTGCAATCCACTCTCTACGTTGCCCGGATCCTCAATGGTTTTTCCAAGGATTTGAAACCCGGCACAAACTCCCAGGACGGTACAACCATTCTCATGGCACTCCTTGATGACTTTATCCAGTCCCTGTTCTTTAAGAAAAAGGCAATCTGCCAGAGTGTTTTTGCTTCCTGGAATGATGAGTAGATCTGGATGACTTATCTGGTTAGGTTGCCAGGCATATTGCACGGACACATTCGGGTCTTCGACCAAAGGGGTGAAATCAGTGAAATTTGAAATACGCGGAAGTCGCAGGATAACAATTTTCAAAAGAGAAGGATCATTTTGGGCTTTGTCCAGGATAGGGATTGCATCTTCCTCATCAACAAACAATTCGCGTTGAAAAGGAATTACCCCCAATACGGGTTTTTTGACCATGTCTTCAAACATTTTGATTCCGGGAGTTAACAGGTTGATGTCCCCACGAAATTTATTGATTATGAAACCCGCAACATGCGCCTTTTCATCTTCTGTTAAAAGGTCGTAGGTCCCTTTCATCCAGGCAAAAACTCCGCCCCGGTCGATGTCCCCCACAATCAAAACTGGAGCTTTAGCCAATTTTGCTGTGGTCATATTCACGATATCGTTTTTACGTAGATTGATTTCCGCGGGGCTCCCGGCACCCTCAATTACAACCATTTCATAATTCTTTTTTAAATATTCTAAAGAAGAACTTACAGCCGCCAAATGTTCTTCACGACTATCGTAATATTGTCGGGCATCTGCATTTCTGCGTGGTTTCCCCATTAACACAACCTGGGACATATTGTCTCCGGAGGGCTTGAGTAAAACCGGGTTCATGCAAACATGTGGCTCAATTCCACATGCCTGTGCCTGGTAGGCCTGAGCACGGCCCATCTCGAGTCCTTCTTTTGTCACGAAAGAATTGAGAGACATATTCTGGGCTTTAAAAGGAGCTACACGGAACCCTCGCTTTTTAAACCAGCGGCAAAAAGCAGCCGTGAGAATACTTTTTCCTACGCCCGAGCCCGTGCCCTGAATCATCAAGGATTTAGAATTGGTTGTCATGAGAGATAAGATAGATTCATTACGCTGGCTTTCTCTTCAATAACCAGATAAAAAATGGTCCACCCAGCATGGCAGTTATAACACCCACTGGAATTTCTACAGGTGCCATGAGTGTGCGGGCAAAGTTGTCGCAGAGTATTAAAAAACTGGCTCCAAAAAATATAGAAGAGGGTAAAAGGATGCGTAAATCAGGACCAACAATCAGGCGAACAATATGAGGCACGATAAGACCGACAAAACCGATTGGGCCACTGATGGATACTACGGCTCCTGTAACGAGAGAAGCCATGATGAATCCAATTTTCTGGGTTCGCTCAACATTTACGCCACGGCTCATTGCCGATTCAACTCCGGTACTGGTTAGGTTCAAATCTCGAGCATTAAATATCAGGACTGCTATACCTAGAGCGACCAGGGGAAAAATGGAGAGCATGTTTTCCATATGAGTGACATCGAGGCTCCCCATTAACCAGCGAACAATCTGAAAGGAGCGGGTGAAGTCGGATAGGTAATGGATGAACATCACGAGCGAGGCGAAAAAGAAATTGGCCGTAACCCCTGCCAGTAAAAGAAGTGAAGTTGAAAACTGTCCCTGCGGAGTTCTGACGAGATTAAACACAAGAAAAATAGAACCCAGTGCGCCAAGAAAAGCGGCCAGGGAAAAGGCTGGTAATCCCAGGATTGAAAAATTCCATCCCAGGCTGATCGCCAGAACGGCACCCAGGGAGGCGCCACTTGAAACCCCCAAAGTGAACGGGGCTGCGAGATCGTTTCGCAATAGAGCTTGAAATACGGCACCGGCAAGTGATAAAGCCGCACCTGTAAGTGCAGCCATTAATATTCTAGGTAAACGGGCCACAAAAAGAATATTGGCATCCACGTTTTCTGTATAATTTGAGGAACCAAACAGGGCATTATATAAATCAATTTTTGTAGGGCCGATCAGTGGGGATAGGGTCACAGTTGCTACGAATAACATGCCAAAGCCAGTCAGGCTCAGTGCAAATCTCCGCGCGGTAAGAATTCCAGTAATCATTACGCGGACTCCGGAAAGATCAATGGAGTTCCGTCTTTTGGGGATTTCATCATTTGAACTTTCACTTCGTAGACTTCCTCGATGATTTCCTTTTGCAGGACTGTTTCCGGAGGACCGTCGCAAATAATCCTTCCTTCTTTTATGAGAACCAGACGATGGCAATATTTTGTGGCAAGGTTCAGGTCGTGCATGGCCAGTGCCAAAGTGATACCACGCTGTATGTTCAACCTTTCCAGTATGTCGAGGACTTGAACCTGGTATTTTAGATCGAGAGAGGCGGTGGGTTCGTCGAGGAGCATGATTTTAGGCGACTGGACAATGGCGCTCGCAATGAGGACGCGTTGCTTTTCGCCACCGCTCAATTCAGAAAATTTGCGGGCTTTAAATTCTGTGGTTGAAGTGACCTCCATTGCCCGATGACAAATATCGTGATCTTCCTGACTTTCAAAACGAAAGGCTTTCAGATAAGGGTGGCGACCCATCATCACCATCTCATAAGCTGTGAAGGAAAATGGTGTTGCTGTTTCCTGTGGAACCCAGGCAATTTCGCGAGCCAGGTCCAGTCTGGAATATTTCTCAATACTTTTATTATGGAATTGAATAGAGTTGAAAGGTGCCTTTAACAGGCCTCCCAGTAATTTAATCAAAGTGGATTTTCCAGAACCATTTGGGCCGATTACTCCCACCCATTCTCCAGGATGGATGCTCATTGCTATTCCACGTAAAACAGGAGTATCTGTATAAGAGAAAGACAGGTCCTGAACGTTTAGCAGAGGAATACCACCTTTTTCAATTTCATTTTTAATCCGGGATGATGTTGCGATTTCAATGTTTTTCATTTTTTCGTGGTTGAAGAACTGCCGGCAAAAATATCAGGGTGTAAAGCCTGGGCAAATTGTTTGAGTATTAAATGCAAACGTGGGCCTGGAATGACGGCATAGTCTTCACCGATAAAATGAATCCGCTTGGATTGAACGGCCTTTATCGAGGAGAAAGGTTCCCATTCTTTCATACGGCGTTTGTATTCGTCGCCGGTTAAATTGGATTTTGGCCCTGCTTCGATAATCACTTCTGGAGACCGTGCAAGGATAAATTCTTTTGAGATACGAGGGTAATTCGCATCCGGGTCTTCCAGAATATTTTTACCACCTGCAAGCTCAATAAGTTCTCCAAGAAAGGTGGAACGACCCACTGCAAACAAATCACGGCCGGGATCTGAACTGTCACCTAACAGCAGTAAGGTTTCAATTTTTGGGAGTCCTCGGGTTTTGGATTTAATAAATTCGATTTCTTTGAGAATAGAGTGTTCCAGGTTTGCTGCTGAATCTTGAATCCCGAGAGTGTCGCCCATCAACTTCCAGCTTTTAAATATGCTATTGATTCGGTTCATATCAACCGTGAGGGTGTTGAGCCCCAGGCTTTTAGCTTTGGATACCAACCGATCACTGGATTTTAAAAATATGATCAAGTCTGGTTTAAGGGTTAACCAGGTTTCCGTGCTGGGATTCAGCATTCCTCCAACATTGGGGAGTTGGCACGCTTCCTTTGGCCATTTACAGAAATCGGTTCGGCCAACGACGCGCTCACCTGCGCCCAAAGCGAACAGGGACTCGGTGATGGACGGAGCCATGGATATGATGCGCTGTGGAGCTTTATCTGCAAAAGCGGTCTCGACAGAGACAAGTAAGATCAGGAATACACAGGCAAAAAGGCAGGTGTTGCCGTTTCTTTTAGGTCTAGTTTGAAAACTGGAAGGGGCCGGTTCCTGGAACCGGGGCAGTGAGAATTTCAGGTATTTCTTCACCTCTTGTTCTCCCGAAGAGTGTGTGAAGTCTAACCAGGCAGGCCTTCTGGCTTCCGGATCTATCTACTCACCGCGTCTTCCCACCCGTTAGGGTAGTGACATTCTGCGGCTTTTGTCCCCGGTTACAGCGGCGGGTCCGCGACGGAATTGCACCGTCTTTCCTAGCGCCTGATTAAAACAAGTTTTAATAAAAACAATTTCAATATTACCAGAAGGGGGAGGGCAGTCAATCTTTATCAGGACTGGCGGGGCTATTGTGTGGAGAAAAATCCACTGAGTTCCGAGAGATTGTCAGCTGTGACTTCGTGTCCCTGATCTGTTTCCAGAATTTTAACATTGTGTCCCTGTCCCTTGATTTCATCCAGGGCAAACTCGGCGAGGAAAGAGGGGACTACATTATCATTTGCACCATAAATACCAAGAATATTACATAAAGGTTTTTCTGACTCAGGAGTAACCTCTGGTAATTCAGGGAGGAATCCGCAAATAGATGCAGATTTATGGATCGTGTGTGGACCCAATATAGAGTAAACGAGAGCTGCGGCACCTCCCTGGGAGAAACCCCAGAGGTGAGTTTCATACTGATCTGCTTTTTCTGAAGCCCAGTGTTGAGCAGACTTAACAAAGTTGTCAGTGAATTTTAAAAACTCAGCCACTGTTTCTTTTTGATTAGGCCCATCTTTCCACCAGCTCCAGAGGCCTTTTCCTGCATCGATTGGAGCCTCTGGGAATAACAGAGCGGTGTTGTTGAGATTTAATTTTCCGGCATGGATGAGCATGTTTTCAGGAGTGGAATCGGCTCCGTGGAATCCGATCAACAGGCGGAAGGGTTCAGAGGGGTTTATGTCGCTTTCTCCCAGGATGATTTTTTTATTGTTCCATTCAGTGGTGGTGTATTCCATGGTCAATTAGATTCCTTTTTAAGTAATTCCGGAATTAACGATTCGGCCTGTTCTTTTGTTTTCACTTCACCCAGTACGCGAGCTTCCCTGATTTTTTCGAGAAGGGTTTTGAAGACTGGGGAAGGTTTCAAATTAAAGGTTTCCTGTAAATCATTTCCCGAAATTAGTGGTTTTGCTGTAATGGCGGGCAAATATTGATTTCTGTAAAAGTTAAAGCAGGTTTCACTAAATGTTTTTAAATTTTCGGATTTATCCGGGTTGTTTATAAGTGAGATGGAAGCCAGAAGTAAGGCTTGAGGGAATGACTTTTCGAATTTGCTGCACCATTGGTATAGCAGGTGGCCGGATGGCTGGTTTCTATTGTCGATCCAATATTGGTCAATTATTTTGCAGAGTTGAACTGTATCGACCACATTTTCTGTCTGCCTGTTGCTGAATTTATAAAACTCCAAAAACTTATTTGCAGCTTTAAAATTTAAATGAGCAAAAAGAAGCGATATACCAAATTGGGCGCGTTGTGAATTGTTTTTAAGTAAATCCTCATAGTAGTTTTTATAGCGGCGTAAAGGATTTTTAGGGTCATCCCAACAGGTTTGATAATAATTCCAATGATCCAACAGATGTTCAGCTTCACAGTAAACAATTCCCGCATAATTCATCAGTTCAGAAAGTAATCCAGTGCCCAAAAAACCATGGATGTCTGGTCGCTGTGCATTAAAGAATTGCAACAATTCTTGAGAAATTCGTTCACTTGAAACCTGATAGATGCTGTAAGCTTTTTCCTTTATTTCATCCAATGTGTCTGAAGCAATACGAAGGTTCAGAACTGCTGCCTGTCGGAAAGCCCGCAACATCCGTAGCGGGTCATCTTTAATTGGATCGGAGGGAAGCAGGCGGATGATGCGATTGTCTATATCCTGGAGACCATTAAATAGATCAGTAAGAGCTCTTTTGTTGTCTAAAAAACTATCCAGAGTTTGGGCCAATGAATTGATAGTGAAATCACGGTGTGAAAGGTCTTCTTCTAAAGAATTCCCCTGGCGTGTACAAAAATCGCAATAAAAATTTTTGCTGATGGGGACGCGAAGCACCTCCTGCCCAGGTGTATCGTGAAGGGTAACCACGCTGGAGTTGATATGTTTTGAAAACCAATGGGCCCAGAAACCGGCGTCGACGCAAACAAGGTCAATATCACGAAAATTACGGCCAAGTAATTGGTCCCTTACCGTGCCACCAACAACATAAAGAGAGTCCTTTCGCTCCTTTGCTTTTAATGCAAGATCGCGTAGTTGCTTTTTTGTCCTGGAATCCATGAAATCTTATTGTCCAATTGTGGAATACGAAATCAACCCCAAACAGGTATTCGGTTAAAATGTGATAGCGAATCCGTGGATAGGGGGTCAGGATCCCCATCCAGCCGTTAGTTTGATTTGTTTCGAAACGTAAATAGCATCGTCTTTTTTTGCAAGGTGAATGTCCATCTGGGTCAGGGCACCTACAATCTTTTGTATATTCTGGGAGGGAGGGCTTTGTGGGTCTTTAATCAGAAACGGGATCATTTCATCGACAGAGTCGTGGACCCGGTCACTTTCCACGAGGTATCCAGAGAAACGGGTTTCTACTTCGAGGTATTTTCTGGACAATTGAACTACATTGTCGCCCATTAAAAGATCTTTCTTTTTCCGGACGCGGTTGAGAATCAGGTAAGGACGATAATTACGGATAATGGTATTGAGTTTCGCCAGGGCCTCTTTGTCCTTGTCCAGAACTTTCATCCGGAGCCTGTTGATCTCAAATATTTCCTCGTCTGAACCCAGGTGGCGGGAATAGTCAGTAACATCATGGATTTCGCGGTCATCACTGAACGCTTCGCTGATTTTTCTGAACAGCCCGGTTTTGATAAAACTCAGGGTATTCATGGCGGAAGTCATTTCTGGGGTGCACACGACAACCTGATCATCCGCCAGATTGAACAGATCCATATTGGCGGAGGCGTTCCCGGGGGCAAGGTCAAGAAATGCCATGTCAGCATCCAGTGCCCGGATGAGAGAGTGTACACGTGACAGTTGTTCTTCATTGAGGTTGGCGCTACCCGGAAGATCTCCTGAGCCGCTCATAAACTTCAGATTGTCAATGCCGGTATTGAGCAGGAAGTCTTCCGGATCCAGGTCTTTCTGTTGAAAAAGGTCTTTAAGACCAAGTTTGGGGTTGCTGATTCCCAAAAGCGCATGGAGGTTGGATGCTCCGTAATCGGTATCAACCAGAACAACCTTCATCCCGCTAAGTGCCATGGCGATTGCCATGTTGGTACAAAGCAGACTTTTGCCAACACCGCCCTTGCCACTGCCTACAGCTACAATTCTGAGATTGGAGCTCATCGCTTTTTCTTCTCCGTCCCGAATACTATGGACTCCAGGGCTGAAAGGGAATCAAGTTGTGTTCTTTTCATTGCTTGGTATTCCCGGGTCTGCTCAGAGTCGCTTAATGATTCTACCAGTTCAAAATTTTTCTGTGCAAGTTGGGACAAAGTTCGAGACTGTAATTTATGCTCAAAATCCCTTTGGAATTCTTCAAGAGTCTCGATCAATCTTTCATTGCGCTCTTTAACCTCCAGAGGTTCGCGCTCGAATAAGTCCCCGTCACTTACCCTGGAGATTTGGGGTTCTTCAAGTAAGTCATCAAGTTCCTGATTCCAACTGCTATCAGATTCATCTTCCTCCGGCAACATGTCAACTGCAGAAAGGACGATTGGTCCTGTAGATACCTGCTCTTCCAGATCTTCCTCAAAAAGCTCATTTTCCATCATCTCAGCTTCAATCTGATGCCGGCGCTGAACTTCTTTTGCCTTTTCTTTTAGTTCCTCGGCAAACTGGGCGAACTCCTCTTCAATATCCGCCGTCGAATCGTCTTGGTCCAAAGATGAGTTGTCCGGCTGGGGCGTATCGGGCCCTGGTTCTGTAGGTGGTCTGCGACTGCTGTTTGCAGCAATCACAATTTGTCCGCCAAATTCGGGGTCTCGTGCCAGAGTCCGAGCTAGTGGCTCAGGAACAGGATCGTCCTCTGCCTTTTCGGAAAAATCTTCACCATCAGGATATTCTTCATAAAGACTGGTTTCATTTGGAAGATCGGGAAGTTCCAGTGATTTTTCTTCAATATCATCATCGAGGAGAGCTTCTTCCAGAGCTTCCAATTGCTGTCGGCGCTCTACGTTACGGCGGCGGCCCTTCAATAAATAAACAAAAGCAATGAGGATTATTACGCCTACTGCAATAGGCCAACCTTGTTGAATCCATTCAGAATATTGCTCCGGATTCACCAGGGATTGAAGAAAAGCCCAAACCTGGTGTCCAATTGAAAAAACCTGATCCATACTCAATTGCTCAGAAGTTATTGAATTTATTATAGTACTGGCGAAATATAGTAACACATTACGCGGTATTTTTACAATTATTGGTGTTTTTGCTAAATAGCCAGGAAAATTTTTGGAGGTGTGGCTAAATAAGATAGAATGGGTCCATACCGCATGGATTGATTTTTAATCCGCGATTTAGTTGAAATCAGTTCCTTCCCTGTTGGATTTTAAAATTTCCCTTTATTAAAGGAGAGAAGAAGAACTTTGCATACCGTGGGAAATTTTCAAACAAAGTGTTCTCCATTGCGAGGAGCTGTGCGACGAAGCAACCCAACCGGGCAACGCCCGGAGGTAACTGAAAAACCCTCTGGATCTATCCCTTTGGGCCACGGAAGCTTAGGTGAAATACCTTGGCCACGCTCTTTTCAGGAGCTCGCGGTGACTTTTTTTTGAAAGAACCGCTTTCAAATCAATAAAACCCTGATTTTGGTATTATGCAAAGGTTTCTTTAGTAAGACCGAGGTTGTATTTGACACAGACCGAATTTTTTATATATCTCGCGCCCATTGCCCTCATTTCGCTAACGCTCCATGAGTATTCTCATGGGTACGTTGCCTATTTGTTAGGGGATGATACTGCGAAAAGGAGAGGGCGATTATCTTTTAATCCGCTCCGTCACCTGGATCCTATCGGGACACTGTTCATAATTTTTTTCCACTTTGGGTGGGCCAAACCAGTCCCGGTAGACCCCCGGAATTTTAGCGATCCGCGCAAACATATGATGTTTGTTGCCTTGGCAGGACCTGCAGCTAATTTGATGATAGCCCTGGTGGGTGGGTTTTTGTTGCGGATGGTGTTTAAGGATGTTGAGAATTACGTGGGTCTTTTCGACTTTTTTTGCGTAGTCGTCCTGATTAATGTGATCCTGGCCTTGTTCAATCTGTTACCGTTTTTCCCTTTGGATGGTTCCAGTATCCTGAAAGGGTTATTGCCTTCAACCTGGGCTGACCGGTTGGCCAATGTGGATAAGTATTTTGCTATTCTCCTTATCGGAATATTTATTGCGGATGGTTTTTTAAAAATTGGCATTTTTGGCGGGATTCTTTTAAAGCCGGTCATGTTTGTGGTACAGTTTTTGACCCAGGAAGCTTTTCCTGCCTTTTTATCAAGACTTTGAGTTATAAGACCCCATGGCGAAAAAAAGAATTTTAAGTGGAATGCAGCCCTCGGGCCTGCTGCATCTCGGTAATTACTTTGGTGCCCTGAAAAACTGGATTTCCCTGCAGGATGATTTTGAATGTTTTTTCTTCATCGCAGACTGGCATTCCCTGAGCACTCTTTACGAGGACCCGTCAAAAATAAAGGAGTTCACGTATAACGTTGCAGTGGACTGGATGGCTGCCGGACTTGATCCGGAAAAAACCACGATGTTCGTTCAATCAAAGATACCGGAACATGCGGAGCTTCACTTGATCCTTTCCATGATCGTCCCGGTACCTTGGCTTGAAAGGAATCCAACATATAAGGAAAAACAGGACGAAGTTAAAAATGTCGACATGAGTTCCTATGGTTTCCTTGGTTATCCAGTTTTGCAAACGGCAGACATCATTCTTTACAAGGCGAATTTTGTGCCTGTAGGGGTTGACCAGGAACCGCACTTGGAAATTTCTCGGGAAATCGTTCGCAGGTTCAACAACATCTATAAAAAGGATGTGTTCCCTGAACCCCAAGCTAAAATTTCAGAAACACCCAAGCTCAATGGAATTGATGGAAGGAAAATGAGCAAAAGCTACAACAACGCTATTTTCCTCTCTGATGACGAAGCGGGTGTCAAGAAAAAGGTCATGTCGATGTTGACGGACCCGGCGCGGCAACGGCGCAATGATCCGGGGGACCCCGATGTCTGCAACCTGTTTCCACTTCACAAGCTGTACTCTGATAAAGAGATGCAACAGCAGATTGACTCGGACTGCAGGTCAGCTGGAATTGGGTGCATGGATTGTAAGAAGATGTTGTATGAATCCATGATGAAAGGGATGGGACCTCACATGGAGCGCCGCCGGGAAATTGCGGCAAAGCCAAAAGAAGTGGAAGAGATTCTGGAAGAGGGTGCCAAAAAGGCAGGACAGGTGGCCCGTGAAACGATGAAAGAAGCACAAGCTGCAATGGGCTTGTAATTTTCTATTACTAAAATTTAGCAACTTGAACCTATGGATTACAAAGATACTCTCAACCTCCCGGTAACCGACTTTCCGATGAAGGCCAATCTGGTCAAACGGGAACCGGAAATTCTTGAGCGTTGGGAAAAAGAAGGCCTATACAGAAAAATCCGCGAGCAGGCTAAAGGGCGAAAGAAGTACGTTTTTCATGATGGTCCCCCTTATGCCAACGGGCATATCCATATGGGGCATGCTCTCAATAAAATCCTGAAAGACTTCATCGTTCGTATCAAGGGATTGGAAGGGTTTGACGCTGGATTTATTCCCGGCTGGGATTGTCACGGTCTACCGATTGAGCATCAGGTCACCAAGGAACTGAAAGCCAAAAAGCAGGTGAAAGATAAAGTTGAGGTTCGCAAACTGTGCCGCGAATACGCAGACAAGTTTGTTGATATCCAACGTGATGAATTCAAACGCCTCGGAGTATTTGCCGACTGGGAGAACCCTTACCTCACGATGAATTTCGGTTATGAAGCCACTATTGTTGAGGAGTTCACCCGGTTCGCATTGTCAGGCATGGTGTACAAGGGACTCAAACCGGTGCACTGGTGCACCAATTGTCAGACTGCTCTTGCCGAAGCAGAGGTTGAATATCAGGACCACAAGTCACCTTCCATCTACGTTAAGTTTCCTGTAACAGAAGAGTGGAACGATCGTATTCCGGGCGTAGGTCAGGACAATCTGCATTTTGCAATCTGGACGACCACTCCGTGGACGCTTCCGGCCAATCTTGCGCTGTGCCTGCATCCTGAATTTGATTACATCGCGGTAAAAATGAATGACGAGGTGTTAATCATAGCGGAAGGGCTCCTGGACCAATTAGCTAAGGAATGGGAAGTTGCTGACCATCAGGTCCTGGGTAAATGCAAAGGCAAGGATCTTGAGGGAGTGATCACACGACATCCTTTTGCGGACAGGAACTCCCCCGTAATTTTGGGAGATCACGTTACGATTGAGCAGGGCACGGGTTGTGTGCACACGGCCCCGGGTCACGGGCAGGAAGACTATGTTGTCGGAATGAAGTATGGACTGGAAACGTACAACCCTGTCAACGATGCCGGAGTGTTCAAAGATGACCTGCCTTTTTTTGGTGGAATGTTCGTCACTAAAGCCAATCCGGAGATCACACAGAAGTTAAAAGAAGATGGATTCCTGATTCGTGATGGTGAGATCAAACATTCCTACCCGCATTGCTGGCGTTGTCACAAGCCGATTATATTTCGTGCGACCTCTCAATGGTTTATTTCGATGGATAGCTATGGGTTGAGGGAAAAGTCCCTCGCAGAAATCGACAAGACCCAATGGGTGCCACCCTGGGGACGGGATCGGATCTACAGTATGGTGGAAAACCGACCAGACTGGTGTGTTTCCCGCCAGCGGGCGTGGGGGGTTCCCATCGCAATATTCACCTGTAAAGGATGCGAAGAGCCTTTGATCTCAAAAGAAGTCTTTGATCATGTGGTCAACCTGACAGCTGAAGGTGGCGCAGACTTCTGGTTTGAAAAAGAGGTGGACGAAATATTGCCCAAGGGTACTTCTTGCGCTTCATGCAAAGGCACAGAGTTCAAAAAAGAACAGGACATCCTCGATGTCTGGTTTGACTCCGGTGTTAGCCATGCCGCCGTGCTTGAGGCGAATGAAAATGAATCGTGGCCTGCAGATTTGTACCTTGAAGGCAGCGACCAGCACCGTGGCTGGTTTCACAGTTCTCTACTGGAATCTGTGGGGACGCGTGATCGTGCACCGTATAGAACGGTGTTGACACATGGCTACGTGGTGGATGGCAAGGGCAAGAAAATGGCAAAGTCCCAGGGTAATGTCATCGCCCCACAAAAAATTATCGACCAATATGGAGCGGAAATTTTACGGCTCTGGGTAGCATCGGAAAATTATCGGGAAGACATCCGCGTTTCCAATGAAATTTTAAAGCGGTTGACCGAAGCCTACCGCAAAATCCGTAACACGTACCGTTTTCTTCTGGGAAACCTGCATGACTTTAATCCCGATCAGGACGCTATTCCACTAAAGGAGATGGAAGAGATAGATCGTTATATCCTGCACCGGTTTCAGGTTATAAATAAAAAAATTCGCAAGGCCTTCGAGAATTTCGAATTCCACGTTTTTTTTCACACCTTTTACAATTTCTGTGTAGTGGATATGAGCTCCTTTTATCTCGATATAATCAAGGACAGGCTTTATACCTATCCGCGTCAATCAAAAGGACGACGTTCCGGACAAACGGCTCTCAATATTCTGTTGAAGGGCATGACACAACTCATGGCGCCGATATTGAGTTTTACGGCGGACGAGGTGTGGTCCTTTATGTCCGAAAAAAACAGGGACAGCGAAAGTGTGCACTTAAGCCGATTTCCTGAAAATCCTGAAACGTCCCTTCCTGAGGAACTTGTGAAGAAATGGGAAACGATCACTCAGCTCAGGAGTGAGGTGAGCAAGGCTTTGGAACTCAAGCGGCAGGAAAAAATCATCGGGCATTCTCTGGATGCAAAAGTGACTCTTAAACTTCCGGAAGAGCTGCGGGCATTGTTTGAAGGAGCTGAAGAAGAGCTTCAGTTCATTTTCATTGTTTCGGCAGTCGAGTTTGCCAGTTCCCTCGAGGGTGTTGAGGATGTGGTGACCGCTGAAAATATTGAAGGTTTAATGATTGCTGTGTCCCCGGCACCGGGAGTCAAGTGTGACCGCTGCTGGAACTTTTTTGTTGCATCCGGAAACGACGGTGAAGGTTCAAGTGTTTGCCAGCGTTGTGTTGCTCACCTTGAATCGGCTGAGGCCTGAAGTTTTGTCAAACAAGTTTCTTAGTTTATTTCTTTTATCCAACGTGCTGATCATCCTCGATCAGTTTTCCAAACGGTGGGTTCAGGGCTATATTCCTGAAAATCATTCCCTGCCGATAATCGAAGGTTTTTTTTCATTTACCCACATTCGGAATCCAGGTGTGGCCTTTGGGATTTTTGCATCAAATACTTCAAATGCAAAAATTCCATTATTCATCATTTTCTCTATCATCGCGATTCTGGCAATTCTGGTTTTCTATTTTCAAACACCCAGAGATCATAAGGTCACGCTCACTGGCCTGATTCTTTTGTTCAGCGGTGCTATTGGGAACCTGATCGATCGCATTATGTATCACGAAGTGGTGGATTTTCTGGATTTTTATATTGAAGGCATGCATTTCCCAGCTTTCAATATAGCCGATTCCTGTATTACCATAGGGGTGGGCCTGATGTTTATTGATCTTTTCAAAAAGGATCAGGCTGCCAAAAAACTACAGGCAAAAGCTAAGTCTCAACCAGAATAGCCAGTATTTAAGTTGCCCTCAACAAATATCTGATAGGTCCTTCAAGCCAATGCATCCCATCCTTGCCGAATTTGGTTTTCTGACTGTTCACACCTATGGGTTAATGGTGGCATCCGGTTTCTTAATCGGGATTATGCTGGCAGCCCAGCAGGGCAAGCGGGAAGGACTCGATCCTCAGGTCATCCTGGATCTATGCTTTTTTATTCTGGTGTCTGCCATTCTGGGAGCCCGATTTCTTTATGTAGTGATCGAGTATGAACAGTATCTGGAACATCCTCTTAAAGCCTTCATGTTCTGGCAGGGAGGATTGGTTTATTACGGAGGCCTCATTGCGGCAGTTGCTACCGGTTGGTATTTTATCCGCAAAAAAAATCTGCCGACCTGGCAGGTTGCTGATTTAATCGCGCCCAGTCTTGCCATTGGGCAGGGAGTGGGGCGTTGGGGTTGTCTTTTTGCGGGTTGTTGTTATGGGGCTCCCACGGATTTGCCCTGGGGGATTACCTTCACCAATGAAAATTCACTGGCTCCTCAAAATATAGCCCTGCATCCTACCCAGATATATCTCTCCCTCAATGGTCTTTTAATATTTGGAATTTTGATCTGGATGCGAAAGAAAAAATCATTTCATGGTCAGATATTCTGGATGTATGGAATTCTATATTCTATCGGACGGTTCATAATCGAATTTTTCCGGAATGACAATCGCGGGTCCGTATTTGGAGGCGTACTGTCAACGTCACAGTTTATTGGGATCTTTGTTCTGTGTTTATCTATTTATATGATGATGAGATTGAAAACCCGCAAGGAGCTCATTCTCCATTCCTGATTTACGCTTAAGTTATAAAATTTCCCACTGAAACAATAGAAATAATGTGCAGGCGATGGTGAGGGCAGGGCCGCCCCAGATTTTCAGGGCGGACAATTGTGCAATCTTTTTTGTCAGATCTTCTTCTTTCATATTGCTGATATGAAAATGGTGTCCTTTTTTGTGTCTAAAAACCATTTTGGTTTTGGGGAGAAGATCCTCCAGCTTTTTCCGACTGTATTTTTCAAGTATTTTATCAGCCACTACTTTTGCTCCCTGTTGCAACTCCTCGAAATCAAGCTTTCCATCCTTATTGGTATCAAAACGGGAAATCATTTTGGGATCGCTTTGGATGGCTTTCGTTACTTTGTTGTAATCATTTGCACTGAGTTTCTTTTTTTGTTTAGGCAGCAGTTTTAAGCCGGATTCGGCATAGCCTAATACGTAGACTGTTTCTCCAGCGAAAAAACACCATTCAATAAATTTGTATTCTTTAGAGAATAGCCAGGAGGTTTCTTTCAGTTTGAAATGCCTGAGCTGTTTTTTATAGAAAGCCAGAGAATCCGTTAACGTAGCCGGCATCTGAGGGAAATTGTTCGATTTAATGCGGTATGAATTGTTTCCTCCCTTACGGGTTATTTTTGCTTTGTCTACAAATACCAGTGCGGTGGCTCCACTGTCGTCGTCTACATAGAAGCCTTCATCAGAATAATACTGATCAACGGTGTGCCAGTAGGTACTGTTTTTTCGCCTGCGGAGTTCTTGAATTTCGATTGAATAAAAAGCGCAGGGAGATTTGCTGATTGGGGCGGTGACCAGTTTTTCTGCTTCGCAAACAACCTTCCCTTTTATTTCAACATCCGAGCCCACCGCGCCAGTCATGATTTTACTGGTTGGTATGTTTTCCATTACGCGGCGGGCTTTGAGGTCACGGAAACCCTGGAAGAACCAGTAAATTCCAGCCCCCCATCCCATAGCTCCACCGAATGTGCTGTTCAGGTCAATTTGCATAAAACGGGATCAATCAAATTTAGGAAGCTTGATGTTGATATCCACGTCCTGGCGTTCCTGCTCAGATACCTCAAATAACTCCTCATCCTGATAGCGGAGCATATTGGCGATGAATACATCCGGGATCTGCTTGATACGAATATTGTAATTGTTGACGCTGTCATTGTAGAATTCGCGTCGATCAGCCAGACTTTCTTCTAGGTGGGAAATCCGGTTCTGTAACTGCATGAAATTCTCGTTTGTTTTGAGCTCGGGGTAGTTTTCTGCCACTGCAAAAAGACCCATGAGAGCTCCGCTGACTTCTCCGCTGGCCTTCGATTTTTGTCCAACCGTTTTTGCCCGACCATAGTTTTCGCGAGCTTTTGTGATGCGATCGATGACCCCTTTTTCAAACTGGGCAAAACTTTCGCAGACTGAGATCAGTTTTGGCAACTCGTCATAACGTTGTTTGAGAATGACGTCGATATTGGCCCAGGATTTTTTGATGTTTTCCTTGAGCGAGATCAGGCCGTTGTAGATCATGATGAAATAACCGACAACGCCCAAAAGACCAAACAGGAATACTCCCAGTACAATTATTGTAGCGGTGGACATGAGGAAATAATCTCCCTTGGAGTTTCTAAATTGGATTTATTATGTCTAATAAGTGTGCGGTAAAAAATAAAAAAATGCCAGTGTGCTTTTTGCCGGATGGCTAAAGGAAGTGGGGGGTGCTAAGAAAAATCCTGCAGGTCTTCTTCGTCGAGGACGTTCTCCTTTATACCTTTTTGAATGATCTGATCTGCGAGGTCGCCATAGCCATCTTCGTAATCTTCTACATTGTAATTATCGAAATCGTCAAAGTAGACCTGGTGTTCGGATTCCACCCATTGGCGGATAGTATCGCTGAAGCGGAGAGTACGTTGAACTGCTTCCAGTTTGTCGATTAAGTCCATGGGATTTGATCAGAAGAGGCGAAAGGTGAGTTCAATATGGTGAACACCAAATTCTGTGGAAATATTCCCGAAATTAGTGTCATTAACAAAAACAAACCGGTAGCCCAGTCCGGCATCTATGAATTCATTTAGGGGTTTATAGAAACCCGCGCCAACTTGAAAGGCAAAAGTGAGATCGTCTGCGACCTGCCGGACGGATCGAGAATTGACACTTCTTAAATCCAGTTCATTGTATGCAGCACCCAGTCCGCCAAAAATATAGGGGGCTGGACCTTCTTCGTTGTCAAAATCGTAGGCAATGTTTAAAAAGACGGTGGATGTTTCCAGTTGTCCATCAACGAGACCACTGCCAGCGGTACTTTTGACCTGATCTATATCCGAGGCCCGGTAACCCACTTCCAATCCGGTTCGAATATTGGTGCGCCATTTGTAACCAACTTCTCCATTGATCCCCAATCCAAACTTCATTTTGAACTTGGCATCCTGTCCATTAATGATTGGATCGAGAATAGTTGTAGAATCGATTTCGACTTCATCAAGCGTTGTGGGTTCTGCGGCAGGGGAGGTGATGGCAGGAGACAACGAGACATAAATGCCGGTTTTCTGATCAGCGAGAGCCGGGCATGCCAGTATTAAAATGAACAGAATGGCCGTGATTGGACGGGCAAAATGGGTCATAAAAGAACTTTTCCCAATTTATTCTAATTTTAAGGAATCACATTAAAATTACTATAAATTGATAAAAATGTAAAGACCATTTTGCCTTGTAAAATCAGTCATTTTGCTGAGAATGTACCCATTTGCACCCGGAATACGGATGCTTCACACAATGGAGAATTTTTATAGTCTTTAGGTGGAAGCGGAACATTTATTTATTTAGGGTTTTGATAAAGGACTCCTGCTTGCGGTTTGGTCCCGGGTCTGGTAAGACAGGGAGAATTAAATATATTGTCGAGGAATTGGAGGGTGAAAGGCGATGGAGGGAGATGTCCTGCCTGATAGAGAAAAACTGATAGCATCCAAACATGATTTGAGCGGAACCGAGTTGTTCGGTGTCGACCTTTCCGGTGCTGACCTGAGCGGAGCCAATCTGGTTAAAGCGCGTCTCACGGAAGCCGATCTCAGGGGAGCCAATCTCAAAGGGGCCGATCTGGAGGGGGCAGACCTGATCCGTGCCAATTTGTCCAATGCCGACCTCACAGGGGCCAATCTTGAGAAAACAGTATTCAACTCAGCTTTGCTGGACGGCGCAAAATTGACAGGTGCTTTTGCCAAGGGGGCATTGTTCAGCTGGTCCAGTGCGTGCAAAGTCAGTTTTCGAGAGGCCAATTTGACGGAAGCCAGTATGAATGAGGCTCGAATCCGGGATTGCGATTTTGTCGGTGCCACATTAGTGGACGTAAATTTTGATATTTCAGATTTAAGAGGGTGTGATTTTGAAGAAGCCAACTTGCGCGCTGCATACCTGAACGGTTCCAATCTGGTGGGGGCAAATCTTAAAAACTCCAACCTGCAGGAAGCTTATCTCGTGCAGGCTAATCTGGCAGAACAGGATTTGACCAATGTTAACCTGAAGTCTTCCGACTTGAGTAAAGCCAACCTTGGAGGAGCCAACCTCACTGGAGTTGATCTTTCGGGAGCTAAGTTAACCGAGACTAAGTTAAAACAGGCGAACCTGGAAGGGGTAAATCTCACTCGCGCAAATATGCTGGAAGCCAATTTAACCGGAGCCAACCTGAAAAAGGCCGTTCTGAAAAAAGCGATCCTGAGCGACACAAACTTTAAGAAATCAAAACTGGAGGATGCAGACTTGAGGGACACAGACCTGCGTTATGTGGATAATCTGGAGTCTGCTCAAATTGAAAAAGCTGTCCGGGATGAAACAACCCAGTTACCTCCCGGATTATAAAGAGAGCTTTTCATATAACCGGTCGTAAAGGCGAATTACAAAACTTAGCCCTGGACTGTCGAAGGTCTTAGCTTTAAAGGAAATGCAGTCGTTAGAATGTGTCACACTGAGCCTGTCGGAGTGGGGCATCCTTGCTTGCTCCAATTAAAAAGCACTTATGAAAAGTTCTCTTTTTTAAAGCTGCTATTTGAAGAATAGATTGCCGGTTCTGGTTGGTCCCGCTATCGCTTTAAAAAATTATCTTGTTGATTTCAAAGGAAATGAATCCTTTCAAAAAACTAACTCTTTTTTAAAATTATTTTTTGGTTATATTAGAAAAAACGAAAACTTAACTTTTGAAAACTTTATGAGCGAATCACAAAAAAAATATTCAAAACCCCGATTTTGTATAGGGCAGCTTATTTGTCACAAGTTGTTCGATTATCATGGAGTGATCCTCGGAGTTGACCCCGATTTCCGCAGCACAGAAGAATGGTACCAGAAGGTTGCCACGTCTCGTCCTCCCAAGGACAAGCCCTGGTACCATGTGCAGGTCCACGGGGGCGGTGGGACCCGTTATGTTGCGGAGCAGAACCTGGAACTTGATCCGGTCATAGGTAATTAAAGCATCGTTAAACAGCTTTCAAGCGGCCCTCCACAAAACAAAATTTCAAGACGAAAATTTTTCCTGAATATTTTCTATTATAATATTTCCTGGTAATTTGCCGTCTTCCTGGACTGGCGCATTCCGTCTCAAGTAGTCTTTGGCAATCATCACAGCATGATTTTTATCGAGACCTTTCACGAATAGTTTAAAGTCTTCATCGTAGCCGGTTTGATTGTTTTTAATTCGACCGCTGATTTTGAAGTTGGATTCTTTAGGCATTTGGGGTTCCTCTATGAATGATAAACACGATCAAATCTGCGCCGATTGCGGATCTACCGCACTTCCTGTTGAAGCCAGGCGAGGTACCGGTTGGGTTGAGATTATATTGTGGTTGTTTTTTCTGATTCCCGGATTGATTTATTCCATTTGGAGACGGGCACGCAGCCATATGGTGTGTGCCTACTGCGGAAATCCTTCCATGGTCTCCATCCATTCAGAGAGGGCCAGAAAAATCACCCGCCTCATGAAAGGAAATGAAGTTTCACAATCCTACTACAAAAAACCACTGGGGGTTACGGAGTTGAAACCCAAAACCATCCGGAGTATGAAAAAAAAGAAGACCTTGGATAAAAGGAAACCAGTCAAACGAAAAACAAACTGATAAAATTAATACCCACCGGAGAATTTTTTAGTGGTATCAGTCAAGCCCGGAATGTAAAGGATGTTTTTCTGGGGGGTGGTGGTGTTTCTGCCCCATTGGAATTGGAAGAAGGCATTATTGAGGAGGGGGGGGCAGTTGCATTTGGCGAAGTCTCTGGAGGGCCGGAGGTTTCCTTCTCGGGGGGCGAAGTGAAAATCTGATTCCAGGCTTCCCGCAGGGGTACCAGAATTTTGAGAACCGTTTGCAGGGCGTCACGATCCGCCTTCACATTGGCCAGGGTTAACTGATTGATCGTGTATCGATACAAGCTTTCCAGTTTTACCGATATCTCGCCTCCCTTGTCCATATTGAGCGCCAGAGACAATTCGTTGATGATATCCTGAGTCTTGCGGATGTTGTTTCCTTTTCCTGCCAAGTCATTTCGATCCATGCTGTCCAGGGCCATGCGGGTGAACTTGATCGCCCCGTCATACATCATCAGAATAAGCTTTCCCTGATTGGATGTTGCGACCGCATTTTTCTGATATTCCTTGTGAAAATTTGATGGGCCCATCAGTTTAAAATCCCTTTATTTCTTGCCAAGGTTTTGAATGCTGGCGATTGAACTTGAAAAAGACTGGCTTTGTGTGTTCAAACGGCCCAGAATGATCTCAAGATTGGCAAATCGTTCCTTAATATTTTTTTCGAATTCGGCAATTCTGGCATCCAGTTGGAGCAGGGTGTCGTCCAGGTTGTCGATGGTTTCTGTTATGGTATTGATCTCGCTGGTGACCGGTCCATTCTGACTGGAGTCGGTCAGGAATGAGATCTGCCGATTCAGGGATTCCGCTACCCCAATGGTCAGGTTGATGGTCCCGTAATTTCCATCAGTCAGGTTGGCGAGTCGAAAATTCAAACCTTCTGAAGAATGCCCCTCAGGTCCGGCAAAGAAGTTGCCACTTCCAGTGGCATCGACAAAGGCGGTTTCTCCCTGACGGCGGATTTGAGGGACTCCTCCCTGAACCCGGATTTCAAATGTCCCGGCCTGAGTGGTTTCGGTAAACCCGATGAAGGTTGTGTTGACATTGTCAACTGTCGCCCGGCTTGAAAAAAGATCGGCCACGTTTCCCAGGTCGGACTGCAAAGCATCGTTTAATTTGGAATTCTCGAGCACTATTTTCCCATCCGACTGGGTGGTGATTCCAACTTGCGAAAGAAAGCTGAAAGGGCCCTGGGTTCCACTGACCTCACCTGATACAGTTCCACGTAATATGTTCTGCAGGTTTTGGATAGCAAAATTGCCAAGGAATGCTCCAGACTCCAGTGTTTCTGGATTGAAGCTGAGAAGTTCCTGGATATACTCGGTCAGGTCATTGTATTCAGTGACAAAATCCGTGACCTTGTCGCTTATTGCTCCCAAATCCGTAGATAGTTGAATATTTCCGTCGCCAGTTCCCTTGAGCTTGAGAATCGCTCCATTGATGATATCTGTAACGGTGTTACTGGATTTGGAAATACTGATTCCATCAAGGGTCATGAGGGCATCAAGCGGTGTCTGGGTCTCGGTAAAAGATAACTGGGTTTGCTCTCCGACACCGAGCCCATTGGTGAAAATGCGGGCACTCACGGTATTTTCCGCACCGGTTTGGTTTCCGGAAATAACGAGACGAATCGGGTTGGCGCTTCCATCATTAACAAAATTAGCTGAAACTTCAGCCCCGGAATTATTGATCGCCAGTCGAAGCCCGTCCACCGTGTTGTTCGTGGAATTGATATCGATTAGGGTGGTATTGCCTCCCACGATCAGCTCCAGGGTGCCAGACGGTATGGTCGCCTCCAGAGAGGCAAAGCCCTCAGAGGTCAGCTTGGCTTCACGTGCCAGTTGTGAGACGGATAAAGTGAATGTCCCGGAGGTCGCGGTCGAAGTGGTGGTGATGTCCACTATATCGGTGGTTGTGGTTCCTGTTCCAGAGAAGCTTCCCTGGGTTGAGATGAAGCGACTCTCTTTATTGAGGGTATTGAGTACGGTTTTGAAACTTCCAAGCCGTGCTTTCAAATCCTGGAAAGTTTCCAGTTTTTCAACTTCAGCGTCGCGTTTTGCCAGATTGATGTCAATCGGGCGACTTTGCAGGGCGATGAGGGATTCGACGACTTTTGCAGTGTCAAAGCCTGAATTAATGCCGAAGACGGATGTGAGTTCTGCCATTGGGGGGCTCGAAAACGTTGGTGTGGTTCAGGTCAACTTCTATCACCTGATTTATCGGCTTGATTTTTGTCAAACTTTAGGGAGATTTTCAGATAACCAGGTCTTAAAAACCCGATAAATAAATAATTTTAAAAGGTATTAATTATCAATAGGTTATGTGACTATATGTGATGTTAATTCTGGCTGTAATGAGCGCTTGATTAAGCCCCTGCAGGCATGGTATAAGTTGGCCATGTCTGAACAATTTGATCTATTCGGGGAAGCCCCGGAACCAAGCCCGAAAAAAGAGACTCCCAAGCCCCAAACTTCTGGCCGGATTCTTTACTTCGATCTGGAAACCCAGAAAAGTGCGGATGACGTCGGTGGGTGGGGAAACAGCCATCTGATGAAGATGTCAGTGGGTGTGGTCTGGGACAGTGTTGAGAATGATTACGGAGTTTACGAAGAAGACAAGGCGGAAGACCTGGTCCGACATCTGCAGAAAGCCGATCTCGTGGTCGGATTTAACGTTATTGGCTTCGACTACTCGGTTCTTCAGCCTTATGCCAATAAACTTGGAGTCGACCTGACTGAATTGCCAACCCATGACATGTTGGCAGATGTCCACAAAAAGCTCAATCACCGGTTGTCGCTCGACAATCTGGCGTCCCGGACTCTCGGCGAGACCAAAAGTGCGGATGGACTCAAGGCCCTGCAATGGTACAAAGAGGGCAAAATGGACCTCATCATTGAGTATTGCAAGCAGGACGTCAACGTGACGCGGGATCTGTTTCTATTCGGGCAGGAAAACGGTTTTGTGAAATACGACAGCCGCAGTCGAGGACCGCAAAGCATGAACGTCGACTGGAATTCCAGTGATCTCATCAAACGCCTCGCCAAATCAAACGGGAATTCTTAAGTTTTGTCGAGAGCCTAGCGGGCCTCATTTTGGGTTTTGATGTTCTTGAGTCAGCCCCGTCCAATATTGCATCCTTTCCGGGAACTCCTCTTTTGAGATTCCTTGCAAGATAAAAATTCCCTTATAAAACCTCGTACGACCTTCAAAGCATTTTCTTAGTCAGACAGTTTTAAATTGTGAAAAACGGTAGTGTCTGATAAGCCACTAACCTTCTTTTCGAAAATTTTTACTGTATTTATATCACTATTAAAATGTACCAGTTTGTTACGTAACCCTTTCAATTGAATAAAGTCTTTGCCGATGCTTTCTTGTAAATTACAGATACTTGCTTCTAGGAAGTCACAACAAGTACATATAATGTTGTTCGGAGTAGATAGGGTTCTGAGGGGTTTTTTACTTGTGGGTGGCAATTTTTATTCCGAAAGTTGAAACGCAATAAGACTTCAAAAAACCGCAAATTATTTGGATTGGTTCAAAAAATCAGCTCACTTCCGCAGTAGCAGGAGTAACGGTTTCGAGCAGGCGGTCGACCACGTCGAGGGTCTTCACGTTTTCGGCTTCGGCCTTGAAGTTTAAAATTATACGATGCTCCAGTACCTGCCTTGCAATCATGCGGATATCCTCGATGGTGACGGCAACGCGATTTTCCATCAAGGTGCGGGCCTTGGCGGCCAATAATAAATATTGCGATGCCCTTGGTCCGGCTCCCCAATCCACCCATTCATTGACAAAGTCAGGGGTCGCGCCATTGCCGGGGCGGGTGGCCTGAACGAGGTCGACTGCGAAATGGGCGACATGATCCGATACAGGAACACGCGGGACCAGATTCTGTAATTCCTGAATCCGTTTTGCGTCCATCACCACTTCCAGGTTTGGTTGCACGCCCGAGGTTGTGGACTTGGCTATATGGACTTCCTGTTCGCGGGTCGGGTAGGGGACGTTGATCATAAACATGAAACGGTCCAACTGCGCTTCTGGCAATGGATAGGTTCCTTCATGCTCGATCGGGTTTTGAGTGGCGAAGACTAGAAAAGGTTGTTCCAGAGGATAAGTTTCCGAGCCCACGGTCACTTGCAGCTCCTGCATGGCCTGCAACAAAGCGGCTTGTGTTTTTGGCGGGGTGCGGTTGATTTCATCCGCCAGAATGATATTGGCGAAAACCGGACCTTCAATAAATCGGAAATCACGGTTGCCACTTGCCTTGTCCTGATAGAGGATTTCCGTGCCCGTAATGTCTGAGGGCATCAGGTCCGGGGTGAACTGGATGCGACTGAAGCGGAGTTGCAGAACCTTTGCCAGGGTATTGACCAGGAGGGTCTTGGCAAGCCCGGGAACGCCGACAAACAGGCAGTGCCCGCGAGAGAACAGGGCGATGAGTAAATCTTCAATCACCGGCTCCTGCCCAATGATGACCTTGCGAATTTCGCGTATTACTTTTTCCTTTGTTTCAAAAAACTCTTTGGCGAGTGCCAGATCATCCTGGGTAATTTCTGTTTCCATTTGGATTGGGGTCCCCTTGCTATAATGCCGCGTTTCTGGAATCGGGTTTCAGATTACCTTATTTTAAATAGCCGTACAACTTCTCCTGATTGGCTTTTGCCTCTTTTTGACCGGTGGTTTTGTACAAGGAGATCAATCGCTGGTGCAGGAATGGGTTGAAAGGGTTGAGGCGGATAGCCCGTTGAAAATAATCTTCGGCCTTGGTCATTTCTTCTTTCTGGTAATGCAACTCGCCCAGGTTGACCAGGGTTGTTGGGAAATCTGGGTAATAACCCAGTGTAGTTGTCAGCAGGTCTCTAGCCTCGTCGTATTGTTTCTCCTGCAGATAGGTGCCACCCAGTTTATTGTAAAGAACAGGGGATAATGACCTTGCTGATTTCAGGGCCTTTTCATATTCCACAATGGCTGCAGGCACGTGGTTTCGTTCTTTTAAGATGTCCCCAAGCAAGACCAGGTCTCTTGTCCTTTTTCCACCGATGGCGGCGAAAGCGCTTGGAATGTCTTCCTCATTTTCAGGTGTCTTTTCTCCTTTTTTCTTGAACTCAAAACGGAGAACGCGCAAGCCAGGAATAGTCCTCAGTTTTTTGGACTTAATATCTTTTTTCCATGCCTCTTGAAATGCCGGTAAACTCATCCCGACTTCTTTTTGAATCACTTCTTCAAACGTGGTGCCCTGCCGGAGGGATTTGACGAGACTCGAGATAATCGTGCCGCCCTTCAGCTTGATCAGGTAATCGACCATGGTCGATACCTCGGCATAAGCCAACTGAACATCCTCTGCGCTTTTCAGTTTGGCGAACGAAGGCATCATGTCTTTTAATTTCACCAGATAATCATTTTGAATTCCGGAAGCGAGTACTGTTTCCATGATGGGTGTCATTTGCTCGCCATCACGCCAGCGGGCCTCCAGGTTCTTGGCAATGCCTTCGTGCAGCCAGAGCGGTACGTTGTTATGGCTTGCAGAGCTGAGAAGGTAGTGAACAAACTCGTGACTGAGTGTGTCCATCCAGTTGTATCCGCGGAGAGCTGAGGCGGGCGTGATGATCATGATTCGGCGGTACTTGCAGAGAGCGACCGTTCCCGATGTCATGATGTCTTTTAGAGTGAGCGGAGATATTTTAGAGAAATCCTCTCGTCCTGGATAAATTTCTACCAGCACCTTTTCCTGTGGATGATAATCAATTATCCCACCTAGAACTTTGTAGGATTGTTCCAGGACCTGTTCAGCAAAATGAATAAGAATTTCATCAGGTCCATCAATGTAGCGAATCCTGAAATGCTCCGTTTCTTTTGTGACAAACTTGGCAGAGGCCTTTTGGGTTCTGGAAACCAGACCTTTGAAATCTTTAACAACCTGCTCGGTTTCTTCAACCTCTTTTAAAATGGTGTTTGCGGTATCGTAGTCGCCCTTAAAAAATTCGACACGGGCCTTCAGAAAAAGTACATCGCCTGAATTGGGATAGGTGTTGTCGAGTTCCCTGACAAAATCATCAGCTTCCTCGATTCTCCATTGGTCAACCAGTTCGTATCCTTTATTCAAATCCCCACGGAGATCTGCCCGGGTGAGGGAAGGTATGCTCAGCAGAAGCACTGATAAAAGAAGAATATTGGGTAAAGGAGAACGGATCATTTCACAAGCTCCTTGTAATACTGACTGACCATCTTTTCATATTGGCGAGGATGCTGATGCTTCATCGCCTCCAGAATTTCCTCGCGAAATTGCTGAGGGACATGATACTGGTCTTCAGAGGGGAGGGTGACTTTTTCACGTTGCATACGAATTGAGCCACCACCCGGGCTTGTATCGCGGGCTCGTCCAGTACCTAATCGAGCCATACGACGGGTTTGCTGTGGTGTTGTATTGCCCTGACCATCCCGCATTTGTTGAAGCATGTCCTTCAGTTCACTTAAATCTTTGAGGGCCTTGTTTTCTGCCCGGATACTTTCCGGAACATTTTGCTCCTTTAAATTGCTTTGGGAAAAACCCATATTGCGGGAAGCACCTTTCATTTTCTGGTCAAGAATTGAGGGAACCATCGGGTTGTCCTGCTGCATCTTTCTGAAATCATTTGCGAGCTCGTTGGATTGATCTTTTAACTCTCCCTGTTTATTTGCCATGGATTGCAGGTTTTCCTTGTCTGGTTCTGTGATTAAGGCCCGATAGTCTGCGCGGAGATCGCGGCGCATGGTACCGAGCTTTTTCGAGATTTCTGTGTTGAGCCTGGAAACTTCCTGTAAGTCTGCAGTCAGACGATCCTTGAGATCAGGACGAGCATCACGGGCGGTCCGAAAATGGTTATCCCACCTGAAAATTTCCGGATAGGTATTTTTAAACAAGGCGTCGAATTCATGGAGGTCTTGCAATTCTGTGAATTCCTCCAGCCGGTCATATTGATCTTTGAGTTGGGGGAGAAAAGTTTTGAATCCGTGGAACATTTTTAGCCTGAGGTCCTGTATTTTCTGGTTTATTCCTGAAAGTTCCTCGCGGGCAATATTGAGCTCTCCAAATTTCTCCTGTTGCAATTGATCTTGCAGGGCATCGATGGTTTTCTGATTCAGGTCCTGAATTTTCTGTTTCAGTTTGTTTTCCTCGTCCATTAAAGCTTCGAGCTGTTTCATCTGTTGGTGTTCTTCGAGGAAAGTGCCAGAATCCCTGAGAAGAGTTTGAATCTGGTTAACATCCTTTCTCAAACTTGCAAAAAATTCTTTGAGCCTGTCTTCGAAGCGCTGAGATTGCTTGGATCTGAGTTTTTTGTTCAGTTTGGCAGTTTTCTCAAGCAGGCCTTTTTGTTCTTTTTCAAGTTGTTCAACCTTTGCGAGAGATTCCTCCAGTTTTTTTACCGTCTGGATATCCATCAGGTTTTCCTGGTCGTTCATCATCTGGTCGAGCTGCTGGGACAATTGTTGCAGGTCCTTCATCATGTTTTCCATTTCCTGCATGGCTTTTTGCATTTGCCCATTTTCAACAAGACTCATCAGTTTTTCGAGTGAAGCCTTGAAATCCTGCATTTCAAGATTTTCCATGGCGTTTGGATTAAGGAACTCATCTGACATTCCCTGAGTTTGGCGAGCCAATTGTTCCATAATCTTCTGCATCGTTTCCCTGATTTTTTCCAAGGCTTTTTTGAACTGAGGTTTGTTCAGGGCATTTTCCTGGTCCCGAGCTTTTTCAAATTCTTCTTTCAATTGATCGGCCAGGCTTTGCAGATCATCGTTCAGGTCAAGAACTTGATCCATACGCTCCCGATTGATGATTTTCACAAGGAGTAGAATATCCCTTTCAAGGTGGGTGACGAGGTCCTGGTTGACAGATTCGATAGGAGGGAAATTGAGCCCGACTGGAGTGGCGTTACCAATTGCGTCGGTTAAACGACTTATGGCCTGTATATGGTCCTCTCTGATACCATTAAAATTACGGGCCATATTTTTTAACAGGGTGAGATAGGTTTGTGGAAATGATCCTATTGTTTTCGCCTGTTCATGAATAGTTTGAGTGAGTCGTATGACTTCTATTAATTGATCTGTGTGATTTCCCATTTGCCTTTTAACTGTGTTCAGGCCCTTTACGGTATGCGTTAAGCCCTGGGGCGAAAACAAAAGTGTATTGGCCAGCAAGGCGATCATTTTCTCCAATAGCTCTTCCTGCAACACGAGCAAGTCTTCGCGTTTTTTGAACTCGTCGAAAATTTCAAAGGAAAACATTTCGGACTGGCCCGTGTTTGGGCCAAGAATATTGTCGTTGTCGCGCACCTCAAGGAAATAACGGACTTCAGCTCCCGGCTCAAACCTCATAGTACCGAGTTCCCAGGTAAAGCCATCTTTTAGCTCGGTTTCAATCGATTTGACCGTTTTGATGGCTTTTCGAGTAATTTGTCCTCCGGATTCGGAGACAAGCTCTATTCGCGAGATTCCATAATCATCATGGGCCTCGAAAAACATTTTTATTTTGTCGTTGGGAAGATATACCGGTTTAGGGTTTGCGAGCATCAGGGTGATGGTTGGCGACTGATCATTGACTACCTTGATCGGGTATTGGGAGGCGAGAAGGACCTTGCCACCGTTTTCGGTGTTTAACCGGAACTGGTAATAACCGTTGTCCTTGGCAAAAAATCTGCCTTCGAAAGCCCCGTTTTTTTTGGCAGTCATGGATAAAAAATCCCGGGAGTTCAATACAAGTTCGGCGTCTTTTACGACACGATCAAATTTTGCTGTCACCACAACTTCTGTTCCTGGGAGAACCTGGATTTTTCCATCAGAAGGTTCAAGGGTGACTTGTTTCAATCGAGTGTAAGCCGGATAGTTGAACGTCAATTTCAGGCTTTCAAGATGAAAGGAGGTGTTGGCGTTTGCTTGATCGGGGTGGTTTGACCCGGAATCATCTGTCGGGTTAATCCTGGCTTCAGCAGGAGGCGCCATCAGGTTGCGAAAGCCTTCGGAAAACAAATTTGGCCAGAATAAAAATAAAGTCGAAAGAACGGTAAGTGCGGCAACAAAAATATTGCGGTTACGAAAAAGTTCCTGGCTCGGTAAAAGGGTATCGGGCTTGAGGGTTTCAACACGCTTACTGGTGCGATCCAGAAGTTCCTTTACAAATGATGGGGAGATATTATTTGAACCGGGTTGTTTTTCCTTGAGGAAAGGTTGGAGCTGGACTGAGTTGATCAAACCATTTTCGAGTCCTTCGGTTTTTTCTTCAACTAGCAGGGCCGCCGATTCCCGGGAAAATCGACCGAACATTCCCCGGATGAAATAACGGAATATCACGTACCCAATGGGGATTGCCCACAGAGCTAAAAAGTAGGGGAAATATGCACCAAAACCCGGAATAAAATAAGCGAGTATGCTGACGAGGAGAAACCCGATTGTTAATACAGTAGCGGCCAGAAATGCTCCATTGAGACCAAAATTGTGGGCGCGTTGACGCCGCACTTCGTCCAGAAACAGCTGAATTCGGTTGTTGGATTCCATTAAAAGATAGGGCCTGATCTATTGCTAACCCCTTTATTATCTCATCCCATCAGGGAATCCTCAAGAGAGTATGGACATTCCTTCAACTACCCGATTTGTCCGGTTTTAAGGAATACGTGGAATTGAAAAGGGTAGATTCAAATACGGTAAAAAATTTAATGGGGAATTTAGTTTAAGAAAAAGGGCTTTTTATCTGGCAGGCCCCAATATTTGTTCAGGAAGCGGTTGAGGTTCTGCTCTGCACGCGCGACCTGTCTCCATTCCTGTTTTTCTGAAAATAACTCTCTGGCAGTGCGGGTAAACGCAATGGCCCGTGACCCTCTCCCCAGTTCGTCGTAGGCGGCTCCCAGGTTTAAATTGATGGCGCCATTGGCTGGGCCAATGTCGAGTGCCCGTTTGTAGGCATCGATTGCCTCAATAAAACTATCCTGCCCGCTGTAAGCCAGTCCTAAATTAAACCATCCAGATTGTAAGCCTGGCTGAAGGCGCACCACTTCCTTAAAAGCAGTAACTGCATCCTCGGAGCGTTCCAGTGAAAGGTAGATCATGCCCAGCATGTGATTCGCCTCCAGGTATCCGGGTTTCTCAACAACGGCTTGCTCGCAGGAAGCAATGGCATTGTTAAATTCCCTTTGAGCCCGGTATGCGGCACAAAGCAGGTAATGTCCCTGAGCATCTTTGGGATGTTTATCCAAATGTTGAATAAGGGAGGTTTTGGCAGTGTCGTATCGCTCCAATTGACCCTCAATGACTCCCTTCATATAAACCGCTTTTGGATGGTCCGGGTTTAGACGGGAGGCTTCTTTTAAGGAACGGAGGGCTTTTTCAAGTTGTGTGGCTGGGCCGTGTGAAAGATTACTTTTTGCTGACAGGCATTGGAGGATGTCATCTTTCTCCAGGCAGTTTTCCTGATCGGATAATATTTCCTTGTCTCGCAAGGCCACTCCCAAATTGTAATGGGCTTCTGTCAATTTTGGGTCAAGTTCGATCGCCTTTTCCCACGCTAAGACGGCATTGTTCCTGTGGCCAGAGTGCCAAAGATCAACACCTTCCTTAAACCTGGCAGCAGCTTTCAGTTCATTTGTGACCACTCCAAATTGCTCCGCCATCAGACAATGAGGACTAAAAAACAGCGAAGCAATAATAAGAATATGGATGCGTAGTCGCATATAAATAAAGGGGTTCGTGTTTTTGTTTGTTTATAAATGTATCAGCAACCTGTGAGTTTTGCCAGCTTTAAACGGTTGAAATTAAACTGACCCGATGTGCTATTGAATAGAATGACCTATGCTAAAATTGAATCCATGAAATTTTTCCGGAAATTAAGCAAATATGGTTTTGCTAAGGCTGCAGGCCTGCTTTTCATTCTCATTCCTGTTGTAGCCAGCGCACAAGTGTCTGACCCATTGAATATATCGATTGAGGCCAAAGTGAATCAGGAAGGGAAGGTTGGTATTTCCCTGACTTTAAAAAACGAGGGCTCGACTCCGCTTTTTCATATCCACCCCATGCTCCATTTTCACCACACCATGACCATGCTGGATGGCATCCATCGGTTGGATGCTGGGGATTCGGTGACTATAGAAAATAACGAACATCCGCCGGTCAGGCTGCCGGGCAGTTATCCCCTGGTCGCGATGGTTGGCTACAAGCCAGATGAAACGGCCGATCCTGTTTCCACGGTGCACACAGGCAGTTTCTTTTTCAAGGAAGCCCTGCCTTCTGAAATTAAAGGAAGTATTCTGACCTCGAAAAGGGCTGATGACTCCCTGTTAAGGGTGGTGTTGAAAAACGAATCCACCTCTTTTAAAAATGTCCGAATGATGCTGGTTTTACCACCTGGTATTAAAGCCGAGCAGTTTCAAAGTATGAAAGGTTTCACCCTGCGTTCGGGTGAGGAGAAAAGTTTTGATATACAGGTGAAGAAAAACGCGGGACTTCCCAGTGGGCAGTTCCCAGTTCATATGCTGCTTGAATATGGCCAGATGTTAAAACATTATTCCGGGGATATACCGGGAACGGTTAATTTCGGACCATTCTGGGGAGCAGGACCCCTCCTGCCTCAAATGCTTGTTTTCCTCTTTTTATCTTATGGGATTTTTAAAGTGTTACGTCGTCGCAACCTGGAAAATCTGTCATAACCATCGAGTGTCTCCGATTGACCGGAAATAACGTTTATTTTGTTAAAGAGGATTGCCTTGGCCGGAACATTTTCAAGAAGTGAAATAAAAGGGGCCCGGCCTGAGAGTAGAACAACGATACATGGATGGCCTTCCGTTATTTTTGGAATCCCCTTTCTGAGTGTTGGTGTTTTCATATTTCTGATTTCAATCGGTGTAATTCCCGTCGACCCCTCGACCGTACATGCACCCCTGTGGGTACTGAGCGCTGCAGGACTAATGTTTGGGCTGCCAGGAGCTTTCCTGATGATTCATGGTGCAAAGGGATTGTCTCTAAAAGTTCGACTTGAGGCGGGGAGGGAGCATCAGCCAGATAAACCCTGGTTATGGGATTATGACTGGGAGCCGCTGGGTATCAGTGAGACCAAGCACAAAGAGGTCATTAACCATTTTATGGTGGCTGTATTTTTAATAATTTTTTTGTCTCCGTTTAATTGGTGGGCCTTTATGTCCGAAGATAGCTCCGCCATGGTCGTTGGCATCGTCGGTTTTTTCGACCTGATTCTGCTTATTGTTTCCGGGCATGCGTTTTATAAACTGTTCCAGTTAATCAAATATGGTAATAGTCGTTTGCGTTTTGGGAATTTTCCTTTTTTTCTTGGATCGAGAGCTGATTTGATTCTGGAAGGTCTTCCAAATCACATGGACCATCTGGGTATCAAGCTTCGGGCTGTTGAGGAAGCCTACGAGATGCGCGGGTCGGGGAAAAACAGGCGGCAACAGGTTGTGTGTTACAAGCGCTATGAGGAAGAGCGTTCACAGTCAAATATTTCAATAGGTCCCGATGGAAGGTTCAAGATAACCTGGGATTTGCCTACTGATAATGATCTGGGTACACGTCTTGCTGAACGTCCCGCTTTTTTCTGGGAGATGGTGATTGAAGCACAAACTCCTGGTATTGATTACAGCGCCCGTTTCCTGGTTCCGGTCTACTCGCAACCATAATGTTACCTGAAATCAAATCGGCGTACCTTTTGGCTGAAGGGTACGAGTCCCAACTGGAGCAGGAACTGGCAGGTATTGTTGGCCGGCATGGCCGATTGTTCTTTTCGGACCAGCCCCCTCAAAATGTTTTCTGGGCGCAAAATATCTGGCACAATCCGCAAACTCATGAAATCGAATCAATCAATCATGCCGTACGGACGTTAAAACAGATTCAGCGAAACTGGTGTTGTTATGCCAAAGATCTGCATCGAAGGTCGGCGCTCATTCAGGAAAAGCTTCCCCATATTTCGGCAAAACCAGTAGTATTTCCTTCCCCGCTTCCCAAAGCCACTCTGGGTTCCTGGACCCTGTTGGATAAAAACACCTTGCTTGCATCCCCTCAATGTTCCAGTGCATTTTTAAACGGTGAAATATATTTTGAAGAGGACAAGACGGGTCCACCAAACCGGGCTTACCTGAAACTGTGGGAAGCATTTACCTTGATGGAGTCCTGTCCGAAACAAGGTGAATTTTGTATAGATGCTGGCGGGTCGCCGGGTGGGTGGGCGTGGACGGTTGCGAAACTGGGAGCCCGGGTGTTAAGTGTGGACCGTGCGCCACTTGATGAAAAGGTTATGAATCTGAAAGAGGTTGAATTTGAACAGGGCAATGCGTTCAACAAAAAACCCGAAGATTTTGAAAAGGTCGACTGGTTGATTTGCGATGTGGTGTGTTATCCAGAGAAACTATTGGATTGGGTCATCCGCTGGGTCGAGAGTGGAAAGGCACAGCACATGATTGCCACTATCAAATTCCAGGGTGAAGCCGATTACTCAATAGCCAAGCGGTTTGCTGCAATACCCGGAAGCAAGGTCCAGCATCTATTTCACAACAAACACGAACTCACCTGGATGTGGAAGAGGGAAGGTTGATCGTAAAAGTTTATTTCTTCGGAGTCGAAAAGGCGAGGATGAGCCAGCCGATCATGAAGCACAGTCCGCCAAGGGGTGTTATAGGCCCCAGGAATTTGGGCCCCCCCAGTGTGAGAGCGTAAATACTGCCGCTGAACATGATGATGCCCGCTACAAAAAACTTGCCTGCTCGATTAATCTTTGCATGACTCGCCGGATCGGCCTGTCCATGAATGACCCCAATCAGGATAAGAGCGAAACTGTGAAGGAAGTGATATTGGACGGCGGTTTTAAAGCCGGCAAGTTGCTTCGCGGTAAGAACCGCCTTCAGGGAATGGGCACCGAAGGCTCCCAGGACGACACCGATACACCCGAGGATTCCTCCGATCATGATCCAGATTCGCATGGTCAGCCTACCAGGTTATAGCGACGTGCCCGGAACTTTACATCCAGCTTGTCGTGGGAAATTGATTCGCACTTTTCTTCGTCCACCCCAGGTTGATGGGTCACTATGCTCGCCTGGACATCCGGAATATGCTCGCGTGCAGATTCGATAAACTTCACTACTTCTTGGTATATGTTCCCCCGAAAATTTGGCAGGGGCTGGACGATTTCGTCATAGGCTTCTGAATTGTCCGCATTGAGACTGACGGACACTTCATCAATCAAGCCTGATAATTCCGGAACGATATTGCGTTTGTGGATCACGTTGCCATGACCGTTGGTGTTAAGCCTTGTGCGTCCACCCATGGATTTTACTTTTTGCGCAATTTCCTTAAGGGCATCGAGCCTTAATGTCGGTTCGCCAAATCCACAAAACACAACTTCATCATAAGCCGTTGGGTCCCCAATCTCGCCTAAAATTTCACTGGCAGAGGGTTCGCGGTCAAGTGCCAGGTTATAACCCTGCACCACGGGTTTAGTGAGGCGTGTGCAGAAAACGCAATTGGCCGTGCAGCGTTGCGTCAGGTTGAGATATAAAGAATTTCGAATTTTATAAGTGATGGTCCCAGGGTTCGCGGCTTCGCCAATACCAAACAGGTCAAAAAAATTGAGCTCCATGGTCCGTTCAACATCCTGCACCTTCAGGCCTCTGATTTCCGCCAGTAGATTTATGGTGTGCTCAACATAGGACGGTTCGTTACGTTTACCACGCTTGGGAACCGGCGCGAGATAGGGACAATCGGTTTCGGCAAACAATCGATCCGCGGGCACATTTTTGGCCACTTCACGCAATCCTTCCAGCTTTTTGAAGGTGACCGAACCGGAAAAGGAAAGATAGAAGCCCATAGCCAGCGCTGCATCGGCAAGTTCCTGGTCGCCTGAAAAACAATGAAAAATCCCGGACCGGTTGTCCATATTTTGGGGATAGTATTCCTGCAGGATGCTGATCATGTCTTCCTTTGCATCGCGGCAATGAATTATGATCGGTTTTTTACATTCCAGGGCAAGTTCGATCTGTTTTCGGAAGTGTTCCCGCTGTTGATCCTGTGGCGAATAGTTTTTGAAATAATCCAGGCCTGTTTCCCCCAGTGCGATTACCCTGGGGTGGGATAGCAGATCGCGAAGATGAAGGTAGGTGTCGTTGTCTATAGTCTTGACATCATGCGGATGAACACCAGCCGTGGCGAAAATAAAATCGTACATTTCACTAAGTTCCACTGAGCGATAGCTGCTTTCAATATCGCAGCCGACATTCACCATATACTTGATGCCAGCTTCGCGGGCACGATCTACAACCGCATCGCGGTCCTCATCAAAAGCGTCCTGGTCGATATGTGCGTGGGTATCAATAATCATAGTGTTTTATTTTACTCTCGAACCTTTTGGTAATTCCTGATCGAAACCCGCGAGGACAATTTTATCTGGATCGCTTCCCGCTAAAACCATGCCTTGAGATTCGATGCCCATCAGTTTGGCGGGCTTTAGATTTGCGACCAGAACGATGGTGCGGCCAATCAACTGTTCGGGTTCGTAGGCTTCGGCGATTCCTGCAACAACCTGGCGTTGCTCGATACCGATATCCACTTTGAGTTTGATTAGTTTCCTGGATTTTTTAATTTTCTCAGCTTCCAGAATAACACCGGTTCGGAAATCGAGTTTCATGAAATCGTCGATGGTCACCTGGTCGGCTATTGGGTCAACATTAGTGGTGCTGTCGTCGCCTTTTTCTTCTGCCTCTGCTTCTGCCATTATTTTCTCCGCTTCCTTTTCTTCAATTCTTGGGAACAATTGGTCACCGGGATTGATTTTAGTACCTGCCTGGATTCCACCCCAATCTTCCAGAGAGGACAAACTATCCTGAATGACAGGATCGGATATCCCGAGCTGTTGGCGCATTTTGTCACAGGAAGAGGGCATGAATGGGTGTAACAAAACGGAAGCAATACGGATAGCTTCTGCGGCGTTATAAAGAACTGTCGACAACCTGCCTTTATCTTCATCTGATTTGGCCAGGTTCCAGGGAGCGGTATCGTTTATGTAAACATTGGCTGCATCGAGGAACTCCCATATCTGCATCAAAATTTTGTTGAACGCCAGTTCGTCGAAAAGTCTATTAACCTCATTGGTCACTTCACGAGCTTTATAAATGAGGGCTCCATCTTCCTCTCCGGTTTCTCCAGGCTTCGGGATAATTCCATTGCAATACTTTTTAATCATATTGAGAGAACGATTAAGAAGGTTGCCCAGGTTGTTGGCAAGGTCACTATTGATTCTGCCGATCAAAGCTTTGTGAGAAAAATCTCCATCGAGTCCGAAGGGAACCTCGCGCAACAAAAAGTAGCGGATAACGTCGACTCCAAACTGGTCGATCAGCTTATTGGGTTCAACTACGTTGAAAAGTGATTTCGACATTTTTTGACCGTTCACCGTCCACCATCCGTGTGCAAAGATATTTTTTGGCAGGTCGAGTCCGACCGCTTTTAACATCGTGGACCAGTACACCGAGTGCGTGGTCAGAATGTCTTTGCCAATGAGATGATGATTGGCAGGCCAAAAACCGCTCGCTTTAATTTCCGGGACCTGACCATGAATTGAAATATAATTGATCAACGCATCGAACCATACATAAGTTACGTATTGGTCATCGAAGGGCAGGGGGATGCCCCATGGCAAACGTTCCTTAGGGCGGGAGATACACAAATCACCAAGCGGTTTTTTCAGGAAACCGAGAATTTCATTTTTTCTGGATTCAGGTCGAATAAATGTTGAATTTGATTTTAGGTGATCAATGAGCCAGTCCTGATATTGACCCATCTTGAAAAAATAATTAGCTTCTTTTATCTGGTCCACTTTTCGTCCGCAGTCAGGGCAGTTGCCTTCTATTAAATCTTTTTCGGTAAAGAACCTCTCGCAGGGGATGCAGTACCAGCCCTCATAAGTATCCTTATAAATTTCACCGCGGTCGAATAGATCCTGCAGAATGGATTGAACTACCTTTTTATGGCGGTCCTCTGTGGTCCTTATAAAGTCGCTGTGGGAAATATCAAAGCGCTGCCAGAGTTCCTTGAACCGGACGTGTAGCTCATCAACATGTTGCTGAGATGAAATGCCTCGTTTTGCCGCAGCCTCCTGAACCTTTTGCCCGTGTTCATCGGTGCCTGTCAGAAAATAAACCTCCTCACCCTTTAAGCGGTGAAAGCGCGCAGCAACGTCTGCAGCTATCGTGGTGTAGGCGTGCCCAATGTGAGGCACATCATTGACGTAATAAATAGGTGTGGTGATATAAAAACGCTCGCTCATTTCAATTCACTTTCAGGGAGAATCAGGATGGGGTGTTTTGAGAACTGGCAGCGGGTTTGGATGCCGTTATGATTTCGTCCAGATGATAGTACAGGATCGATTCATCCTCAAGGCGGACAGTCAGTGTCTTTTTCAGAATATCCTGTTTAATGACCTTACCAGGGCCGTCCGGTGTCTGGACGCGACTGTTCATTTTCGGCATTTCCTTGATGAGTTCTTTGTAGTTGGCGTGTTCATATTGCAGGCAGCACATAAGGCGGCCACACACACCTGAAATTTTACTGGGATTCAGAGCGAGGCCCTGGTCTTTTGCCATGCGTATGGTGACGGGGGAAAACTGGTCGAGAAATGTGGAGCAGCAAAGAGCCTCTCCGCAGGTTCCATACCCTGTGATGGACCTGGCTTCATCCCTCACTCCCACCTGTCTCATTTCAATACGGTGTTTGAGCCTGCCTGCCAGTTGCTTGACCAGTTCACGAAAATCGACCCTGCCTTCCGCGGTGAAGAAAAAAACGGATTTATTCTCATCGTTTAAATACATGACCCGACTCAGGTTCATAGGAAGTTTGAGGTTCCCTATGAGGTCCAGACAATGTTCTCGAGCTGTTTTCTCCCGCTGTTCCTGTTCTTTCTCCTTCGCGATATCCTGCTCTGTTGCTAACCTGATGATATTTAAAATGGGGGCTGTTGATTCTTTTTTGAAATTGGGTAGTTTATTTGAGGCCACCACGGCAAGTTTATCCCCCTGGGCCGTGGCAATCATCACGGAAGCACCGACTCTGAGGTTGCGGTCGCCTGGGTTGCAGAGGACCGATTTGTCTACTCCCTTCACCCGGACACCCAGTACAAATTTGGGTGGGGGGCCATTAGGGGCATCATTGGGAGGCTCTAGTTTGCAGATTGGGTTCATGGCCATAGGGTTCTATCGTACCTCACAAAAATCGAGCAGCATTGTTTCAAGGGTCAACTGCACATTTGCATTCCCTTTTAAAGCCAGCCTCGTATTATGGATCGTTTCCTGCATCTTTGCGAGTGCCTGCTGACTTTGCCTGCCAACCATTGGTTTTATTTCACTCGAAAGGTCCCGGTTGAAAAGTAATTCCGGGGAGCATTGAATCTGTAGAAGTGTAACATCCCGCAGCATACCGCTCATTTCTTTTAGCATCCGGGTGATCTGGGTCGGTTCAGATTTTGCCCATGTGCGCGCGAATGAAAATAGAATATCGACCCTGTCCAACGAAAGGTTTAAAAGCAGCTGGATGAGAGATTGTCTTACTTGACCCCATTCTTCGAGATCGAAATCCAGAGCATTTTGTACGCTGCCACCGGAACGACTGACTCTTCTGGGAATTTCATCTTTATTAAATTCTTCGTTTCCGTTGGTAATTTCTTTCAGAATTATTTCCAGAGTGGGTTCTGATAGTGGCTGGAAACGGATTCCCTGACAACGTGAAGCGACAGTGGGCAAAAGCTGCTGCGGGTTGGAGGTGATGAGAATCAAAACTGTTTCTGCCGGCGGTTCTTCCAGCGTTTTTAAAAAAGCGTTTGCAGCCTGAGGATTGATCCTGTCGGCCGCATCGATAACCACAACTTTTGTTTTACCTTCGTAGGGCATGAACGCCAGTTTTTTTTGCAGATCACGGATCGCTTCTATTTTTATCCATGGTTCCCGGACGGATCCGCTCGCATCGGGTTCGAGAAAGAAAACGTCCGGATGAAGTCCCTGGTCAATCCTTCTGCATGAAGAGCATTGGTCACAGGAATTTTTTGGCCCCAGGGTTTCGCAATTGAGGGCTTTGGCAAGTTCATAACCCGCCTTCTTTTTGCCAACACTTTCGGGGCCGTAAAACAGATAGGCATTGGCTATTCTCCCGCTTTCCAAAGCCCGCGTGAGAATTCCCGATGCTTGCGGTTGACCTAGTATTGCTTGTAGAGACATGGTTTAATTACTTTTAAATTCAACTTTAAACAAGAAAGCCTAAGGTAAAACATCAGGTGTTTTTTTGAGGGGTAGGTCGTTTGGCCCAATGTTGAAAAGGCAACAACATTATAGACTGTTCCTTGACCGATTCAATAACAGTGCCTGAAATATGTAAGGAAATGAGCCTCCCTTTCTTGCATATTTAATGCAATAACTTAAAAATTTGATTGAAAATTGGCAGAAAATTTAGGGATTTATTTTGCGTTAATCCTTGTATTTTGTTATAAATCTGGCAGGAAACTGTTAGCCTAATTAAAGAAACAGCCTGAATTGCAGGCTTAATTTAGAGGACTGACATGGCAGTTGCAGAAAGAGCCAAGCGGACTCAGAAACGCAAGCGCAAACCAAAAATTCTCGCGGTGATCAACGATGCCTGTACGGGTTGTGGCGGATCGCCCATTTGCATAACTGAATGCCCCGTTGACAATTGTATGTACGAGGTGACAAACCCGGATGCTCCTTTTTTCAACCGGGTAGAAGTGGATCCTTTGACCTGTATTGGTTGTAAAAAATGCACGTCGAAAGGGCCCATGGACACATTCCTGGAAGGTTGTCCCTGGGATGCCATCGATATGTGGCCACTCGCCAAGTATGAAACTGAGATGGGAGAGCTCCCTTATTGAACGGGAGACACGAAAAATTTAAACCGCTCCTTGGAAAAGGGGCGGTTTTTTTTGGGCTTTTTTGACCGGTTTCACTTGCTCCCAGTGTTCTTGCAAGAAAATATCCACTTTTCCATTGACTTATAGCGAATTGAACGATATTTTCGGTCCAATTTACTTGCGAAGAAACCATCTTGTAACTGTTCCTTTTTATGTTTGAGCAGTTTTAAGGTGGGGGCCGTGGACAAGGTGTTCGTCTGAATACTTTTCTAGAGTAAATAAAACAGAAGGTTATGTGATATACACCCCCTAAGGAGACGAACCAGCTTAATGCTTTGATCCCCGGCCCGGACAAACCCACCCAAGCCACCATGAAAACCAATAATAGTTTCCGACAGGGCATGGGGTTTGCCGCCCGACTCGGGATAGAGTTTACGGTAGCGACCGGGGTTGGAACATTGATGGGGTACTTTCTGGATGATTGGTTAGAGAGCAGTCCCTGGTTTTTAGCTCTCGGAGTGATTTTTGGTGGGGCAGCCGGTTGTTTGAATGTTTACCGGGCGGCCAAAGAGTTGACCCCTCCGGAAGAAGAAAACGATTCTGATAAACCAGAGTCAAAGGAAAAATCGGACGATTTAAAATTTTAGGAGCGTGAATGTCCGGAGAAAATCCATTACACCATTTTGAATTGCATCCCCTGGTGGAACTGCACCTGGGGGGTCTAGATATATCGATCAACAAAGCAATCATTGCGATGTGGATCGGGCTGGCTCTTGTGTATTTGTTTTTTATGCTTGTGGTCAGCAAGGGAGTGAAACTGGTTCCCGGTAAGTTGCAAAGCGTTGGGGAGGTGGCGCTGGAGTTTATTCGTGGAATGACGGACGAATTCATCGGCGAAGAAGGCAAAAAATATTTTCATTTTATTGCTGCATTATTCTTCTTTATATTCGCGTGCAACTTCATTGGACTGGTTCCCGGTTCCTATACCATTACAAGTCAACTGGTCGTCACTGGTGCATTTTCTGTTCTGATTTTCATCATGACCCTGCTCATTGGTTTCGCCAAGCATGGTCTTCATTTTCTGGGAATTCTGGTTCCACCGGGAGTCCCCAAGATCATGATTCCGTTTATGGTGATTGTTGAAACGATCAGCCTGTTGGCACGGCCGATTTCACTTTCCGTCCGTTTGTTTGCCAACATGACGGCAGGGCATACTGTCTTGGGCGTTTTGTTTGCGTTAACCATGTCTGCACCAATCTGGATTGGCTGGTTGCCATTCGGGTTTACTGTCATCATCAATGTCCTGGAAATGGCGATTGCGCTGATCCAGGCTTACATATTTGCAACACTGACTTGCGTGTACATCGGAGATGTCATCAAGTTACACTGATTGAATCCTTAAAGAATAGGAGAGGATAGGATGGAAGCATCAGCAGCTGCGTATTTGGGAATGGGATTGTGTGCTGCCGGGTTTTTTGGCGCCGCTCTCGGGATCGCTTACATATTTGCGAAGACGATCGAAACCGTAGGCCGTCAGCCCAACGCCGAAGCCCGTGTGGCCAAGTACTGCTGGATCGGGTTTGCACTCGTGGAAGCCGTCGCGCTCTATGCGCTGGTCCTGGCGTTTATTTTGATGGGGAAAGCATAAGCTAATCCGGTGGGCTCCATTTCAGGAGACGACCGAATGTTAACCTCCAACTTAAACGTAAATAAATATGCCACAGTTTGAACAAACAGCAGTCTTTACCCCCCTGCTTTTTTGGTCTCTTATTTCCTTTGCAATATTTCTCTTTCTGCTTTGGAAGTTTGCTTTTCCGCCTATTTTAAAGGCTCTGGAAGAGCGAACCTCCAAAATCCGGACGGATATCCAGTCTGCAGAGAATCTGAAGGTTGAAGCAGAGAAACTGAAACTGGATTTTGAAGCCCAGTTGAAAACCGCCCAGGAAAAGGCGGCGACCATTGTTTCTCTTGCACAGGAAGAGGCCAGGAAAATTTCGGAAAAAACTATCAGCGATACTCAGGCCAAATGCCGTCAAATTCAAAAAGATGCAGAACATGAAATTCTCACCTCACGCAACCAACTGATGAGTGAAATCAGGGACTACATTTCAGTCCTGACGGTTGCGTCTACTGAGAAAGTATTGCGCCGGACTTTGAGCGACGATGACAAGAAGCGTTTGATCGATGAATCGATTGAGGAAGTTCTGAGTAATCTGGAGCAAAACGCCTGATTAAAGTTGTTTCAGGATTTAAGGTGTGGGTAATAAGACATGATTGAAAATCAGATTGGTAAAAGATTTGCCGAAGCGTTGTCCGATTCTATTTCAGAATCGAGTCAGTTGAATGCGGCTCTGGAATCGCTGACAAATATAGGCGAAGCATTTAGCCTGGATCCCAACCTCTATCGATTTTTTATTCATCCTTCTTTTCCGGATGAAAAAAAAGAGGCGATGGTCGGGGAAATGTGCGACCGCACCAAAGCTCCGGATCAGGTCCGTAAACTGATGGCGCTGTTGGTTCAACGTCAAAAAATGCCATTCGTGAAACATATTGCAACCTACTTCCAGGGGTTTGTCGATCAACGCCTGGGCCAGGTTCGTGTCAAAGTTATATCAGCCAGCCCCCTTGGGCAGGCTGAACTGGATAAATTAAAAACTTCGCTGGATCGCCAACTGGGTAAAACCGCTATCCTTGAAACCTCTGTAGATGAGGGATTGATTGGCGGGATTCGCCTGCTGGTGGGAAGCCGTGTGGTGGATGCCACCATTAAAAACAGGCTGGAGCAATTAAAACGCGTGATCCGTAATGAGGAGGCCTTAAGTGAGCTTGCGAGCTGATGAGATCAGTTCTCTGATCCAAAAACAAATTGAAGGATTTGACGAGGGAATTGAGCTCAAGGAAACCGGTCGGGTAATTTCGGTTGGTGATGGTATTGCCCGTATTTATGGCCTTGAAGATGCCATGGCGGGTGAACTGGTTCTTTTCCCCAATGACCTGTATGGAATGGTCCTGAACCTTGAGGAGGACAACATCGGTGCGGTCCTTATGGGATTCGATTCCCATGTCAAGGAAGGCGACGAGGTAAAACGAACCGGCCGTATCATGGAAGTTCCGGTGGGTATGGAACTCGTTGGGCGTGTTGTGAATGGCATCGGACAGCCCATTGATGGAAAAGGGCCTCTGAACACAACTCAAACAGGCCCGATTGAGAGAATCGCTCCCGGCGTTATTGATCGTAAATCGGTGCATGAGCCAATGCAGACCGGTATTAAAGCGATCGACGGTATGATCCCGATTGGACGCGGGCAGCGTGAACTCATCATCGGCGACAGGCAGACCGGAAAAACTGCTGTAGCCCTCGATACGATCATTAACCAAAAAGGGCAGAACGTTTACTGCATTTACGTTGCGATCGGTCAAAAAAGATCCACCGTTGCGCGTGTTGTGAAAACACTCGAAGAACACGATGCCATGAAGTACACCGTAGTGGTTGCTGCAACCGCCAGTGACCCTGCACCGATGCAGTTTGTTGCTCCCTATTGTGGTTGTGCTATCGGTGAATACTTCCGTGACAACGGCATGCACGCCCTCATCGTTTACGATGATCTGTCAAAACAGGCAGCGGCATATCGTCAGTTGTCCCTTTTGCTGAGACGACCTCCTGGACGTGAAGCGTACCCGGGTGATGTTTTCTATGTTCATTCACGGTTGCTTGAACGCTCGGCGAAACTGAGCGATGATCTGGGTGCGGGTTCAATGACGGCACTGCCCATTATTGAAACCCAGGCTGGGGATGTCTCCGCTTACATTCCGACAAACGTGATTTCAATTACGGATGGACAAATTTATCTCGAATCAGATCTGTTTTTCTCCGGTGTCCGACCGGCGATTAATGTGGGACTCTCAGTTTCTCGTGTTGGTGGTTCCGCTCAGATCAAAGGCATGAAGCAGGTTGCGGGTCAGTTGAGACTGGATCTTGCCCAGTACCGCGAAATGGCAGCTTTCGCCCAGTTTGGCAGTGACCTTGATCCTGCAACACAAGCACAGCTTAGCCGGGGTGAACGTCTGGTAGAACTTCTCAAACAGGATCAGTACAGGCCCTTGAGTGTTGTTCAGCAGATCGTTTCGATTTTCACCGGCGTTAAAGGTCTGCTGGATGATATTAAACCGGGTGATGTCCAGAAGTTCGAGTCCGGTTTTCTTAATTACATGGAAGAGAAACACAATGATGTCATGGAAGGCATTGCCGCTGCGAAAAAGCTGGACGATGATTCTGAGGCGAAAATCATTGCTGCTCTTAAAGAATATAAGGAATTGTTCTAACCCATGCCCAGTCTTCGTGATGTAAAACAACGGATTCGTAGCGTAAAAAATACGCAGCAAATGACCAAGGCCATGAAACTGGTCTCGGCTTCCAAACTGCGCCGCGCACAGGAGGCGATCCTGAGTGCTCGACCCTATGCAGTCAAGTTGATGGAAGTCATGAACCATTTGGCGGCCAGGTGTAATAATGACCTGCATCCGCTACTTGATGACCGGGAAGGGAAAAAAATCCTTTTACTGGTCATCACTTCCGATCGTGGTCTGTGTGGTGCCTTCAATTCAAATATTCTGAAGATGGCGTCACAGGTTCTGGAGAAAAATCCAAACCGCGAATTCTCGCTGCTTTGTGCAGGTAAAAAAGGTTACGAGTATTTCAATCGAAGGGAAATGAACATTGCCGACAAGTTCCTCAATTGGACTAAGGAGTTTGATTATCTGAAGGCCCAGGAAATCGGGAACCAGCTGGCCCAGATGTTTATCGAACGCAAGGCCGATAAAATTTACATGGTCTACAATGAATTCAAGTCGGTGTTGAATCAGGAAGTGATCCTCGAGCAATTGTTGCCGATTGTTCCGGAGCCTGTGGAAGAGGGTGAAGAAAAACTTTCAGTGGACTATATCTATGAGCCGGACGAAGAATCTATCCTGGAACATTTATTGGTTCGTTATATGACAACCCAGGTTTACCGGGCGTTTCTGGAATCCAGTGCCAGCGAGCACGGTGCCCGGATGACGGCAATGGATAATGCATCCCGCAATGCAAAAGAAATGATTGGCGAACTGATGTTGTTTTACAACCGCACACGTCAGGCGTACATCACTAAAGAATTGATCGAAGTGGTCAACGGGGCCGAATCGCTCAAAGGCTAAACAGGACAAAGGAGATAAGAATGAACAAGGGGATTGTGACGCAAATCATCGGTCCGGTAGTGGATATGAGTTTTAAAGAAGGGCAACTGCCTTCTCTTTACAACGCCATCAATATTGAAAAACCAACAGACGATGGCAAGACGGACAAGATCGTTCTCGAAGTTGCGCAGCACCTTGGCGACAACGCTGTCCGCACTATCTCCATGCACCCGACAGACGGGCTCGTTCGTGGAATGGACGCCGTCGATACGGGTGCCCCGATCTCTGTTCCGGTGGGTGATTCTGTGCTGGGCCGAATCCTGAACGTAACAGGTGACCCGGTGGATCAGAAACCGGCTCCTGAATCGAATGAAAAATGGAGTATCCATCGCGATGCGCCTTCCCTGGAGAACCAGGACACCAGTATGGAAATGCTGGAGACCGGTATTAAAGTTATCGACCTGCTTGAGCCCTACCTGAAAGGTGGCAAGACAGGCCTCTTCGGGGGTGCGGGTGTTGGCAAGACTGTTCTCATCATGGAACTCATCCGTAACATCGGTGCGGAGCATAGCGGTTACTCAGTATTTGCAGGGGTTGGGGAACGTACTCGTGAAGGTAATGACCTCTATCACGAGATGATTGACTCTAACGTTATCGATAAAACGGCTTTGATTTACGGGCAGATGACGGAACCTCCCGGAGCGCGTATGCGGGTTGCTCTGACCGGGCTCACCATGGCCGAATATTTCCGCGATGTAGGCGGACAAGACGTTCTACTGTTCATCGACAACATCTTCCGTTTTTCTCAGGCCGGTTCCGAAGTATCCGCGTTGCTGGGTCGTATCCCTTCTGCCGTGGGTTACCAGCCGACGCTGGCAACTGAAATGGGTAACCTGCAGGAGCGCATCACCTCTACGAAAAAAGGTTCAATTACTTCGGTTCAGGCGATCTACGTTCCAGCGGATGACTTGACTGATCCCGCGCCGGCGACCACCTTCTCACATCTCGATGCCACGACCGTTCTCAACCGTCGTATTTCTGAATTGGGTATTTACCCTGCGGTGGATCCACTTGACTCTACGTCACGGATTCTGGATCCACAGATCGTTGGGGAAGAGCATTATCAGGTGGCCCGTGCCGTTCAGCAAACCCTGCAGCGTTATAAAGATTTACAGGACATCATTGCCATTCTCGGTATGGATGAGTTGTCTGAAGATGACCGGCTCATCGTTGATCGAGCCCGTAAAATTCAGAAATATCTCTCACAGCCGTTCTTTGTGGCTGAAGTATTCACGGGCTCTCCAGGCAAATACGTTAAGGTTGCAGACACCATTGCAGGCTTCAAGGAAATCATTGACGGCAAGATGGACCACATCCCTGAGCAGGCATTTTATATGGTTGGGGCACTGGATGAAGTCTACGAGAAAGCTGAAAAACTTAAAGCGGAAGCGGCATAAGAATCATGGCAGATAAACTACAACTCAGCATCGTTACACCTGAACGGCATATGGTGACTGATGAAGTCGACCAGGTGAATGTGCCAGGCACCGAAGGCGACATGGGGATTCTGTTCGATCATTCGCCCCTGTTTTCCACCCTCCGACCCGGACAACTGTCGTATGAGAAAGACGGTGAAGAGGTCGCGCTTGTTGTCAGTGATGGCTATGTTGAAGTCACCTCCAACCGGGTGACGATTCTTGCAGAAACGGCTGAGTATGTCAGTGGTATTGACCGTGAACGGGCTGAAGAAGCTCGCAAGAAAGCGGAAGCGTTGATCGCCAAAGGTGGTCTTGAGGAAGATGAACTCCGCGAAGCGCAAAAGAAACTGTTCCGCGCCCTGGCCCGACTGGAACACTCCCAAAGCAACTGACTTTTCCCCACCACCCACCTTTTAAAGTACTTCCCTGAAAGAGAAACCAGTTTTTGGTTTTGCCTGAAATTGGGTTGGAAATCGCGTAAACCTTCCTGGTAATCTTGTAGTTATTTACAATTTAGGGGGAAAGGATGCAGATTCCCAATGTGTTTTTATATCTGGCTTTAATCGGTAGTTCCCTCCATTTTTCCAGCGCACCCGCATTCGCCGATTTAAAACTCCCTAAACGATTGGTCGCGGCAGCATTGGAAAGAACCCGGCACACCGTTGCCTATGATGGGCGGTATGTTTCAATTAAGTACCCGGGAGGGGATGTCCCAAAAGATATTGGCGTCTGCAGTGATGTGGTCATCCGTAGTTTCAGGAAACTTGGAATAGACCTGCAGCAAAAGATTCACGAAGATATGGTCAAGCATTTTGAGTTGTATCCCAGTTTCTGGGGATTGAAGGCGCCGGATTCGAATATTGACCACCGCCGTGTCCCCAATCTGCGGATATTCTTTAAAAGGCATGGGGTTGAACTTCCTGAAACGCGAAGAGGAGGCGACTACAAGCCGGGGGACCTGGTGACCTGGAATCTCAAAAAGTCAGGCCATTTACCTCATATTGGAATTGTGACTGACCAAAAATCAAGGGACGGAATGCGCCCCTTGATTGTACATAATATCGGGGAGGGCCCGAAGCTAGAAGATGTGTTGTTTGACTTTAAAATAACCGGTCATTATCGATATCCTGCAGAGTAAAAAGTGTCTTTCCTGCTAGACGCTTTGGAGCGTTTCTTTTAAATATCGCCCGGTGTAGGATTTTTTGATTTTTATGACTTCCTCCGGTGTGCCCACTGCGAGAATTTCCCCGCCTTTGTGACCGCCCTCGGGACCCAGGTCGATAATATGATCTGCTGTTTTGATTACATCCAGATTGTGCTCAATTACAATGACGGTGTTGCCGGCATCCACCAATCTTTGCAGCACACCGAGTAGATGCTCGATATCTTCGAAATGCAGGCCGGTTGTTGGTTCGTCCAATATGTAAAGGGTTTGCCCGGTGCTGCGTTTGCTCAATTCTTTTGAAAGTTTGACGCGCTGAGCTTCGCCACCGGAGAGGGTAGTCGCAGGTTGTCCCAAGTGGATATAGTTCAAGCCAACATCCGTTAAGGTTTTCAGTTTGTTTTTCAAAGCAGGAATATTTTTAAAAAACTCCAGTGCCTGTTCCGCTGTGAGTTCAAGAACTTCGGCAATATTTTTCCCCTTGTAAAGGATTTCGAGGGTCTCCCGATTGAAGCGCTTTCCATTACAGACCTCGCAGGTGACAAAGATGTCGGGAAGAAAATGCATTTCCACTTTTAAAATGCCGTCACCCTGGCAAGCCTCACAACGTCCACCCTTAACATTAAAGCTGAACCGGCCTGGCTTATAGCCACGAGCACGCGATTCGGGAACCTCACTGAACAACTCACGGATCAGTGTGAACAATCCTGTATAAGTTGCGGGATTGGAGCGAGGGGTTCGGCCAATCGGAGACTGATCAATGTCGATCACCTTGTCGAGAAAATTGACTCCCTTGATTTTATCGAATTTACCTGGACGGGTATTGGAATTCCAGAAATGACAGGCAAGTGATTTATAAAGAATATCCAGAGTCAGTGTACTCTTGCCGGACCCGGAAACACCTGTGATGCAGGTCAGACAACCCAGAGGAAACTTGACGTTAACGTCTTTTAAATTGTTCTGCCTGGCTCCAGTGATTTCCAGAAAGTTTCCGTTTCCCTTCCTCCTCTTTTTGGGTAGTGGGATGGACCGCCGACCCGACAGGTATTGACCCGTGAGGGACTTTTTATCTTTCAACATGGCCTTGGGCGTACCTGAAAATACGATGGTTCCGCCATGGCGACCAGCACCTGGTCCGAGGTCGACCACGTGATCCGCTTCCAGAATGGTGTTGGCATCGTGTTCGACCACGATCACGGTGTTGCCAAGGTCACGAAGCTTGACCAGTGTTTCTAACAGGCGGTCATTGTCACGCTGATGCAGGCCGATGCTGGGTTCATCCAGAACGTAAAGTACACCCATGAGTTGGGAACCGATCTGTGTTGCGAGACGGATACGTTGGCTTTCTCCTCCTGAAAGCGTCGCAGAGGTCCGGTTCAATGTGAGGTAGTCGAGTCCGACATTATTCAGGAAGGTCAATCGTTCTTTGATTTCTTTTATGATGCGTCTGGCAATGTGGGATTCCTGCCGGTTAAGTTTGAGCTTTTCAAAAAATGTTTTGAGATCCCCAATGGATCGACTTGTCATCTGGATAATGTTTTCATCATTAACCCGTACTGAAACCGCTTCGGGCTTTAACCGATTGCCTTTGCAGGAAGGGCAGGGGAGGGAGCGCATGAAACGGGAAATGTCATCACGGACGTGTGAGGAGTCGGTTTCCCGGTAGCGTCGCTCCAGATCAGGAATCACTCCATCGTAGGTTCCTTCATACGTGTGACGACGCTCCTGTTTTTCGTAAAAATAGGGGACCTTGGTGTCACCTGAGCCATAAAGAATGAGGTCTCTTGTTTTCCTGGGAAGGTCTTTGAAGGGAGTGTTGAGTTTAAATCCAAAATGCTCTGAAACTGCTTCCAGCATCTGGTGAAAATAGACTGAGGTTTTTTTCTCCCAGGGTTTGATGGCACCATTTCTTATGGACAATGAGTCATCGGGTACCACCAGGTCAGGATCAATGACCATCTTGTTGCCGAGTCCGTCACAAGCCGGGCAGGCACCCGTTGGGTTGTTGAATGAAAACAGGCGGGGCTCCAGTTCCGGGTAGCTGATGTTGCAATAGCTGCAGGCAAACTTCTCGCTGAACAACAGGTCTTCGCCTTCCTCTTTCCCTTTTGGTAAAATTGAAACAATCAGTGAATGATCGCCCTCCAGCAGGCCGGTTTCTACAGAATCTGCCAGGCGTTTATTCAGGTTTGGTTTAATGACAAGGCGATCGACCACCGTTTCAATGGTGTGTTTGTACTTTTTATCCAGAACGATATTTTCTTCAAGGGATTTGACCTCACCATTTATCCTGACTCGTACAAATCCCTTTTTTCGAAGGGCGGCGAGTTCTTTTTTGAATTCTCCTTTCCTCCCCTGGACAACTGGTGCGAGGATCATGACCTTTTGTCCTTCTGGCAAGCCTTGTACCTGATCGACAATCTGTTGTACGGTTTGGGATGCGATTTCGCGGTCACACTTGTAACAGAATACTCTTCCGATCCTTGCGTAGAGCAGTCTCAGGTAATCGTAGATTTCGGTAACTGTTCCGACCGTTGAACGAGGATTCTTGCTGGACGTCTTCTGTTCTATAGAAATCGCTGGAGATAGCCCCTCTATATAATCAATGTCCGGCTTCTCCATTAACTCCAGAAACTGACGTGCATAAGCGGATAGGGATTCCACATAACGTCGTTGGCCCTCTGCGTAAATAGTATCGAATGCCAGAGAAGATTTTCCAGAACCGCTAAGGCCTGTGATCACCACCAATTTGTTGCGTGGTAGAGAGAGGTCAATGTTCTTTAAATTGTGCTCGCGTGCGCCTTTAATGGTGATCGTGTCTAAAGCCATGGTGGTTTCGTTTTCTTTATCGGAGGGAAAATTATTGAGGGTAAATCCTGTTCCAGTTTTCGTCTACTTTCTTTTTAATGTCTTCCGACATAATGATTTCCTCTGGCCAATCCTGTTCATATCCTTCTTCAGCTAATTTTTGCGACAGGTCGATACCAATCCTCTTCCCATCACGATAGTAATCGCGCTTCGGGTCGAGATTGTTAAAAAGTTTCCACAGCATGGTGGAATTGTTTCTCAAATCGACATGCTTTTCAAACACGCAAAGGACTGTGATGTCAGCGAACTCCTCGTTTGCCAGGAAAGCTTTTATAAAGTCAGATGTCTGGTGCGGTTGGGTCTTGTTCATTGATGCGAGCAGGACAGATCGCCTGGTGTCCGCATGAACCAGTCGGCAACCTTCAAGTTTCGGGAAGGATTTCAGAATATGGCGTTCCAGGTTACCTGAATCATTTATCGTGGCTTGCTCAAGTTCGTTTCTCTCACTTTCACCATCCACCGGATCAGTCAGGTCAATTCCCAGCTTTGAACCGTAGAGAGCCTTGTCGGAAGCGTGGTTCAATACGTCGAGGATGCCTTCAGAGAAAAACAGGTCACGGTCCAGATCTGTTCTATTGAGTATCAGTTTTAGAATTTCGCCTTCATCATGGACAGAACACTGGCTGGAATCCACAACAATAATAATTTTCACGAAGCTCATTTGTCCCGCACCCCATAAGGCACTCATCAGTCGGCGAGCCTGCATGGGATAGCGCTTGTCGATGGAGACGATAACGCAGTTGTGAAAAACCCCTTCCAGGGGCATGTTCATATCCACCACTTCCGGCCATTGCATCTTCAGTAGAGGAAGAAAAATTCGTTCAGTCGCCTTTCCCAGGTAATAATCTTCCTGAGGAGGAATGCCGACGATGGTGGTCATATAAATCGGGTTTTTTCGATAGGTGACCGCTGTGACGTGAAAAACCGGGTAATCGCCATCCTGGGAATAATAACCCGTATGGTCTCCAAAAGGCCCTTCCAAGCGTAACTCCTGGGGATCGATATAACCTTCAAGAACTATTTCAGCGTTGGCAGGAACCTCGAGGTTTACGGTTTTGCATTTCACCAAAGGAACCGCCTTTTTCCGCAGGAATCCGGCCAGCAAAAATTCGTCGACCCCATAGGGGAGGGGAGCAGAGGCGGAATAGCAGGTAGCTGGGTCTGCTCCTATAGCGACGGCAACTTCCATGCGTTTGTTTTTTCTTTTAAATTCGTGAAAAAAATGCGCTCCATCTTTATGAATGTGCCAGTGCATCGCGGTGGTGTTGCGATCATAAACCTGCATTCGATAAAGTCCGACATTTCTTATCTTCCGGTCTGTGCTGCGATTGATGACAATGGGATAAGTGATGAACCGGCCTGCGTCATTGGGCCAGCACTGGAGCACCGGAATTCGAGACAGGTCAACTGCGTCGCCGGTGTGTACAATTTCCTGACAGGGAGCGGTGGATACCATGCGTGGCGGAAAATTGGATGCCTGGAGTAAAAGTGGAATCAACCGGGCTTTATCAAAAAGGCTTTGCGGAGGAGCGATTTTTAAAAACCGTTCCATGTCCGTGGCAATGTCATCCAGTTTTTCAACATCCAGCGCTGCGCACATACGTTTCCAACTGCCAAACGTGTTGATCAATACCGGCATGGCACTGCCTTCTACATTTTCGAACAGAAGTGCCTTGCCTCCGCCTTCCAGTTTTGAAACGCGATCGGTAATTTCGGAAATTTCAAGAATGGGTGAGACGCGTTGGGAGATACGGACAAGTTCTCCCATGGAATCAATTTTTGCGATGAACTCTCTTAATGATGGAAAAGCCATTGATGCCCCGTGGAAAAAGGTCAAGAGGCTATTATATCGCAGCACGGGGAACTGAGGGGAATTTGTTAGATTTTCCTCTGTAGAAGTCTGTGTTAAGTTTGTCGGGAAAGTGGAGGCAATAAATGCTTGGATATTTTTTTAAACGGGTTCTTCACGGCTTGCCTGTCATTCTGGTAGTAGCAACTTTGACATTCCTTATTTTGAGGCTTGTTCCGGGTGGACCTTTCGACCGTGACAAGAAACTACCGCCCGAAATTTTAGCCAATATTGAAGCCAAATATCATCTCGATAAAACTCTGGCTCAACAATACCTCCTGTATCTAAAGCAGGTGGTGAAGGGGGATCTTGGGCCGTCCTATAAATACGTCGGACGTAATGTGTCCGACATCCTTAAAGAAACATTTCCTGTATCGCTCACTCTGGGTTTGTGTGCCGTACTGGTTACATTAGCGCTTGGAATTCCTGCTGGTGTCTTGTCTGTAGTGGGCAGGGATACCTGGATCGACCGGGCTTGTATTTTTCTGGCCACACTCGGGATATCCCTGCCGAGCTTTGTCATTGGCACTCTTCTGATTCTCGTTTTTTCCCATCAATTGCAGTGGTTGCCGCCGGCTTTATGGGAAGGGCCCCGGCATATTGTGATGCCAGCTTTTGCTCTTGGTGCCGGATTTGCAGGTTATATTGCCCGCTTGACCCGCTCCACCTTGCTCGAAGTAATGGAACAGGATTTTATCCGTACCGCACGGGCTAAAGGGCTGCGTGAATCGACAGTCATTTTAAAACACGCTTTGATCAATGCAGCATCTCCAATCGTTTCGGTTATGGGACCGCTAACAGCAGGCCTGGTGGTTGGCTCGTTTGTAATCGAGTACATTTTTTCAATTCCAGGAATGGGGAATTATTTCATCACCGCTGTGACCAATCGGGATTACCCTCTCATCATGGGAGTGACACTGGTCTACGCGGTGCTGGTTGTTCTGGCCAATATTCTGGTAGATCTTGTCTATATCAAACTGGATCCAAGAGTGAAGTTGATTGAATCCGCCGGAGGTGGAAAGAAGGCATGAGGCATTTTTCCAGAATGGGGAAGGTGAGTGCCGGATTGATTGTCTCGATGTGTGTGCTTGCCGTTTTCGCTCCCTGGATTTCTCCCTATTCATTTGACTTGCAGGACACCTCACAGGCTTTACAGACACCATCTTTTCAACATTGGATGGGAACGGACACATTGGGACGCGACCTTTTTTCACGGCTGCTTTACGGAGCACGCGTTTCTCTGTTTGTAGGCATCCTCACCACTCTGATCGCGCTGGTGATTGGAACTGCATACGGTGCGGCTTCCGCTTATGCAGGTGGACGCGTCGACAGTTTTATGATGCGGGTGGTGGATGTGGTGTTTGCCTTACCCGACCTGTTGCTCATCATCCTGATTATGGTAATGCTCGGGAAAGGGGTGCTCAGTATCTTTATTGCGTTGACCATGGTGAGCTGGGTCACCGTAGCCCGACTTGTCCGCGGAGAGGTTCTCAAGATTAAAGAGTACTCCTATGTTACGGCATCACGTGCCCTGGGAGCAGGTCCCATCCGGATTCTCTGGAAAGAAATTTTGCCCAATCTTTATGGCGTGTTACTGGTGACACTATCTTTTCGAATACCGGCAGCCATATTATCGGAATCGACCCTCAGTTTTATTGGGCTTGGAATAGCGCCCCCGGCAAGCAGCTGGGGAACGCTCGCAAATGAAGGCTGGAAAGCGATCAAATTTTACCCACATCTTATTTTGTTTCCCTCTCTGGCGATTTTTATAACCATTCTGGCCTTCAATTTCCTTGGCGATGGGCTCCGTGATTACCTGGATCCTAAACGGAGGAAAGCTATCTAGAATGTTTACAGTGCTTTAAATGTAAGAAATTCTGGTCACGGGGGTTTTCATTGAATTTGGATAGGAGTAAAATATTAATTGAATAGTTGGTAGCTGTTTAACCTTTGTTTTAAAAAGGCCTGCAGCTGATTCCATCAGCCTGTGAGGTTTGGTGGTTGACAACCTGATAAAGTCGATTTAAATTACCGTTTCTTTTGGGGTTTTGCCCCGGGAAGCGGTACCTGAATCTGGAAAATAAATGTCTCCGCTTAAGACAGACCTGATCTGCGAAATTATTCGGAAGTCACAGTGTAACCTTCTCGAGCAAAAAGGTTACAGCAAGAACAATTGTTCCGACCAATGCGATGAGTTGGTGATGAATTGGGTGAGATACAATGCCCGGGGTTATCGGGAGCATTTTCGTGACTGTCTTGAAATTCATTCTACTTCTGAACTGGGTGACATTTTGAAAAAGGTAGCGACAACCGGCCAACACCTGAACGAGATACTGGACAACTCTCCCGCGTTTGTAGAACGCAATGGAAAGGGAAGTCCCGTTTAAAAAATTTCCTGTAGATAAAATAATAAAAAATGTCTGAAACACCACCAGAGAAACCAAAAGAAGAGAGCACAACAAAACCTGCAGCAGAAGCTGCAAAACCAGCTGCACCTGCCGCTGGGGCTGCTGCCAAAGCCGCTCCAAAAGCCGCCCCTAAGGCTGCTCCAAAAGCCAAAGCAAAGGCAAAAGCCGCAGCCAAGCCCAAAGATCCTCTCATCGACAATGGCGATGGAACGATTACGGACCCAAACTCTGGTTACATGTGGAAACAGTCAGATGCCTGGCTCGACTGCCACAAGTTTTTCACCTTTGAAGCAGCAGGTGAATATATAGACAATTTGAATAAAGAAAAGTTTGCAGGTTATGATGATTGGCGAATGCCAAACAAGGCAGAGGCCACAACACTGGTAGACAAGACCAAGTCTAAAATGTGTCTGGATAAAAATGGGACCCAGTTCCCGCTTGATCCCATTTTTTCAGAAGGTCGTGTATGTAATACCTGGATCACCGAGTGCACGCCGGAAAAAGTCATCCGCTTCGATTTTAAAATTGGCGGCGAGATGATCTATCCCCCTTCAGAAGTGTGGGCGTCTATCTACGCTGTACGTGGTGAAGCCAAACCAGCAGAGGCTGCCAAACCCGCTGCCGCTGCAGCCAAACCTGCTCCTGCAGCAGGGGCAACCCCCGCAGCGAAACCCGCCTCAGGCGCCACTGCCGCTGCTTCAACCAAATCTGACTGAGTTAAAATCTCTTCAGTCGGTCTTATCGTGTTTTTGGGCTCTCGATTTTAAAGTAACTCAGATCTGGCAGTTTTCCCTTTAGTAGTAAAAATTAGAAAAGGGATAACCTGTAATTAGTTTGATGCGGTTTCGCATTCAGGCAGAACTAATATTTTTCCATCTTCTACTTTCACTTCATAGACTTCGGTATTCCAGCGTTCCCCGACGTCGCACGCGCCTGTCTTGAGGCAGAAGCGATAACCATGGTTCGGGCATTTGATTCCGTCACCGTCCAGAGTACCTCTTACTAAGGGCGCGGTTTTTTTGTGTGGACAGGTGTCGAGAATGGCAAACAGTTCTCCGTCGATATTAAAAACAGTGATGCGTTTTCCTTCGATATCGAAGCGTTTGCGCTCACCTGTGGGAATGTCTTCTACTTTAGCGACTGGAATGAAGGGCATTTGTGATTCACCGTTTGAAATTTTTTTTTGATTAAAATTTATGAGGGATTTGTTTATATCACATCAAAATCTAATGCGAGATTTTTCGCTTCGCTCAGAATGACATTCCTGAGGTTTAATTTGCCTCATGAAGGCGGATTGTGAACTTTTCCGCAAATTCCCGAATATTTCATTCAAGAAATTTCTGCGGGGAGGGCAGGGTTGTGACTCCAGTCCCACCAGGAACCATCGTAATTGCGCACGGAATACCCCAGGGTTCTGAAAACAAAGTAGGCCATGGCGGATCGCACCCCGCCGGTACAATAAACAACAATTTCATTCCCTGGTTTGATCTTGTACTGGCTCAGCATTCCTTCCAGTTCAGCACCGGGTTTCAACTGGCCTTTGGTAGTGAAAAAATCCCGCCAGTCAATGTGAATGGCTCCGGGAATATGTCCTCCTCTTGACGAGCCGTATGGGGTTGATCCTTCATATTCATGTTTCTCCCGATTGTCGATGAGCACAAAATTGGGTTGGCCAAGTTTTCCCCTGATTAAATTAGAGTCGGCGATGGTATCGGGGTTGAATTCGATATCCTGTTCGTTGAGAGTTGATCCTGGAGGAGGGTTGCCCGAACCCCGTTCCACTGGAAAACCGGCCTTCTTCCAACTATCGAACCCGCCTTGCAGAAGATAAACCTGTTTAAAGCCCAGGAACTCGAACATCCAGAAAAACCGGCCGTCCTGACGCCATTTATTCTCTGGGTCGCCGTAGATGAAAATTGCCTTGCCCGGGCTTACGCCCAGTTTTTTTAGTTTTTCGACGAGAAATTTTTTATCGCGATTGAGTTGACCCTGCACACCATCTTTAGTGGTAGCAAAATCCTTCCAACTGCCTGTGGACTGGGCTCCCGGAATATGACCCCATAGGTAGCCCCATTTGGATCGGGTATCGAGAATGACGCGCTGGTTTTCGGGCAGAGAATGGAGCTCTTCTGGTGTCATTTGGAGGTTGTTTGCTGCCGGGCTGGCCTGGATGGAGGATGCCGTTGAAATCAAACACAAGAGAGCCCCCAGAACCCTGTAAAAAGGCTTCATTTTCCTTGACAAAATGCGGCTCTCGCTTGTAATATCAGTCTTCATTTTTTGGCCAAATACCCTTTAAGGGGGCCTTTAGAGGTACCCTTTAGTACAATCTCCCTGGCCGGTTAATTCTTTTTATTATATAGCATTTGGGTCACCTGACCAAGTCAGGTCAGAGGCAGTCGAACGAAGTCCGGGGTGGCTTCTTCCTGATCTTAATTAAAGGTCGGAAGGGCTAGATTGTGTTGACTGCGGGGCCTTGAATTTCGATGGAGTGAGTTGGAGGAACCATGACGACTAGCGATCAAAATCCTGAAGAAGAAAAGCCTGCTTCCAACGAGGATAAGCTGGAAGCTATCAAGCAGGAAGAAAAAGAAGATGCCAGCACCTATTACGCTCAGGGTAGCAGTGGTGAAAAAGGATTGACTGAAGCTGATTTCAAAGAGCCGGTTCCTCCTGTTGATCCTGAAGAGGAGGAGATGAGCCTTCTTAAAGCCGTAGCATTCCTGGGTTTTGGGATGGCTGCTTTGGCCATCATTTTTATCCTGTTTTTTATTCGGGATCTCAATAGCAAGGTCGGGGATGTGGATGCCGCCATCCAGACCATTGAAACCAAATTTGGACCGATCAAACAAACGATGGAATCCGGTTTTGCCCGCATTGATCAGGATGTCAGTGATCTGAAAGGCAAAGTAGGAAATTACGAGAAAATGGTAGCGGTTATGGAACTGAAGCGTGCCAAGGTGGCCATTCAGGAAGTAACCGCAAACTCTGATCCTGAACTCCAGAGTAAAAGTGGACAACTCATCGCCAATATTGATAGTCTGCTGAATGACTTGGGTGCGGGAGACGGTAGTGCGCCTTTGACTATGGCCGTACCGCCAGCAGCAGCACCAGAGGATGCGGCTCCTGCTCCAGAACCAGAACCAGCCCATGAACCGGAGCCTGCTCCTGAACCTGCTGAAGAAGCAGCAGTGGAAGAGGAACCGGCAGCAGAAGAAGATGCCACTGGAGTTATTGAACTGGCCTCTGAAGGTGAATCCGAGGAATCTGAAGAGTCTGAGGACTCAGGTGAGTCTGAAGAATCTGATGAATCGGAAGGCGAAGAGGAAGGTGGCGAAGAAGAGGGTGAAGATGACGAAGAAGAGGAAGATGAATAGAACCTTTTCCCCTGTTCTGTAACTGATATCAACAACGCGGCCTGGACCCTTAACAGGGTTCCGGGCCGTTGTTTTATGGAAAGAGCATGTCCCCATTTAAATTAATTCTGGTAATTATCATCGCTCTATTGGTTGTGGTCCTGGGATTAAAAAACAGGGAGCTTGTGGAGGTGAGTTTTTACGATTTCTCTCTGGATTCCCATAATATCCAGGTTCCTCTGATATTGGTCATGATTGGTTCAATGGCCTTCGGGTTTTCCATTGCCTGGTTCAGCGGGTGGGTCTCCCGACTCAAATTCAAGGCCCTGTTGCATCGAAAAGATAAAACGATCGAAGAATTACAATCTCAATTAATAGAGTACAAACCCAAGCCCACCGCTTCAAATCCATCCGGCACGACACCTCCTGTCGAATAGTCGAGGCAAACTGGAAATAAAATTCAGGGACGTTTTTTCATCCAGTCTTGCATGACGTCTGCCGTTACACCGGGAAACTTGTTGACGTATTTACGAACGGCAAACCGGATCTCAGTCATAGTGGGTTCGCGTGGGAGCGAGTTCTTGTCCGAGGGTGTTGGTTGAGTCAGGAATTTCTTTTCTTCTTTGGCAGGGGGGAGTGGTGTTGCGGGTGACTTTCCTTTCAGCGACGGTCGTGGTTTTTTTTTCTTCTCGGGTTTTAACACCAAAACGAGTCCAATAAGAGCCAGGACCATGACTAAAAGAGACAGGGCCAGTTTCATACGGTTTCCTCAACCGGTTCAACACGGAATTTGATTATCAGGTCGCCTCGTTTTTTCCCCCAGGGCTCATAGGCCCCGGCGCCTCGTATGCGAAGTTCCTCTCCTGTCAGCGTATTTTCCTCAATTTCAATTGTCTGGGTTTTATCGAGGGTTTTAATTTCCAGAGGGCCGCCGGTTTCAGCCAAAGGTTCTGGGATAGCCAGTTCCATCCAGACATCGTTTATGACGCGTTTAAAACGCTTGTCCGGGATGATGCAGACCTTGATGAGCAAATCGCCGGGAGGGCCTCCATTGCGGCCTGCTCCTCCCAGATTTCGTGTCCTGAGCGTGTATTGATCCCGTACACCACGCGGAATTTCAACATCGACGGTTACATTTTCCACTACCCGCGTATTGCCATCACAAACCGGACAGGTTTCGTAGTCCTCTGTCTTGCCGGTCTGTTTGCAATTTGTACAGGGCACATGCTTGTCATAATTGTAAGAAATCTGGCCTCCCAGGCAGGCCGTCTGGAACGGAATGTTGACCATAAACTGGAGATCAAAACCCCGCGTGGGAAGGTCAGGGTCAATAACGGGTTCCTGATCAAAGCCTGTACCAGCTCCGGGGCCCGGTCCATCATTTGGTTGTTCTTGACGCTGGTACTTTCTACCAAAGTCAAAAGGATCGTCTCCAGGTGCTCCTGATCCCCTTTGGCGGGAATAGCGTCGCGAGGATGGTCCACTCCCACTGCCGGACCGCATCCGGTCATATTCCTTGCGCTTTTTATTGTCACTGAGAATCTCATAAGCTTCTGAGATTAGCTTGAATTTTTCTTCAGAAGTTTCGCTGCCTGAATTGGCATCCGGATGGTGCTCGCGTGCCAGGGCTCGGAACTTTTTCTTAATCGTCTGGGCATTGTCCTTTTTTTGAACGCCAAGGATTTTGTAATAGTCTCGATTTGCGGAAGCCCGTGTGCCCATATATTTTTTTGGGAGATTGAGCCCTGAAAAGGGCTTGAGGTTTTTAATTAAAGCGGTGTCTATTGTATCCCTTTTATCCTTTAACGTTCAACCGGTTGTAGGATTATTGAGAGGGAGGGGGGAGGACGGTGTATTGGCTGGAGGCTTTTCAGTGGGGAATATTCTGGAAATAATCAGGTCACGGGTTTCTCGACAACGGAAGGGGTAAAACTGGTCGCGGATCACCAGTTTGTAGCGTCCTGCCCTCTGATAATCATTTTCCCGTCGTGGAATGAGTGTGATTTGTTCTGAGCTGACCGAAATCGCATTTTCAAGACTTTGCGAATTAAGAGTCAAATCAAGAAACAATCCTTTGAATCTCAGTATTTCCCGGGTCAGGTCGATATCACCTGCGTCCACAAAAACCGGAGTCCAGCCCGCACCCCAACCGATACTTTTGCGTAACCCGTAAACCATGACAAAAGCAGTATTCCCCGTTGTTTTTAATGACGGGGTGTGTTTTTCTGAAAGACGGTGGACGAGGAAACGGAACAACCGGTTTGAAAAATCAAACCAGCGTATGGATACCGCAAAACAAAAAAGAAAATTGAATAGGAACAGCCAGAAAAGGTCAGTTAAAAAATAATGAACAGCGTAGGACATGCCGAAGGCCAGAAACAAACTCAAAATAAAATTTATTCCGTTACAAAGCAGGGTATACCAGATGAGTTTTTTCTGGGAAGCTGGTTGAAAACGGAATAAAAGAAACTGTTTGTAAAAAAGATGCCCGATTCCCAAGCCGGTAGCCAGTGCCAGGGTTGGAACCGGCATGATAAACAGAAAAATAATAAGAAGGATGAATAAGGATTCGATCATTGATTTCCCGAAGGAATTTTTGACTAAGGATTATAATTCTAGGATAAAACAGGCCACCTTGGAAATAACGGAAAATCATCAAGTTTTTAGTCAGGTTTTTTCGGGTTTTTCGACATTTGGGAAAAGGCAATTTCTGGCGACATCGAGTGAAGGAGCTTATATTGGTGGCATGGAATATTTTTGTTCTTATTTAGAAAATGGCTGCTTCGCTTAAAGTTCAAGATTGAGAAATGGAAATTAAGGGAGCGATTTATGAAACGTTTCTATTTTGTCCTCATGGTTTTTGGCCTGGCATTTTCAGGTTGTGCTCATCCCATATCTTCCGGGCTGAGGTCGCAGGTGGATCCTTCGGTTACATTTGTTCATGTGCTTCAGGCTCCGGAGGCTTATATAGGTAAAACGGTAGTTCTTGGCGGGGTGATTTCTGAAACCCGCAATCTGGATGGTGTCACCGAAATTGAAGTGGTTGAAAAGGATCTCGACTATTCCGGGTACCCGAGTAGCGCTGATAAATCATTAGGCCGGTTTATATTTAGAAAGCCAGGGTATCTGGAAGCAGAGATATTTTCAAAGGGCCGGGTTGTGACAGGTGCTGGCAAGCTGGTTGGAACTCAAAGAGGAAAAATAGGGGAGGCAGACTATCAATTTCCCGTGGTCGAAGTTGAGGAGCTTAAGCTGTGGAGGGAAAATTTATATCCGGATTATGGTTATCCACCGTACTATTATGGTCCCGGATGGAGACCTTTCTGGAGGCCCTATCCCTTTTATGCCTATCGATACTACGGCCGATTTTACCCATACTACTACTGGTAGAGGCTAATGGTTAAATATCTGATAGTGATTGTTACGTTATTGGCTTTGGCAGGCTGCTCATCAGTCCTTTCGGACCGGGTTCTGGAGGCACAGCCTTCTGTTTCGTTTGCCACAGTGCGGGAAAACCCGGACCAGTCCACGGGAAAACTGGTGGTTGTAGGAGGGAGATTGCTGGGAATTCATCAGGTGGATGGAATTTCTTACCTTGAGGTGTTGGAACATCCCCTCGATTCCCGTTTACGTCCTGCAGATGCTGATGTTTCAGCCGGAAGATTCCTCATTCAAATGGCAGGACAGCCGGACCCGCAGGTTTGGTCGAGGGACAGACTGGTGACTTTGGCGGGCAAGGTAGTAGGAGTTCAATCAAGAGCTTTGGGGCAAACCTCTTACACTTATCCAATATTGAATCTGGAAGAAGTTCATTTATGGCCAATAGAGGATTATTATTATTCGAGGCCGCTATCGACTTTCAGTATAGGCGGAGGTTTGTCGTTTTAACTATTTAATAAATAAGGGAAATTATTTTAGAATTGTTGCTTCCCCAGATCCAAAAGATTCTTCGCCACTTTCGGTTTCCAGTACAAGATGGCCTTTTGAATCCAACCGTTTGACGATACCTCTTGTTGTTTTTTTTCCTTTTTTTAGGGCGACTACTTCCCCAAACATGCAACTGCGGTCAGACCATTTTTGAATCAGAAGTTGAGGGCCATTCGCTAAAAACTCCTGATATTCTTTATCAAGTTCTTCTACCAGCTTTTTAATGATCCTTGTGCGCGAAAGGTGCTTTTGAGTTTCCATGAATAGGGAAGTTGCTGTTTGTCGAATTTCCTTGGGGAAGTGGGAAGCTTTCTGGTGAACATTGATTCCGATACCGATCACCATCGCAGGCCGGGGGCGTATTTCATGGAAAAATTCACATAAAATGCCGCATATTTTCTTGTTATTTGTAAGTAAATCATTAGGCCACTTTAAAGTGACTTCACACCAGGTATTTAGTGCATTGACTACTGCAACACCAGCGAGCAGGGTCAGGAAGGGGCCAGATTTCTCCGGGTCTGGTGGATACAAAAGGGCAGATAAGTAGATTCCACTTTCAGGAGGTGAGTCCCATTGTCTTCCCAATCTTCCTTTCCCCATGGTTTGAGTGTCTGACACGATCAGACTGCCGTCAGGGGCTCCTTCGGAAGCCATTTGTTTTGCAAGATCATTGGTAGAAGAAATGCTTTTTTCGAAAATCCAGCGGGAACCCAGTAGGTGGGTTTTTGTGTTTTCGATAAGAAAAACGGGATCCAGGGTATCTTCATACATGGCTAAAAGTCCCGGGTTGGGTATAATGGGCGTAAATTGACTTCAAATGACTTTTCCTGCGCCCTGGTATTCCGCCAGAAGGCTTCCTTATACACGAAAAGCTTTAATGAGAATTCTTATCAATAGATGTTTTCCAGATTGGAAAATTTCTGCTCGACATGGTGGTTCCACAGAAAAGTGGACCTTGTGTTGACTCACTTTATCTCAAATCCATAATGGAAACCATACGTCGAGTTTTCAGGTATTTTTATTACCGATTTATCCGTCTTCAGGTGAGTCAAGAGAGTATGGCCAGGGGAATGGCGTTAGGGCTTTTTATCAGTACCACACCAACCTTCGGTTTCCAGACTGGAATAGCATTGGTTCTGGCTGCCATATTCAGGTGCAGTAAAGTTGTGGCGGTTGTGGCAGCCCAATTAACCAATGCGTTGACTGCCCCTCCCATTTATTTTGCTACGTATTATTTAGGGGCTGAAATACTGGGAACCCAATTTGACAGCAGCCTGGTAAATGATCTATCGATGGATAGTCTTAAACAACTCAGCGGGGAGGTTTTTCAGGCCCTTTGGGTTGGTGGATGCATTGTTGGCACCATTCTAGCTGTGGTTGGCTATTTCTTTGTAATTGGTATAGATACCAAGGCTCATAGGCAGCTTGTACGGGCTAAACTGGCCATGGAACGTGGGAAAAGAAAAAATGGGCCTATGGAGGAAAAAATAGATTGAAATGTTTGTGAAATATGATAAAAAGGCGTGTCTTGTAATATGCAGAATTCTATGTCGTCCAAATAAAGAGGAGAAATTGATGAAAAAGCTGGTCATCGCGATAATGTTTATCGCCTTTTCCGTAATGACCGCCGGGTGCGAGGACGCGACGGGTGTTTGTCCTCATGGTGTTTGTAAGCAAAAATACGACAACCCTACAGCGATCGAGAAAGAAATTCCAAACCCGGATAAAGCCGGCGGAGGCGAATAGTACCGTCAGGTTATGGACTTTCCTCAAGGATAGTCTTTATTTGACGGACACTTGGTAATACCTCAATGGGACATCAATTAAGTAAAGAACTGTGAAGGTTCTTTAGCGGGCTTGTGTTTTTACTAATCCCGGGTTGTGAGTCCCTAATATACCGTGCCCCTGATTTTTCTCTTCAAACAGGTCAAGGAACTGGTAAATGAAAATGCCCGCCAAAGTTGGCGGGCTTTTCTTTTTTGCAGTTTCTCAACTGTGGCATTGCCAACCTGCAAGAAAAGAAGTAACGGGTAATCATGGTATAATGACGAATTAACGCTCTTAGTTTTAATTTTCAGGGAACAGGATAATCATCATGCCGCGAGAACAAACCGTTTCGGTTGAACAGGTCCGCGAAGCCCAGGAGCTTTTTAAAAACGGGATGGACCTGCATCAGGAAAAAAAATTTAAAGAAGCAATTGAGTTGTTTAAGTCCTGTGCATCAGTCAATCCTGAGGATGCCAGTCATCTCGGAGAATTGACTAAAAAACTGAAATCGGGATCTTATAAGCTTGATCAGGAAAGCATCGCCTATATGGGTTGCTCTGCGGTTCACCTGAACAGTTTAGTAGCGGAGCTTACGGAAGAGGAAAAGGAAGAGGTCCCAATTGAACAATCCCTTCTGGAAGCTTTTAACAGTTGGCATTGATTCCCAGGCTAATGTTGCCGGGGGCGCTTGGGGTTTAAAAGCATAATAATATTTGAAAATTTTACATATAAAATAGGTGGAAACCTATGATTTGGGTACCGAATTCTTTTCGGTTTTATATTTAAATAACAAATGTTTTGTAAGTGAGAAAATACAATACCAGTTATTTCTATTAACTTCCGACCTCATTGATTCAAGGTAGATTTCTAGTTAAAGAAACTGTCCACCAACCTTGGTGTGATTTTTGTCTTTTTTCGGCTCCCTGTCTTTGGTTCCTGTAAGAAAGTTACCTTAAAAAACATGATATAGTGTCGTATAATTGATGGGAAAATAATTCCTCTTTTTAAGGGTAAATTTATTTTCATTTCAGTTAAGATCATCCCGATACTTGAAGTTTGTTTACAGTAAGTAATGCAGGGGAAACGAATTGGATTCTGAAGTTTTATACAATGTTTTGCGTCAGGAAATAAGAGAAAGAAAAATCCCCATAAGTTTGGGGAAAACCTGCCCTGTCAAGTGTACCTTTTGTTACGAAAAAGACCACAGCTATCGTCCTACAATTGAAGCTCCAATGACAACCCAGGAGCACTGGGAATTTATCCTCCGCGAAATTCAGAGTTATCCTACCAAAGGAAACGAAGCCTGGCTGCTTGGTGGCAACGAATATATGGAATGGACCGATTTGTTTTTGCATCCTAAAGCCATGAACTGGCTGGAAGAGTTTCTGGATACCACAGACAAGAAAGTTATTTTTTTTACGGTGGGCTATGCAAAACCCGAAAAAATAGATTATCTGGCAAAAAAATACCCAGGGAGAATAGATTTCGAATTATCGGTCATCACTTTGGGGGAAGCTCGAAAGAAATTAATGCCACATGCACCATCCGTCCAGCAGGTTCTGCAGCTCATTGATGGCCCTTCGGTGACATCGGCGAATTTTTATTCTTTTGGGCCCAATACCATGTCCGCTGATGCGAAGGTCATATCCAGGGTGAACCCGGATTGCGCTCTGTGGATGGGATGCCTCACTCCTTTAAAATATATTGATGCGGAAACTACCGAAGTGATGCGTGTGGGACGAAGGCATCTTGCGCAAGAAGCAGAAAAAATTTTGGATGCAGATTATCCCAACATGACCCAGTTACACACGGAGTCCTACATCACTGCCTGGCTCAATCGAAAAAAAATATTAAAGATGTTTGATGCCTGCGGTCTTGAGAAAAATGACTGGGTAGTGGTTTCCGGAAATATTTTTCGGCTTCTGACCTTGTTCAGAAAAAACAGGGCGCGCTATCTTTATGTTCCTAATGCAATGCTCGGGGGGGATTCAGATTGTTCTACTTTACTGACTTTTGAAGATGTAGCCAAACGATTGAACGGGCAAGGGATGGTCTATCTGCCAAAAGTCATTATGGAGCATCCGTCAGGTGGGGATCGGGATATTGCCGGGACCACATTTGATGAGTTTAAATCCTGGTTTCCGAGAAAACGGTTTCGAATTCTCCACAATGTAAATACTGCAAAATCCAATAAAAAACTATATGAAAAAGGTTTCATCAAGAACTATATCGAAGACTATGTAAGAAACCCGCTTTCAAAAAAATTCGAGCAGGTTCCTTTGCCGGCGTAGGTCCAGAAAGCGGGATCTGTAATAAAGAGAAAACTAAAAAGGTGACGTATGGCTTACTGGTTAAAAGTGGTTTTTGTTGACAATAAAGAATTGTTACTTGAAGACACGGAGAAGCATTACATTAGCGATGATTTAGAGATGCTGGAGGTTACCACTAACAAAGAGGTGATCATCGTACCAGTCAGGCAGATCAAATACGTTTCATGTGATGGTAGCGTTTTTCGCCAAATGGAAACCTGAGCCAGGTTGACTAAAATTTTAATCGAGCTTTTCTTAACCACTCTTTTTCGTCAAACATTTTGCGGTAATACTCTTCAAAGCGCATTTCGTTTTCAGAAAATCCACTTTTTTCAATGTTCTCCCCTAAAATTTCTTCATCATCTGATTCCTTGGACGGTTCCAATTTGTAGAGGTTTTCAGGATAAGACGGGATTTCCAGAAGGGTCGACAATTCTTCCAGGCTCAAAATAAAGTTGAAATAAGATTCGGGAGTGATCAATCCCTTTTCCTTCAATTCGGTTAGCAACTTACTGATTTCAGGGGAATTAGATATGGCTTTCATAATGGCATCACTCAGCCGGGAATAGTGTTCTTCCATTGGGTCACCTTGTTCCATGGTCGGGGTCTCCAGGTTTGGGTTGTTATTGGGTTCCCACAATAAAAAAGCAAAACTCATACCAAAATGCGAATACGTCTATGTCGGCTAACTTATTGGAAGTAAAGGATTATTATTTCAAGCAATTGACGGGTGGTCGATTGAATCGTCAAAAAACGGTCAGAGTGTCAAGAAAATGTTTTCCAGGAAATGGTTATTTCCTCTTCCCGGGTTTCTGGCAGGAGCATCCGTAACTGCTTTATTTTCTGTTGCCTTGACAATAAAAGCGAGGTCAAGATATTATCGAAGATAAGGAGTTTCTGCCGCTTTTTCCAATTGGACCTGCCTTAGCAAACTTCCAGTTGGCAACTACGAAACCTCGTAAAAACAGTTTTATGCTGCCCTAAATACCCTCATCCTAATTCGGACCAGAGGTGTCTATTTTTACCCATAATTGCCAGCCAAAAAGTTATTAAAAATAACCTGGTCGACAAAAAGGTCTTAGGTAATTTGGGGCTCGATCAAAATGAAACCCAGAGAAATTACTCAGTTACGATTTTTAAAATCAGGAGGGGGTTAATGTCCATTTTGTCTAAAAATATCCGGACCATTCGTAAGGAATTAAAGTGCACCCAGGGGGCAATGGCGGAAATTTTGAAAGTCGGCTTTCGAACATATGTGCGGTACGAAGCAGGAGAAAGAGATGCTTCGGTGGGCACTCTGGTCAAGTTATCCCGCTTGGGCAATATCTCTCTTGAACGCCTGCTGACACAGGAAATGACTCCTTACCAACTCTCCCCCATGCTGGCAGATAGGTTGGACTACCCAAAGCCTGAGATTAAATCTTTTGATATGAAGCGGGGTATTGTCAGATTCAAGAATCCTGCAACAGAATCAATAATTGCGATGGACAGTGAAGAAATGAAATTACTGGCTTTATTTAGAAAATTGCCGGAGCCGCAACAGGAAGCTTTTTTAAATAATATTGGAAAAAAATACAGGGTGTCCGGGAGTGGAAAACGAACTGGATCGTGGTCTACAACTACCCGGGATAAAAAAAACATGAAAGAGCAGGCAAAGGTTCTGGAACAGGCTGGTGCCATAAAACCTGATACAAAGCCAAGCCCGGGTAAACCAGGTCGAAAAAAATTAAACCGTAAATCTCTTAAAGAAAAAATCAGCAAATTAAAGTCCGTAACTCGATCAGTTCGAAAAACAACGGTAGGTTGAGGCTTTGAAAGAAAAAGCAATAAAGGGCTATTTGAATAGTCTTGTATTTTTCTCGTTTATTGTCTTCCTGGGGGTCGCCGAGTTTTATGGCAAGGCCGTCGAAAAGGCTGTCGGGAATTATTTAAAATGGAATAACCATGAACGTGCACAATTGGGCCGTATGTGGGAGAGGGATCAGGAGCAGCTCGCAGCAAAAAAGAAAATTCAATCCATTCTTTCTAACCAGAATTTACGCAGAATTTCCTCCGATTCCATCAAGTCTTTCCGTGAATTATTTCAATCTCTGAACCCTTCATTCCCTTTGTTGGTTTCCCGCGACAAGTTCCTGCAATTGTATTTTGATTTCCCCGGAAAGTGGGCGAGGCGAATCATATCTCCGTTTGAGCTGATTGAAATTGATTCCAACAAATCCTGGAGTCGAGTCTTGATGAGCCGTTTTGGCTCATGGATCACAGTCAGTTTCATTAATGCTCAAAACTTTCCTATTCGCGAAGTGTTTCTTACTGTTGATCAGATTGAGGAAATGGAGTCGACCCGGACTGTGGAGGAGGGGACATTAGAGGCACAGGAGTTTTTATCTGAGTCCATATACCCGATAAAGGAATTTCTCGAGGTAATGCGAACGCTCGATCCGATTACACAGGAAACCCTTTTTCCCGATCCCCAGTGGTTTTTATCAAAGGAATTTCATATTACGCGCGTCGGTGTGAAAAATGATAGCCCACGGTTTCCAGGGGCTGTTGTTTTCGGAATTGAATACGAATCCGAATTTTTTACACAGGTCCTGCTCATTCCTGTTCCCCAGGAAGTGGCCAATAACATGCTGTCTTTAATTGAGCGTTCTCCGCAAGATGCGGGAGCTCTGTCTTCCTTCTCAAATGAAGGAGGGCTTCGATGAAGTCGTTCCTTCAAAATCTTGTTTTTGGCATTTATGTTTTTATCCTGATCGGTTTTTTTGGGGTCGTGGGAATCTATCACATGGTCAAGGATCAGCTTCCACAATTACCCGACAGTCTCGAGAAGATTGCATTGAGTTTACCGACTGAGGTTTATTCGGCCGATGGTGAGGTAATGAAGGTTCTGGGTGAGAGGCATCCAATATCACTCAAAGAAGTCAGCCCTCATTTCACAAAAGCCATTGTTGCTACAGAAGACTCAAGATTCTGGGATCACCATGGCCTGGATCATATAGGGATGATACGGGCCACCATCGCGAACCTTAAAGCGGGTCGTATAGTTCAGGGCGGGAGTACAATCACCCAACAATTATCCAAAAATCTATTTTTTGCATTTGATCGTGTCTGGATCAGGAAATACAAGGAGCTGTTAATAGCGTTTCAAATGGAAAGTGCATTTTCCAAAGAGGAAATTCTGGAGGCCTACTGCAACCAGGTATATTTTGGCAGTGGGGCTTATGGGGTTGAAGAAGCATCCCTCCAGTATTTTGGGAAACGGGCTCGTGATCTCACTCTTCTCCAGGCAGCGCTTTTGGCCGGTCTACCCAATTCCCCAAATTATCGAAATCCATATAACAATCTTGATCGCGCAATGGAACGGGCAAATTATGTGCTCAAGCGTCTCGTGGAGCTTAGGTTTATAACCCAAAGTGAAATGAATGCCACATTGAACGAGCCGCTGGAGCTGGTACCTCCTAAACAGGAAACCAACCCGAACCTTTATTTTGTCAATTTTGTTATTGAAAAACTTGAAAAAAAATACGGAAAGGATTTTGTGCATTTTGGGGGGCTGAAAATATTTACTACGCTGGACTCCAGGTTTCAAAGTTTGGCCCAATTGTCTGTTGAAACCCACCTCACTGCTCTGGAAAAAAGGTTAAAACCGGAACTTGATGGATTGCATCCATTGCAGGCCGCGTTGGTTTCGATAGAAAATAAAACAGGTGCTGTACGGGCCATGCTTGGGGGTCGGAAATACTCGCAAAGCCAGTTTAATCGTGCTGTTTCCAATATACGAATGCCTGGTTCCTCTTTTAAGCCATTTGTATATTTTACTGCAATGGAACACCTTGGGCTAAACCCCGCAAGTGTTGTTGTGGACGAAGCGGTAACCATTCCGGTGCCGGGCTCAAAACCCTGGCAGCCAAAAAATTTCAACGATTCTTATGAAGGTCCCATCGTTCTAAAAAAAGCGTTAATGCGATCACTCAATGTAGTTTCTGCCAAATTGATTCACCAGGTTACTCCCCAAAGAGTGATCAAGACTGCAAAGCAGTTTGGAATAACCAGTCCGCTGGGACCACATCTTTCATTGGCTCTCGGTACCTCAGGGGTTTCTCCAATCGAGATGGCATCAGCCTATAGTGTCATAGCCAATTTGGGTGTAGTGAATGAGCCGTACTTAATTCAAAGAGTGGAAGATTACCGAGGAAACCCACTCTATGAGCATTTTTATCATGGTGTTCAAAAGTTTTCGCAAAAAGCTATTTATCCTTTGTTGGATATGATGACAGGTGTGGTGGAGCAGGGAACCGGTAGAGTAGTGCGTCGAATGGGCTTCAAGCATCCTGCTGGTGGAAAAACCGGAACCACAAATGATTTTAAAGATGCCTGGTTCAACGGATTTACCAAAGACCTGTCTACCAGCGTATGGGTGGGAAAAGATAATAACCTCCCCATGCTGGACAAAAATGACAAAGGAATGACAGGAGCTTCTGCCGCTGCTCCTATCTGGACATATTTCATGCAAAAGGCGTTAAAAGATAAATCACGGGTGAAGTTTCCAGTTCCGGATGGAATCCGGTTTGCGAGGGTTGACGCTACCACCGGTTACCTTGCGACAGCTAATATGCCAAATACTCTGGAGGTGGCCGTCAAGTTGGAGACTCCACTTCAGATGGCTCCAATTTTTAATGAAACCAGGGGAGAAGTGGATGAGTTGGTTCCCGCGCCTCCTTTAACAGGGCAGTCTGAGACAAATGGTATACCAGGGTTTTAAATTTATTTTTGTTCGCATGGGCGTTGTGGTGATGCTTGTGATTACCTGCGGTTATGGTGTTCTGTTTGCCCTTCACGAAGTTTTTTTCCAGGGCATGCAGGTAGACGACTCCGTTCTGAAATGGTCCCTGTTGGGAACTTCTATGGTGGTGGGTTTCATTGCATTTGGGTTTATTGGAGATTGGCGTTTTGCCAATGCGCTCGCGGGTCTACGTGAAATTGATATTAAAGCTGGGCGAGAAGGGGTCACCCACCGCTTTGAAAACCTGATCGACTTTACACGTTCTTCCTATTTCTGGCCTGGAACAGGTAAGCGTTTGCGGCAGAGGGCTCTGAGAGAATATGCAGAGTATCTACTGGCAACCGGGGTTGAGGACTCTGAAGCCCAGCGCATTTTTTTGCAAGCCTTCCTGCGTGATCCTGAAGACAAGCGTTTTCGGGATGTAATGGTGTCTTCGCTGACTCGTAAAGTCGACCCAAGCTCGAAGGAAATTGATATTTTGCTATTAATTTTGCAGGCGCAGCATTACGAGGACAAACCGCTCGTAGAGTTTCTTGCCAACTACTTTCTGGAACAGGATCTTTTCACGCATAAATCGGAACCTGTTTTCCGAAAGGCATTGGAACTGAAAACCGGCGCACATAAGAAAATAGCGCGTTTCATGTTGCCGATTCTACTGGCAAAGAAAAAAAACGACACGCATACCATTGAGTTTTATCTTTACGCTCTTCCAGAGGCTAACCCGGAACAAAAAGAAAAGTTGATGGAAATGATCGGGTATTGCTATGCCGAGAAGAGGTTTGAAACCGGAGACCCGGTTTTGCACCAAAAATGTGGAGAAGTGTTTTCGGAATTAAACCCCAGAGTTCGTGGTGCCCTTATTGACAGGGCGGAAGAATCCCGATTGGGAGGAAAGTGGAAACGCGTCAGGTTATTTACCTCGGAAGACCAGAAAGTATTAAAAGAGCTTTTGGTCAAAACAGGTATTGTCAAACCTTGGGGGCGTTATATCAGGGAGTTTTTCAGCTGGGTTTTTAATTCCATTTTGTTAGGTTTAAAAGCTTTGGTTCTCAAGGCTATGGATGGGGTACATCAGCTTGGCGGGCAGCCAACCCGGGTGAAATTCGGGGTTTTTGGTTTTGCTGTGTTTCTTTTTCTTGTGGGTGCCGCTATGGTTGACTGGCAACTTAAAACCCCAGAACCGTTACCCGATGAAAGTGAAGGGGTCGAATGGGAACAGAAGGCGACTCCCAAGCCGGTCCCATCTGCTGACAATAGAACCTACACCATCCAGGTGGCGGCTGTGACCACACAGGCCAAAGCAGATAAATTGATCAAAGCCATCCAGAGAAACAGCATAGACGGGGCCTATATTCTTAAAGTTGAGCGGAAAAAAGGCGGATACTGGTATAAGATACGGGTCGGCACTTTCGACACAAAAGATCAGGCTCGTTCAATAGCGGATCGAATGGTGCAGCTCAGATTAATTCGCAACTATTTTCTTATCGCCATAAAGCAACCTGCCAAGTCTTCCTGAGGCCAGATTTTTTCAAACCAGGAAACTCAGGTTCGCTTTAGAGGGCCTTTCCCAAATGACTCCTATTTCCATTGATCTCCAAAATTTAAGTCAGTTGATTTGTGGGGATACCCTTGCTGAATGTCAGAAAAAAATAGCTGAAATCCACCATCAAATGGAAAAAGGGGAGGGGCTCGGTAGTGAATTTCTAGGCTGGCTTCACCTTCCTTCAAAAACTTCAGAAAGCTTGCTGGAAGAAATTTCAAAAGAAGCCGATCGACTTCGTAATCTCGTTGATGTAGTTGTCTGTATTGGTATCGGAGGGTCCTACCTGGGGGCCAAGGCTGCTTTGACATTTTGTTCCCACACTTTCGGGAATCAGATTTCGAGGTACAAAAGGGGTGGCCCAGAGATTTATTTTGCAGGGCATGCCATCAGTTCGGATTACCTCTCCGACCTTATTGATGCAATAGGTGACCGTCCTTTTGCTCTCAATGTCATTTCGAAATCCGGGACCACAACAGAACCTGCTCTTGCCTTCAGGGTTTTGAAGCAGCACCTGGAGAGGCGCTTTGGTATTGATGGGGCGAAACAGCGGATTGTAGTCACAACAGACAGTCAACGCGGTGCCTTAAAGGAATTGGCTGATAGTGAAGGTTACCCTGCTTTTGTGATTCCAGATGATGTGGGAGGGCGCTTTTCTGTATTGACTCCAGTCGGTTTGCTTCCTATTGCAATTGCAGGAATTTCCATAAAGGAATTAATGGCAGGGGCTCGTGAAATGGAGCAGTTGAGCACTGAGACTGCAGATTTACTTGGGAATCCTGCCTACCGCTATGCCGCCGTTCGCCATGCGCTTTATAAGCAGGGTAAAACTCTGGAGGTGATGTCGGGTTTTCATCCTTCTTTAGAGTTTATTCTGGAGTGGTGGAAACAATTAGCGGGTGAAAGTGAAGGTAAAGAAGGAAAGGGGATATTTCCTGCTTCTGTGCTGTTCACAACGGACTTGCATTCACTTGGCCAATGGATACAAGAGGGCCAACGCAACCTGTTTGAAACGTTTATGACGATTGAAAAATCCAATAAAGACCTCAAGGTCCCAGCCTTTGCCGGGGATGGGGACGGGTTGTCTTATCTTGAAGGAAAATCGCTGGATTTTATCAACGAAAAAGCTTACAAAGGTACCGTAGAAGCCCATCTGGAGGGTGGTGTTCCTAACTTGACGCTCCAATTAAGAGACCGGTCCCCCAGGACTCTAGGGGCCTTGTTTTATTTTTTCCAGAGGGCTATCGCCATGTCCGGATATCTTTTGGAAGTGAATCCGTTTGATCAACCGGGCGTGGAGTTTTACAAACGCAATATGTTTCGTCTTCTTGGTAAACCAGGCTATGGAAAGGAATAACGTCATGGGGCTTGTGAGCGAACAATTGGATGGGATAGTTCATCAACTGGCTTGTCAGGAAATAGGGGAAAAAGCTGTTTCAGCAAATTATAAAAGCGAACCTTTGCTTGCTGCCCTTAAAAAAAACGGGTCGGAATTATGGATCGATACTGGTGACCTGGAATTAGCCCAGTCCGTTTGGCGACAGGAATTGACTGCCCTGACAACGAATAATACGTTAGCCAATCAGGTTGTTCAAAGTGGGGTGATGGATGACGTGATTTCTGAAACAGTGACCAGATTGAAAGGGGATGCGGGGAATTTAAGCCGGGAAGACCTGCTCTTGGAAATCGGCTTTGTAATTAACTGCAGGATCGCTCTACGTCTGGTTGAAGCCTTCCGGGTTAAGGTCAGTGTTGAATTGCATCCCACTATGGCACGTGATATTGAAAGCACTTTGCATTATGCCCGCAGATATCTTCGTGTTTGCCCGGAGTTTTTCATTATTAAAATTCCTCTGACACCCGAAGGATTACTTTCGGTAAGGAAACTTGCAAAAGAGGGCATGCCCATAAACTTCACGCTGGGGTTCTCTGCACGACAAAACTATCTTGCCGCACGTTTGTCAAATCCTGAGTTTGTTAATGTTTTTCTGGGACGTCTCAATCAGGTAGTCGTGGATAATAAACTGGGCTCAGGACAAATGGTTGGAGAAAAGGTTACCCGGGCTACTCAGCGGGCCCTTTTGGAGCTGCGTCGGGAGAATCCCGCTATACAATCAAAATTGATTGCAGCCAGTATTCGAAATGGCGATCAGGTAGCGGCCCTTTGTGGAGTCGATGTGCAGACCATTCCGCCTAAAGCCATGCAGGACTTTATCGACTCATCCCGAACACCCGGAGATATTGCGAATCAGGTGGGTAACGACCCTGAGCCCGGTATTGATTTTGATCAGATGTGGGGAGTCAAATGTAACGCTTTGTGGGAGGTCAACGAATCGTTTAAAAATGGAGTGGATCAGCTTTTGGAGGCACCAGGTCTGGATAAAATGACAGGGGAGGAACTTGTGGGATTTTTTGAGGGGAAAAATATTTCCCTGTTTCATCGTTTTTCCCAGCAGGACCTTGATTCGATCCAGGCCCATGGAAAAATTCCGAATGTGGGGAAATGGCCCGAAACAGTGAGCCTGGATGACCTCATGACCCAATCCGCTTTAATGTCATTCACTAAAGATCAGGCGGCACTGGATGATCGCATTGCATCCTTCCTGTAAACGCTGACTCCAAATGATTTTGGCAGGTGACATTGGAGGAACCAAAGTAAACTTTGGCCTGTTTGATTTTGTTGCCGGTGAATTAAGACTGGAACAATTTGCAGGGTATCTTGTTAAAGAACTGGGTTCCCTTGATGAAGCACTGGAGAAATTTTTAAAAGATGCCCGAGCACAGCCGGATAGAGCCTGTATTGGGGTCGCTGGGCCTGTTTTAAATGGTCGATGTCAGCTGACAAACGTTGACTTGGAAATAGATTCGGCTTCTTTGAAGTCACGGTTTGGTTTTTCAAAAGCTTTGCTTGTAAATGATCTTGCCGCAACGGCTGCCAGTCTGCCTCTTTTAAAAGAGGCAGACCTTTTGGTTTTACAGGCTGGAAAACCTGTGGATTCAGGCCGGAAAGCAGTGGTTTCAGCAGGAACCGGTTTAGGACAGGCTTATTTGATTTCACAGGGTGATGGCAAATTTCAGATTCTGGATACTGAGGGTGGGCAATGCGGTTTTGCACCCTCCACTCATGAACAATTGAAACTGTGCTCCAGCTTTATAGACGCAGGGCTTTCATTAACTATTGAGGATTTATTGTCTGGGCCAGGTTTGGAAAGAATTTACAAATATTTTAATAAGCCCGAAGAGTCTTCAAAAGAGAATGAAGGAACTGCAGGCCATAAAATTAAGCTGACAGCCGCTGAAATTCTGGAAGAGAGTTGTCAGGATGATTCAAGCCTGGGGCGTCGGGTTATAAACTTGTTCGCTTCAATGCTGGGAGCCGTTTCTGGCGACATGGCTCTTCGATTGCTGGCAACTGGGGGAGTGTACATCGGGGGAGGCATTCCGCCAAAAATCCTGAAGGAACCACAGCAAAAGTTGTTTCTTGAAAGTTTTAGAAATAAAAAAAAGTTCAATACTTTTATGGAATCAGTTCCAGTTTATATGATCATTAATGAACGGGCTCCTTTATGGGGGGCTGCCGGCCTTTTGGTAAATCCCCATATAATAATTCCGGAAAGTTGATTCCTTAATTAATAATCAAAAAAGATCAGGTAGTGGATTTATGAAACCAACCAAGTTAAATAGGATTGTGCTGGCGTATTCTGGCGGACTTGATACATCTGTAATCATTCAATGGTTAAAAGAGAATTATCAAAGTGAGGTGGTCGCCTTTTGCGCAGATATCGGCCAAGGAGCGGAACTGGATCCTGTTCGGGAGAAAGCTCTTGCGACGGGAGCATGCAAGGTCTACGTTGAGGACTTGAAACTTGAGTTTGCACGCGACTTTTTATTCCCAATGCTCCGGGCCAACGCTTTTTATGAAAATTTTTATTTACTTGGAACATCGATTGCGCGTCCATTGATTGCAAAGGAGCAAATAAGAATTGCCCACCTTGAAAAAGCAGATGGGGTTTCCCATGGTGCCACGGGAAAAGGAAATGATCAGGTTCGCTTTGAACTGGCCTACCTGGCATTGGACCCCGATATTCATATTGTGGCTCCCTGGCGGGAATGGGACCTGGATTCGCGAACTGCCTTGATCGATTTCGCAGAGAAACATGGGATTCCGGTACCCGTAACCAAAGCGAAGCCTTACAGCACAGATCGTAATTTATTCCACATCAGTTTTGAGGGAGGAGTGCTTGAAGATCCCTGGTTTGAGCCGGAAGCTGATATGTTTGTTATGAGTGTATCCCCCGAAGATGCGCCAGAAGAGCCAGGCCTTGTTGAGATTGAATACGTTGAAGGAAATCCTGTTGCCTTGAATGGCGTGAGGATGGCTCCAGATGCCTTGCTTTCTGAATTAAACGAGCTGGGTGGGCAGCACGGAATAGGTCGGGTGGATATTGTTGAAAACCGCTTCGTTGGAATGAAATCCCGTGGTGTGTATGAAACCCCGGGAGGAACAATCTTGCATGAGGCTCACAGAGGTGTTGAATCGGTTACACTGGATAGAGAGGTGATGCGGTTGCGTGACTCGCTCATCACGGAATACGCCCGCTTGGTTTATAATGGTTTTTGGTACTCGCCCGAGCGGGAACTGATTCAAAAAACAATTGATGAATCACAAAAAAATGTAACCGGAACGGCAAGGGTTAAGCTTTATAAAGGGCGCTGCTGGATAGTAGGCCGGAAGGCTGAAAAATCTCTTTATCATCAGGAAACCGCCTCTTTTGAAAAAGACGACGTTTATAGGCAAGACGATGCTGAAGGTTTTATCCGGTTGAATGCTCTCCGATTGAAGCTCTACGCTCAGGCTTTTGGAAAGTATGAAGTCTGATGACTAAATGAGGCCCATGAGTTCTATCCTGGTGGTCGACAACGAAAAGAACATTTGTGAAGTTCTCTCCATAATGCTCGAGAAAGAGGGCTACTCTGTCCGGACAGCTCGAAATGGTATTGAGGCCGTCAAACTCCTCAGAGAAAAAGATTTTGATGCCATTCTTACCGATATCCAAATGCCCAGATCGAATGGTCTGGACGTTTTGGATGCCGTCACCCGTGAACGCCCCCAAACTCCTGTAATCATGATGACCGCTTTTGCTTCCGCTGAAACGGCAGTGCATGCTATGAAACAGGGAGCATTCGACTATGTGTCCAAACCGTTTAAAAATGAAGAATTAAAGCTGATCCTCAAAAATGCTGTTGAGAAAAAACGCCTTGCAGACGAAAACATTCAACTGAAACTGGCATTAAAGGAAAAATACGAATTCGCAAACATTATTGGGAAAAGCCAGGGGATGCAGAAGGTTTTCCATTACATCTCCAAAGTGGCCACGAGCAATGCAACCGTACTTATTCTTGGAGAGAGTGGGACCGGAAAAGAACTGGTCGCCAAAGCTTTGCACTTCAACAGCCCACGCAGAGAGGGCCCCTTTATATCGATCAATTGTGGGGCCGTTCCGGAAGCGTTGCTGGAAAGTGAGTTGTTCGGGCATGAAAAAGGTGCGTTTACCAGTGCTGATAGTACCAAAGTTGGTTTGATGGAGGCGGCCAGTGGGGGTACCTTTTTTCTGGATGAGGTTGGAGAAGCTCCCTTATCCATCCAGGTAAAATTATTAAGGGTTCTCCAGGAAATGGAGATTGTCCGTGTTGGTGGAACTCATCCTATCAAAGTAGATCTCAGAATTGTTGCGGCGACAAACCAGAATCTCGAATCCAATGTAAAAGACAAAACTTTTCGAGAAGACCTTTATTATCGTTTGAAAGTTGTTCCGATAGAGTTACCACCGCTACGCTCCAGACCTGAAGATATTCCTTTCCTCGCGAATCATTTTTTTCAAAAATTTATCAGTCAACACAAGGGAGGAGAGAAAATAGAGGGTATTGATTCGGAAGCAATGAAAGTCCTGGAGAATTATTCCTGGCCAGGAAATGTTAGAGAATTGGAAAATGTAATTGAGCGCGCCGTTGTTTTGGAAACTTCAAACCTGATCACTAAATCAAGCCTGCCTGATGATATTACCGGAACTCAAACCGTACCAATAGGAGCGGTTCCTCATATAGAAACAGATGGACCTATCGATCTAGAAACAACTATGGATGAAATTGAAAAAAGCATGTTGCTAAAGGCTCTAAGTAAATCAGACGGTATGATTAACAAGGCAGCTAAAATGCTTAATTTGAGTTTTCGTTCCATGCGGTACCGAGTCAAGAAACACCAGCTAAAAGGAAAAGTTCAGATTGATGAATAAACCCTTTAAAAAACTAAAGCCGGTCATTTTATCTCGGCCTTCATTGTTTCTGGTGATTTGCCTTTTATTATCGGGATCTGTGAATGCTGATGAAAACACCTCGACAACCGCTTCACCTTCCACGGGCTCAGCTGTTAAATCTGCTAATGACTCTTTAAGCGAATCCAATTTTGAAACAGGAAAAGTAAAAACTGATATTATTCCGGGATTACCGCCTTTACGAAAATTGAAAAAGGAAAGCTCTCATTTTTCAACTGTGAAATCGGGGGAGAATTCCATTGCTGTAAAGAAGCCTGTTTTGAAAGAATTGAGTAATCCGGGCGATCTCTTTTTGCAGGCGGAGAATTATTACCACTCAGGTGATTTGTCTGATGCACAATTAAATTACAATGATTTTCTGAAATTTCACCCGAATGATCCTCGGATTCCCCAGGCTATATATCGGCTAGGTACAATAGATTTTGCGCGCCAATCCTACGTATCTTCTCTCCGATTAATGGATTTTCTTGTATTTAACCATTCCAGTTCATCCTTTGCGAAAAGAGGACTGTCAGTTAAAGGGAAATGCTTATTTGAATTGAAGCGATTCAATGAAGCCGAAGCAGTATTTGATCGGGTCTTAAAGGACAATCCGGATGGAGCCTTGCGTTGGGAAGCATTGGTTTTTCTTGGAAAAATTAACGCAAAAAAAGCCGACTATAAAGAATCTTTGGAAAGGCTTCTGGAAATTGAAGGGAAGGAGCTGGATGAAGATCTAAAAGAGGAGGCGCATCAGCAGATCGAGGCCCTTATCAAAGAAGGTCTGGACAAAGGCCAACTTGTAGAATTATCTCGCCAGTATTTAAGGCAATACCCAGGGGACCTGGCTCTTCTCCGATTAATGGATTATTACCGGGCGGAGCGTGATTCTGGAAGTTATCAGATTGTACTTGAGGACTTTATTTCCCGCTTCCCGACCCATCCAAAGATAGAGTTTTTTCGTAGGGTACAAAAGAGGCAGAAAAAGGATTCCCGGAGGGTAATTCGAATCGGAGCGGTGCTTCCACTTTCCGGCGAACGTGCTCTTGTCGGGCAAAAGGTTTTACAGGGGATTCAATTGGCATTTAATCAATTATCCCTGGTTGAAAAAGAAAAAATGGAATTAGTGGTTCGAGACTCGGGGATAGGCCGTGATGTTAATAAAATGATTGAAGAACTGGCAGAAGACCCCAACGTGGTAGGTATTATCGGCCCTATTTTAAGCGGTGAAGTAAGAGAATCTGCAAAAACCCTGGAACAATATCAATTGGCGGCATTTACACCAACAGCTTCATCTCCAGGGCTAACCGAGTTAAGCCCAAATATTTTTCGCAATGCGTTGACTCGAGGTATCCAAGCCCGATTCCTCGCTGAACACGCAATAAATGATATGGGGCTTTATCGATTTGTCATTCTTTATCCCGACGAAAACTTTGGGCATCAACTTCGAGATGAGTTTACGGAACATGTGAAAGCTCTAGGAGGAACGATTGTTGAAAGCCTTTCTTATGATCGCAGCCAAAGCGATTTTAAGGAGCAGATATTGAAAATTGGTGGTGTCCCCGATGATAAGCTAAAGAAAATAATTATGCGGCACCTTAAAAATGGGACGAGGCCAAAGGACCTTAATGACAAAGGAGTATTTTCCAGACCGGTTGTTGAAGGAGGAGTCTTCGATGAGGATGAGATCGAAGGGTTGAAGGTCTCAATGGAACTAAACTATGACGCTATATTCATCCCTGGTTTGTATGACAAGGTTGGGTTGATTGCCCCGCAATTGGTTTTTTATAATATCGAGCAAGTCCAGTTGTTGGGAACCAATGGATGGAATTCCCGAGAGTTGGTGGATCAGGCCAGAAAATATCTGGGGTCAGCTTTGTTTGTAGATGGTTATTTTTCGAATTCCCGTTTGCCACATGTGCAAAAATTCAAGAAGGAATTTTTCACCACGTTCGGGGAAGAGCCGCCAGCGCTTTCAGCCCAGGCTTATGACAGTGCGAGAATCTTCATTAAGCTCATTCGGGAGAATGCTCAAAACCGGATTGAGATTTTGAAACGCCTTCCCAAGATTAAAGATTTTCCCGGTGTTGCTGGGACCACTACGATATTGCCATCGGGTGAATCAGAAAAGAAACTGTCACGGTTACGCGTACGCGGTCACCGAATAGAAGAAGTAGAATGATTTTATTTTGATAGCGGTATAACTCTAGAATGTATTCTGCGACATTGGATCCAATTCGCTTTTTCCCTTTTCAGGTGGATTGTCTTTAAGGAAAACCTCGAATTTTGATGAAGGTGAATCAAACTCTGCCGAACTTCCTGTTTCAGGATCAATTTTTATATACATCACATCATCGGGGACTGGAAAATCCATTATGGGCTTTCCGTTCATAGCTTTCTTCATGTAATCCAGCCAAATAGGAATGGCAGCCCTCGAGCCTGTTTCGTTCTGTCCCAGCGGCTCGTCTTTATCTTTTCCAACCCAGACTCCTGTTACCATTTCAGGGGTATATCCCATGAACCAGGCGTCTACAAAGTTATTGGTTGTGCCAGTTTTTCCAGCCACAGGACGGCCCAGGGCTTTTACTTTAGTAGCGGTTCCGTGTTGCACTACACTTTGAAGCAAACTTGTAATCAGATAAGCCATGCCTGGGGAGATAACCTGAATTTCAGAAGGTGTTGCCCGGTATATGACCTCATCGTCCCGGTTTATGATATGGCGGACGGAAGTGGGCTCCACCTTCTTTCCTCCATTAGCAAAAATAGAATAAGCAGACACCAGTTCATAAAGGGTTAGACCGGAAGAACCCAGGGCGATAGACAGGTTTTCTGACATAGGGCTTTTAATCCCCATCTGTCTGGCAAGGTCAATTGCTTTTTGAACTCCTGTGTTTTGCAGGAGTTTAATAGTGACGACATTGCGCGAATGGGTTAAAGCCGTTCTAATGGAAGTAGGACCATAAAACTTCTCTTCAAAATTTACGGGTTTCCATTTATCAAAGGTATCTTCCTTTTCATTAAAAATGACTGGTGCATCGATGATAATGCTAGCAGGGGTATACCCCTCCTGGAGTGCTGCGGTATAAATAATGGGTTTAAACGCAGAGCCGGGTTGTCGGATGGCCTGAATTGCCCGGTTAAACTGGCTTTCCTGAAAATCGTATCCTCCGACCATTGAAAGGATCTGACCCGTTAGTGGGTTTAAGCTGATCAACCCTCCCTGGACTTCCGGTGTTTGTTCCAAGGCAAGAGCCCAATCACCATCCTGATTCTGGTTAAGCAATCGAACCTGAACGAGGTCTCCGGGTTTTAAAGCCTGATGTGCATTCTTGATGCGCGCCCATCGTCCGTCAAGACGGATATTGGGTTTGCGCGCCCAATTCATTTTTTCAAGGGCAATCGAACCCTCAGCGAAACCTAGGTCCACATCCACTTCTTTAGGGAACACCTGAAGAACTACCGCGTGAACGAGATCCCCACTTTCAGGAATGTGACCTTCCTTGAATTTGTTGTACTGATCAAGCGAATTCATGATGGCTTCGCGGCCCCCATCCAGATCCACAGAGCTGATCGGTCCTCGGTAGCCATAACGCTTGTCAGCCTCCAGCAAACCCTTTTGAACAGCGGCAGTTGCTATTTCCTGGTATGGGAGATTTAAGGTGGTGTAGACATTCAGCCCATCCCGATAAAGTTTATTGGACCCATAATTCTCCTGCAGAAACTGCCGGATATGTTCAACAAAATAGGGGGCCTTGTTCAGCATGTTGGTGATCTCACCCAATTGAAGCGGCGCTTTTAAAGCTGCCTCTCTTTCTTCAGGGGTGATGTTTTCCATGATCACCATTCTCTTTAAAACATGAGTCCGGCGCTTGAGGGATTTCTCAGGATAACGGTACGGAGAATAGTTATTTGGTGCTTTTGGAAGAGCTGCGAGGGCCGCACATTGCACAAGGGTCAGGTCTTTTACACTTTTTCCAAAATAAGTCCTTGCTGCTGCTTCGACACCATAACTGCCATGTCCGTAGTAAATATTATTGAGGTACATTTCAAGGATTTCATCTTTGGAAAAAACCAGTTCCATCCGGACCGATAAAATCGCCTCTCTGATTTTTCTTTCGAGACTTCGCTCGCTGGAAAGAAAAAGAGTTTTGGAAAGCTGCTGGGTGATGGTGCTGCCTCCCTCAACCACATGACCAGCCTGTATATTGGTTAGAAAAGCTCTGAAAATGGCTTTGGGATCTATTCCAAAGTGAGAGTAAAAATTGGAATCTTCAACGGCGAGTGTAGCCTGCTTTAATAGTTTTGGTATTGTTTTTAAGGGAACGATGATCCGCTTTTCAATATAAAACTCGGCAATCAGATCATCCTGATCCGAGTAAACCCGAGTGATTGTACTGGGTTGGTATTCTTTCAGGGATCGCACATCTGGTAAATCCTGGGAGTAATAGAAGAAAATGAAACCAGCTCCAACAAAACCAGCAAATAGAACCAGAAGAAAAAGTGAAAGAAAAGAAACCAGCATTAATTTTTTGAAACCGGGTTTTTTCTTTTTTTTCTTTTTCAGTTTTCTTCGGAAAGTTACGGGAGGTTGATTGTCCAGGATTCGACTCATGTAAGAGGGGTTGTAAGGCTGAATTTAACTTTGAGTGGTCAAGCCTGGTTTTCTTCAAGCTCTATCAAAGCTGCCCAGGTGTTTATATCTGTTCGGTCGGGAGCTAATTCATCGCGGATGGCATAAAACTTTTCCCATTTTTCCGGGGTGTCGGGTTGTTTGGTCAACAAGGCCTGGTTGGCTTTTTCTATTTCATTCTCGGGTGCATTCTTAAGGTGATCTTGAAACCAGGATGAAAGCTCTTCATCAGAAAGTTTTTCTGCCAGATCCCCAAATTTTCCAGCATCAAGCTTCAGGCAGCCCAGAATAATCTTATCCATCGGGCAGGGATACATAAACTCTCCAAGGGTACCAACCCTTGCTGCACGTGCTTTATCTGCCATTCTGGGAATCCAGACCATACCTGCCCAAGAATCCCTGGGTTGGCGGGGATTCCTTATATTTAGATCGAGTACTTCCTGCATGATGATCAGACTTCTGAAAGGCGAACCCGTGACAAGTTCTTATAAAGGGGTGATCTTTTAATTGCAAGCGTGCCTTCCTTGCCAATACGTGAGCGGAAAAGGTCGAGGGTAGTCAGGTTTGTCAGCGTTTCTGAATTGGCGATGTGACGAGCACCTTCTTCTCCGATGTCATTAAATTTGAGGATCAATGAATCCAGATTTCCCAGATGCGGTGAAACTGCAATGGCCCGGGTTCCCACTGAAGTCAGTTTATTGGACTTTAAATTCAGTGATTTTAGGTTAGACACGTAAGGAGAGTTTACAAGAGCTTCAACTCCAGTATCCGTGATTTCATTGTCGCCAAGTTCGAGGCGTTTGATATCCTTGAGAATTTCCATTTGAGCAAGCTGATGAACCCCGTCATCACCCAGGTTATTATTCTCAAGATCCAGAACCTCATTTTCATGCAGACCTCTTTGAACCAAGTCTTCAACGTTAGCCATTCACGGAACTCCCAAAGGTTTGCCAATACACTAGTAAAAGCTAAGTGTATTGAATTTTAAGCCCTCAATCAACCCTCAAGACCTGATTCTCATTGTTCCAAGCGGTTATTTCCGGGTTTAAATTGAATTGAACTGACCATTGCATAGGCGGGTTCATTTTAGGCATAATAGAAGAAGGTGGTAATCAGTAAAGGTATGAAGCAACCTATTTAACCTTTTCATTTTTGGGGGATTTAATTATGAAACGTTTGACGATTTTATTTCTGGCATTGAGTCTGTGGGTCATTCCGGGTACAGTTTTGGCGAGTGAAGGGCCCATGAAATTGCCCTCAGGATCCAATTCAGATGCGAATATGCACAATGAAGAAGGGATCAAACATTTTGGCATGGGGCACTTTGATGTTGCATTGAAGCATTTTGAGGAAGCCGCAGCCGCTGATAAGTCTATTGGTGAAGTTCATTTTAATGAAGCCGTTGCTCTTGATAAAATGGGCCGGCATGCAGAAGCGACCATGCATTTTAAAGCCGCAAAAAAGAATGCCAATGGCAATGAGAAAATTATCAATTCTCCGATTCTTAATGCCCATATTGGCCACTGACCTTTTTAAATCAAAAATTTATCCGGCCCCTGCTAGAAAAGCGGGGCCGGATTTTTTTTAGGAAACATGGTTGCCAAGGCAGTTTGTGCTATAATTTCCTTAGTTTAGAAAAAATCTACAACTCTTGGAGAATACGCGATGATGGGGATTGGTTTCCCGGAATTGATGGTAATTCTGGTCATTATCATGATTATATTTGGCGCAGGTAAACTGCCTCAAATTGGATCGGCTTTTGGGCAGAGTATCCGTAATTTTAAAACCTCTATGAAAGAGGCCGAAGAACTGGATAAAACTGAGTCCAAGGAAGCTGCTCCTGTAGAAACTGAAAATGCTACCGTGGTTCAAGACAGCTCGGTGTCCGATGGGGCTGCTTTACCACCAAGCGCCGGAATACCCAAAACACCAACTGCACCCCCTGCACCCCAGCCAGTCGCAAACTCAACTCCTGCCCAGGCTGCTCCAAAAGCTCAACCAGCAAACGCACAGAAAAGCACCAAGCCATCCTCCAAAAAGAAAAAAGCAGATCCAGGGGAAAAATCGTTTGAAGAAGAATTGATTGAACAGGCGATAAAAGAGATCAAGGACAAGCGCGTGGGCACCATCCGCACGCCGCACGACGGACTGGTTCAGCAGGGAGATGTTTTCACCAAATCAGTCGATAAAACCCCTTGGCATATGAAAGGCCGCGATAAAGGGGTCAATCGGGATGTTATGTAGCAGGCCTTCTTTAATTTGAAGCTGGCCGTGACCTGAATATTGCTCCGCCGCCCAGAGCCAAACCTAATCCCACCCATAAAAGTTCCTTTATTCTTCTGACAAATGAAACCGCCAGGCCCAGGTCTGCTGTAAACCCAATAGAAGAAAATATCAGAATCAGGCCACCTTCCTGCGCTCCCAGGCTAAGTGGAATAAAAAAACTGCAAACCCTGATAAGCTGGGACACAGCTTCCATTATCCAGAGATCGAAAAACTGGACGTCGGCCCCTAAAAAATAAAGAGTGACGTATAGCTCGCCCAGTCCGATGATCCATCCTGCCAGAGCATACAATACAGAGGTGCCGAGTCGATCAGCATGATTCTGATAGTAGGAAGACATCAGTTCATCCAGATCTTTCATCTGGTTCAGGAAATCGCTGCCTTTTAGAGAAGGGAAGGGCTTGGTGAGCCAACCGGTAACGCGTCCAAGGCTGCCACGGGCCTGGAACAGAAAGAATAGAAAAATACAGATGGTGAATATAACCAGCAAAACCGAACTTATGATTTTGAATTGACCCGTAGCAGTGTCGGATAAAATCAAAATGATGATTCCCGGGATCATGAATCCGATTAGTGCTCCCAGGAAGGTTGTGCGGGCTACGACTTGAGAGGCGATACCCTGTTTGAAAGTTAAACCGTGCTGGACCTTTATGAGTTGGGCTTTTAAGGGCTCTCCTCCAACCGTTCCGAAAGGCGTGATGATATTAAAGGCCTCTCCGATTTGCCTTATTTTCCAGAGGTTCCACAAAGAGAGTTTTTCGGCTTCAGCGGGTTTAAACGCGTATTGCCAGGAAATGGTGTCGACCCAGGTTACAATACTATAGATCGCCAGCACCCAGAAAAGGCCCCAACCCAGTTGAGTTATCAGGCCGAGTACACTTTTTATATCCACCGCGAGAATTGCCCAGACGAAAAGTCCTAACCCAAGGGCCAGAAAAAGAAATTTTACGAGTATTTTGGGCATGGGGTTAGGAGTAGAAAACTCCAGGTGGCCCTGCAGGGATTGTTAATCGGGAGATTAAAGGAAAAGAACTGAATTCACTTGATTCCAGTTTTATACGGATCAGGGCTTTGTTGCGAGAAGGGTATTATCGATCGCACTCCCCACCGATCATGTTTATCATGTCGAAGGTGGGAATGATGTCTGCCAGCATGGAGCCTTTACAGATTTCTTCCATTGCCGCTGTCATTGTGAAACAAGGAGGACGGACACGGCATTTGTAGGGTTTGCCACCGCCATCGCTGACAAGATAGAAACCGAGCTCACCGTTGGCGGCCTCGGTGGGCATGTAAACTTCACCAACAGGTGGTTTCAAGCCTTCGATCGTCATTTTGAAATGGGCGATCATCTCTTCCATCCGCGAATACACATCCTGCTTGGAAGGTTGACGCATATATGGATTGTCAACATTGATGGGACCATCGGGCATGTCCTTCATAGCCTGCTTGATCATTTTAAAGCTCTGTTTAATCTCTTCCATTCTCACCAGATAGCGATCAAAATTGTCTCCTACAGTACCGATTGGTACGTCCCAATCCAGTTTGTCATAGACAAGATAGGGGTGGGCTTTACGGACATCATAATCAACTCCACCCGCTCTTAGACAGGGACCCGTGAACCCGAAAGACAGCATACTTTCCTTGGAAAGGATTCCCGTATCGCGCATTCGGTCAAGAAAGATGCGATTTTTGGTGAGCAGTTTGTCTACATCGTCATATAGAGCATCCAGTTTCGGGTAGCGGGCCTCAAGTTCTTCATTGAAATTGTCCGGAAGGTCGCACATTAAGCCTCCGATCCGAACGTAGTTGGATGTGAGCCGAGCCCCACAAACCATTTCGAGAAGATCCCACACAATCTCACGGGTTTCCACAAAGTAAATAAAAGCTGTTAACGCCCCAAGTTCCAGAGCAGCTGCAGCGATATTGGTGTAGTGATCGGCGATACGGGACAACTCATTCATGACTACACGAATGTAATCGCAGCGCTCAGTCGTTTCAATTCCCAGCAACTTTTCAACAGCTACCGCGTAACCGATATTGTTCATGATAGCGGAACAGTAGTTCAAACGATCCGTGTAAGGGAACACGTTTGTCCAGGTCACGCTTTCACACATCTTCTCGAACCCGCGATGAAGATAGCCGACTTCCACGATCATATCGACCACGGTTTCGCCGTCCAGAGTGAGGAGAAATTTAACTGTTCCATGGGTCGCCGGATGGGACGGACCCATGTTAAGAGTCATGTGGTCTGTATGCAGGTTTTCTTTTAAATCGGACATTGCAGGCTCTTTGGGGTGACGTTACAGTTTTTGGATTTGGGGAACCTTCACCCCACCTTGGAAATTTTTACAGCGACCAGACCTTCGTGGCCGTTTCGCATTTTATTGACCGGGACATCGGTCCAGTTTTTTGGGACATAAACAACACCAGGGGTGGAACGGCTGCTGACCATCACCGCAACTTCCACGGAATCGGTGTCCGATTCTACTTGGATACGGTCTCCGTCATTCAAGTTGAGGTTTTTTGCATCCTCGCGGTTTATTTCAGCTATGCACTCGGGCCCAATATCCACTAATGCTTTTGCATAATGGGTGTAGCCCCCAATATGGAACATATGGTTATTAGTGATCAGTTTAAACGGAAAGCTCTCATTAGCTTCTGGCTCCACCCATTCATTAACAAGTGAAAAGCCTGATTTATTGCCTTGTTTCTCTGGTTGCCACTGTTTGGATTTCCTCCCGGGGAACATTCCCTGGTAGGCAGGCGCAACTTTTTCAATTTCATCCTGCACTTCCTTGACATCGAAAGTGGGGAAAGGCTTGCCGCAGGCTTCTGCAATGTCTGAGAATATTTCAAAATCAGGCCGGGACTGTCCTTCAGGTAAAACCGCAGCTTGAACCCTTTGAACGTGCCGCGACATATTCGTGAACGTCCCGTCCTTTTCTGCAGCTGATGTTGTCGGTAGAACCAAGTCTGCCAATTGACAGGTTTCCGTCCAATAGAGATCCTGGACCACCATGAATGGAACCGTCTTCAATGCATCGATAACGGGGGCACTCTTATAAAAAGATCGGACCGGATCCTCACCTGCGATATATAGCAATTTCAGGTGACCGTGCGAACAATTGTTCCATAAGTCGGCAACCAGGTTTTCCTGATCCGGTTTGAATTCTGTAATATTCCAGGTTTGCTTGATCCGATTTAGGGCTTCGGCATCATTTACCTGGGCAGCACCTGGAAGATGATCGGGAGTACACCCCATATCCTGAACACCCTGGCTGTTAGCGTGTTCACGTGGTGGGTAAATACTGACACTGCCTTCAGCTCCGTGGTGTACCAGTAAGGAGAGGTTTAGCAGAGTGTCGAGTATGGAATCGCCTTGTCCTGTTTCCAGAATATCGTTTCCAATCAGGATGGCCCTGTCTGCAGTCCGCCCAAACCTTTCTGCTGCCCGGACGAGAACGGAGTCGCTGACTCCAGTGAGGTTTTCTGTCGCTTCTGCTGTATAGGGTGCGAGGGATTTAACGAGATCGTCGTAATTGGGAACCGCACCTTTTACTTTGTCGGTGTCTATGATGTTGTTGTCAATTAATATCCGGGCAAGACGGGAGGCCACCGCAAGATCGGCTCCGGCTTTGTAGGTCATCCGGATATCTACTTTTGCCTCGTTATTAAAGACTACGCGACGTGGGTTGGCAATCAGGATATCGGTGCCCGTGTAGATGGCTCCCTTCCTGATGGAGTTCCCGGCAACCGGGTATTCGGATGGAATGTCTGAATTAAAGATCAGGACAGCGTCGGCATTTTCCAGTTCGGTGATTGGCTTTGACACGATTCCATTTTCGAAGCATTTATCCTGAAAACGGTTGATGTAGGGTGCCCGAAGGTGTTGCAGGTTGGTCACCTGGTTTGATCCATGAATTCCGCGGAAAAGTTTTTGGAAAAGATAGGCCTCTTCATTGGTCAGGTTTTCCCCTGCAAGTCCGGCGATACTCGTCGGACCGCTGCGATTGACCTGGGTGTTCATACGTTCGGCAATCATTTCTATTGCCTCGGACCAGGATATTTCCTTGAAATCTCCGCCCACATTCATCATTGGGGTTTGAATGCGTTTTTCATTCTGGACAATGCCGTGTCCAAAGCGGCCCTTGGCGCACAAGTTGCCTTCGTTGATTCCAAGATCAAAAGTTTCATCGCCCTCAATCCGGATCAATTTACCTTTTTTGGTTTCCAGTTTCACCGTACAACCCCATGAACAGAAACTGCAGGTTGAATGGGTTTCGGTGAACATGGCAGCCAGCCCGCGTGCTTCTGACGTCAGGTCCATCAAAGCACCCGTTGGGCACACCGTGATGCACTGGCCGCAGAATTCGCAATCAAGCGGTTCTTCATTAGCGGTACCGATCATGATCTGATAACCACGCTTGTGATAGTCCAGTGCCTGCACGCCTTGAATTTCGTCGCAGATACGAACACACATGCCACACATGATGCAGCGGTTCAGATAAAACTCGATGATCGGGTTGGTCTTGATACTGGGTTCGTTGCGTCGTTTGATTTCAAACCGGCCGTTATACAGTTTCAATGCATCGGTATTGTCCTGAAGAGGACAAACACCGGACTTGTCACATATGGGACAGTCCAGGGGATGCTCAACCAACAGCATCTCGAGGCAGGCGCCATTGTAGCGGTTGGTTTCCTCGGTATCGGTGAAGATTTCCATACCCTCAGACACCGGGTGAGTGCATGAGTAGACCAGCTTTTTCTCGCCTTCCTCGCGAACATCAACCATGCAGGTACGGCAGGCGGCGAAAGGTTTGAGTTTGGGATTGGAGCACAGGTTGGTGATGAAATGACCCGCCCGCTTGGCCGCATCAAGGATGACGGTGCCTTCAGGTGCGGACATATCCTGTCCGTTATATTTAAAGTTAATCGTTTGTTTTACGACTGTGCTCATCTTGGAAGCTCACTCCAGTGCTTGGATTTATAGAGAGTAGTTGTCAGTGACATCCGAGTAGGTTTTTTCGGGGTCAATGTTGCCGTGGGTATCATCTCCGATGATTGCCATGGGTGCTGCACCGCAGTTACCGAGACATGAGGCGAACTCCAGGGTGAACAGTTTCGATGGGTCGGTTTCGCCCTTACCCATATTGAATCTTTCTTTCAACTTGTCGGCAATAATAGGAGCCCCTTTTACGAAACAGGCGGTACCGTAACAAAGCTTGAAGATATATTTTCCAGGCTCTTCTGTTCGGTATTGAGGGTAGAAGGAAATGACACCGTAGAGCTCCGCTTTTGACAGGTTCAATTCTTCTCTGAGAATTTCCATCATTTCAGGCGGGAGGAAACGGTACTCGTTCTGCAACTTGGTCATTATCGGGATGAGATAGCGCCGCGATTTCTCCGGAAAGCTGTCGAGAATTTCGTAGAACGCAGTCATGCAAATCTTTTTCTCTTCCGGAGCTTCCTGTGTTGCTTCAGCAGTGTCGGTAGCTTCTGTCATAATCTTTTTGTCTCGGATTGGATTATTAAGGAGCTGGGGACGTTACCCGGCTTCTAAAGACTTCAAATCAGGCCCAATATAGCAGAGGCCTGAGAAAAAACAGAAGTATATCTGCGGGGTTTTAGGTAGTCAACTCAAATCTGGACGTCCGGATGGAATAACTGGTTATTTTATAAGGGGTCGGCGGTTTTAAGGGGTACGGAAAGGGCAAAGAACGGCCATTCCCAGAGGGGTATAGTAGGGCAGTTGGATACGAGATTTAAAATAGAGTCTGAATTACCCGGAATCCTTCAATGGCTTTATTGCTATTGATTGAGTGGAATCAGGAGTTAGACTGAGTATCGGAGAATGGATCTTAAGGGTATGGAGACGAATTTGAAACAGGAAGGTCAAAATAAAGACTACATAGCTTATGCAGTTTCGGGTCTTGCCGGCTTCCTGATTTGCTATCTTATCCTGATCGATTCTGGAAAAAAGGAAGTCTGGGATAATTCTATTTACTACCCGATTGGTATTCCTGTGATGTGCCTGTTAATTGCAGGCCTCAGTTACTTTGCGCCTGTAAAAGCCTGGCGCTGGTCACTAGCTATGGCTTTGGGGCAGACATCGGCCATGTGGATAGCCGGAGGGTCGATGAACCTCTGGCCAATTTCGATAATTATGATGATAGTGATGTCCCTTCCGCAATTTATTACCGGGTTTTTAGTGAGTCAGTTTTTGTCCCAAAAGCAGTAGAGGAGGGGGGCAAGATTTTAACGGTTAATTATTTCCCGGATAAATCCGGTTGCATGGCGGGAATCTGGATTTCCGGCTGAGGTTGTTCCTCAAATTTTGGTTTTAAGCGTCTCGTTTTTTTTGGTCGTGGAAATGCTTCCCGCGTGGCAGCCACGGTGGGCCTTGATTGCAGGGTTTGAATTTCTTCCAATTGACTGAGAGCACCGGTATTACCGGGTTCTAGATTCAAAACATTTTCGTAAGACTGACGCGCCTCTGTATAACGCCCCATCTGCTGGTAAACCCAACCCAACGTAAAATGCCCGGACGTGTTATCCGGATGCAACAGGACTTCTTCACGTGCCGTTTCCTGTGCTTCCAGAAAGCGTTTCTTTTCACCTAAAGCCCAGGCAAGGCTGACCCGTGCTTTAGGATGTGTCGGGTCAAGCTGGATTGCTTTTCGATAGGAAAGAATGGCTTCTTCATAGCGTCCAAGCAGGTCAAAGAGCAGTCCTCTCCTGAAATAGGCCTTTGCGTTTTTAGGGTCGAGTTTGATTACTTTGTCATAAGTCTTTAGAGCCGGAATAGGGTGGTTCGCCAGGGTATGGGTGCGTGCAAGGTTTAACTGGAAATCCAGGTTTCCGGGTTTCAACCAGGCGGCATGCCTCCAGGCTTGTATAGCTTCCGGGTATTGTTTCAAACCTTCATAGGATCTACCTAGCACTGCCCAGGGGGAAGGATCTTTAAGATAGCCTGGTTGCGACTTTATCAAGGGGCCTATGGCTTGTTCATACCTTTTAAGTTCAGCAAAACTTTTCCCCAGCAAAAACTGGGCTTCGAAATTTCCCGGTTCAATCCGGACCGCCTCTTCAAGGTATTGAATGGCTTCCTGAGATCTGTTCAGCTTGCCCAATGCAATGCCCAGGTCTTTTTTTGAATTTGAATGTTCCGGCAGAAGTTCGATAGATTTTTTTAAGGGTTCCAGGGCTTCCGGAAACCTTCCTGATTTAACAAGTGCACTTCCCAGATAGTAATGGGCCCACCCCAGGCCTGGATCAGCTTTGATCGCTTGTTTAAGGGGATGAATAGCCTTCTTGTATTGCTCAAGGAGTACATAAGACCGCCCAAGAGTTTCTAGAGAGCGTGCTTTCCCCGGCTGGAGCTTTAAACCCTTTTTAAGTGATTCGATGACACGTTCAAGATCGCCCAGTTCAAGGTAGACATCTGCCAGAAGAAAATGGCCTTCACCGTCTTTGGGGTCGATGCGAACCATTTCCCTGTATGCTTTGGCGGCAGATTTGAACCGCTTCAAACTGGCATAAAGAGTCCCCATACGTCGCCAGGCTTCCAGGTGGTCTGGGTTGATTTTGATAACGGCCTTGTAATTCCTCAGGGAGTCCCGGGGACGATTGATCATTTCGTAAATATCGCCTAGTGCAAGATAGGCGCGGCTATGTCTGGGATTCAGACGAACGGTGTTTTCAAAGTTGGTGATGGCGTCTTCAAACTTCCTGACTTCCATAAACTCGATACCCAGCATATAAAAAGCTTCCGGGTCCTTGAAGCGAAGTAAGGTCAGCTTCCGGAACGGATCAACAGCCTCCTGATGCCGACCCAGGTCACGATAGGCTTTTCCAAGATATTCAAGCGCCTGGTCGTCGTTTGGGTAGTAACGCAGTGCCTCTCTTAAGGGACCGATTGCCATTCTCGGGTTACCAATTTTCACCTGTACACGTCCTATGCCGCTATAAGAAGGCCCGTAGTTGCGGTTGATATCAAGCGCTTCCCCATAAGCGTCGATGGCCTTTTCAAAATCGAGGATGGTTTCATAACTTTCGCCCATGGCGAAATAGGCTTCGATATCGAGGGGGTTCAACTGGACTGTGGTTTTAAATTCTTTTAAAGCCTCCTTGGGACGCTTCAAGACTTGATAAACCTGTCCCAGAGCGAAATGGGCAACAGCCATTTTGGGATTCAATTCGAGAGCCGTCAGGAGGGGTTCAATGGCTTTTGAATAACGCTTTAGAAAGAAATAAGAGCGTCCCAAACCATATTGAGCTTCCGGGTATAAGGGATCCAGATGGACCGCATCTAGGTAGTATTTAGCGGCATCTTCAAATCTTTGTAACTGGAGATAACTTCCTCCAATGCCATGATAGGCTCCCGGAAACAGGGGCTCTGTGTCGAGCGATAACTGGTACTCAGCAATGGCTTTTTCATAGAGGCCCATCTGCTGGTACAACCGGCCCAACCCAAAGTGTGCCCGGTAATTCCTGGGGTCGTCATGGATCGCCTGGAGATAATCTTCTATGGTGCCGCGGAATTGGTTCTTGCCCGACTGCAAGTTAAATTTTTCGGATAGCCGGGGTTCAGGAAGCAGGGGAAGTCTATCCAGCACCTGGCCCCGCACCGGAGTATGAAAAAGAATAATTGTGAGCAGCGGTATGCTTGCAACCCTGCCGAAGTTTTTATAGATCCAAAATTTATAGCAAAACATGCTTTGCTTATCGGTTGTAAAGCCTAAAAAGACAAGGGGCTTAAAAAATGAAATTTGATTGGTTTAGCCCGATTTAGAATGATCTGGCTTTAACTAAAAACCCCAACTAACAGCTTTACTTATGACATTAGGGAGTAGAATTTAAGTATTTGAAAAATATAAGTTAGTTTTTAGTTTTTTTTTAATTCAATGGTTTTCCACTATGAAAGTTCCAGCCGGAGCCGGGTCCCAGGTTCAAAATATTGTTGTAAGCCGTGATCGTGGCCCCGTCCTGAATGCCGGCAATCAATTCTCCTGTTGCTGGAACGTGAAAGAGAAAGTCGGCTTTTCCATCGTTGTTGTAGTGTCCGGAATTTACAAGGTCCCAACCAGCCTGCAACCCCCCCGGAACATAAATTGATTGGAACACCAAACCATCCATTACGAGGACTCCTAGCGCACCGGAGGTATGAAGAATAAGAACATCGGTTTTACCATCACCCGTGTAATCTGCAGTGTCTTTATATGTCCAGCCGGTAGCAGGATCCAGGGAGAGAATAGGGGTGGTGGCAACGGGTGTGGACCCATCCATTTCAATCACCGAAGCTTCCCCGGTTACCGAGTTGGTTATGAAAAGATCGGTTTTTCCATCGCCAGTAAAATCGACGGCATCTTTAAGGCTCCAGTTATTGGCTTCGTCAATAATAGTCACTGTTTCAAATGAAGAAAAGACGCCTCCATTCAAATAGGCCAGCGCTGTAAAACCACTGGATGGTTGGTAAAAAATGATTTCTGCCAGACCATCGTCGTTGAAATCTCCAACTCCCCGAGGTTCCAGTCCATGAACCGGATCCATAAATAAAACCACCGTATCTGTGATTACGCTGGAGCCATTCATGGTGACAACGCGATAATCTCCGGTCGTGGTATTGGCGAGCAAGATATCAGCATTGTTATCGCCGTTAAAATCCGAGGTGGAATGTACAGACCAGCCTTGAGTAGGGTCAGCCTGAAGCAGGAAGTCAAACGTTTGAGGAACAGAATTTTGCAGGATGCTGCCAACAAGAATTCCTGTGTCATGCACCATGAGCAGATCTGAATCCTGATCGTTGTCAAAGTCGTTGATTGTTTCAGAAGTTGTAACGGGTAGCACTGTGAGGGTTACATCGCGAGTCGTGTTGCCGTTTCCATTGGTTGTGTTGGTGATCGTGAGGGTATCGTTATACACTCCATCACCAAGTCCGTTTGCTGTAGCGTTGATCGTCACGGTTACGTTTACGCTGTTGCCGGGGGCAAGGGTGCCCGATGCATTGCTTAAATCAATCCAGGATTCCGTTTTGGTAACTGTGTAGTCGATCGGAGTTCCACCTGAGTTGCTGATTCCGTAAACCATGGAACCGGGGTTGAAAGGGCCACCGACTTCTCCATTCGAAAAAAAGTCGTCAGTTGTGGAAAGGGCAATTTCGCCAGGAGCAATTCCGCCGAAATCAACTGTCATGACAGTAGATGATGAGGAAATATTGGTCAAAGCCACATTCGATGTAGCCCCATTATTCAGCTTGCTGTTTGGAGTGGAGGTATCGTTAAAGGTTGTTCCATTTCCCTGATACCAGAGGTCCGTTGCTGAACCCCGACTGCTACCCATTTGGGTTCCATCTCCTTCTTCCAGATCAACAAGCCGGTTTGAATCATTCCTGTTTGTAGATTGAGAATCGTCAATATGCCAGATGGCCACACCACCAAAATTGGTACCCAGCCAACGTTGGAGCCCAAGGTCATATCCTACAGGTTGACGGTTTTCAGCCAGAAAATACTGAGTGGATACAGAAGTTGAAGCTTTTCGCACAGAGTTGGCTGAATTGGCAGCGGGGTCTCCGGATGCGGTTAACGCCTCCACGCTGATTCCCTCGGTTTCATCGGCCCAGTCCAGTTTCAATTTTGTCCAGGCGGTAGGGAGAACAGGGGATTCTCCAGAATGAGATTGACCGTTGGCCCGGCCCCAGCTGCCTCCCCCCATAACACCAAAAGCTCCGATACCGCTGGAGGAGCCGTCCGTGTCGTACAAGTCTGGCAACCCGAATATCAAGTGGCCCAATTCGTGAACCATGATGCCCATGGTTGCCTGGTGCTGGTTACTGGAGTTGCTTTGATGAATTTCCCCGAACTGGGCATAACCCCCAGAAAACCCACCAACGGAAACGCCATCCACAGTGGGTGCGCCACCAGCGAGAAATCCGATTCCCCACTTGTGCCCCCAGACACTGGGTGTGTAGTTTGCACTGTATGCTCTTTCGAATCCGGCGACCACGATGACTATAGCGAGCTCTTCAGAGCTGAGAACATTATTGCCATCAGTGTCATATGAAGCATAGTCGATGAAAGGATCGGCTGCGATGATTGCATTCCGTGTGATGACCTGATTGGCCGTACCGGTACTGTTGGCTGTATTGGGATGAGGGTAACCCAGGTTAACCCATCCAATGACTCCATTATTGTTGACTCCTGAGGTTTCTGTGGCAGGTACAAGGTTTGCCTTTCCATAGGAGGCTTCGCTGAAATAGTCGGCGATATTATTGGAAACAAAATTTCCCCAGGTGGACTCTCCATAAGTGCCGGCGCGATCGGAAAATTCTGCCAGAATAAAGAGGACGGGTCCGGTGAAGTTGCCTGTTGGTGCATGGGGTCCTTCTCCATGAGAGTGCTCTGGTGATCCCAAACGATTATGTGCGTCGCTTGGGATACGTGGCTGGGTATTGCGAAGTCCCTGGGAAAGGCCCGGTGCCGGAGCCTGATCTGCACGGGTATTTCCCAACACCGCAGTATTTCCCTCGAACCGCAACACATGACGCCAGGTTCCATCTTGATCCTGATCAATAGTGAACCCCGATTGTGTTTCCGCCCTGTTGTTCCATTCGTCTCCAATAAGGTGACCGGTGAAGACACTTCCATCAGGTTGGATAAATTCGATATCATCCGGATTAGCGGGAACAGCAAATGAAAAAGAGGGAATTAGAAGGTTTAAAAAAAGTGCGCTCAGAAGAAAATGAATTGAACGATTCATAAAGGGCATCCAGGGAAATTGGGTTCGAAATTATCGGCCACAACTTTGCATTGAAAGTAAGTATACAAGTACTACGACAAAATTTTGCAACACAATTTTTGATCCAGTTTCAGACGATTAACGGTGGGATAAACTGTGATTACTGTAGTATTTAAAGGTTAAATTTGAAGTTTAAAAACAATTTAAAATGTTTCATCCCTTTGCAGGTTGGAGTTGGTATTTCACTACCGCTTTGTTGTGATCTGTGAGATTGGTAGAAAACTGATGACTACCATCCTGGCGGGAAACAAAAAAGAGGGCCTTGGATATGGCGGGGTTGAGTGCAGCAATTACCGAACTTTCTCCAGGGCTGGCAATGGGGCCGGGTGGAAGGCCTTTATAGACATAGGTGTTGTAAGGAGAGTCAATGGATAAGTCTTTTTTCCGGATATTGCCGTCGAACCCGGTCAGGGCATAGATGACAGTGGGGTCTGTTTGCAGCAGCATTTTGCGTTTCAACCGATTATGAAATACTGATGATATTAACGGCCGCTCTTTGGGTAACCCTGTTTCTTTTTCAATCAGGGAAGCCAGGGTAATGACCTCGTGGAATGTCATGTCTAAGCTTTTTGCCTGCTCAATGTATTTCGATTTAAACAGACGTTTTTCGAAGTTACTGAGCATGGTCCGTACAATTTCTTTTTCTCCTGATTGACGACGAAATTGGTAAGTGTCTGGGAACAGATAACCCTCAAGGTCTGCAGTGGGAATTTTTAATCGTTTTAAAAGCTCCGGATCCTGGGTGGCTTCTATAAAACGGTTTCGATTGGCCAGGCCGGCTGCGGCAAACAGATCGGCTATTTCAAGAATTCGGAATCCCTCAGGAATGGTGATCGTATGGGCTACTGTTTCCCCGGAAGTCAGTTTATTCAGAATGACCTCTGGTTTAAGGGAAGGGGATAATAAGTATTCTCCGGCCTGAATATCCCTCTGCTTGCCTTTGAGGTAGGTATAAATTCGAAACGTGGTGCTATTAGCGATTATTTTTTTGGTGGTGAGGAGGTTTGCTACCTGGGTCAGGGACATCCCGGGTTCTACATTGATCATCACTTCCGCCTTATTATTGCTTGCCGCCTGATTTACGTAAACAAGAAAAACAGATCCAAAGGTAAGACTCACTAAAGTGAGCACGACGGCTGTGAGTGTCAAGATGGGTTTCAGGTTACGCATGGAACCTCTTCATCCAAGCCCCGGTCAGGCGGTTTGCGAGATTGCCTTCAGTTCTTTTAAAAAAAAGTTGTTTTCGTCCCGGGTTCCAATCGTGACCCGCAGGCAATTTTTTAACCTTGGATGGGCTCCGAGGTCTCGGATCAATATCCCACGTTTTGCAAGTTCGTTGAACACATCTCTTGAACTTTTCTCAGTCTGAAATAAAATAAAATTAGCATCCGATTTGTATGAGGTCACCCCCTCGATTTCGGAAAGGCTTTGGCGAATCCGTTCACGCTCTTCAATAATTTCATTTATTTGTTCCTTCACAAGTTCAAACTGGGAAAGAACGATATCAGAGAATTCCTGTGAAAGCATATTGGAATTATAAGGTAGTCTTATTTTGTCAATTTCCTGAATAATCTCCGGGGTAGCAATTCCATATCCTACCCGCAAACCCGCCAGTCCAATTTTGGACAAACTTCTTAGCACAATCAGGTTGTTGTGGTTCGAAAGCTGTTCAATAAATGATAAACGGGCAAAATCATAATAAGCTTCATCCAATACAACGATTCCATCAAACTCTTCAATTACTTTCTGGATTTCATTTTTATTGAAACAGTTCCCGGTAGGATTGTTGGGGTAGCTGAAAAATATCAGGCGTACTTTCTGGTCGCGGATAGAATCCAGAAATGGTTTTGCTTCCAGGTCCCAATGCTCATTTAAAGAATAAGGGATAGGGCGAACTCCCAGTCCTTTCGCGATGATGTTGTACATCGCAAAAGTAGGATCTGGAATGGCCAGAGCGTCGCCGGGATCGCAAAATATCTGAATAAGAATCTGGATGAGTTCATCGGAACCGTTTCCGATGGTCAACTGGTTGTGGTTGATGTTGAGCTGTCGTGCCAGAGTCTTTTTTAAATCAGCGCAATCCGGGTCCGGGTAGCGGTTTAAATCAAGTTCTCTCAGCCGGTTGCCAAACTGCTCAACCACTGCAGGAGGTAAGGAGTGTGAGTTTTCATTGGCGTGCAACTTTATTTCCGCGTCATAGTTGTCCACGTGATAGGCCTTAAGGGCTTTGACGCGTTCACATACTTTTGTCTGAAGATCAATCCGCGCCATTAGTTGGTTTCCTGGGAGTTGAAAATTGAAAGTATCTCGTCGCTTTTCGGACGGAACCGGGTTGTTTTGAATCTTTCTGATTGAAGAATATTATTAAGGACCGAAACAGTTTCGTTCACCTCATTATTGGTGACGATGTAATCGAATAGTTTGTATTGGGCAATTTCACTTTTGGCAGTTTCGAGACGTTTCTGGATTTTTTCCGGTGATTCGGTGCCTCTGCCCACCAGGCGTTTTTCCAGTTCTGAAAGTGAAGGTGGAAGTATCAATACAAATATTCCATCGAAATTCTGTTCACGCAAAGACGTCACACCCTGAACATCAAGTTCCATTAACAGGTCGTATCCCTGCTGCAGGTTTTGCTCGATCTGATTCCGCCGGGTCCCATAGTGATCTGTATGGACTTGTGCCCACTCCAGATAATCTCCATTTTTTATTCCATTTTGAAAAGTGTCTTCTGAAATAAAGTGATAGTGGATACCGTCTTTTTCACCTTCACGAGGTTGGCGCGTGGTATCGGAAATCTTGAATCGCAGGTCAGGTATCTGTTCACGCAACTTCCCACAAACCGTGGTTTTACCAGTACCGGAGGGAGCGGATACAATGAGTGCCAAACCTTGATTAGGGGAGGGGGAAGACATTTGTAAAGCCTGAATTATTCAATATTGGCGAGCTGTTCCCTGATTTTTTCAAGCAGACTTTTGATTTCGACAACATGCTGGGAAACTTCAAAGTCTATAGATTTTGAGCCAATGGTATTGGTTTCCCGATTGATCTCCTGTGTCAGGAATTCAAGTTTCCGACCTACCGGTTGATCTTGCTTAATGAGCTCCCGAAATTGGGCGAGATGGCTTTCCAGGCGAGTCAGCTCTTCTGCTATATCGGATTTGTCCGCAATGATGGCCGTTTCCTGGGCTAAACGAGCAGGATCAATATCGATTCCATCACTGATTGTTTTGATTTTTTCCTGTAATTTGTCCCGATAGGCATTGATGATTTCCGGCTGCCGGGACCTGATTTTGTCAATCCAGTCTTCTATTTCATCCAGGCGTCCCGAAAGATCTTTGCTTTGACTCTTTCCTTCTTCCTCTCGCATCCGGATTAATTCTGTGAGCCCTTTGTTCACCGTATCGAGAATCAGTTTTTGCTTTTCTTCATCAAATTCCATAGGTTCGGATTTGATGATATCCCGCATGGAAAGCAGTGATGAAATTTCGATATTTCCATGCAGACCCAGCTGATCCTGAATTTCTTTAAACGCATTGTGGTACTGCGTCGCCAGGTCAAGGTTGGGTCTGATTTCCATTTCCTGCGAACTGCTGTCTTTCTCGATCGTAATAAACACGTCAAAAGACCCGCGTGCACAGCGGGCTTTGACCATGTTCTTCAAAGGTAATTCAATACAGGAAAGGTATTTGGGCAATCTGGCAGAGATTTCTATAAACCGGTTGTTTACAGAGCGAATTTCCGCCTTACATGAGAATGAACCGTTTTGTTGCTCGAATCGACCGTAGCCGGTCATACTTTTTAACATTCCGGCTTATACCTTTTCCTCATGTTTTGCATGCGTGACATCGAAAAAAGTTTCACGGGTGGGAGTATGACCATCATTATCTTTCTCATCGCTATTCTCAACCCGGATGCGCAAGGTACCCTGAGTTTTCATTTTTTGATAGGCTTCCTTGCTTTCAGCCACCAGAGACTCGGCTTCGACAAGATATTCCCGGGCCATAGCTTCTTTCATTTCATCTGCAGAAGCTTCATAGCGGTTTGCGATACCAGAATGTTTTTCATTAACAATCCCAGTGTCCACAATCAGTGATTCAAATTTTTGAATGGTCAAAAGATTATCCGAAAAGTCGATCCCTTCAGTGTGCATCATACCGCGCGCACAACAGATGAATGCTCGTTGTGCCTGCTTCACTGAATCTGCAAAGTCGCCCTTTTCGAGTAGTTTCTTACATTGGAACAGGGCGCGCTCACCTTCGGAGATATGATCTGAAATTAATTCACTTATCGAACCGGCACATTCACCCTGACCACGGTCATCCAGCGAAAACCGGGTAGATGAGTGGTAGTCAATATAGGACTCGGGCGAATTTTCAATTGGAGGAACACTTTTTAGATCTTCTAACAGGACTCCAAAATACTTTTTGCCCAATCGATCGTAGTAGTCCTGAAAGGTTTCTCCATTCTGTTTAGCATTCTTATAGTCATCAATCAGACGACGAACCGCGTTGGGCGCATTTTTGGCTGGAATTTTGGCAACCGTTTCTCCAAAAGTTGCCTTGTTATCATCAATGCGTCCTCCCAGCATGACTTCATAGTGCGGTGCCAGAACTCCGTTTACCTTGCGGGCTGATCCTGAAAAACCAATGGCGGCAATATGGTGCTGGCCGCAGGAGTTGGGGCATCCGCTCGCTTTAACGGTGATGTGGTCAAGGTCTGAATCTCCAGTGAACTCGTTGTCGACATCGTCGCTCAACTGGTCGATCAATCCTCGGGAGTGAGTGATTCCAAGGTTACAGGTTTCTGAACCCGGGCAGCTGGTCATATCTTTAAGTTCTTCAGTGCCCGCTTTATGCAATCCCAGATCTTTCAGAATTCCATAAACATGCCCCAGTGCTCCTTTTTTAATCCACGGTATCATGATGTTTTGATGCGCGGTGTTTACCAGTTTACTGCCTGCAAAGTTACTGGCAAGGTCTGCAATGCTTCGTGCCTGTACGGTATTGAGGTCACCCAGAAGTAATTTTATGTGAACGTTGTAAAAACCCTTCTGACGCTGTTCAAAGGTATTGCGGGCTACCCAGGCTTGAAACTCGGGATCATGATCGAAATCGGTATTGTCTTTAAACTGTGGAATATTTGGAACGACTTCATCCGGCGCTTCAATCTGTGGATAGTTTCTGTCCGCGAGTTTCTCATATTCCTCCATAATGAGTTCGCGGGTCTTGTCAAGCCCGAGACGCTCGAGAACAAATTTGAAGCGTGCCTTATTCCGATTTTGCTTGTCACCATATTTGTCAAATACCGCCACAATGGCTTCACAAGTCCGCAGTAATTTCGAAACAGGTAAAAATTCAAATAGAGGTTCTGCGGATTTTGGGTAGGACCCCAGTCCTCCGCCGATCAGCATTCGAAAACCACGTTCCCCATTTTGTTCGCGGGCATTCAGTCCGATATCGTTAATTGGGCCAAGGCCGCATCCGTTACATCCTCCAAGGGTGATCTTGAACTTGCGGGGCAGGCTCTGAGTCAGGGGATGTCTGATTAGATAACTCATCACTGCCTTGGCGTACGGGGTGACATCGAATAGCTCGTCGGGACAGGTTCCCGTCTTGTGACATGCGGTTACATTGCGCACGGTGTTGCCGCAGGCTTCCCTGGTGGTAAGGCCGCTTTTTGCAAGAAGGGCCAAAGCTTCCGTCACCGTTTTAATTTTGACAAAATGAAACTGGATGTCCTGACGAGTGGTTACATGCAGAATGCCATTTGAATACTTTTCGCCAAACTCCGCCAGACAGCGCAACTGATCTGCAGAGTACTGCCCAAAAGGAAGTTTGGTTCGAACCATTTGCTCATCATCCTGACGCTGGCCGTAAATACCCTGTTGGAGACGGAACCGCTTGAAATCCTCGACGTCCAGTTCTCCTGTTGTGAGACGTTCGACTTCCGTTGCAAAGTCTTCGATCTCTTGTATAACAGCAGGTGGAACATTCAATGATTTAAGTTCGGAACTGTCCATGGGGTCCTCTTGTGTATTAACAACGTTTAAGCAAACCGTTTTTTTATTGATGTTGAGGGGCTTTAGTTAACTGAAAAGTGCTGAAAACCGGATCGGCTTGGAATCGGCCGAAGTGGCAGAGCCTCCCGTACGAATGATCTTGTATAATATAACAAAAATGCCTTGAAAAACAGGGTCAGGTGTTACCCTCTAAAGGATTTAAGCTGTATTTTAATGGCTGACCACCCCCCGGGTTAGCGTCGAAAAAATGAGAGTTTATGGATATTTCCTCCTTCAGTGCCCATGATTTAGGCCTTTTCTGGGTCTGGTTCAATTTTCTGCTGTATTGTCTGGTTTTCGCGTTTTCACTATACGCAAATTACAATTTCAACACGGTTGTTGTGGGCCTTATTTATCTGGTTCCTCTAGTTCCTTTTGGTTTTGACCCCGTTAACCTGACAAGAGTGATTCTGGTTTCAATTCAAAATACAGTATTCGGGGTTATTGAACTTGTTATCTTTGTGTTGACTGTAAAACCCAATGATGCCCGTTTCGACAGTGCGCATGTGAAACAGTTTCTGGGACATACCTTGCCTATTGCAGCGGCTTTGATTGGGCTTTCGTATTATGCCCGGGGTAACATTGTGGAAGTGACCTGCTATGAGTGGTGGACGATATTGATTGTTTTCCTATTAGGTTCTTTATTCAGGGTTTTAGCAGTATTTCAGCTAGGAAGATCCGGTTTTAAGTTTGATATTGTTTTTCGTGAGGAACAAAAGTTGATGACTGGTCAATTATATTCCTGGATGCGCCATCCCTCCTACACAGCGATGATGGTTGTGATTTTTTCTTATGCCCTGACCACCCATGATTTTTTAGCAGGAAGTTTCGGTTTGATTGTGGCCTGGTGTGGTTTTCAGTATAGAATTTATCATGAAGAGAAGGCTCTCAAGCAGCAATTTGGCGAGGAATACAGGCTCTATAGAGGCAGGACAGGGATGTGGTTTCCTTGGCGTAATTGATGTTTGCGAATTACTGCGGAGTTTCGGGTAACCAGGTTTTCCATAAAGGAATTTGGTCCCCTTCAAGACCAACGGGTTGTTGAAACCAGGCAGCGAGTCCGTACAGCGCGACCAGATAAGCAAAACTGGCAATATAGGATAGAGGCTTGTTGACGGGTGTTTGAGTGCCGCGCAAATGAGTTTGATTTTTAATCCGGAAGTAATTTGACCCAACCATGAGAAAAAACAAGATCATTGGGTTGTAGTCAAACATCGCAATAAGAAAGGCCAGGGGACCCGACAAAACCAATAAGACTGGGATTTTCAGGGGGTTATTACCAAATTTATCATCGGCAATATTGAGCACGGCCATATAAAGAACGAGGTAAAATAGTCCGGTGAATATAAGCCAGATGATAAAGGCACTGCCTGTTATGTCTTCAAAATTAAGAACCATGCTGCAAAGAATAGCAGTATGTCGGAGTGTCTGCAATCGGTTCGAATCATGACTTTTAAAAGGCTTAGTTTTGGTCAGGATGGCGAAAAAAGGGCAGTCAAGTTTTTAAAGAAAAACAAATACCGTATTCTGGAGACTAATTTCACCACCAAAGCAGGCGAAATTGATATTGTGGCAGAGCAGGGTGGGGTACTGGTATTTGTTGAAGTCAAAAGCAGGGCTGACAATGAACATGGTCATCCTTTGGATGCAGTTACTTCAGCCAAGCAGAGGAAATTGATACAGGTTGCAGAGAGATTTCGGATCAGTAATGGACTATTAGGTCGGGATTGTCGCTTCGACGTGGTTGCCATTACAGGAGCTCCTGAGGATCCCAAGTCCTGGAAACTGGAACTTTTTCAGGATGCCTTCAGGTTTCATGTATGAGTTCTGAAAAATCACAATTTACAGGAATTGCTCGATAAGTATTTGAATCCCTTTGATAATAATTGAATCTTAATTTTGTGCCAGTGTTTCCATTTTAATCCAGGAGATATCAGGGATGACACCCATGCTAAAAAAACTGTCGAATTTATTCGGCGGCAGCAAAAATAAAGATAAAGCTCCAACCGAAAATAATAAGCAGAAAGCAGCGAGGATTGCGGAAGAGATCCGTGCTAAAGAGGCGGAGAAGGCAACAGTCGAAGAGGTTCAACCGGCTGGAAGCCCGCCGGCATCCATGACGCCACCCAGAGAGGAAAGTGCAGAAGACCAACGTCCTTTACAGCGGACAATAATTCAGGCCCCGGTGATTATTACCAAAAAGGAAGAGGCCTCGGCAGATGATGGTGAAATCAGAATTAAAGCCGAGCCTTCACGTGAAGGAGACTCCTGTAAATTCATGGTCAATCGTAGTTTGTTTCCCGGGCACTCGTGGTATTTTCCCTCCTTTGAAAGTGCCGAGGGATCGGCTCTTGCGGAAAAATTGTTCAGTCTTGATGAACTGGAGTCCCTTTTGATCCACGATTCTACAGCCACCGTAACAAAAAAGGAAAAAGGACATTCTGATTGGAAGCCGCTTGCTACCGAAATTGGAAAAATGATCCGAGAGACCTTGAAGGATGGAGAACAGGTTCTTGCAAAAAAGATAATGGATGAAATGCCACCTGAGGAAAAAATAAAAGAGGAAATCCAGAAAGTAATTGATACCGAAGTTAACCCTGGCGTTGCAGGGCATGGAGGGAAAATTACCCTCAGGCAGGTTGAAGGCAATTCTGTGACCATTGAAATGGGAGGGGGATGCCAGGGCTGCAGTGCTGCTGACCTGACCCTTAAGCAGGGGATTCACGGAGCATTTCGAAAATCGGTTCCATTTGTTGGGGCGATATATGATGAAACCGATCACGCTGCTGGTCAAAACCCTTACTTCAGTTGATAACCTATGCCTAGACTTTTAGATTTTAAAATGACCATTGAAACCGGGGAAAAGGGCACGGAGGGACCCGTGATGTTTTCCATCAATAACCATCAGGTACCATTGGAAAATGTTGAAGGTGGTTGTGGACCCGGGGAAACCATTTCAGGTGGTTTCCAGGTGAACAGTTTTGCTCATAGCATGACCCTGATAGGTCCGGTAAAGGGCGATTGGGAAGTTAAAACGATAAAGGTCGATTTTAATTGTGAAAATACAGAGCCCTATTCAGTAACTTTTGGTCCCGTAACCCTCGATGATAAAACAGAAGTGAATGTCTGGAGCGACCCACCTTTGCCTACTTTTGATGTTTAAGGGAAGGAAGAAAATTAATTCTGGACGCGTTTGCTGAGTTTGACGTGCAAATCCCCAAGTAAAACGTAATTCAGGACTTTAGTTTCTAGCGGAACAAAATGGCGGGATCCCCAGAACAGCAGTTCCCCGGTATCGGTTTTAAATATTTCCTTCGGGATCACCACATTCAAAAGATATTCATCACCTTTAGGACGATCCTGTTCTTCACGAATTTTTTTTTCCTCTGCCTCAGGGAGGATATAGACAGAAATATCTTTCATACTCTTATCAGGGATAGTGTCAATTTTATATCGGCGCCCTTTGATCAGTGGGCCGTAAACCCCATTTCTAAAATTATAAAATGAGGCGAGAATATCGTCGTAAAATTTCCCCTCAGGAATAACTTCTGTCTCCTGTTCGGTCAACTTATCGTTATTGTATTTAAACCAGAAATGTTTTCTATTGGTGTAATCCAGATAATGTGTGGTTTTCTCGACATCATCTCCAATTTTGACTTCCCGTTCAAATTTCCGGGTCAATACCCGGCGACCGTCCTTTGAAACATCAAATGTGGCTTTGTAAAAATGTTTTCTTTGGCTGGTGACAAAACCCACGAACCCTTTCGTCTCGGCCTTCAAAGTTGAAAAATAACGGCCATCTTTTTCATAAAACCGGACGTGGGCTGTGGCAGCATTATCAAAAAACATAAAACTTATATCGAAGAGGAGTTGTTCCCCCTCAAAACGGCGAATATCTCCTTCTGCTTTAAATCCTTTATATAGTCCCTTTTTCTGAGTAGTTTCAGTTTCCGCAATTCCCGTTACCGGGGCGAACGTCCCTATCCAGACCAGTCCAATTAAAAGAACCCGTAAAAAAGCATCGGAAATCCTGAAACCTGTGGGGTTTCTTGTGGAGAACACAGAAGGGGATTTGAAAATTGGGACAAAGGGATTGAATACATGGGTTGTATCTATTAAAATGCGGATTGGTTCCATAATAAATTTTTGGATTAAAATCATAATCATCTAACTTTCCAAACCGTTTAATTTATGAAAAGTGCACTGACTCCGATAACTTCCGGTGTTGTGGAAGAATTGCCTGAGGTTGTTCAGGATGAAGAAACTGGCCTTAAAACCGGCTATATGCCATTGTACCGCGTCATCATGTGGGATGATGATGTGACGACTATGGAGTTTGTAATCCGTATTCTGGTCAAGGTTTTTGTAAAAGATATTAAAACTGCTGAAAGCCTTACGTACGAGGTTCATTACAGTGGGTCTGCTCACGTTGATACCCTTCCTCTCGAACGGGCTGAATTTAAAGTAGAACAGGTCCATACTGCGGCAAAAATGGAAGGCTTCCCATTCCGCTGTACCATAGAACCCGTTTAATTAGCCTCCCCGGTCTCTCTGGTCTACCCGGATCTTTTTTCCAATGAAACATAATCCGTCTTTGCCGGCCCAGTATAAACCTGGCGGGGTCGGCTGATCCTGAAATCAGAATCTTCCTGTAGTTCCTTCCACTGGGCAATCCAACCTGGCAGTCTTCCTATTGCAAACATAACCGGGAACATATTGACGGGTATCCCGAGAGCTTTGTAAATTAGCCCAGAATAAAAGTCCACATTGGGATAGAGTTTTCGTTCAATGAAAAACTCATCTTTCAATGCAATTTCTTCAAGCTTGAGAGCGATTTCAAGCAGGGGCTCATGTACGCCAGACTTTTCAAAAACTTTATGAGCCAGGTCCTTGATTATTCGGGAACGGGGGTCAAAATTTTTGTATACCCGATGACCAAAACCCATCAAGCGAAAATTGCTGTCAGGTGTTTTAGTCATATCAACAAACTTCTCAACCTCACGACCGTCATCGTGAATACGTTGCAGCATTTCGATTACCGCCTGGTTGGCTCCTCCATGTAGGGGGCCCCAAAGTGCGTAAATTCCTGCTGAAATAGAAGCGAATAAATTGCACATCGAACTGCCTACCAGCCTTACGGTACTGGTCGAACAGTTTTGCTCATGATCGGCATGAAGCATTAACAAAACATCGAGAGCTTTGGCGGCAATTGGATCCAATTCGAAATCCTCGCAGGGATTAGAAAACATCATGTGGAGAAAATTTTCTGTGTAATTAAGCGAGTTTTTGGGATAGGGTAAAGGTTGCCCAATGGACTTCTTGTAGCTGTAAGCGGCAATGGTTGGCAACTTTGCAAGTAGACGATGAATGGAAATTTCGATTTCCCGTTCATCCCGGACGTTGACCTGATGTTCTGGATAGAAAGTGGCTAATGATCCGACAATAGTGCTGCAAACTGCCATTGGATGAGGGTTCTGGGGAAACCCATCATAAAGGTTTTTGATTGACTCATGCACCATGGAATGGTGGGTGATATTGTAGTTGAAATAATCGAGTTGGTCCTTATTGGGTAAATTTCCATAAATGAGCAGGTAACACACTTCGAGAAAATTACTTTTCTCGGCAAGTTGTTCAATCGGGATTCCGCGATAAAGCAGGATGCCTTTTTCACCATCTAAAAAAGTGATATCGCTTTTGCAACTTCCTGTACTCATAAACCCAGGATCAAAAGTAATCAGTCCTGATTCGTTGCGTAATTTTGTGATGTCGAATGCTTTTTCACCGCAAGTTCCTTCAAGGACAGGGAAGGTGTACGTTTTGCCTTCATAACTGACCTGAACTGAATCACCCATTAATGGCCCCCAAGATATCAAAATGAAGTTATAAATTAACAGTTCTTTCCTTTTAATTATAACCATTATAAATAGGGATAGAAGAAGAATACGTTTTATTTTCTAAATGTCTGGACTATGAAATCTTCAAATAAATTACTTTATTTTATTTTGTTTGGTGTGAGCCTGGGGCTGGTTTGTGGCTGGTTTTTTGGAACTGCTATGAGCTCAGTAGCCTGGATGGGAGAGTTGTTTCTAAATGCGCTGAAAATGATGGTGATTCCACTTATCATTTCTTCTCTGATTGTGGGAGTTGCGGGTCTGGGTGATGTCACCAAAATGGGAAAAACGGGGGGGATCACTATTGGCTATTACATGATTACGACTGCCATTTCTGTATTCCTGGGCCTGATTTTTGTAAACCTTTTGCAGCCAGGAGTAGGGGTTGTTCTTGATGCTGAAGTTCCGGAATCGGCACACGCGAAAAAGGACACCAGCTTTGTCGACATCCTGCTTAGCGTTGTATCCCCCAATTTGATCCACTCGATGGCGGAGATGGATATCTTGCCTTTAATCGTCTTTTCTCTGATTTTTGGCGGTGTTCTGACAACCCTTGGCGAAAAGGGGCGACAAGTAATCGGATTTTTTGAAACCGTAAATGAAGCTGTTATGAAAATGGTGCATCTGGTTTTGTATCTTGCACCCATTGGGATTTTTGGCCTTGTAGCATCGAAACTGGGTTCCGCTGGTGGGGGAGACGCGTTTTTTGCAGAGCTGTTAAAAATAGGAAAATTTGTCCTGACCGTTCTCCTGGCCCTAGGTGTCCATGCGTTTGTTGTTTTACCTCTAATACTTTGGAAGTTCACTGGTCGACACCCTGTGAAGTATATGAAAAATGTCGTGGAGGCCTTGACGACTGCTTTTTCCACAGCAAGCAGCTCTGCTACTTTGCCGGTTACTATGGAATGCGCAGAGGAAAAAAACGGGGTTTCCCGTCGTATGGTTCAGTTTGTCCTGCCTATTGGCGCAACGGTAAATATGGATGGAACGGCTCTTTATGAAGCGGTGGCGGCAATGTTTATCGCCCAGATGATTGGAGTTGAGCTGGGTGTTATGCAGCAGTTCATCATTTTTTTGACAGCGACATTGGCAGCTATTGGAGCAGCGGGAATTCCGGAGGCAGGTCTGGTGACCATGGTTATAGTTTTGCAGTCTGTCGGTCTTCCTCTCGAAGGGATAGGGATGGTATTGGCGATCGACTGGTTTCTGGACCGATGTCGAACTACCGTAAACGTATGGGGAGATTCGGTAGGAGTTGCGGTTGTAGATGAACTGGAAAAAAAATATGTGGAAGGAGGGTGAAGAATTGTTAATCCTGATACTATTTGGAGTGTTAATAGGAGTATTGTCTTCCCTTTCAGGCTTGGGGGGTGGGTTTCTAGTGGTCCCATTTTTAATTTACATGGGAAAAAAAGCCCAATTGGCCGTTGGAACTTCCTTTCTGGTTATTTTTCTAATTGCTATTTCTTCTTTAGCAGCCCATGGTCGATTTGGAAATATAGAATGGAAGACGGGGCTATTACTGGCTGTAGGCGGGGTTGTCGGGGCGCAAATAGGACCTGTTCTATTGCAGCAGGTTCCAGAAATCATGTTTAAACGGGGATTTGCCTGTTTGATAATTGGAATTGGTTGTTGGTTATTCTGGACGACTCGCAGTGCTGCCTGAAGGATCAGGTTTTTCGTTCACCACTTACAAGGCGGGCGGCGAAGGGGCCTTCTCCCAGTTTATTGATCCAGTTTGAGCGGCCTTTTATGAGATTAAACATCATTGCGCGATCTCCGTTCACTGTATCAGTCCAGGTTACATCAGCACATTCTGGTTCGAATATTGGAGGGAGGTGAATCATATCTCCTCCTTTTGCTTTCATTTGGCAATTTTTATCAAATATTGATTTAATATCTTCAAGGGAACAGACTCTCCAATCCGTTTTTCCACCAAATTGTTGTTGGTTCAAGTCTTCGGCATAAGCCTTACACTGTTCCAGGTTTCGCCATTTACCGAGCAACTGCCGGGTGTCCTTTTTGAGCCAGGTTAGCCCGGTCTGGGTATCGGTGATTGTGTCATCCCCATTATCTGTGAACCTTGAATCTGCCATTAACGTCCTCCGCAACAGACTAGAAATTTTTGAAATATATTTTCGCGGGCTTTAATTTAAAACTTATATAGTAAAGCCTCTTTGTGTTTGTTTTGCATTATAACAAATTTAGTCTAGAAAAAATGGTGGAGGCCCATTTGTAAAATGTAGTCCGTGAAACCTATAGGAAAACCGGGCTGGCAAGCGGACTTGAAATGAGTCTTCATTAAAAGGCTTCTGGTATGCCTGGGCTAATACCGATTTGTAGTCGTATACGCTTTGTTCACAGCTTCGAAAAAAACACCAGCGGATATGAATTGGAAAACGCTTATCTCGCTTTAGCACAATTCCAATAATGCTTTTTCCATTCAGAAAAAACTGGATAATAAAACCAGGTGTATTGACCTGGAAGACAGCTCCGCGTTGCAATTGGGTAATGTCTAGCGGGTTATCAACTGCGATGGCTTTTGTTTTGTATTGGTTTAATGAAATTAATTCTTTTCCGAAAGAACTGTTGAAAGCAAAAAACAACATAAAAAAAACAAAAAAGCCGGTGGAGAGGAGAACTTTTGCTTCAATTTTTTTACACTTATTATTTCTCAAAATAATCAAAGTAATAAATAATTTAAACTGAATTAAGAAGGCTGACTTTTTGAAGATTGATTGGGGAATAAAAAAAAGCCGGTAGACATTGTCTACCGGCTTTTCTATGAATTACTCTCCGGATGTTTTGCACCCTGAGGAACTTTTCCTTTAGCTTACTTCAATGTGGGATGGTTATCAGCACACATGCTGTTTGGAACCAGCGTTTCTTTCATGAAACCATCACGACTCTGATTCATCGCGTTGCGATATGCGTCGTCTGAGTTGTCTCCCTGACAGTCACCGGGAACGAGGCCACGTACTGAAGCTTCTTCAACGGTCCGCTGGGCTTTCCAAGACTGATCGGTCTGAGAAGAACCAAACTGGAAATAAGTATTAACACCGGACAAACCGCCCTGGTTTGCAAGCAAAGCACCAGATTTGGCAATCAGAGACCTTGAATAAGCACGGTCAGCACTTCCCATTTCCATAATTGTTTTGCCAACCCCCATTACACTCTGATCAACACCAATTACTGTGCCAGGAACAACACTGTCAGCGATGGCGGAGCTGGAACCCATAAAACCAGCAACCATGAAGCTTGCAACAAACAACAAAGCTTTCTTTTTCATTGTAATCTCCCCTGTTAATGTTAACTCTATTAATTTAATAATTCACAAAGTGAATGAATTACGTGAAAGCAGGAAAGTTATCAAAGTAGTAAGTCAACCTACCTTAAGAGCTAAAATATACTCTTCTATAAGTTTACAGGCGCAATTTATAATTTTGTAGATGATTTGTCAACACAAAACTCCCTAAAACAAAGCAAAACCGGGTTTTCGAATGTAGTTTTCCGATAAAACAGGGGTTTTAAACCATTGTGAGTTTAACTATTTGAAAATAATAAGGAAATCAGCTTTTTTTTAAATTTTCGTGGTAATTCTGATTTCAAAGGACGTCGTTTAATTGGAAAGCTTTGCATAATCGGGATAATTTGATACAACGTTAATCATCCCAAGGAACTTAAGCAACAAAGCGATCAAGACCTCTGACCGTTTTCGCAGACCGGTTTTAAGGCGCAGTTGTTATCAGACTAACCCTCCTTTGGTTTTGGTGCTCGTATGCAGAGGTTTTTTAAGTCGGCATCCCGGATAAGAAATACTTAAAGATAATAGCTTCAGTTCATGTGTTATTTTTATCCATGACAACCTGTGAAATTTGAACCCACATTGAGTTTATGATATTGCTGTTTTGTTTTTCATAAATTTCTTGTATTGGCGCGAGCCCAAATCATATCTGAATTAACATTAAGATATGCAAAGAAGTGCTTGAATTATTTGAAAATAATTGAAAATCTTGAATCAAAACTGGCAGAGGTATTGCGTGAACGAAAAAAAATATTACACATTGGAAGAGGCCAATCAGTTTGTTCCTAAACTTTTGGAAATTCTACCTTGCATGCAGCGATTACATGCCGCTATGAGTCAGGATTATCCGGATGTGAGAAATGCATGGAGACAGTCCAAGTTTAATGGGGGGAGTATGCAAGGGGCTGATTACCTGGAGCACGTCCTCAGATACCAGCGTCTTAAAAAGGAATTGGATGAGATGGGTGCCGACCTGAAAGGTGTAGAACAGGGTTTGGTCGATTTTTTATCAATTCGGGAGGGGAAAGAAGTCTATCTTTGTTGGAAATACCCTGAAACCAAAATTGAATATTGGCACGATCTGGATACAGGTTTCAGTGGTAGACAGCCTGTATAAACTGGGTGACAAACGCTTCATCCCTGTTTTCGGTAACTTAAATAAGTTGATTTAACTTTTTTACCAGTGTTTTATTCCCAACCAAAGCAGACCCCTGTCTTAAATTAACGTCATTCCCGGTACCTCCCATATTTATGAAAGTTCCACCAGCTTCCTCGGCCATCACCTTGCAGGGAGCAAAATCCCAGATATAGGCCCAGGGGTCTACCATGGCGTCTACAATACCCCGGATGGCCATTAGATGCCCAAATGCATCTGGGTAGGTTCTGACTAACCCCGCCTCTCTATGTAGTTGATTTAAAAGCCGCATCCGCTTTTTTTCACGGAAACAATAAACATCCCCTGTTGCCAGGGCCGCTCCCTGTATTTTTGAATGTTTTGAAACATGAAGCCTCTCCTCCTTAAGCCAGGCCCCCTGGTTTTTGATTGCCCAGGCGGTTTCACCAAGGGCGGGTAAAGAAATAATGCCTAAAACCGGTTTACCGTGGTGCAACAAAGAGACGAGGGTGGAGAAAAGTGGAAGCCCCCGAATAAAAGATCTAGTGCCATCAATAGGGTCGATTGTCCATACCCACTCTCGATGATCTTCTTCAGAACCAAACTCTTCACCTATAATTCCATGATCAGGAAACGACCGCATAATCCGTTTGCGCAACATTTCCTCAACCTTTTTGTCGGCTATGGTGACAGGGCTTTGATCGGATTTGGTTTCAACTTTTACCGAGGTTCTGAAATAATTCATTACCTGCCGGTTCGCGGGTTTAAGCCAGGAGATTACAGAATCTTTCGTTTCAAGAAGGAATTTCAAAATATTGATGCCTGAAAGGGAGTGGTACTGTTAGTGAGGCTCTTTTATTTATCGTCACTCAATATAAAAACAGGTTGCGCTCAAGACCCTGTAAATTATAAACTCAAAATCTTTGGGCACCAAATTGAAAAGGTCTTTCTAAAATTATGAATAATAAACAGTTAACGTTTGGGATAATTTTTGTGTTTTTCATCGCCATTCTATTTTTTATGGTGATTGTCTGGGAAATCAAGAAGTCTATCGATTTTCAGGAAAAAATGGCTGACTCCCGGCCTGACAACAAACAAATGAAAATAGAAGATAACAGGGATTTCAGCATTTATGAAACCATGGTGGGTGATGACGGAAGAGAGATGATCCTGATCCCTGAAGGGGTGTTCACCCGGGGTTCCAGAATGGGAGATATTGATGAAAAACCAGAACAGGAAGTTTATTTAGACGCATTTTATGCGGATAAGTTTGAAGTGACAGTTGAAGCGTACAACAAATTTCGTAAAGCTGCTGATTATGTCGAGGCTTCTGTTCCATTTTTCCAGGGAAATCATGAGATTCTGGACACTCCTAATTTTCCTCAGGTTGGTGTTTCCTGGTACGACGCAGTTAATTATTGTGCCTGGGCGGGGAAACGACTTTTGACTGAAGCAGAATGGGAAAAAGCGGCGCGTGGGACCCATGGCCTGGTTTATCCCTGGGGAAATGATATGTTGCCAAAACGGGCTAATATTAAAGGCACCGCAGACGATTTCCCTTATATGGCTCCGGTAGGCAGTTATCCGATGGGCCGCAGCGTATATGGCATTTACGATATGGCAGGAAATGTCTCGGAATGGGTGGAAGATTATTACGATCAGTTTGCATTTGAACGGCTGGAGATGATCAATCCTGTTTACGACAAGGAAACCAAAACCCGTGTTTATCGGGGCGGATCCTGGGATGCTACCAAGGTGAATGTACGCGCTTCCAAGCGCTTTGCCGCTACACCTGGTAGAAAAGATGCGATTGTAGGTTTTCGTTGTGGGAAATCATCCGAAAAGGAAAAATCCGTTGCAAAATAGTTTTAATCATTTGCAAGGCCAATTAAACCGGTTTCCTGACTTTATCTCGCCTGATTTAATTCTTTGTAATGGCACCAAGGGTTTGAAAAATTACCACACTGAGCTATCTGAGCTTTGACTGAGACGCCTTCCAATCGATTCCGCTACGCTGTATTTTTCCTGTTTTTTATTTCAGGGGCGACGGGTCTTATTTATGAAGTGGTCTGGACCCGTCAACTCACCCTGGTTCTTGGAAACACCCACTATTCAGTGGCCACCGTTCTTACCACTTTCATGGCCGGGTTGGCACTGGGTAGTTTTTTTGGAGGAAAATGGATAGATAGGCATGGCAATCCTTTACTGGTTTATGCCATGCTCGAAGCGGCGATCGGTCTTTATTGTCTTGCCATCCCCTGGTTGATTGATCTTGCCTTACCGCTGTTTAAAATGATTTATGCTGGCTTCCAGAGTTCATACCTGGAATCCAGCTTTTTACGCTTCCTGGTTTGTGCATCCATCCTGATAATCCCGACAACTTTGATGGGAGCTACCTTGCCCGTCCTTGGCAAGTTTGTTTCCCGAAACCCTGAAGGAATTGGGCGTGATGTCGGAACTTTATATGGTTTGAATACATTTGGGGCTGTTGTGGGGGCCTATGTCAGTGCCTACTGGTTAATGCGGTTGTTGGGGATCAGTATGACTGTTTATCTGGCGGCCTCCATAAACATCGGGATTGCCATCATCATTTTTTATTTTTTAAAAAAATTTCCTTCTTCATTTGTATTAATTACAGATTCTACACGGAACCTCGAAAAAAAAGCTTCCCTGCAATCAGAACCAGAATTGACACGAAAGGAATGGGGGGTGTTATTGGCTTTTGGAGTTTCCGGGGTAGCCGCTTTGATCTATCAAGTTGCGTGGAACCGAATTTTTTCACTTGTCCTTGGTTCTTCAGTTTACGCTTTCAGCTTGATCCTGACTACGTTCATATTAGGCCTGGCTCTGGGGACGATTGCATTTTCCCGATTGTGTCATCGTTTTAAAGACCTGAATGAAGTGTTTTCTTACCTGCAGCTGGCAATTGGGTTTTCCGCTCTGCTTACACTCCCATATTTCGGTTCTATCCCGTATGTCAACCGCTGGGTTTATCTTAATTGGGGCCAGGATTTTCAAACTATCCAATGGGCCAATTTTCTAACCATTCTGGTTTTAATATTTCTTCCAACCTTTTTAATGGGAGGACAATTCCCGGTTGTAATTAAGCTCGTTGCTAAACGGCTTGATTCCCTTGGGAAACGTGTAGGACAGGTCTATGCTTGTAATACTATTGGGACAATTATTGGAGCGTTTCTTGCCGGATTTATTTTAATTCCTGCTGTTGGAATCCAGGACACCCTCTGGATATCCACTTTAATTAACATCACCACTGGAATTGTTTTACTCACTTTTGCAAGTCAGTTAAATCGCCAATCAAAATTTGTGACTCTTACAATGGTTTTGCTTTTATGCCTGATGGGTTCCCAGCTTGTCCCGCGTTGGGATCGGGCAATTATATCAAGTGGGTCTTTCATGCCTTATCGCCTGGCTGATCTTGAACAGGCTATTGAGAAAAAAAATAAAATTTTATTTTATAAAGAGGGTATTCATACAACGGTCACCACAGAACTTTCTTACTCAGGAAATATTTTCTTGAGAGTAAATGGGAAAACAGATGCATCACTTGCCGGAGATATGAGGACTCAACTTTTATCCGGCTACATTCCAATGTTGGTGCATCCTGATCCAAAAAATGCATTGGTTGTGGGGCAGGGTAGTGGAGTGACCCTTGGAGCTGTATTGAGTTTTCCTGTTGAAAGCGCAGATCTGGTTGAAATTTCTCCTGCTGTTATTGAAGGTTCCCGCTATTTTGGTCCGTTCAACAACCACTCACTTGATGACAGCAGAGTCACAACCATTCTTCAGGATGGACGCAATCATCTCACTTTGACAGACAAAAGTTATGACGTGGTTATCTCCGAACCGTCTAACCCCTGGATTTCTGGAGTTGGTGCTTTATTCACCAAAGATTTCTACCAGTTGCTGGTCAAAAAGCTAAATCCAGGCGGAATCGCCTGTGTCTGGGTTCATACCAATATGTCGCCTGACAATTTCAAATCTATAGTCAAAGCCTTCACTTCCGTTTTTGGGCATGTGACTATGTGGGAATCAATTGTTGGAGAAGATTATCTGCTGGTGGGCTCGATGCAGCCCTATCAGTTACCCTTCGAAAAGACACAAGCCCTTTTTAATGACCCAAAGCGTGGACGGGCTTTAAGAAGGCTGGGGCTGGCCGAAATTAAAGATTTAATGGGACTTTTTATTATGGACCAGGAGGGACTGAAAAATTTTAGTGCAGAAGCCCCAATGCATACTGATGACAACTCACTGCTTGAATTTAATGCTCCGGAATATATTTATAAAGATGAACGACATATTATTGTCCGTCAGTTGACTCCGTTTTTTGGGGGAAAACCGGATTTACTGAAATTTACAACGACAGATGTTGATACCAGTCTAAAGGTTAAAAAAGAGGTTGCGGCACTTGAAAGAACTGAAACGCAGGTAAAAGAAATAAAAAGAAAAGCTCAGGTGGAACAACACTTGGGACGAGCCCTGGAGGCGGTAAATGCTCAGCAGATGGAAAAAGCTCTACAAAACTATTTTGAAGTATTAAAGCTCGATCCAGATCATGTGCTGACATTTTTCAATATGGGAAACGTCTATCGAGGGATGAGGAAATATGAAAAAGCAGAGATTTCCTACAGAAAAGCGCTTGAAATCAATCCATACTATGTTTTTGCCTCCATGGGACTGGCGCAGGTTTATCTTGTGACCAAGCAACCGGGTAAGGCTCATAAGGTGTTGAATCGGGCTCTGCAGATTTTGCCGGAGGATGCTGAAATTAGGACCTGGCTCGGATTGTCGTATATTAAGAGTAATAGGTTGGAAGAGGGCCTTGAGGAAATCATGCAAGCAGTTCAATCTGACCCCTATTATCTTCCAGCCTATTTCTATCTGGGGTTGTATCTATCAGAATCAGATAGTAGCAAGGCCCGTAAGTATCTTGATTATTTCCTCAATCGGGTTGCCGGGGATAGCCGGTTTAAGAATATGGAGCAAAAAGCTCGGGAGCTTTTAAACAAACTTTAATCATTGTTGGGTAGTCTGTATACTCGCAGAACTTTCTCATACTGTTGAAAAGTTTATAATTAACGGAAATAAACAGAAACATCCTTGATCTTCAATATCGGATGAGATGAGTGATTTTTAAATATGCCTAAAAAAATCAAAGTTTTATGGGTTCTAACCAGCATTGTCATTGTACTTGGGTTTTTCTTTACCTCTATTAAATTTCAAGTGCAACAATCTCGTGAGGACCACAAGCGCCGAGCTGAAGAATCACGGATAGCTTATGAGGAGAAACTGGCAAAACGCAAGGCGGCCATGGCCCTTTCTAAAAAGGTCGAAAATATCCGGGAAATGGTAGCTTCGGGAAAAAATAAAAAAGCGATTATACTTGCGAAAGAAGTGGTTGAGAAAGATCCTGAAAATGCCCTTGCACGCACCTGGTGGGCAGTGGCATTGGTAAACTTGAAGAAAATGGATGAGGCGATTGAAATGTTTAAAGCATCCTCATCTAAGGACCCGAACCAGGCTAAGACCTATCAATTTTGGGGGCTCACCCTGGTAAAAATGGGACGCTATCAGGAAGCCATAGATAAATATGAAAACGCTCTGCTTCTGGAACCGGAAAACAGCAACGGGTTTACTTACTGGGGAGCAGCGCTGGGACAGATGGGGCGCCATAAGGAAGCTGTTGAAAAGTTGATTAAAGCTCTGGATTTGAATCCTTTTAACAAACTGGCTTACGGAGTTCTGGTTGATTCTTACTTCCATCTTGGAGATTATCCCAAAGCATGGGAGACTGTTAAAAATGCAAAAAAACAAAAACTGACAATTCCGGAAGGAACTTTGTCAAGATTGAGGAAAGTAAGCCCCGAAAAGGGGTAGTTCAATTAAAACTTTAAAATGGAAACATTTTAAGAGAATTGGGTTAAAAAATTGGTTTTAAAGGGCTGAATTTCAAGTTATTTCAATATTTTGTGGTATTTTCCCAGTTTTTTGCTATATTATTCCAGTTTTATTTGCCCTATTCAGGTGACCTTCATTGGTAGTTCCCACCTGGTCAGTCCCTGTCATACAGCTTGGGAGGAAAATCTTAGTGTTGTCCTACAAAACAGGTAGTTCTAAACGTTTATTTGCCGTAATTGCGTTTGCCTTGATCGGCTTTGCTCCGGTTTCCGTATTTGCGGCTGACTTTGAAGGGAATCTTGATTTTTTTAAGGGTTTTGATTGGGAGTCCGTTCATGAAGAAGTAAATAAAAATAATAATGAATCCAAAGGCCAATCCAATAAGCCCGGGGCGCAAACCAATAAAGGGCCATTTGAAGTTACGCAGACAACTGAAGTAACAATTCAGTTGGAAAAAAAGATGCCCGCAATGCAAGGGTCTAGTGACAAGCCATTCCTTGGGCCGGACCCAATGGAATCAGATTTTGAAGATGACCCCTTTGCAACTGAAGAGCAGGAAATCCCGGAGCTTAGTGATCCTCTTGAGGGTCTAAACCGGACTGTTTATAATTTTAACGATACCGTTTACGACAATCTGCTCAAGCCAGTGGCAGAGACTTACCGCGATCTGCTTCACGAAGAAGTGCGCATAGCAGTTCGTAACTTGTTTAACAATGCATTGGCTCCTGTAAAGTTTGTCAGTAGTGTCGTCCAATTGAATCCCGGAAAAGCGGGCCGAGTTGTTGGGCGCACCCTCCTCAACACGGTTTTTGGTTGGGGTGGTATGCTGGACGTTGCGGGCCAGGAGTACGGTATCAAAGATGTGAATGAGGATTTTAACCAGGCACTTGGGTATCACGGTGTCGGTTCGGGACCTTATATTGTCCTTCCCTTTTTAGGGCCCACGACTGCAAGAGGTGTTGCTGGCCGTGTGGTTGACTCCTTTCTGAGCCCGACTATCGTGGCGGCTCCCGGATTTGCAGTTGGGGCTGCATTGTCAGGTGGAAGGATTGTTAACGACACCTCCTTCAGAGTGGAAGACATAGAAACGCTGAAGAAGGAAGCCATCGACCCCTATATCAGCATGCGCGACTTCTATCATCAGTACACTGAAGGACAGGTTTTAAAATAAATTAAAAATTGATTTATTCCCAACTTGTCTCTTTCTACTGATCTTTCTTTTAGGTATCCTGCCAATGTTTTTAACAAACATACAGGCAGGATACCTTGAACAACTCCCCTGAAAATTCCAATCGGCTGGCAAATGAGACCAGTCTCTATCTTCTCCAGCACGCTCACCAACCAGTAAACTGGTACCCCTGGGGCCAGGAAGCCCTTGAAAAAGCCAAGCAAGAGAATAAACCCATCTTCCTCAGCATTGGGTATTCGGCTTGTCACTGGTGTCATGTCATGGCACATGAATCATTCGATAATGAAGAAATTGCCCGGTTGATGAACGATTGGTTTATCAATATAAAGGTCGATCGTGAGGAACGGCCCGACATTGATGCTGTCTATATGAAATCAATTGTAGCCATGAATGGGCACGGTGGTTGGCCCATGAGTGTGTTTTTGACTCCTGCCCAGAAACCTTACCTAGGTGGAACCTACTATCCTCCTGAGGCAAGACACAATCGTCCTGGCTTTCCCCAGGTTCTTAAACAGGCCCATGATCTTTTTCATAACAAAACGCAACAGATCGAATCACAGGCGGCAAAAGTGATAAAGAAAATTGAAGAGCCCATACCTTTGCCAGATCCAAAAGGTCACTCAGCGGATACAGTGATCCAGGCTGCAGTGGATCTCCTGATGGAACGGTTTGATGAAAAGTTTGGAGGTTTTGGGAACGGAATGAAATTCCCGGAACCTATGGTTTACAGCCTGCTCCTCCGGCATTGGGTGAAATCGGGGCAAAACAGTTCGATTGAAATGATAGACCGAAGTCTGACGCAAATGGCAGGTGGTGGCATTTATGACCAGATTGGTGGTGGCTTTCATCGCTATTCAACCGACAGGGAATGGCGCGTGCCGCATTTTGAAAAGATGCTTTATGACAATGCTTTGATGGCACGCCTCTATCTGGAAACCTGTCAGGCTACCCGTCAAGATCTATATCGTGAAATCCCATTAGAAATTTTTGAATATATCGACCGTGAAATGACTTCTTCAGCCGGCGGGTTTTATGCCAGCCAGGATGCGGACACGGAAGCAGGGGAGGGACACTTTTTTACCTGGGAATTAAAAGAAGTTCTTGATTTGCTCGGACCACGACATGCAAAAGTGTTTGCACGTGCTTATGGCATGACACCCGGAGGAAATTTTGAGAAGCGGAATGTCCTGTTCCGTGCGGTTGACCCTGAAACCATTTCCAAAGAAGAAGGGATGGCTATTTTTGAAGTTGACCATTCCCTTAAAAAAGCAAAAGAAACCCTGTTCGAGGCAAGGAGTAAAAGACAGAGGCCAACCCGCGATAACAAAATAATCGCGTCCTGGAATGGCATGATGATTTCGGCTCTTGCATTTGGTTCCCGGGTTTTGAATAACCCCGAATTAAAGAACCGGAGCATTAAATGTGCTGATTATCTTTGGGACACCCTTTGGGATGGAAAGTGCCTGAAGAGAGTAATAATGGAAGGTGAAGCTAAATACGATGCCTGCCTGGAAGATTGTGCTCATTTGCTCGATGGATTTTTGAACTTGTATGAAGCAACCTTTGACCTGAAGTGGATCGATCGCTGTGAGTCTTTGGCCCAATATACAATTGAAGAATTTTCTGACCAGAAAGAGGGCGGTTTTTTTATGACGGGTAATCATCACGAAGGATTGATCACCCGACTCAAACCTGGGGCCGACGAGGCAATCCCATCAGCAAATGCTGTTGCGGCCCTGGCCTTTTTAAAACTTGGCGTTGTTACGGGAAATTCGAATTTTACAAAGCAGGGGCGTGGGGTTCTGGATTCGTTTCGGGCAGAAATGGAGAACCGGCCAGCAGCTCATCTTGGCTTGTTGGCGGCCCAGGATTTCGATTCCGGTTCCCTCACCGAAATTGTTGTGAGCGGCCCAACTTCGGGGACGGACCATGAAGAGCTCATGGACCGTATATACCAGGACTTTCGACCCTCGAAAGTTGTTGTCGGATATCCCGGTGCTGATGAGGAGAAGCGTGTACCCCTTTCACAGGATCGGGGACCCATTATGGGTAAATCTACTGTGTACTTATGTCAAAAACAAACCTGTCATCCCCCAGTTACATCAGCCGAAGATCTGGATTCCCAATTAACCAGACCGCCAATTATCCAACTGAATATTTATGATCAGGAAGGTGCGACTAAAGACATGGAGAAGAAAGAGCAGGAACAATTCCTGAATGCCATGTCGCAAATCTTCAAATTTTCAGGGTTGGATAAAAAATAGCTTTTAGAACTCCACCTCGTACACGTGGTACCCCGCATGTTTCATACCAAGATGTGAATATACTTTTCGTCCCGGACTGTTTTCCTCTTCAACATATAGCCGCAAACCCCTGACGGATTCGTTTTTTCTTGCAAGGCTCTCTATATATCTGTATATGCCGGTGAAGACCCCCTGCCTTCTATAATCTCTTTGGACATAAACACTTTGTAACCACCAGAGTTCACCATTCCTCCAGTCGCTCCATTCATAGGTAATCATTGCCTGACCAATTACCTGGCCTCTGGATTCCGCAACAAAATATTGGCAACGCTCTGGTCTCTCCAGACCGCCAACAACTCCGGCCATAATGGTGCTGTTGTCCAGTTCTTTTCCTTCGGTTTCCTTTGCCAGAAGTTGATTAAACTCTGCCAATACCGCTGCATCATTCTTGCAGCCAATTCTAATTTTAATTTCTGGATGAGCTTGAGTCATAACCGATTGGATGTGTGAATTAGCAGTGCGTCAATCATTTCATTGATACGCTCATTAATTGTTTCGTTTATAAGCGCACCGTCCTTAAAGTCTTCATAAGTGGTGTAGACAGCAGGCTGAACCGTAACCACCCGGGCTTCAAAAGCAAGTATACGACTCAAATCTCCCAGAGCCATATAGGAACGGTTGCCTCCAGCATTACAAATTGTGGCAGATACCTTGTTTTCCATGGCACCAGCTGTCAGGTCAATAAAGTTCTTTAAAGGGCCCGAAACTGAAAAACAGTAAACAGGCATTCCCCATATATAGCCCTGGGCATCTTCCATCTTTTTATAGGCTTTTTGTGTGTCCTCGTTGTATTGCGCAAGGGAACGGCCATCGCAAAAAGGTAAGTCTAAATGACGCAGATCGAGGATCTCATGGCCTTTACCACGTTTCTGAAGTTCATCAGCAGCATGTTGGATAACCACTGATGTTTTTGAATTTGGATTCAGGCTTCCCTGGATTAATAGTATTGAATTCATAGGGCCTCAATTATTTAATTTGAAAAGTTTATCACGGCCCGGTCAGTACCTTTGACAACCTTTCAAGTACCCAGTCGATTTCCTGACTTTCAATGACCAGGGGAGGGGCCACGCGCAGTACATGAGTGTGAGTTTCCTTACAGAGAAGGCCCTGTTCCATGAGGGTTTCACAAAATCTCCTGGCTCCACCGGCTTCAGGATGCAGTTCAATGCCTATTAATAAACCGCGCCCTCTCACTTCCTTGATATGGGGAGAGGAAATATTCTTCAATTCATTTAAAAAGTAATTTCCCATCTTTTCAGAGTTTTCGATTAGCCCTTCTTCAACCAATACCTTGAGGGCCTCCCGGGCAACTGCGCAGGCAAGCGGATTACCACCAAAGGTACTTCCATGGTCACCCGGATTAAAAACCCCAAGTGCCTCCTGGTTGGACAATACAGCCGACACTGGATAGAAACCACCGGATAAGGCTTTCCCGATCACGGTCAGGTCGGCTTCAATCCCTTCGTGTTCTTCTGCAAACAACTTTCCTGTCCTGCCCAGGCCAGTCTGGATTTCATCCAGTACCATGAGAACCTTGTTTTCATCGCAGAGTTTTCTTGCCTCTTTTAAATACCCATCGGGGGGAAGGATCACTCCACCTTCGCCCTGAATGGGTTCTGCCAGAAAGGCCACAGTATTTGGAGTTATCGCATTTCGTAGTGCCTGTGCATCTCCGAATGGGACTGTGATAAAGCCGGGTGTAAATGGTGCGAACCCTGTTTTGTACTGTTCCTCAGTACTGAAGCTGATTACAGTAAGGGTTCGTCCGTGGAAATTATTATGACAAACGATGATCTCGGCTTTTCCATATGGAATATTTTTATACTGATAGCCCCATTTTCGAGCTGCTTTTATGGCAGTTTCAACCGCTTCTGCTCCACTGTTCATGGGAAGAATCCGGTGCGACCCGGTTAATTCACAAATTTCTTCGTAAAATTTACCCAGTTGGTCATGTCTAAAAGCCCTTGAAACCAAAGTCAGTTTTTCTGTCTGCCGAATAAGGGCGTTTTTAATCCGGGGATGGCAATGTCCTTGATTGACCGCTGAATAGGCTGCCAGGCAGTCCAGATATTTTCGCCCATCTGTATCCCAAACCCAGACTCCTTTGCCACGTGTCAAAACCACATCCAGAGGGCGATAATTGTTTGCGCCCCAATTTTCCTCAAGCTCGATATAATCTGTTGTGTTCATATTAACCTCTTGTTTTTGGTGTGGATTTGGAAAAATATTCTACTTTCAGTTTATCATTCAGGAAGGGGATGAAAACACCCTGCAGAAACATAAATTAGCGTTGATAATTCAAGGTTTTGTTAGGTATAATCGGATAATCCGAAAACCCACGTCTAATAAAGACTTGGGCCGCTTGCATACAATTTTGTAAAAGGGAAGGCTGGCCACTTGCTCGCTGGTACCTTTTGAAAAGCCAGGATAAATCTTAAATGTTTAAAAACCTATTTTCCTAAGGGATAGTTATGGCCATTGATGACAAAGAGCTAGAAACTCTGATGCCGGCTCTCACCGTAGATTGGACCGAAGACGCCAAAGCCCGTATGTTGAATGTTCCTTTTTTCGTTCGCAAGAGTGTGGTGCGAGGCATCGAAACCTTTGCCAAGGAAAAGGGGTTGGACCTTATAGATGATGCGGTGGTCTCCAGAGCAAGACAGGAAAGAGAAGGTGCCGCCATTGAAGCACGACAGGCGGAACGAACAGCACAAGTTGAGGAGGGAAAAGAAGTTAAACGGCAATATGTCAATTTCAGTTTTTATAAACTGGACCCAGCGTTCCGTCGTCAGCCCAAAGAAGTACGTGAACGTGCGAGGCAGGAGTTCATTGACTTGCTGACTGATATTGACAGCGAAGGTAACATGATCATGATCTGCTATACGCTTATTGGTGTTAGAGCCGATGCGGATTTGATGCTCTGGAGGATTTCATACGAGATGGAAGACTTCCAGAAAATGAGCACCCGGATGTATCAAACGGAACTTGGCAAGTGGCTTATCACAACCGATTCCTATCTATCCCAGACAAAGCGGTCCATGTATATGGACACATTGAATCCTGAACATGAGGAAGATAGAACTCATATCATTCCCGGAAAGGCTAAATACCTGTTCATTTATCCTTTCGTAAAGAAACGTGAGTGGTACCTGTTGACCAAGCACACCCGGCAGGGAATCATGGATGAGCATATTTTTGTCGGCAATAAATACCCATCAGTAAAGTTGAACACCACCTACTGCTTTGGATTAGACGACTATGAGTTCGTCGTGGCGTTTGAAAGTGATGAACCAGGTGATTTTGTTGACCTTGTCATGGACTTGCGTGAAACTGAAGGTAGTCGGTTTACTGAAAAGGACACCCCAATTTATACTTGTACTGCAATGGCTCCGGAAGATGCCGTAAACGCACTTGGAATTTAATTTCAGGGGCCAAAGGGTAGCAGTAACAAAAAAGTTTTAAGTAAGAAACAAATGGTAAACTTTAAAAAGCCGCTCTGTTTTCAGGGTGGCTTTTTTATTAATTGGCGATAGTTTTTAGATTAATATTTGGAAACCATGCAGGATAAACGTTATATAGTGGTAGGAGACCATTTGACAGATGAAGACGGGTCTCCCCATTTTGTTGAGCCTTTGGAATTGTGCAGGCTTTATAAAATTGACCCAAGCCAGGCGGTTCTGGTTGACCGGCGTCATCATACTTATCGAATTATCATGCGCAAATATCCTGAGCTTCCTGTTTTATTGCCGAGGCAGGATGGAGATTATAGTCTCCAGAAAAATAATAGATTAAAGTGAAATCAGCGTTGGTCGATGAGATAGCCGCCTTCCCAAAGCCCGGCATAAACTTTTCCAGACGCCAATATGTGAGCACCTTCTCCATGGGGCAGATCATTTTCGAACTGGCCTATATAGCGGTCACCGTTAGCATATTTATAGGTTCCCTGCCCACACATCCGGTCTTCGCGAAATTCGCCATTAAAAGTATCACCGTTAGAAAAGGATAATTTGCCCTGACCGTGTGGTTTCCCGCAATCGAATTGTCCGGTATAAATTGTACCGTCGCTTGAGGTGTACACCCCCATACCCTGAGGGATCTCACCGCGCATCTGGCCCTCGTATCGATCACCATTAGGCCATTCCCTGTAAAAATAACCCGGGACATGGTCGTGTTCGCGGACTGTCGACGTTTGTCCTTCAGGATTTCCTTTATCAAATGAAGAAGTTGAAGCGGTTTCCGTTGTTGCGCTCTGAAAACTGGTATCAGGCTGGTCAGCCGCATATCGGCCTTTCTCATGATTTTTAAAATGCTCTTCCAGTTTTTTGAAAGCGTCTGTGATTTTTTGAAATTGCTCGTGCGCCTTCTTTTGAAGGTGATGAGCATCTTCGGGGAAACGGTCCGGATGCCATTTCTTTGCCTGAAATTTATATGCCCGTTTTATATCCTCGAATGAGCTTTCGGGAGGCAGACCTAATATTTCGAATGAACGGCGCAAGAATCTTTCCTCAAAAGTTTAAGAATAATGCTATCAGATAAACCGTTTTTTAAGAAGAAAAAGGGCGAGAATCAAGACCTTAGAGATTCGATAGGAGTGTTTTTAAGGAGGGAAAGAAGCCGGTTTAATGTAGAGCGGAGCTCGCGCCGGTGCACGACCTGATCGATTAATCCGTGTTCCAGAAGGAATTCTGCCGTTTGGAATCCTTCCGGCAGCTTTTGCTTGATCGTTTGTTCAATGACCCGTTTGCCCGCAAAACCTACCGTCGCACCTGGTTCGGCCAGGATTATATCTCCAAGAAAAGCAAAGCTGGCTGAAACGCCTCCTGTCGTGGGATCTGTCAGTATAGAAATGTAGGGAAGGCCGTTTTCGGAAAGTCGGTTGAGGGCAGTGGAGGTCTTGGCCATTTGCATAAGAGAAAAAATACCCTCCTGCATACGAGCCCCTCCTGAACAGTTCACAATGATCATGGCGTGTTTTTCCTGAATGGCTCGTTCGATAGCACGGGTGATTTTTTCACCTACCACCGAGCCCATACTGCCACCCATGAACTTAAACTGGAACACGCAAATTTCGACGTGATGATCCCCGATCATTCCTGTGCCTGACAATACAGAATCCTTGCCGGGGTTATCCCGTAGTGCAGATTTAAGACGATCTTTATATTTTTTTACGTCTTTAAATTTAAGTGGATCACCGGAAACAAGATTCCCGTCATGCTCAATAAATGAACCCGGGTTCAATAATTGCTCAACCCGTTCACCCGCACTGATCCTGAAATGATAATCGCATTTTGGGCAAACGCTGGAGTTCTCTTCCAGGTCAATTTGGTAAAGCTGTTCCTTACAGCGCTTACATTCAACCCAGTTTTGAGTGGGTTTCGGGATTTTTTTCCCGATTCCCGCTTTGGATTTAAATTTATCAATCCAGGACATTTTTAATTCCAGTTATAAAGAATCCCCTTATTACCAGGGACAAAATTAAGATTAATTATTTGGGATCGACACCCTGTTGCTGTGGAGCATTTGAGCTTTGGGCAACAGATTTCAGAAAAAGGAATGGTCCGCTTAAAAGATAGAGCCCGGTAATAATGAACAGGGCGATCTTGGGGACAGTGGCAAAGGCGTAAAGAACGAGCACAATAAAAAGGAAACGGGTAAAAGGGACTCTCTTTTTAAACTCAAGTTGTTTGAATGCCGGGTATTTAAGATTGCTCACCATTAAAAAAGCGAGGCAGTAAACAACGCCAACCATTATTATAGGATCGAGTTTTGTAAAGAAAAGGTCTTCAAACGCGATAATGATTGATGAGATAACCGCTGCGGCTGCTGGAATTGGCAGACCCAGAAAGTTATTCCCCAGAAGATCGGGCTTTGTGACATTAAAACGCGCCAGACGTAAAGCTCCGCATAGAAGAAAAAGAAAAGCCGCCATCCAGCCCAGGTGACCAAAGGGCTTTAAAACCCAGGCGTATGTCAGAAATGCCGGTGCCATGCCAAAGGAAATTACATCTGCAAGAGAATCGTATTGGACTCCAAAGGCGCTTGATGTTTTGGTCAGACGGGCTACCCGACCATCGAGACCATCAAAGACCATGGCAATCAGGATGGCGACTGCTGCCACATCAAATTTGTCTTCCATCGTGGCAATAAAGGCGTAAAACCCGCAGAACACCCCACAAGTTGTTAAAAGACTGGGTAGGATATAGATGCCTTTTTTTAACTGTACCCGATTAACCTTCATCCTCAGGAACCTTCAGGAAGTTTTCCCAGAATACTGCTACCACCTTTTACGTGATCGCCAATTTTTACATCAATTTTAGAATCGGCAGGTAAGAAAATGTCGGTTCGCGACCCAAATCTGATGAGGCCAAAGCGTTCCCCCGTTTCCATCGTTTGGCCTTCCCGAACCCAACAGACTATACGCCTTGCAATTAACCCAGCTATTTGTTTCACAAGTACAGAGTGGGGGCCGGTTTCAATTAACAGAGCGTTTTGCTCGTTATCCAGAGATGCCTTATGACTGGCGGCATTCAGGAACTTCCCTTTATTATACCGTATTGCCAGAATTCTGCCTGGAACCGGGACTCGATTAACATGAACATTAAACACATTGAGAAAAACGCTGATTCTGACCGAAGGCTGGGTTAATAGAGGGTCAGTATCGTCCTGGATTTCGACCACCTTGCCGTCTGCCGGAGAAACAACCAGACCTGGCTCAGTGGGGATCTGCCGCTCCGGATCACGAAAAAAGTTCACCACGAACAGCAGAGCCAGGAAACTTAAACCTGCAGGGATGATCCAGTTCAACCAAAAGAACAGAACTGTGACTGCAAGAAGTGGCAGAATAAAACGGTAGCCATCACCGGCGATAGGAATACGCATGCTTTATAGATTACTGAAGTTTTTTGCCGACGAACGGCATCATTTTGCGTAATTTTTCTCCGACCACTTCGATGGTATGCTCTGAATCCCGTTTCATCTTGGCGTTCATAACGGGCTGGTTGGCCTGATTTTCCAGAATGAACTCGCGGGCGAATTCACCGCTCTGAATTTCACCCAGGATTTTCTTCATCTCCTTGCGGGTTTCTTCAGTGATAATCCTCGGTCCCCTGGTCACATCTCCATATGCTGCGGTGGTACTGATCGAATAACGCATATTGCCAATACCTCCTTCATAAATCAGGTCGACAATAAGTTTGAGTTCATGCAGGCATTCAAAGTATGCCAGTTCGGGATTATACCCGGCGTCTACAAGGGTGTCGAATCCAGCGCGGATAAGTTCAGTAACACCTCCGCAAAGAACAGCCTGTTCTCCGAAAAGATCGGTTTCGGTCTCTTCACGGAAAGTTGTTTCAAGAACTCCGGCACGCGTTCCGCCGATTCCCTTGGCATAGGCGAGGGCGATTTTCTTGGCATTTTTGGTCGCATCCTGGTGAATGGCCATAAGGCATGGAACACCGGCTCCTTGCTCGTACGTTCTTCTAACCAGATGTCCGGGACCCTTGGGAGCTACCATGAATACATCAACATTTTCGGGTGGGACAACTTGACCAAAATGAATATTGAAACCATGTCCAAAGGCGATAGCATTTCCCTTTTTAAGATACGGTTCAATCTCGGAAACATAAAGTGCGCGTTGTTTGTCGTCCGGCACAAGAATCATCATGATATCGGCCGCTTTAGCTGCTTCTGCGACGGTTTTAACAGTCAGGCCGTCATTCTGCGCGCGTTTCCAATACTTACTTTCCTTACGTAGGCCAACGATGACTTTCAGTCCACTGTCATGAAGGTTACGTGCGTGGGCATGCCCCTGGCTACCATAACCGATGATGGCGATAGTTTTCTTTTTAAGAATTTTGATGTCCGCATCTTTGTTGTAATATGCTTTGCCCAAGGGAGTTCTCCTTCAGTTAGGCTAGTTGATTGATTTCACACCGCGGCTCATGGCTATACGCCCAGACCGCACAAGTTCCTTGATTCCAAGTGGACGCAGTAATTCAAGGAAGCCTTGAATTTTTCCCTGGTCACCGGTGATTTCGATTGTGTAGGTTGCAGAACTGACGTCAACCACCTTGGCCCGAAATATCTCAACGATACGCAGAATTTCTTCACGGACCCTGGGCTCAGCATTCATTTTGACCAGAATCATTTCCCGGTCAATGAAGCTTTCCTCAGTGAGATCGATAACCTTAATAATATCGATCAGCTTATTGAGTTGTTTTGTGATCTGTTCAATTTTTTTATCGTCTCCACGGGTGACGATGGTCATCCGGGAAATATTAGGGTCTGTGGTTTCTGCCACATTGAGGCTTTCTATGTTGAACCCCCGACCGCTGAACAGCCCTGATATCCGGGACAGAACCCCGAATTTATTGGAAACAAGAATGGATATGGTATGTTGCATGAGTTAAAAACTTAAGAGTTAAATAGACCGCTATTCATCAGAAATTATTTTAAGGATGAGTACTCTTTTCAGGACTGAAACAGCCCCTCCCTGTTATTGGGGGAGAGGCTCTAATGGGCACCCTGTATTTGAGTTGTCCTCAAGCTGGTTATACTAGCAAAATCAAAGACTTTTTTCTAGAAATTCCGCCAAGATTCCACTGTTTATCTTCCATGGACTCCAATTCACTTCCCATAACCTTGAAACGACTCCGCGCGGCAGCCAAAAAGTGGCGGATTCCATCGGTAACTCAAATAGCGAGGGAAGGGGACCCGTTTCGTGTTCTGGTAAGCACTTTACTCAGTTTGCGGACCCGGGATGAAGTGATGGAAGAGGCGGCAGAACGCGTCTTTGCTCTTGCCAACAACCCCAGAAGCATGCTGCGGATACCACCCGAAAAACTACAAAAAGCAATCTATCCCGTAGCATTTTTCAGAAATAAGCGGCGGAGCCTCTCGGCTTTGTGTCAAAAACTGGTTGCGGAATATGGTGGGGAGGTGCCGGATACACTTGAAGAATTGCTCGCCCTACCGGGAGTGGGACGAAAAACGGCGAATCTGACGCTTATACTGGGATTCGATAAACCGGGTATTTGTGTGGACACCCACGTTCACAGGATAGTGAACCGGTGGGATTATGTCAGGACGCGCAACCCGGATGAAACCGAAATGGCTCTTCGTGAGTCACTCCCAAAAAGATACTGGAAAGAGTTCAATGAATTGCTGGTTGCGTTTGGTCAGAATTGCTGCAAACCGACATCCCCAATCTGCAGCGAATGCCCGGTCGAAGAGTTTTGTCGTAACCGAGGTGTTAAAAAGAAGCGTTAATTGATTTTTTAAGAGTGGGTATAGACATTGAGAATATTAAGAGTTTAGTTTCGACTTTGTATTGTGAATTGAAATTAGTAATTGAGGAGTTATGAAGAGCTGACCGACACAATGGATCGAGAAATGCTCCATGAAACCTTAAATTACTTTTTTATATGGGGCAAAGATGTAGATAAATTGCCAATAAACTATGGGATGTTTTCCTTGAAAGGTGACAAAGCAGTGGCAAATGTAATTAATAAATTTCTTTCTACTGCCGTTCCAAGCGTTGCTATTGGAGGAATCCCTGTAGGTCAGGCCCGTTTTGACATCCTTCAGGATGAGAGTTTTAAAACTCCCGGAGGGAATTATTATGATCTGTTTATCGGGCATATTGAAAAACCGTTACCATCAAATCCTTTACCTGATTATTTTTTTGAGCCGGGAAATTATGATTCGTAAATTAGTTCGAAATTAGAAGTACATGATTTTAAACGAGTTTCGCCTAGAGAGCCCCAATCGCTTTTTTCTGCATTTCGATCAATTCCTTGATTCCCTGGTCGGCAAGTTTCAGCATAGCGTTAAGATCCTTGGTGCTGAATGGGTCGCGCTCTGCTGTTCCCTGCACTTCAATGAATTTTCCCGCTCCTGTACGGACCACATTGAAATCAACACTGGCGGTCGAGTCTTCATCATAATTGAGATCCAGAATGTGTTTGCCTTCGTAAATCCCGACACTGGTAGCGGCGACGAAATCCCGAATCGGGATCGAGGTCAGGACTTTTTTCTTCTTGAGTTCTTTCAAGGCGAGGCAAAGGGCAACAAATGATCCGGTGATTGATGCCGTCCGCGTACCACCATCTGCCTGTAATACGTCACAATCGATCCATACAGTTCTCTCGCCTAATGCTTCCATATCCACAACGGTTCGTAGTGAACGACCGATCAACCGTTGGATTTCCTGGGTACGTCCGCTCACTTTTCCTTTACTGGATTCTCTTGTCATGCGGGTGTGAGTTGACCTCGGCAGCATGGAATATTCAGCCGTGACCCAGCCTTGGCCTTTTCCTCTAAGAAATGGGGGTACTTTATCTTCAACACTTGCAGTGCATTGAACGTGAGTGTTCCCCACTTGAATTAGTACGGAACCTTCGGCGTACCGGTTGACGTTTTTCTTAATATTGACCGGTCGCATTTGATCCGAAGCCCGCTTATCTGGACGTTCCATTTTTCACTCTCCAAAAGGCTGATATTTGCAGATAAATTGAGAATCAGGGGCGTACCTTAGCAGGTTGAAACAGTCGAATCAATTAATCGTAGCAATTGCAGGCTATTTTTTTTAACACACTCAATTATTTGCCTTTATAATAATTCAGGTAACTGTACGCGGAATTCCCCTGAAATTTTAATGGATAACTTGTGGACTCCTATTTTCAAAGTGACGTTAAATTAGTCGGTACTCTCAAGGTAAAGGGAACGGTTCATTTCGAAGGTGAAATTGATGGCGAGATCATTGCCACGGACCATCTGATTATCGGAGAGAAGGGAAGGGTCAAGGGAGATATTCAGACTTACGATATTACCAATCTGGGTCTGATCTCCGGAAATATTGTGGCCGAGCACAAGGTAGCTCTCGCCAGTGGCAGTCGGCTGGAAGGAGATATCCTGACCCATCACCTTGTGGTTGAAGAAGGGTGCCGTTTTGAAGGCAGCTGCCAAATGCGGGAAGTGGCTGGCACCCCTGAGAAATCAATTACCCCCTCAGCTTTGGTTGAAACTTTGACCTCACATGAAGTTATTGAAGATCAGGCTTCAGAGGCTCTATCTCCGGTTTCTCCTCCAGAAAAGGCTACCCGAAAAAAGAAGCGAAAATTAGCCCGTCCCATTGCAGCGGCTGGAATTTTGGCAATGATTGGTATGGGTTGGTACAACTATCCGCGTTACTTTGGCGAATCGATTGACCTTCACATTACCCGTGGACAAACGCTCATTGCCCAGAAAAGGTACTCGGACGCGGAATCTGAGTTTCGTAAGGCGCTTAAAATTTCACGAAATAATTCAAAGGTTTATGCTGGTTTAGGTGATGTATATCTTCAAAAGAAAGAATACAACGAAGCTCTCACACAGTTTCAACGCTCCATAGAGCTCGAGCCTTCAACAACCTCCAACCACATAAAACTGGCCAAGGCTTATACAGCAAAAGGCAAATTCAATGAGGCCGTTAAGGTTTATCGCGCAGCGTTGGATATCGACCCACAAAATCACTTGGCGTTTTATGATATGGGGCAATTGAGACTAAAAGAGGGAAAAACGGAAGAAGCGATACAGCATTTGAAAATGGCGGCAAAACTGAAGCCCGGTTTTTTCCGGGTATTTCAGTCTTTGGCAAAAATTTACTCGGAGCAGGGAAAACTCGACCTTGCCCTGGATCAGGTGGCAAATGCAATTAAAGCCAAGGATGATGACCCGGATCTTTTTTTGTTAAAGGGAGAGTTGTTAATTAAAGCCGGAAAAGAAAAAGAAGCCGTAAAAGCCTTCAAGCGAGTCACCGAATTATATCCGCAGAATTTCAAAGCGCAGTTAAAGCTGGCAGACTGGTATTTTGAAACGGGAGCGCTCGATCAATCTCTGGTGTCTTATCAGTTAGCAGAAAAACTGAAACCACAGGACCCGCGAGTCCAAGCCCGTCTTGGTAAAATTTACCTGGATCAAAACGATTCGAAACGAGCTGAGACAGCTTTCTTAAAAGCGGTCAAGCTGGATCCCAAATTTTCGGACGGACATTTTCATTTGGGGAAATTACAATCGGCTGCTAAAAAATGGGATGAAGCCAGGCTTTCCCTGGAAACAGCCCTGTCACTCAATGATCTTCTGGCTCCCGCTCATTATGAATTGAGTAAGGTCCTCTTTCAACTTGAGAAGTATGAAGAAGCATTAAAGCACATTAATCAAGCGGCAAAACTGGATTCGAAATCTACAGATTATAAGTTTCAAAAAGCAAAGACGCTGGTAGAAGTAAAACAATACGATAGTGCTGTAAAAATGTTATCGACTCTCATTCAAAATGATCCTGAAAATGGCCAGGCCCAGTTTGAACTATGTAATGCTTACAGGAAAAAAGGGTATTACACGGTAGCGATCCGCTATTGCGAGAAAAGTATCAATCTGGTTGATAATTTTTACGAGGCAATGAATCGCCTGGCCTGGTTGTATGCAAAAAAGAGAATTAACCTGGAAAAGGGATTATCGCTTTCACAAAAAACGGTAAAAGCGTTTCCAAAGAAACCAGAATACATGGATACATTGTCAGAAATCTATTTTGCTTCTGGTGAAAAAGATCAGGCCGTGGAAATGATATCCAAAGCCTTAGAGATTGCCCCGAATTCAAAATATTTCAAGCAACAATTGTGGAAATTCAAAAATGAGAAAGTTCCCGCAGGTTAGCATCAGGCCTGGCCTACCGATTTTATAACGATATAAACTGCGTACGCAGTGAGTAAAAACAAACCATCAATTTTTTTAAGATTGTGTCCAAACCGTATAAGTGCGATGAGTCCAAGGGTCAGGCCTGCACAATAGACAAGGTCCATTTGAATTGGAGAAACAATATTTAGAGGCTGGATGAGAGACGCGGTCCCCAGTACCATTGTGATATTAAAAATATTGCTGCCAAACACATTTCCAAGGGCCATTTCCCCGTGACCTTTTAGGGCTGAGAGCGTGGCTGAAACAATCTCGGGAAGGCTGGTTCCAACCGCAACAATAGTGATCCCGATGAGCCATTCACTGATCCCGTAGGATCGGGCAATATTGACCGCGCCCTGTACCATCCAATGCGCTCCAAGAACAAGCCCAACCAAACCCACAATGATGAGTCCAACCTGAATGAGAAGTCCTGCGCTTGGGAAATAGCTGGATTCCTCTTCGAGCTCCAGATCCCCCCCATCTTTTGCGGTCAATGCCAACAAGACATACCCCACAATGCAGGCGAATAAAATGCCTCCTTCTATCCGGCTTAAAAATTGATTCCAGGTAAAAAACAGAAGCATTCCGGTTGCAAACAATAATGGAGGAGTTTCTTTTTTCAGACGTCCCGGCTCAATAGTAACAGGGGCAATAAGTGCTGTTATTCCTAAAACCAACCCGATATTTGCAATGTTGCTACCCACTACATTGCCTAGCGAAACCTCTGGGGCTCCCTGTAGGGTTGCTAACAAACTGACACATAGTTCGGGAGCCGATGTGCCAAAACCTATCACAACGGCGCCAATGGTAAAGGGGGATAATTTGAAAAACTTGGCAACTTGAATGCTACCCGAAATCAAAAACTCCCCACCGAAATAAAGAAAGCCGAGTCCTAAAAGGATGAGGAGAAGGTCAAACCACATAGGCAGTCATAATAATAACGCAACAGATAATAAAAGAGCGTTGCGGCTGGTTGATGGTGTGTTGATTGACGAGAAACTCTATCAGGTTATATGGAAAATTGAAAGAGACTCCTATCTAATTTAGCGGGTGATACAACTAATTACCACTGGTTATCTAAAGCAAATAAAAAAACCCTGGAACTCTTGTGAGCTCCAGGGTTAATTCATAACTAAAAAATCTGAAATATGATTCTAATGGGCGTTGGCAATATGGCCTTCTTTCATGTTGCCTGCGCCTTTCTTATCATGTCCCATTTTCTTGCCTTTATGGTCACCATTTTTTTCACCACTGCTGCCTTCACCTTTATGACCGTCTTTATATTCCGAACCACCGGCATGTTTGTCCGTTTTAGAAGAACCGCTTCCTTCTTCCATGTGAGCCTTATCTTTTCCGTGCCCCTTGCCGGGATGTTTACCATCGTCTGCCACGGCTGTCCCAATAAAGAAAAAGATAGCCATGAGTGCTGTTACAATTGCAATACCTGATTTTTGCATTTTAATCTCCTTTTAAAATTAATTTGTGCGCAGCCATGCTGGGTTGAAGCCGACATAGCCAAAGCATGTTTCCTGAAGTCGCTTCACCCAGAGTATCTTAGATGTGGAACGAAAGAATATAAAAAAATCAGGCAAAATCGTTTTAAACTTTTGCCACCAAAACCGTTAATTGGGGTAGGGCATTAACCCTTTTTAACGAAAAAAATGAACGAGTTTTTATACCCCGCTTTCGCCAGACCAGACCGGGCCGTTTGTGCCTGCGAAGAGGTATTAAACCCGCCAAGCTTTACTACATTGATGGATTTGTTGTTTACCGTTTTGGTGCCTATGGAGGGATTAAAGCCGGCTTTTTTTAACTTTCCTGCCAGACGATCAGCATTGGCTTTTCTGGAAAATGCTCCTATCTGAATAAAATAGCCGGAGGAAGCAGATACTTTTGATGTTGAAGACAGGTTTGAACCTGGGGCTTTAAGATCTCGCGCTGGTGGCAAGTTCATGGCTTTCAAAGTTGTGCCCACAACCTTCTTTTTAGTTTTTACTTTTGCGCCCGTTTCAGAAAAACTGATTTGTGGGTTTTTGACCGATGGGTTGGCTTGCGAGGATTTCACCGCTTTGGTAGTTTTTGCAGGATTTTTTACTGTCGGTTTGGTTTCCGGTTTTTTTGGGGCCGGTGGAGGCGTCTTGGCAACAGGTTTAATTTCTGGAACCTTGCTGTCTAACTTGGTGCCTCCATTTAGTGGAAAAGGAATTGGTTTCGCTGGTGCTTTCGGAGGCAACTTGGCAATCTGAGTTTTGTTTGCCACAGAATCCGACTTTGAAGTATTTGACTGGGACTGAATGCCATAGTAAAGAAAAACCAGTAAACTTATAGCCACGCCCGCGATGGCGACAATCTTGGTGTTCTTTGCACGAACTTTACGTTCCGCTTCGATTTCCGCCTCAATCTCGGCATCTTCAATCAGGTCATCAATGCGCTTGGTGTAACGAACGGCAGGTTCTTCGGTATTGGCTTCTGGTTTTTCTAAGGTCAGATTGATGGACATGGCTTTACCCAGTGGTGTAGGTTGTTAATCCTGTTGGCAGTTTCAGACTGATGCTAAAACCAATTGATTTCCAAGGGATTAGAAAGTAGGACTCGAATCTTGTTAGCATCTCTGTATTTAAATGCTTGTATTTTAATGTGTTAAAGAAACCAATTTTTAACTAATTGATTTCTTTGGTATTATATTTTCACAGAAATCAAGTGTCAAGCACAACTATTTGTTGTTTAAGAAGTTTCGACCTTTTTGATAGAAAGTTAGAACAGGATCTATATGGCCCAGGCTCAACAAAACCCAGACATTTCTGTGGATATGGGAGGGCTTTTCCTTGAAAATCCTGTGGTTGCAGCATCAGGCACATTTGGATACGGCCTGGAATTTACTCCTTTTGTCGATTTGAATGCCCTGGGTGGATTCTCAACTAAAGGCCTATCACTCAAGCCAAGGCTTGGTAATCCGGTTCCTAGAGTTGTTGAATCGGAAGCGGGGATGCTCAACGCCATTGGGCTGGAGAATGTTGGTCTTGAAAAATTCATCCAGACCAAGCTTCCTCTTATTCATCCTTATCAATGCCGCCTGATATGCAATTTTTTTGGAAATACGGTAGATGAGTATATTGAGATGGCCGGCGCCCTTTCTGATGAGAAACGGGTCGATGCCCTCGAAATGAATATCTCCTGCCCTAACGTTAAAGAAGGTGGACATCAGTTCAGTTCAAAACCGGAGCTTGTTGAGGAAGTCGTGGAGGCAGTGAGGGCGGTAACAAAAAAATTCCTGATTGTTAAACTCTCCCCGAATGTTACGGATATTACGGAAACTGCACGTGCTGCTGAAAAAGCAGGAGCGGATGCCTTGTCCCTGACGAATACTTTTGTTGGTATGGTGATGGATATGGAGACCCGACAGCCTTATCTTGCGAATGGCACTGGTGGTTTATCCGGCCCCGCCATAAAACCAATTTCCTTGCAGATGGTTTATCAGACAACTCGCGCAGTGAAGATACCTGTTTTTGGGATTGGGGGTATTCGCACGGCGGAAGATGCCTTGCAGTTTTTGGTGGCTGGGGCTAGCGCTGTGCAGGTTGGAACTGCTAATTTTTTTGATCCTGGAGTAACTATCAAAATAGTGAACGGTATTCGTGAGTGGTGTAAACAAAACGGGGTCAAGTCGTTAAACGAGCTAAAGCCATGAGACTTGGCATCATTCCACTGTATAAACTCTGGGCACTCGTTTTCCGACACAACACATGATTTCATATGGAATCGTATTACCATGCAATGCCACTTCTTCAATGCGAATGGTTTCGTTGCCTTGATTCCCAAACAAAACAACCTCATCCCCTTCACGTGGCTCCGGGATATCTGACACATCGACCAGGCAAAGGTCCATACAAATAGTGCCCACTTGGGGTGCCCGCTTCCCATTTACAAGAACTTCTATTTTTCCCGAAAGGTTTCTTTGCAAACCATCGGCGTACCCCACAGGCAGAGTGGCTATTTTGCTTTGTTTTTTTGTAGTGAATTTCCTGCCATAACTAAGAGACGAATCACTCGGAACTTCATTTATGTTAATAATTCGCGTCTTCCACTGCATCACAGGTTGAAAAGAGGTTGATTGTTGTTCCAGCACTTTTCTATAGGGCTCAAGACCGGGAGAAGTCAGCGCTCCGTAAAGAAGAATTCCGGGTCGAACAAGGTCAAACTGGCTTTCCGGAAATTTAAGAAGGGCAGAGCTGTTTGCTGCATGAATCTTCGGTATCAAAATTTTCCTGAAAGCCAATCGGGTCATTAGCTCCTCAAAAAGCTTTAATTGCTTTTGCGAATATTCAGGATCATGCTCATCTGCTGTTGAAAAATGAGTGAATAATGAATCGATACGAAGGGTCTTTAGTGAGCGTACCTGTTCAATAAAATCTGTTGCCTCTTCTGGTGGAATGCCCAGGCGCCCCATTCCGGTATTTACCTTGATATGAACCCCAACCTGGGTATTTAACTTTTCGGCACGAATAGCCAGCGTTTTAGCCATTTCCAGGGTACTGAGAGTTGTTGTCAGTTTGAAACGAATCAGGTCGTCGATTTCTTCCGGGAATATTCCACAAAGCACCTGGATGGGTACGCTAATACCTTTCTCTCTAATTTGTACTCCTTCTTCCACTACTCCCACCCCAAGCGACCGGGCTCCAGCTTCAACCAGGGCCTGGGCACAGGGCAAGGCACCATGACCGTATGCATCGGCCTTCACCACTGCCATGGTTTCAACGCCGGGCTTCAGCAGACTTTGCAAAGTTTGAAAGTTATTTTTGAGCGCAGGAATGTTGACCTCTGCTACTGTTGCTCTGTGCTGGCCTTTACTGTTTTCGATTGTGTTTAGGATGGGGTCCGAAATGGGGTTCACACAAAAAGTAGGAGAATAGAGTTTGCCGGCAGGATTTATTCCCTGCGGCTTCGACCGGATGTTGAAACCCGGTTGGCGACTTTCGCTTTTCCTGTGGAGCGAACGGCACGAGCGGACATATTGGATTCATCCTTGGCTGTTTTCCGGATCAAATAACCGCGGTCGCTGTAGAAATTATAGGCCATGGCGTTGATCCCATTTTCTTCCTGGCACCAATAGGTAAACCCGCAACCTTCAGGGAATATGTAATCAAGGTGGACAATGTCATCATTAAAGTCCATGTTCTTTGAATCATGGTCATACAAATTACGGCACTCCTGATTTTTGGGAAGGCGCCAATCATTAAATCCACCAAAATTTTGTTCATTCAGCCAGGCCACAAATTTATTGGCCCCTCTCCAGTTACACCAGCGACCTCTCATCTGATAGCTGTCTTCTTTGGTCCACATTAACTTGTACTTGGTATCGCTTATGGTACCGTTTTCGTTGTCGATAAAACGCTCGGACATAAATGTGATTTCTGGATGAAGTTTTTCAAAAGTCCTAAGAAGGACTGGATACAGCATTAAACCATTAAAATACCTTAACTCACCTGTCAAGTTCAAACCAAATTTAGGATTCGGGTCACCCCTATCCAAAAACAGGGAAGAAGAACTGAAAAATATTTTTATTGGCTATTTTGCCTGTCCGGGTAAAGGTGATATATGATATCAATAGTTTTCGCACTGCTGGATTCAGGCAATGATCAATCTTTCAACTGACAGGAACTACTCATGGCAGCCAAGATAGAAATTCAAAGCTTTTTTTATGACATGATCCACTGTAAAGATAAGGTTCTATTAACTTTTGATAAATGGGACGAAGAGTTTGGCGAAGACCCTCGTGGACCCTTGGTTGCAGGTATTCGGGAATGCCCGGATGAGGATTTGATAAACCTTTTGATCAACATGCAGCGTATGGCTACTGGTTTTGGGCAAATAAAGGAATTAATGGATGCAGCAGAACAGGCTGAAGTTGATGCACAACATGAAATTGTAGAAAGCGATGACGATGATGATGACGATTTTTAGAACGGTACATTTCCATTGATACAGTTAACTCGATTGCAATTTTCGTTGCTGGCTACTTTTGCAATTCAGTTTATGGTTTTCTCCGGCTGTTCTCCCGAAGGAAAAAATAAAAACAGCAGGGATTTCCCAACCTCTACAGTTTTTAAGAAGGATGGGAAAGAAATGGTACTGGTCCCTGCCGGAGAATTCTGGATGGGAACCGACAAAGTTGATACTGAGGACACTCACCTCAAAATCGGTACAGTAAAACCACTTTATCTTGATCAAAAACCAAAACAAAAAATCCATCTGGATGCATTTTATATAGATAAGTACGAAGTGACCAACCGGGAGTATAAAAAGTTTATTGATGAAACCCTGTACCATGACCGCCCCTCTAACTGGCAGGGAGACAATTATCCTCCTGAACTTGCGGATCGCCCGGTGACCAATGTTTCCTGGGGAGAAGCGATGGCTTATGCCCTATGGGCTGGGAAGACCCTCCCCACAGAACAACAATGGGAAAAAGCTGCCAGAGGAGAGGATGGACGTCTTTACCCATGGGGCAATGATTATAAAAAAGGGGTTTCCAACATAGGACTGGAAGGTCGAAAAGACTCAGCCAAAGTGGGTAGTTATCCAAAAGACATAAGCCCTTACGGTGCCATGGATATGGGGGGAAATGTTATGGAATGGACTCTGAGCTGGTATCTTCCATATTCGGGAAGTGACTACCGCAATAAAAAAATGGGGCAACGTTTAAAAGTATTGAGAGGCAATGGATTTCAAAAAGGGGGGCACTATTTTCTTGATGCTTATCGATTTGTTTTCCATCGAACAGAGGCTGATCCGGATGAGTTCTATGAAAACGTCGGTTTCAGATGTGTTAAGGACATAAAACGTTTGATGGATGGAGACGAGTAATCTGTATATTAAGGGCTATTCAATCGAATATAGTATTTTTGATATCTGCTCCTTTTGTATTCGCTTTAGAATGGTTTGAATCTACAAGATAAGCATTTTTCAGATTGGTTTTAGAGAGGTCAGTTCCGTGCAGGTTGCTTTCCAGTAAAAATGCATTTTCCAAGTTTGCTCCTTCGAGATTAGCGTAAGTCATATCGGCACCCTCCAGATTGGTTTCCACCATAATTGCCTCTTTGCAAAAAACATCTTTAAATTCGCATCCAACCAAAACGGCATTTGAAAGATCAGCATTGGTGAGTGTGCTGGAATTGAAATCTGAATATTTAAGAATCGCACCTTTCAGATCGATATTCTCCATTTTAGAAAAACTGAAATCGGAACCGCGGGCATTGAGTCCGGTCATTTGACATTTCTCTACTTCAATTGATTTGGCAAAGGCGTACATCATTCGTGCAAAACCAAAGTCGGATTCAATGATTTTTGAATGGTAAAGGTTTGAATGATTTAGGTTGCATCCTCGGAATTCACATCCTCTAATAGTCCCTCCGGAAAATACTGAATTCTGAAGGCTGGAATTACGAAAGGTGCAATTCACCAGCATGGCATCTTCAAAGTTGGATTCCTGAAGATTGGTATTGGCAAAATTTACATTCTTGAGGCGGGCATTTCGAAAGGTTGATTTTTCAAGATTGGCTTCTGAAAAATTGATATCGGTCAATTCGGCGTTATCGAAAGTAACTTCATTCAGGACTGCAAAAATAAAGGAAGTTCCGTTCAGGCTGATTCCAGTTAAATCGTATTCATGAAGGTTTATCCCATCCTGTGTGGGATTTTTCAACGCTTGATTTAAAACTTCTTCAACCTGTGACATTACTTTTGACTATCCGGGGGCAGCAAAGCATTCATGCTTCTGCGGATTTTTTGTGGATTGACACGATCATGAATTCCCATTACGCCTACTCGAATCGCTTTTAAAAGTGTTGTTTCATTTTCAGTGCGGGTATTCAATTTGGCCACAAGTGGAATGATGATAAGGTTGGCCAGCATGATCCCGTAAAATGTCGTGATCAGTGCGGTAGCCAGGCCAGAACCAATCTGGCTTGGGTCTTCAAGTTGGGACAGCATTTGAATCAACCCGATAAGAGTTCCAGCCATTCCAAACACGGGTGACTGGACCGCCATGAACCTCAGGATTTTCTGACCACTATTGTGCCTTTCTACGAGGGCCTGCATCTCGCGCTCCATGATTTCCTGGATCTCCCTTGAATTGTAACCATCAACAATCATGGAAACCCCGGACCGTAAAAACCGGTTGTTAAGAAATTCCTCTTCGGATTCAAGTCGCTTCATTCCACCAGTGCGGTATTTCGACGAAAGCGCCATAATTACGTCAACATAATCCGCCGGTTTGTGAACATCCGGTTTATAGGCATTGATGATAACCGGGATCATTCCCAGAATTTTTTGGGAAGGGAAAGCAATAAATGCCGTGGTTACAGTTCCCCCAAAGACAATCAAACCAGAGGGGATACTCCAGAACAACCCAACTTCCCCCTGATAAAGGATGGCCCCAAAGATCAAAAGGAATCCGCACAGAGTTCCCAGAATCGTCCCCATATCCACAACATTCTGTTGTGGAGTGGCATCGATAGCCTGTTGCCTGAGTTCTTCTTGTGTTTTTACGGCAGTTGCCATTTAACTTTGTTATTCCCGTTCCAGTTGGATCCAGTCATGATTTTACCCCGGCAGAGCGATCACGTGTTCTAACTCTTAGAGACTTTAAAATATAACCATTTAGCCAGGAGAGGCTCATTACATCTCTGCGGCTTCCCGGGATAAAAACCTTAAGAAAATCTTCCTTATCTGCTTCTGTTTCCGTAACTTGCGGGCCAAGCTCTGCAACAGCCCGGTGCATGCAATTCAGCCCTCCAAAGGTTTTACAGAACAGTTCGCCCCAGGAGGTGAGATAAATCACTGTAACTGCCCGAAGTCGTCCAACCCTCAAATTAATAAATTCACTGTATTGTGCGGAAGTCTGGCATTCCTTGATACTCCCCTTCAGGACTTCTGCAGGAAGGGGATTCCCAAAATCGAGAATCATATAAAGCTGCTCGACATGAGCATCCATCAGCAATTGTTCATTGGGGATATTGGCTACATCGACTTGAGACAGAAAGTTGGATAATTCCTGGAGAATACACCGCAAATCATATTCCTTGATAGATTGATGGTGCTCAGATCTGAGGAGAAGGTTCGAATCTGGTCGAAACAAATTATTAAAACAAGTGAAGGCTAATAAAAAGGGGAGGGTGGAGGCTTTCTTGATGATGTTTTCTTTTGGAATTTGCTCAAGAAAGGCTTTTGATTTTCCACGGATAAGATACCATTCGCCTTTTTCCCTTGGATCTTTCTGGTGAAAAAGAAAAGTGAGTTCTTTTTCGCCCGTTTCCCCATCAATGAGGGCAAACAGACTTTCAACTTTATGATTGGATTTGTTGAAAAAGCTGAATAACTTTCGACCCAAAAGATGTGTGTCTCGTTCGGTTATGAGGGTTTTGCCTTCGCCCAGTGATTTGTTTTTCTCCGAGATCATTTTGTAAGAACTCATAAGAATCTTATTGATTCTGTCTCCAAGAGCAACCTTTTGCATCATTTGCCAATCAATGTATTTATTCAAATGATCCAATCTAGACCCCGGCCAGTCCCATTTTTTAATAAGGTCAATTAAAATTCTTTTTTTCTGATCGCGACTCCTGCGATCCAGGTCTTCCGCTGAAACCTGGGTGCCAACTTTAATATAAAAAGCAGTGCGTAGGGCATCCAGTTCATTGAATCCTTTTTCTTCTTTAAAATATGCTTCAGACCTTAAAAACAGTGTCAGATAAGGATCTATGTCTTCAAAAGATTCCTGGGAAAACACCTTTTTCTTAATATCGTGGCATAAAAGGTTGAACCGGGTTTCCCGGAACATGTACTCCTCTAAAAGCCCCATCTTTATCAGGGTTTTAAAAGGGGACTTGAAAGACTTGATCAAGGCCCAGATCGAGCCTCCAAAAAACTCTCCCTCAGAAATATCTTCCACATTTCCGATGTCCACAAATTCATCCGGGTTGAGCAATGTCTGGTAGTTCCGGATCATTTTACAGGCCTCGTCATATTGCTGATCAGTTGTTTCCAGGGGCATGATCCACCAGAAAGGTATTTTGCCTGCAATGATAACTAGAGAACGATACATTTCTTCCTTCAACAATTTAGCCAGTGCAGACCCCGTGCTTTCACTATCACTTTCCCCAAAAATATTTTGTTTAACCTCCTCAATATCATTTACAAAAAAGTGGATTTCAAGACGGTGGTTTTCCCATACCCATTCTTCAATCAGGCGCAATTTTTTGGAAAAAAGATCCAGCTGTTCGGACGAGACATTATCTTTGTGGACTAAAAGCGTGTAGTCGAGATCTGATTTTTGAGTATGGGCGATTGAGCCGATACTCCCCATTAAAAGAACCGTCTCAATAAAGGGATTTAGCTCAATATTTCTCCGGATGACGACATCGGGGAAGAGCTCTTCGGCAGTGAATAGTATCTCTGGGGTCAATACGTAATTGGATATTCCTTGAGGAATATCTCCAGGAATATAGCCAGGCAACCCCTCCTGATTGGAGTGAAGCAACCTTGGAATCAGGGTGAAAACCCGTCTATCCTTGAATGCAAGGATTTCATTTATGCGATCGAGTTTGAAACGATTGTAACGAATAAATAACTGCCGATTGTTAAACAATTCATTTATAAATCTTGATTTGTCTGCAGTCATATTGGTTCCGCAAAAATTACAATTTAAAAAAACCGGGATTAAGTTCCGACCTCGCGTTGTGAGTATTCAGGCTCTTTTATTTTGCCGCCGTTTGGGAGTTTTAACGGGGTCTTTTTAAGTATAAGGGAGGATAGAGAAAACCAACAATTTAAAATTTTGAGTCCAAAAAACCGGGTAAAAGTTAATTTTTTCCGGAAGCCTCCATTTCTTTTATTTCGGAGGGAGATTTTCCAAAGGCACTACTCGCTTTCTTTATCCGCTCTGAACCAATTTTAAGCCCCTGTTTATTGGACTCTTCTTCAACAACATCTTTATCTTTAACTAAAACTACTTCCACTCTGCGGTTATGAGCTCGGGCATCATCTCCTTTGGAATTGTCCATTTTGGGGCGAAATTCCCCGAACCCTGTGACAGACATTTTTTCGGGGGGAAGTTTGAGTCTGTCGATCATTACTCTTGCAACACGAGCTGCCCGCGCGGCCGAGAGTTCCCAATTGGAGGCATAAACTCCACCACCACGAAGCGGCACATCATCAGTGTGCCCTTGAACCATAACTTCCTTAAGACCTTCGAGATACCGGTCACCAATCGATTCAATGATTTTTTCTTCAGCACCACTAACAAGGGTTGCCGAGCCTGGGGAAAAGAACTCATCTGACTTCAGAGCGATATGTATGGTTGCCCGGTTTCCTGGAATAAAAGTTTCGTATCGGGCTTGATGCTTCTCGGATTCTTTTTTTATCCAATTCAACATCTCCCATTCTTTTTGAGTCAGATAAAAGTTTTTTTTATCGACTCGTATTTTTCTGTCTTGCCAGGAGGATGTAACATCGAACAATTTTTGCGCATCAATACGTGAAACCGACACCATTAGGATGAACACAGCCAACAATAATGTGATCATATCTGAATAGGTAATCAAAAATCCTTCCAGACCTGAGGAAAACTCAGCGGTGGCCTGCGCCCGGCTCTCAACCCCCATTCGATGCTCCATTTTTTCTGAAGCATCTTTTTCTTCATTCAAAGAAACTTTCATTTCTAACTGAGCAATATAATCCTGAAGTTTGTCCAGGTCCGAGACCATTTTTTTTCGTTCTTCTAGTAGATCGTTAATCTCCATTTTGAGATCCAGTATGATTTCGGAAGGAAGCATACCTTCTTCACCTGGCTCGACACTTCCGTAGAGCATCTTTTCATAGTTTTCTATTAGGTCATCTTTTTCCCGCAGCAATCTTTCAATTTCTTTGGTGGGTTTTCCGGACCGTTTATTCAAATCCTCTTTTAATTGCTCAATCTCATCATTAAGAGTTTCAAACTTTTCCTGGTCTTTACGTAGGCGTTTGAGTTCTTTCAAAAGAAGGGATTTGTCCTTTTGGTTTTTTTCATTAACCTGTTTTTCTTCCTGAATACGCTCCTTTAAATGTGCCTCTCGTTCCTTCAATCTTTCAAATTTATCCTGTAGAACCGGGTCTTGATCGACAATCTCCTGAGTGGGTTCTTCAATTTCCTTTAATGAATCCTTGATCCCGGAATGACGAGCCAACCTGGCCGCCCAGGCTTGCGACTGGGCTTCCCGGATTTGCTCATCTTTGGCTTCGATCTCCTTGTGCATTTCCTGAATCTTTTTTCGATTCAGGGTCAGAATGGCCTGGATCTTTTCGTTGAGCTGGGATTTTTCCTTTTCCTGCTTTTTCAGCTCATTCGATTTGATCTTTAGCTGTTCTTTGACAAGCTGTATGTTATCTGAAGTTTCCATATGTATTCTTATCCCGTTCCTTACATAACGGTTGGAAAGGTTAAGATAATTATATTAAAATCAACTGGTGAAAGGTATATTGTTTCAATTGGCCTGCCAGATAATCCCATTCAGGCCTATAAATCCTCTTTTTCCTGAGGCCAGTTGAAGGTCTCATACCTCCGAACCCACCTTTTTCGGCGCGTTTCTTGAAAAACCAACCTCCCTTGTTAAAGTCAAAATTTTTTTGGATAGGCATTTTTTATTTTGCCGAGGGCTTTCCTCTGGGGGTTTTTTACGATGTTTTTCCCGTCCACTTCCGACAACAAGGCGTTGATCTTTGGAAAATAGGGTTTATGAGTTTACTGGGTTTGTCATGGACCATTAAATTTTTATGGGCTCCAGCCATCGATTATTTTCGTCACCACCGAAAATGGATTTTTGGTATGGATATGCTCATGGGAGGGGTGCTTCTTCTTTTTGCACTTTGGGTGGATTTTGGACCCTGGGTTTGGGTTGCAATAGGTCTTTTCACCTTGTTTTCGGCCACCAGTGATATTGCCATTGATGCATACACCATCGAGATGCTTGAGAAAAAGGAGCTGGGAATGGCAAATGGGCTCCGCAACGGATTTTATAGAGTGGGAATGTTGGCAGCCGGTTTTATTTTAATTCTAAGCGACTGGCTTGGGTGGGCAGCAACTTACATGGCGGGGGCTGGAATCCTGGCATGTTGTGGAATGATTTGTTTGTTTGCTCCAGATGAAAAGCAAATCAATACGCGATCCTCGATCTCCGTAAGGCAGGAATGGAAAAACCTTGCAAGTCATCCAATGGCCGTACTTGGAGTGTACTTCATTTTTCTTGGTGTTCTTCGACTCGTGGATTTGAAAACCGGGATTCTGAGTTCAAGCCCTTATCTTTGGCCATTTCTGTTGTTGTCCGGAGGGGTTCTATATGGGGCTGCAGTAATTTTTTATTCCTCTTCAGCTAAACGAACAGACAATGAAACCAAAGCCCGACTCAAGGAAGGACCTGTCTTTGGCGCAATTTTTGAGTTATTACAGCGGCCGTATATTATTCCCATCATTATTTTTATACTTATCTTTAAACTGGCAGACACCTCTATGGGATTTATGGTGAAACCTTTTTGGGTGGATACCGGTTTTTCTGCATCACAAATCGGGCTGGTTTCTGTTCAAATAGGGCTTGGACTTTCAATTGCTGGTGGGCTGGTAGGGGGGTGGTATACGGACCGCGCTGGAATATTCAAAGCGATTTGGGTTCTGGGGTTGTGGCAGGCTTTGTCTAATCTTGGATACGCTTACGTTGCTTCTGTCATTCCCCTGGCTGAATCGGGAATACCGTTAACAGCCGATTCAAAAATATTAATGTACAGCGCTAGTGTACTCGAGTCATTTACAGGCGGCCTTGGATCCGCTGCTTTCCTTGCGTTCCTGATGGCCATTGTCAATCAGCGTAGATCAGCTGCAGAGTATGCATTGCTTTCATCAATTTTTGCTTTTAGCCGTTCAGTAGCAGGCTGGGCTGGCGGATTTGGCGCTCATGCGATGGGATACGCTCCCTATTTTCTTTTGACCTTTTTTCTGGCTTTCCCCGCTTACTTTTTTCTTCCCTGGGTGAAAAAAATGTTGGCCTGGTCCGAAGGAGAAAATCGTGGAAGCGGATAGTACTATTTTATATTTGCACGGGTTTTCATCTGGTCCGCAATCCAACAAGGCAGTTTTATTCCGTAAAGAGTTTTCCCGACATGGAATAAATTTGATTATTCCTGATTTGGAAGGAGGAAGTTTTAGGAATTTAACCATTAGTAGCCAGATGAATATTATCCGCAATGTTATTTATCAAAATCCTTCTTCGAAATATGGGGTTATTGGAAGCAGTATGGGAGGTTATTTGGCTTTGCTGACGGCAGAAACTCAACCTCTGGTAACGACCTTGTTTTTAATGTGTCCGGGAATAAACTTTGTAAAACGGTGGCAAAGACGGCTCGGATTTGAATATCCCCATAGAGTAAGAATTCCAAGCTTGATTCAGGTTTTTAATTTTCGTTACAATAAAGTGATGGATTTAAGCAGTGAAATTTTTTGTGATGCCAAGCGTTGGGAGCAAATCAATTTGGGAAGACAGATTTCATCCCGGTTGGTTCATGGAATGTTGGATGATGTTGTCCCGATCGAAGAATCGAGAAATTATGTCCAAAAAAATTTCCGTGCGGAATTGGTGGAGCTTAAATCCGATCATGGGTTATTATCTCATTCCAATTGGATAGCCAAAGACGCTGTTCATTTTTTTAAACTTCATGGATTTTAATTAACAGTCATGATAGGTACCAGCAACCTGGCAAGCAGAAGAGAGTTTTCCATTATTGCAGTTGACGATGATCCTGAGATTCTAGAATCTCTTGTGGAGGATATTCGTGGCGATGGATTGCATTTGTCTGTGGCCTGTAATGGGGAGGAAGGATTACAGCTCATTAAAAATGAAAACCCAGACCTGGTAATACTGGATGTAAACATGCCATGCCTGAACGGGTTGGAGGTTTGTGAAATGTTGCGCAAGGATAAAAAGTTTTCACACCTCCCTGTTATTTTTCTCTCTGGACGGGATATGGAAATAGACAGAATCAATGGACTTGAAACCGGTGCCGATGATTATGTTTTGAAACCTTACAACGCGAAAGAACTGCTCCTCAGGATAAAAGGAATACTCTGGCGAGTGTATGGGCGCAATCCACGGGAAAAAACTCTGAGTCTTGGAGAACTACAGGTGAATTTTGAAAACTATCAGGTCTGGGTAGATGACCGTCCCGTATCCCTTACCCTCACAGAGTTTCGTTTACTTTCGGAGTTACTGGAAGTTCCTGGTAGGGTGAAAAGTCGGGATTCCCTATTGGACAAAATCTGGGACCATACCGAAGAAATTTTTTCAAGAACAGTAGACACCCACATTCAACGGTTAAGAAATAAATTACAGAACGCAGGACGGTACATTGAAACAGTTCGAGGCATTGGATACAGGTTTCACCTGGAAGACCAATAACTCTTTTGAAAGTTATCTCCAATACTCCCCAAGTTGCTTCTACCTATCTTAATCGAGAAAAAAATTTCGGTTGTGACAAAATTGTAACTTAATCAACATATTTTCTTCAAATTTAGTCAGTATTCTGACAACATCATAAATCTGATATGGGAGAATCACCCAATGGATATGGTCATGGAGGATGTAATGACAGAAACAAATAACTCACCGAAAATCGATTCCGTAGGAGCAAGGCTAAGAATGTGGAGACATTCCAATATGCTACGCCTTGTTGATTTAGCGGAATTAATCGGTGTTTCTCAAGGGTCGCTTTCTGACCTGGAAAATGATAAATCGCTTCCCTCGGCCGGAACTCTCACGGGCCTCTGTATTCGGACGGACTTGAATATTTACTGGCTGTTAACAGGGACCGGGCCGATCACTGTAAAGGACCGCAATATTGAAATAGACACTTCCCATGAAGCGGCTTTTATGCAAATGATGCAGGATAAGGACCTGAGGAAAACGGTAAATCGCCTTGTTGAAGTTTATAAAAGGGGCACTTCATCTCAAAAAGCTATGTTAAAAGGTTTTTTAAGTGGGGTTGAGTTAGACGTTTCTGGCTGACTTGAAAAGGGTGGGTTCAAATCAACACAGAACTACTGGGAACCCACCCGTTTTTACCGTTTGGAAGTTCCAGTTCGACCCACTCTCCCTTTCTATCCAAGACTGGCAAAACTGCTCCCTCATGCAGTTGAAGGGCCACTTCGTCTTTATCTCCTTCCCCAGAGTAAACGTCCAGGCTTTTTTCACTAACAACGGCGTTCACTACAAAGTTTTCCAAATGCCAGCGAGCCCCTGTTGAAAGCAAGGTAATTATCAGAATACCTGCAAGGATCTGCTTTACCTTTCCAAGCGATTCGTTTTCTCTCTGAAAATGAAAGACAGCTACGACCCAGAACAAAAAATTCAATACAATGATTCCTTTTATATGCTCATCAAGGGTAAAATCATTCAACCAAAATAAAACGGCTGATGCAGGAGAATTTTTCCTTCCGTCCCAGATATCTTCAGTTTTTCGGAGTGTTATTGAAAGATTGGCCTCGACATCCTCATCGCGAGGGAGTTGTTTTTTGGACTGAAGATAATGGTAGATAGCCTTGGCGTACTCGTTACTCTGGTAAAAAGCATTACCCAAATTATAATGAAGATGTCCGTTTGACGGATTTTCCTCCAACAATTGCAGGTAGCCTGTAGCCGCTTTTTTGTAATCCCCTTCTTCGTAAAGTTTGTTTGTCTGTGCAAGTTTTTGGAAAAACCCTGAACCGGCCTGAACCCCGTTGGCAAAAAACAAAAGAAAGAATAGGGTGAAAAGTATATTTTTCATGCCCTTGTTTTCTCCAGGGTATTGATAAGGCTTAGAGATTCTGCTACCAAATCATCATTGCCTCGTAAACCATCCGGCGTGAACTCTGCTGTCTGACATTTATCCAGAAGACTCAGGGCAGCAGCAATATGATTTTCGGAAAGTTCTTTATGTTTTAATTTATCATCGACTTCTTCTGGAGTTAGTGCGGTTCCCTGGAATTCAAACCTGTCACCCAGATATTCCCGGAAAATAGCGGAAACATCTTTTGCTTTGGTAGGTTTCCCTTGTTTACCCAGTCCTTCAAGCCTTTTAACTGCTTTTGGAAAAGCTTCCTGCTTTTTTGCAAATACATGGTCACGTTTTTTTCTAAGCCGATTGCCATAAAAGGATCTGAACATGAGGTAACCCAATATGGGCATTATAAAAGCAGCAAATTTAAATGTATTGGATGTTGTAAAGCTTCCAGGATCATCAAAATATTCTGTCCTGGTATGGATTGGCAGGAGACCTGGGCCGACTGCAGGTTGTGATCGAATTTCGCGGGAACTATCTGAAGGAGAAATATTCATAGAGTTGCTTTGCCCCCCGGACACCGAAAGTATCTGATCTTTGGTAGTAACCATACGGTAAATATTTTCCTTTGGGTCCCAGTATCCAATTTTCACCTTGGGTAATTTTAAAGAACCCTCTTTGATAGGAACCAGGGCGGTGGTGAATGATTTAGTGGCTTCAATATAACCAGCAACAGCCCTTTCATCTAAAACCGGTTGATCTTTGTAAACCTTATATTCAGACGTGTTTTCAGGAACCTCAATAGAAACACCTTCCAGGTTTCCTCTACCTTTAAGAGTCAGAATCCAGGTAGCTGTTTCTCCAACTTTGAGAGAATCTACACTTAACCTGGAATCCAGGGCGATTTCTCCAACTAAACTTTGAAAGTTTTTGGGTTTGTTTTTTTCAGGAAACGGGAGAACCTTGATATCAATGGTTCGGGTTCTCAGGATTTTACGATCGAGAGTGGCTCCTCCTGAAAAAAAGGGATCGTCAAAGATAGAGCCAGGAAAATGCCTCGAACCAAAGGGTCGGCGGCCTCCACCATTTCTATTCACAACATCCAGTTGGAATGTGGCAGCCGGGATTTTTACAACCCCTGATTGCAACGGATAGAGGGCATAGTTTATTTCCGACACATAATAGCGAACTCCGTTTATCACCCTACTGGTTTCTGTAGGTTCACCTAAAGGGATTTTGCGAAAATGTTCCAGAGGGGCGTCCAGGGAAAGGTTTCGGACCTCGACCTTTCGGTAAAATCGATAGGTCAATCTGATTTGCTCTTGAAGGTAGGCGGTAGACTTAGAAACGATTGCCTCTGCAAAAACGTTCTTTTCTCCATCGGGTAAATTAGAGGATGTTTCAGAAACATCGACCGTAATGGAGGGGGATTGGTAACTTTTCCCGTCGCGCTCCAACCGAATGGCACCAATAGTAAATGTTCCCGTTCTCTTTGGGAAAAGAGCATACTTGAAGGTGAGGGTTGCCTTCATTTTCCCGTTTATTACCTGTATGGATGATGAAGTTCCCTGTGGTTGAATTTGAAAATCGGGGAGGGGAGGTAAAACGGGTTCGGCGGATTCCCTTACTCCGTTGATTTTTACCGAGAGGATAAGGGTGTCTTCCAATGTGAGGTGGGTTTTATTGACAGTGGCCGATATACTCACTGTCGCCTGAGACTTTGAAGTCATCCCCAGAATGACCAGCAGCACAAAAAAGAAAATGGCTACCAGGTTTTTTGCAGAAAATTTCACCAGTCCTTGCCACCCTCAACAAACAAGTCCTTCATTTGGCCCTGCACCTGTCGACGGCTCATTTTTTTGAGGTCCTCATCCAGGGAATTTAACCAGCGGTCAGCCTCATCCTTGTTCATTGAGGTGATTTCCTGCATGGCCTTGGCCATTTTTTGTTCTTCGTCAGAAGGTTCCCCGGCAGGTGGAGAGTGAGGTTCTTCGTTTAGTTTTCCTCCGCCCGAATCTTGTGGTTTATCGACTTCGGCTTTTTGGCTGTCCTTTTCATCCTCGGGCGGGTTAGAGTCCGGTGGTTCCCCTGTCTCATTTGTTTGTTCTTTGCTTTCATTTGGGTCTTGCTGATGAGCCGGGTTCATTCCATTTTCATTGTCTTTCTCCGTTTTGTCATTACCCCTGGGAGCCATCCGGTTGGCCTGCTTAGCCCGTTCATATTGCTTTCGTGCATATTCCAGGTTGAACTTGGCGTCTGTATCACTGGGGTCCAATTCCAAAGCTTTCTTGTAGGATTCTATTGCCCGTTCCACGTCTCCCATTCGGTAATAGGCATTGCCACGATTGTAGTGTGTTTTCTGCTTCATGGCAGGGTCGTCTAAAACGGACTCTGCCTCTTCCAGTGCCTTGAGTGCATGATCAAAATTTCCAAGCTTGTAGTGGGTGTTTGCGAGGTTGTAAAGCACATTACCATTTTCTGGATCTGTTAACCGGGCTGCCTCAAAGCTTTTCAGAGCCTTTGCATAATCCTCCTGGTTGTAAAGGTCAATCCCGTCTTGAGCCTCTGAACCAAACGGACTTCCGTATGCATTGCTCCATACGAAACTTAACAGACCAATAGCGACCAGAGCCCACCGTGTTGTATTCCGAATAGAAATCATTTGCCGGTTTTATTCTCTAACGACGGTCACCCATGATTCGGAGAAGATGAAGAAACAGATTTATGAAATCAAGGTAAAGAGTCAGAGCACCTACGATAGCTTCTTTCGTGTCTTCTTCCGTACCTTCATTTCCTAAAATGTTCATCTGCTTGATTTTTTGAGTATCGTAAACAGTTAGTCCTGCAAAAATCAAAACGCCAATAATATTGAGGGCACTATCAAAAGATGCGCTCTCAATAAACATATTGGCTACTCGTGACAATATAAGACCGATTAGTCCCATAAAAAGGAATTGACCCATTCCGCTCAAGTCCTTTTTGGTGACATAGCCATAAAGACTAAGCGATCCAAATGTTCCGGCTGTAACAAAAAAAGTCCAGGCAACAGAGGCGGTAGTGTAAACAAGGAAAATAAATGATAACGTGACTCCGGTCAGACCCGCGTATAGTAGGAAGACACCTGTAGCCTGGCTTGCAGACATTTTCTGTGCCCATCCGGATAGATAAATCACAAGTCCAATCTGGACAACAAACAAAATAATGGGAACCGCTTTATTGCTGTAAACCAGATTCATCATGGTTTCACTGCTGGCTACATAAAGGGCCATAATACCGGTAAGAGCCAGACCAGCTGCCATCCAGTTATAAACGCGAACCATGAACCGTTGCTGTTCAGATGCAATAGCGTCGGCACTCATGCGGTAAGGTATGTTTTGCATTCGTTACTCCTTAAGGTTTATCAAATCTACTCACTTAATAGTTTACCAATAAAATCGCCGGATAGTGGGGTCAAGTTAAGGCTTTAATTTTTCAACAGAAGAAATCACCTTTCCCGAATTCCCCGCTCCACAACCAGAAAGACCAGGCCTAATGCTATGAACCATTGGAACTGCTCCTGCCAACGGCGTCGACGGTTACTCTTGAGATCCTTCTGCTCGACCCGGGTTTTTATTTCCTCTTCATAGATTTTTTCAAGGTCCAGATCTCCTGTAACCGAACGCACAAAACTTCCTCCCGTTTCCTCGGCGATTTTTCGTAATAAGGTTTCATTCAATCTGGACATCACCACATTGCCTTTCGCATCTTTCTTAAAACCTCCTCCGGAGGAAGGATCAGGAATAGGCACCGCATCATCACTTCCAATACCTATCACAAAAATTTTGACTCCTTCTTCTCGAGCCTCCTGGGCAGCCATCATAGCCGTTCCGCTATGGTCCTCCCCGTCTGTAATCAAAATGAGAGCTTTGGACTTCTTTTCTTTTTTACTGAAAGCATTGATGGAAGTCCGGATGGCATGCCCCAGAGCGGTGCCTTGAACCGGAATTAAATCCACATCCAGTGCTGAAAGGAAAATTTCTGCTGCTTCATAATCAAGGGTCAAAGGACATTGAACGAAACTGGTTCCGGCAAAAGCAACCAGACCAATACGATCACCGTTCAGCATGTGTATAAGGTCTGTGACCTTGCGTTTCGCGCGCTCCAGTCTGTTGGGTTTAATATCAGTCGCAAGCATGCTGGTTGACACATCAAAGGCGACAATAACGTCAGCTCCTCGTTGGTGCAATTGATCCCATTGGAAACCCCATCGCGGCTGGGCCAAAGCCCCGGTGAACAACATCCAGGCCGCGATCCACCAAAGGGCCCTGTACTTTTGAACCGTCAGGCTTCGTCCTGGGACAAGCTTCTGGAATGAACCCCATTCAGCAAATTGACTGGCGAGTTTACGCTTTCGAAGATTTGCCCATTTAAAAAAATAAAAAAGAACAATGGCAGACCACAATAAGTATAAGAATTCAGGTTGGGCAAATTTCATTTAAGGAATCCTCACCAGAATGAGATTTGCAAGCAAGGCCTCAAGTAAAAGTAACAACATACCCGGGATCAGAAAATATGGATACAATTCGTTGTATTCAGAATGATCGATCCAGCGTACTTCCGATGTTTCCAACTCATCGATCGTCGCATAAATTTTCTGTAGGGAGTTGGCATCGGTCGCTTTGTAATATTGACCCCCGGTAATTTCTGCGATTTGCCGCAAAGTTGTTTCATCGAGATAAGCTTTTCGCATAAGGGATCTGGGGCCGAATGACGGATCAAAGACCGAGTTTGTCGTTTTACTTGTTCCCATTCCGACGGCATAAATTTTGACTCCATATATTTTAGCCACCTCTGCCGCCTGAGCGGGCGTAATGTTTCCTGCGTTGTTTCTGCCATCGGTGAGCAATACGATTACTTTCGATTTTGAAGCTAATTCCTTTAACCTCTTGACCGAAATTCCAATTGCTGAACCAATAGCAGTTGCATCACCCGCTATACCAATTGTGAGTTTTTCAAGGAATCCATGAAGGATACTGTGATCCAGAGTTAAGGGGCATTGAGTAAAGGCTTCGGCCCCGAAGACCACCATCCCCATACGGTCGAATTCTCGACCTTCGATAAAACGCGAGACAACTCCCTTCACGGCGGTTAACCGGTCTATCGGTTGACCGTTTTGCTCAAAGTCCATAGCCCGCATACTGCCTGAGGTATCGATCGCCAGGATAATATCCACCCCGGCAGAAAGAATTTCGGTACTTTTTCGTCCTTCCTGTGGACGAGCCAGGGCCGCAACCAGTAGAACAATTGCCAAGCAGCGCAATAAGATCGGAATTGCTCCAAGGAAGGCAGTTCTGGGGGATGGAAATTTCCTGAGAATTGAAAGATCGGAAAACTGGAGTCGAGCCCGTCGATTCTTTGAACTATAAAAAAGAACAAGCGGAATCAACAAAAGCAGACTGAACAACCAGGGATCCTGAAACTGAAAATAGGTCATGAGGTATTGGTTACCGTTTCCAATTCGGTGGATGTCTCTGGTTTGGAGGTTTTGGTGATTTTCTGTATCAGGCTTCGGGCTGATTTCATCAAGCGGACAGCCGTGTCAGAATCAACCTCAAATTTCGCAAATTTAACCAGATCAGTACTTGTCAGAATCCGCAGGATTCCATCAAGTTCTGCTTTCGATAAATCGTTGTGATGGTTTAACACCCGGCCGATTTCTTCGGTTGTCCAGTCCAGGGCTGGAATGTTGAAACGGAATCCCAGGTACCGGCGAAAAATTTCAGAAAATTCAAAATATAGTTCGCGATTCTGATTTTTCAGGTGATAACCCTTTGCATACAACCTTTCCAATTCTTTAAGGGCTAATTCATGAGGAGGCAGGGCAGGGGCCCTCGGAATCTGGGGTTTTACTAAATTTCGTTTAACCCACCAATTTGCAGCGAATCCGATCAGGCTGGCCAATAAAACAAAAGCTAACGCAGGTAACAGGTATTTTTTCCAAGGCCAGGCCGCGCCAACAATAGGCTTGATCGACTTGATATCCCTTGGCTCTCCATCCAGATAAAGTACGGAACGGATAGTAGCTTGAACATCGGGTCCTGACACCTCTCCGCTATCAAATTCCCCCACGATATCCGGTTGCAGGCCTTTATATTTTACTTTTGGCCCTGGAAAGATATGGACCCCAACGTGGTCGCCTCTCAATTTGTACCAAAATTGATGCTCCGTTTTTCCCGCCTTTAAATTTTTTTGGGAAGTTCCCTGATCGACCAGTTCAAAGCCAGTAAAGTCACCATTGGGAACTGGAGGGGACGTTTGAACAGATTTATCATGGGTAATGGTTACCGTATAAATTGCCAGGTCACCAACGGTTATCTCTGCCGGAGAAATTTCCGCATCAATCTTCACCCCGGAAGAAGCGGGCTTGTCTTCTGCCCACGCAGAAAATGCTGTAAGCACCATCAACAATCCCAAACAAATGGATAGCGAACAATATCGTTTTAAAAACTTTTGCAGACAGATCATTTGGGAGGTGATTGATTTAAGCGGGTCAGACAATGGTCAATATGTGAGGTCAGTTCTGCAGCCCAGGGTGCTTTGGGAAATGCCACCTGGGATTGAAAAAAATAAACCAATCCTTCGGCGCAATTGTCCAGTTTCAAATAGAGCTTTCCGGTGTCGAAAGAAACCTTAGCCCGGGTTTCTCTACCAATTCCGGGCAATACCAGAAATTTCTCATATTGCTCCAGAGCCTGTTCTTCAAGCCCCGCCTGATGAAGGCGTTCCGCTACTGTCAAAACCTCATGGTTTTCCGGACGGGTTTCCTTCCCTGGACTCAAGAGCTTTTTAATCAGAAGGGTCCCAAAAACTCCAAAAATCAGTACCGTTATGGCTGTAAACCCAATAATGCCTTTTTTAAGTGTGGGACTTATTCCATCTACAGGTTCCCCGGTGCTCGAATTATTTTCCTCATTTTTCAATGGAGGTAAAACCGGATCCGTTTTCTTGTGTCCTGATGCGGTTTCCTTTTCTTTTGAAATTCCTTTTTCGTTTTCCATCAATGTTTTTTCTCGCGCATTTTGAAATATTGGATTATGGGATTGATCAGGGAACCGTCCGTTCGGATATGAATAGTGTCTACCCCGATAGATCTAAAACTCCTCTTCCTGTTTTTCCTTTCTAACTCCATTTTTTTTTCGTACTTCATGATGAGGGCCTTGTCCCGTGTATTGACTAGAATCATTTCCCCGGTTTCAGCATCTTCAAGGTGAACCAGGCCTATCGGAGGAAGTGTCATTTCCCGCGGATCCGTAATTTCGATGGCGACCAGATCATGCCTTTGCTGGGCGAGCCTGAGAGCCGTCTCGTAACCGCTGGCTTGAAAGTCCGATATTAAAAATGCCACACATTTCTTTTTTTGCACACGAAGCAAATATTCGAGGGGGAGGGTAATATCGGTTCTACGTCCTTCTGGTTTGAAATTTAAAATCGTCCGGATGAGACGCCATATGTGAGAACGTCCCTTTTGAGGTGTGACAAAATGTTCAATCTGATCTGAAAATATGATCAATCCAACCTTGTCATTATTTTTGATTGCTGCATAAGCCATAATGGAAGCCACTTCAGCAGCCACCTCGTTTTTCAGTTTCTGCCGGGAACCGAATTGCCCTGAACAACTCACATCCACCAGGAGCATCATGGTCATCTCTCGCTCTTCGCGAAACTCTTTTACATAGGGATGCCCCATACGCGCAGTAACATTCCACTCAATCAGGCGAATATCGTCTCCGGGTTCATACTCTCTTACCTCCCTAAACTCCATACCTTTACCTTTAAACGCTGAAACATATTCCCCTGCCATCATATGGTTCACCAGATGATTGGTCTTGACCTGGATCTCCTTGATGGTCTTGATCATTTCAGGAGTCAGTTGACGCTCTTCCCCAGTATCCCTGACTTTAGGAATGGGGGCCCAAAGGCTTGTGAAAATGGATTTAAGTGATTGCCACATGGAATGAATTTATGGAACCTCAACAGTATCGAAAACCTGTTTTAAAACATCATCCGCGGTCAGGTTTTCGGCTTCGGCTTCATAAGATAAAATCAAACGATGCCTCAAAACATCCAGGGCTATGGATTTGATATCTTGTGGGACGACATATCCTCGGGTTTGCATAAAGGCATAGGCCTTGGCAACCCGGTTTAAGAAAATCGATGCTCTTGGTGAGGCTCCAAATTGAATCAATGGTGCCAGGGATTTCAAGCCATGTGAGGACGGATCTCGGGTTGCGGTTACCAAGTTTACAATATAATCCTGTAAATTTTCATCGATGTAAATCGTATCGATAACCTCGCGGGCCTTCACAACTTGTTCGGGGTGGACAACCGCTTTGACACGCGGCCTGTGATTTGAGGAATTCCCCATCCGCTGCAAAATTTTCTTTTCTTCTTCCTTGGTTGGATAACCGATTTTGAGTTTAAACATGAAACGGTCTACCTGAGCCTCAGGTAAGGGATAGGTTCCTTCCTGTTCAATCGGGTTTTGTGTCGCCAGAACCATAAATGGTGATTCCAGGGCAAAAGTTTCGCCACCTATGGTGATTTGTCTTTCTTCCATAGCTTCGAGAAGGGCACTCTGCACCTTCGCTGGTGCTCGATTGATCTCGTCTGCCAAAATTATGTTGGCAAATACAGGTCCCTTTTTAATCACGAATTCTTCTGTACGTGGCTGGTATATCTGGGTCCCGATTAAATCGGCAGGAAGAAGGTCCGGAGTGAATTGAATGCGTTTAAACGAGGCGTGGATAGTATCTGCCAGAGTCTTTACGGCGGTAGTTTTTGCAAGACCCGGTACACCTTCTACCAGGACATGCTCTCCAGTCAACAGGCTTAGCACAAGCCGTTCGATCAGATAGCGTTGGCCGACCACCACACGCTCCATCTCGTGAAATATCTCTTGAATAAATCCGCTCTGTTCGCGGACCTGCTGGGTCAAAACTTCAATTTCCTGGGTCATTTGAAGGGTCTCGGGAATAATTTAGGGACTAATAGAGCCTTGGAATAAGTCAATTGCTGTTTTTCGTAATGGGTCTAAATGGTCCTGTCTATAAATCAGGACAGGAAAAGGCCAAACCAGGTTGCATTCTGAACTTTAAATATATCAATTCCTAGCCTTAAGTCTCAAGTAGTGGTTGAACCAGGTAAAAATTATAAAATTTTTGGCACCGGATTACCGGGATAAGGGAACACCCCTTAAAATTAAACCTTTACAAAATACGACGATTTCCTAAAATACACCAGTTACACGCCCGAAATTCATTTAGTGGGCCCCGGCCAACCCTGTTTTTACTTTGCTGCAGGCATTCATATGTTCTAAATTTAGCAACAGTCTTTAGCAAAGAACAAAACCGTAGTTGTGAAACTCATCCTGAAACATCAAAATCTTTAAGAAAGCTAGTTGCCATCATGACTGAAGCCAGTGCAGAAACAATTATTGAACAATCCCTGAATATTGAAAACCAGGAACTGGATTTACGCGAAAAAGAAATTGATGATGCTACGCTCGCAGAAATCCTCAAAAACGAAAAGTTAAATGGAGTTACTGCGCTCTTCCTCGAATTCAATGAAATCGGGGATGAAGGAGTTCACGCTCTGGTTGATAGTGAACATGCCAAACACGTTACTGTAATCAATCTCTTTAAAAATGAGGTTACAGATGCGGGTGTTAAGGCAATTGCAGGATCGAAAAAGTTTTTGGATCTTTCAGAACTGGTGCTGAGCGACAATCAGGTGACCGCAGAGGGAGCTAAAGCTATTGCAGAGTCGCCCATTATGGGAAATCTTGTCTCACTCTGGTTGGGCGACTCACTGGAAGATGAAGGAACAAAGTATATAGCTGAATCCGAGATTCTCACTCGATTGAATTTGTTGTCCCTTTACCGGAATAATATTTCGGATGAGGGAGCTAAAGCGATTGCCCGATCCAAAAATCTTTCAAAACTGACGGAGCTTAATCTTAACTGGAATTACATCGAAACAGCTGGCCTGATAGAACTGGCTAATTCCGAGACGCTCCAGAACCTGGAACAATTTACTCTCACTTACAACCCGATTGGCAATCGTGGTGCAGAAGCATTGGCAAAATCTGAGGTTTTAAAAAATTTGACGTTACTGGACCTTTACGAATGTGGAATTACAGATGAAGGAGCCAAGGCACTCGCAAATTCTCCATATCTAAAAAATCTGGAATCCCTGGTTCTCATTCATAATGACATTAGTCTGGAAACCCAGGAATTGATCAAAAACTCCGAGAATCTCCCCAAACTAAAGCAAGCAGTATTTAAGATGGGTGGGGTGGAAGATTAACTCCATTCTGATTTCCCTTTCGATTTCATTCCACAAGCCCCACCATTGCAGTTAACATATTGGTCCCTGCCATTCAGGACAATAAAGAAACGCTAGAGGATTAAATCAACAATGTTCACCGGCGCTAAACCAGATTTAATGGATATCTGTCCATTTCGCCATGACAGTATTTATGTCGTGGGAAAGGATGGAGTGCCCCAACACTGGGATGGGGAGGATTGGACCCCCGTTCGGACAACGAACACCAACCCGCTTATGGGGATCTGGGCTTCCAGTGAAGACAATATTTATGCTGTGGGAATTGGCGGAATAGTCCTTCACTATAATGGGAAGGAATGGACCCAGGTAGATACGGGCAATTACGACTCATTGAACTCGGTTTATGGGTTTGGTCCGGATTCTATGTTCATCTTCGGGGTGGGTGGACGGGTGTTGTTTTGGAACGGAGAAAACTGGGAATACCGGGAACCCAATACTATCCATGATCTATTCGGGTTTTGGGGAGAAGATATCAATCGTATGCACGCGGTTGGTGGCGAAGGAATTTACAGGTTTTATGACGGCAAAGAGTTTAAACGGAAAGAGGAATTAACCGAAGAAACCATTTCCCTATATGGGGTTTGGGGAGCTAACAGTAACAGTGTTTACACTGTAGGCTCCTACGGTACCATTCTGCATTTTGATGGTGAAGAATGGAAAAAAATGGAATCTGGAACAGAAGAATATTTGCTCAGCATCTGGGGCACGGGGGATGATGATATCTGGGTGGTAGGGGATGCCGCTACTTTGCTCCACTATGACGGTACAAAATGGAACAAAGAGGATCCCGGAACAGAGCAATACCTTGCCAAAGTGCATGGTTTATCTAAAGACCACATCTATATTTGTGGTGAAAATGGAACTGTCTTGCGTTGGGATGGTGCTAAATGGCACGATATGTCCCTCCCTGATCAATACTGAACGCCTTCTGTTGAGAAAGTAAGAGTATGGCAAACCTGACTGAAAGTAACCTGCTTTCAATTTTCGGATTTGGAAGTGATGATGTGTTTATCGGCGGTGCTGAGGGCACCATTCTCCATTTCAATGGTAAGGACTGGACCAAGATGGAGACAGGTGGTCGATGGACGGTGAAAGACATGTGGGGACATGATCGGGAGAATTTGTACGCCGTTTGCACAGACGGAAAAATCCTGCATTTTAACGGCAGTGCCTGGAATATGGTGGAAAGCGAAAACTTCCCCCCAATGCAGGGAATCTGGGGGCTGGGACCGGATGAAATTTACGCAGTTTGCCGTCTGGGAAAAATTTCTAAATTTAATGGCACCGAGTGGAAGTTCATGAACACCGGAACCAATAACGATGTCGCCAGTGTCTGGGGTTGTGCCGAAGCGACGTACGCCGTTGGAGTCGATGGACTGGTACTTCAACTGGAAGGCGATAAATGGAAAAGGCTGACCTACAATTCGAATGAAGAGCTTTATGGAATTTATGGTTTTGGTCCGAACAATATGTACTTTTGTGGGTCAGACGGAGCCATTGTCCATTTTAATGGCTCCGAATTTAAAGAGATGCCCACACGTACCATGGAGTTTTTCCTCGATATCTGGGGTCCCAACGAAGACATGGTCTTTGCCGTAGGTGATCTTGGAATGATTATGTATCTCGACGGGGACCAGTGGACCCGCATTGAATCCAATACAGAGGAATACCTGACTGCAATCTGGGGCAGTTCAGAAGATGATATCTACGCAGCAGGAGACCTTGGGCTTATTCTTCATTGGGATGGAGAAGACTGGAAACAAGTTGAAGCCTGAGTCAATATTTTTCTAAAAACCACCTTACTCAACCCAAGCACTGATACCAGGATAATTTAACACCGCACAAACAGAGATTGTGGGCGTGGACGTTAAAACAGTCACGCTTTTTAACCTGCCGTTGCACCTGTAATTTGCAGCACCCAACCCGGCCTCGAATGGTCCAACATGGACTTCCACCACCTGCTCACCCATCATTATTTTTAAAAGAGAGGTTGCTAAAACTGTTTCGGGTCCGTTCTAGCTGGACCAGTCAAGGCCACGCGACCCGATGCGTGGCTCCTTTCCACTCGTGAATGGTCAATCCAAATGATGGCGGATCGGGCGAAAGAGTTTTTAGGTTAATGACAACGGGTGAAAGGCTGGGTGATCCCTCCAGCAAGGCGGGGGATGCATTAGGCAGGTTTGCTTTCAAATAAACTGTTTTGATCTTACGGAGAGAATCTGGGCTCAGTTCAACCTTCGCCTTCAACGGATTGCTGCCTGTATTGGGATACTGAATCTTCAGTTCGGCCTGATAAGGTCCGGCGGATTTTTTTCCGAGGCTGACCCATTGAGGAATTGGTTCCGGCTGGATACTTATTATGAATCCGGCTGCTGGAATCACCAGAACGGCGATATTGATCCACTTCCATTTACCCAGCCACCAGAGTCGGGATGAGGGGGAGTCTGATTCCGGTGCGAATTGTTGAGTTGCACGCACTGTTCTTTTCAGGAATATCCAGACTCCTGTAACAGACAGCAGGCAAAGAGCTGTTCCGAACCCAAACCAGATCAGCTTCGTTGGCAATCCGCCGAAATTGCCAAAGTGGATGGGGTCCGCCATGTGAGAGAAGCGCCAAAAGGCATTCAACTCTTCTGCGCGACCTTTTTCCAGCACAGCTCCGGTATAAGGATTGAGAGAGACAAAGCTGGCGCGGTCACGGGTCAACCAGGCGCCGGTCTGGCCGGAAAATTGAACGGCACCCAAGGGGGGCCGCCCCCAGTAAATAGACCGAATCTTCAGGTCGGGCATCAAATTTTGTGCCCGGTCTAGGAGGGTTTTAAAGGGGAGAGGGCCCATTACCTCCGTTGGTAAATTGTCAATATCTGACTCAGTTAAGCGTAGGGCGTTGTCGGCAAATTGAGGCAGACCGGAGCGCCAGAGCAGCTCTTCCGCCAGATACCAGACACCAGTCAAGGAAATGAGCAGGATAAACCAGAGGCTCCAGACCGACACCAGACGGTGCAGGTCCCCTAAAAAGGTTCTCAGGCCTTTGTTCCGGCGTGGGAGTTTAAAAAAGCTGCTCGTAAACCGTTTAAAAATCATTAATCCGGTTACCGTGGAAATTAGCAGCAGGAAGGAAACCAGGCACACGAGGAAAAAACCCAACGGGTAAAAAAAAAGGCTCAAATGTAACCAGCGCATATACCAGGGAAAATCAGGATGCCCGCGTTGACCTATAATATGGCCTGAATCCGGGTTGACGAATACCGTGTTTCGTTTCCCGTCAGGGAGGTAGAGGGTCACCCTCGGAGCAAACCCCAGGCCTGCCCATGGTGCGATTTCTTCCGGAGACAGCTCCAGGTATTCCAGCCGGCTATCTGGGAATTGTTTCTGGACAGTGTTCCAGATCATGGACAAATCAACCGGGTGGGTGCCGGGTGAAGCCCTGATACTGGGGTCCCTCAGCCAGTCGATTTCATGACTGACCGTGGCAAGTGTTCCCGTGCCCAGCACCAGCAAGGTGAGAAATGAAAGCTTGAGTCCAAGCAGGGAGTGAATGAGAAACGCGAGCGGCCTCCCGGCGGCACGATTACTCGCCGAAGGAAGAGGAGTCCGGCGGTTTGTAACGGTGCTGCGGGAGGGCTCAACGTTTTCCGGGTTTGCCATGTATCTCCATCAGTAACGGAATTTCAACTGTCCGTGAAAGGTGCGGGGGTTTTGCAAATAAACATATGGACCAAAGGCGGTTGAGAAAATATTCTCATCGGCCAGGTTTTCAATCCAAAACGCGATATCCACCTTGGGTACCGGTTGGTAATTAACTCCCATGTCCACTTTGGTGTAGCCCGGAATTATCAAGGTATTGGCGTTGTCGGCCTGCCGGGATGCGGTGTACTGGATATTGCCGTTGAGACTGAACTTGTCCAGAGGCCCTCCCCGGAAATCGTACCGGCTTTGCAAGGCAAACGTATGCTGGGGTACATTGCGTAATTCATTGCCCATATTGCCGTCATTGTCATTGGTGATTTCCGTATCTGTGTATCCGTATGAAGCGATGAGGTTCAGGTTGGGTAGTGGTTGACTTTGAAGAGATGCTTCGAGTCCCTGACTTTCCACTTCTCCGATCGCGATTGAAAACCCAGGATTGTTGGGGTCCGAGGTCTGAACATTGCTTTTGGTGATGTGGTAATAACTGACCGTCGTGTTCAAGAGCCCGTCCAGAAAGGTGGTTTTGACTCCGCCTTCGTACTGGGTACCGGATTCAGGGTCGAACGGGGTACCGCCAACGGAAGTTCCACCCTGTGGAACAAAGGATTGCATGCGATTGACAAACAACGACACCGGCTCCCAGGGTTGGTACACCGCTCCGGCCTGGGTGGTCCAGGCTGAATCGTGACGGTTGTTAGGCACTAGCGGCCCGAGCCCGCGGGCGAAGGAGGTATCCTGATCCAGGTAGGTGTACCGGAAACCGCCCACCAGCTTGAAGTTTTCGAAAACCGTTATACGGTCCTGCAGGAACCCACCGAAGGTACTGATGTCTTGAATGAATGTGTTGGTCGGCGATAGGGGGGGCAACGGAGTCACGTTGCGGACCGGAGCAAACAGGTCGATGGAACCCATAGGGACAGACAGGGTATGAAAATCTGCTGTTTGCCGCTGGTAATCAACTCCCAGTAACAGGTCGTGACTCACGGGGCCCGTATCAAAGTTGGCCGTGACATCCACAAGGTAGTAAAAATCATCCGATGTATCGCCAGGCGTGTAAAACATTCCCCGGGTCAGGGTGCGTTCATCAGCTAAAAACGAATTTGCAAACCCTTCTTGAAAGGTCCGGCGGTTTTGCATCCAGGAAAAATTTGCCCGGGCCACCAGCCAGTCATTGAAACGGTGCTCCAGACGGGACATGACGTTGATGCCACCTCGAGTGGTGCCAAAAAAATTGGGTTCCGATATCTGAGTTGCAGGGTCGTATTTTCCATTAATATTGGGAGTGAGCAGACCGCTTGCGGGTTGTCCGTTGTTGATTGAGCTCCAGTGGTCATTAGAATAGGTTGCCTCTACAGTCAAACGGGTATCCGTCGTGAAATCCACTGATACGACTGGAGCGACAAAAATGTGCCTGTGAGTAAAGAAGTCGATATAGGATTCATTGTCTTCGTAAGCCGCGTTGATCCGGAATTTTACTTTTTTGTTGTCAGTAACCGGTCCGCTCACGTCGCCGGTCAGGCGGTAGTCATCGAATGTGCCGAACTGCACGCCCCCCTCCGCGAAAAAATGGTCGAGGGGTTGTTTGGTGACGACGTTCACTGTTGCGCTGGGTTCCATTTGCCCGTACATCACCGATGCGGGCCCTTTGAGTACCTCGACGCGCTCTACATTTTGCGTGTCACGCTGAGTGATCATCCCTGTGCCGCCTCTCAGCCCGTTGACCACTTCATTGCCAAAGAACCCACGAAACAGAAAATTGTCACCAAATGGCCCCATTTGGTCTCCGTCCCAACTGGCACCGGGGGAAAACCGCAGGACTTCACCAATGCTGTTGCTGCGGGTGTCTTCCAGTAAATTCCGGTTATAGACTTCGATATTCTGCGAAATATCATGCGCATCGGCTCCGGACCGGGTGGCCGATATGGCCTTCTGGCTCAGGTAGCCGATATTGTCGGTCCCAACCACATCGATCGGGGACAGTTCGATCTGATCTGAGGAATTGGAAAGTGTAATGCTTTTAGTACCGACAAATTTGTATTTCAGACCTGTACCCTCGAGCAACCGTCGCAATCCATCCTCTGTGGTGAAGGTGCCATCGAGGCCAAGCGTATGCATCCCCTGGGTCAGTTCGGTCGGATACAGGAGTTGAAGGTTGAGTTTCTTGGAAAATTCAAGGAGCGCCGATTGCAGATCCTGGGCACGGATATGAAAAGTATGTAGCGTGATTGCCTCGGCTATTTGAAAAGGTTTTTGGGGCAATTCTTCCTGTGCAGCGAAACAGACTGAAGAAAATCCAGCCCAAACAAAAATCAGGCCTGTCGCAAGCGTACGAAAGGTTCGTTGGGGGTATAGAGTCCAGCCCGGAATGCATCCGGAAAGTTTCAGGTTTTGATCCATTTTTTAAGCTCCTATGAACGGTTGGGTCCAGTGCAAAAACTTTGAGTTTATGTCTGGTAAGACCCAAATTCAGAAGGAACCCCTGACCCTGGATTGAAAAAATATTTGGAGGGGGTGTGTCCGTGGTGGGGTAGATATGTTTACGAATCAGCTTGCGGGACGGATCAGGATTAGATAGCGGGTGGCCTGGTGGATGGTAACGGGCAAAGCCGCTTCGATGACTTCGAGAGCGGAGTCCGGGTGATTCAAATCGAATACACCGGTGAAAGGGACCTCCCTCAAGGAGGAATCCATTAAAAGAATGGTGCCAGCGCGGTGGCGGTTCAATTCGTCAATAACCTTGCCTAGTGGCTGGTCTGTAAAGACCAGTTTTTTTTGCTGCCATGAGACAACCTCTTCCACTTTGAACGGTTTAGAAGCCAAAACAGGATTTTCCCGATTGTAGTGAGTTGCCTGTCCTGCCTTCAACAGGACTGGCTTCGGGCCCTCGTTTAACTGTTCGTTTGGAATCACGAGGACGGTCCCGGATACAACCGATACAGTCACTCCAGCATCCGACCGTCTGACGTTGAATTTCGTGCCGGTGACGCGGGTCAGGGTTTGTCCGGCAACTACTTCAAACGGTTTGCCAGGGTTTTTAACCACTTCAAAGAAAGCCTCTCCCCGGTCAAGAATGATTCCCCGATGTTGTCCATTAAAATCCATACGATAAGCGGTGTCGCTGTTGAGGTGAATTTTGGAACCGTCCGGCAAATTGACGATTCGAATATCACCGAACCCGGTGGACTGGTCTGCCAGCATCTGGTCCAAATACCGCGGACCTTGCCACCATAGTCCCAAAGTAAGAACCAGCGATGCGGCAAGGACGAGCAGGCGCGAGGCCTGGCTGCTAACGGCAGACGCTGACGGATACGGGGTAGGAGTAGGGGGGGAGTCCACTGGTGGTGGTGCGTGAGCGGGCATCTTCCCCAATTTTTCCCAAAGGGTTTTCACTTCCCGATAGGCCCCCTGGTTGCGCGGGTCTTCTTTAAGCCATTTGCGAAAGGCACGGTGGTCCGCAGGTGTTACCTTGTCCGACTGCATTCGGACAAACCATGCTGTGGCTTTTTCTATCTGGGATTCGTTAGTGGAACCGGTCGTATTCATGGGTCCTATACTGCTCCAAAGGACACATTACCGTCAAGCAGGAGCTGAAGAGGGGTGTTCTCATATATAATTAGTTAAGACCTCGAGAACACATGAACCCCTGACCTTTAAATTGTTATAAGTCTTGCTTAAGATATTTGCGGCATTTAAGGAGAGCTTTGATTATATGTTTTTCAACCATGTTTACTGATATTTTTAGTTCCCGACTGATTTCGCTGTAACTCATACCCTGGAACCGGTTCATGCGGAATACTTGCCGACACCGTGGAGGAAGTTCTTCTATGGCACGTGCCAGCATATCAAGTTCCTGCTGTACGCTGGCGATTTGCTCTACAGAAGAGGCTGGTGAAGAAATTTCTGCGGTGGTGGCAGGATCGAGGAAAACTACAGTGGGATTGCTTTCCTTGGCCAAACGTGACCGCGCCACATTAGAAGCTACCTGAAACAGGTATGCCCGTGGATTGGTTACCGGAGAACGGGAAGCAAACCGGAGGAGGCGCAAGTAGGTTTCCTGGGCGACTTCGGCAGCGGCTTCTTCGCACCTCATCATCCGAGCCAGATACCGGCACAGGGCAGAATGATGTTGCCTGAACAACTGTTCCACCCATTCTTCCCTGGATCTTGTGGAAACCAGATTCATATAGTTTTTTAAAAGACCGAAATTATCGTAGAATTACATTTCCCGAGGAAAATAATAATCATAATCAATATCAATATATACACATTAGCCTGGCCTTGTCCATTAAAAACTTTGTTCTTAGGGCGCTTCCACCAGAATACTGGTGCAGATCGGATTATTTGCGAGTGAAGAATTTGTTTAATTCCGGTCCAGAAAAGTAAAGCTGATCGGCCAATTTAATACTTCCAAACCGGTCCGCGAAGCCTTTGGGATCGTTTGTTTGACCTTAAAAAATGAAGGGGTTATTTTCTTTCGGTTGAACCGGTTGTTGCCCAACAAACAGCTTTGGTTAAAATTCTTCCACGAAGTGGAATTGGGTGATAATTATTAATGGAAACAAGTTAAAGCACGATCGTGGCGTGGTGGAGCCAGCAAAATCTCTTTTCTCGGTCTTCTGAAGCGTTGATACCTGCCAATATTCAAAGTATAGATTTACCCGGTAGCATGGACTGCACCGACAGCTTTCGACCACCCTGTATCTATCATTTGGAAAGTTTTGCTGACAAACAGAACTTCATTATCGGGATTTTGTTTTCCCGGAATCAGGTCACGCGGCGTATGTTGAATTAAAATGTACAAAGCAGAAAAAATTTTTGATGTATTTTTTAGAATATGAATAGCGTTCTAATGGGGGGATTCATTACCTGTTTGGATAACAATTTTAAAACTGGTTAAAAAGCAAAACATTAAGGGGTAAACGAATCATCTCCAACTACATTGATACGCCTTGCGCAACACCCTGCCTTCATGCTACTGTGCAGAGTTTAAACCCTTGATTTAGTAGTATTTTACAGGGACCCTGCAATGGCAGATCAGTGTCTTGAGGGCTCTTTTTAATTTTAGCGAAAGAAGGTCAAATACCTTCTTGTTGTTCGATCATGCTTTTCCCCTCGTTAGACGAATTCAAAGAAAAAGCCAGTAAAGGTAACTTGATCCCGGTCTGCAAAGAGATCATTGCGGACCTCGATACCCCTGTTTCTGCTTATATGAAAATAGGGCATGGCCCATATTCGTTCCTACTTGAAAGTGTGGAGGGAGGAGAGAAATGGGCACGCTATTGTTTTCTCGGATGCAATCCATCGACCATCGTTCGAACTGAGGGGCGAACCGTCGCTATTGAGACAAACGGCGAAACCGTTACCCAAACCATAGAAGGGGAGTCACCCCTTTCTGCTCTCCGTAAAATATTAAAGGATTACGAACCGGTTGTGGACGATCGCCTCCCGAGGTTTTTTGGTGGGGCGGTAGGGTTCATCAGCTATGACATGGTCCGGTTTTTCGAGGAACTCCCCGACGAAAACGAAAACGATCTGGAGCTCCCGGACTCCCTTTTTGTTATCACAGACACACTTCTGATATTTGACAATGTTTCTCACACGATCAAGATTGTTTCCAATGCCCATACCGACCAGGGGGAGCTTGAGGAAGTCTATCGGGAAACAATAGAAAAAATTGAAAAACTTGAACAGCTTTTAAGACAACCCACACCGGAAGTTAAGTTTACTGAGTCAAACAATACCCCCGCGACTTTTGAATCCAATTTCCAAAAAGAAGATTTTCTCAAGGCGGTCGAACGCATTAAAGATTACATCAATGAAGGGGATGCCATTCAGGTAGTTCTGGCGCAAAGATTAAAATTCACCCTGGGGCAGGACCCGTTTACCGTTTACCGAGCCCTCAGGACGATCAATCCATCTCCCTACATGTACTATTTAAACTTTGGAGATGTTCAGATAGTCGGGTCCTCTCCGGAAGTTCTGGTAAGGCTTGAAAATAACCAGGTGGAAGTACGACCCATTGCAGGTACGAGGCCCCGCGGGAAAGATGAAGCTGAAGACGTGGGCCTGGCAGAGGAATTGCTGGACGACGACAAGGAAGTTGCAGAACATATCATGCTGGTTGACCTGGGACGCAATGACCTGGGGCGGGTCTCCCAAACCCATAGTGTAGAGGTTAACGAGCAGTTCACAATTGAGCGTTATTCCCATGTCATGCACATCGTTTCCAATGTCAGAGGACAATTAAAGCAAGGACTCGATAGCTTTGATGTATTGGAAGCATCTTTCCCAGCCGGTACCGTAAGTGGAGCCCCAAAAATCCGGGCTATGGAGATCATTGATGAAATGGAACCCACCAGAAGGGGAGTCTATTCGGGATCGGTGGGTTATATAAGCTTCAATGGCAATATGGATACCGCTATCGCCATTCGCACCCTTGTGGTTAAGGGCAACACAGCCTACCTTGGTGTTGGAGCTGGAATTGTTGCAGACTCTGTACCTGAAAAAGAATTTGAAGAAACCATGAACAAGGGCAAGGCATTGCTTAAGGCAATTGAGTTGGCTGAAAAGGGGTTGCAGCCATGATTCTAATGCTCGACAACTACGATTCTTTTACCTACAACCTGGTTCAATACATGGGTGAACTGGGCGCGGATATGCAGGTACATCGAAATGACAAGATCACACTGGATCAAATCGAGAAACTAGCCCCAAGTAAAATCGTAATCTCACCAGGGCCCTGCACCCCGGAGAAAGCGGGAATTTCCGTCGAAGTAGTGAAACGATTTAAGGGGAAAATTCCAATTTTAGGTGTCTGCCTGGGCCATCAATCTGTCGCTTCTGCATTTGGGGGCGACATCGTAAAAGCCTCGAGAATCATGCATGGTAAAACTTCGATGATCTATCATGATAATAAAACGGTTTTCAAAAATTTACCGCAGCCTTTCCAGGCTACGCGTTATCATTCCCTTGTTGTAAAGAGGGAAACTTTACCAGAATGTTTTGAAGTATCCGCCTGGACAGAACAGGAAGAAATTATGGGAATCCGTCACAAAGAATTGGCAGTCGAGGGAGTTCAGTTTCACCCGGAATCAATCCTGACGTTGCAGGGCAAGGATTTATTAAAAAACTTTCTTGTGGGTGCTTGATAATCCGTGACAATTAAAACTCTTCTTCACAAAATTGTGGAAGGAGAAAACCTTTCCGAAGATGAAATGATGCAGGCAATGACTGGGATCATGGAAGGAACCGTGTCCCCCGCGTCTGTTGGTGGTTTTCTCACGGCTTTACGGATGAAGGGAGAAACAGTACCGGAATTGCTTGGCGCCGCACGGGTCATGCGGGAAAAATCGGAAAAAATTGAGAGTCCCAAATCTCCCGCTGTGGACACCTGTGGGACAGGCGGTGACGGTGCCGACACGTTTAATATTTCCACCACCAGCGCCTTTGTTGTTGCTGGAGCTGGTGTGACGGTGGCAAAACATGGAAACCGAGCGGTTTCCAGCCGGGCGGGAAGTGCTGATGTTCTGGCTTCTCTTGGTGTTAATCTGGATATAGACCGTTCCAGAGTAGAACAGTGTCTCAAGGAAATCGGAATCGGTTTTCTGTTTGCACCTTCATTTCACCCTGCCATGAAACATGCAGCGCCAATTAGAAAAGAACTTGGATACCGAACTATATTCAATTTACTTGGACCCCTGACTAATCCGGCAGGGGTTTCGGCTCAGGTAATTGGGGTTTATGATGACAAATGGCGGGAACCGTTTGCTCATGTCCTTAAAGGTTTGGGGTGTGAACGTGGAATGGTGGTGCATGGGGAAGACGGGTTGGATGAAATCACCCTCGCTGCCGACACTCGTGTCTCTCAATTGAAAGATGGGGAGGTGACTGAGGGGTTGATCGATCCCACAGGTTTCGGGTTTTCGTATTGTTGCGAAGAAGATCTGGCAGGAGGCGATGCTGTTCAGAACGCAAAAATCCTGCGTGAAATACTGGATGGCTCCGGCGGACCTCCCCGCGACATCACCTTGATGAATGCTGGTGTAGCAATTTTTACAAGTGGGGCAGCTGAATCCATGAAAGAGGGTATCGACAAAGCCAGGCAATCGATTAATTCCGGTGCGGCAAGGCAAAAGCTGAAAGATTTGTGTCGACTGACAAATGAGTGAACGCTGATGGCAAATATTCTCGACAAAATTTTTGCAGATAAAAAGGAAGAGCTTAAGGAAACAAAATCCAAACGCTCCTTGTCCGAACTCAAAAACCGAATTGAAAGTCGACACGAGCCAAAACCGGTGATACCTGCCTTGCGTGAAAAGGAAGGGTCTCGAATCATAGCCGAAATAAAACGAAGAACTCCATTCAAGGGAGACCTTGTGGAGCAGTTCGACGCTCAGAGCATTGCAAAAAGTTATGCTGATAATGGTGCTGCGGCAATTTCTATTCTAACGGAATCTCGCCATTTCGGAGGCGATCTGGATTATCTGGACCGTATTTCCATTGATGTGCCGATCCCCATTATCAGGAAAGATTTTATTTTTTCGGAGTATCAGGTTTATGAGGCGCGTGCATTTGGGGCGGATTTTTTTCTTTTAATTGCAACCTCCCTGGAAAAAAATCAGTTGTGCGACTTAAAAGCACTGGGCTTGGAGTTAGGGATGCCTGCACTTGTGGAAGCGCATGACGAAGCCGACCTCGAAAAAGCGTTTTATGCAGAATCGGATTTAATAGGGATAAATAACCGCGATCTGACCTCTGGAAAGACGGACTTGAATATTACCCGGCGATTGCTCAAAATGGTCCGGGGATATGGAGACCCAACCCTTGTCTGTGAAAGCGGGATTCGTGGCCGACAAGAAATTGACGAATTTGAGAAAGCCGGAGTGCATGCATTTTTAATTGGTGAAACGCTCATGCGGGCTGACTCCATCCCTGATAAGTTACGCGAATTACTGGGCCATGAAAAAGCAGCTTAATACCAGGGTAAAAGTCTGCGGAATGACCCGTGAAGACGATGCGCAAAAAGCGGTTGAACTGGGTGCAGATGCAGTTGGTTTCATTTTTTATAAGAAAAGCCCAAGGGCGGTAACCGTCAGGCAGGTAAAATCAATAATCAAAGAACTTCCACCTTTCGTTCATCGGGTTGGAGTGTTCGTGAATGAATCTGCTGAGCGAATAAATTCATTGCAGGAAAAGCTGGGACTGGACGTGGTTCAATTACATGGCGACGAATCACCGGTCTTTTGCAGGAAGATAAAATCCCGGGTTTTGAAAGCAATCAGAGTCAATGATGTCTCATCCCTCAATGAATTGAAAAAATTCGATGTGGATGGTTTCCTGCTGGATACCTTCCATCCTGGCGTTTATGGGGGAACGGGAAAAGTTTTTGACTGGAAACTGGCAAAACAAGCCAATAAGTTTGGAAGGATAATTGTCGCAGGCGGACTGACTCCAAAAAATGTTTCAGAAGCAATTCAGAAGTCACGGCCATACGGTGTTGATGTCTGCTCCGGAGTTGAAAAGGTTCCTGGAATAAAAGACATAAAAAAACTACGTGCATTTCTCAAGGCAGTAAAAGGTGCAAAAAAGGAGTAAGTGATGGGCACACCCGTTTTACCGGATGTAAAAGGACATTTCGGACAATTTGGCGGAAAATATGTCATCGAAACGCTGATGCCAGCGCTTAAAGAGCTGGAATCTCTTTACGATGAAGCGATCCAGGACCCTGAATTCAAAAGTGAACTCGAGTACTATCTGCGCCAATATGTTGGTCGGCCTTCTCCTCTTTATTTTGCAAAAAGACTGACCGAACAACTCGGCGGGGCCAAAATTTACTTGAAGCGCGAAGATCTTAACCACACCGGAGCCCATAAAATAAACAATACAATAGGCTCCGCCTTGCTCACGCTTCGCATGGGCAAGAAACGGGTTATCGCAGAAACCGGCGCCGGACAACATGGCGTTGCCAGTGCCACCGCAGCGGCCTTGTTTGGGCTTGAGTGTGATGTCTTCATGGGCGAAGAAGACATGAAACGTCAGGCGCTTAATGTTTTTCGAATGGAATTGCTCGGTGCCCGGGTAATCCCGGTTACCTCAGGCACCCGTACTCTTAAAGATGCCACCAGCGAAGCTATCCGGAACTGGATCACCACGGTTGAAAGCACGCATTACATCATTGGATCGGTCGTAGGCCCTCATCCTTTCCCGAAAATTGTACGAGACTTCCAACGAATCATCGGAGACGAGGCACGCCAGCAAATCCAGGAAATTGAAGGGCGCCTTCCGGATGCTTGCGTGGCCTGTGTTGGTGGCGGCAGTAACGCTATGGGATTGTTTTACCCCTTCCGTGAAGACGAATCAGTAAGATTGATCGGGGTAGAAGCTGCTGGTCATGGTGTTGATACGGATAAGCACGGAGCCTCCCTTAGCAAGGGTGATGTTGGAGTCCTCCACGGAATGAAAAGTTACCTGCTATATGATGAGGATGGACAGATCAAGGAGGCTCATTCGATATCCGCCGGGCTGGATTATCCCGGTGTGGGTTGTGAACACAGTCATTTTAAAGAATCGGGCCGTGCGGACTATGTTTCGATTACGGACAAACAGGCTCTGGATGGTTTAAAACTTCTTTCAAGAGCAGAAGGCATCATTCCAGCTCTGGAATCAGCACACGCTATCGCTTACCTTGAGGAGCTGGCACCCAAAATGAAAAAAGACCAGACCATTGTTGTCTGTCTTTCTGGACGCGGGGACAAGGATGTACAACAAGTGGCTGACTTACTGAAAAATGACTTATAAGGATTGGATTTAACGTGAGTCGAATTACAGAAACTTTTAATGGCTTAAAAGCAGAAAATAAAAAAGCTTTGGTGGCTTTCATTACCGCAGGTGACCCTGATCTCGACACCACCAAAGAAATTTTCAAAGCGATCGAAGCAGGTGGAGCCGATATTATAGAACTCGGAGTCCCTTTTTCAGATCCTCTGGCTGATGGACCAGTTATTCAGGCTTCCGCCCAGCGGGCTTTAAAATCTGGGACCACCCTGAAAAAAATCATTAAACTTGTGTCCGAAATCCGCCAGACTTCCCAACTTCCCATTGTTTTAATGACCAGTTACAACCCTGTATGGGCTTACGGACCCGAGAAATTCGTTGCCGATGCCACGAAAGCAGGGGTGGACGGAATGATTGTTCCCGACCTTCCGCCCGAGGAAGCTGAGGAATTTGAAGTAGACTGCAAAAACAATCAACTGGATTTAATCTACCTCCTGGCCCCTACCAGTACCCACGAACGTGTTTCCTGGATAGGAGAAAAGAGCCGTGGTTTTATTTATTATGTTTCCTTAACCGGGACCACTGGCATGCGTGAGGGCCTTGCAAAGGGAGTTGCGGAGAAGGTTAAGTCTATAAAAAGCGAAACCACGCTTCCGGTCCTCATTGGATTTGGAATTTCAAATCCGGAAAATGCAAAAGAAGCTGCTTCAATCAGTGATGGTGTGATCGTAGGCAGTGCGATAGTCCGTTTGATTGAAGCAAACCCGGACTCAAACGAAAGGGTGAACCAGGTTAAAGACTTTGTCAGTCAAATGAAGCAGGCTTTGGCCTGACAACCTCCCTGAATGCCAAACAAAATATCGGTCATTATCCCCGCCTTTAATGAAGAGCAATCCATTGGCCTCGTTCTCGATGCTCTTCCCAAAGAAATACTTCACCAAATACTGGTAGTTAATAATGCCTCCACAGATAACACCGTAGCCGTTGCCCAAATCCATGGGGCAAAGGTAGTGCATGAACCACGAAGAGGTTACGGAAGTGCCTGCCTTGCTGGAATGGCACATTTGGATGAGCCAGATATTGTGGTCTTCCTGGATGGAGATTTCAGTGATTATCCGGAAGAAATTCTTTCCCTTTTAAAACCCATTGAAGAGGAAAAAGCGGATTTTGTTCTTGGCAGCCGGATGATTCTGGCTGAGTCCAGAAAAGCCCTCCTTCCCCAAGCCCGCTATGGAAACTGGCTGGCCGTTTTCTTGATCCGGTTGTTTTTCGGAAAAAGCTATACAGACCTGGGCCCATTCAGGGCCATTCGTTACAAATCTTTGAAGAAACTCAAGATGCAGGATACCAACTTCGGGTGGACTGTTGAAATGCAGATCAAGGCTGTTAAAGAAAATCTGTCTATCCTTGAAATCCCAGTCCGCTACCGCGACCGGGTAGGGGTATCGAAAATAACCGGGACGGTATCCGGAACCTTTAGGGCAGGAACAAAAATCATATACACCATAATTAAATATTTGCTAATCTAGATTGGTTGAAATTCAATCTGGAGAAAACCTGTGGCCGCCAAATGTTTTCGAAATAAAAAAATACTGCACATTCTCTCTATCTGTATGTTCTGGTTTTTAGTTTGCGAAGCGGCATTAGCAAAAGATATCACCACATTAATAAGTAGTCGTTTAAGTGCCGATGGAAAAAAACTGGACCTCAGTGGTGCCCGCATAGGGCCAAAAGGAGTCCAGGCTCTGGCCGATGACCAGCGACTGGCAAATGTGACGACCTTGCTCCTTCAAGGTAATCAAATCCAATACAAAGGAATGAAAATTCTCGCCAAGTCACCGCATGTCGCAAATCTGGAACATCTTGATCTCTTTGGGAATTTTCTTGGGGATAGAGGGATTCAGGCTCTTACCCAATCTTCCTATTTAAAAAATCTGGTCACCTTGAAGCTTTGGAAAAATGAAGTGGGGGAGGCCGGTGTCCGGTTATTGGCAGAATCGCCAAATTTTTCAAATTTAAAAACACTTTTGCTTAGCGACAACCTCATTACTCCAGAAGCCTTACAACACCTGGCCCAAACAAAGGGTTTTCAGAAATTAGAAATTCTAAGTCTTTTTCGAAATGAGATTGGCGATGAGGGGGCTATGATACTCGCTGACGCTCAGCATTTAAAAAACATTAATAAATTGTTTATCGGACAAAACAATATAGGTGACAAGGGGGCCATCGCTTTAATTAAATCTGACCGATTCCCCAATCTTCAGGTTTTGGATTTAAGCCAGAATTCTCTGGGAGACGAAACTTTACGTGCTGTTTTTAAATATAATCCGGACGGAAAACGCAAGATTGTGACACGTTGACGCAGTTTCGGAAGGTAAAAAGCAAACGACTTCACCGCTCTTTCAAATGAGAACTTTTAAAATGAACAAACTTCAAAACCAGGTTACCTGGTTCCTGGCATTTTTTCTGATTGGAAGCGGGGCAGTTTTACAAGCCAACGCCAAAACCTGGCCTTATCCGGAAATTGGCGATGGAAAGCCGGCAATAGATGTGCCCCTCACTCTGGTGGATGGAGTGACCGTTGATAAATCTGGAAACATTTTTTTGTCACACAGATCCCAGAATCGTGTTCGAAAAGTGGGTCTGGATGGAAAAATAACAACCGTTGCTGGAAATGGTGCTGCAGGCTTTTCGGGAGATGGAGGACCGGCTCTCGACGCAGCCCTCAATTTCCCGGCTGGGCTTTGCATTGGCCCGGATGAAGATTTGTACATTGCAGATCGAAATAATCATCGCATTCGAAAAGTTGACAAGCACGGGATCATAACTACCGTAGCAGGAAATGGACTACCAGAATTTACCGGTGATGGATTAAAGGCTGTTGAAGCATCTCTTCATTTTCCATCCGATATCGCATGTCAAAATAATGGGGGGCTAATTTTTTCCGACCGATCCAACAGCCGGATCCGAAAAGTCGATACAAATGGAATCATCACCACAATAGCTGGAATGGGGGAACCTGATTTCGGGGGGGATTATGGGATGGCCACTGAAGCCCTTCTAAAATACCCATTTGGAGTTGAACTTGATGCTAAGGGAAACCTTTACATTGCGGACCGAGGGAACAATCGAATTCGAATGGTTCGGCCTGACAAAACCATCGTCACAATTGCTGGAGATGGGAATCATTTTTTTTCAGGTGACTACGGCCCCGCTCCTCGGGCGAGTCTTGCTTATCCCACAGATGTAGTCAAAGATGAAGAAGGGAACCTGTACATAGCAGATCGCAACAATAACCGAATTCGAAGAGTAGACCCCCTCGGCATTATCACAACCCTTATGGGAATCGGGGAGTATGAGTATAATGGCGACAACGAAGTCGCTTCGGAAACCTCTCTGCATTTGCCATTTGCTTTGGCGATGGCCCCAGGAAACCGCCTCATTGTGGTCGACAGATCACATTTCAGGGTACGGCAAGTAGATCTAAAAACCGGGGATATTAAAACAATCGCGGGTAATGGTAAAGCTTTGTTTAAAGGCGACGGGGGCCCAGGACTGGGTGCAAGCCTTCGGTCACCCACAGGTATCGTGGTCAAAGGGGATGGTAGCGTCATCTTTTCTGACAAACAAAGCCACAGGATTCGTCGCGTTGATCCAAATGGGTTTATTCATACCATTGCGGGAACAGGGAAACAGGGGAATGAAGGAGATGGTGGACCCGCCGACCATGCTGCGTTATTTCTTCCAGGCGAAATGGCCCTTGATTCAAAAGAAAATCTATATGTGGTTTCACCGGTAGGAAGAGGCTCCCTGATCCGGAAAATAAGCCCCGACGGAATTATCACCACCTTTGCAGGTATGGGAGGCCATGGCAGCAAGGGAGATGGTGGAAAAGCCATTGATGCAGCGTTTTCCATGCTAAAAGACATCACAATAGACTCAAATGGGAACATGTATCTGGTGGACTACTCCAACAGAAATATCAGAAAAATCACTCCGAATGGAATCATTTCGACCATTGCGCCAAACGCCATCAACAGCCTTCCAGACCATGAAGTCCACATCAATGGGATTGCTGTAGATAAAAAAGGGAATGTCTTTTTTTCTGATTCAGGAAGCAGTAAAATCCGTAAAATTTCGCCTGATGGGAAAATTTCCATTTTTGCTGGAAATGGAGATTTTGAAGACTCCGGTGACGGAGGACCTGCAATTGAAGCGGGGATCAGGTCTCCTGGTGGACTGAAGTTTGGACCGGAGGGTGACCTTTATATCATCGAAGAAACGTCCAATCGGATCCGAAAGATAGACAAAAAGGGAATTATCACAACGGTTGCCGGAAAGGGATTGCCCGGATACTCTGGAGATGGAAAATATGCCAGGGACGCATTGCTAAAAGCTCCGTATAGAATGGCTTTTGACAAGCAGGGAAACCTCTATTTTACTGACCGGGACAATAACAGGATCCGTAAAATTGATAAAAACGGGATCATCACCTCGATTGCGGGGAATGAAAACATTGGCTGGATGCAGGACGGTTTGGAGGTGCGGGTAACGGTCCACAATTTTCCTTGAGTTTATCGGGTAATCCGTGCCCGAAGAATTTGTTCTCAATACCAGTTTCATTCATTCCCCATTTTTGGAAAAACTTAATGCCTAGTAAATCTCTCGATGAAATTGCAGCAAGAGCTAAAGCAGCTTCTTTGACTCTGGCTGGTATCAGTACTGAAATCAAAAATCAGGCACTTTTGGCCATGGCTGATGCCTTGGAGGCCCATTCAACAGAAATATTGGAGGCGAACAGCAAGGACCTCGAATATGCGAAAAAGGAAAACCTGCCAGGTCCACTTATTGCCCGCCTTGCTGTAAACGAAAATAAAATAACAGGCATGTCGGAAGGAATTCGGTCGGTAGCTTCCCTTCAAGACCCCGTTGGTGAGTGTCAAATGGCCATGGAACTGGATGAAGGATTGACTCTTACCAGAGTAACCTGTCCGTTGGGTGTGATTGGGGCTATTTTTGAGGCACGCCCTGATGCAGTTCCCCAGATATCCTCCCTGTGCCTCAAATCTGGAAACGCCGTAATCCTTAAAGGAGGCGCTGAGGCCCAGAACTCCAACCGCGTGATTGTTGAAAATCTGAGAAAAGCAGTGGGCACGATAGAGGGGGTTCCCGTAGATGCGATTCAATTGATCGAAACCCGTGAAGAAGTGGCGGAAATGTTAAAACAGGATGAATACATTAACCTCATTGTTCCTCGTGGCAGCAATGCCTTTGTCCGCCACGTTCAGGACAACACCCGGATTCCTGTTTTAGGCCATTCTGAGGGTCTATGCCACGTGTATATCGATTCAAAGGCAGATCCTGAAAAAGCACTGGCCATTGCTTTGGACTCCAAGCTGCAATATCCCGCAGCCTGTAACGCCATGGAAACCCTGTTGATCCATTCAAAGGTGCCACCAGAGTTGATACCTGAACTGGTGCATGCTTTTAAGGAAAAACAAGTCGATCTGGTTGGCTGTGTTCGGAGCTGTACGCTTGTCCCCGGTCTGGATCGTGCTGACGAATCTGAATGGGATACTGAGTATAACGACCTTAAACTTGCCATCAAGTTGGTGGATTCCCTTGATGAGGCTATAGCTCATATCAATAAACACGGTTCAGGTCATACAGACACCATTGTGACGGAAAATCCAAAAGCCGCTGAACGGTTCATGAATGAAGTGGATTCCTCAAGTGTCATGTTGAACGCTTCAACCCGATTTGCAGATGGATTTCGTTTTGGTTTAGGAGCTGAAATAGGTATTAGCACCAACAAGACCCACGCACGGGGCCCGGTCGGCCTGGAAGGACTGGTAATTTACAAATATAAAGTGAAAGGGCAGGGCCAGACCGTCTCAGAATATTCGGATGCAAACGGAAAATCATTCACACATAAAGCATTGCCATTACCAACTAACAATGGGTAATCATGGATTCCAAGAAGGAAGAACATGAAGATCAAGAAACACCTGTGGCCTCGGAGTCATTCTCTTCTGAACCTGGAATTCCTGCTGTCCAGCCCGTTTCCTCCCGCTTCGAATTAACCCCCAAAACCTGGGGACTGTTCAGTATCCTCTTCTTTGCAACAGTTTGGACCACATGGGCTCAGGGTGGGCCCTGGTTCTCATTTTGTCTCTTGCTCATCCTCACCGCCCATGAATTTGGACATTATTTTGCCTGCGTAAAAAATAATGTAGACGCCAGCCTGCCTAATTTTATACCAGCACCCTCCATATTTCTGGCTGGAACTTTTGGCGCTTTTATAAATATTAAGGAACCCATTCCGAATCGTAAAGCTTTAATGGAAATTGGAGCATCAGGCCCCCTGGCCGGTTTTGTGGTGGCTCTTCCTGTTCTCTTGATAGGTGTTGCTTTGTCAGAAGTTCGACCTGCCGTCGGAATTGGAAGCGATCAATCGTTCGGGCATTCGATTCTTTCCATGGGAGTCACTCAATTATTAGTCGGGTCACCTTCCAGGGAAGGAATGATGTTGTGGATTCATCCAGCAGCTTTTGCAGGGTGGTTTGGTTTGTTTTTTACCGCAATGAACCTTCTTCCGCTAGGACAACTTGATGGTGGGCATGTGATTTATTCAATGTATAAGAGGCAAAAGCATCTCCTGGTCGCCAGACTATCCTTTGGCGCTTTAATAGCGCTTGGATTCATTTGGGCAGGGTGGTGGATACTAGCGGCCATGGTTCTTCTCATGGGGCTTCAGCACCCTCCTATTACATATGATGATGACCTGCTGGAGCCCGTCCATAAGTGGATGGGGTATTGCTGTATGGGGATATTTTTGCTTACATTCATTCCCGTTCCCCTTTCACTTATAAAGTAAAAATTTCATAAATAAATCAACAGGTTATAAGATAAAAGTGAGAGCTTTTTCTAGGCAAATCCCCATTCCAATAATTATTGGTTTTTGATTATTGAATACAGGATATAAAAAGAGAAGCCCCTTTATTTATAAAGAGTTAGAAACAATAAAGTTGGCGGTATTAGGTTGAAATCATCTAGAATTGTATTGACAGCCATAAGGCCATGTGCTAGATTCGAGTCCTTAAAGTTTCTGGGTACTGGACAATTGCCCAAAAAAAGGGCATTTTCCAAAAAAGAGTTGCCTAGGTAGTGAGAACTGCCTTTCTTGGTTGCCATCAAGACCTCTTTTCGGATTGTTCAGTACCCTTTTTTCTTTCCTTTCGCCTGCCTCCTCTCGATGTTAAACCGAAATATTACAAATAGTTTTTTAACAAGGTTTCGTTTTATTGTTCCTCATTTGAGGATCATTAGTCTTCTGTTTCTTCTGCTTCCCATTCAGATTGAATTTAGTTTTGCGGGGGGTCCGGACACTGTCAACCCCCTACCGTCGCTAAAGGAAGCCATTCAAACAGCGATCAAGTTGCATCCTGAAACTGACCAAAACCAGGTTGAGTACGAAGTCAGTAAATCCTACTTCACGCTTTTAGCAAAACGTGAGCAGCTTGGAATATCTGATGAGGTCAAGGGCCATTTTGAAACGGCAGTGACCAAGGCTGATGAACGGATGGAATCTGATGATGGGGAGGTAACCCAGTCGGCAATTACAAAGTTAAAACTTGGACTCTCCGGAACCCAGAACGATATTTCCAATTTTAAAGCAGATATCCAAAAATCAAGACTTCAACTTGAATTCTGGACAGGAAAACCGATAGATGAAAATGGTGAAGTTACTGATGAGGGGCTAGTGGTCCTTAAATTTCCTCACCAGAATTTTGAAGCCTTCCAGAAATCGATCGATAAAACAAAAAAACCGGTTGGCAAGAAGCTTCTTGAAATTCAGGAGGCCTTTGTCGATGTCAACAATTCCCGGGAAAAACTGGAACTAGCCCGTAAAGTCCGCAAACTCACCAGGGCTTTATTGGTTACCGAAGTAGCAAACTATGATTTTGGAATTGGAGATGAAGGGGACCTGTTTGAAGCCTTAATAATCTACACGAAGGTTTTAGTTGGATATTATGGTTCGATATATCAGTTCAATTTATCTGTTTTGGATGTGAACAGGCTTTACGACTCCATCCCATGAGCTAAAAGATTCCGATGGTTGTTTAATCGAACTCCAGTTATTTTAACAGGGGTTTTTATAGTGATAAACTCTCCCTCAAAACAACATTAATAGTTGGGAAATATTACAACCTGCGTTTAAGAGAATTGATTATTTCGTAGTTCCATATTATTTTGTGTTCAAGAGCTTTTTCTTAGACTCTGGTAGTTGAAGAATTAAATTAACTTTATAGCGTGTAGAGATTTTTTGATTCAGGAGGCTATTTTGTCAGGAGGATTGAGCCGGGAAGAGCAGTATTGGGTTGCCCTCAATATGGTGGCCGGCATCGGAAAAACCCTCTTTTACCGTTTGATCAACCATTTTCATTCTGCTGAGGACGTATTTAAGGCAAGCAATCGGGATTTATTGCAGGTCGAAGGGGTTGGGAAGAAAACTGCAGAACAAATCAAAGATTTTGATTCGGTTTCTCGAATTGAACGTGAACAGGTATTACTGGACAGGCTCAATGCTGGTGTTTTGACCTTAAACAGTGCGAGGTATCCAAAACTTCTCAAAAACATCTATGATCCTCCACCGGTAATATATTATCAGGGGGCAGTTCCTGACACTTTTCCGGTTTCTATAGCTGTTGTGGGAACCCGGTTAGCTTCAAGCTATGGGAAAATCGTGACCCAACGTCTTTGTTCCCAATTGGCTTCGTTGGGAATAACGCTTGTAAGCGGTATGGCTCGGGGCATTGATACCCTGGTTCACCGAACCGCACTGGACAATGGAGGCACTACAGTGGCAATATTCGGGTGTGGCCTGGACTACACGTATCCTCCTGAAAACAATAAGCTCCGTGAGGAAATTATAGGAACCGGATGCGTCCTTACCGAATTTCCTGTTTCAACGAGACCTGATCGTAATAATTTTCCTGCAAGAAATAGAGTGATATCCGGCATATCCCTGGGAACGCTGGTCATTGAGGCCGGTGAAAAAAGTGGCGCATTGATTACTGCAGAATTTGCTTTGGAGCAGGGTCGTGAAGTTTTTGCCGTCCCTGGAAATATCACATCTGAGAAGTGCAGGGGGACCAACAATCTGATACGATGCGGGGCCAAAATGGTGACAAGCATTGATTCCATACTGGAAGAATTGCCGGATCATGCCTTGGACACATTATCCGGAAAAAGGGGGGATTCAGGCATTTCCGCTGAATCCTTGAATGACCGGGAGCAGAAATTAATGTCTTTTATTGGCGAAAATGAAATTCAGATTGATGAACTCATTCTGAAGAGCGGGTTGTCTCCAGCCGAAGTTTCGGCTACTCTGGTGGAATTGGAGCTCAAAAACCTGGTGCGCCAAACAGAGGGTAAGAAGTTTATTAACAATCAAGTCGAAATTTCCTGAGGTTGTATGGGTAAGTCACTCCTTATTGTCGAGTCCCCTACCAAGGTGGACACGCTTAAAAAAATTGTCGGCAAAAACTTTATTATTAAGGCATCGGTAGGCCATATCAAGGATTTGCCCAAGAAGGACCTGGGTGTCGACATAGAAAACGACTTCAGCCCGAAATATATCACCATACGGGGTAAGGGGAAAATATTAAGCGCCCTGAAAGCTGCCGCCAAAAAGGTTGATGATGTCTATCTCGCCCCTGATCCCGACCGCGAAGGAGAAGCCATTGCCTACCACATCCTGAATGAAGTGGCACCCTTGGTTAAGGGAAAAGTCTACCGGGTCATGTTCAACGAAATCACCAAGAAAGGTGTTACTGAGGCTCTGAAAAACCCGACGGAATTAAATACCAACCGGGTAAACGCTCAACAAGCCCGCCGAATTCTGGACCGGCTCGTGGGATACAAGATCAGCCCACTCCTTTGGAAAAAAATTCATCGCGGCTTGAGCGCCGGTAGGGTGCAGTCGGTTGCCCTTAGGATGATTTGCGAGCGGGAACAGGAAATCAAGGATTTCAAACAAGAAGAATACTGGAGTATCACCGCTGACCTTGAAGGAAGCAAAGAACCCACCTTTTCTGCCAAACTCCATAAAATTGGAGAGGACAAGGCCGAAATCGCTAACCAGAAGCAGGCTGAAGAACTGGTAGCCCAAACCGAGGGCAAAGACTTTAAACTGGAGGATGTTGTTAAAAAGGAGCGCAAGCGAAACCCGGTGGCTCCCTTTATCACCAGTTCCCTGCAACAGGAGGCGTCCCGAAAGCTAGGGTTTTCTCCAAAGAAAACCATGATGCTGGCCCAAAGGTTGTATGAAGGAGTCCCTCTTGAGGGCAAGGGAAATGTTGGCCTGATCACTTATATGAGAACGGATGCTACGCGCCTTGCTGACGAGGCTATCGAAGCCATTCGTGGGTATATTGTAGAAAAATTTGGGAAAGATTATCTGCCTGGAAAACCAAATGTCTATAAAAGTAAAAAATCAGCACAGGAAGCCCATGAAGCCATCCGCCCAACGGATGTCACTATTGAACCCAAAAGCTTAAAGCCGAAACTCGAAAAAGACCTGTACAGGTTGTACAACCTGATCTGGGCCAGAGCAGTCTCCTGTCAAATGGTCCCTGCCAAACTGGACACCACCCAGTTTGATATCAAATGCGGTGATCTGGTGTTCCGCGCCAATGGTTCGGTCATTAAATTTCATGGCTTCATGAAAGTCTATGTTGAAGACGCGGAAGAGGAGGCTCAGTCAAAAAACGTGAAAGAGGGTGAGGAGCAAAAAGGCAAGCCCGGAGAAAAAGTTTTACCTGACCTTCCCAAAGGCGAAATGTTAAAGCTCCTGAAAATAGATCCGGAGCAACATTTTACCCAGCCTCCACCTCGGTTTTCTGAGGCCATGCTCGTAAAGGAGCTGGAAGCTCGTGGAATCGGCCGACCCAGTACTTATGCATCGATCATAAGTGTTATCAAAGATCGGGATTACGTCCGGAACGAAGAAAAGCGGCTTTCACCCACCGAATTAGGGGTCATGGTCAGTGAAATGCTGGTGGAGAATTTTCCCGATATCCTGACAGAAAAATTTACTGCGGAGCTTGAAGGCAATCTAGACCTCATAGAGGAGGGAAAATCTGAATGGGTTGATACCCTGCGGAATTTTTATGGGCCTTTTGAGAAAAACCTGGTTGAAGCAGAAAAGAAAATGAAGGATGTCAAAAGCCAGGTAGAAGAAACTGACGAGGTTTGTGAAAAATGCAATCAGCCCATGATTATTAAGTGGGGAAGATTTGGTAAATTCATGGCTTGTTCCGGCTATCCTGATTGCAAAAACACTCGTGAGGTCAAGAAACCTGGTCAGGAGGAGGAAGAGGCTCCTCAGGAAATTGAAGGAGAATGCGATAAGTGCGGAGGTTCTCTTGTACTCAAAATGGGAAGATTTGGAAAATTCCTGGCCTGTTCGAAATATCCTGATTGTAAATTCACTAAACCCCTCAGTCTCGGAATTGACTGCCCGGAGGAATCCTGTAAAGGTTACGTGACATCCCGCCGTTCCAAAAAAGGGCGAACATTTTACGGTTGTAGCGCGTATCCTGATTGCTCTTTTGTTTCCTGGGACAAGCCCGTTCCAGAGCCATGCCCGGAAAAAGATTGCGATAGCAAATTCATGGTGGAAAAATGGAAGAAGAATGAGGGTGCCTCTATTATTTGTCCCAAGTGCAAATTTAAAAAATCTGAAGAAGCCGCTTAACAGTTTTACCGGACCCTCCCTATGAACTCATTTCTAACGGTGGTTGGGGCTGGACTTGCCGGTTCCGAAGCGGCCTGGCAGGCTGCAGAAAACGGAGTTCCCGTTGTCCTTTATGAAATGCGGCCCAATCAGCCTACTCCCGTTCATAAAACCAGCCAATGCGCTGAACTGGTTTGCAGTAATTCACTGGGGTCGCTGAACGAAACCTCGGCTCCCTACCTGTTAAAAAAAGAACTGCGAAATTTAAACTCCCTTGTCATAAAGGCAGCAGACCAACATGCCGTCCCCGCCGGTGCTGCATTGGCCGTGGATCGCGATTTGTTTTCTGCCGAGATAACCCGACACCTTGAAAACCACCCCAATATCACTTTCAAAAGGGAAGAAATAGAAAAAATCCCCGATGAAGGGCCGGTCGTAATCGCAACGGGTCCGCTCACCTCTCCTTCTTTATCCAGTGAAATTGCAAAGTTGATGGGTGATGAATATCTCTATTTTTACGACGCGCTGTCTCCCATTGTGGATGCCAATACAATAGACACTTCCAAAGCCTTTTTTGCTTCCAGATATGGCAAAGGGACGGCTGATTATTTAAATTGTGGGATGACCCGGGAACAATACGATGCTTTTCTGGATGCTCTTCTCAAAGCTGAAAAAGTGGCGCTAAAAGAATTTGAGAAGCCGGTCTACTTTGAGGGCTGCATGCCCATTGAGGAACTGGCATCACGTGGCCACAAGACTCTGGCATTTGGTCCGATGAAACCGGTCGGGTTAAACCATCCTGTAACCGGAGAACGATTTTATGCAGTGGTCCAACTAAGAAAAGAAAACAAGGAAGGTACGGCCTATAATATAGTAGGCTTCCAAACCAAACTCACATATCCAGGCCAAAAAGAAATATTTCGAATGATCCCTGGTCTGGAGAAAGCGGAATTTTTTCGCTACGGCGCCATTCACCGGAATACCTACGTCAATGCACCCGAATTACTGGATCTTAATTTTCAGGTTAAAGAAAAACCAGGTCTTTATTTTGCAGGGCAAATTGTTGGAGTAGAAGGGTATGTGGAATCCTGCGCCATGGGAGCCATGGCAGGGTTATCCGGATCAAGACAAATCCAGGGCAAACCTTTCAAACTTCCTCCGGGGGATACTGCGATTGGTTCCTTATTAAAACACGTTCTTGAAAAAGGGAAGGGAAGCTTCCAGCCTATGAATATAAATTTTGGTCTCTTTACTGGCAAGGAAACCCGCATACGGGACAAAAAATTGCGAAATGCGGCGATAGTCGAGAGAGCACTAAATGCTCAAGAGGATTGGTTGGAAAATTTAAAAAGCTGACAATTAATACTGCTAAACGATACAAACTGCCATGACCTGTTTGAGGTCGCAGTCCCCTTTGAAGATTTTCTTAATCCCATCCTGTTTCAGGGTAGTCATACCATCGCTTAAAGCTTGCTCACGTAATTCTTCGACGAGGGATTTTTTCATAATCATCCGTTTGATCTCATCTGTTCCTTCTAGCAACTCATGCAGACCAGTTCTTCCTGCATAACCGGTATTGCCGCACTTATCACAACCCTTTGGACCTTTTAAAGTCAGGTCGTCCGTATATTCTATTCCTACATTTTTCATAAATAATTCTTCACTACCATATTCTTTGACAAGAGTATCGTATTCGTCGCGGCCAGGATGATAGTCCTCCTTGCATTTCTTACAAAGCGTTCTCACCAGACGCTGGGCCACAATCAGGAGCAATGCATCTGCAAAATTCAGCGGATTCATTCCCATGTCCAAAAGACGAGTAATGGTTTCGGGAGCTGAGTTGGTATGCAGAGTACTGAAAACAAGGTGACCCGTGAGGGAAGCCTCTAATCCAATAGCACAGGTTTCGGCATCCCGCATTTCACCCACCATGATGACGTCAGGGTCAGCTCGGAGGAAGGATTTCATTGCCCTTGCAAAGTTCAACCCGATCTTGGGATGCATCTGGACCTGTCTTAAACCCCTTTGTGTGATTTCCACAGGATCTTCTGCCGTCCAGATTTTACGATCAGGTTTGTTGATGAATCCAAGTGTTGAGTGAAGAGTTGTCGTTTTACCAGATCCCGTCGGGCCCACCACCAGGATAAGACCGTATGGCTTTGCAGCCAGACGTTGAATCAGCTCCAGGTTTCTTTGGGCAAAATTCATTCCTTCAAGAGGAATTGGTTTGCTGGCTGCCAGAATACGTAAGACCGCATCCTCATTTCCGCCAACTGTCGGACATGTCGCAACGCGGTATTCAATATCCTTCCTGCCGTATTTCATTTTGATTTTGCCATCCTGGGGGAGACGTCTTTCGGCAATATCCAGCTTAGACATAATCTTGATACGGGACAAAATCGCTTGTTTGTATAGAGGAGGAATTTCCTGGTATATCCGACAGGAGCCATCCTTGCGATAACGAACCAGCATATTGTCCTTACCCACGCCGGGTTCAAGGTGAATATCTGAAATTCCCTGGTCGTAAGCGTCGATTAAAATTTTGTTTACAAGCTTAATGATAGTGTTATCAGCTTCATTGATTGCATTTATTTCATCATCATCGTCATCGATGGTTTCAACACCATCATCTTTTTCACTTTGCAGCGCGTCCAGGAGGGAGGACATTTCACCGATTCCAGCCCCCTCCTCATCGTCCTCTTCAACCGTATCATCGGCCAGGGTTCCCGTAAGAAAGTCATGAATATCAGCTTTCAAAGAAACCTTGAACTCTAATTCATGTTTTGCAAATATCAATTTTATGTTCTGGATTTTATCCTGATTAAGTGGATTATCTATCAGGATAGTTACCTTTTTGCCTTCTCTTCCTATTGGTACCCAGGCATTTTTTTGCAGAAAATTCAGGTTCAATCCTTCAAACAAGGAGGAGGGTAGAACCGTTCCCTGCTCATATCCCACATAAGAAACATTGTAAAAATTCTCAAGTGACTTCCCCAGGTCATTTCTGGAAATTTTGAGTTCACCAAGCAATAGTTGCTCAATATCAATCTGGTTTCGTCTTGCTTTTCCTATAGCTTGGTTTAATTCAGTATCTGAAAGGATTCCATTGTTGATTAAGTATGAAAACTTGGTTGGTTTTTGTTGTACAAACTTGGTCTGGTTAAAAAATGCCAGGCCAATCGTTTCAGCTATAGAAGTCGCGTTTTTCTCGTCGTTTGAAGTGAAGGGAGCACCTGAATGTTTATTGATCAACTGAAGAACACCCATGAGACGGTTCTGGTTCATCATGGGAACCACTAGCATGTTCTGGGTTTTGAATCCGGATTTTTTGTCCCACGAACTGTCAAATGACAATTCCGAGTGGAATGCCTGTAGCTCGTTTTGATCGTAAACATTCTTGATGACCACCGCTTTTTGGGCCATGGCCACACAACCGGCTATACTTTGCGGGGCAATGGGGACACGAATTTCATTTACCGTATCACCCGATTTCATTTTTGAGTAAATCTCATTCTTGGGCTGGTCTACAGCATATATTGTCATCAACTCCGCGTCGAATAGCTCCAGGATGGAGGGCTTGAGTTCAATTAAAATTTCATCCACATTTTTAGCAGAGTGGATGGCATTAACGATTGAAACCATTTTCTCCTGGGAGTTCTGTCCGCCCCCAGCGGACCCTGAACCATTACTCACTTCATCCAATTTGGTTACCATTAAACCGAGAGGGATCGATAAGTCTTTGGCGGTTTTAAAGTCTTCATCGGAAAACTTTCCGTTTCCCTTTTTATTGATGATCTCTATCACCCCCACCAGTTTTTTATTGTGGGCAAGGGGAGCGACAATCAATGATTTTGTGGTGAATCCTGATTCGCCGTCCAGCGCTGATCCGAGGTCCATATTCGGGTTGTACATGGCAAGTTCAGCCTTGGAATTAACATCTGAAATGTTAAGAGCTTTGCCACTGGTGACCACATGGCCGACAATTGTTTTAGGCGAAATATCTTGTCTGATTTCGCCAACTCCGTTGCCGAGATGATTTCGGGAAACAAGTTGCTTGGTTGCCCGTTCCAGGCTGAAAAGCACAATAGCCTCTGACTCAAATAACTCTTTAAGCTCATCTATGATATTAGGCACCACAGTAGACAGGTCACTTGCAGAATTTATTCGGGAGGTAAGTGATTTAACTTTTTCTCCCGCAGTTGTGGTTGCCATGGATTATCTCGATATTTTGAGGTTAGCAAATTTGACTACACAGTATAGTGCGCTTATAAAACCTTGCATTTCCGCATTATTATCTTACTGACTTTGCCCTTTAGGTTCAACGACTTTTTGTTTGATCGGGTTAGGGAGAACAAACACATAAAGCTTAAAAGAGTAAGACCAGGATTTCGAGTAGTCGAAATTTTTTTGAAAGAGGGGAGGTTAGGCTAAAATAAAAAAAGCCGGGTGCATTGAAAAACAGAAAATACTTTTTAAAATCAAATATCCAAGTCCTGGAAAAAAGGCGCTTTTTCCTTAATAAAAACGAATCGAGAGCCCGGGTCCTTTCCCATGAGGCGATCAAACAGATCACTGGTTTTTTCCTGGTCTTCAATTTTCACTTGAATAAGGGTTCGTTTTGACTTGTCCATGGTAGTCGATTTTAAATCGGCCGCTGGCATTTCGCCCAATCCCTTAAACCGACCAATCTCGTGCTTCGAACCATTAAGTTTCTCAACAATGGAATCCTTTTCTTGATCATCCAAAGCATAAAAGGATTTTTTACCTGCATCAATTCGATACAACGGTGGCTGGGCAATGAATAAATTTCCATTTTCAATAATCTGCGGCATATACCTGAAGAAAAAAGTGAGTAGAAGGGTACAAATGTGAGCACCATCTACATCAGCATCTGTCATTAAAATAATCTTTCCATAACGCAACTTACTATAATCAAATTTGGGTTCAATCCCAGTGCCAAGGGCGGAAACAATATTCTTTATTTCCGTATTTGCCAAAATTTTGTCCAGGGTCGCCGTTTCAACGTTTAGAATTTTTCCGCGGATAGGGAGAATCGCCTGGGTCTTCCTGTCCCGTGCCTGCTTACTGGACCCTCCGGCAGACTCACCTTCACATATAAAAAGCTCCGATTCCTGCATAACAGTTGAGGCACAATCGGAAAGTTTTCCCGGAAGGTTCAGGCGGTGGGAAATGTTACTCTTTCTTTGAACCGCGTCTTTTGCCAGGCGGGAAGCAATACGTGCCTGCGCCGCCAAAACCACACGGTTGGCTACTTGATCTCCAATAGTCTGGTTATCAAGAAGAAAATGTTCCAGAGAATGTTTTACGACCGACTCAACCTGTGAGGCTATATCCGAATTCAATCGGCCTTTGGTCTGCCCCTGGAATTCAACCTCCCCTTGCAGGTAAACATTTAGAATGGCAATCAAACCTTCTTTCACATCTTCCCCGGTAATACTTGGAACCCCTTTTGGAAGAAGGCTGCGCCGCTCTATATAAGATTTCAAAGCGCGGGTCATCCCATTTCTGAAACCTGTTTCATGCGTTCCACCATCAATCGTCCGGATTGCGTTCGCATAAGAATAGATCTGTGATTCAGTATTTGAGGTCCATATAAAAGCAAACTCCATCCTCAGTTTGTCAGCTTCCTTTTCTACATAAAAAGGATCAGGTGACAGGATCGGTTTCCCATCCGTTAATTTTCTCAGGTAGTCTTTAATACCCTCAGGATATTGAAACGAATGGTTGTTCTTTCCTTCTTTTACCAGGATTTTAAGCCCTTTATTCAGGAATGCCTTGGATTCTGCCTGTTCTAAAATCAGTTTGACGTTGAAGTCTGTTTTCTTGAAAATCTTGGGATCCGGGCTAAAGGTTATCCGCGTTCCCTTGTTCCGGGTCTTGGGCCCTTTTTTAAGTTTCGTTTTTGGTTTCCCTTGTGAATACTCCTGGGTCCATTCGTGGCCCTCCCTGTAAGAGGTGGATACCAGCGACTTGGATAAGGCACAAACAACCGCCATGCCAACACCATGCAACCCTCCAGAAACTTTATAAGAACCTTCATCAAATTTTCCACCGGAATGCAGGGTGGTAAATAAAATCTCCATGGCGCTTTTTTTGGTTTTCTTGTATTGGTCCACGGGCACTCCGCGACCGTTATCTTTGATGGAGATCCTGTTTGAATCGAGCAAATTGATTTCTATAATGGTGCAGTGTCCATTGAGGGCTTCATCAACGGCATTGTCCAGAATTTCCCAGACAAGATGATGCAGTCCGGTTGAAGAGGTTGAACCGATGTACATTCCGGGTCGACGGCGAACGGGTTCAAGACCTTCGAGAACCTGGATATCCTTAGCTTTATAATCCGACATGAAATTTAACCTGAAAGTTGTTCTACTTTATTTCGTTTAACTACCCCGACACCCTGGCTGCCGCGCTTGTATACCGGGACTCCCGACATTTTTATTTCACTTTCCTTCCCATTTGAAAGGAGCAGTTTCACTTTATCCTTTTTAGTAACGCTCGCACCGCCAACCAAATAGCTGTCTCCAACATTGATCAGCTTCACTCCCTTACCGGTGCCTGATAACTGGGCTATTGGACCCGGTTCAATCAACATGCCTTTCCCGGCATGGGTTATCAGGAACAGGTGGGACTTTGTGATTGGAACGACAGCTGCCAAACGATCATCACCTTTCAGAGTCATGACCCGTTTACCTGCCCGAGTGGTTTCTGCAAGACTGCCCATTGGAAACCGAAAACCAAATCCTCCAGTTCCAGCTAACAACAATTCCGTTTCCGGTTCGACCTGTTCCTCAAAAAAAAGACTTTGCTGTTTACCCTGACTGGTCTTTTCTTTTTTCTCATCATCGTTTTGTATTAAGGGGAAAACACGGACAACCCGCTCTCCATCACCAAATTTAAACAGACTCTGAACCGGCTCTCCAAATCCTGAACGCGTATAGGGCAGGCTGAAAATTTTCTGAACATAGACCATGCCGCGGGATGTGAATATAGCCACAAGATCTTTTGTATTTGCCTGAACTATTGCAAGTGAAGAGTCATTCTCTTTAAATCGCAATGTCGACGGATCATTTAAGGTTTTTAGTTTGCGTAACCAGCCGTTACGGCTTAAGACCAGAACAACGTCTTCGTGTTCAATAAAATCTTCGGCATTAAACTCAACGGTTTCGAGGTTAGCCTTCAATTTGGTTCTTCGCTTGTCTCCAAACTCTTTCTTAATCTCATCCAATTCATTAGTGACTTCCTGCCATATTTTCTTCTCCGAATTTAAAATGCTTTTGAGACGCTTTTGCTCCTTCAGCTTTTCTTTTTGCTCCTGAAGAATTTTCTCAATCTCAAGAGACACCAGACGGAATAAGGGTATATCAAGGATCGCTCCGCTTTGTTCTTCGTCAAGTTTAAATGTCTTTTGAAGTTTTTGGCCTGCCTCTTTTTTTGACTTGGAGGAACGTATGAGTTTAAGTGCCTTGTCCAGGTTGTTAAAAATAATGGCAAAGGCAGCCAGTAGATGAAGCCGTTTTTCAATCAGAGCCAGGTCGAAAGTCAACCTGCGTGTGACCACATCCTTGCGAAAATCCAGAAAATGAATACAGATTTCTTTTAGCGGCATGCGGGTTGGTTCGCCGCTGGGTTTGAGGCAATTAAAATTAATCTGAAAATTGCACTCAAGGTCCGTGTGCTTGAACAAATAGGCCATTACCTTTTCAGAATCGACTGAACCTTTAAGCTCAAGCACAACCCGGATGCGATGGTCACTTTCATCACGTACATCAATGAGGCCTGGTACCTTCTTCGCAATAATGATCTCCGCAATCTTTTCAATCAACCTGGCTTTGTTTACACCGTAGGGGATAGCCGTCACAATGATCTGAGTCTTCCCACGGGGTAATTGTTCTGTTTCCCACTCGCCCCTCATTTTGAGCGCTCCCTGACCCTCCTCGTAAGCCTTGCGGATCTCCGTTTTAGAACTCAGCAAAATCCCGCCAGTCGGGAAATCGGGTCCTTTAATGTGTTTCATGATTTGAGGGGTAGATAACTCCCGGTCTTTGACAAGAGCCTTGAGTGCTTCCAGAGTTTCAGAAAGGTTATGACTTGGAAAGGAGCAGGCCATCCCTACTGCTATACCTGATGATCCATTGATCAGAAGATTGGGAACTCGAGAGGGTAGGACTACAGGCTCCTTCAGGGTATTGTCGTAGTTCGCCCTGAATTCAACTGTCTCCTTTTTAATATCACTAAGGAGGTACGAGGTGATCGGAGTCAGCCTTCCCTCTGTGTATCTGTATGCAGCTGGAGCATCCCCGTCGAGTGATCCGAAATTGCCTTTCCCGTCTACCAATGGATATCGCATTGAAAAATCCTGAGCCATGCGTACCATGGACTCATATGTGGAAGCGTCACCGTGAGGGTGGTACTTACCGAGGACTTCACCGATAATTTTGGCGGACTTTACCGGTTTGGCGTCCCCCGAAACCCCCATAGCATGGATTGCATATAATATCCGCCTGTGGATAGGTTTCAGGCCATCCCGTACATCAGGGAGCGACCGAGAGACAATGGTCGAGAGGGCATAGGTCAGAAAGCGTGTTTCCAGCTCGGAAGCAATATCAGATGGTTTTTCTTTGGCCATTTCAGGATTATCGAAGATAAGGGTTTTGAGTGATTAATTCAGTCTGAGGGAGTTAAAAAGCGTTTTACCGGGCTTCGGCTTGAAAAGAAGGATACTAGCAAGAATAAAGGAAGATGAGCCTGGGTTGAAACCGGGCGAAAGGGCTTGATACTCTTAACTGTTTGATTTATCACATGGCTTGAGTATTGTAAAGGTGAAACCCTAAAAAACACCTGATTCCGGATTCCAGCCAGTTTTGAAAGGGGTAGGGGGGCCCGTTAGTCAATTAAGATAAAACTTTAGGCTTACGAACGCATCCTAAGAAAAGGGATTATTTATCAAAAGGTCCTCTCAATTGGTTATAAGACGGGCTTGCTTTTGATTTTTAACATCTTATCTTTGATAAGCAGCTTTCAATATTTTGACGGCCTCTGCCGGTTATACAGAGCCCGGATTCACCCATAGGAGATTTTCATGTCTGAACAGGAAATTCAAACTGGAGTCATGACGGCCCTGAAAACCGTTATGGACCCTGATTTGCATAAGAACATAGTCGACCTTGGTTTTGTGAAAAACATGAAAATAGAGGGTGGCAGCGTTTCTTTCGACGTTGAGTTGACAACGCCTGCTTGCCCCGTCAAGGAACAATTAAAAACGGAATGTCAGGAAAAAGTAGGAGCCGTTGAGGGAGTCAGTGAAGTTTCCGTCAACATGACTGCTGCTGTAAGGTCTACCGATCACTCACAACCCATCCTCACTACAGTAAAAAACATCATTGCAGTTGCCAGTGGTAAAGGCGGTGTTGGTAAATCCACAGTGACCGTTAACCTGGCCTGTGCCCTTGCCCTGACAGGGGCAAAGGTGGGAATCATGGATGGGGATATATACGGACCTAGTATTCCAAAAATGCTGGGCATCCCAATCTCACCACCAAAAGGCGGAGAGAACAATAAAATTTTTCCCCACGAAAAATACGGCATGAAAGTAATATCTGCCGGTTTTTTGACTGAAGAAGGTCAGCCTTTAATGCTCCGTGGTCCCATGCTTGGAGGAATCATTCAGCAATTTCTGCAAAATGTGGAATGGGGTGAACTCGATTATCTGGTGATTGACCTGCCTCCTGGAACGGGGGATGTTCAGTTGACTCTCACGCAGAAGGCGCCTCTTTCCGGTGGGGTAATCGTCACCACGCCGCAGGAGATCAGCCTGATTGATGCCGAAAAAGGTGTCAAAATGTTCCAGCAGGTTAAAGTACCGGTGTTAGGTGTGGTAGAAAATATGAGCTGGTTTCAAACTGAAGAGAGCGACAAGAAATATTTCATCTTCGGGCAGGGTGGGGGACAAAAGCTGGCCAATCAATTCGAAACCACCATGCTGGGACAAATCCCGATCATCCCGAAAATTGTGGAAGCCGGTGATACAGGACAACCGATCACGATCACTGATCCGGATTCTCCAGCAGGGCTCGCTTACAGGAATCTCGCTGAGCAAGTCGCCGCGCAAATCAGTATCAATCAATTTAATAAAGAAGATAAAATCGATTCAGGCTTTGAACTCGCCTGGGAAGGGTAAGGAGTACTAATGAGTGAAAAGAACCCTTCACCTGTAGAGCAGCGCTACCAGGAAAAAAAGGAGTTGAGGCAGAGCCAGGAAGACACGCCGGTTCCACGTGACATAAAACAGATCGATCCTGTCACGTTGGGCATTACCTGGACTGACGATAAACAGTCTACCTATTCTGTACGAATGCTACGCGAAAGCTGTCCGTGCGCACACTGCATCGACGAGTGGTCTGGTGAGAAAAAAATTAAACCGGGAGATATTCCCGAAACCATTCGTCCACTGAAGATAAAGGCGGTCGGTCTCTACGCTCTTCAGTTCGACTGGAATGACGGCCATAGCACAGGACTTTATCCCTACGCCTTGCTTCGACAACTTGAAGGCAAGCAGCCCCTTTAGCTCACTCCAGTCACGGTAAAAAAAAGAAACCCCCGAAGGAAATACCTTCGGGGGTTTTATTTTTAAACTAAACAACTAATTAAGACTGTCGCGCTTTTTCTTCATTTCTGCGAGAAGGGCACGGGCGGCATCCTGGATTAGAGGTATAGCGTCTCCCTCATTTTCAAGATCATCCGGGTTCTGGATTTCTCCCTCCAAAGTTCCTTCTGTGGGTTCTGTGAACTTAATCACAAGTCCGCTACTATCCGTGGCAGTTTTTTCTTCCAGATCGATTGTCCAGTTCTTAAATGGTTGGTCCATGAATTTCCCCTGGGGACGATAGTTTCAGATGGTCGTTGACCAGACACCTGATTGGGCCGGGTCACATACCCACTTTTTCACGAACCTCATCCATCAACTCCTCGTCGATCACTTTAACGCCACGCTCTTTAGCAAAATCGATTACTGTTTTCTTTGCCATGCCACGTACGAAGAAGGGGACCTTGGCCATTCTGTCCTTCGCTCCCTGAGTCCACTCCACTTCATTTTTTGGCGGTTCGGCCTGTTTCAATTCTTCCTTACCCTGAGCCAGTGTAGATCCCACCATACTCATTGGGCCCGATCCGACCTCTGATTCACCACCCATTTCAACGCCGAGCTTACTGACAAACTCAGTTTCGAACCGGTTGGTGAGCATGGCGATGGCGTACCCACATTTTTTGCATTTAAAACTAAGGCTGATGGAACGATTGGATTCGTTGAACAGCCCGTCTTTTTGGGTTTCCATTTGCTCGTCACACTTGATACATAAAAATTTCATTCTTCCTCCTGCTTTCCTTTATTTGGAACCAGTTTCGATAAATTTTAGTATTTTGTCTACCACACCGGAAATAGCTTTTCCGGTTGGTGAGTCTTTGAATTCTGAATAAAACAATGAACCCGAATCTGTTCTACGTGAGATTCGAGTATCAAAGGGAACTCTTCCCAGAAAAGTCACACCTTTTTTCTTAGCAAGTTCCTCGGTGTCTTCGCCTTCGAAAAGCTCTCCTTCTTCATTACAATGGGGGCACACATAGGTTGCCATATTTTCCACCAGGCCTATGATGGGAACACCCAGGCTGGTATTTTTGGTGATTGATTTGGTCACAATATGTTGAGAGGCATTTGAAGGGATCGTGATTTCCACAACACCCGCCAATTCTGGAACCAGGTCGCGAATATTATCCATTCGATCGCTTCCCGGCGGCATGTCAATCAACAGGTAATCCAATTCACCCCATTTCGTGTCCGTTAAAAGCTCACGAAGCGCTGTGCATTCCATTGTACTGACCCAGACGGCCGTAGCGTCTTTACCTTCAGTCCACATTACTGGGGCATCTGCTGAGGGGAGCAACATGTCCATCGACATGATTTTGATCCCTAGAGAACCTTCTCCCGGTTGCACCCCATCCTCCTCAACATTAAGCTTCACGTCATTAGGGACGCCCAGAAGTTTGGCAATGCTTGGTCCGTTGAGGTCTGCATCAAGAATACCCACCTTGTGACCCTGCATTGCAAGACACGCAGCAACATTTGCAGTTAATGAACTCTTGCCGACACCACCCTTACCGGAAAGAAGGGCGACTTTGTGCTTTATTTGGTCCAGACGGGATCGTAACTTCTCCCGCTGGCTTACAACCTGACCGATGATATTGGAACCACCATCGGTGGCCAGGTCATCATAGGTTTTCATGGAACCTCCTGAAATGATGGGAAAGCCGCATTCACTGCGGGGAAACACACCCTATCATATAGAATGTCGTGATTATTGGGAAGGTTTTGTTTGCCCAATTTATTGGCTTCGGGCTATTGAAATCGGACAGAACTGTCCCATATTATAAATGCAGCCGAGATCCCAACCTTTTTAAAGAGAGGGAGCCATGAATCCACCTGACCAGAAAAGTTAAAACCAAACACTTTCAAGTTCCTATATAATTAGGCACATACCGCGCCCAGCGGAAATGGAATGGGGACCCCGGGTTGTAAGGCCCGGTGAGTCCCCTCGATTTTTTGGGATCTTTCTCCAGTCATCAATATGCTGAAAAAAGAGGAAACTATCCTTAAAGAGATCCTGTGGGGTGAAAGACCCTATCACCATCTCTCCTTTTTGAAGATCAACCATAGCCTTACCTCCGAAGGCCACAGGATCGAAAATCCCCGCCATTTGAATATTGTGGCAAAGATTGAAGATTTGGCGCGGGGGATCCTTCGCTATTATAAAGAACCTTCAAAACTACAGGAATGGGCTCGATTCATTCTGGAAGCCAATGAACTGTATGACCTGGACCTCGGTAATAATGAATGGGCGGATCAATTTTTAAAAGAGCTGAAAAATATTTCTACAGGAAACGCTCTTGAGCAGAAGGTACTTGACCATGCCCGCGAAATCATGCCCTTTTTCCCAAAGAAAAGAGCGCTCGGTGAACCTGAAATTCCCGGCAACCCGACCTGACCTCTAAAAGTTACAATCCTTCTTTCATATTCGGTTGAAATCAGTATCATGACCAGCCCATCCCATTTTGTTAGAATTCCTCAATGCGCAAACTCAAAATAACGATTGAATACGATGGAACGAATTACCAGGGGTGGCAATGCCAGCCCAAGGCCCCGACTATCCAGGAACTTCTACAAAGGAAGCTGGAGGTAATCACCAAAACCCGCACCACTATCTACGGATCTGGGCGAACAGACTCCGGGGTTCATGCAAAAGGGCAGGTGGCCCATTTTTTTACGGAGTCCACCATGACCCTGCGGGAATTCCTGAAAGCCCTCAACAGTTGCCTTCCTCCAGAGGTAGTCATCCTGAAGGTCGAAGAGGCCGATTCGAATTTTCATTCCCAGAAATCGGCTGTCTGCAAATTATATCGGTATTCAATTTTGAACCGGGATTTCCCTTCGGCCCTGGATTGCCGATTTGCCCACTACATCGCCACACCCCTCGATGTTGATGCGATGCGCACCGCTGCCCAGGTGGTGGTGGGATGCCACGATTTCACTTCTTTCAGGGGCAGGGGATGTACGGCAAAAACCGCTATCCGAGCCATCCACGAATGCCAGATTGTAACGGAAGGCGACTATATCCGGATTGATATCCAGGGGGATGGTTTTTTAAGGAACATGGTACGAATCATAGCGGGCACCCTGATTCAGATTGGAAAAGGGAAAATGGATGTCGGTGAAATGCAGCGGATTCTGGATGCCAAAAACCGCAACCTGGCGGGACCTACAGCCCCTTCCCGCGGCCTTTGCCTGGAGTGGGTTTCCTATGAACCCCGGAATTATCAGGATTAAATTTTGGAAGCCTTTTTTAATGAGAAATTTGTTTAAGGGCCTTCTAAATGAAAACAATTAGGAGGTCTCACTTTCCTTCGATAAACTCAAGAGAGGCTCTAAGCTCAGGGTGACATTTTTGATCCCATCTTGTCATTCTGATGAGCCTCCAGGCGAAGAAGAATCTCGCCTTGGATTTTGTATTTGAAAATCCCTCTCCTTGTAAGGCGAGGGTATGGGAGGGGCCATCAATATAACCTTCTCTGTATCCCTTCCTTTTAGAATGAAGAGAGGACAGTTTTTAGAGAATCAAACGATTTCCGCATGCCACACAAAGCCCTCATCCAGCGAAACAAAGTGAGATGGTTGCCACAGGCGACAGGTTCGGGTATAAATTAATGTTTTATTTATGAAAATGAGGCGATCGAACCATGTCTGAAAAGTTTAATATTACGGTGCTCCCCGGGGACGGAATCGGCCCTGAAGTCATGACCGAAGCGATTAAAGTTTTACGGGTTGTGGAGCAAAAACTGGGTCTGACCCTGGAGCTAAAAGAATGTCCGGTAGGTGGGGCGGCTTACGATGCCACCGGCCATCCACTGCCTGAAGAAACCCTCAAGAAAGCGGAAAGTGCTGACGCAGTTTTACTCGGTGCAGTCGGCGGACCCAAATGGGAAACCATAGACTTTTCATTGAGACCGGAACGCGCCTTATTGGGCCTTCGCTCCAGCCTGGGCCTGTTTGCCAATTTAAGACCGGCAAAAATCTTCAGCGCATTAACCAACGCTTCCACTCTCAAGCCGGAAGTGGTCGAAGGATTGGACATCATGGTGGTCCGAGAGCTGACCGGCGGTATTTATTTCGGTGAACCCCGCGGAACCGGGACCACTCCGGAAGGCGAGAAAAAAGGCTTCAACACTCTGGTTTATACGGAGAGTGAAGTCCGGAGAATCGCCGCCATCGCGTTTGATGTGGCCAAAAAAAGAGACAAAAAGGTATGTTCCGTCGACAAGGCCAATGTACTCGAGTGCACCGGATTCTGGCGTGAGGTCGTGATCGACGCACATAAGGCGCATCCTGAAATCGAACTGTCCCATATGTATGTCGACAACGCCGCCATGCAACTGGTCCGCAATCCAAAACAGTTCGACGTAATCGTCACAACCAATATGTTCGGCGACATCCTGAGCGACGAGGCTTCAATGTTGACCGGTTCCATCGGCATGCTGCCGTCTGCCAGCCTTGGAGAAAAACACGCGATGTATGAACCGATCCATGGGAGCGCCCCTGATATCGCAGGGCAGGACAAAGCAAACCCTCTTGCAACGATTATGTCTGCAGGCATGATGTTCAAGTATTCCTTTAACAGGGAGGATGTTCACGATGCCCTTGAAAAGGTGGTCGAATCAGTTCTGGAAGAAGGGTACAGAACGCCGGATATCATGTCCGATGGTATGAAGCAGGTAGGGTGTAAGGAGATGGGTGACTTGGTAGCTAAAGGGGTAGGAGAGAATTTAGCGTGAAAAAAAAAGAAGCGTATAACGTAGCCATTGCAGGAGCAACCGGGGCCGTTGGCCGGACCATGCTGTCCATTCTGGAGGATCGCAATTTTCCGGTGGCAAAACTGACCTGCCTGGCATCTGCCCGTTCTGCTGGATCCAAACTTTCTTTTAAAGGAAAAGAAATTGAAGTCCAGGAGCTGAATAAGGAATCCTTCCATGGACAGGATATCGCGCTCTTTTCTGCGGGCGGTTCCATCAGCAAGGAATACGGACCCATTGCCACAGAATCGGGTTGTGTCGTTGTGGACAACAGCAGTGCCTGGCGCATGGACCCCAATGTTCCCCTGGTGGTCCCGGAAATCAATGCAGAGGCAATTGGCGAAGGGCCGGGAATCATCGCCAACCCCAACTGTTCCACCATCCAGATGGTCATGGCACTGAAACCGATCCACGATTTGTATAAAATCAGGCGGGTGGTGGTGTCCACCTATCAATCGGTTTCAGGTTCCGGACAAAAAGCCATTGAAGAGTTATTGAATCAAACCCGAAGTTTGCTGGAGGGTGAGGAACCCAATCCGGAAGTGTATCCTCATCAGATCGCGTTCAATTGCCTGCCGCATATTGATGTGTTTACCGACAACGGGTACACCAAGGAAGAAATGAAGATGGTCAACGAGACCCGCAAAATAATTGGAGACGATTCAATCGATGTTTCTCCCACCACCGTGCGGGTTCCGGTAATGGTCGCACATTCCGAGTCGGTGAACGTTGAATGTGAACGGGAAATCGATTTGAATGAGTTGCGAGACAAACTCAATGCCTTTCCGGGGGTCAAGGTAGTAGACGCACCCGGAAAAAATGAATATCCGCTGGCAACCGATGCCGCGGGCAAAGACGAAGTGCAGGTCGGAAGAATCCGGATAGATCTGGGTAACCCACGGGTCCTGAACTTCTGGGTCGTGGCGGATAATTTAAGAAAAGGCGCCGCACTAAATGCCGTCCAGATAGCCGAGAAGCTGATCGGGCGTTAAGGACTTCCAAAGAACAGATTGCTATTTGCGTATAATTGAAAGATTTAGATATCCCCTTTGTTAGATTAAAGAGAATCATAACTAGTCGATAAATCAGTTGCTCCCTTTAAAGAGCAAGCACAGAAAAACAAGGCCCTATTCCGGCAATTGGAATATTCTAAATAAACTTGTAGCCAGTTAAAGGTTTTCCCTCTTTATTAATTACGTTCCCCTTTAAAAGGAGGGTGCGTGAGAGGTCATCAATAAAACCACCTCTGTTTCTCTCCTTTTTTATTCTAGAATACGAATAGCAGTTATTGAAGGGGATAATATTGTAAGTGAATCAGCCCTTCTTCTGGAGTTATATGCAAAGCTCTCCAAAATAAAAACCCTAAACTGGTGTGGGTTGAATGGCGTTCTTCCACCTGCTTTATCTGGCTATCGGTCCCGGAATTGCTCTAGCCATTTATCTGTATTATTCAGATAAATGGGAGCCGGAACCCCGGTGGATGGTGGTGAAGAGTTTTCTGTTGGGTGGATTCGCAGTATTTCCTTCTGGATATATAGAAGACACGCTTCGTGTGGCGTTTGAACTGGACAGAAGTGGGCTGGCATTTGGATGGGATGATGTTGTCTACGCCTTTTTAGTTGTGGCCCTGGTAGAAGAATTGTGCAAAGTGCTTTTTCTCAAGGCCTTTATTTATGAAGACCGCCAGTTTAATGAACCATTTGATGGAATTGTTTATGGCGGGATCATGGGGTGCGGTTTTGCTACCTTTGAAAATATTATTTATGTATTTTCCTATGGCCACTCTGTAGGGATTTTAAGAATGATCACCGCTGTTCCTGGTCACGCCTTTCTGGGGATGATTCTGGGCTACTTCATTGGGACGGCAAAATTCAGCCCAAATGCCAGGAGAATTTTTGCCGGCGGGACCCTCCTGGTTATCCTGATCCATGGCCTTTATGACACGATAGTTTTTTCTGGCGCGCAATGGTCCTTTGTCTTCCTGTTTGGAATGGTGAGTCTGGGAATCTATTTTGGTTTGAGAGCCAAAAAAGAATTGTCCCGGCATTCAAAGGTAATCGAATTTTATCGTAAAAATTTCTGGGTAATAAAAGAGGGAATCAAATCCGGACCTCTTTTATTAAAAAATATTCGTAACAAGCTTGCCGATGGAAAACTGGGGCCGGATGATTTAGTGGTGGATGTTGACACCGGAAAACAGGAAACGATCAAAGAGATTTTTTTTAGAAATATTGGAAAGAGGCGCTGGGTCATTACCCGTTTCCCTCCCTTTCAGCAGTCGCTATTAAAAATAGTAATATTTTATATATTCACTTTTGGCTTTTATTTTTATTTCTGGTTTTACAGGACCTACCGGCAGGTCAGAAACTATAAAGGATGCCACGTAAACCCGGAACTCAGGGTCATGTCTCTATTTATTGCCACTCTCATTCCCTTCTATATATTTTCCCGGCTCCTGGGAGAATTTAAAACTCCTTACAGTGGTTATGTTGCTGAGCTTTTTATATATGGTTTCGTTTCCATTGCCGAAGGTTTGTTTTTTTGGTTTCTTTTAAAAACCTTGTGTAAAATAATAAAAAAAAGGTGTGATGCCCTGTTCAATAGTTACGCCTTGGCTTCCCTGTTTGCCGTATTCAGCCTCTTAGCCAAGGCTCTACCGCTGAATATGACAGGGTACTGGGCGGGTGAAGTGATCCTGCTGGGTCTCCAGGGGGGAATACTGGCCTGGGTACAAAAATACATGAACCAGTATTGGAAACTCGAAAGAAAACACTGGGAAAGTGCCACGGGTGAAAAACACCAAGGGATCTGAAAATTTCTGGTTCAAAGCTCTGGCGATATTAGTTCTGATGGCCGGAACTTTTCTTTTTTTTAAAGAAAATTATTTCCAAAATAAAGGCTGGGAATTCCATCGGGAGGCGGCGAAGCAGGAGTATTTGAAAGGAAACCTGGCGGAAGCAGAGCGATATTTATTGAAAGCTCTGGAAGATGCAGAGAAGTTTGAAGCAGGGGACCCGAGATTGCATGGAACGTTGAACTCTTTATTAAGTATATACAGTCAGCAGTCCAAATTAAAAGAATCGGAAAAGATAATTCTAAAAATGCTGGCGCTGGATGAGCAATTGTTGGGGGCAGATCACCCTAATGTGGGAGCAAGCTGGAATAACCTGGCAGAAAATTACAGGTCGCAGGCGCTAGACGAAAAAGCCAAGGTGGCCTATGAAAAAGCCATCAAAATATTTGAAAAACGTTTTGGTCCGGATCACGCCCTCGTCGCCCAGATTCGCGATCGATATAAGTCTCATTTGCAAAAAGATTAATAATCACTGAATCAAAATCAACCTTTGGAGAATAGGAACACGTTCGTCCATTGACCCGGAGCCTGCAAATAGTTTCCCGCTTTGCTTATCCATAACATTACCTATACATCTCTAATGAGACATCGATTATTTTTATTGTCAGTTCCTGATTTCTTTAAAAACTAACCCTCGAAACTTTTCTTGATACCAGCCGTGCGTTACTTCAAGTCGTAGAGGTCAGACATATTCTAAATATCAAAAAACAACAGTAAAGAGTTAAATAAGGACTTGACCCCTTTACTTTATTGCTAGAGAAAGAGCGGAATATTGGGCCGAACGGGCAATCTCTAACGACGCAGGAGATTTTGAAAGGTTATTAGCAAATGTTTTTGGCCCGGCATTTGCTATGTTTGACAGTGACAAAATTACAGACACTTTAACTGCAGGAAAAAACCCACTTCAATTTGGAAAGTTTTTAAACTTTGGTAATTATTTTGGTAGACTAGGAAAGTTTGCAACTAAAATTCCTGGAAGTGTTCAATCCCGGATAAATGTTAGCAATGAGGGTTTTGGGCATACTATAAAAGGTCATTTTAATCCCGGAAAAATTGCATCAAAAAGCCAATTTACTATTTCACAATCAGCCTTAAAGAATATTTTAACTTCAAAAAGTGTGGTTCAATCCCCGGCAAGTCATTTAACTGGTATTGGTAAAAAGGCTACCTTTCTAAGGGAAGTGCACCTAGGTCAAAGTGTTGGTATAAATGCAGCTAAGTTTGGCGGTGGATCAACAAATATTTTGTCTATTATTTCAGACATTAAGGGAAATCTCGTATCCACTTTTCCAGGCAGACTGAGGAGATGATCATGGAATTACCTCATAAGAAAAATAAGCGTAAACCCAGCATGAAAGTTGATGCCAGCATTGAAGGAAACGAGTTGTTAAATCAACAGTTTCAGTCAAAGGAGTTAGTTGGACAAGCCTTTTATAAGCAGCTAAAAAATGCTGGTTTTGCTTACCAATTTTGTGTGTTGGTAAGTTGGTATATGACTGGAGCTTCAGAGTTTTTTGGAAAAATAATTAGGCAGGACGGAGAGATTTTTGAATTTGATGTGGACTTGGACTATCCTCAGTATTCGACTTGGGCAAATATAACTACTAATTTTTTGACCGTATATGAGCGAAGTAAACGGCACAAGCCTTGGAAGGATGAAGTTGTTGCTTACGGATATTTTCTTGAGAAAAGCGAAGAAAGGTTGTCGGAGAAAGGCAAGTAAGCCAGTTGTATTGATCTAACTAGAACATAATTCAGTTCTAGAATTCATTGAGGAGATAAGCCTTCTTTGACTATAGGTGGATATTTTGTCTGTACAAAGCTAGTATTTGCCGAACAGTGGCCCTTGTTGGGTATTGGATTTAGGCGGCTAATTTAGCCGTCTTTTTTATTTTTTGCTCCTGTGTTTTATCTGGTTTTGGAAGACCTTCCTTGAAGACGGTTTCCGGTGTCCTGCCGTTCATATTTCTGCCCTGATGAGGACGCTTGGTGTTGTAGTGGATGAAGTAGGTGTCGAGGTCCTTCTGCATTTCCTCAACAGACTCGTACCATTTCTTTCTTCCCATGATGCGGAAGTGCTCGTCAAGCAGGGTTCTGTGAAGGCGTTCAACAAAGCCGTTGCTCTGGGGACGACGGACTTTTGTGGTGCGGTGTTCGATCTGTTCTAACTGCAAAAACAGTTCGTAAGGGTGGCGGTCTTTTCGTCCACAAAACTCTCTGCCGTTGTCACTCAAGATGGTCGCGATCCTGGCATCGTGAGATTCAAAGAACGGGAGTACCTCGTTGTTAAGCGTCTGGACTGCGGTAACCGGAAGCTTGCTGGTGTAGAGCCTTCCCCATGCATACCGGCTGTAGCAATCGATGACAGACTGGAGGTACACACGGCCTACGCCTTTCAAGGTTCCGACTATGAAGGTGTCCACCGCCACCAGGTCACCGGTGTGCCGGGTTTCGATGTGGCGGTCTCGAAACTCCGGACTGAACCTTTCTAACGCACGAATCTGATCTTCGGTCAGGTCGATCTTCTTGCCCTTGATCGATTGTTCCAATCTCAGGAATCGTTGATGTTTCTGCAAGAGGTTGTGACGGCTCCACACACCCCGGACGCCGCCAGAGGAAACGTTGATTCCGGAAAGCATCAGGTCCTGGGCCACCCGCAGGCAACCATGAGAAGGATGTTTCAGGGAATAGTCCAGAACCGCCTTCTCAATCTCCTCAGAGACCCGGTTGGGATGGGGGCTTTTGGCACCAGGCAGACGGTCGATGAGACCCTCTGCACCATAGGTCTGGTAGTTGCGGCGTATCTCGTAGAACTGGGTGCGGGAATAGCCCATTATCTTGCAGGCTTTACTGATATTGCCCAGTTCACCTGCCAGCTCTAGCATGGACAGTTTCCTTCGTGCTACCTTGTTCACGGTGGTCATTGGATTCTCCTTTTCGAGTAAATTGGTAAGCTTCGACACTTACAATTTACCCAATCAAGGGCCAATGACCACTTTCTCTTCAAAAATGATCAACTGTCAGACTATTACTAGCACTCTTCACAACATACGCCAACACTAAGAGTATAAACACGTTAAGAAGAATCTGGAACCAAAGCGAAATCCTGACTTGAACCCTTCTAATCCGTAGGTCGCAGGTTCGAAACCTGCCAGGCGCGCCACCTGCAAGTGTGGAAATAGTATTTAAATGCAGTTAAATAAAGATTTGACTCCTTTACCAAGCAATTCAAGAAAGAAAGAAATAGAATAAAAAGAGATAATCCTACAGACCAAGCAACGGATATAATTGACCAACAGAGTAAAAACCCTACAGCAATAAATAATGTTGATAAATCATTGCAAAATGAATTGCAAAGCTTTAAGCAGAACTAAGGAATAAATTTTACCTAGTTTTTTGGTTTTAAGTAAAAATCTATTGGGTCTCATTTGTTTGAATCACATCAATTTCTTAAGTTTTTTGTATAACATTTTAAAATAAATTTCATGCTTGAATAGGTTTTGTTGGGATTGAATGATTTTTAAAACTCACTAAATAAACGCTTTTATTGAAATAGAATATGTTATATAGATTTTTTGATTCCTGTTGAAAATTTGTACTGGGATGAGAAATAATAAAAACAAGAACCCCTTCTGTTATAATTTTTTTAAAATATAGGTTATTTTAAATGATGGAGAATCCAAATTGAAACCCGATGGTTCCGACCTTTTAATTCGAGGGCAAAATGAAATTTTAAAGCTTGAAAAGATTTTGCCGGCAATAATTTGTTTTGAAAAATATATTGAATTAAACCCAAAGAATCCTGTTGGATGGTTCTGGTATGCATATTCACTTGGTGAAAATTTTTGTATAGATCTTTCGAGGAACGCATATCAGGAATGCTTAAAATATGACCAGGGAAATGAAAACGGCCAAGTATATTTTAGACTTGCCAATCTGGAAATGAACATAGGGAACTTTAGAAATGCAGGAAAATAATTTGAAAAATTTTTTGGGCATCCATTTGTATGTAAACCGTTTCATTTTGTTCTTTTTGGAAATTTTCTAATAAAAGAAGAACGCTTCCGAGATGCGTTAGATAGCTTTAATAGAGCTATTCAAATTGAAGAAAGTAACCAGAATAATAAAAATTCATTAATGGATGAAATTTTAATGAATATTGGACTAGTCCATAAATCCATGGGAGCCTATCAAGAATCTGAAGCAATATTTAAAAATGTTGTTAATGATTCAAAGGCTAGACATGAATTAGATAAGATTCAATGTGTCGGAGAGGCGAGTGATATTGCCCGCAAAATAAGGGAATCTCACTATCGGATAGATCAGGTTGCAGAGTTATATTTAGCAATTCATGAAAGTGCAAGGGATAATTGGAATGAAATATTAATTTTTGAAACATTAAAAGAATATTTGAAGCTAAATAAAGACCATGGTTTGGCTTGGATTTGGTACGGAAGAGCCTTGAGAGGATTGTTTCATTGGAGGAAGGCAGAGAAAGCTTTTAAAAAGGCGCTTGAATATTGCCAAGAAGAAATTCAAGGAGCAATATTTGTGGAATTGGGAATAAATAGCTGTAGAGGAGAGGCGGCTAGTGTGGAGGCGGATAAGTGGTACGCATTGGCCTGTAAAGTTAAAGGAAAGGATGAGGGTTTTTTTTGGAAAAATAGAGGGCAAAACTTTTTATTTTTGGGCCGATTAGATGAAGCGAATGAATGTTTTGAAAAGGTTTACGATTGTCATTGGGGATCTTTTGAAGATGATGAAATATTATATTTTCAGGGTTTGGTTTTTAGAGCCAAGAAAGATTTTATTAGAGCCAGGTCATATTTTAAGGAGTCATTAGAGGATAACCCTGAGAATTCAAAGTCGAAAAAAGCTCTAAATGGATTAGAGGGGATAGAAGAATGTATAGATATTGTTAAGGGGTTTTGATTTATTAATTTTTCTTTTTGCTCTTTAAAACTAATTTGCCCTGCGTAACATTAGTCTGTACAGGTGGTTTTCCGGTTAAGGGTTTTTGATTATACTACGCGGCTTGATTTTCCTCCTTTAAAGTTTCAAAGACGTATTTTTGATAGAGAGGTCTTCCGTCCTGGAAGGTCTGCATGGGCGTTCTGCCCTGGCAGTGTTTTCCCTGATTGGTTCTTTCGTTGTTGTAGTGATGCATGAAGTCGTCCAGATCCTTTTGGATATCTTCAATGGATTGGTACAGTTTTTTTCTGAACGCCACTTTGTAGAACTCATTCTGCACAGTCTGGTTCAGGCGTTCGGTCGAGCCGTTAGTCTGCGGATGCCGGACTTTGGTTCTGGAATGCTCAATGCCAGAAAGATGAAGAAAGAGTTGGTAAGGGTGGGTTTCGATGCGGCCACAGTACTCGGTGCCCCGGTCAGTTAAAATGCGGAGCAACGCCATGTTCTGGGCATCGAAGAACGGCAGGACCTTGTCGTTCAGAAAGTCCGCCGCTGTCAGAGCCGTTTTGTCCGAGTACACTTTGGCGAAACCAACATTAGAATGCGTATCAATCGCCGTTTGCTGGTATATCTTTCCGACACCCTTGATGTAACCGATGTAGCAAGTGTCCTGGCCAAGAAGAAAACCGGGATGCGGTGTTTCGATCTCTCCATGAGCTTCCTTTTCCTCTTTGGCCTGTTCCAACGCCTGAACCTGCGATTCGGTGAGAATGCCTTCGTTCTCGGCAGACCATGCCTCCAACCGTTTCAGCCGTAAGCTTGCGATCTGGATATTGTGTCTCAGCCAGATACTACGAACACCACCATCGCTGATCTGGATGCCTTGTTTCTTGAGTTCATTGGCGACCCGCTTCTGGCCCTGGGTCGGAAACTCCAGCGCATAATCCAGCACCTTCTGTTCGATTGCAGGTGACACCCGATTGCCGATACGAGGGGCCTTGCGGGACTTCTCTAAGAGTCCCTCCAGGCCATCCTCTTCAAGAGCCGATTAATGTCGTAATGATGCTGGCGAGAAACGCCCAGTTTCCGGCAGGCTTCACTGATATTCCCCAGCGTCTGACCGAGCTCTAGAATGTTCAGCTTTCTTCTGATAACGTATTGTGATTGAGTCATGGTTTTCTCCTTTTAAGATTAAGATTCGACAACTTATCTTAACCGGAAAACCATGGCTCTTTCTCTTTCAAAGAACCAACTCTGTCAACGCAACTCGTTACTAGGCCATGTAAAGCAAAGGGGTCACCCATTAGCAGGCTCCGTGTCAATGGACGAATGTGTCTTTTTCTTCCAGCAGTCCTTTCTACTGGAAATAGTTTTTCTAAGCAGGACGGAGCTATTTGCTACTCATACTGGTTTTCGTTCTGGTCGCCTCTCTTCTTAGATGCATTCACTTTGATCTGTTTCTTGGGGGGGCAGAAGCCCTATCTATTGGTGTAATTTGTGTGTAATCTTGCCTGGAATTCCTTAATATTTCCCATCATTTCTGGGAGTTTTAGAGAACTGCCAACATACACCAAAAAAAAAAGTATATAAAGGCTTTAAGAAGAATCTGAAACTAAAGGGAAAACCTGACTTGAACCCTTCTAATCGGTAGGTCGCAGGTTCGAAACCTGCCAGGCGCGCCACCTGCAAGTGTCGCAATAGTATTTAAATGCAGTCAAATAAAGATTTGACTCCTTTACATATTTAAACCCTAACTTTATACCTTGATGGAAATAAAAGAAATTGAAATTCAAGATTCTAAGGGTAATAGAGAGATAGGTTTTTTTTCTATTTCTGACCAACCACCTTGGAAAAATGCATTCAATTCGCCTAGTATTGGAGAAGTACTAATTGAAGAATATGACTTATTTGAAGCAATGGTATACTTGAGAAATTTCCTTAAAGAGAAGAACTATATTGTTTTATGTAATGGAGCACGAGCGGATGTTTTCCCCTCAGCTATGTCGAGAGACATGAGTCGTGGTAGAAAAGCTTATATTACAATTTTTGGACAACAAGGTAACCCTGAAAACTTGATAGATATTTTTGATTTTACTGAGCCTCACCTAATTTCTACACCTGAAGCCCAAGAAGAGTTTCACGAAAAATGGTTTAAATCTTTAGGGAAATGACCAAATGGAACCCATTTCTCCAGATCCTGGTGAAATTGAAGAAGCTAAAAAATATCCCAATGGTTGGGTTTATAGAATTTCGGGTAGCTTTAAAGACGATGAAGCTATTCCTCCAGAGGCAGTGGTGGGTGCTTGGAAGGTCAATGATAGAGGTGAGATAAGCGGTGACTTTATACTTAACCCAAACTATAAAGCCAAGAAATAATCTAAATTTTAAGACAAAGTAAAGGGGGCACCCATTAGCGGTTTTTGTATCAAGGAACGAGCGTGTCCCTATTTTCCAATAGACAATTCTACTGGACGTTAATTTCTTTTAACAGGCCGGGGCTGGTTGATGCGCATTCTGGTTTTCTTTTTTGTCGCCTCTCTTCTTGGCTAAATCTGCATTAATCTAATTTTTTGGGTGTAGCGGCTTTATTTTTTGGTGTAATTCGTGTGTAATCGTGCCTGGAATTCAATACAATTCACCATCATTTCCGGGAGTTTTAGAGAACAGCCAACATGCGCCAACACTAAGTATATAAACACGTTAAGAAGAATCTGGAACTAAAGCGAAAACCTGACTTGAACCCTTCTAATCCGTAGGTCGCAGGTTCGAATCCTGCCAGGCGCACCACCTGCAAGTGTGGCAATAGTATTTAAATGCAGTCAAATAAAGATTTGACTCCTTTACAGTCAAAGATTTGACTCCTTTACAATTGAATCGAGCTTTTTAAATGCGGGCTCTGGTTCAAGAGGGATTGTGTTTGGCGAATCTGGAAGAGTAGGTCATGTTTTTAATGTCACAAACCGGAATGGTAGAGTTTTTTTTCCAGATGGTCAAATTGGCGGGCCTGCTAGAATTGGCAAGTTCGATTTTTTTAGGTTTATGAGAACGGACTAATTTAAGGGTAACCCATGATTGACAAGGAATCAGCATATAGAGTTGCAAATGAATATTTAAGTGAGAGATATGAAAGCCATATGCCTGTCACTATTCTTTCGGAATACACTATAGAGAAAAATTATGGTTGGCTCTTTTTCTATAACACGAAAAAATATTTGGAAACAAAAATCTTTAGAGATGGATTGGCGGGAAACGGGCCTCTTCTTGTGGAAAAATCTAATGGGAAGGTCACTGCGCTTGGTTCTTACACGTCACCAGAAGAAATTATTAAAGATTTTGAACGAGAGAGAGGATTTAGTTCTGATTGAACTGCCATAAGTGCCTCATTGTAAAAAAAGGAAGAATTTCATTGTTTGTTGGGTGTGTAAGGGTAAAGGGATTAAATCTTTACTTGACTACAAGTTGAAACCCCGGTTATTTCTTTAAAGGTAACGTTTTTCCTGCCTATGACATTAAAGAACGTTGGCGCACACGCATTGCCTGTACAAAGCTAGTATTTGCCGAACAGTGGCCCTTGTTTGGTATGTGATTTAGGCGGCTATTTTAGCCGTCTATTTTTGTTTTTGTGATTCTCCTTTAAATTTTTATATTTTTTGAGTCAGTCGCCCGTCCGGCGAGGACCGGGACAAACTCGGTCGCATCACGAAGAAGACCGAGACGTTGAACGGCACAACCACGCATGTGTACGATTATACCTATGACACGGCGGGTCGTCTGGATACGGTTACGAAGGACACTATTCTTCAAAACAACTACGAGTATGACGATAACTCGAACCGGACAAGTATAGACGGCGGCACGACAACCAACGCGACTTATGACGATCAGGATCGGTTGACGACCTACGCGGGCAACAGCTATGCGTACACGGACAACGGGGAGCTATTCACAAAAACCGTTGCATCGGACGTAACCACTTACACCTACGATGTACTCGGCAACCTGCGCAACGTTGATCTGCCCAACACGACGGATGATATAGAGTACCTCATTGACGGGCGTAATCGACGGATCGGAAAAAAAGTCGGCGCCAGTTAGGCTGGCTACAATTTCCAGCAAGGGGAGAAAGTTTTTTCAAGTTTGTTTGGACGGTTTAAAGGTGTTAAAAAAGTACCTAACCCTGATGGGAAATTGGGTAAGAGAAGCACCAGAGATCATATCGATTCCGTTGCTACTGAAATGGAGAGGCGTGGCTTTAAAATAACTGGTGGTGGAAACAGGCACCCTGAGGAATTTCTTCCAGGACCAGGAGGTGGAGGGTAAAACACTAAGAGTAAATACTGTCGATACTCGGGTTGACGGAATTTCTCTAACTACTAGGGAGTCTCGTAATGCGGCAAGAATAAGGTCGCAAACTCCCGGCGATCACTTGTTATTGATACCAAAACCGAAGTAGGTACAGGGAAATGGCTAAAAGGCAACTTTCATTTTTTGCAACACGCAATGATCTTTCGAAAGTTTTGGAGGTGGTTGCATCTAGAACCCTATTTTGTTTCGCCTCTTATATGGACGATCAGGAGGGATTTCCTAAAATATATCGTTCTATTTTGGATTTGCCAAATTTATCCGTTTCGGTCAATGGTGAACTAAACAGAGAAAATAGTTATTTGTTAATTGAAAATGGTGTGACTCCTAAAATAAGGCATATAGAACAAAGGAGAGGAGGGACAAGAAAGTTGTTTGATCAACTCTCTCACCCAGAAAGTGTATTGCTTAAACCTGGGGGTGTCATGGGAGAATTTGAGTGTATTATTGCAGGCCAGATAGGCACAGTTTCAGACAATCAATGGTCGGGTGATTTATATAAGGACCTTTTGAGGGAATTTAAGAAGAGGTTTAAAAAGGTAAAAGCTTTTTATGTTGGTAGCTCGGCTATGGAAAAATTAGAAGCTGGAGTTCGTTTAACCTCAAATGTGAAGTCACCACCAGAGTATGACTTATCGCTCTAGCCCAGTTTCACATAAAAGGAAGGGAGGGGTCACCCAGTAGCGGTTCCGTGTCAAGGAGCGAGCGTGTCCTTTGTTTCCAATAAACCATTCTACTGGAAGTTAATTTCTTTTAAACAGGCCAGAGTTGTTTATTACGCGTCCTGATTTTCGTTCTGGTGGATGTGGTTCCTTTCAATGATACGCATCAGTCACCCATCTGGTTTAAGGCAAAGAGTTCTTCAAAAAAGAGGGCAAGTCTTTTCTTGACGGCATTTGAATTTAGGTGAATTTTTTGCAGTTCAGTGGTTAAATCTTTTGGTGTAATTCGTGTGTAATCTTGCTTGGAATTCCCTGCTATTCCACATCATTTCCGGGAGTTTTAGAGAACAGCCAACATACGCCAACACAAAGTTTATAAACACGTTAAGAAGAATCTGGAACTAAAGCGAAAACCTGACTTGAACCCTTCTAATCCGTAGGTCGCAGGTTCGAATCCTGCCAGGCGCGCCACCTGCAAGTGTGGCAATAGTATTTAAATGCAGTCAAATAAAGATTTGACTCCTTTACGGCGCACCCTTCGCCGGTGCCCTGCAAGCCATAAAATTTGCTAGAATAGCCAATAAGGCGAGACAAGCTTTTAATACTTTCAAAAGAAGAAAGGTTGCTTTAGATACCAACGCAATTATTAAGAGATTGGAGGGTTCTCCTAGTGAAGTAAATGCTGTAATTAAGGCAATTGATGGTCGAAGACCTATAATCTCTAGGACGGCAATAAAGGAGTTTAGCGCAAAAGGGGACATGAATGTCCTTCGTGAGTTTTTAACAACCCATGGAGGAAGAGTTGGCAAGGCGGGCTCCCGAGATTTAGTCGATAGACTAAAGAGGTCGGGAATAAAAAATAAGGATGCCATAATTACCGGATCAGCAATAAGGGAAAACGCCAAGTTGTTAACACGTGATGAAAAACTTCTTAAGAGAGTAGGCCCAATCGGGGAGTTATTTTAATGAGTGCTTTTAATACAGTTTTTGGAGAGACCGATTGCCATCAATGTGGGGAAAAAGGTCAATTTGAAGTCCAGTTTAAATATGGCAGTACTTGGCAATTCGAATACAAACTAGGAGATAAAATTAAATGGGGAGGGAATGACAAAGGAAAACCTGAATATAAGAAAGTCCTTGTGGAAGGGTTTGGGGGGCCATGCCCTCATTGTGGTGCGAATGGCATTGAATTCGATGTATTGATTGAAAATAATCAAATTATAAGTATCAAGGCAATTGGATTTGAGAGGCCAACCGAAACAGATGATGGGTACGTGCTCCTTGAATAATTAAAGTAACCAAATGAATTGTTTCCAAACCGAAGGGGTGGCGCAGAGCAATTTGAGCTACTTAGTGATATTCCTAAAGGAAAGTTTCTTGAAGGGGTGCCTTTTAGATGACCAGTATTAGCTATTCAGAAAATACTGTAAAAGCTGATGATGTTACAATTTCTTGTGAATATAAAGTTGATGACGCGTTTATCATTGAAGACACGGTCATCGTTTTATTGGATTCCGACGAAAAGTTAAAATTTAAGAACCAGGAGCAATTTAAAAACCTGTTTGGTTACAATTTGCAAGGCGAGCAATTATGGATCGCGGAGTTGTACTGCTCCCCTGTTTTCAAGACAGATTAAGCGGCTAATTTGATTCTGTGTTCTTGTGGGCTGAGGTAGCCCAGTGCCGAGTGCGGTCGGGCCTGATTGTACTTGTCGATCCAGTCCGCAATCACCTCAAACGCATGGTCCATCGACTCGAACCTGTGGAGCCACACGCATTCCTCTTTTAACGTTCGGAAAAACCTCTCGATCATGCCATTCTGTTGCGGTGTGTACGGCGTGATGTATTCCTGCTTCACGCCGTGGTGATTCGCCACCCTGGTGAACACTTTTGATCCGAACACGAGGCCGTTGTCTGACCGAAGATCAAGCTTATGGCGTTTCGTAATCCTGCGTTGCCTCAATCCGTCTTCGAGTGCTGCCGCCGCAACTTTCGCCTTGCCGGATTTAGACAATCGCCAGCCGACCAACTCCCGGTCCGAACAATCGATCACTCCCGGCAGATGACACCAGCCATCCCGACCACAAAAAATATGCGTCACATCTATCGCCCAACGTTGATCCGGGTGCTGGGCTCTTGAGATCCATCCTTTAACACGCGGACGTTTTCCCTTCGACCGTTTGATCGCCTGCCAGTGATTGAGTTTCACAATGCGATGCACCTTCTTGCGGTTCACCGGGATTCCCAGGCTCCGCCGTGCCATCGCGGTTAACCGACGCACGCCATAGGTCGGTTCTTCATCAATCACACGCTTCAGTTCCAACACTAACTCGGTGTCCATCTTCGCAGGCTGTGGTGAAGGCGGGCGATAGTAAAACGTTGAACGCGGCAACTCGAACCAGCGACACAGCTTCGATACTGACACCAGACGACCTTCCTCTTGCATTCGGCTCTGAACGTTTAAGAGGCGTTCTCTTCCAACTCGATCAGAGCCTGCAACTTTTTTCTGGCATCCAGTTCGAGGACCAACTCGCCAACCTTGGCCCGCAGGTCCTTCACCTCGCGCTCATGTAACGATTGCTCGCCTTTCGCACTCGTTTTCAATCCCTGTTCACCAGACTTTAAAAACTGATCCAGCCAGCCCTGAACCTCTGATTGCTTCAGGTCCTGAGACCGACAGATTTCTACCAGCGTTTTTTCACCTTTAATCAACTGCAATACCAAATCCGACTTACGCTTCGCCGTCCAGCGTTGAATTCCATTCTCCATCGTATGACTCCAGATAAGGGCTCACCAAAGGGAATACGATTCCCCATCTCCTCCGCCCCCTGTCTAAAGTGACGGGGCGGCTCCGATGGGAATCTTAGCTCCCTCAGAAACATTCATAAAACCACTTATCACCTGTCCAGTCTTTTTGGGGGGCAGTATAGAGTTACCGACAGATAAAAAAAGGGATACTTATTACCAAATGAGCAAGGTAAGGAGTAAATTGCTCCCTTGGTCATTTTATTTGATGGCTGATTCGGTTTGTTCCTATAATTGCGAAATTGATATTGCTACGGGAAAAATTATAAAATCTGTTTTCAATAAATAATTTGTGCAGAGTACTGTTATCAAAAGGAAAAAGAATCCTTTCTTTCCTTGGTTGCATTTGATTTCAGCTATTCTTCTGAGTATAGAGCCCAAATCTTTTAGTGTAATTCGTGTGTAATCTTGCTTGGAATTCCCTGCTATTCCCCATCATTTCCCAGAAATATAGAGAACTGACAAAACACTCCAAACCTTATGATATAAATACGTTAGGAAGAATCAAGAACTAAAGTGAAAACCTGAATTGAATATTTGTAATCAGTAGGTCGGGGGTTCGACTCCTCTCACCGGCTCTTTAAAAACAATGGTCTGTTAGTATTGTTCTTAAGGTTGAATTATATTAATAGGCATATAATAGGCGAATATTACTCAATATAGGATCCTGCGCCCTGTAGCTAAAATAAATAGGGCCAAGTTCGTTTAGGTGTTCGTAACCGGTGAAGTCGCGGTTGGTGGTGCTGTTATGGGTAGGGATTGTCCGTGTGTCACCCAGTTAGTGTTGCAACCGAGTCCATAGAATGAAAACCGTTTGATGTTGATCATCCAGAACCTATCAACATACATGAAGAGATCGAATATCATGATAAAGGAATTTACGGAAAATGTGTACAAAGCTAGTATTTGCCGAACAGAGGCCCTTGTTGGGTATTGGATTTAGGCGGCTATTTTAGCCGTCTTTTTTATTTTTTGCTCCTGTATTTTATCTGGTTTTGGAAGACCTTCCTTGAAGACTGTTTCCGGTGTCCTGCCGTTCATATTTCTGCCCTGATGAGGACGCTTAGTGTTGTAGTGGATGAAGTAGGTGTCGAGGTCCTTCTGCATTTCCTTAACGGACTCGTACCACTTCTTTCTTCCCATGATGCGGAAGTGTTCATCGAGTAGTGTTCGATGGAGACGTTCAACAAAGCCGTTGCTCTGGGGACGACGTACTTTTGTGGTGCGGTGTTCGATCTGTTCTAACTGCAAAAACAGTTCGTAAGGGTTGCGGTCTTTTCGTCCGCAGAACTCTCTGCCATTGTCACTGAGGATAGTCGTGATCCTGGCATCGTGAGATTCAAAGAACGGGAGTACCTCGTTGTTAAGCGTCTGGACTGCGGTGACCGGCAACTTGCTGGTGTAGAGCCTTCCCCAGGCGTATCGGCTGTAACAGTCGATGACATTTTGCAGGTACACACGGCCTACGCCTTTCAAGGTTCCGACCATGAAGGTGTCGACGGCTACCAGGTCACCAGTGTGCCGGGTTTCGATATGACGTTCCCGGAACTCCGGACTGAACCTTTCTAACGCACGAATCTGATCTTCGGTCAGGTCGATCTTCTTGCCCTTGATCGATTGTTCCAATCTCAGGAAGCGTTGATGTTTCTGTAGCAGGTTGTGCCGACTCCACACACCCCGGACACCACCCGAGGAAACGTTGATTCCGGAAAGCATCAGGTCCTGGGCAACGCGCAGGCATCCATGGGAGGGATGTTTAAGAGAATATTCGAGAACCGCCTTCTCAATCTCTTCTGAAACCCGATTGGGATGAGGGCTTTTAGCTCCCGGCAGACGGTCAATAAGACCCTCAGCACCATAGGTCTGGTAGTTTCTTCGTATCTCGTAGAACTGGGTGCGGGAATACCCCATGATTTTGCAGGCTTTGCTGACGTTACCCAGTTCACTTGCCAGCTCTAGCATGGACAGTTTCCTTCGTGCTACCTTGTTCACGGTGGTCATTGGATTCTCCTTGTCGAGTAGGTTCGTAAGCGTTAGACACTTACAATTTACCCAATCAAGGGCCAATGACCACTTTCTTTTCAAAAATGATCAACTGTCAGTCAATTACTGGCAACCATCATCAGAATCTAGGTTCATGATGTAAACAAAAGGAACATGTCCAAAAAACCGCGGCCAAATGCCTGCCCCAGAAAAATATTGGAACCACCCTCAAGGATTACTTTACAAAACCCCTAATTTATATAAAAATAGGGCCTTATCGGGTTTTCTACCCGTCTCCGACCAGCCTCAGGTTCGAGGAACACAACAATGTCTGAAGAATCCTCCAGTCCAATCGATCCACCTTCCACGCCTTCGTCCAATGAGCCGGATTCCGCGGATACTACCCGTGAGATGAATTACCTCATTGAACGGGCAAGCCAGGAAAGAAAAAACCTGCAGCTTCTGGTCGAATACTTCGAAAAAAAATCAGAACAGTTTGATGAAAAACGCCTGTTCTTTGAACGCATCCAGGAACAGATCCCCGGTACTCTGGACAAACTGGAATCGGTAAACCAGCGCATTGAAGAGGTACGCTCTTTCGACGTCCGCGTGCGCGAATTCCAGACGATCTCCAAAGACCTCGACTCCCAGTACCAGCACCTCAAGCGGGAGCTGGACAACCTCCATTTATTAAGTGAGCACATTGACCACAAGGTAAAAAGCCTCAATCAGCAACGCGGTCTCGTTGAAAAAGCAAACGAGGATGCCGGTCGGCTGAACACGCTGGTGTGGGATATGGACTCCAAGATGAAAAAGCTCAAGGAGGAGATCAAGCAGGTCAAGAACACGGACAAGAACATTAACCGACTTGAATACATGCTGGAGAACATCACCAAGCAGATGGATCAGGTCAATCTGTTCCGGGAGACCATGAAAACCGGGTCAGAGACGGTCTCGGAACTGAATCAACTGGTCCACAACGTGGAAGGAAGGCTGGAGCGGGTCCAGAAGGAAAAAACCGTTGTCGACAGTTACCAGCAGGATTTACACGACCTGCGCTCACTGCTCGAGCAGTCCCAGACCAACACGGACAAGGTCCTCAGCCACAATCAGCTGGTGCAGGAAACCCAGGGAACCATCAACCAGTTGATCAGGGAAATCCAGGAACTAAAAATAGAAGCCAAGAATGTTTCCGTCAAGAACGACCAGATGCGGAGTGTCAGCAGCCGGATACGGGATCTGGATTCACTCGTGGTCGATGTCGAAAACAAGATAGCGCAGGTTAAGGACCAGGGCGTTCAAGTCCAGAAGACAGAAGAGAAAATCACCAAGCTCAACACGTTTCTGATCGATAACATCAGCAACAAGATGAAAATTCTCAACGATGAGATGAAAGTTATTGACACCGCCACCGAAAAAATGGGGCGTTTCCACGTAATGGCGGAGGATGCTGAACAGAAGGTCCAGCAATTTGAGCAGGAGATTCGCAAAGCCGACGAGATCAGCGAAATATTGGAAAAAAATTCCGGGATGAGTGAATCCGTCCGTCAACAGATGGACGAGATTGCCCGCAAACAGCAGTTGGTGGATCAGGTTGATAAAAAAGTAAACGATCTAAGCTCCATGGTCATCAGTCTCGACGTCAAGATGGAAACCCAGATGCAGCGCAAGTCGCTCATCGAAAAAATGGAAAAGAAAGTGGATGGCCTCGAGTTTTTTATTGAAGAAGCCAATCTGAAAATTTCCAAAGTTTCCAAAAAGATCGATTTCCTGGAGAAGGTCGATCAGAAACTGGAAGACCTGAAATCCATGACCAACCAGGTGGAAGAAAAAATCCTGGATATGACCAAGGAAAAAGTAGCGGTGGACGACCAGGAACGCCGCATGAACCACCTCGCTTCCAAACTCAGCATCATGGAAATCGAGCTCCGTTCCAAATACAAGGAATTGCAGGAATCCAAAGAGGAAATCGAACATGTTGGGAAAGTCCGGGAAGACCTTGGGCAGATTGTCCGGAACTTTGAAGACAAACTTGAAACCATCTCTCATCAGACAGAAAAAATCAATGCCACTGATTCCAGGCTGGCCGATCAGGATACTCTGTTGAAAGATTTAAAAGTCCGGCAGGAAATTCTGGAAGAAAAAGAAGAGATGGTGGTACATGCCGAAAAGAAAATCGACCAGTTGCAGAACCTGATGGATGGGCTGGAAGACCGATTGCGCCAGGTTCAGGAAAGTGACAGCAAGGTCAAGGAAACCCGGCAGGCAGTCAAGGAACTGGACGGTGCCTTATCGAAAGTGCAGGCAGACAAGGCACGCATTGAACTGGAAAAAGACAACCTCGACAACATCTCAATCAACATTGAAAAACTCAACGCCATCACCCATGAGGCTCAATCCAAAATTGACGCGCTCTCTGGCAAAATCCATTTACTTGAAGAACTGGAAAAACGGTTAAACCAGTTGAATCTGATGACTGAAGACGTCAATGTCAAGATTGAAAATCTCAAACAGGAAGCTGGCTTAATCCACCAGGCGGGGGACAAGGTTTCCGAACTCAAATTTTTATTGGAAGAAGTGGACAAACGAACCGAAAGCTGATTTCTGGCTTTCCTTGCCCTTCGACAATCTTCGCATCACAGGATTCCCCACCCACAATCATGAATTACCATCCGGTAAACAATCTCAGGAGACAAAACTAATATGGCAGCACCGGTACTAGGCGTCATTGGAGGCAGCGGTCTTTACAGCATGAAAGACCTGGAAGTCCTGGAAGAAGTAACAGTAGACACCCCGTTTGGTGCTCCATCCGACGCACTCATTCGCGGAAATTTAATGGGACGGGAAATGTTGTTCCTGCCTCGTCATGGAGTGGGTCACCGGATTCCACCATCAGAGATCAACTATCGCGCCAATATATTTGCGATGAAGAAACTCGGTGTTAAGCGAATATTATCCGTGAGCGCGGTCGGCAGCATGAAAGAGGAAATTGTTCCGGGGCACATTGTTCTCCCGGATCAGTTTATAGACAGGACCCATCGGCGCATCAGTACGTTTTTCACAGACGGAATTGTCGGCCATGTGGCACTTGCAGATCCAATATGTTCGGACCTTCAAGGAAAAGTCGCAGAAGCTGCACAGGCGGCAGGAGCCACCCTTCATGTCGGTGGGACATATATCTGCATAGAAGGTCCTCAGTTTTCTACAAAAGCGGAATCCATGTTGTACCGGTCCTGGGGTGTCGATGTGATTGGCATGACCAATGTCACCGAGGCGAAACTCGCCAGAGAAGCTGGCCTGTGTTATGTGACCATGGCTCTTTCAACCGATTACGATTGCTGGCACAATGACCACGACTCGGTCACCCTTGAAGCAATACTTGAAATCATGCATCAGAATGTCGCTCTGGCGCAGGGAATTGTAAAGGAAACAGCAGCCGGGAATGTTGAAGAGACCAAGTGCGACTGTGCCAATGCGGCGGCGAGTGCGGTGGTAACAGACCGCTCTCGAATTCCTGAAAACCTTAAAAAAGATTTGAAAGTTTTATTTGGCTCATTATGAATAGATCACGATCAAAAGAACTTTTTGAAGCAGCCCAGGAAGTGATTCCCGGTGGAGTGAACAGTCCTGTAAGGGCATTTGCCGCTGTTGGTGGCGACCCGGTCTTCATGAAAGAAGCTCACGGAAATATCCTGACCGATGAAGACGGCAACCAGTTTATTGATTACAACTCATCCTGGGGCCCCCTTATCTTTGGCCACGCCCATCCCCGGATCGTGGAAGCCATTCGCACGACAGCGGGAATGAGCACCAGTTTTGGCACACCAATCGAAAACGAGATCCGGCTGGCAGGGCAGGTGGTTTCCGCTGTTCCCGGCATTGAAACGGTACGAATGGTCAACTCGGGTACAGAAGCGGTGATGAGTTCGATACGTCTGGCCCGAGGCCATACCGGTCGCGACAAAATTCTGAAATTTGAAGGGTGTTATCACGGACATGCCGACAGCCTTTTAGTGAAAGCAGGCTCAGGGCTGATATCGCTTGGGATTCCCGGCAGTCCCGGTGTTGTGGCGGATCTCGCCAAGCATACGTTGACCTTACCCTTCAACGACGCAGAAAAAGTCAAAGAATTATTCAGGAAGGAAGGAGACCAGATCGCCTGCCTGATTGTGGAACCTGTGGCAGGAAATATGGGAGTCGTTCCACCCAAACCCGGCTATCTGCAAACATTACGCGAAGTCACAGAGAAACATGGCACCCTGCTCATCTTTGATGAAGTCATAACTGGATTCCGGGTGGCGTTAGGTGGTGCACAGGAATTGTATGGAATTGTCCCTGACATGACCTGTCTTGGAAAAATCATTGGTGGCGGATTGCCTGTCGGAGCTTATGGTGGGCGACGCGACATTATGGATGGCATTGCCCCAACTGGTTCGGTTTATCAGGCCGGAACTTTGTCGGGCAATCCTTTGGCGATGGCTGCAGGAATTGAAATGCTCAACCTTCTTTCTGAGGACGGCGTCTACGACGATCTCGAGCAAAAGTCAGCAACGCTTTGTGATGGGTTTAAAGCCAACGTTGAGAAGCTTGGCATCAGTGCCTGCTTCACCCGGGTTGGTTCCATGTTCTCCATGTTTTTTACCGACAAAGAAGTTGTGGACTATGAATCCGTCACGTCTTGCGATACCGACTTGTTCAAGCGTTATTTCAACGGCATGTTGGATGAAGGCATTTATATAGCCCCCTCCCAGTTTGAAGCTGGCTTCATGTCCGCAGTCCACACCCAGGAAGATATCGAAAAAACTATAGAAGCCCAGTTCCGGGCTCTAAAAAAAGCAATTGAAGCTTAATCCATCGATTTGAAAGGAAAATCAATTCAATGAGTGAAATCAGCGCCATCATGGCCCGGCAAATTCTTGATTCCCGTGGGAACCCGACAGTTGAGGTGGATGTATTTCTGGAAGATGTTCTGATGGGAAGAGCTTCAGTTCCCTCCGGTGCTTCCACCGGTATGCGTGAAGCTCTCGAATTACGTGATGGAAAAAAGAAAGTCTATGGCGGTAAAGGGGTGAGCAAAGCGGTGGGAAATGTTAATACCCGAATCGCACCGGAGCTGCTTGGAATAGAGGTCACAGAGCAGGCGCTCATTGATGGCATCATGCTGGAGCTTGATGGAACCAAAAACAAAGGCAAACTGGGAGCCAATGCCATGCTGGGCGTTTCTCTTGCTGTTGCTAAAGCTGCGGCGAACGATGTTGAGCTTCCGTTGTTCCAATACCTGGGTGGCACCAATGCCCGGCAATTACCTGTCCCCATGATGAACGTTTTAAATGGTGGTGCGCACGCTGACAACAATGTCGATATCCAGGAATTCATGATTATGCCTGTCGGGGCAAAAAGTTTTTCCCACGCACTCCAGATGGGAACGGAAGTTTTTCACAGCCTGAAAGGTGTTTTGAAAAGCAAGAACTACAACACAGCAGTGGGAGACGAGGGCGGGTTTGCTCCGGACCTGAAATCCAATGAAGAAGCTGTTGAGGTTTTAATCACCGCCGTAAAAAAAGCAGGATACAAAATTGAAAAGGATGTCCTCCTGGCATTGGATGTAGCAGCCAGTGAATTGTATAAAGCCAACAAATACACACTCGCGGCTGAAAAAAAATCAAAACTGTCATCCGATGGGATGGTCGGCTTCCTGGAAAACCTGATTAAAAAGTATCCGATAGTCAGCGTTGAGGACGGTCTTGCAGAAAACGATTGGAAGGGCTGGAAAAAGCTGACAGATAAGGTTGGTCACAACACGCAGCTGGTGGGAGACGATATTTTCGTGACCAATACCGAGATTCTGTCAAAAGGCATTAAAGAGGGAATTGCCAACTCCATTCTGATCAAGGTCAACCAGATCGGAACATTGACCGAAACTCTTGAAGCCGTTGAAATGGCCAAACGCGCGGGATACACCGCTGTCATCTCTCACCGGTCGGGTGAAACAGAGGACACCACCATTGCGGACATTTCGGTGGCGGTCAATGCGGGCCAGATCAAGACGGGTAGCTTGTGCCGAACTGATCGAGTAGCAAAATACAATCAACTATTACGGATTGAAGAAACACTGGGTCCCGTGGCTGAATTTGTCGGACCAGATGTGTTTTACAACCTGACCTGATTCCAATATGGAATTTATAAAAAATCTCCTGCTAAACCTTTCGAAGTCCCAGAAGACGCTCATTCTGGGATTGTCGCTTTCCCTTATGATGCTGGTAGTTGCGATATTCAGTAAAGACGGGTTTGTGACTGTGCATGAATTTGAAAGCGAGCTTCAATCACTGGTTCAGCTCAATCAGAATATTGCAGAGGAAAATGAAAAACTACGCAAGGAAATTGAAGGTCTGAAGACAGATGGTTATCAAATAGAAAGCCTGGCACGGGAAAAACTCAACCTGGTTAAACCCGGTGAGGTGGTGTATCAGATTGTTCCAGAAGAGTCCCAACCCGAATAAAATTTCCCTCTTCAGATTTACCTCAATTCAACGCATTATTCCAGCAGGCTCTAAAAGCTGAACCCTTTATGTCTAAAGGGTTTTGTTCGTTTATACTTATATGCCGGTTTTGGCCAATGAATTACCCCTATAAAAACGATCCAAAAAAATTAATCGTAAATTGATTAACCTATTGATAATTTTGCTATAAATGTTACAGTAAGAACATCCGTTAAGACTGAATACCGGGGGACATACCGGGGCAAATCCAGGCAGCTTTTAGCACAGTTTTTTTATACGCCAGGTTCTTTGGCTAATTTAATTTTGTGCGTTATTCGTGGTGGGTTTACTGATTTTGCCCGGTTTTAAACCAAATAAAATTTCTGTAAATGTCTTCCAAGTGAAATTAGCTTGATTTCCTGGTCACTGTGATCGAGGATCAAATTTTAATTCTTATAGTGATGTTGATTAAGGAGGGATCATGACCAAGCAGGATATTATCAACCACGTTTCGCAAGAAGCTCACCTTTCTCGAGCCAAGGCTGAAGAGGCGGTTGAAACCGTTATTCGTCTGATCAAAGAATCGCTTGGTGCGGGAGAGCCTGTAATTTTGCGGCGTTTTGGTACGTTTCAGGTAAAGCAGAAATCCAAAAGGATGGGTAGAAATCCAAAAACGGGTGAAGAAGCTGAAATTTGCGAACGTAAAGTGGTTCGATTCAAATCCGGCAAGCACTTTAAACAGGCGGTCAACGAAGACGAGTAATCCGAAGGGGCCCCGAACAGGTCACATAATCAGCATAGCGTCCCCATAGCTGAAAAACCGGTACCGCTGGTCAATGGCCTCCTGATAGGCGCGGTCCATCAGCTCTTTTCCCCCAAAGGCGCAGACAAGAAGATACAAGGTTGACCTGGGTAAATGGAAATTGGTCAATAGACGGTCGACCACTTTAAAAGACTGCCCAGGATAAATAAACCGGTTCGTCCAACCGGAAGCGGTCCGATTAGGCAGCCCCTCCATATCCAGACTTTCCAATACACGGGTGGTGGTGGTTCCCACCCCCAACACTTTAGAACCCGATTCCTTAGCCTCCCTGACGGCATTTAAAGTATCTACCGGAACTCGATAATATTCTTTATGCATTTCATGATCTTCCACAACCTCAGTGCGGATTGGCTGAAAGGTCCCCACACCTACGTGCAAAGTGAGTGACACCGTTTTCGACCTACTCCTTACTTTTTCCAGAAGTTCAGTTGAAAAATGAAGCCCTGCCGTCGGGGCGGCAATAGCTCCCGGAGCTGTAGCAAACACTGTTTGATAGCGCTCACGATCCAAACGGTCCTGTTCAGGGTTTCTCTCTTTACGCTTGATATAGGGGGGAAGGGGAGGCAGCCCCACCTTTTCCAATACTGTTAACAAGTCTCCGGAGGTTTCAAAGCGAAATATACCCAGTCCTTCATGAATTCCATGGAAGATGGCTTTGAGCGGGTATTCCGGGGTTCCAAACTCGAATTCCTGCCCCTGTTTTATTTTGGCCAGTCCCTTCACCAGTGCCTGCCAGGTTGCCTGGTTGGTTTCCTGCACCAGCACCAGTTCCACCGCTTTTCCTGTGTCCGTATATTTTCCGATGAGACGTGCCGGTAAAACCCGGGTGTCATTCATAACCACCAATGGGCAATCTTCTAAATATTGGAGAAAGGCCGGAAATCGGTGATGTTCAATGAGACCCGATTCACGATCCACCACCATCAACCGCGATTCTTCGCGGTTTGGAACCGGGGTCTGGGCGATCAACTCCTCAGGCAAATCAAAATTGAAATCTGAAAGATTCATAGTCTAAAGTTAATTTTGGAATAGGGTCCCTAACCAATTGAAACTATTAATAAAATTTAATGGTTATTTACATTTTATGAGCTTATATTTCTTCCTGAAAGAGCCGATAAACGGGTAAAGGCTTGATAGAAAAAGCTGAACCTTTATAGCGTATTTACAATCGGTTACACAATGAATTTCAGGTTGACCTCGCGGGGGAAGATATTATACTCTTCCGGTTAGTATTTAAACGGGTCCAAACCAACCACCAATGCGAAATCAGGGGCTTAATATGCGTAACGTACTGAAATGTATGACATTAATGCTGGTAGCCTTAGGTCTTTTCATGACCGCAGCGCCAGATGCTGAAGCTAGAAAAAAGAAAATCCCAAAAAAGCCAAAGTATGTAGGATCAGTAAAATGTAATGGTAGCTGTCACGATCCTTATTATCAGGCTTGGAAAAACACACCTCACGGGAATTCGTTCGCAAGTTTAAAAGCCGGTGAAAAGGCTGACGCTAAAAAAGCCGCTGGCCTTGACCCTGAAAAAGACTATACAGACGACCCCACCTGTCTGCGCTGTCACACCACCGGGTATCGCGAAAAAGGCGGCTTTAAACCTCCTGGAAGTAAAAGTAAAAAAGGCAAGGATACCAGTACTCCTATTGATCCAGAAGAACCTAATAAGGAGCAGGTTGGCTGTGAAATGTGTCATGCCGCGATGGGAGGCAGTCAGTTCCGCGTGGTGATGAAAAACACCAAAGGCGATTTCAAAAAGGCCGATACTGAGAAATACGGTATGCGTTGGGATTACGCCAACGTTTGTACCCGGTGTCACATGCACCCGCAAAGCCCGCACAAAGACGAAAAGTTCGACTATGAAGCGAGCAAGGGTAAGGTCCATGACAAGGATAAATACTTCAGTGAAGACAACATGGATCAGAAACTTGAGAAAGTGGAAGATCGTGCTGCAGAGAAGGGTGTATCCGATGAAAAGCCATTGCGCATTGAAGAATGGAAGGTCAATGACAAGGGCAAGCTCAAATTCAAAAAAGGCACCCGGCCTTACAGCAAAAAGAAGAAAAAGCCCCTATACAAAAAAGGTTAATGTATGTAGGAGCTTTCCAGTTTAGAATAAAGGGCTCGCCGTTTTTCGGCGGGTCCTTTTTTTTATATGGCCTCTGGCTGAAATCAATAGGAAAAAATGATGCCTGAATTAAACTTTAAGAAAAAAGTACTGTGCATTGGCGCAGGTTATGTTGGTGGCCCCACAATGACCGTCATTGCCAATCACTGTCCAGACTATAAAATCCACGTCGTTGACATTTCCGAGGAAAGGATAGGACGCTGGAATTCAGACAACCTTCCCATTTTTGAACCCGGTCTCGAAGAACGTGTATTTAAGGTGCGCGGGAAAAACCTGTTTTTTTCAACGGATATTGAAGGTGGCATTGAAGAAGCGGATATAATTTTTGTTGCCGTCAACACCCCGACCAAAACTTTTGGGGAAGGCATCGGGCGGGCTGCCGATTTACAGTTTATCGAACAGACGGCAAGAAAAATCAGAGAAGCCTCCAAATCAAACAAAATTGTTATTGAAAAAAGTACGATACCGGTTCGTGCCGCAGAAACCCTGGGTAAGATTCTACACAGCGGAAAAGGCGGGCCTCGTTTTGAAATCCTTTCAAACCCCGAGTTCATGGCAGAAGGCACCGGTATTCAGGACATGGAAAGTCCGGACCGAATTTTAATCGGGTCCATGGAAACACCGGAAGGACAGGCGGCTCGCGATGAACTCATCAAGATTTATGAACATTGGGTCCCACGCGAACGGATTATCACAACCAACCTCTGGAGCAGCGAGCTGTCCAAACTGGTAGCCAACGCTTTCCTGGCCCAACGCATTACGTCGATCAACAGCATCAGCGCTGTTTGTGAAATGACCGAGGCAGATGTTTCCCAGGTCTCCGATGCCGTAGGACGCGACTCCAGAGTCGGTCCTAAATTCCTCAAAGCGGGCGTGGGCTTTGGAGGGTCCTGTTTTCGCAAGGATATCCTGAACCTGGTTTATCTTTGCGAACATTACGGCCTCGATGAAATTGGGCAATTCTGGAATTACGTTGTGAAATTAAACGATTTCCAGATGGACCGGTTTGTAAAGCGAATTTTAAAAGCCATGTTCAACACACTGGTCGATAAAAAAATTGCCATTTTCGGGTTTGCCTTTAAGCCGGATACCGGGGACACACGCGATGCGCCGGCGATTTTTATCTGCAAGCGATTGCTGGAAGAAAGGGCACATTTAGCGATTACAGACCCCCATGCCATCGAAAACGCCAAACTGGATATGGAAGGTTGTAACAATATTGAATTTATGGAAGACCCTTATAAAGCGGCGGAAGGGGCTCATGCCATTGCTTTACTAACAGAATGGAAGGAGTTCCGGGACCTCGATTTTCAAAGGCTCTTCGACAGTATGGAAAAACCAGCTTACTTGTTTGATGGCCGTAACCATCTAGACCACGATAAATTGTTTGATATTGGTTTCAACGTGTATTCAGTCGGGAAACCGGATCGGGATCATTTTTAGCCTGGCAACGCCCGGAGGAATAGAGGAGATGCGTCGGGTCGTCACGTTTATTAAATTTCCTGATATTCAAACATGTTTATATTTATTTCCTTATAGCTTACCCCACTCCCTTCCATTGGAACTCACCATTGGGTCCGAGTTTTGAAAAAGGGTTGTGGGCCACTTCCCACAAGTTACCATCCGGGTCAGCAAAGTACCCCGAGTACCCTCCCCAAAACACCTTTTCCGCCGGTTTAACGAGTTTCCCACCAGCGGTGACGGCTTCTTTTAATACCGCGTCCACTTCAGAATCAGATCGGACATTATAGGCAATGGTGATTGTTGAATACCCTGAGCTTTGAACATTTACCTTCGCTTCTTCGACCAGCTTTTCAAGTGGATACAGGGCGAGCGTCATTCCGCTAAGGTCATACGCGACGATCTGTTCCGCCTGGTCTTCGGATGCAACTTTCCAACCCAACGCATCGTAAAAAGCCTGCGCTTTTTTAATGTCCTTCACGCCAAGGGTTATGATGCTGATACGTTGTTCCATAGATTATCTCATTGTTTAAATGTGATATGAAAGCTCTGTGTTCATTCCAAAAACATGAGAAACAATCAGGTCCTGAAAAATGAACTGGCATGATTTCTAATGTTTCAAGGGAATAAGACAGTTATAATACCAAAAGTAAAAATAACAAAGGATCAGAAAAACACCTCACATCATATTTTGCGAGAGGAGGCCCAACCATGGCCAACAAACATGAGCCACATCATTTCGCAAAGGATCAAACGGGTTCCCGGCAGGAAATAGCGGATTACATGAGTTCGCCGGTCTTGAGTATTAATTCGTCCGCAACAGTAAAAGAAGCTGCAAAATTGATGACCGAAAATAATTTAGGGTCCTTGCTTGTAAAGGGAAATGGAACCTATGATGGCATCGTCACAGAAACAGACTTGACTCGGAGAGTGATCGGAAAAGGATTAAACCCCGAAACGACCCAGATTAATTTAGTAATGAGTCAACCCATTCAAACACTCGATTGCCACAGGCCTGTGACAGAGGCTAATTCCTTCATGGCCCAAAAGAAAATCCGGCATTTGGCCATCACAGACAATGGGGTAATTGTTGGGATGTTATCCGTCAGGGATCTGGTTTCATTTTTTGCCAATCCCAGACTTCGCTAAACAAGATAAAGGTTCAGGTTTATTCCTGGATTATTGAAAACCCGCCTATCACAAACAGGGATTCAATTTTCGGTTTCCTGAGGAGTGTGGCAGTAGGTGCAACCCTCCATCGGGCGATGCGGCATGATGGGAACATTTTTAGTTTGCCCCAGATGACACTCTAAACAATTGGCAGCTGTATCAGTCGGAATATGATACGGGTGGGCCGTTAGATGTGGCGCGGAATCAAGAAAATAATATATAAAGGTTCCAGCAATAATGAGTCCCAATACCGCCATGGCTTTATAAAAATTGATCTGCCCTGCCAGCGGATTCTCTTTTTTCCTTTTGCGTTTAGCCATTTTTTTAACGGGACTCCAAATGTTTAAATAATTATTAACCTGGCAACATCCAGGCCCTGAGTTTTCAGGCCCTGTTCGTGACCAAAAGTATTGATCTTTTGTAATCCCGAATCAATCCGTGAAAGCGATAACGTCAATTTCCACCTTGGCACCCTTGGGAAGGGCGGCCGCTTGCACGCAGGCCCGGGCGGGTTTGCCTTCTGCAAAATATTTCTCATAAACCGCGTTCATGCGGGCAAAATGACCCATATCGGCAAGATATACTGTTGCCTTTACTACGTGTTCCAAAGTTAAACCAGCAGCCTCTAATATGGCCTGGATATTATTCAAGGTTCTTTCCGTCTCCTCCTCAATTTCTCCCGAGTGAAATTCACCTGTTACGGGGTCCAGCGCAATTTGCCCTGAAGTGTAAACAAAACTGCCAACTCGTATCGCCTGCTGATAAGGACCAATCGCCGCAGGAGCTTTATCTGTATGAATGCCTTCTTTTTTCATTTTCAAGATCCGTTTTTAGTGATTAAGTGCTTTGTGTCATCTGCTTCAGCAGAGGATAAGATTTTAACTCACGCCCAAGACGGGCAAGAACGAGACGGTGAGTGAATTGTTCCAGTTCCTGCTCCGTATCTTTTGGGATTTTCAAGCGGGTCCAGCGCTGAAGATCATGTGTGAGTAACCGCTTCAAGTATTGCAGTGTTCCCAACTTAATTCTGGCTTCAACCGGATTTCCCTCAAGGCACGGCGCACAGAAAATTCCCTGGCTATTGTAACTGAATCCCACCCAGTGTGAACGCGGAAACTTCCGGCACTTCACACATTGCTCGAGGCGTGGCCTGTAGCCCAGCAAGGATAAAAGCCGAAGCTCAAAAATACGACACAAGAGCTCCGGGTTTTGTTCAGGATTGAGAGCTTCCAGGGAAGCTGTCGCAAAAGCAAAAACCTCGGTATCACAATGGCCTTCTGCCGTCAGACTATCGAGCAGTTCAATAAAGTACAGGGCGTAAAAAAAGGTATCCAGAGAGTCGCGGATTTCCTGATGAAAGGAAACGATGTCGCACTGATTGACGCGAAACAGATCCTGGTGCTCTTTCCCAAAATAGATCAGGGACACCAGGGTTAAGGGCTCCAGGGAAGCACCGTATCGGCTTTTTAGGCGACGTGCCCCCTTCGCCACAGCTTTGACCTTTCCATATCGTTCGGTAAAGAACGTCACCAGTTTGTCTGTATCAGATAAATAATGGACTTTTAAAACGAGAGCCCGGGTTCTGAAAAGAGGCAAGTCAGGCTCCTTCCAATTCAAGCAGGAATCGTTTTTTGTTCAGGCCCCCGGTATAACCTCCAATACTCCCGTCCTTTCGGATTATCCGATGACACGGTACTATAATTGGAATCGGGTTCTTTCCATTTGCCCCGCCAACGGCCCGAACGGCTTTGGGCTGACCGATGGCCTCGGCAATCCAGGCATAGCTTCGGGTATCTCCATGTGGGATGGATTGAAGTGCTTTCCAGACTTTTTGTTGGAAATCAGTCCCCTGGTTCAGATCGAGTTTACAGGTAAACTTTTGGCGCTTTCCTGCAAAATATTCTTCCAGTTGACGAATAACCGTTTCCAACTTTACCGGGTTTTCCTGCGGTATCTCTGGGTAGCTTTTTTTCAAATAGGTTATGAACGAATTCCGGTTCCTGATTCGGGTTCGGACTTCACAGAGCCCTTTCTCAGATGATACCAATCCCAAGTCCCCCATGGGCGATTCAAAAATTGTAAAGTAGAATTTTTGAGCCTTGAACGGCCCTGTGCCTGGTTTTCTCATTGTCAAAGAATTTTGCGTGCTAATGAAATAAGTGGAGCCAGGGAATTGTCGATGGAGTGAGCCCGGGTATCCTTCGCTTTGATTGCAGATACCAGACTATTATGACGGTCACCATCATACACTGTAACGGCCGCACCAATAAGAAAATTAAAATGATCATCACTGGAACCAATCGAAGAAAGCCCTAGTGACCCTGAGTAATTTTCATTGAATCCATGGGCAGCGCTGATATCTTCGATCCCATCTATTAACCCAGTGAGATACTCTTTAATAAATGAAATGGGAACGCCAAACGGGTAAGAGCGTTGGAGCTCAGGGTGGGGGATAACTGTTGCACCTCCCATTTCACGGGTCAGTCCTGCTGCCGCTTCCACAGAAAACCATTTTTGCTCGAATGGTAAAAATCGTTTTTCAAGAGAGATAAGATCATTGCCTGCTGAATACTCTTCGGGAAAAAGGGAAATCAAATGTCCCTGCTCGGTACTGATCTCAAAAGCGGGATAAGCCCTTATGGGTGGAATGTTTTTTAATTTCCAGTTTTGGAGACATTGATAGCGATCCTGAATCGATTTAATTACCGGCTCCATTGGAAAGCGGTCCGCAGCAAGGTGCTCGGTTAGAACAACAAAGTCCAACCCTAGCGATGCGGCTCGATTAAGAATCGATTCAACGGAGAAATACCCATCTGAGTAAAAAGAGTGGCAATGCAATTCCCCAACCACAATATTCGGGTTTTCCTCTTTAAGCTTGCTGATCCGGGTTCTGATCCTATGGTCGAGAAAACTTTTTCCCACAAACTTCGTCGCGGGTGCCACCACGGCGCCCCTAATTCCTTTGGTAATCACCGGAGTATCGGGTAACGTCAAGGGAGTTTTCTTCAAAAAAACACTGCTTTTTCCACGTCCTTCCATATTCTAATTATACGACGACGGGATGCAGTTAGCACCGAAGAATGGAATTATTGAAATGTATGAACCAGCCAAAGACTGAGCTCAGGGAAGTAGGTGATGAGCATGAGCCCGATGAGCATCAAACCAAGAAACGGAAGGCTTGCCTGATACATCTTTAATACCGGCTCATTGAATCTGGAACTGGACAAGAAGAGATTGATTCCGACTGGGGGAGTCATATAGCCAATTTCAAGGTTTGTTAGAAAAATGATTCCAAGATGAACCATGTCGACACCGAAACTTTGAGCGATCGGTACAATCAGGGGAACCACCACAATAATTGCCGAAAAAATATCCATGAGGCAGCCTACAATCAGCAGGAATATATTGAGAACAATCAAAAAGGTAATCTTGTCATCAATATAAGTACCCATCGCTTCAAGTATCTGCATCGGGACCTGTTCATCAACCAGATAACTGGTAAAACCCAGAGCGGTTCCGAGGATGATCAGGATTGAACCGACCAGCACCATGCTGGTTTTCATAATCCGAGGCACATCGCTAAGAAGGTTCAAATCCTTGTATAGGACCGTCTCAACCAGCAGAACATACACAACGGTAACCGCCGCCGCTTCGGTAACGGTTATGAACCCACCATAAATTCCCCACAGGATCAGAAAGGGCAGGGGGATCTCCCAGCGCGCCTGTTTGATTGCAGACCAGGCCTCCCGACGGTTAAAAGGGGTGATAGGAATCTTCAACTTTTTTCCCATAGCAAAGCTGTAACAGAAAAAAATCAGGATCAGGAAAATTCCCGGAATTATCCCTGCCAGAAAAAGCTGATCTATGTTTACCTGAGCAATCAGGCCATACAATATGAGAGGAAGAGATGGGGGAAAAAGAAGTCCAAGGCTCCCCGAAGCGGTGAGGAGCCCAAGAGAAAATTTTCGTGAATAGTGCTCACGAATCAGCATTGGATAGAGCAATCCTCCCAGGGCAATAATGGTCACTCCGGATGCGCCTGTGAATGCAGTAAAAAAACCACAGGCCACAAGAGCTACCAGAGGCGTCCCACCTGGAAGGGCCCCAAGAAAAGTTTCGGTCAACCGAGTGAGCCTTTTTGGGGTCCCGCTTTCAGCCATCAGAAAACCGGCAAATGTAAAAAGGGGAATGGCGATCAAACTGGGCTGACTGGTTACTCGATACAGTTCGATAAAAACTGCGGCACTTTCAATGTCAGCAAGAAAAAACAGGATCAGGGCTAATGCGCCAATAATCGCGTAAAGCGGGGTCCCTACCAAAGCCAGCAGAACCAACCCACCTGTAATGGCCAGTGTCATTTGGAGCTCTCCGTTTGTCTGAAAGCGTCCCAGGCGGTGAAAAGGAACCGGACCCCAATAATTGTCAGGCTATAGGGGAGAATCGTCTGAAACCACCAGGTTGGAATTTCTGCGAAAAGAGTGGCTTCTCCTTCACGTTCGAAAACCAGAAATTCCAGGGCTGCTTTGGCGAGGAACAGACTGATAATAGCTGCAGCAAGCCTTGAGATGACTTTTAACCATCGTCTGACTTGCGGAGATACCAGGTGAGGGATAAAATCTATTGAGAGGTGACGGTTCTCATGAACGGCAAGAGAAGCCCCCAGAAAACCGACCCACAGGACAAGTTGTCTGCACAGGGTATCCGCCCACAAAAACCCCTCGTTAAAAAAGTTTCGGAGGACCACTTGCCCAAATGACAGGGAAACTAGGGCAATTAAAACTAATATTAAAAAAAAAGTTTCTACCCGGGCGAGCAGAGTATCAAAACTTCTCAAAATGCGCATGATCTGGCCCGTTCTACAGGAATGGGAAAACGTTTTTTCTCAAAGCCGGGGCGAAAGTACTATGGAAAGACCCGGGAACTTCCTTAGTAAAAGCTTTTCTCCTGACCCTTCGGTCCATATAATACCATTTTTACTGCTTGGACGAACCTTGCCCTGGAGCCTGAATCTTGAAGGATTTGAAGATTTTATTGAGTATTAAGCTCACCATTGTGGCAATCCTTTTGGGGAACTTTTCAACCGTTTTAGCACAGGATAAAAAGGAAATGGTGCTTTTCCCGGAAGGTGAGTTTTTGATGGGGAGTCCAGAGGATCAGGGGCTAGCCGATGAGCACCCTCAACATAAAGTTTACCTGAATGCTTATTATTTAGACCGCTTCGAAGTTTCCGGAGAAGACTTCAGTAAATTTTTAAAAGCCAATCCCAAAGAGCACCCCACCATTACGGGTTGGTATGACCGTGTTCCAAGACCGGGTATGGAAAACCGCCCTGTAATTGGACTATCCTGGAAACGATGCCGCAATTATTGTAAATGGAGTGGGAAACGTCTGCCCACAGAAGCAGAATGGGAACGGGCCGCTGCAGGGCTGGAAGGACGGGTTTTCCCCTGGGGCAATGCTCCCCCCAACGAAAAAAAAGCTAATTTTGGGCGGTGTTGTTTCATCCGAAAAGGCGAAGTATTGGAGGAGGTCAATGCGTATCCGGAGGGTCAAACTCCTGATGGAATTTTCAATATGAGTGGAAATATTGCTGAATGGGTTCTTGATTGGTATGATTCGTCTTACTACAAGTCAAGTCCTTACCGAAACCCCAAAGGACCGGAGGCGGGAAAATATCATGTGGTCCGGGGAGGGGCCTGGAATAGCCTTCCTGATTACATGAGAAGCCGCCGTCGCTATGGGAACAATGACGGCCAGGACTTTTATGGCATTGGATGCCGGTGCGCCCTCACTAAAAAATAACCTGTTCAGAAACCCCTAAACATTTAGTCTTTTCAGGAAACCAATGGATAAAGTTGATTTACAAATTGACCAGTTGGAACGTGAAAAACTCATTTCTCTTATCCAGCAAAATCAGGTGCGGATCGGGAAACACAATATCCGATATACCCGAAGCAACAAGAAACACACATTAGAACATTGGGATAAATGCCTTGAGTCCTACGAGCGTTTGCTAAAGGCCATACCCAAGGAAATCCTTAAAATCGAAAAGGAAATCCGGGTCAAGTTCGTTGAAGGGTTTACTCCCGAAAGGGAGACAAAACTTTTAAGCTTCATCAATACTGAAATCGAAGTCCTAATTCAGAAGACAGAAAAACTGTATAAGGATGAATTTAGAAAATTCGGTGCCTCCGAGGAATTCTCAAACAGGGTCAATGCAGCCAGGGAAAAATGTCAGGAACTCACAGAAACCTATATGGAAAAATGTCGTGAACTCTCTGATGAGAACTCGAAAAGCAAAAATAGAATGTCGCCAAAAGAGATCTGCGACTTTTATGACCTGAAAGATACTTTCCTGCACGAATTGAATTTACTGGGTCCACTCCAAAGCATTAATCTAATGTTTAAAGAAGCAGAAGCGAACCCAACTCTCCATGAAGCCATAACTGGAGTGCAGCAGGGAATTCGGGCTATGGCCAAAACTCTTCAGGATGAAGGGTCGGGCGAAATGCAGTCAATGAAGGAAAGAAAAGCGAGGAAAATGCAAGTTGCCAGGGAAACGCTTTTATTTCGAGATTTAGTCCTTAATATGGAACCTCTGATAGAGCAATCAATCCTCCCCGAGGAAAAACGCAACCAGGAAGTTTTAAAAAAGTTGTGGGAGCGAATTGAGGGACTGTTTTTCCAGGGCCGTAACGACTGGGCTGAAGCCATTCCCAAATTTAAAGGTGTTTTCGAGGTTTCAACAGGAACCGGAAAATAATATTTTTCATGATTTTTAATGAAAAAAATATTTTGAAAATAATTTTAAGCATTTTGTTATGCGCATTTCTTGCGGGATGTTCTCTCGTAAAGTTGAATTTTGGCTCTTCAATTTCCCCCCTTGAGGAAAAAGTTATAAGCGGTGAAGGAGATGCAAAAGTCCTTATTCTCAATATTGAGGGGTTTATTTCCAACCAGAAAAAACGCACTTTAATGGGTTCTCAATCCGATGTCGGGATGGTAGAGAGAGTTCGCGAAACCCTCCAAAAAGCGACCGAGGAGGAGGATATCCAGGCGCTCGTTTTAAAAATTAACACACCAGGTGGAACTGTCACTTCAAGCGATATCATCTACCATGAACTAAAAAGATTTAAAGAAGATCGAAAGATTCCCGTTTATGCATGGGTTGTAGATCTGGCAGCATCCGGGGGTTATTATATTGCGCAAGCTGCTGATAAAATACTTGCACACCCTACATCGATAACAGGCAGTATTGGTGTGATAACAGTCAAGGTCAATCTCCAGGGATTAATGGATAAAGTAGGGGTTGATTGGGAAGTCATAAAATCGGGTGAGAAAAAAGATTTCCTTTCACCCTTTAGAGCAATAACGGCTGAAGAGCGAAAACTGTTTCAGGAAACAATCGACCATTTTTACAAACGCTTTGTAAAAATTATCGCGGAAAACAGGAAAAACCTGACTGAAGATCAGGTCAAATCTCTGGCAGACGGGCAAGTTTTTTCTTCGGAAAAAGCACTAAATAATAACTTAATAGACCAAATAGCTTACCGCGATGAAGCCATTGAATTAATAAAAAAAGATTTAGGTGTAGATAAAATTAAATTGGTGACTTACCGGCGGTCTGGTGAATACAAATCAAACTTGTATTCGTCAATTTCAGGTCAACCGGTAATCAATCTTGTAAATCTGAACCTGAACTTTTTACCAGAAAATCCTGGCCCCCATTTTTTCTATCTCTGGATGCCATAATGATGCGAGAAGAATACCAGATTTCAACAGCATCCCCTCAAAAACTGCGCTTTCTCATGGTGGATGACGACCAGGAAGATGCATATTTAATTGAAAAACTGTTGGTCGATTCATTAGGCGAATCTAATTTTCAACTCGATGTTGCCGTTACCTGTGAAGACTTTTTTAATAAATTAAAACCTGGCAAATATGACCTGTACCTTCTTGACTACAGAATGGACGTCAGCAGTGGGCTCGATCTTTTGAAGATTCTTAAAAAAAATAATTGTGAAGAACCGGTAATCGTTTTGACGGGGCAGGGAAATCAGAATACCGTAGTTGAGGCTTTGCGTTTGGGAGCTACGGACTATGTCGTAAAAAGCAATCTTACGGCAGAAACCCTGAACCATTCTATTCAAAGAGGCCTCCGGTTATACAGGGATACCCAGCAGGGAAAATTAATGCAGAACAGGCTTGCCCTGCAAAAGTCACTGCTAGCTGGGCTTTCCGAAGCCACATCCTGTTTGTTAAGATCTGCAGACCACAAATCTGGAATAACTCATGCCCTGGAAGTCATGGCAAAAGCATGTCCGGCAGACGCAGCAGCACTCATTGAAAAATCTCCTCTGGTGGAATCTAATCAGGGCAAATGGTCGCTGAGCTCCCTATGGGCCTCACCCAATGAAAACAATACAGATAAAGCGATAAGTGAAACTCTTTTGAATATTGGAAGCTATCCAAAGCTCCATAGCTATATCAATGATTTTGAAAAAGGTCTGGAAAGGGATGCCGTGTTTCAGAATGGCATCTTCGGCTTTTCAAAAAATGTGCTGGTGCCCGTCCGGGTTCACGATCGTTTCTGGGGTTTTATAATTTTTGGAACAAATCAGGAAAATTTTTTATGGAACGAGGAATTAAAATCAACCTTAAAAACTTTTTCTGTAAGTCTGGGTTGGGAATTAAAACGCGACCGTGAAGGACAAGCTTTGCAGGAGCTGGTGCAGCAAACCTCGGGTGAAACCGGTGATGCCTTTTTTGAAGCCCTGGTCGTCCATCTTGCAAAAGCCCTGGAAGTCCGCACCGCCTATGTCTGCGAAATAGTTGAAAGTGGGCTTTCATATTCTCAACCTTTAAAAGGTTGGGATGGTTCAAAAATTGTAGGAGGAAGCAGTTTTGATTTAATAAACACTCCCGCAGAAGAAATACTTTGTGGAATGTACAGTTATTACCCGGAGAGAACAAAAACCCTGTTCCCACATTTGTCCTATTTACAGGAAACGAATATTGAAGGTTTCGCTGCCGTTCCCTTTTATGATACTTCCGGGAAACTGATGGGACACATTTCCATCATGAGTGAAAACCCTTTGACCGATTCGGAACGTGTTCTCTCTATTCTTCGACTATTTGGAGCCCGGGCGGGAGCTGAACTGGAAAGGCAAAAATCTGAATCTAAAATCCGTAATATGGCTTATTACGATTCATTAACTGGGCTCCCCAACCGTGTTTTATTAAATGACCGAATGGATGTAGCTTTGAGGCAGGCCCGTCGAAATAAGGATATGGTAGCAATCCTTTACCTCGATTTCGACCATTTCAAAAACATCAATGATACCTATGGCCATTTGTCAGGTGACCTTTTTCTAAAAGAAGGCGCCAGAAGGTTGGAAGCTTGTTTGCGAAAAGGCGACACTGTTTCCCGACTGGGAGGGGATGAGTTTGTAATTGTTCTTCCAGAAATAAAGGAAGTTAGAGATATCGCGCGATTGGCTCTAAAAATAAACGGAACGGTAAAACCTCCATTCATGCTGGAAGGTACCGAAATTAAAACTTCAGTAAGTGTCGGGATCTCGATTTTCCCTAAAGATGGCGACACTTCAAAAACTCTCCTTCAAAAAGCAGATAAAGCCCTGTTTTTTTCAAAAAATGCAGGACGCGACAGTTTTCACTTTGCCGATTCTGAATAACTATCCCAACCTTAATCTTTCTGGAATTCAAATAAATGGGGCAAATTATATCCATCAGCATCGGAAAACCAAAATCCATACCAGTAAAGAGTTCCCGGCCCATTAAATCCTCTTTTATCAAAACACCTATCGAGAGTAAAATATTTCTAGGATACGAAGGGTTTGAAAATGATCAGGTTGGAGATCCGCGATTGCACGGAGGTGTTGACAAGGCTGTTTGTGTTTATTGTAAGGAACACTTTGTTTACTGGACCAACGAAAAGGGATTAAAATTAAATGCACCAGCATTTGGAGAGAACCTGACCGTTGAAGGCCTTCTTGAAACACAGACTAATATTGGAGATGTTTTCAATATTGGGCAAGCTCAGGTTCAGGTGAGCCAACCACGACAACCCTGCCATAAGATAAACAAAGTCTACGATAACCAGAAAATGGCTTGCTGGGTCAAATCTTCTGGTTTTACGGGATATTACTTTCGGGTGATAGAACAAGGCTGGGTGGCACCTGGTGATAAGGTTATTCGGGTAAGAAAAGGGGAGGGTACTTTTTCTGTCGATGAAATTAATAGCTTTCTCTCCAAGTCCAAGGGAGAAAATAACCTCCAGAGATTAGCGAAAGCTGTAAAACTGGATTCATTGACAGATGAATGGCGTAAACTTCTCAAGAAGCGTTTACCTTAGCGAATAACCACCAAAACTTGATGAGGTCTTTTCCTTGAAACAGGAAATTCATGAAGAGGAATTGCTGCAGTTTTTACGTTCCACCTTGCTACTGGAGGGGCCGGGTGACAAGTCCGTTCATGCACTTTTAGGGCATCTTGCGGACCTGGGTTTATTGTCTTCAGCCAGGGATTCCTTCTGGATTATTGAAGGTATAGACTTCAAAACATCTTCCGCAGAATGGAAGGAAGCCTGGTCCAATAAGGTCCGAAAACTTTGCGAAAGCTCAAAAGGATTTGCGTTAAAGTATTTTATTAAAGAACTTCCAGAGTCAGTTTCATTAGCGTATCCCGATCCGCAAGGATTTCAAGGTGCAATTTCAGAGGGAGTTCTAGAAAATAGTGAATCTTCGAAAGGCAATGCTTCATCCAACCTAAGTAATCTGCAAATTGTAAAAAAAGTCGGGCGGCAGCTTTCTCCCTTGATTGAAATGGAAAATGATTTTCTAAGAAAACTCGAAGGCCCCAATACCAATCGCCAACAAGCAAGGCACATTTTTAATTTTATTATCAGTCGAGTAAAAATGAAAGGCGAGCCAAGGGAATGGATCCAGCTTAGTCGCCGCCGCCACAAATAAAACTCTTCAGGAAAGCCATTCATTCATTATTTTCACCTGGAATTTCTTATTCATGAAAAAACTTCTGGTAATTGGAGCAGGTCCGGGTGGGTACACAGCCGCTTTCTATGCAGCAGACCAGGGATTAGACGTAACTCTGGTTGATACTGAAAGTCGACTGGGGGGAGTTTGCCTGAACAAAGGCTGCATTCCCTCAAAAGCGCTTTTACATATTGCCAGGTTGATAAATGAAACTCGGGAAGCTGCAGAATGGGGACTTAAGTTTTCTGACCCGACCATTGACCTGAATGCAATGCGGGCGTGGAAGGATTCCATTATAGGAAAACTCACCAGTGGATTGAAACAATTGAACCAACAACGTGGATTGAAGTTTGTTTCCGGACATGCCTCATTTTTGGATTCAAACACCGTCAATATAGAAAACGGGGAAACGGTTTCATTTGACCATTGCCTCATTGCAACCGGTTCAAGACCAGTTATCCCCGCGGCATTAAATCTGGACAGTCCGCTAATAATGGACTCTACAGAAGCTCTTGAACTCAGAAATATTCCAGAACGTCTATTAGTCGTTGGCGGAGGTTACATAGGCCTCGAATTAGGGACAGTCTATGCCGCTTTAGGTAGTAAAGTGACCGTAGTCGAAATGACCAAAGATCTTTTGCCAGGGGTCGACCGGGACCTCGTTCGTATCCTGCAAGCCCGGCTTAGAAAGCAATTCAATCAGATCTTCACTTCAACCAGGCTGGATTCTCTTGCTGAAAAAAATGGAGTTCTGGAAGCCTGTTTTGAAGGCAAGGAGGAAGTATACGAGTATGACCGAGCCCTTGTTTCCGTAGGTCGAGTTCCAAACACCGAAAACCTCTCTCTGGAAAATACTAAGGTCAAATTGACTGACCGCAATTTCATTCAAGTTGACCAAAATTTTAAAACAGAGGAGGGGACTATTTCCGCTATAGGAGATGTCATCGGAGGAGCAATGCTGGCTCACAAAGCTTCCCACGAGGCTAAACTTGCTGTCGATTTCCTTCTCAACAAACATATTGAAGAAAAAGCACCAACAATTCCAGCCGTTGTGTTCACTGACCCGGAAATCGCCCTTTGTGGAATCTCTGAAACAGAGGCGGCAAAATCAGGAAGAGAAGTTCTGGTTTCCAAATTTCCCTGGGGGGCCTCAGGTCGCGCCACAGCTCTTGGAAGGAACGATGGTTTCACCAAGATAATCACTGAAAAAGAATCCGGGAAAATACTGGGAGTCGGGATTGTAGGAGTGGGGGCAGGGGAATTGATATCGGAAGGTGTTCTGGCTGTAGAAATGGGCGCAACAGTCAAAGATCTGGCGCATATTGTTCACCCGCATCCGACCTTATCTGAAACAGTGATGGAAGCGGCGGAAGTGGCAATGGGAATATCCACCCATGTCTATCGAAAAAAAAATTAATCAGATATCGATAACATCATCATCTTTTCGCGGGCCACGGTATTGCATGTTGGGTGGTCTTGGAACTTCCGGACGCCTTTTGCCTGCAAAAAACTGTGCAATCAGTGCCACTCCGGTTACAACCATCGCCACAACAAAAAATGTAAAAGCGAAAAAGAACAATAGTGAAAACACTATTAAGCCACCAAGGATCATTAAAAGACGGGTCGTCCACGGTATCTTCTGACTACCTTCGTTAATTCGAATGAAAAGCATTTTTCTCCAGTTTTATTAAGTTATAATGAGACATGACAAACCAAAGAGACACTTTCATCATAGAATGCCCTGAGTGCGGTGTCAAAAACCGAATTAAAGTATACTCAGCTGGAAAGCTTCCCGTTTGCGCCAAATGCAAAACTGCCCTGGTCGACGAAGAAAAAAACGACGCCCACGCCAAATACTCTCAAAATTTGAAAAAATTTTACGACCTGCCTGGATTTGGTCTTAGAAACGAGAAATAGAATTGTCCTGATAAACCCATTACTAATCTTGATACGCTGAGTTTAACACAATGGATGAAACAGTAGAGATAATTGACCGAATCATGCGTGAAACCCTGGGAGCCACGCATGTCGATATTATTGACGAAAGCCATCTGCATAGGGGACACAAAGCCGCAGGAGGAGGAGGGCACTACCACGTGACAGTGGTATCGTCCAAATTTGAAGACGTGAACCTGCTGGATCAGCGTCGACTGGTTTATACCGCTCTTGACGACCAGATCAATGGTACCCCTAAACTTATCCACGCCATCCAGATCAAAACCTTTACTCCCAATGATTGGGAATCAAACCAAAAAGTGTGAGTCAAATCACTCCCGGTAAATTTCCAACTCCTCACAGTTTTTCAGATTAGGAGACTCGGTCAGCGCCTTAATGCCTTCACGGGTGAACTGGTTTTTGTACAAGTCGAGTTTGACGTATTTCTTGCTTGTTTCCGAATCAGCAAAGGCCTGAGCTCCTTCATCACCGATCACATTTCCGAACAGTGACAGGTGAGATACTTTGGGCAAATAGGGTGTTTTGGCCAGGAGAACAGCACCCTCATCTCCAATTTCATTGTGATTAAGTGTAAGAACTTCAAGATTCGGTAAGAATTTACACCTGGCTATCGCTTCTGCTCCTTCATCAGCGATCTGATTATTTGAGTAAACAAACGTCTTCACGTTCTTCAGCGCGTCTTCTTTTGTCATCAATTCCATTGTTCCACGCAATCCAATAAACTTGTCCCGCAGATTGAGAATGGTCCCATCTTCAGATAGGCCTTCTTTTATTAAATCTTCGATCCGGCTCATGCGCCTCCTAAGGGATTTATAAGTTTTATATTTACTGGTCTATTCTATCAGAGCAGAGTACCTGCACCGAAGTTTTTTCAATATTCGCTGGATTTCTATGAATTTCTACAACGTTGTAACACAAATTTTCGATTCAATTTAATCCCTTTTGAAAAGAGAAGATTTTTTCCCATAAAAAAACCCGGCTGCTTACGCAACCGGGCTTGTATAAATCAAATCTATTTTCAGGCTATAACAGGTCTTCCTGAAATAGTCCCTCTTTGGTCCATCTCTCGACCTCTTCTTTGGATGGAATCGGTGGAACCTCTACCCGTTTAACTTCAGGAGCTTTAGGATCCAACGGTGAGTGGAACGTTCTGGCGTACGCCTCCGCTTTCCACAGATACAGGTGAGGAAACATCAGACCCCAAGGGGCCATAGGTGTACCGTCAACGCCACGAGTAACCCGTTTGTAATAGAGTTCATCCGGCCAATCCTTCAGGACCTTGTCAACGTGATCGGGCATTTTGTCAGTATCAGGACCATTGGGGTCTCGGAAATCAAATGCACCCGTCATCATAGGAATACCATCAGCGCCATGACAAACAGCACAATTGAGACCTTCGGTGACGGGTTCCTTACCTTCAAAGACCAATTTCCCTTCTTCAATTATTTTTGGGTCGTCCCACCAGGTCCACTGGTTCGGGAATTTACCCTCAACCGGGATATGAGTCGGGTCACGCAATGTTTTGAGATAAGCCACCAGCGATTGCAACTCAACCTTACTCAGGTCTTCACCATAATAAGTGGGCATAGCTTTTTTCGATTTTGGATCCTCAAATCCTGGCGACTGTATTTTTCTCGGATCTACAATCTGCTCCAGAATATAATCAAACGAGTATAGACCGATTTGTTTGGTGCCAAGGTTAGGTCCACGGTCCGAGTTGCCTTCCCAGAAAACCTTATGACAGTTAAAGCATTTATTTCCCTCAAAAATCTCACGACCCGCAGCAATTGCCTCTGGCCCTGGAACAAACTTGGTGATAGGTGGTTTGTCTATTTTCTTAACCTCTTCCACCGGATCAAATTGGGGAAGCTGGGCGGTAATGGTAATAAATAGCATCGAGGGAATCAGGTAAGTCATGATCAGGCGGAAGTTGGATTGCGCCATTCCTTTTTCAACACTGAGCTTTTTCAGGTCAAGGATTATGAAATAAACAAGGCCGACAATCACAAAAGAAACAAACTCAATCTGCCACCAGACTGGAAACCCTAATTTCCCGGCCGCAATCCAGGCAATAACAGCTATGACCGCGGCAACGGGAATTTTAAAGCCAATATTTTTAACAAAGCTTTTTTCTTTAAGCGGACCTGCGCCCTTTAACAGAAGAATTGTGTAAAGGAATGTCAGGAAGGCGAGGCCAACCCCCATGGACCACGGTGGGTTAAAACTGAAAAAGTCCCCACAGATATATCCAAATACAAAGGCTCCTAGAGTCGGCCCGAAAATTTTGGCAAGTTTTTTCATAGTCCACCAAAGAAGATTAACAACTTAATTCCCTGTTATTACTCCGCCATTTGCGGAGCAGCAGAAGCCGGTACTTCTTTCTTTTTTCCTTTCGGGTATTTGATACCCAACCAGATAATTGCTGTCATGATGATAAAGAAAGTCCACACAATGAACGTGACAAACTGTCCAGACTCCGCAAGCGTTGGAGCGTATTTTTCAGGTGTCACATCTCTGAATACTTTGTAAATATGGAAATTCATCCGGGAAAGTTCACGAATAACGCCCATCCAGCTCATCAACCAGATGTCTGTGAAACCCATGAAGATCAGGATGTAAGGACCTAATGGATTGATCTTGCCCCAGCTGATTTTTCCTGTTTTAGTCGAGATCGTATAAAAAATGTAGTTGATCAGCGTAACACCCACCAACGCAAAAGCTGCCGTGTTCTTGGAAACCATCAGCGCCAGAAATGCAAGATTATCGGGAAGCACCATGGCTTCATTCATGCCAGGTTCCGGCATCATCGTCGCAAAGAAACGTCTTGGGGTGAACCAGATGGTGGCAGCGCACACGATCAAAATAAAACCAAGTTTCATTGCAGGGAAAAACCGTTGCGCATTCTCAATGCGCTTCATACTCACCCACATATAAACATTACTAGCGGTGAACATGGTTCCGATCAATAATCCCTGCACTAGCATGAACATGGATTCACGATCGGACATGATGTACATGCCGATGGTCGCATCGTACTGGTAAATTTCCCGGACAAAGATGTAACCCATAGCGGGGAGGGGAATCATGATGATCACGCCAATCGCGTTACCCACATACCCCATCCAATCGTAATACTCTTTTTCTTTTTTATCAGTCGACCACAAATACATGTACGCCGCGATGACCCCGACCATGAATCCACCAAAAGTCCCATTACCGACAAGACGGTGGTAGTTGAGAGGCATCCACGTCATATTTGTCAGGCGGTCCCATTCGGTCATAGCGGTGAACATATCCGCATATGGTTTTGGTGGAGTCTGCATGAAGGTCGCCGGACCATCAAGCGCACAAAGCAGGGACAGTCCCAGAATATTCAGAATGACGCCAAGAACAATGTGTCGACCTTTTTTATTTGATTTGTTCAGCGGATCCCAGGAGTACACGTAAATGTACATGATGATGGTTTCCAAAATGAACAGAGTTGGATACCCGATCATGAACAGAACGGGAAACGCAGTGACCAGATAGGATATGAAATCCTTGTAGGCCACCATCATGATGAACAGGAAGAGGCCTCCAGTGAGCGCCGTGAAGCTATAACAGATCCCGATAACTTTTGTGATCTCGTGCGCCAGGCGCTCGAATTTGAAGTCCGCTTCTGCAAACATGATTTTATTTGCAAGCAAACCACCGACAGCGCCGTTAATAATGGCACAAATAATCTGATTCAGATGGACATGTTCTACATTGATTGTGGGAAAGCACATTGCCGTACCCACTACAGCACCAATGGCTATAGAGGGTAATATCCCTATACACTTGTGAAAGAAGTTCAGAAAGCTGACTGTCAATGCTGCAAATGCACAGGCCCACATCCCGAACAAGACACCATGATGTATGTCTACAATTATTTCGCCGATGATCCCGATAGTCACCCCGATCAGGACAGCCAGGAAGGTATTAGCCAGAATTATGGAAGCCCGCACACCCCGGGTCCGCCTTGCTCCCATGACTTCCATAATGACCACGAACATCGGGCAGCCCAGAATGAAGGATGCAAACAGGATATGCATCTGCGCCGCAAACCAGGTCGCCTTGCGGTTGCTCCATCCGTCAATATCTTCATTGGAGAATTGCGGGGCCTTGACATCTTTAGCAAGACCAATGTCAGTCAAATAAGAGAGATCAGGTTCTTCTTCACCTTCTTCACCCCCTTCTTCGTCACCTTCACCGTCACCTTCTTCATCGTCTTCGTCCTCATCATCCTCATCTTCATCGTCTTCATACTCTTCGTCTTCATCTTCTTGAGCATACGCAGAAGAAATTCCGATATTGAAGGATCCACCGGTAAGGCTTTGCAGGGCAGAAGTACCTGGTCCCCAGGCAAAAACTGCCAAAGCCAGTACCCAGACAATAGTGGTTAAAAGAAAATTGAACTTTTTCTGAGGGGATGCGGAGGTTTCCATTAAACGATCCCTAAATTAGGTGAAGGAGCACGGGTTAAAGGAGTACCGGGTTGCCTTTTTGACTGGAAATTACTAAGGGCCATTCCTGATCAAGAACCGAGTAACTGGTTTCAGGCAATCACTAACCCTTTTCAAACCCTTCTTAAAGACACAATTCGGTTAAGTCCGACCCAGTAAAGGTGCCCTTAAAAGGCTAGAGAATTATCATAGGGGTTATTTAAAGTCAAGGATTTTGTCCTTAAGGGATGTAGTCCAAGACCTTAAGATAAAAGCGATTAATAAATAAATCGGGTTTTAAGAAAAGATGTTTCCCAAACTTCCCAAATTTAAAGCTGCCCATCGGTGGAATCCGAGGTCAAACCAGGGACAATGAGCAATCCAAAACCCAGGGAAACGCAAAACACGGAAAGGAGGCCAACAGGGACTCTGGCAGATTCACCAGCCATATCTCGGACAGACATGACGAAAAGATAACTTCCAAGTCCTAACAAGGCAAGGCCAATTCCCCTGACTTTTAATGTCTTCACGAGATTTTCTCCAAACTTGTTTGTGGAAACGACTCTGCAGCTAACTGCCCACATGCGCCCAGAATGTCGGTCCCTCGGTTTTTCCTGACAAAGGTCGAATAGTGCTTTGAAACCAGATAATCGCGGAACAGTTCAACCTGACTTTCTTCAGGAGCCTCATAGGCAGAACCCTCATACCAGTTAAAGGGAATCAGGTTAATTTTACAGGGGAAACCGGATAGTAATCTGGAAAGCCTCCTGGCATCTTCCATCCTGTCATTGATTCCTCCAAGCAAAACATACTCAACGGTGATACGCCTTCCTGCTTTAAGTGGAAAGTCCTGCAGGCAGGCAATGAGTGTTTCAATCGGATATTTTTTGTTGATAGGCATTATCTTGTCACGGGTCGGATTGTCGGTTGCATTTAAAGAGACCGCAAGATTGACATTCAAACCCTCGTTACCAAAGTCGCGTATTTTATCAACCAGCCCACTTGTGGAAACGGTAACTTTGCGGATGGGAAACCGTAGCGCTTCAGTCGATATCAAGAGCTTGATGGCATCCACGACTGCGGCATAATTGTCCAGAGGTTCTCCCATGCCCATCATGACGATATTAGTCACTTGTTTATCTTGAGGAAGGTCATCATTTACCGCCATGTACTGACCCAGTATTTCACCCGCAGTAAGCTGCTCTTTCAATCCAAGAGTTCCCGTCAGACAAAAGGAGCAAGCGAGCCTGCAACCCACCTGGCTTGATATACACAATGTCCTTCGATCCCCATCAGGCATCCAAATGCTTTCTACCTGCCCCCCATTGGCCAGTTCAAACAAGTATTTAATCGAACCATCTTCCGAATGTGTCCTTGATTTAATCTTTGGAAGACAAAGACTGAAATGCTCTTGTAGTTTTTCTTTTAAGGCTTTGGAAACATTGGACATTCCCTCAAAATCCCGGCAACCTCGTTGGTAAACCCATCCCAGGATTTGATGAGACCTGTACGAAGCTTCCCCCCAATCTGCCAGGACCTGCTTCAGCTTGTCTTCTGGTAGCCCAATAATATCAATCACTTAGATAAACCAATTTAAAAGTTGAACCAGACCCACTCCCATCTGTCGACTGAATGCACCAAAAGGGATGAGCAATTTTTTCCTATTATACCTGCAGCCTGGGAATTTTGTTCCCTGGAAATCACTGGAAAGGTATCCCCAAATGGGGTACACTTTTTCGGATTGTTGGTTTGTATGCCTTGCCTTTCAATTGGTGGACCTTGCCATTTATTTTCCTCAAGGTTTTGAAGGCAAAGCAGGTATGAAAATTTTTTCTAATTGTCAAAACTTCAAGTCCGGAAAAACTGGCCTCAGAATCAAATGAAATTGCCCGTGGAAAGGAAAAGGCATCAATTGTGAATAGCAATAGAGCTGTGAAGTTGCCCGACTGCTATCGAATTCTAAATGTATCCCCCGATGCCGCCTGGAATGAAGTCCGGCGGGCCTACCATGCTCTTGCGTTGAAATTTCATCCTGATCGAAATCTGGGTGACCCGGTAAGTGAAGAAAGGTTTAAAGAGGTCTCCTCTGCTTTTAATACATTGCGTCAATATTACGCAGCAAGAGGAATGGAGACTGCCCCGGAGAATTTTAACGAGCCTTATACATTTCGAAGGAAGCACCAAACTTCAAATCCCAAACAGGAAGAAAACCCGGATATTCTGGGGAGACCACTTGTAAGCCGTGCCTGGAAAAAACTTCAACGGCTGGAGCGTTCATGGTTTCAGCTTGATGTTGAATTAAAAGTGGTGGTTTCACCGCAAGTCGCACTGAATGGCGGTTATATCAAAGTTAAACGGTCCTGGGAAACTCTGGACATCCGTGTGCCTCAGAGGACACGTGACGGAACTCTTTTACGGCTTGCAGGCAAAGGAGATCCCGGTGTCATGCACCGCGAACGGGGCGACCTGATTGTCCGGATAGAAATCGCTGCAGGTGAGCGCCCCGGTAAAAAGCCCGATGATTTTCCTGTAGTTGTCTGGCTTGATAAAAGAGACCTCCGTCAGAGGAAGGTGTTCTCTTTATCCACCCACGAAGGCCAGATTCTCTATTCGCTGCCAGTGACCACACGGCACGGTCAGGAAATCGTCCTGTTAGGCAAACCCGATCCAGTAACCGGCATCAGAACGCGGTTCTTGGTGGAAGTGAGGCTGGTTTAATATATTTTTCAAGCGGGTCCGGGTTTTCTTTGTAGTTCATAAACGTATGAGTGGTGACTAAAATATTCACCAGAGCCATCAGCACCGTACAAACAGCTAGAGCCGAAAGCGACAGAGCTTTCTCTCCCTTTTCCATCTTTTTAAAACCCCTCACCATAAGCCAGACGCAGAAAACTGAAATCACCACCCCGGCTATTAAAAGCCCCTGCAGCGTTTTTGACAAAGCGATTTCATGGTCCATGTGGTTGAGAGTCAAAGCCGCTAAAAAGACAGAAGGGAAACTGAGCAGGAATGGCCATCCCACGCCACCCGATCCTTTAACACGGTTGCGCTGCCAGGTTTTAAGGCCAAATATAAGCATAACAACGATCAGCACGAATCCCATTTGATCCCGCACGTTTATTTCATGCTGTTTTTCCCGAATGAAATTAAGTGCTCCCAAAACGTAGCTGGAAACCTCCTCTTCATCCATTTCGTAAAATCCGCCCTTGTTCGTATCAAAAGCAAAAACACGAGCTGTTATCGATTCCGCCGGAAGAGACACGGCACGCCAGGCAGTCTCATTTGCTGATTCAATTTCTAGGTAAACAATCCCCGTATGGTATTCGAGCTTGCCACCCGTTTCCTGTACTTCAATCAGGTTGCGTGCATATCTATCATTCTTTTTGTGATAATCTTTTTGCAATTCAATGAGGTCCAGCATCGCTTTACGGGCTTGAATATCAGCAGCATTTTCATATAGCCGATTGCAACCGCTGAGAAAAAACAATGCAATTGCGCACAAAAAGAGTTTGACCAGTAAATTTTTTTTCATGAGTTGTAACGTCCCGGGTCTTGAGTTTAACTGGGGAGCCGAACACTAAAGCGTGGAGTCGCTTGTAATATTGAAGCGACCATTATGAATCAGAACTCTATCAGGAAACAAATGAAATTTGTAACCGGCAACCCCAACAAGGTAAAGGAGGCCCAGATGATTCTGGGAATCACTCTGGACCAGGTCGATATATCCATAGAAGAAATCCAGACTTGTGATGTGGAAACAGCCGTGAATCATAAAGTCCGGGAGGCCTTCTCAAAACTGGGGAAGCCCGTGATGGTGGAGGATTCCGGCCTTGTTTTTGAGGCCTGGAATGGGCTCCCGGGGGCCCTGGTCAAATGGTTCGAAAAAACCGTTGGCCTTGCAGGTATGGCCCGCATGCTGGATCCGTTTCCCATCCGCCGGGCTGTAGCCCAATGTTTTGTCGGTCTTGGCGATGGAAGCAAGTTTATTATCGGAAAAGGAGAGGTGAGGGGAGAGATTGCGGAATCCCCGAGAGGAAAAAACGGCTTTGGCTGGGACACAATCTTTATACCGGAAGGTCACGACCGCACTTTTGCAGAAATGAGCAGCGAAGAGAAAAACGAAATTTCCCATCGTAAGAAAGCCTTTGAGGATATAAAGCGGTTGGGATCAGACTTTAATTTATAATTTTTGACAAATATAATTATTGCAGCTTGAGATGAAGTTTCTCAAAGCTCTCATAATATCCTGCCAGCTTTTTATAGACTGTATCCGAGGTTTCTGCACGGCTTTCAGGCTTTAGGCTCTCTATGGAATTTAGGATATCCCCTGTATCAGTTCCCTCCGGCAACCAGTTCTCTTTCAAAGCATGGTCAAGTAAATTTTCTGGACCAGCATTTTCTTTCTGACCAGAGGCTGCAGCGATACACTTCAGAACCGAACTCATTGTGAATTCAAAACGCTGCAGGGCGGCATCGCGAAAGTAAGGAGTCGCCTCCTGGTCCAGCATTTCCCTGAAGCGCTGCAGGTTCCATTTGAGGTGCCCCAGCAATACTGGCAGAGGAACATCTTCCTGTAGATCACTCAAATCAAAGAACTCATGGATTAAGGTTTATATAATTAACCGCTAGGATTGTATAAGACTCATACTTGGAAAACCTAGAAAATTCAGTAAAAATAACCAGAATTCCAATAGTTCTCCCTACACCCTTCCAAGCTTCTGTTTCTACTCAGTGACCTTTGAATTGATAGAGCAAAAATGATAACCTTCCCATTTTGGATACACAATTCTTTGATTTCAAAAATTCTTCAGGTCCTAAATGGAAAAAGAATCAAGTCTTATCGATAACGGAGATGGAACTATCACGGATGAATCTTCCGGGTTGATGTGGAAAAAAACGGATTCCATGATCGACCTTAAAAAGTGGGTGAACTATCAGGATTGTGTCGATTATGTTCGTGAACTTCGTGAATCCAAATTTGCCGGTTATGACGACTGGAGGCTCCCTACCAGGGATGAAATGGGTCTTCTTTATGATGAATCGCTTGAACTAAAGGATCGGTTCGGCAAGGTCGTCCATATCAGCAATGTATTTCAAGAGGGGTGTGGATTCTCAATTGTTGCAGGCCAGGTACCCGGCAGACAACGCACCTGGGTGCTCAATATCCGGACTGGGGAATTTGAAAACCCCGATGGACTCTGGACCCTAACCGAAGCCACACGCGCCGTAAGAACCCTTTAAACAGTGGACACCTAATGGTGACCAGGAGAACGTGAGATGAGCGAATCCAATCTTTACCAGCCTCCCCAAAACATTGCGGACCGAGCCTGGTTTAAAAATATGGAAGAGTACCAGTCGTTATACCAGCGGTCCATTGATGATCCAGAACAATTCTGGGGAGAGATGGCTGATACATTCACCTGGATGAAAAAATGGGATCAGGTTTGCGACTACAACTATGATGTCCGCAAGGGCCCCATAAAAATTGAGTGGTTTAAAGGTGGCAAGACCAATATCACAGTCAATTGCCTGGACCGCCACGTTGAAGCTCGTGGAGATCAGGCCGCGATCATCTGGGAAGGTAATGACCCGAGTGAGCAGAGCAGCCTGACCTACCGCGAACTTCTCGATGCCGTTTGCCGGTTTTCCAATGTATTAAAAAAGCACGGTGTAAAAAAAGGAGATCGTGTTTCCCTCTACATGCCCATGGTGCCAGAGCTTGCCATCGCCATGATGGCATGCGCACGCATCGGGGCCGTCCATTCAATCGTCTTTGGGGGATTTTCGGCCCAGGCGCTTGCAGACCGTATCCACGATTCAGGATGTACCGTTCTCGTCACTGCAGATGGTAGTTTTCGTGGAAGTAAACCGGTAAACCTTAAAGTGAATGCTGATAAGGCAATGGACCTTGCCGCCAAGATGGGAGATCAAGTCTCCTCCTGTATCGTATTCAAACGGGCAGGTGAAGCCATTCCGGTCGAGATGAAAAGTGGGCGAGATTTCTGGTGGGATGATGAAATGAAGAAAGCTTCTGCGGAATGCGAAGCCGAACCAATGGATGCGGAAGACCCTCTTTTCATCCTTTACACATCAGGTTCTACAGGCAAACCTAAAGGCGTGCAGCATAATGTCGGTGGCTATATGATTTTTGCAGCGCTCACTCACAAATACATATTTGATTATCAGGACGGGGACATCTACTGGTGTACAGCTGATATTGGCTGGGTTACAGGCCATTCCTATATTGTATATGGGCCACTCGCAAATGGAGCCACCACAATAATGTTTGAGGGAATTCCGACCTATCCGGATGCAGGCCGGTTCTGGGAAGTGGTCGATAAGCATAAGGTCAACCAGTTTTATACTGCACCCACTGCCATACGTTCACTGATGGCACATGGTGAGGAAATTCCTGCTAAATACGATTTATCGACTCTTAAAGTTCTGGGCTCTGTCGGCGAACCAATCAATCCGGAAGCCTGGCGCTGGTATTACCAGAATATCGGAAGGGAACGTTGTCCCGTGGTCGATACCTGGTGGCAGACGGAAACCGGTGGAATCCTCATCACACCACTGCCAGGCTGCACACCGTGCAAACCAGGGTCTGCAACCTTCCCGTTTTTCGGGGTGTCCCCTGTCGTGATCGAAGCGGAAACTGGAAAAGTTGTTGAGGGCAACGGTGTTTCTGGAGTCCTTGCAATGAAAAAACCCTGGCCCGGACAGGCTCGTACCATCTTTGGCGATCACGAGCGTTTCGAGGAAACCTATTTCAAGCTATATCCGGGTTACTACTTTACGGGTGATGGTTGTACTCGCGACGTAGACGGATATTACTGGATTACCGGTCGAGTAGATGATGTTATCAATGTTTCTGGTCACCGTATTGGAACAGCAGAAGTGGAATCGGCGCTTGTGCTCCATAATAAAGTTGCAGAGGCTGCAGTTGTCGGATTTCCACATGACATCAAAGGACAGGGGCTTTACGCCTACGTCACCCTGATGGATGGAATTGATTTCGAGGACAACTTGAAAAAAGAGTTGATTTCTTTTGTCCGCAAAGAAATCGGACCTTGCGCCACTCCGGATATTATCCACTGGGCACCTGGCTTACCCAAAACCCGATCCGGGAAAATCATGAGGAGAATCCTGAGGAAGATAGCTTCGAACGAAGCGGATCAACTGGGTGATATTTCCACACTGGCGGACCCATCAGTCGTCGAATACCTGAAGTCGACCTACCAACCGCTCGCAACCAAATAATCTTAAAAATATACTTCTTATTGTTTTATAAGGGCTTGGCGATATTCGCTGGGCCCTTTTTCTTTAATGTTTTTTATGTGATAAAACCAGAAGAAATTCGAGATTATAGTGATTTAATTTATTAAACATCATTGAAATTTAAGGCTTTATCTAACCAAACCTGCCAACACACTATATCCATAATTAATATAAATTTAATCTTATTTAAAAATATTTTTAATTATTAAGCATATTAACCTATTATACATCGTATAAAAGTCTAAATTCAGGGGACAGTGCTGTTTTTTTCAGAGCGGACATCGGCATTTAGCGTGGCATTGTTTTTATAGAAAGCGGTTTTCGGGAATTTTTATTTCCCGAAGTAAATCGGTCCGACAAATTATGGCCAATAACCCAGTGAACAATAATTTGCCCGAAACTGATTCAGGATTAAAAAGCAGTTCTTCCCAAGTTGGTTTGTTTCCTGAGAATCGTGTGCTGCTCTCCCGGGAATTAATCAAAATACCCAGACGCCTCAATATTCTGGCTCGAACTGCGGTTCTGATTTTTTTGATTCTTGCAATTTCAGTAATATTTATACCCTGGACCCAGACCATTACGGTTAAAGGCAAACTCTCGTCCTACCTTCCCACCGAACGCCCGCAGGAAATCCATGCTCAGATAAAGGGGAAAATAATCAATTGGAAAGTGAATGAAGGGGACAAGGTAAAAGAAGGCGACCTGATTTTAACATTAGGAGACATAAATCCGAAATTCATGGCCCCAGACCTGATTCAAAGGTTGGATCAATCTCGTGAAGCCTTGATCCAGCAAAGAAAGGCTGCCAAAGAGAAAGCTGAAATTTTATCTGAGCGCATAGAGGAAATGGAAGCTTTGGCGGAGGCAAGTCTTTCAACAGCCACAGCCAGGGTATCTGAGGCAGACAATAAGGTACAAAACGCAGAACAACTGACCATACCTGCAAAAGGTGCCCTTGAAACGGCCAAACTGAATCTGGATAGATCGCGGGCATTAAAAGAAAAGGGTCTTCTCTCCCAAAGGGATTTGGAACTCGCGCTCCTGGCGTTCACCAAAGCAGAAGCAGAATTTAAAGCGATTGAAGCAGATTTACGTGGGGTTCAGGAGGGGCGACGTGCTCTTGGACACCGCCGCGAACAGGTTGGTGCTGAATTGGTCCAGAAGTTACTGGACACAAAATCCAAACGTGCTTCTGCACGAAGTGATTTTGCAAAGGCCTCAAAGGAAATCGCAGACCTGGAATTGAAACGGTCCAATGCATTTCAAAGGCAAAAAGCCCGCGAAGTTACCGCCCCATTTGATGGAACAGTGGTTCGTTTATCCCGTATGGGCCCAGGTGAGATTGTTCACTCTGGTAATTTACTTTTCACTCTGGTTCCGACAAATACCACTCCCGCTCTTGAAATGTGGAGCAGTTCGTTAGATGCGCCTTTATTAAGGCCAGGCCGCCCTGTCCGGCTTTTGTTTAACGGGGTCCCTGCGATACCGCTTCCTGCCTGGCCTAAGCTGATGGCTGGAACATTTGACGGCCAAATTCAGGTGGTGGATCAATCAGCTTCTGAAAATGGTCGATTCCGGTTCTGGGTGGTACCTGACAATAGTCGTCGGCACTGGCCCCCTCAACAATATGTCAGACAGGGAACGCAGGTGATTGGCTGGGTGATCCTGAACCGAGTGCCTTTGTGGTATGAAATCTGGCGTCGATTTAACCTCTTCCCTCCGGATTATGAATCAGGAGACGTGAGCTTAAAGGACGTTTTCCTGCCTAAGGCAGGAAGGCCAAGAAAATAGGAAACCAGTTTGTTCCCGGAATTTTTTGCGTCAATATTTTAGATAGATGAGGAAGTGAAAGTGAGAATTACTCTGAACGCAATAGCAATTGTCCTGCTGGTTATTTTTGCGTCTCCTTCATGGGCCAAGGATGAGGTTCCCACATTCCCCTATGAATCTCCCAATTCTTTACTAACGCTTCAAAATGTTTTTGAAAGACTGGAAAAAGAACATCCTCTTCTCAAGAAAAGTCAGGCCAACATTACCCTGGCCCGGGGGAGGGTCCTGAAAGCATTAGGAAAATTTGATCCCAACCTCGTCAATGATTGGGAATTAGAACGCCTGGTAAAAAATGGCTCCACAAAAAATGTAGGTTTTAATGACACATTCGTTGAACTTCGTCATCCCTGGGGAATAAAAGGGTTTGCCGGATTTAGAGCGGGAATAGGGGATGTGGAGGTTGCTGATCTGGGTATCAACACCACCAACACACCTTTACTTGGAATTGTGTTTCCTTTGCTCCGTGGATTTATTACTAACCCTGCTAGTGGAGAACTGAAAAAATCATCGTTGGCGGAGGAACAGGCAAACCTGGAGATACAGCAGACTCGCCAGGATTTATACCTGGGTGCAGCAACCCAATACTGGAACTGGGTCGCTGCCTCAAAAGTCAGTGATGTTCAGAAAAAGTCAGTATCAGTGGCAGAGGGTCGTCTCGATTTGCTGACACAACAGGTAAAAGAGGGAGCAAGGCCTGAGTTTGACGTCATTGATGCCACCCGGGAAGTTCAATGGAGAAAAGACAAGTTGATTAAAGCAAAAAGAAAGGTTGATAAGGAACAGTATAAATTAGCTTTGTTTTTATGGAATGGTGACGAATTGATGGTGCCGGAAAAGCGAAAGGTACCAGCCTTTCCAAAGGTTGATTCAAAACGATGGTTGAGTGGTATGGAACAAGTAAAACGAGAAGCCACCGAGGTTCGTCCTGAAATCCAACTGGTTAACCTGGAAGCTCAGTTTAATAATATTGACCTGGATGTCGCTGAAAACAACTTACTGCCTGATTTGTCCCTGGAAGCTCAACCAACGCGAAAACCAGGAGAGTTTGTGCTTGGTCTGGGCTACCGGTTTGGAGTCCAATTGAGTATTCCCCTTTTTCAAAGAGAAGCGAAGGGCGACATTATGAGGATAAAAGGCAAGGCCGACCAACTGAAACTCCTCAAAGACTATCGCCAAAAACAAATAGCGATGGATATAGCAAACGCCCGTTCAGCTTTAATCAGGGCTGAAGAAAGGGTTCATATTTTGAAAGAAGGTTTAACTCTGGCTAAAAAACTGGAAGAAGGCGAGCGCACACGATTTCAGCTTGGTGCAACAACCCTGCTCGTCGTGAACCTTCGTGAGCGCAGTGTCCTGGAAGCAAATGAATCATGGATTTGGGGAATGGCCGATTACCAAAAAGCGGTTGCGTTGTATCAATGGGCCATTGGAAATTGGGTTGATGGGCTGCCCCCTGAGAACTCACCCAAAAACACTGCAATGGCAAATTGAATACTATGGGACAAGCACCGACATTCAGAGAAACTCTTGACCGCCTTGGAAGGTTTGTAAAACAGGAGCGCTCTCTATTATTTTTTATTTTTGTTTACGCCATTGCGGTAGGCCTTTTCTCCCTCATCATTCCTTTTTCAGTTCAGGAGCTTGTAAATACCTTTGCCTTTGCAGTAACTCCTGTAATGGTCGTTACCCTGGTTGGCATCATGGCCGGAATATTACTGTTCGTTGGATTCTTTCGGGTTCTGCAGTTTTATGCGACAGATATTCTCGAGCGTCGTATTTTTGTCAGAGTGAGTCTTGCCCTTGCTGAATTATTACCTCGTTTTAAAGAAAAGACTTTTAGTTCTAATTCTATCAACCGGTTTTTTGAAACCGTGTTCCTTCAACGCGCCTTTTCCAATTTGTTTGTAGACCTGACCAACGTACTGGTGGGTGGAGCCATAGGGATGATTTTACTGGTTTTCTATCATCCCTATTTTCTGGTTTTCGATATTGTCTTAATCATTTCCGTGGTAATCATCGCTTTTCTTGGTAAGGGTGGTTTTCAAAACACTATAAAAATGTCTGAGGCAAAATACGAAGCGTTCCACTGGCTTCAGGAAGTAGCAAACAACCTGATACATTTTAAAGCCACTAACTGTGCGAATCTAATATTTCAAAAAACAGATTCCTTAGCAACATCATACGTATTGGCTCGGAAACGCCGTTTTAAAGCCTTGATCCGCCAGTACATTGGATCACTTTTCTTTCAGGTGATAATGCATGTGGGACTTTTGGGGACTGCCGGATGGCTTCTCAGCCAGGGCCAGCTGACCCTGGGTCAATTGGTTGCCGCAGAAGTGATTGTGGCCAGCCTGCTACTCAATCTTGACTCCGTTGTAAAACGTACGTATGTCGTATTTTATTTCTTCACGGCCCTTGTCGAACTGGACCATTTATACAAACTGCCAACAGACGAATTAGAAACCGGATCCGGTTTGCCATTTCCCTCAACAAATGGTTCAGGTCTCCACTTGAGTTGCAGCCATTTAAGTTGGACTAAAAAAGGAGGGGTTTCCCAAAGGGAAATAAACTTTGAAGCTCAACCAGGAGAAAAATGGGCTCTGGTTTGTCCAACAGAATCAATTCGCATGCGAATTTCACTGGCCCTTGCCGGGTTAGACCAGCCAGCAAATGGAGTAGTTCGCTACAATGGCATCGACATTAAGAGCTTGTCAACTGAACAAGTCAATGAGCAAAGGGGGATATTATTTGGAAGGGACCTCAGTTTGTTTGAGGGATCCATTGCGGAAAATATTATCATGGGGCGTAATATAGCCACTGAAGATTTAATTAAAGCACTGAGATTATCTCTATTGGATGGTGAGCTGGCAAATTTTTCAGATGGACTGGAAACGATGATTGTGCAGGGGGGTAAACATTTTTCACCAAGCCAGCGTTATAGAATATTATTGGCAAGGGCTATCGTTGGCAACCCTTCACTTTTAATACTGGACGGGGTTATCCACAAACTCCCAATTCAAATCCGGGAACCTCTGGTACGTAAGCTTATTTCAGACGACTGCACCTCGACCTTGATTATTGTTTCTACAGATCCCCAGATAGAAAATTATACTGATAAATTTGTAGAGATTCCTGACGATTTTATTGAATAGAAATTCCCGAAGATAACAACACAGTATTATTTTTGAATAAAAAGGACTTAGCGACACTCCCTTTGTCCTGCCTCAAAACTCTGTTTTCCTGACTAAGACATAAAATAACCCGTCCCGCAAGATAAGATCCTATTCCCTATCCGTCAGCGTGGCTCTCTATAAATAGTTGGACCTGCCTCGAAGTTAACAAAACGGGTGGGGAAATTTCTCTGCCCGTTATTTTTTGTGAAAAGCTATCCTGGAAGTGGAAACGAAGTTCTTCAGTTCCTGCCAATCATTATGACCTTCAGGAACCTGCTAGCAGCAGGCAGACCATGATGTTTTTTTCAGAGTGGAGGAAAAACAGAAAATACGAGGATGAGGAATCCTCAGTCAAATACAGAATAGGGTTCCCGGCTTGAAAACACGAACGGGATCATGGAGTTGAATAACCAACTCCATGATTTCTCGCGCCAGGCGAAAAAAGAAAGGGGTCCCCTCCCTCCCCAAATTTTGCCCCAAAATGTATTGAGCGCCAACTTTGTATTAGGATAGGAATACGATAACTCTTAAGGGGGTCATGTGTCAACCCAATAATTTGATTTCATTAACTTTATTTGATTTTTGTTGTAGCTTCTTAACAAATAATTCACAAAATCCAATGATTTTTAAAGAGTTATAAAATTTTTTTCAACAAGTTTTTAAGAGGTTATCCACAGTTTATTAAAGGTTCTGAGTTGCCTTGAAACTTTTAATCTCTCGGATGCCTTTTCTGGAATCCGGGTGCAAAGGCTGGTATTGAAGAACTTTATTAAATGATGCCCTGGATAAATCCAGTTTTCCAAGCTTGAGGTAAACCCATCCCAGTCCATCGTTTATCTCTGGCCAATCCGGATGAGCTTTTTTGGCCTTTTCAAACACTTCAAGAGCTCGCTCATAATTTTCCTGCTCAAGCAACACGCGGCCCAGTTTCGTACGGGCATTGGTCTGGATGAAGACAGGGGAGGTGGTCTCACTTCCGATCAACATTTCTTCAACCGTTGTAGGATATCGATTTTGTTTCAGGCTTTCCATCAAGTATTGTTCTGCCAGTTGATAGCTTTTCAGTTTGTGGTACACGTAACCCAGTCCTTTTAAGGATTCTGAATTTTTCGGTTCCCGAGTCAAAGCCACCTGGAACAGCTGTTGGGCAAGGGGATACTCTTTACGATGGAAATATTCCCAACCCATCCGGTTAAAAACCTGCCAACCGTATCGTTCATTACCCAGCATGGTCACAAATTCTTTAGACAACGCCAATTCTGGTTCCAGGCTGATTGATTTCAGAAAATACTCAACTCCAAGATCAGGGTCTCCATTCTGGTAATATACCCAGCCGAGAGCCATGTAGGTGGATGCCTGGCGTGGAAATTGTTTCAACCTGGAAAGAAAATAGGACTCAGCATCATGGGGTGGATATGCGCGGAGGACGCTCCAGTCAAGAGCTTCCGCAACTTCATCACGCCCCGGATAAAACATTTCAGCTTGCTGCAGCCACTCAACAGCCAGCTGGTATTCTTTCGCACGATAATATGTTAGCCCCTTGCCCCGTGCCACATCATCATGGAAGTCAGGCATGTGTTGGATACGATCAAAGTTATCGAGGGCCACCTCATAAAGTCCTTTCTCCAACTGACTCCAGGCAAGGCCTTTATAAGCATCTGCCAAATGTCCTTCAAGTTTTGCCTGGGGCCCCAGGCTCTGGATATAATCCCAATATTGGTAGGAGGCTGTCTGGTAATCCTTCTTTTTTAATGCCTGATTACCGCGGTAAACCGGGGGCGCTTGTTTTAGCTGAAGTTGATCCAGGCCCTTTTGAGCAACGGAGTCATCCGGATTCAGGTTGAGTGCCTCATTAAATTGAACCCATGCATCCTCTTCACGATTGTTTGCGAGAGCAATGGTTCCCAGCATTGCCGTGGGGTGAGACCAATGACGGTAACTGGCCTCAAGGTCCTGATACTTTTTTTCAGCCAGCCGGTATTTTTGCAAATCAAAATAATGTCGTGCAACAGAAGCCTTTTTATTGAGTGTGTCTTCAATAGCTTGAAGGCCTTCAACCGCCCCTTGAAATGTAGGATGACGGTTCAGGACTTTCTCAAAAACTCTTTGCGCTTCCTCTATCGCTCCCGAAGAAAACAAAGACCAGGCCAGACCATTTTGAGCATCCAGGGTTCCTGAAAATTCAGAGTCCATATCCTCAAAAGCTGCAACAGCTCTTTTATAAAATCCTTTTCGGTACCACAACCAGGCCGCATTGACAGGACCGTTACCAGTTGGCTCTTCCAGAGCATAAAGTAGACTGCGATACCTTGGTTTTTCCTCAGGCAATGAAAAGACAGAAGCAGAATTATTTTTAGATGGAATTATTTCCAAGGCATGGAGTTCCGTTTTGGTCCCGATTGAAGCCATGAGGCTTAGAATTTCATCTTCTCTGAAAATTTTTTCAAACTCCACCAATGCCTCTTCTTTTTTTGCCAGTTGGAGAAAGGTCAGGGCCTTCCCCTTGATCACCTGATAGGAATCCGGTGCGAAATGAGCAGCCCTTTGAAATGCATCCAGGGCTTGCTCATAATATTGCATCGCAAAGTAACACCATCCCATTCCGATCAGGGGGTGGGAATCTCTTGGGTATTGAGCATGGGTACGACTGAAATTTATGAGCGCGAGTTCATATCGTTTCTGGAAGAAGTGAGTCCATGGAAGGAGGAATTGTGCGTCCGGTTCGTCCGGGTTCTGAATCAGTGTCTTTTTCAGGTAATATTCGGCCACATTGTAATTCTGGAGTAGAAATTGCTGGTTGGCGTAAACCAGGTTGTCGCGAATTAGTTCAGCAGGAGCCCTGTAACCAATCAGTGACCTTCCAGGTTTGACGGAAGGATCATCCCGGGAGATTTTTTCACTGGGCCCCGTTGGCAGGGTTGTGAGCGTTTCCTTGACGGACTGGCATCCAGTAGCCTGAATCAACAGGAAAACACAATATAAAATCAAAAGGTTGCTGGAGAAACGGTTCACTGGTTTATCCCTGAAAAACAAAGTAATTATTAGTTTATCATCGGCATTTGACGTGTGATTTCTTAGTTTTTGAGCAATATTTTGAGGGGAAAGGCCTCCAAACCTGAAATTTATTTCAGGAATTCCCCTGGATGCGGTAATATTCCCCCTTTACTCTTTAATGCACAGGTAGTTATGAAATTTGGCGCGATCTTTACAAGCCTGTTGGCTTTGTTACTTTTACCCGCTTGTGGTCAGGAACCCGAAACCATCGAGGAAGCACCGTCTGTGGCTCAAATTGAAGAGGCCGCTGGCGGAACTCCAACCACCACTCCAGCTCAACAGGGAGTCAACCCGATAAAGTACACCGGTGAGGACAAGAAATACCAGGAGCAGGCTCCCGAAGGGATGGTTTATATCAAGGGAGGTTGTTTCATCCAGGGCACCAACGAGGCCCAGGTTGACGAAAAATGGGAGCATGAAGTCTGCCTGGATGGGTTCTATTTGGACAAATACGAGGTTACCCAGAAGCGTTGGAAAGCTTTAATTGATTACAACCCCTCCAAGTTTGTCGGAGACGACCTGCCTGTAGAACAGGTTAATTATTATGATATTCAGGAGTATATCAATCTCAGTAACGGTCAATGCCGTCTCCCTACAGAATCAGAATGGGAATATGCTGCAGGCGGTGGGTTGGTAAGAACCCGGTATTACTGGGGTAATATGATGGATGGTGATTTTGCCTGGTTTGAAGATAACTCTGAGGCGAAAACTCACCCCGTTGGGCAAAAGAAACCAAATCAATTTGGTTTGTATGACATGATGGGGAATGTCTGGGAATGGACTGAAGACTGGTACACTCCAACCTATGAGCCTGCGAAGGTTACCAACCCTCATGGACCCGCAAAAGGTGAGTTTCGAGTCATTCGCGGGGGCGGGCTTGATACATCCGCAGGCGGTTTACGCATAACCAATCGTACCTGGTTGCATCCCAAAAACAGGGTGTTCACCAAGATAACAACTTACGGTGGAATAATTAATGAGATTTTCAATTTCATCGGATTTCGCTGTGCCAGGGACCTTAATGTTCCCCTCCAAACGGATTCTGTTGAACCGGAGGAAAAGACAATTAGTTCCGAGCCCCAATAGTTTACCCTCAGGGAAACTGAAACAAGAATTACAAGCACCATAAGGTTAGGAGACTGGAAGTTTAAAAACGTATTTTATTAACGGGTTTAAAATTTCACACTGGAATGGCAAGAGCCGAACGGAGAATCTTATGAAATGTGATGATTTCACTTTATTCAGTGGAGGCGCTTCCGGAGCCGAATCTGAATTTGGGAAGCAGGCTGAGTTGGTCGGAATTGAAGAAGTCAATTTCACTTTTGAAGGTCATCAAACTCAAAGAACACGAGGGGTACGATCGCTCACCCATAAGGAGCTTTTGCAAGGCGATGTCAGTTTATCCTATGTTTCCAAACTGATGAACCGGTCTTACAAACGCGCGCCTCTTTTGAAAAAGGTTTTGCAAAGTATCTGGCACCAAATCAACAGTGCGGAAGAGGTTTTCGTGGTGGGCACGATACAGGAGGACAAAACCGTCAAGGGCGGAACCGGATGGGGTGCAGAGTTTGCGAAGCTCTGCAACAAACCGTTGTATGTATTTGATCAGGAAAAGAAAAACTGGTTTCAGTGGGTTTCTGATAATTGGGAGGAAACCGAACCCAGAATCACGAAAAAACGTTTCGCGGGAACGGGTACCCGTTTTCTAAACGAAGAGGGTAAACGTGCAATTTCACAATTATTCAGGAATTCGTTTTAGTCGAGGAAACGGGTGGTCCTAACTACAAGCAGCACAAAGCCCAAATAAGTCGAGCTTATGCGAGGTCAATTTAAAGTTGTGGCGGCTCGCAACCTCTTCCTGAAGCTTTTCAATCATCGGATGCGTAAATTCGATGATCTTACCGCACTCAGTACAAATCATATGATCGTGATGGGAGTGCATGAACTTGTGCTCATACCGCTTTTGCCCATCACCAAAATCCAGTTCACTGGCCAATCCACTATGCGTTAACAAGCTAAGAGTTCTGTAAACTGTCGCCAAACCTATTTTAGGTTCCTTTTCAGTTACCAGTTTATACAGTTCTTCCGCACTAACGTGGTCTTCACTACCAAGGAATGCTTCCAGCACTGCCCGCCGCTGCTTGGTTATTTTGAGATTATGTTGAACAATGTAATCTTCCAGTACCTGTTGTTCGCGGCGCCCCATGAAACACCCTTTATTTAAAAAAGTAATAAAAAGAACTCAACCCGCTGGAGACTTTATCTTACATTCAATAATGCTTATTTTTTCACAAGTCTGCAAAAAGAAAAACTGAAATCTTTTCACAAAAAGACAAAAACCTACTGGGAAGAAACCTTTTGTAACAAGAACTCCGGAGGGTGGTTCGACTGTTCTCCGGTTTCCATGTTTTTTAGCTGGTAACTCTTATTCAATATTTCGTTTTCACCAAGGATTACAGCGAATCTGCAATTGGATTTATTGGCTTTTCGCAACTGGCTTTTCATGCTGCCATTTTCAAAATCACGAGTGACACTTAGCCCCCCATCTCTCAGGTTCTGCATCAATTTAAATCCTGCCTTTTCAGCCTGTTCTCCCAGCATCACTACAAACACATCCGGTCGGGACTGAATTTTTTGTATAGCCTCCTCAGGAAGTATGGAGACCAGCCGCTCTAATCCCATGGCAAATCCAAAACAGGGAGTTGAAGGGCCCTCGAACTCTTCCACAAGGCTATCATATCGCCCACCGCCACAAACAGCGTTTTGCGCACCCAGACCCTCCGCAGTCACCTCAAAGGTAGTCCGCCCATAGTAATCAAGCCCTCGCACCAGGCGATCGTTGATAATAAAATCCAGGTTGACTGACTTTAAATAGGCCTGAACCTGATTGAAATGGGCCAGGTCTTCCTCTATCAGGTTGTCTCGAATTTTAGGCAATGTGACAGCAACTTCACCACAGTTTTCATTTTTGCAATCCAGAACACGGAGGGGGTTCCGTTCATAACGCCCCTGACAATTTTCACAAAGTTTAGACAGGTTAGGCTTTATCGCTGCTTTCAATATCTCCCGGTAGCGGACACGCGATTCCCCAGACCCCAGCGTATTGAGGTTTAGTTGAAGTCCTTTTAATCCAAGCTCTTTGTAAAATTCCATCAGCATTGAAATCACTTCCGCATCCAGGGCAGGATTACCCGACCCCATAGCCTCAACACCTATCTGGTAAAACTGTCGGAAACGACCGGCTTGCGGGCGTTCATACCGGAACATCGGGCCAATATAATAGAGTTTGCTGAGTTGACCGGGTCCATACATCTTATGCTCTACAAATGAACGGACAACTGATGCGGTTCCTTCCGGTCTCAGGGTGAGGCTATCTCCTCCCTTGTCCTCAAATGTATACATCTCCTTTTCCACAATATCGGTGGTCTCGCCTATGCTGCGTTGGAAGAGACGTGTACTTTCAAAAATAGGGATGCGAATTTCCTTAAAACCGTAACGGGCAAAAGTTTTGTGGGCAATATTCTCTACCCATTGCCATTTTTCGATTTCCCCAGGCAGAATGTCTTTGACACCTTTAATACCATTAATCTTCACAAGAATTCCATTTCCATCGCTTTACTTTTTCAACATGGATTCGGCGAGCTCCACTTCGTTTGTGCTGCCTATAAAAAGTGGGGATTTTTGATGAACGTCTGTTGGAGTTTGACCTAGAATACGCTTAACTCCATCGGAAGCAGCCCCTCCCGCATTTGAAACCACAAACGCCAAGGGAGCCGCCTCAAATAAAAACCGGAGCTTACCTTCGGGATTTTTGGAATCTCCGGGATACATAAATATCCCTCCCTTCAGCAAAGTACGGTGAAAATCGGCGACAAGAGATCCAATATAGCGCAGCTTATATGGGCGATGGGTATCCGGGTCCTTTTCCTTTAAATAATCGACATACAGGCGTTGATTGGGGTCCCAGGTTTCCATGTTTCCTTCATTTATACTGTACCAGGAGCCCCGTTCAGGTATTTTTATATTGGGGTGCGACAGGAAAAATTCTCCTAAAGTAGGGTCGAGGGTAAACCCATGGACCCCTTTGCCTGAGGTATATATGAAGAGGGTGCTTGGCCCATAGATGATGTATCCGGCAGCCACCTGTTCGGAGGCTTTTTGAAGTAAATCTTCCTGAGTCACTTCATCGCCAGGAGATTTTTTACGATAAATGGAAAAAATGGTTCCGATACTGACATCCACATCCACGTTGGAGGAACCATCAAGAGGATCCATCATGAATATATATTTTCCAGCCTGGTCCTTGGGAATAATAATCGGCTCTTCCTGTTCCTCTGAAGTAATAGCGCAAACGGTTCCCGATTGGCCAACCAGGTTACAAAAAGTATTGTCCGCCAATTCATCCAGCTTCTGTACTTCTTCGCCATGGACATTTATTTTCCCCGTCAGGCCAAAAATACTCTCACCAATTCCAGCACCATTAACTTCCAAGGACACTATTTTGGCGGCAACCAGAATTTCATTCATCAAACCTGTGAAATTTCCTGTCGCGCCATCGGCCAGTTTTTCCTGGCTTCGAATAAATTGAACCAATGTGGTTTTTTCCATATACCTTCCTGCTCCACAATTTCAGAGATAGATCCAGAATTACCCAGTAAACCTATTTCAAGCTATGGCTGAGAACCCCAAACCCCTGCCTTCACAAACCGAATCTCCTTACAAAGGGAGACTTTAAGGGATTGAAACTCAAAACCCAGGCACTCTGGAAAGAAGCGAATTCTACCCTAATTGAGAAAGAACATCAAACCAAGGCTGGGTATATAGATTAATAATATAAACGAAGAAAATAATCTCAATGATTTTTATAATCTAGAAGAATTTTCAAGGTTTACTGAAACAGGCAATGTCACTTTGCATGAATATCAATCTTGATTTCATCAGGATACCGGGTGAATTTTATTTCCCTGGAAAAATGACTCTTCTTTTCCGAACCCAAGTGCTCTATAAACTCCCGCTTCCCGACCAATATTCGGGGTCTTGGAATGGCAAGGTCACTTGAAAAGTTGTAACCGCGAATTTCTACCACTACATCTATAGGTTTCTCATTCATTTTTTCAAGATCAAATCCAACCCGACACGGCTTTTGATCACAGTTCCACTCAATATTAGTAACTTTTGGAGGGGTAGGGGGTCTGAAATCAAAAGCAAAGGGAAGACAAAGAATGATTGCAACCGATAAAAGAAACCACTTAGAACCCTTCAATTTTTTCTTCATAAAACCAACGCTGCTAATTAAGACCAAGTTCAATGCAGACTCGATTAAAACATAATTTTTAAGTTTTAAGCTCTTATCAAGCAATTTGATTTAATCTTTACACTCAGACTTAACCTTAATAAATTAGAACTAATTATTTAAATTTAAATGGTTTTTAACCAAATCAGATAAAGCGATCCAAAGAAAATATTTTGCAGCATCTCCTGAACAAACCTACCAACAATTGAGACAAACCCTTCTGATAAACCAAAAGGTGGTTAATTTAAAAAGTCGCTGAAAAGATAAAATCCGCAAGCCCTAATGTTACGACGAGTTTTCAACTACAAAAATTTAAAACATAAAGCATTGAATGAAAAAAATTTATTTTCATTTCCACACAAATCACCACAAGACTTTTCATTTTGCCTTATATTTTTGTAGGGGAAACCGGGAGTGTATGAAATTGTAAACTTATGCATAAATATAACCAGCAATTTTTGTCTCTTTTATTGTTTTGACTTTTTTTCGTCTAAAAAAATTTCATTTTCCTTCATTAATTGATGGTTTTTCATGCATTTTAATTTTTATTTAAATTTTTCACGCAAAATAAAAACAATTGGCATATTAATTGCTCTGTAAACCTTTAATTGCTTGGAACGTTTTTTTAGATTAAATCAACGTTCATCCTTTCAGGAGAAAAAAATGGACATCTTAACCGGACTTTCATTCTCAATCCCCTTCAACTACGTTTTACTGATCACCGGAATCATGGCTCTGGCATTAATCTGGGGCAAACGCAAACTTGGCTTATTGGCCGTTGCAGGTATTTTTATTCTCTGGGCTATAGAAACTCATAGCGTAGGAGTTGTTAAATTTGTACAGGAAAGTTCCATAGGGATGTTGGCAGCCCTGTCTATCGTATTGAGTATGTCCGTACTGGTTTTTATGGTGTTCAAAGACCAGAGGAATTAAATCCCGAAATAAAAATGCCCTATCAAAGCTCTCACAACCCACGTTATGCCGGCCTTTTCTCCAGCAACATGCATATTATGGGGCGGTCATAAGCTTTCTTATTTTGGCAGTTCTCCATTACCTTCATGGACGAACACAAGAATTTTCATATCCTGCCCCATTCTGGATGAACCCATGGAATAACATCAAAGACAAATCCCAGAGCATACTGCTGAATAATTCTGATTTTTAGCAGACTCTATTTCCCTCCAGCCAGAAAAATTAATTCCTATCAATTACCACACCTCTTGGAATTTTTTCTCTAAACCTTGATAATGGGCTTTAGACTTTGGCCTAAAGTGTATACAACTATAAAAACCCCAAAAAATTCTTTGAACTCAGAAGGTTTCTCCACTTTGCCTACGCATCTTGACTCTTTTAAAGCGGTATTTTTCGATGTTGGGGGTACTTTACTGACCCCTCACCCCTCAGTGGGTCATATTTATCTGGAGCAGGCAATACCCTTTGGGTTTACCGGGTCAGCAGATGACCTTAATTTTCATTTCCGAAGAGCCTGGAAGGCCCTCGGAGGAATGGAATCTCTGGGCCAGAAAAAGGGTCTTGAGGTTGAACGCAGATATTGGCGGGATGTGGTTAAAAGGACTTTTGATGCCTGTGGAGGCGTGGATGATTTCGAAAACTGCTTTGAAAATATTTATGATGCCTTCAGGAGCCGCGACGCCTGGCGATTATATGAAGATGTTGTTGAATCCAGGTTGGTTGAACGCCTGAAAGACAAGGGAGTTGTTCTTGGCATCGTATCGAATTGGGACTCGCGCCTTAAGGAAATCCTCGACAACCTGGAGATCGGTCATCATTTTGACTTTGTACTGGCTTCAACCGTTATTGGGTCTGCCAAGCCCGACCCATTAATATTCGAAAAAGCCCTCCAACTGAGCGGAACCTCACCCGATCAGACTATCCACATTGGCGATGAGCCCTCTACCGACATCACCGGTGCCAGGAATCTCGGCATTGATGCCATCCTTATTGATCGAAAAAACCGTTACCCTGACTGTGACGCAAAAACCATCAGTTCTTTTATGGAGCTAGTTTAACCAAATATTTGCTGCGATTAATGTTTCTTCGATAACTATCCCAAACAAGCAAAACGTAAAAGGGCATGTATTCTACCCAGGGAATCCAGTGCACGTATTGCAGCATATCCTGATAGTCAAAGTAAAATTCCAGGTAATAAAGCCCCATCAACCCTGTCAACAACATCCATGCGCGACCAGGGAAAATACACATGAAGGGGACCACCCAGCTCAGGTACCAGGGGTTCTGCACCGGACTCAATAAAAATATCAACGCCATTATGATGAACAGGTGCCTGAGGCAATCCAGTGCGGGATGTTCGGTTTCTCCTTTTTCCATCGACGGTGCTTTTTTGATTAACAAAAAAGACCAGACAATAACCAGAATAACAGCGACGGTTCCCTTGGCCCATAGTGAGGGCTCGTCATATGAAAACCCGACGGGACCTCCAGGTGCAATTCCTGCAACATCTCGATAGAACCAGACCAGAATCGCAAATAAACTGTCGTTGCTTTGCCAATAGGTACTGAAAGATTTTAAACTTGAAAAAATCCGAAATCCAATATCCAGAAAGGGCAGGTAACAAATAAAAATAGTCCCCACGAAAACGAATGTACTGACCGCAAATTTAAAGTTTTCTCTGCCAAACCTGCGATACTGCTCTCTTAAAAAAAATGGAAACAAGACCACGGGATACAATTTCCCCAGTACACTAAAAGCCAGAAATATATTGGCTGTTAGAAATCGAGATTTCACGAGAAAATAAATCGCACCGCACAATAGACCAATTCCAATGATATCCAGGTGAGTCGAGTTAAATGTTTCCTTGATAATCAGGGGAGACCAGAAATAAATAATGACCAGTGTCTTCTTTTTAGCAAGGGCTCCCAGGGTCAATAAAATAAAACCAGCAGCCATCAGGTCGAAAGCAAGAAAACCGAGTCGCATGGCAACAATGCTGTCTGGTTTCATCTGATAAATGAGGCTGAATACGTACTGAGCCATGGGGGGATAAATTGTTGGAAGGGAGGGGTGGTTGATCCGTTCCATAAATACCAGTGAGGTTTCATTTTCCCATTTCAGAGTAGCCAACCGCTCCAAATTGCGTATGCTTTGTTCATCGTAGGTCGACTTGAACTTTGACGGTTCCCGAATCATGAACTGTTTAAAGTAGGTGACTTGATCTGGAGAAAATTTATAGGGATTTATTTGATTGCCAAAGGTCTTCCCGTCCCAAAGATAGCGATAGACGTCATCCTCCTGAATTTGCTGGGAAGGAATCAAAATTGCCCGGAAGGCAAGCCCTAATACAAAAATAACAATGAGTGATCGTGTATCGTCGCTGGCCTTCAGGGTCCAGTAAACTGAAAAAGAATAGATTACAAACAATCCCCAATAGAGGAGCAAGTATTCCAGGATCGGGCGACGTGAATAGCCTTCTCCCCAATTAAACTCCTTGGAAAGATATGTCATCCCCAGATAGAATAGGAGACTGAGGAACCCCGACATGAGTAACTTGATATGATAAGGACGCACCAACAACTCCGGATCAATGATTAAAAAAACTCTTTATCCTGCCATATTCCTGATCGTTTGGCATCTACTCGTTCTTTCGGCCAGCGCTCGGCTCATCCATCCCAAGCCAAATCAAACCCCGCCACCCACCCCGATGCGGGCTTCACTCTACTATCAAAAGGGTCATACTTATGTCAGTGGTCAATTAGGAAAAAAAGATTTTAAGAAAGCAGCAAAGTATTTCCGGATGTCGGCCCAGTTGGGATTTGCAAAAGGACAAAATGAGTATGGGGTTCTACTCCAGAATGGCTTCGGAGTTGAAAAGGATTTGGAAACTGCGGCCTTATGGTTTCGTCGAGCCGCAGAGCAAAAACTTGCAGCTGCCGAGTTTAATCTTGGACTAACCTACAGGATGGGACTTGGGGTCGAGGTTGACTACCAGGAAGCACTGTACTGGTTCAAAAGAGCCGCCGCCCAGGATTACAGCAAAGCCTACACATCTCTTGGGTTGATGTATGTGAATGGACAAGGGGTGTCCATCGACTATAAGAAAGCCTATGAGTATTATTTGATGGGGGCCAAGCTGGGTAACACCAGAGCCCAGTACTACGTCGGATCCATGTTACTCAGGGGCAAAGGCATCGATGCAAACTGGGAAGAAGCAATTAAGTGGTACAAAAAATCAGCCAGGGGAGGTTTTATTCGAGCCCAGAATACTCTGGGAAATATGTACCAGAATGGAAAAGGGGTCACCCGGGATTTCACTCAGGCTATCTCCTGGTTCCGACTTGCCGCTGAACAGGGAAACGTGCTGGCTCAGTTAAACCTGGGAATACACTATTATATGGGCTGGGGCACAGACAGGGACTGGGAAAAAGCAGGTCACTGGTTTGAGAAGTCGGCCAAGGGAGGAAACCGGAGGGCTCAGTATAATTTTGGAGTTTTATTACGTGATGGAAAAGGTATAGATAAAAGTTATAAGGAAGCCCTGAAATGGTTTTTAAAGGCCGGGGCCCAAGGGTATCCTCGGGCCAGCTTTCAACTGGGGATTTTTTACGAAAAAGGGTATGGCACAGAACCCAACCTTTATGAAGCCCGCTTCTGGTATGAAAAAGCACTTGAACAGGGCATTGAACAGGCAGAATCAGCTTTAAAAAACCTCGGTCAAAATATGCCCAGGGCCCCTTGAAGATACTCGATTATTTTTATCTTCCCGCTTTTTTAACACCAGCATCAATAAACAAAAACTCATTCCCACCAATACCAGACCTTCTATTACCGTCCACCAGGTGAGAAGACGCGCCAGGAAAACACCAAAACATTCACAATTCGGAAGTTCGAGACAACGCACTAATGTGATCGTCGAAAAAAGAGTGAATCCATTGTGCAACATGACCGATAAAAGGGCGGCCCGCATGAGTCGTTTTCCCTATATCAACCATTCAGCCAACCACAATTCAAACAGTATCAGAATTATAACTATCACCGGAAAGAACCAGTCAGGGGAAAAGCGATAGGTATTTAGGTGTTGAGGACTTCTACGAAACCCGGAACTTCCAATAATTTCCCGGTACCGGTTGCCAGCAGAATTAGTCCGATCAAGTATTTCAGAAAATACTTAAGGGTTGACCTGATAATTCACCGACCAGTCGTAGGGAATAAAGTCCACATTGAAGGATTCATCAATTGGATTTTTCCGAAAACGATTTGCATAGCTGATAAGGTTTTCTGATTCGTGCTCATTAACAAAATCGTCCTTATAAAAACCAAGGATTCTTGAAAAGAACACGGTTTTATTAGGAGTATCCACTCTTACATGTTTTTCAGAATTGAAAAATTCTCTGGCGTAAAAATCCAGTTGTTCATCAAGCTTTGCTGCTGTAATGGGAACCTGTGGAAGGCGGGGGCAGGACCGCACCATGCAATTTAAAACAAAATGAATGCGTGGTTCATTCAAGGGTCGTATTACATTATTTTCATAATTTGACAATGAAATAGAGCGCCCACCCACTTTGAAGGTAGTCAATTTAAAAAACCGGGCACGGTCATAAAGGCTGTCAAAATCTACCGGGAATTCCTTATGAATGACTCCGTACATCGCCATGGCATTATAGGAATTAATATAAAAAGCCAGGGCTTTTTGTCTGGCCAGATCACTGCCTCCAGGATTTTCAATTTTTGTACGTCCAATATAGGATAAGAAACGATGCAGGCTGTCAGGAGAGCCCGCAATCTTTTGAAAATCTATTTGCCCTTTGCTATTAACACCTCTTTGTAAAACATCAGCCCATGCTTGCTCTGCCTCACTATCTGTTACCTCTGTGGAATCGATAGCACCTGTAGATGGATGATACAACGGAACCGAACTACACCCGCTGATGAGAATAAGGCTGAGGATTCCAAACCAATTTAACAGTTTTTTTAATCTATAGTTTATCATCAGGTTTTTTGGATTTGTGAAGCTCCAGTTTTTCATTCAAATCCAGATACTCCTGCATGATGGCACTGAGGATGGCCAACCCTAAATGGACCTCAGGGCAGGGGAGCGCTGCCACCAGTCTCGATTATTTCCCTTACTGTTTCCAGAGGAGTTACCACAGAATGTAGAGTTTTTTTCTTCTAGAACAAACGGAAGCAATACAGCTTGCCGAATTTTGTCGGAAAGGAAGAGGGGACCTTCCAGGAAAAAAACAGGTTAAGCTACTACTGAATTTTTCATATAGCGTTTGATAAAAAATTCTTCGAAGACAGGGTTAACCTGCCTGTAGTTTTTTAGCGGCGCGTTTTCGATCATTTTCATCCAATAAACGCTTCCGGATACGTATCTGGGTTGGTGTGATTTCTGCAAGTTCATCCGCATTTAAAAATTCGAGAACCTGTTCCAGGCTCATACGTCGAGGGGGAGTCAGGGACACATGATCATCTGACCCGGAAGCACGAACATTGGTTAATTTCTTTTCGCGGGTGATATTCACAACCAGGTCATTGTCCTTTTTATTCTCACCAACAATCATACCTGTATATACTTCTTCCCCGGGATGAAGGAAAAGCACACCCCGGTCCTGCAGACTGTTAATTGAGTAGCCGGTTGTCGCCCCGGCATCCATGGCAATGAGCACGCCATTTCGTCTTCCACCAGAATGTTCAACAACAGGTATATATTTATTAAAACTGTGCTGAAGAGTCCCGGTCCCTTTTGTCAAAGTGAGAAATTCGGACTGAAACCCGAAAAGGCAACGTGTCGTGATCTCATATTCCAGGCGTGTGTGACCGTCTCCCATCGGTGTCATATTTTGAAGACGCCCCTTGCGGCCGCCGAGTGCTTCCATGACCTTCCCCGAGTATGTGTCTTCTACATCGATGACAACCGTTTCATCAGGTTCCAGTTTGACTCCGTCTATTTCCTTGAACAAAACCTGGGGACGTGAAACCGCAAACTCATAGCCTTCGCGTCGCATGGTTTCAATCAGAATACTGAGGTGCAATTCCCCTCTACCTGAAACCTTAAAGGTGTCACGGCGATCTGTCTCTTCTACAAGCATCGCGACATTGGATTTGGCTTCTCGCTCCAATCGGCTACGAATGTGATTTTGAGTGAGAAATTTTCCTTCTTTTCCAGCAAACGGTGAATCGTTAACAATAAAATGAATCGCCATTGTCGGTTCGTCCACTTCAATCGGTGGAAGCGCATCCGGTTGTTTTGAGCAGGCAATGGTTTCACCAATATTTATTTCTTTCATTCCTGCGATGGCAATAATATCACCAGAGCATGTTTCACTCAGTTCAACTCGTTGCATTCCGCTATAAGTAAATGCTTTAGCAGTTTTAAACGATTCTATTTCACCATTTGTTTTGATGCGGACAAGAGGGTCCTTAATATTGAAGTTTCCTCGCTCAACCTTTCCAACGGCAATGCGCCCCAGATAATCGTTGTAATCAATAGAGGTGACCAGCATTCGAAAGCGATCTTCCTCATTTACCTCCTGAGGGACAATTTTTTCGATAATGGTATCCAGCACCTGGGTCATATCCCCTGGCTCATCTTCAAGATTATGTCGACTTTGCCCAAGCTTGGCTGAAGTATAAAGAATTGGGAAATCCAGTTGATCATCAGAAGCGCCTAGATTCACCATCAGGTCAAAAACAAGATTTATCGCCCTCTCTGGGTCAGCTCCTGTACGATCTATTTTATTTACAACCAGAATCGGTTTCAGCCCCAATTCAAGTGATTTTTTAAGGACAAAGCGGGTTTGGGGCATTGGTCCTTCGGCGGCATCGACCAACAAAACAACACCATTTACCATATTGAGGACACGCTCTACTTCACCACCAAAATCGGCGTGCCCCGGGGTATCCACAATATTTATTTTGAAACCCTTGTAATGAATCGTCGCGTTTTTCGACAATATAGTAATGCCCCGTTCGCGTTCAAGGTCATTACTGTCCATGACGCAGTCCGGGTGAGCCTGGTTATCGCGGAATGCACCGCTTTGCTCCAGTAATCGGTCTATTAGGGTTGTTTTGCCGTGATCTACATGGGCAATAATGCCCACATTGCGTATGTGGTCAGGTTTCATTTCTTTTTGGTTTTAGGGGGAAATTCAAGTAAAAGGAGGATTTCCAAGTTCCAGGACTTACCTTCTAAGCACTTGTTTTAAATAACACTATACCTTAACTTAACTATGAACAATATTAAAAACTCATTGGACGAACATTCGATGCAGTTCTGGTTAAAAGAATTCTCAGATTACCTTAAAATTGAAAAAAGGTATTCACCGAACACGGTTTCCAGTTATGGCAGGGATGTCCTACGCTTTCTTGATGCCATGAAAGGCAAAAAGGTTCAAGATATTTCTCAACAGGATGTTCGCAATTATCTCCTGACCCTGAAAAATGAGGGTATTTCGACCCGATCTTCCGCAAGGGCTCTTTGCTCCATCAAGGCTTTTTTCCGCTATCTCGAAACAGGTGGCCACCTGGATTCTAACCCTGCGCAAATTCTGGAATCTCCAAAATTATGGAAAAAACTGCCAACGGTGCTTTCCATAACTGATATTGAATCTATTCTAAATGGTCCCGATGTCAATACCCCGCGGGGACTCCGGGACAAGGCAATGCTCGAGGTATTATACGCAACAGGGTTACGTGTCTCAGAACTGGTCCAGTTAAAAGTTTCCAATCTTAATCTTGAGGTTGGATTCCTTCGGACCTTTGGTAAGGGAAACAAGGAACGTATTATTCCCCTTGGAGACCAGGCCCAGCAGTTGCTCAAACAATACCTGGAAAGTGGTCGACCAAAGTTTTTGAAAGAATGTGAGCAAACTGGGGATCTTTTTCTGTCTAACAGGGGAAAGGGGATGTCCCGTCAGATGTTCTGGCAGATTATCCGTAAATATGCCCGGTCCGGCAATGTTCAGGGAGCCGTTTCTCCTCATTCAGTCAGGCATGCTTTTGCGACCCACCTGTTAGAGCGTGGGGCAGACTTGAGGAGTGTCCAGCAGATGCTTGGGCATTCAGACATATCCACTACCCAAATTTATACACATGTCTTAAAAGAGCGCATGAAAGATGTATTTGAGCAATTCCACCCGCGGGCCTGATTCAATCTAATTTGAAATTGCTTGACCCTCACCAGCCTTGTCGCTAGAATTTTTCCTTTCTAGCTCCTGATTTATTCTCACAAAGATAAAAACCCTGTACACTAAATTCCCCTAACTCAATCAAGGCTGGTTTTGACATTAAAAATTGAAATAGAATCAATTCCGGAAGATACAGGGCTGGAGTTCAACCAGACTCTTAAAAGGGACTCTTTGGAAATTGACCAGCCAGATTGCTGTTTGACCCGAGACATTGAGCTATCTGGCAAATTTAACAGGATAGGGCGCGAGGTATTTTTTCAGGGTCAGGTTGATACCGAAATCCAGTTTCTCTGCTCCCGGTGCCTCGAGAAATACGAAATACCCGTGAAAACTCCGGTGAATACCTGTTTCATGCCAGCCCCTGAAAACCAGCCACAGGAAGAACATGAACTGAGGGCATCGGATATAGAGCTTGAATATTACAGGGAAAATACGATAGACTTGGCCCAGCCCGTCTTTGATCAGATTCTATTGACCCAACCTTTAATTCCATTATGCGATCCCGATTGTCAGGGTTTATGCCCGCAATGCGGTATCAATCGCAATCTGGAATCGTGTCAATGTCAGAAGGGGCAGGATTTGGGGGACCCGAGGTTCGAGGTCCTGCAAAAATTAAAGGACAAATTAAAGTAAAAGAGGAATTCAATGCCAGTACCTAAAAAGCGAACATCACGATCCAGAAGGGGAAAACGTCGATCGCACGATTCCCTGAACATCCCGACTTTTTCAGAATGCCCACAATGCCACGAAATGACCAGGCCACACCGTGTCTGCCCTCACTGTGGATATTACAAAGGCAAGGAACGCGTCGAAATCGCAGCCTGAACTTAATTGATAAAGTCTAAAGGCCTATCCGTGTGTCCAACCAAAATTATTGGATTGCCCCGTGAGAAATAAGTTGGGGATGCTACCTGTATGAAAATCGTGGTCGATGGAATGGGCGGAGATCACGCTCCTGAAACAGCTGTGGAAGGGGCGGTGCTAGCTGCCCGCAAAAACAAGACCGGAATTATTATTACCGGAATAGAATCCGAAATAGCTGCAGAGCTAAAAAAGTATTCCGACGCAGACGACCTTCCTATTGAAATAAGGCACGCGGACGAAGTCGTTGACATGCACGACAGCCCCAGCAAGGTTGTCCGGGGTAAACGCAAATCTTCCATGAAGGTCGGCCTTGATCTGGTCAAGGAAGGTGAAGCCCAGGCTTTCGTCAGTGCTGGAAATACCGGCGCCGTATTAGCGTACTCTACCTTCATACTAAGACCCCTCAAGGGTGTGGACCGCCCGGCCATCGCCATCCTGCTACCCACTCTAAAAGGTTCTTCCATTCTCCTTGATGCCGGTGCCAACGTCGACTGTAAAGCCAACCAACTCTTCCAGTTTGCCCTGATGGGGCATGTTTATGCCAAATATGTTCTGGAGCAAACCAATCCAACAGTAGGGCTCCTGAGTATCGGGGAAGAAGACAGCAAAGGAAATGAAACCACCAAAGAAGTTTTTAAAATGCTGAAAAAAACTGATTTGAATTTCATCGGGAACCTTGAAGGTAAGGAAGTTTATCGCGGCAATGCCGATGTCATCGTTTGCGACGGATTCATTGGGAATATCGCCTTGAAAATTTCCGAGAGCCTGGCTGAGATGATTGGCACAAATCTTAAGGAAATGTTCTCAGCATCCATCGGTGGGAAACTGGGTTACCTTCTCCTCAAAGACAGGCTGACCGAATTCAAAAAAAAGGTCGATTACTCTGAAAAAGGCGGGGCTCCATTGCTTGGAGTTAACGGAGTGTGTATGATTGCCCACGGCAGTTCCAATGGGAAGGCAATAAAAAATGCCATTGCCCGGGCGAGTGAATTGATCGCTAAAGAAATCAATCTTCATATTTGTGAAGATATTGAAGGACACCTCGGTGACAAAGGTTCCTTGTGGAAACAAATCAAGCACATGGTTTCCGGTGAAGAACAAAACAATGTCGCCTCCCAGGAAATAAAAACAGAAGATCCACCCGCCAAAAAGAATGAATAAGGTTTTTTTCCCCTCTCTCGCATGAACATGCATATTCCCTACAAAGCAAGAATTGCAGGTACAGGCTCCTGCCTTCCGGACCGGGTTGTGACCAATCTTGATCTGGAGAAAACCCTGGACACCTCAGACCAGTGGATTCGTGAACGAACGGGGATAGCGGAGCGTCGAATTGCTGAAAAAGGCGAATCCAGTTCAACGCTTGGAGCAGAAGCAGCCAGACGGGCGCTGGCCCGTGCGGGGGTCAATGCAGAAGATATCGACATGATCATCGTCTGCACCTCAACACCAGATGTGATTTATCCATCAACAGCTTGCTTTGTTCAAAGGGAACTTGGAGCCAGTAAAGCCGCTGCTTTTGATATTTCGGCTGTCTGCTCTGGATTTGTTTTCGGTTTATCTGTTGCGGAGCAATATATAAAATCGGGAAGGTATGAAACCATTCTGGTCATTGGAGCGGAAGTAAACTCCCGTCTGATGGACTGGACCGACCGCTCTACCTGCATATTATTTGGTGATGGTGCAGGGGCGGTGGTCTTAAAACGAGAAGAGTCGGAAGAGCCCGTAGGCATCCTTTCCTCTCATATATACTCCGACGGCAATCGTGCCGAGATGTTGATTGTCCCGGGAGGGATTGGGCGGGAAACCATTTCCAAACAAGCCGTAGAAGACAAACTTTATACTCTGAAGATGGAAGGGCAGGCCACATTCAAAATTGCAGTAAAAAAAATGACCGCAGTTTCAATGGAGGCCTTGAGTCTGAATGGATTTAGTAAAGAGGATTTAACTGTGATGGTTCCGCACCAGGCGAACCGAAGGATCATTGATGCAGTAGCTGACAAGTTAAAAATGGATCCATCAAAAGTAATCGTTAATTTAAACAAACTGGGCAATACCGGAGGGGCATCCATCCCCATCGCCCTGAATCAGGCTGTAGAAAATAACCAGATAAAAAATGGAGATCTGGTTTTGTTAACCGTTCTGGGTGCCGGTTTGACATGGGGAGCAGCGTTAATCCGATGGTGAAAATTGCATTCTTATTTCCGGGACAAGGGTCCCAGTTCATTGGCATGGGCAAAGAGTTCTTTGACGACGATGCGGGGACGCGCGCCCTCTTTGAAGAAGCCTCGGAGGTCCTGGGTTTCAATATCGCAAACCTTTGTTTTAACGGTCCCGAGGAAGAACTGAAATTAACAGCCAACACCCAGCCTGCGCTTTTAATCCATAGTACAATAGCCTTGAAAAGGCTCAGGGAACATGGTATAGATTCGGTGTTGGCAGCAGGGCATAGCCTTGGAGAATTTTCCGCTTTAGTGTCTTCAGGTTGCCTCACCTTTGCCGATGCGGTTCATCTGGTTCGTCAGCGCGGTACCTTTATGCAGGAAGCGGTCCCGGTAGGAATTGGGGCCATGGCTGCAATTATTGGGTTGACTCTGGACAGGGTTCAGGAGCTGTGCGACCAGATCACAAGTCCTGAGAATATCGTTCAGCCCGCCAATCTGAACAGTCCCGAACAAATTGTCATTGCCGGCCATAAAGACGCTGTTGAAAAATTGTGTCAGGCAGCCAAGCCAGCAGGAGCCAAGCGTTCTGTTCTGTTACCTGTAAGCGCTCCGTTTCATAGTAGCTTGATGAAGCCCGCCGAGGTCCGGCTGAAGGAAGAACTGGACAAGACTGAGTTCCGCGATATGGAAGTTCCGGTAATCTCTAATGTAGATGCCACTCCAAAAACGCGTGGAGATGACGCAAGACAGGCTTTAGTTCAGCAGGTGTGCGCCCCGGTAAGATGGGTTGAAACCATGCAGGTCCTTGTTGACCAGGAAATTGAAGCCGTGATCGAAATCGGTTCAGGAAGAGTGCTCTCAGGGCTCATGAGACGTTTTAACTCCAATGTCCAGTGCTACCAGGTTGGAGACCCGGAGTCGTTACAAAATACGGTTTCAGAAATAAAAAAGGCTGACTGAGGTTGAAATAAATGGAATTGGAAGGCAAAATCGCGCTGGTTACAGGTGGAGCCAGAGGAATAGGGCAATGCATTGGAGAACAGTTAGCCGGGCAAGGGGCTCATGTTATCCTTGGTGATGTTGATCTTGATGGCGCCAAACAGGCCGCTGCCGGGATTATCTGCAAGGGTGGAAAAGCCAGTGGAGTAGAATTAAATGTCACCGATTCGGGACAACTGGCTGGTGTCTTTGATACTATTGTCAAGGAACACAAACCGCTGGACATTCTGGTTAATAATGCTGGAGTGACACGCGATGCACTATGCATGCGAATGAAGGAAGCAGACTGGGATCTGGTTCTCAATGTGAACCTGAAAGGAAGTTTTCTCTGTTCGCAACAGGCAGTAAAACAAATGTTCAAGCAAAGGTCCGGAGCAATCGTTAACATCGCCTCAATTGTCGGGATGATGGGTAACGCAGGACAGGCAAATTACTCGGCTTCTAAAGCGGGTTTAATGGGCCTCACCAAAACTCTGGCAAGGGAAGTCGCATCGCGAAATGTTCGGGTCAATGCGATCGCTCCCGGTTTTATAGATACGGATATGACCCGGCAACTAGACGAGAAGGTCCGGGAAATGCTGGTTCAGCAAATACCCCTGGCCAGTCTTGGACAGCCTCAGGATATCGCGGATTGCGTAGGCTTCTTGGTTTCCGACCGTGCTCGGTATATTACCGGCCAGGTGCTTGGCGTAAACGGTGGAATGTTGATGTAACCTCAATGGGAGTGCAACGACTATGTCGGTGGAACAACGTGTTAAAGAAATTATTGTTGACCAGTTGGGTGTGGATGAAAAACAGGTTAATGGAACAGCGTCCTTTATCGATGACCTGGGTGCGGATTCCCTCGACCAGGTAGAGTTGGTCATGGCGCTTGAAGAAGAATTCGATATCGAAATTCCGGATGAGGACGCTGAAAAAATAGCTAACGTCCAGAATGCGGTCGATTACATCAATAATCACACCAATTAATCCCCGTTACTTCTCACCCAAAGGAGTGGTATGACCCGTCGAGTCGTTGTGACCGGCTTGGGAATCATCTCGCCTCTTGGCATTGGACTTGATGCAAATTGGGATGCAGTTTGCTCCGGTAAATCCGGAATTGCACCCATCACTCGGTTCGATGTCACAGATTTTCCAGTCACCATAGCAGGAGAGGTGGAAGGGTTTGACCCTGAAACCTGGATCAACCATAAAGAGGTCAAGAAAATGGATACCTTTATCCATTATGCCTTGGCCTGCGCCATTATGGCGAAAGATGATTCCGGCTTCGAGATCACCGAAGAAAACGCTGAACGTGTTGGTGTTCTCATAGGAGTGGGGCTGGGTGGCCTTCCTGCAATTGAAAAGTATCACAAGGTCTATATGGATAAGGGACCACGTAAGATCACACCGTTCTTTATCCCAATGCTGATTGCCAACCTCGCTTCTGGGCAGGTCTCTATTCACCTGGGAGCCAAGGGACCCAATACCTGCGTCGTAACCGCTTGTGCAACGGGAACCCATTCTTTGGGAGAAGCCTATAAGTTTATACGCGACGGAGACGCCGACGTCATGTATGCAGGCGGTACGGAATCCGTTATCACTCCGCTTTGTGTAGCCGGATTCAATGCATCGAAGGCGTTATCCCAACGCAACGATGAGCCCCAGGCTGCCAGTCGACCGTTTGACAAGGATCGCGACGGCTTTGTGATCGGGGAGGGTAGTGGCGTGCTGATCCTTGAAGAATACGAACACGCAAAAAAACGTGGAGCGAAAATATACGGTGAAATTATCGGCTATGCCCTCAATGGAGATGCTTTTCATATCACCGCAACGTCACCAGGTGGTGAGGGTGCGGCGCGTTGCATGAATCTTGGCCTGAAAAGTGCCGGAATCAATCCCCAGCAAGTTGATTACATTAATGCTCACGGCACTTCCACCCAGGCGGATGCCACCGAGACTTCAGCAGTGAAAACCGTGTTTGGAGATCACGCCTCAAAACTGATGGTCAGTTCCACAAAATCAATGACAGGACATTTGCTTGGTGCTGCTGGAGGAGTCGAGGCGATTTACTCCCTGTTGGCACTCAAAAACGGGGTGATACCTCCAACCATCAATTACCAAACCCCGGATCCTGAATGTGATCTCGACTACGTTCCAAATGAAGCTCGTGAAGTCGATATTCAGGTCGCAATGTCCAACTCCTTCGGCTTTGGAGGCACCAACGGTGTTCTCCTCATGAAGAAATTCGATCAGTAATTCCCGCCAAGGTAGCCATTATGCTGACGCCTGAACGCATCCGGGAATTGGTTTCCCTCCAGGAAACACTAGACTACATATTTAAAGAACCCGCTTTACTTAATAAAGCGTTGACGCACAAATCCTACGTTAATGAAAAAACTGAAACTCTGAAAAATAACGAACGCTTCGAATTTCTCGGCGATTCGGTCCTCGATTTAATAGTCAGTGATTTCCTCATCACTGCTTATCCTGATTTCAGTGAAGGTAAATTATCCAAAATCAGAGCCGCTGTTGTAAACGAGGGATGCCTGGCTGGACTTGCCCGAAAATTAAGTCTTGGCAAATACCTTTTGCTCGGGAAAGGGGAAAGCCAGTCCGGGGGTCGTGATAAAAACTCCCTGCTCGCTAATGCTTTTGAAGCCCTGGTAGGAGCCTTGTACCAGGATGGACAACTGGACGAAGTAAAACGCGTTTTTATGGGAGAATTAAAAAGCGAAATTTCCAAACGAATTGACTCGCGGCTGTTCCAGGATTTCAAGAGCGAACTCCAGGAATATACCCAGACACACTTGAACTGCATCCCTTCATATAAAGTAGTTGGAGAAGCCGGCCCCGACCACGAGAAGACCTTTGAAGTGGAAGTCGTATTTCAAGGAAACCCCAAGGGAAGAGGGCAGGGTAGAAATAAGAAAGAAGCCGAACAGGCAGCAGCCAGAGAAGCGTTAAATAAATTTCGTAATGAATCAAATAAGGTGCAATAGGTTTACTGGCGGTTGATTTTAAGTTCTTTCTTTATTGCGCTTAAATTTTGGTGGAAACCGGATAAAACCTTTCCTCGCTTCTCAGTCCAGGAGTGATGGACTTAGAGGAACTATTTTAAAGCTGGTTTTCAAAAAATTGACGATTGTGATTTGTCAGTCAAATATTCAAGCAATTTCATCCCTTTATTGGAATTGCCTTTTTTATTTAACTTGGGGCTCCAGACAGCAATACTGAAATTTCCCGGATGGATTGCAATGATTCCACCACCCACTCCGCTTTTGCCCGGCAAACCAACTTTAAAAGCAAACTCTCCCGCCTCATCATAAAATCCACACAATAGCATGATGGCATTTATGCGTTTTGACATGCTGGAACTGATAATCTCAATTTTCGTTTTCGGATGAGTTCCATTCGCAGCAAGAAACAAAAACACCTGAGATAGTTCTTCGCAGGACATTTCAATCGAACACAAGTGGAAATAAAAATCCAAAACAGTCTCAATATTGTTTTTAACATTTCCAAAAGATTTTATCAGGTTGATCATAGCGGCATTTCGAAACCCTGTCTGTTTTTCAGATTCGAAAATACTAAAATTGTAATCTATACCCGCATCACCAGAAATCTCCCTGATAAAATCAATAAACTCCTGCCTTGGATTTTTTAGATGGCCGACGAGAATATCGCAGACAACCAAAGCGCCAGAATTTATTAACGGATTGCGCGGAACCCCCTTTTCATACTCAAGTTGAATCATCGAATTGAAAGCGGTACCGGAAGGTTCGACACCCACTCTCTTCCATAAGTCATTGCCCTCCAGCTTAAAAGCGAGTGTTAATGCAAGAACCTTTGAAATGTTTTGAATAGAAAACTTTTCCTTGAAATCACCCAACCCATAATTTTTGCCATCTGTGGTCGTCAGGTGAACGCCAAACTTTTCGGGATCCACATTTTTCAGTTTGGGAATGTAAGAGGCCGGTTTTCCTTTATCCTCCATAACACCCACCTGCTTTGAGATATCGTGAATTAATTTTTTATAGTTCATATTTTTGTCTCGCTCGTAAAAAATGAGGTTCAATTTTAGACTCTATTTCAGGTGCACCTTTCCAGCATTACAATTTCCACCCGAAACCCACCTAAAACCATTTAAAATCCCCAAAGGCAAAACACTCGGGAAACCAAAATCAGATAATTTTTGCTTCTTCGCAGTTTATTTTAATTAAATTTCACCGTATAATTCCAAATCCAGCCCAAACGAGGCTACTTCGTATTTATTCAAAACTGCGGATTTCCTGGCTCCTGTGCTTAATTTTTTCGCAGACGGGATCATTTCCGCTGGGAATTTTTAAGAGGAAAACTAATGGTTACTGTTGGAATGAACTACAAAGTATTACCAGGAAAAGAAGAAACGTTTGAAGGAGCTTTTAAGAAAGTTGTCGAATTAATGCGTTCCATGGAAGGCCACACCAACACCAATATGTATCGGGACATCACCGATGCGCAAACCTACCTGATCGTGTCTGAGTGGGCTTCTGAGGAAGCTTACCGTGGCTTTATCAATTCGGAAAAATTTGCTGATGTGGTCGATTGGGGTAAAGAACACATTCTGGCGGGTCGTCCAAGCCACAATATGTACAAACAGTAGTCAGGCTTCAGCTTCATCGTTGTCCGGACCTGCAGTATACTCCAGCTCACCGTTAGTGATGGATCGCTTCAACTTCTTGTAGAAATGCTCGGTATCGTGTGGAATATTGTCATCTACGCGCCACCTCACGGTGACCAGCTTGCCATCCGGATGGTTGATTATTTTGGTGACCTCTCCGTTATTTTGGGAGAGGGGTTCGTATAAATGATCGCCTACCTGGATTTTCATAATCTAATTGTACAAGGCAAGTTAAAGATATTTGAATACTGTCCTGTAATTTAACTTAATTTTGCAGGAATTGAAAACAAAACCACTGGTAAATCTCTTCGCCTGTGGTTCAAAAGACATGCAAATGATTTTCAGGTTACGCTGCATCTGGTTTTAGCACGAACTCTTGAAAATCAGAAATAGAAACATGGGAGGTTATTCGATGGCATACATTACCATGGCAGCAATGTACCCAACAATGACATCGGGCAAGGTTGATGAATTTCTGGTCAATATTGGTGATACCGTTAAAGATGGAACACCAATTGCGGAAATCGTTGCAGAAGGATATTACACTTTGTTATCTGAATATTACGGTGTTGTGAAGGAAATTTATGTCGGGGAAGGGGAGTATGTCGAGGTCGACACACCAATACTGGAAGTCGAGGAAATTGAGCTCGCTGAGGGGGAAGATATCCCGAAGGAAGCTAACCGAGCATAGAAAAAATCACCCCTGAAGCAAGCATGTAAATTGTCAGACCCAGAATATCGTTGATTACGGTCACAACGGGGCCTGTGCTGATCGCTGGATCAATTTCAAGTTTTATGAAAGCCAGCGGGGCAAGAGATCCAATAAATCCAGCAGCACATACTGCCAGCACAATGCCGATACCAACCGAAGCACCTAGCAAGGTGGGTGCCCCAAGTAACGGTTGGGCCGCAAGGGCAATCAAAATCCCGCAAATGATACCAAACAGAGCCCCGTTGATAACCCCCACCATCACTTCACTGACCACCACAGTCTTCAGGTTATCATCTTTAATATCCCCGGTTGCAAGCCCACGAACAATTACGGTGGCTCCCTGAATTCCAACATTTCCCGCCAGCCCCAACACGAAGGGGACAAAAAACAATATGGTCGCAAACTCTGGAACCCTTAACTGAAATGACTTTAAAACAAAAGCACTGACAATTCCCCCGACAAATGTCGTGAGGAGCCAGGGAGCCCGGGCTCGAACCTTGCTGATGGTACTTTTGGCAAAAGGGTCAACTTTTGCGGTTCCCACCATAGTGAAAATATCTTCACTGGCTTCATCTTGCATCACTCGCAAGACATCATCAAAAGTTACGATCCCGTGGATAACATTATTGGAATCAAGGACAGGAAGGGTGCTCATGTGTTCATGATCCATCAGGTTAGCCACTTTTTCAAAGGGGTCCGTCAGGTCCACTGTTGGGAGATAGTCACGAATAATTTGATCAGCTCGGAAATTAGCCGGAGCGTGAAGCAAGTCTCTCATTTTGAAAAACCCCTTCAACTTACCGGTGTCATCAACCACAAAAAAATAGTGTCCACGGTCGAGTCCCGGTTCCCGGATAAGGCTCATCAGTAGATCACCAGCCAATTGGTCTCCAGATACCCGGTTGAAGTCGGGATTCATCATCCCACCGGCAGTCTCTTCCTTGTAGTGGATCAGATCCTTAATGATCCGGGCGTCTTCCTGCGGCAATTTATCCAGAATTTCCGCTTGCCCCGCCGGAGGATGTTCCTGAATGATATCAGCGGCCTCATCCGCCGGCATGGCCTCAATCAGTGGAACCAGTTCCTTAAGCCCCAGAGCCTTGGTTATTTCCTTACGGCTTTCAATATCTGTTTCATACAGAACATCCTGCTGTTTCTCCTCTGTATCCAGTAATTGAAAAATGGCCGTTTTTTGATCAGTGGGGAAGGCATGCAGGACCCTGGCAATCTCAAATTGGTCCATTTCGTTGACCAGTTTTGAGGTTTCAGGGGAATCCGCAGACTCCAGAATGGATTTTAATTTGTTGACCGGCATGATTTTGTTATATTAACACTGCTGTTATAAAAGGAAAATCAAGACTTTCTCACGAGGCGTTATGACCATTTCAATGAACTATAGAGAACTGCGGAAACTTAAGGCCGACCGAAAAATTAAAATTAACAGTTCACGCAAAAAACGGACAACACTCCTGTCAGAAAAATCCAAAGGTAAAATGTTTAAGAAGTTTGACAAGGAACACGAACCGGAATCAACCAACTCAAACGATGTCAACATTGATGTTCATGTGAAAATGAACGACTCATACATGCGAACCGGCCTCTACGTTCCCAAGAAAAAGTAACGCGTAAATAAACACAATAGGCGATACAAGGTCACTCACAATACCTTGAAATAGTTTTTGCTGAATTGGAAATCCTGTCTGCCAGGATAATAATAAGGTCAGGCTTTGGGAACTGGTTTTGGAGCAGGTTCCCTCGTTTCAGGTGGGGATTCTTCGGCGACTTCATCAGGTTCAAATTTTTCTTTATACTTTTCATATATTTTATTTTCGATAAAAAACTCGACCAGCCCTTGATCAAGCTCCTCGTGTTCCGCCATCGTTCTCAGAATCCGATAAACATTACTTAATGGCATGGCTTTTTTGTATGGCCGGTCAATTGCAGTGAGTGCTTCCGCGATATCAGTCACAGCCATCATCTTTCCTTCAAAGGGGATATTTTCTCCCGAAAGACCAAGCGGATAACCTTTCCCATTAATACATTCATGATGAGCCCCGGCAAAGTGGGGAAGGTTACGCAATTTTTTGGTGAAGGGAATCTGACTGAGCATGTCCAGTGTAATCTTTGCGTGATTCTTCATCACCTGTCTCTCGCCTTCTGTAATGCTGCCTTTGCGGATAGAAAGGTTTTCCAACTCATCGTCAGTTAAAAGATTGTGGACGGTTCCATCCAATCCCATAAAGCTCATTTCGCGTATACTTCTGAGTCGTTCCACCCGCTCATCATCCAAAAACTCTCGAGGTTCATTGCAGAATTGGATGAACTTTCTGATTTCACGTAATTCGTTAGCCTTGCTATCGCCTTCTTCTTCGGCCTTTTTGATTTCTTCCTCAGATGCCCCCGCGTTTTTAAGATTGAGCATGGCCTGAAGTTTTTCAGTAAGGGCGCAATGAATTGCGTACTCCAGACGAAGGTCGACATGGTGGATGCGATCAAAAATGGTTTGAAGCTTTTTACTCTTTTCAATAATTTCGACCGGTGTGGTGACCTTCCCTATATCATGCATCCACCCGGCAACTTTTATTTCATATAATTGCTCCGGGGTATATCGGATATTTTTAAAAGGGCCTTCATTGATCTTATGAATTTCTTCAGCCATTAATACGGTGAGGTTAGCCACTCTGCGAATGTGCCCGCCTGTTACAGGAGATTTTTCATCAATAGCTGTTGCCATCACCTGAACAAAGGATTCGAACAAGCGCTCCATGTCCGAAATGAGCTTTACGTTTGTGATTGCGATAGCCGCCTGCGAGGCTAGAGACTCGGTAAGACTTTCAAAATCAGGTGAAAAAGCGTGCACCTCCTGGGTACGCTTACAACACGAGTTCAATAGTTGAAGCACGCCAATAATATCGTTTTCATGGTTGCGCATGGGAACAACCAGCATGGATTTCGAACGGTACCCGTACTGGGCATCAAAGTTTTTGGGACCAGTAAAATCAAAAAGGTTTGTGTCGTAAACATCAGGGATATTGACTGGAATACCGTGGAGTGCGACGAAGGCCGACACATTAGACTCTTTCATTTCGACCGGATCAAACTCTATCGCATCCCCGGTTTGCCCACCCAAACGGATGTTCAGACTGTCATTTTGTACGATTTTGAAGCGGAGCTTGTTGTCTTCTACAATATATAGAGTGCCAGCGTCGGCTTGGGTAAATTGTCGCGCCTGATCCACAATGGTCTCGAGCAGGGCATTGAGATCGTTAACCCCGGAAAGGGCACGACCAATATCTGTGAGCTTTTTAATCTGCTCCCTGAGATGGTCTGCATAACTGGTAACCTCACCTACAATATTATTTAAAACCGTATTGAGGTTTTCGTCTTTTGAGAAATTTTTATCCAGAGGGGCCCCCGAAAAATGTCGCCCTGTGTCATCCATACCTTCGCCCTGCAAACGTGTAACAAATATAAATAACTGAATTTAGAATTATTATCAGGGAAATCCTTCGCAAAATCAAACCAACCAGCGGCCTGCATGGGGAACGGGATTTTAACGATTGATTTTTTTTCCTTACCTGATCAATCAAGAAGTTGCGGTTCGGAGCTCAACCAGATTTTGGACCCGCAAACATTCACAAAATCAGGACTATCAGATTTAAACAATTTCAAATGAGCGTCCATCAGGTTTTCCGGAAGGGTAGGACTGTCTCCAAATAATTCCTTTTCTTCAGCAACAATTCCCTTGATGAAGTTATCGACACCCTCGCTGGTCGTCACGTCTTCAAAATAGGATTGGATCAATGGATCCGCCATTGCCTTTTTGTCCCGAAAAGTCTTGCGCAAAAGAAGTTTGATACCGCGAGAAGAAAATGACTCGAACAAACCGGCGCGAATACAAGCGTGCCTGGACTTCCCTTTCTCCAGGGTCCATTTTTCAATTGCTTCCTTCGAATAACCCATAGCACCATAACTACCAAGTTGGTGCCGTGTTTTATAAAATGTCGAATAGGCCACTATAGTGCCCGCATCAAACCTTTCTTCGAGATGCAAAAGAGGATTAAACGAAAGTTGGTTGGATTGGTCAATCTGCTCCTGAGTGGAATCTTTTATAGGGAATCCAACCGCACCCAAAGCTGTTGCATAAAATAAATAATCGAATTGTTTTCCGGCCGCAGCCTCAATCTTTGACAGGCAATCCTCCGAGGTAATATCACCAAAAATAGTCACATCAGCTCCATCTATGGATTCATCCGAAGGAGTTTTCGCAAACCAGTTGGCAATAATTCTGGCATCATTCCCGAAATGTTCCCGAAAAGCCTGCAGGGCAGCAGTTCCCATTACCCCACTACCTCCCACTATCACGCATGTTGTCATTTACCGCTCCTGTCTATCGTTGCAAATTACCCCTGACCCTTTGAATTAAATTGGATCAGGAACCCCCATAGTTTTCGTCAATATCCCAATAGGGTACCTGGGCATTCTCAAAGGCAGCCTTTGAATGGTTTGGATCCGATTCCAAAAAAGAATCGACATCCACTATCAAATTATTAGCTTCTTGCAGTGACGCTTCAGAGGTCATCCTTTTTAACTTATTTGTATAGGTCACATAACGGTCAAAATAATTTTTTGACAATTCTATAGTATTTTGAATTGAAGCAGGATCCAGCTTGCGATTGTGATGTTCATTAAAAAAATATGTGTATTTAAACCAAAGGTCGACCTCTGATTTCGTTTTCCCGTGTTTATTAAATTCTGCCCTGACTTCTTTCTCGGTTTTGTTTTCCAGGAAGCCATTGATGTAAGTCGCAAGATCGCTGAATGGTATTCCATTTATTGCCTTGCAAAGATAGTGAAGTGAATTCAGGAGTTGCTCAAGCTTTGAATCAACTTTTAAAGCGGTTGCCGATTCTTTTCTTAGTCCCGGCCTCCCTTCAAACTCAGCCCAGACTCCACCATCCTCAGTAACAGCAAGCAACTGCTTTTCTAGAGGCATAATATTCTTTAAACATTCTTTTTCCTGGTTCGCCGCCTTTAACAACTCCGGGTTGGCAAGCACGAAAAGGGACAAAATCAACAAAACCCTGTTTTCTTTAAAAAAAGATTTAAAGGCCATAGCTTTAGGGCATGAAAGGATTTAGAACCACACCTAGATTAAGCTTTTACAGTCTCACTTATATTAAGTCAACGCTAAATAAAATGCAGCCAAGCCTCTTATTTTGGCAAAGAATAACAAAATGTTAAACTTTGCAAATAAGTTTAATTACAGCGTTAATGTTTCATATGGAGAAAACAATGGCAAAAAAGGTTTTAATCCCTTTAGCTCCAGGTTTTGAAGAAATTGAAACCATCACAGTAGTGGATGTCCTCAGGAGGGCAGGTGCAAGGGTAATATTAGGAGGAACTGAAAGGGGCCCGATCAAGGGTTCGCGTGGCATTTTGGTAATGCCGGATGCCCCATTGGAAATCCAGTCACCTAAGGACTTTGATATGATCGTACTACCGGGAGGGCAACCGGGAACCACTAACCTGGAAAACAATCCAGGACTGATTCATTTTCTTAAAACCATGAATCAGGAACAAAAACATATCGCCGCGATTTGTGCCGCTCCACTGGTCCTCCAAAAAGCAGGATTGATCAAAAATAAAAATATAACGTCTCACCCCTCGGTTGAAAAACAGCTAAAGGTCAAAGGGTATTTGGATGAACGGGTCGTGGTTGACGGCAATTTCACAACCAGTAGGGCCCCTGGAACTGCAATGGAATTTGCCCTGAAGCTGGTAGAATTATTGTACAACCCTGAAATGGTGGAAAAGGTAAATGCCGGGATGCTCGCTAGAACCTGATCCGCTATTTTGGGTATTTATCTAAAAAATAAATCCTATGCAAAATAAAATCATCAATATTAATAACGGGTTGTTCCGTTTGGGAGAAAATAATTGAAAACCCAGCACTAACTGAACAAGAGGCCCCCATGTACGTCAATATTTCAAGGAGCAAACATTTAATTAATAATCGCCGTTTTGCTAAAAAAAAGCAAAAAACCACACAATCCAGTCCAAAATGTAACCATTGCGGAGGTATGATAAGGGAAAACGGCGAAATTGAGGTTTGCTTGATGTGCGGACGTGAAATTAATCATAGTTGCCCAAATTGCCAGTTTAAAATCCCCACCGAAGTAAAGCCGGAAGACAAAAAAAGCGCTTAAATATAATGATTTAAACTGCTTTTGCTAATCCTCCTTCGCAAGTTAAAGCTGCAATTGGCCTTCTATGACAATTTGCGATTTTCCCCCGACCCTAATAGATCCGATCACCCCTCCATCCCGTTTTGCTTCAACTCGAATTTCTGAAGCACGTCCCATCTCAACACCTTGCTCAATTGAAATGGAAATGGAATCCTTACCAAGGATTCCATAATGCAGCAGGTAAGCCCCCAAAGCCCCCGCAACACTTCCAGTGGCAGGATCTTCTGGAATCCCAATAAAAGGCGCAAAGCTCCTTGCATGGACCTGACAATCCTTATTTTCTGAAACAATACAGAAAGGATACACAAGGTCCAGTGAGCGCAGAATTTTTTTCAAAGCATGAAGATTAAGTTCAATTTTTTTAACAGAATTTATGTCTTTGAGAGGAATCATCAGGGCAGGAAAACCTGTACTTACTTCCTGGACAGGTAATGTAGCATGGAGGGATTCTAAAGGAAGGCCAAGAGCTTCGGCGGCTAAGGATGTTTCCGGAAGAGGGGAGGAAAATTCTGGCTCAGGTTGTTGCATAAAACAAAAGCCGTTTTCCCATTCAACAGGCACATTACCGACCCCCATATTGAAACACAATGAAGGCATGAAATCGCCCGCCAGATATTTCAAGACCTCGGCAGTCCCCAGAGTCGGGTGGCCGCCAAATGGAATTTCCTTTCCAGGAGTGAAAATACGGACGTCAAAATCAGCTTCCGGTTTGGTTGATGGAAATACGAACGTAGTCTCAGACAGGTTCATCTCAGCTGCAATTTTTTGCATTTGGTGTGAGTTCAACCCTTTAGCATCCGGAAATACCGCAAGCGGGTTTCCACTCAGAGGCTTATCGGTGAAGACATCGATTTGGAAGAATTGGAAGGAACGCCGCATTCAGGAGTCTCGGGTCAAAACAGGGAAATCAAGGTTAGACTCTAATAAATCAAATACTTGTATATTACCCCAAAAGCCAAGTTCCCATAACATATATTATGTTAAATAATTATAATGAGTGAAAAGAACCCAAACGATCCGGGTTTTAGGGGAAATTAATACAACCTTAGACGGATGCTTTAGAAGCTGATTTTTTCCCGATAACCTCTTTTACCTGGGAAACTATGTTGGACGAAGAAAGGCCGTATTTTTCGAATAGCTGGTCCTGTGATCCAGTCTCAGCGAAAGTATCCCGTACCCCCACTTTTCGGACCGGCACGGAAATATCCTGACTGGCAAGTGAATCCAGAATCGCATCTCCAAGACCACCTATTACGTTGTGATCTTCAGCGGTGACTACAGCACCGGTTTTTCTAGCCTGCTCAGCAACCAGATTGTGATCCAGAGGTTTTATGGTGGAAATGTTCACGACGCTTACATCCACTGCTTCAGCTCTCAATTGCTCGGCAGCCTTCAGAGATTCCTGAACCATCACCCCGGATGCAAAAATTACGGCATCAGAACCTTCCTGAATTGTGTGGCCTTTTCCAATTTCAAATTTATAATTTGAATCATACAGGCCTTTTACTTTTGGCCGGCCCAGCCTGAAGTACACAGGACCTTCATGATCAATCAATACCTTAGTTGCCTGATAAGCCTCTTCGTAATCCGCAGGTTGAATCACGGTCAGGTTTGGCATGGCCCGAGTATAAGCCAAGTCCACTATCATCTGGGCCGTTGGACCATCCGGGCCCACCGCAATTCCAGTATGAGTTCCCACAAGTTTCACGTTGGTATTGGAATAAGCAACGCTAACCAGAACCTGATCCATTGTTCTTCCCAGTAAAAAGCAGGCAAAACTGGTTGCAAAAGCCACCTTTCCGGCTGTGGCCAGCCCTGCAGCGGTACAGACCATATCACCTTCACTAATTCCCATATTGAAGAAACGGTCAGGAAATTTGTCTCCAAATTTTTTGGAACGAGTACTGTCACTCACTCCAGCATCCAGTACCACTACTTTGGGATTTTCTCCAAAATCCTGTAAGGCGGCTCCGTAGCCGTCCCGGGTTGCTCCGTCTTTCATTCCAACTCCTTAAGTGCGCGTTCCAGATCCTCGTCTCCTGGAGCCACCCCATGCCAGGCGGTTTTACCTTCCATGAAACTGACTCCCTTACCTTTTACCGTATCCGCAATAATGACTCTGGGGCGCGTTGCATCCAGAGGCTTTTGCAACGCTCCCATCACTTCCGCCATATTGTGGCCGTCAATCCTGATAACTTCCCATCCAAAAGAGGCCCATTTTTCTTCTAAAGGCTCCAAGTCCTTTAAATCTTTGGTGATGTTATCCTGTGCGACCTTATTAAAATCCACAATGGCCACCAGGTTATTGGTCTTGAATTTCTGGGCCGACATTGCAGCTTCCCACACCTGCCCCTCCTGCAATTCACCATCCCCAAGCAAACAGTAAACTTTAAAATTCAGATTATCCAACCTGGCCGAAAGGGCTATCCCATTGGCAACACTCAATCCCTGTCCAAGGCTGCCCGTGGCAATTTCGACGCCAGGAGTTTTGGGATGAGGATGGCCGGATAAATTGCTCTCGCTGTTTATTTTCCGATAGCCTGCAAGGTCTTCTTTTGGGAAAAAGCCAGCCCGTGAAAGCACCGTATACAAAAGCCCGGTAACATGGCCTTTGCTCAACACAAAACGGTCCCGGGAAGGATCTTTTGGGTTGTTCGAATCGTATTTCATTATTCCGCCAAAATACAGGGCGGTGAGTATGTCTGCCCCGGAGAGGCTTCCTCCAGGATGGCCCGAACCCGCTTGGTGAATAAGCTTCAAGCTGTCCTTGCGGACTTCCTTGGCCTCTTTTTCAAGAGAGGCAATATCGTCTGTACAAACCGTCATTATAATCTCCTGTTAACGGCAAAATCCGTGAGGGCTAAGCTTAAGGCAATTGAAAAAAATTTAACAGGAAATTTTTTGGAAAATATTATGATGGAAGAAAATACAGGGTGAAAACAGTTACTAATTATTCAAAAAAGTATCGCCGCCCTTGTCCATCAGGCCGTCACAATGCGCAATAACCTCTTGAAAATTCACAGGCTTTTTCATAAATCCATCGCCACCCGCCTCAGTCACCTCTTCAAGGGTATATTGCAGGCTGGCTGAAATAACCAGGATCCGGGTGTTCTGGGTGCGTGGGTTACTTTTTAAATGGCGGCAAACTTCAAGACCATTCAGACCCGGCAGGTTGATATCCAATAAAATAATATTGGGTTTGAATTCAGCGGCTTTCAAACCTGCATTGAGGCCATCATAGGCCACATCAACCTGAAACCCGTTTTTCTCAAAATATTTTTTCATGAGTTGAGTGAACTTCTTTTCATCATCCACAATCAATACCTTACGGGCAGACTTCTCAACTTCCTCCTTCTTCAATATTTCCTGAATCATGGTTATGGTGTAACCACTCTTTTGAAGGGAGTAAACGCGTTTACATCGTTCCCTCACCCAGGCGGGATAGTAGCCCACAATCCCCTTCCCCCCCGGATGGGCAACCTTAATCGGGTCAGGGAAAAACTGATATTTCTTCTGCCATAACCATAAAGTCTTTCTTGTGATAGGAACCACAAGCAAAATATCCGCTGCCGTTACTTTTTCAAAATCAAGATTGTCTTTGCGGGCCATCAATATCTCCAAAGTATTTTAGCCGTAATTGGGTCCCCATTTTGGTCCCAAACAATTCCACTTTACATTCAATGTAAATTAACAGGTTAATTCTCGAGAATCAAACCCAAAACCACAAAAACCTTCTAAGCTCCATAAATACAAACAAATAGATTATCAAGCCCTTTTTTTATTTATAGTTAGCTCCTTTTTTAACAAATTTATAGTTTTTTAACTTTTTTTTATTATGGACTTCTTTTCTTTAACCCCTTCGATTATAATAAGTTATCTTAATCAAATTCATTATTTCAGCGGAGTTTCCATGCACCCGATTTTTAGGGTTTTCAGGCCGGTGCCCGTTTGTTTTGGACTGACGTTAATTTTGTTCAATTCCACAGCTTCTGGCTCATCCATTTCTTTAAAAGAAACGGACCTGCCAGCTTATGATTCGGCGGCCAGTCAATCTCAACCCATAAAAAATACTAAAAGTGAAAAAGGAGAGGCTCCCTCCCCTGCCCTGATAGTAGATCTCAATGGGGATCAAAAAAAGACTGGTTCTGCGGCTTCGATTCAAACAATTGATCAGAGCATAGATGCCCCTGAAGAGCGCCTCCTGGGCTTGAGAGACGTACTCAGTATTACCCTCCAAAATAATGTTGCGATTGCAGTACAAGAATATCAAACCGGGATCAGACAACAGGAAATTACTGGCCAGGATGCGGTATTCGATCCTTCCATAGTAATTGAGGGTCGGGCAAACGAAAACGAATCGCAGATCGCGTCGGCTTTTGCTGCACCCGATATCAGCAACAATGAGCGACAAAGCTGGAAAGTAGGTCTTTCCCAGAAGCTGGTGACGGGAACTCAATATGAACTTAACTACACAGGTTTTCGGGATGAAACCAACTCCGCATTCGCAGGATTAAACCCTCAGTACACCTCTCGTGTTGAGGTCAATGTGACCCAACCCCTATTAAAAAATTTCGGGATTGATACCAATAAGAAAGATATTTTCATAGCTCAGAACAATCTGGATATTTCCGAGTACGAATTCAAATCCGGTGTGATCGACATCATCACTAACGCCGAGAATACTTATTGGGATCTCGTTTTTACCCGTGAAGATCTCAAGGTCAAAAAACAATCGGTTAAACGAGCCCAGGATCTGGAACGCCGCGTTCGGGCTCAGGTCAGGGTGGGAACCCTTGCCCCCATAGAAATTCTGCAGGCCCAATCTGAAGTGGCCTCCCGTGAAGAAGGGGTTCTCCTTGCAGAAAAAGCCATCGCCGATGCAGAAGATCAGCTCAAAAACATCATGAATATTAATTTTGACTCGCAGGAGGGGAAGAAAGAATTTAAACCTCTTGATCCTGCGGATTTTATGTTAGGCAAAAAGATTGTCCTGAGTGAAGCCATTACCGAAGCATTGGAAAACCGTCCCGATTTCCTTGTTCGAAAAAAGGAACTGGAGAATCAAAATATCAACGTGAAATTTAACGAAAACCAGCTCTATCCTTCCCTGGATCTGGTTGGAACCTTCGGACTGAATGGATTGAGCGGAACTGCCGGTTCTATCCAACAGTTTGGCGGTGGTTCAGTACGCAGTCGCTTTGGGGGAAACTATGGCCAAAGTCTGGATGACGTTTTCTCCGGGGACTTTAAGAATTGGGAGGTTGGTTTACTACTCAACTATCCAATAGGCAATCGCGCGGCCGAAAGCAGGCTCACTGCTTCCCGACTTCAGGCAGCCCAGCTTTTACTCGAAATAAAGGATCTGGAAAAATCGATCGTTGTCGAAGTCCGACAGGCATCCCGCCAGATCCTGACCGATATCAAGCGGGTTCATGCCGCAAGGGTCGCAAGGCGACTCGCCGAAGAAAAACTGGCTGCAGAAGAAAAAAAGTTTGCCGTAGGCCTCTCCACCAGCTTCGAGGTCCTGGAGTTTCAAACGGATCTTGCGGAACAAGAGAGTCGGGAGTTGAAAGCAATAATCGATTATAAAAAGTCCCTCAGTAATTTCAAGAAAGTTAAAGCCTCTACCCTGACAGCACACAACATCAGCCTGGACAGTCGCGCAAAATAAATATGAAAAAAAAACTCTGGCTAGGGCTGCTTCTCCTTTTCATAGTTGCCGGAGCACTGTTTGTTCTCAGTGAAAATGAGAAACCAGACTCTCCTCCCGATATTTCCTGGAAAACAACTCCCGTTAAATTTGGAACCCTTAAAGTCAAAGTAACGGCCACAGGAGTCGTCGAACCCAATTTCGAAGTTGAAGTAAAGTCCAAGGCAAGTGGTGAAGTTTTGGAGTTCCCTTTTGAAGAAGGCGACACAGTAAAAAAAGATCAATTATTGCTCAAGCTGGACAAATCGGATGAGGACCGGAATGTCGCAAGAGCTCAGGCCGAACTCGACAGCGCAATGGCAAAATTGAGGCGCGCCGAAATTACTCTCCTGCTACAAAAATCTAAGTATAAAACCGATCTTAAAACCGCTGAATCCCGTGTTGAAGAATCCATTGCCAATCTGAAAGAGGCGAAGGATAAACTGGAACGCCAGCGAAACCTGTTCAAGGAAAAGATTGTTGCTCAGGAGTCTCTAGATATTGCGGAAACCTCCTTTAAGGTGAGCCAGGAGTCCCTCATTCAGGCGCGCGCCCTTTTGATGGTTGCCAAAGATTCCATTCACGATATCACTGTCAAGGAAAACGAAATCGAACTGGCAAAAGCCGACGTCACCCAGGCCGAAATCACCCTGGCTGAAGCCCAGGAGCGACTTTCAGAAACCGATATTTATGCACCCATTTCCGGGACGCTTATTGAAAAACTGGTTGAGCAGGGGCAGATTATTTCATCCGGTATTTCGAATGTCTCCGGTGGGACTCCCCTCTCCAAGGTAGCGGATCTTAGTCGCATTTTTATCATTGCCGATGTGGACGAGACCGATATCGGATCCGTACGCGTTGGACACCCGGTTTCCATTACCACCGATGCTTTTCAGGGAAAAACCTTCAAGGGCCGGGTGACCCGCATTGCACCCAAGGGGGTTGTTGAAAACAGCATCACCCTGTTCAAAGTCAAAATTGAAATACTCGGAAAAGGCCGGAAGATTCTAAAACCCATGATGTCTGCGAATGTGGACATTATTTCCAAAGAGCTGGAAAACTCCTTATTCCTTCCCCGGGAAGCTGTCCAGGACAAGGACGGCAGGTCATTTGTGGCCATTCTTGAAGCGGGTTTGCCCAAAGAGGTCACAGTTGAAACCGGAATCCTCAATCCGATTCACATTGAAATTAAAAAAGGTGTCTCCAAAGATCAGGAAGTTTTAGTAGGCGACTGGGAAAAATTACTTGAGGAGTACAAGAAAAACTCCGGTAAAATGTCTACTATGAAAAGAATATTGTTCATCCTGTCACGAAAATAATCCCGCATGATAGAGGCACTGGAACTTTCCAAGAGCTACCAGCTAGGCAACCAACAGGTAGTGGCCCTAAAAAGTACCACTTTCAGAATCAATGAAGGAGAGTGGGTGGCTATCATGGGCCAATCCGGTAGCGGCAAGTCCACCCTGATGAATTTACTGGGTTGCCTGGACCAACCCACTGGCGGGACTTATCTCCTGGATGATATTGACGTCAAAACCCTCAACGCAGACTCACTGGCAGAAGTTCGCAATCGTAAAATCGGATTTGTGTTCCAGAGCTTCAATCTCCTGCCCAGGTCCTCTGCGCTTGAAAATGTAGAACTGCCTCTTCTTTATGGACGCGTTTCGGATTCACGGGAAAAGTCCCTGAAAGCGCTTGAGCGCGTCGGTCTGGAGGCTCGTTCACGTCATAAGCCTAATGAGCTTTCAGGTGGCGAACGCCAACGTGTGGCCATTGCAAGAGCTCTGGTCAACAATCCTTCTATCATTCTCGCAGACGAGCCAACTGGAAACCTGGATTCCCGGACAGGCGAAGAAATAATGGGAATGTTTACCCGGTTGCACACAGAAGGCGTCACCCTCATCCTGGTCACACATGAACCTCACATCGCTGAATACGCCCACCGTATTATCACCTTAAAAGATGGAGAGATATTGTCCGATAAACCCACAGCCAGGGCTAAAAAGGAAGCGGCGACATGCTGATATTTGACCTATTTAAAATGGCCGTGCGGAGCCTCGTTGCAAATAAAATGCGAACATTCCTGACTGCATTGGGAATTATCATTGGTGTGGCATCCGTAATCTCCATGATTTCGATTGGTGAAGGTGCAAAACGGGAAACCTTGTCTACCATTTCCAAATTTGGAACGAATATCATTTCGGTACGTCCTGGAGAAAAAAAATCAAGGCATGTCAGAAGTGGACAGGTAGAGACCCTAACCTTTGAAGATGCCAAAGCAATCGAAGAACATATCGGGTTAATCACTGGGGTTGCCGCCCAGGTGTACAAGGGAGCCCAGATCAAATTTGGAAATAAAAACAGTTCATCAACGATCCGGGGTACTGGAAGAGAATATGCCCGTCTTGCAAACTATCAAATGGACAAAGGCCGGTTTTTTAACATGCAAGAGGTCAACACATCGCGCCGTGTGGCCGTTCTGGGGGCAACGGTTGTTAAAAACCTGTTTGGAGGAGCGGTTGACCCCATAGGTGAAACTTTAAAGATCAACGGAAATAATTACCTTATTATCGGGACAACGGTAGCCAAAGGAGCATTAAGCTGGTTTGACCCTGATGACCAGGTGTTCATTCCAGTAACCACCGCTCAAAAAAGGCAGTTTGGCCAGGATTATTTACAGACCATAGATATCCAGGCTGAGAACATCGAAGACATTGAAACCATCAAAGCGGATATTGAGGCCCTGTTGCGCAGACGACACAATATTCCGGAGGACAAGGAAAACGACTTCCACGTGCAAAATTCTGCAGAATGGCTGAACAGTTGGGGAAACGCTGCAAAAACTTTTCAATACCTGCTCGGTGGAATCGCAGCCATTTCCCTGATGGTTGGCGGCATCGGCATCATGAACATTATGCTCGTGTCAGTTACGGAGCGCACACGTGAAATTGGAATTCGCATTGCCATTGGCGCCCGTAAGCGGGAAATCAGAAAACAGTTTCTTATCGAATCGGTTGTGGTCAGTGTTCTTGGAGGTGGTATCGGGGTCCTCATCGGCCTGGGTATTTCCCGGATCGTTTCGCAGATGAGCGGCTGGGATACCATCGTCTCGATAAATTCAATAATGCTGGCATTTGGGTTTTCTGTGGGTATTGGAGTTTTTTTCGGATTTTATCCCGCCAACAAAGCCGCGAACCTGAATCCAATCGATGCCTTGCGTTACGAATAAAATTTCTCCCCGGTAAAAATTAAATTTTTCCATTCTTTTTATTCCCTCAACTGTGATTTATAATCGCGGCCATGCTTGAAACGCGATCAACCCAAATAGAAATTCTCCCCGACTGGAATAGTTTTCTCGACTTGAGAAAAGCTAATTCACGTCTACCTCTGATCGCGCAAAGAAAAGTCAGAAACCTGGACCCTTTCCTTTTGTTTTCAGAATTATTCGCAGGGGATGTGGGAACGTTCCTTTTAGAAAGTGGCAAGGGCCCTGAATCCACCGCTCGTTTTTCTTTCCTGGGTGAATCCAATGGAAACTTTCTGAGACTGGATGAAAATTCAATCTGCTCTTTTGATTCAATTTTGCAGAAAATTAATTTTGATTTTGGTGAAAATAATATTCCTTACGCTCCACATTTCTGGGGAGGATGGGTCGGATTCTTTTCTTATGAAACCATCTGTTTTCTCGAACCAGTAGACCTAAAGAAAAACAACACGGATTCAATCCCGGATCTGTTCCTGGCTGAAACAGGAACCCTGCTCGTTTACGATCACCAACTGGAAATTTTAAAGGTGATTTTAACTTTGAAAACAGATACCGCCTGTTTTCAAAGTTACAGCTCCACCATAGACGCAATGAACACATTGTGGCAAAGGATTGAGAAAGTCCTTGAAGATTGCCCAACTCCAAAACTTAATAGTAAAAACCCGGTTATTTCTTCCAATTCTCCGCAAACAGACAGCTCACAATGGGAATACTGCGATAGTGTTCATAAAGCTAAAAAATACATAGAAGATGGAGATATTTATCAGGCCAACCTTGCTCAACGTTTTGAAAAACCCTATGACGGCAAACCTTCCGACCTTTATCAAAATTTAAAAATGGTCAACCCCTCCCCTTTTGGAGGTCTATTCTATTTTCCGGAAGGAGCTCTGGTTAGTTCTTCTCCCGAGCGCCTGGTAAAGGTGGAGAACGGGAAGATAGAAACCCGGCCAATAGCGGGAACCAGACCGCGAGGAGCTTCCCATAAAGAGGATGGCTTGTTGTCCCAGGAATTGCTGCTCAATGAAAAGGAACGTGCGGAACATTTAATGCTGGTTGATCTTGAACGCAACGATCTGGGTCGGATATGTGAATACGGTACTGTAGAAGTAACAGAGCTAATGAATCGTGAGCAATACTCACATGTCCACCATATTGTCTCTAACGTTCAGGGAAAACTAAAACAGGGAACCAACCTGAAAGATATTTTGACGGCAGTATTCCCCGGAGGCACCATTACAGGTTGTCCAAAAATCAGATGCATGGAAATCATAGAAGAACTTGAGCCTGTCAGGCGGGGAATCTATTGTGGTTCCATGGGATATATTGGGTATGGCCCTCATCTGGACCTGAACATTCTTATCCGGACCATTCTTTTAAAAGACGGGGTAGCTAGTTTTCATGCGGGAGCGGGAATAGTGGCCGATTCTGATCCTGACACTGAGTACAAAGAGTCGTTATCAAAAGCTGCCGCCTTGGTTCAGGCACTCACGTAAGCTCTATTATGCAACTCATCGTAAATGTTAATGGAGAGTTTTTAGACATTGAAAATGCGCGCCTTTCTGTAAAAGACAGGGGTTTTATGTATGGAGACGGATTGTTTGAAACACTTCGCGCCAGACGCAACTCTGTTTTTCGCTTACAAGCACACATGGAAAGGCTGTTAAAAGCTGCGGAAGAACTCGACATTCCTCTACCGATTTCCATCCAGGAAATTGAAAAACGAATTCACCAAACTCTCGATAAAAATGAACTGGAGGATGCTATTGTCCGGGTGCAACTTACCCGCGGTGAAGATGAACCGGGATTACTTCCCAGCCCATTTACCAGCGCAACTCTGGTGGTCGTGGTCAGGCCTTATCAGCCACCTCCTGAGAACTTCTACAGCAAAGGCGTTTCTATCTGCACGATCCCCAATAGCGCAGCAATCACAAGTTTGTCAAATCATCGAATTAAAACCACCAACTACCTCGTTAATATTTTACTCAAGAAAAAGGCTGAAGAACGGAAGTGCTATGAAGCAATCGCGCTTACCCCGCAGGGTTTCCTGACAGAAGGAACCGTCACCAACATCTTTCTGGTACAAAATAAAGCGATTCACACCCCAACCCTCGGGCCCTTTGTGATGGATGGAATCACCCGGCGCCTTATTCGCGAGACCTCCAGGAATGAGGGAATTTCATTTAACGATCGCGATTTATCTCATGATGAGGGATTCAAGGCAAATGAGATATTTCTAACAAATACAGGAATCGGGGTTTTGCCAGTCACCTCATTTGATGGCCAAACAGTTGGAGACGGCTCACCCGGACCGGTGACGTGCCGCATCCGAGAATCGTATCTCAAAATATTTGATACCGAAATGGGATCATGCTAACCTTCGGCCTTTAAATTCAGGAAGGAACTCATGACAACAGAAGAACGTTTTCAGGACAATCCGTCAGGCCTAATCAGCGATAAGCTGCATAAAAAATTCTGGTTACCAAAAGATTCTCAGGGGGACCTGGGCAAATGGGTTAACTGGGAGGAGGCAAAAAATTACATTCTCACCATGTGCCACGTTTATGCTGGAGGGTTTTCGGATTGGCGTTTACCGACCAAAGAAGAAGCATTGTCACTCTATGTACCTGAACTCAACTGCCTTGATCATGAGGGAGAAGTACTGCACATAGCACCTGTGTTTGTCCCAAAGGGTGGTCAATATCTCTGGACCAGTGAAGAAAATGAGGAAGGGCAGGCTTTGCGGGTAAACCTGCGCGAGGGAACCTCGGAGTTTGTGGACAAACAGACCAGGGAATTTCATGCCACACGTGGCGTCCGAGACATGTCCTGATCAAACTAGGTCAGGTTTGCGAATTCAAAAAATGTTTTCGGGCTCATAAGTTCTACTTTTCCGTAATCATCCCCACAGAATGTCTTTTCCAAAACAGCCTTGTTATCAGGGAGGGCTGCTAAAATATCAGCGTGTTTTGTGTTGTCAAAACCACTGAATAAAGTTCCCGGCGAATCCCCATGGATGTCTTTCGGAAATAACCGTGCAATCCGGGTTTTCATTTCCTTAATATGGACATCAACGCAAAGTCCCTGCGCAACTCCCCAAACAGTAGATATTTCTCCATACTGCAGGTCCGGTATGACAATACTATCCTCAAATTTTACAGCTGGAAGGGGTTTCACTTGCCCCCTTAGCCAGACTTTACCCTCATCCTGAATATCGCTCATATATGGTTCCCTTTTGACTTGGCCCCGAATTTATAACATAATTTTCAATTGTATTTAAATGTCGAATCTATATTTTCGACCATTGGTATTGTCTAATCACCGAGACCAGTCGGGCATACTGAACAAACCAGTTTATTAACTCCTTTTTTATAATTTACTCTCTTGAACCCCCATATCACAAAACGACTTCAACAGGCTCTTGATCAGAGAAAACAAGCAGGTCTGTTTAGAAAAATAACGTCTGCCCCAGGAATACGCATAAATCTATCCAGCAATGATTACCTTAACCTGAGAACAAATCCGGAAATTATTCGTGCTTCTCAGAAAGCCACTGAAGATTATGGCTCAGGAAGTGGCGCCTCCCCTCTTCTCACAGGTTTTGGCCTGCTTCACAATCAACTCCTTCTTGCCTTGCAGAAGTGGATTGGAAAAAAGTCAGGTCTCCTGTTTAATTCAGGTTTCATGGCCAATCAGGCATTGGTCCACCATCTACCGGGGCCAAACGACCTGATTCTGACCGATCGACTTATCCATCACTCGATCGCACAGGCCCTTGGTCAAAAAAATACAAATTTTCATCGTTTTCATCATAATGACCTGGACCATCTAGAGTCACTTCTCGAAAAAAATCAAAAGGATTATGGAACGCTATTTGTTTTTACTGAGAGCTTGTACAGTATGGATGGAGATTCCCCCGACCTTTTACGCCTGGCTCGTTTAAAACAGAAGCATGACTTCTTTTGGATTCTTGATGAAGCACACGCACTGGGCGTGTATGGACCAAAAGGCGAAGGCCTGGCCAAGGAAACAGAAGTGCTGGAGCATGTCGATATTCTTGTCGGCACGTTGGGAAAATCCTTCGCCAGCATGGGAGCTTTTATACTAACAGACTCTAAAGAGGTGACGGATTATCTCACCAATTTCTCCGGTGAGCTTATTTACTCAACCTTTTTGCCCCCAGCAGCAGCTGGCACTGCTCTGGCTGCATTAGATCAAATTAAATGTTCGCGACACCAATCGAAGGATCTTCGTGAGCTATCAACATCTTTCAGAAGCCAATTGGTGGAAGAAGGACACAAAACCATCGACGGAGACTCCCCTATCGTCCCGGTCATTTTTGACGAACCGAACCAGGTTTTAAAAGTCCAGGAGCAACTTTTAGATGCAGGTATTGCAGTTGCTGCAATTCGCCCTCCAACTGTTCCTCCAGGTAAATCACGCCTTCGGCTTTCCCTTCACACAGGAATTAACTCTTCACATCTTGATGAGTTTCTTAATGTGACGAATCAATGCGGAGTCCTTTAACGATAATCGGCATTTGTGGGTGGGCCATTCCTTCACTCTGGTTCCAAAGTCAAATTAAACTGGCATTCCCGGATTCACATGTTGAGGCTTTCTATCCTCAAAATCCTGCTGACGAGAACGAAGCACACAGTTTTATAAATCAAAACTCAGCCGAGCTCTGGATCGGATATTCCCTTGGAAGCCTCTGGCTTCTCAAATATGCCCACCTCCTGAAAGCTTCAAAAAAAACGGCCCTTCTTTGCCCAGTATTAGGATTTCCAAATGAAATGAACCTGGGTGGTAAAATTTCAGTCGTTCAATTAAACTACATCACAAGGAATCTGACGCGCAAACCGAACGATAAGAGTCCGGTATTTGATTTCCTGAAGCTGATTGGAGTGAATAGAAACGATAAAAGTTTCAAGTTAAATATCGAACCATCCACTCTGCTTAGGGGATTGGAGTTTCTACAGAATACGTCCATTGACCCAGAAAATTTGCCCGGGAATATCGCTATCATGGGAGATCAGGACCCTTTAATTGATTACCAATCTCTCAGGAAACTAATTCCCGATCTACTCGTTGTTCCAGATGCCGGACACCACCCAGCCCCACTCCTCCAATCACTAGCAGCTTCTTTCCAGCTATAAACAGAACTTCGATATGAAGATTTTTGGAATTGATTTTACAAGCCGGCCTACTAGATCCAAACCTCTTGCAGTTGCTATTTGTTCTTTGCAAAAGGGTGGTGTCCTTCATCTTGAGGAAATTCGTCAGTTCTACCAATTTGAAGACCTGGAAAGTTTTCTTAAACAAAAAGGTCCATGGATGGCGGGATTTGATTTCCCATTCGGGCAACCCCAGGCACTCATTGAAAGTCTAAAACTTCCTGAAAACTGGCCTCAATACGTCAAGGAAATTAAAAAATGGAAACCCGGAAGATTTGAAGGCAGTGTCCAAAGGTTTAAAGATAAAAATAAGGTGGGACAAAAAGAACCGCTACGCATCACAGATGCTCTTGCTGGGGCTCAAAGCCCGCTGAAACTTGTTCGGGCTCCCCTCGTCAAAATGTTCCTGGAGGGAGCTCCTCGCCTTTTAGATTCCGGAATATCCATTGTTCCCTGCAACGTCCGTCCGAAGGAAAACCGGTTTGCCGTCGAAGCATACCCTGCCTTGATTGCGAGGCGTTTTGCCGGCCCCTATAAAACTGACAGCAAGAAAAAAGACACACAAAAACTGGAAACCGCACGAGAGACCATCTTGAATGAAATCCTGTCATCAGGGTTTCAAACTGAATTCCATTTAACATTAGAAATAGATACCACTCACAGGGATGAACTCATTGCAGAAGCATCGGCAGACAAGTTGGATGCTTTGCTATGCGCACTCCAGGCAGCCTGGGCATGGCGCAATGGTAAACCTCATTTTGGAATCCCTAACCCGGAACATCAATTGATTAAAGCGGAAGGATGGATTGTAGACCCCTGTCTGATCAGGGGCCAAATCAGAAAACGATCAGGGGTTAAATCGGACAATAACACGGGCTCTATGGACGAACTGTCGAGTACAGTTCAGATAAAAAAACTACTTGCCCAGATAAAAAATCTTTCTGACATAGGCCGCGCCCTTTCGGGGGAAAAGGATTTAAACGCACTTCTCGAAATGATAATTAATGAAGCTCGGAATTTTACCAAAGCCGATGGTGGCACCCTCTACATTATTGAAAACGACCAGCTCCATTTCAAAATAGTTCAAAACGAATCTCTGGGAATCCGCATGGGCGGTATCACAGGCGAACCCATCACTTTTCCCCCGGTCGACATGAACCAGGCCAATGTCTCGGCTTACGTCGCCATGACACAAAAGCCCGTCAACATTTCAGATGTCTACCGGTATGAACCTTTCGATTTCACAGGACCCCGCAAGTTCGACGAAAAAACAGGATACCGGACAAAATCCATGCTGGTAGTTCCAATGAAGAATCACGAAAATAAAGTTATCGGGGTTTTGCAATTACTCAACGCACGCAACCCTGAGAACAAAAAACGCGTTATTCATTTTGCAGAGGATTATGTCGGCCTGGTCGAATCCCTGGCGTCTCAAGCCGCAGTGGCAATCACCCATGTAGCACTTTTAGAAAATGTAAAGAAGGGATATGCTGACCTTGCCTTGGCTCGTGATAGAGCCCTGGAGAGCAGCCGGGCCAAGAGCCAGTTTCTCGCTAACATGAGCCATGAGTTGAGAACACCAATGAATGCCATTATCGGTTACAGCGAAATGTTGCTTGAAGAAACAGAAGAACGTGAATTGCCGGAACTGGGGGAAGACCTTATCAAAATTATTTCATCAGCCCGTTTTCTGCTTGAATTGATTAACGAAATTCTTGATTTGTCAAAGATTGAAGCAGGAAAAATGGATATTCATCTGGATACGTTTAATATCCACCCCCTTCTGAAAGAAATTATTCAGAACATAAAGCCTCTTCTCGATAAAAACAAAAATTCGTTGAAAACCCTCATACCGGATGCACTTGGCTCCATGACCGCAGACAAAACACGTGTCCGGCAAACTGTCATTAATTTACTTGGCAACGCCTGCAAATTCACAGAAGGGGGAACTGTCACTTTGTCCTGCAAACGCGAAAAAAGGGGTGATACAGAGTGGATATTATTTTCTGTTACCGATACCGGAATTGGAATGACTGAAGAGCAGATGATTAATATCTTTAAGGAGTTCAAACAGGCCGATTCATCTACCACTCGAAAATATGGGGGAACAGGTCTGGGTCTTTCCATCAGCAGACGTTTTTGTCAAATGATGGGAGGCGACATTACGGTACAAAGCGAACATGGGAAAGGTTCCACTTTCACTATTCATCTCCCGGAGAAAGTGATCCCATTTACCAAACACCCCAGGCGGCGCGCTTCTGACAGGGCATAATGCTTTTATCACGATCCACTTTGGGATTGATTTCATGAAATACCGGAATATCTGGAATGAGAAATACACTGAGTACCAAAACAAAGAAACCTCTCCTCCAGGTTTGGAAGAAATCCAGAGGTACCGGCAGGTTTATTCATATTACCTCAGACAATGGTTTCCAGAAAAAAAGGATGCACCTGTTCTTGAAGTGGCCTGTGGCTCAGGATTATTTCTGAACTTATTAAGAGAAAACGGTTATTCCCAAGCGTTTGGGCTGGACAGCAGTCCCCAGCAAATTGCTTTAGCGCAACAACAGGGTTTCAATGTTGAGCAGGCCAACGCGCTTGAATTTTTAAAAAACGAAAGTAAACACTTTCAAACAATCGTTGCCTTGGATTTTATTGAACACCTTTACAAGGATGAGGCATTGGATTTTCTTCATTCTTCCTTTAACAGGCTTGAGCCAGGAGGTCGTATTATCCTGCAAACACCTAACGGAGAAAGCCCGTGGGTTGGTTCGGTTTTTCATGGTGACCTCACCCATGAGGTATGCTATACCCCCCACCTCCTTGAGAAACTATTACGTCAGGCAGGATTTGAAAGTATAAAATTCCGTCCTTGTGGGCCCCCGCCAATTGACTTCATTTCAACTTCACGAAAATTTATTTGGGATGGTATGACAATGGTCTGCAGATTACTGAATATTATTGAGGGTGCCGTTTCAAGCGGCATTTACACTCGCGTATTTATGATTTCCGGAATTAAACCAGGTTAAACAGACTTATGTCACAATCAGCACCCAAGCCGGATTATGAAGAAAAACTCATAGAAAGTTTTTCCAAACATGCCCGGAATTATGAGCGACACGCTCAATTACAGCGAAGTATGGCCGAACGACTGGCGTCCATGCTGCCCTGTCCCCTGCCTCAACCCATCCTGGAAATTGGATGTGGAACTGGTTTTTTCACAAAACACTTGCTCAGTAAAGAGGCGAAGCAACTCTACTTGAATGATCTCGCCCCAGGAATGCTCGAAACGGTAAAAAATCAGCTGTCGTTGCCTCCGAAATGCGAGCTGTTGCTAGGAAATGCTGAGCACATGAAATTTCCCAAAGTCCGGATGATTACAGGAAATGCTGTTTTTCAATGGTTTCAAAGCCCGCAGGAAACCCTCTCCGAATTCACTCAATTTCTTGAAAAAAATGGAAACGTTCTGTTTAACACCTTTGGTTCAAAAACTTTGCAGGAATTTCGTTATCTGGGTTCACTTGAAAGCCCCAATTTTTTGTTAACTTCGGAACGTTGGGAGAATTCCCTGAAATCTGCAGGATACAAAATCACATGCAAGGAAACTGAAGAGCGCCACGTGTTTTTCCCAAGTACCCGTGAACTTTTAAAAAACCTCCAACAGATTGGGGCAGCTCCCATACGAATGCTAAAGCCCTCAGAATTAAAAAAATTGATTCGGGATTATGATGAAGAATTCAAAACCGATCAGGGTGTCTACACCCAATGGGAATTACTGTATTTTTCAGCATCAAAATTATGATCTTTCGGCCCGAGGAATATCCCGAAGTTTAAAGTCCTGCTCAAAAGATTCCGTTAAATACAGGATGACTCCTGCTACCATCAAACCTATGGATGCCTACCAATCAAATCTGTCTTGCTTGTACGATCTGCATCCAGAGCTGGCAAAAAAGGTTGATAACCAGAAGTTTTCTGAAGCTTTCCAAATTGAGTCATCAAAATCCGGGTCCCCAACTCTTCTTCTCAAAAATCATGATGGGAAAACCCTTTCCTTGCACAGCAGATACAATCCGGCGCAAGAGGCTGAACAGTTCATTCAAAAACTAAATCCTGAAGGCTCATCGAATTTTATAATTCTGGGATTGGGGCTGGGCTATCACCTTCTCAATCTTATCCAAAATGCTCCTCGTCATTCGAAATTTTTAGTCGTTGAAAGCAAGGTTGAAATTTTTCATCGAGCTCTCCAGTGCAAACATATTGAGCCGTTACTCCAGAATAAAAATATTCGCTGGATCGTCGGCGAAATCCCGGACCAGGAAATCACTACCCTGTCAGACTGGTGGGACAGTTTCACTTTAAACGGATTCAAGCTGGTTCGTTTCCCACCCCTTAGTCAACTTGACCCGGAATTTTACGAAAACATGCGATCCAGTATTGAAGAAACCTTAAGGGAAACACAGGTCGCGCATAACACTCGTCGCACATTGTCCCGGCTTCTATATCAAAACTGCTTACAAAACTTCATGGTTTCCTTGAGTGCACCTGGAATCAACAATCTAAGAAACATTTTTCAGAATGATCCTGTATTGATTGTTGCTGCTGGACCTTCTTTAGACAAAAATATTCAACTGATTCGCGGAAGCCAAAGTTTTTGCAGGATCATTGCCGTTTCCACAGCTTTAAAACCACTTCAAAATGCCGGAATTGAAGCGGATTTTGCCGTAGCCATTGACCCAAAACCCGTTTCCTGTGTAGCTTTTGAAAATATTAACAAGCCATTACGGACCCGCCTGATTTTTAATCCCTGCATCCCGGAAAATATTCCGAACAATTTTCAGGGAAAAAAGTTTGCGGTAGAAGCTCAACCCTATATCTGGAAGTTTTTAACCAGAGGCTTGACCTCAAAAGGAGAGCTGGGGAATAACAGTTCGGTGGCCCATACCGCCCTGAACCTCGCACTACACATGGGGTGCAACCCTATTATCCTGGTCGGTCAGGATTTATCATTTTCAAAAGACCGCTCCCACTGCTCCGGAGCCTTTCATGGAGAATTTCATCAGCAAAACATCGGCACAAATCAAACTGTCGGCAAGCTGCAAAAACGAAATCGAAGTGATTCCATTCTGGCTGCCAGTACCGCACAAGATATTTTTGGAAACTCCTTAGTAACGAGCAATGCCCTCGACACCTTTCGTTTTCCATTCGAGAGAATTAAAAAGAGTGGTGTGCGCCTGATCAATGCAACCGAGGGAGGAGTTAATATTTCAAACCTTGAAAACGCTACCCTGAAGGAAACCCTGGCGGGATTACCAGGTTTTTCCAGGAAAAGCACTATAGCTATCGATACCCAGGATTCCCTGGACTTTGTCACTGAAGAGATTAAACAAAATATTTCCTCCCGAGTCCAATCACAGATCCAAAATTTTGAACACCTGTTACTTTCCATCCAAAACTGGGAAAAGCTGAACCGTGAAATGGAGCTTAAGGAATCAGTTGAAGCCTCTTCTACTCAATCTAATAAGAAGAAACAGGTTTTAGCTGCAGAAATCATTTTAGAGGAAATAATCAAAGATGAAGACAGTGTGCAGTTATTACAGGAATACCTTTATTCGGCTTTCCTCGACTGGAATCAGGAAACCTATCAAATTGATCTTTTAAAAAATGAAAATGAGATCGTTTTAAGAAAATATCAGCGAGACAGAATTATATTTCTGGAAATTGAAAAAGCGATTAAATGGTTAATATCCGAGTTTAACTCTTTGCTTCGATAAACAGACTATTTCCTGAAACCAACCAGCAGCCCGGAATCATCTTCAAGTGGTATTCGTTTCAATTTATTAAAACCTGTTTTCTTTAATAAAGCCTCAGATTCTTTCCACGTATAGGTTTTCCCTGTTTCGGTGAAAAGCAGCATGGTGAGCGAAAACATGGACGCTTCCTGCGGGCCAGTACGCGTATCATTTAAAAAATAGTCGAGCAACACAACACGCCCCCCCGGATTCAGAGCCTTGTTCATTTTTTTCAAAAGGCGCGTGTTTTCTTCAGGATTGTAAATATGCAGGATGTTCGAAAAAAGAATAGTATCAAACCCCTCCCCATATTCCGTATCAAATAAATCTCCGGGTATGGTTTCAACGCGTTTCCATACAGGTGTCTTACCCCATATCTCTTTAGCCACCTTTAAGGCCGACTTCCGATCCAGCAAAGTCCCCTGCCCTTTCTTATCTTTCTTTAAAATCTCCGCCGTATAGGAACCTGGGCCTGAGCCAAGGTCCAGCAAACGCCCTACAGGTTGGCTGGCAACATGCTCCGCCACCGATTTGGCACGAGTCTGACTGCGTTCATGCATGGCATGGGTGAACAGGGAACGGCGCTGCGGGTCGTCTTTTTCATGGGTTCCCTTGAAGTTCCGGCCCTTCCGAATCACCCCCAGCAGACGGCCGTACTCCTCGTTGTCTTCCCCCTTCAGCATGATCGTGCCCTTTTTATAATGTGGGCTGTCTTTAGAAAAATGCTTGAACATTTCAGAGGTATTTGAATAACGTCCGTGTTTCAGGTGCATGGCCTTCAAGGTCACGAGGCAATTGAGCAATGCTTCAATCCCCTCCTCCGAATATTTCCCCGCTTTGGCAAGTGATTTGGCGGTGACTTTCTTTTTTCCAACCAGAGTAAAAATATCCAACTCAAGCGCTGCGATCAGTAAATGCGCTTCTTCCAATTGATCAATTTTTTGCACAAACTGTTCGTAGGTCAGCATCATGATTTATTCGTCCAATAGAGATTGGACAAGAGCTTCAAGCCCTTGCCCGGAACCGAAAACGGAATGCCGGACAATACCCTTTTTATCAATGAGGATTGAAGACGGGGTCCCTTTCATTTGATACGTTTCAAATGTGGCCGCATTGAATTCTTTTTTATTGAGGTAGGCTTCAACCTGCCTCTTGATCCAGGATTTATTCTCCTCCGGCATACTGTCGTATTGTGGGAAATCCCTGTAGATGACCTGATTGATAGCCTCGTCAGAAACCTCCCCATGGCAGGGTGTAATGTGATCCCAGGCAACTGGAAACGGGATGAAATATTGCAAGCGGTCCATACTTAACATATTCAATTCTGATAAATGCCGATGCGTTTCCCCTACCACTTCTCCTGTTTCCAGCAGTTTTCGAAGATTATCAATACTATTCAGCCGATAGTCTTCGAATGCAGTGGCCAGACCCCACACCTCAAGAGGCTGATCTTTGTTCTTAAGAAAAATATCGATCGCTTCGGGTAAACCACCCACAAAGCATCCGGGGCAGTTGACCTGAAACGCTTCAATGAGAATCACCTTCCCCCGATTTTCGTCAATAGTTCCAGGATTACCCTGGACCCATTCCTTTATGTCCAGCGGAGGGGCTGGGTTATCAATTAGTGACAACGGTTGGATCCTCCTGAATACGTTGTTCAAGTCGCTTCATCAAATGGCGAATACGGGGTGGTGGATTTCTTTTCATGGCATTTTCAAGGATGAAAAGGGCCCGGCTTCTCTGTTTATTGCGATAATGGGTGAGAGCCAACAAGAGGCTGGCCTCCTGCCACTTATCTCCTTTGGGTACCTCTTTCACCAACGTTTTCAGAGGTTGTGAAGCCTGTTTCCATTTCCGCAGTTTATAAAAGGAAGCTCCAACACCAAACAGGATATTATCACGCAGGTGTGCCGGATAACGTGACTTTAGCACTCTCAGAAACTGGGCCGCAGCACCCCGATACTTTTTGTCCCGAAACAAAATGTATGCTGTCCGGTATTGCCCCTCTTTAAACTTTTTGGAATCTCGTGCCCTGATAATTGCCTGGAGTTCATTTTCAAGTTTGCCTATCGAGCCTTTCAGGTTTGCCACTTTCTCACCTGATGCTTTATTTAATTTTTCCAGTTCGGCAATTCTAGCCAGCATGGAACGGTCCAGTTCCGCCAGTTTTTGATCCCAGGCGGCACGCCCTCCGTCAAGATTTCTTGCAGCAAGCTCCAGCTCATTGAATCCGAAAACCAGCTTCTCGATTTCAGCCGTTAGCAAGTCCATCTCACGTTGACGAAGCCTGCGAGCTTCCAGCTCTCTTTCGGATGGGGGTTCCCATTGATACATCTCTTCCGGATCGATACTTTCTGGAATCACAAAACCAGCCTCATCCACGTTTCCGGCAAACCCCACATCGTCATAATCATCCTGCCAGGACTTGACACACCCAGTCAGGCATATTAATAGAATGATAGAGGTTAAAGCCCATACAGGCCGGTTTGGTCTCATTGTTGGGTCCTTAATCGATTCGCTACTTAGTTTAGTCCATAAACGGTTATAATTCAATAATTTATGGATTATGCCCCTTTAATCGGTTCTGGCATGACCACCCGGTCTTGCGGGAAACCTGGGAGCGTTTGAATAATAACCGGCTCAAATTTCCAAGGACCTGAGGGCTCTTAAAATGAACGATTACTACCAAATACTGGGTATTCCCAAAACCTCTTCCGAGGATGAGATAAAAAAAGCTTATCGGAAGAAAGCCAAGGAATATCACCCCGACCGCAACGAAAATAACCCCCAGGCCGAGGAAAAATTTAAAAAAATCAGCGAGGCTTATGCCGTCCTCAGTGACAAGGACAAGCGGAAGCAATACGACCAGTTTGGCGATACTGACTTTCACAAACGGTATTCCCAGGAGGACATTTTCCGCGGGTTTGATGTCAATGAAATCCTGCGTGGATTTGGTATGGGGGGTTTTGGTGGAGGCGGTATGGAGGATTTCTTCCGCGGACATGGGTTTGCAGGACAGAATCCTGGCCCCATGAAAGGACAGGACATCCAGAGCCGGCTGGAAATTTCTTTTGAGGATGCCGCTCTCGGGGCTGAGAAAAACTTGTCTATGAGACTTCCCGGCGGGCTTGAAGAAGTACAGGTGAAGATCCCGCCTGGGGTAAAGACTGGAAGCAACCTCAGACTTGTCGGGAAGGGACAGCCCAGCCCAAATGGTGGTCCAAAAGGGGACTTGTATCTAAAATTACAGGTGGGTTCTCATCCTCTTTTCAAAAGGGATGGAAAAAATATTCTGATTGATCGGGAAATAAAATTGAGCGAAGCCATGCTTGGAACCAGTCTCGATATCCCGACCCTGTTCGGCACAAAAAGTTTAAAAGTACCCGCCGGAACCCAAAGCCATTCAAAACTTAGAATGAAAGGGCTCGGTGTTCCCAGCGCCTTGGGCCCAGGTGATCAGATCGTAACCCTGAAAGCTGTGTATCCCAAAGAGCTGACCGACAAACAGAAAGACCTGGCAACCAGCCTTAAAGAGTCCGGTCTATAGCATTGATTATTAAGGATTTTTCTAAAGGAAAATAATGGCCAAAATAACCTTTGTACCTGACAATATTACCCATGAATGCGAAGATGGAATGCCTCTGATCGACTTTTGTGAGGATATAGATGTATCCCTGAAGTTCGGCTGTACCGAGGGAACTTGTGGAGTTTGCGAATTGACAGTTCTAGAGGGACGCGAAAACCTGTCACCCCCCAATGAAGAAGAGCGCGATTACCTTTACGAAGAAGACATCACGGGTGGAATGCGCCTGGGATGCCAGATTAAGGTCAAGCGCGGAAATGTCAGCCTGACATGGAAAGGCCCTAGAGCCAAATAACTTATTTCCATTGCCAGTCATCTGGAGCCTCAGTCTCCGGCACCCAGAGCAACTCCTTTTGGTCCATCCAACGACAAGTCCAACGGGAAAACACAAATAGAGCATCCGACAACCGGTTAATAAAAGGCACCGGCCACTCTCCAAGGTCATGTTCTCTGGACAAAGTAATAATCCTCCTTTCCGCTCTTCGACATACCGTCCGGGCTTGATGAAGGTGAGCTCCCACAATCCCCCCTCCCGGCAGGGTAAAACTGGGCAAAGGTTCCAGCTCTTCGTTCATCGCATCAATCACAGCTTCCAGCCACGTCACGTAACTTTCATTGATGGCAATTTTCTTTTTCTTTTTAGAAAATTCAGGGTCGGTTGCCAGTTGGCTTCCAAGATCGAAAAGCCAGTTCTGCAATGTCTCAAGAATATTTTCAAATTTATCACGTTGAGCGGTCTGGGGATTTTGCATATTGAAATAACGTACCAACCCAAGGATGCTGTTTAACTCATCCACTGTCCCATAAGCTTCGACCCTGGGATGATCCTTTGCAATGCGACCTCCCCCTGCAAGAGAAGTTTCTCCCTTATCACCACCTTTTGTATATACCTTACTGATTCTGACCAATGTAACCTCGGTTTTGTATCCCTTAAGTCCCTACAAATAAGGGTTTCGTTAAATTTTCTTGACTTGGTTTCGGCCTCTGATAAGATCAGGCCAGCTTTAAACTCTTTAAGATAATCCTGTGAGATTGTCAAGAGAACCTGAAATGACTTTGCTACCCAAGAAAAGCTCACCTCCTCTGACGGGTTTGTTCCCGGATGGGGATTTTTTTTGCCCAAACCTCTTTGCCTCGCCAGGTGAGGCTTTATGAGTCAGCCTACCCTTACTGCACAGGAAATACAACGGGCACTAACACGCGTCGCTCACGAAATTCTGGAGCGCAATAAGGGGGCCGAGAATCTGGCACTGGTTGGAATCCGTACTCGCGGCGTTCCTCTCGCCAAAAGACTTATAGAACAAATCAAAAATATCGAAGGAATCGAAGTTCCTCTTGGAATTCTGGACATCACTCTCTACCGGGATGACGTTGGAACTGGCAAACAAAACCCAGTCCTGAAGAAAACTGAAATCCCGTTTTCTATTACAGAAAAAAAGATCGTTCTGGTTGATGATGTTCTGTTCACCGGTCGAACCATTCGTGCCGCCATTGATGCACTGATGGATTTTGGCAGGCCCGCCGGAGTTCAGTTAGCCGTCCTGATTGACAGGGGTCACCGGGAACTCCCGATCCGTGCCGACTTTGTCGGGAAAAACCTCCCGACTTCCCTGGATATGCGGGTACAGGTTCAACTTGCTGAAAATGACGATGCCGACCGGGTCATCGTCGAAAAAAGGGAGGAGCCCTAGATGCCCTTCCCTCATAAAGATCTGCTCGGAATCGGCCAATTGTCTAAAGAAGATATACTGACCATTCTGGATGCAACGGATTCCTTTAAGGAAATCTCTACCCGACCTATCAAGAAAGTCCCAACACTCAGAGGCCGAACAATCGTCAATTTGTTTTTTGAACCCAGCACCCGGACCCGGACATCTTTTGAAATTGCGGGCAAACGCCTGAGTGCCGATGTCATCAATATCTCCGGTTCAACAAGCAGTGTCACAAAAGGAGAAAGCCTTTTGGACACAGCCTACAACCTGGAAGCGATGAATCCTGATATTCTGGTGGTCCGTCATTCCGCTTCCGGGGTACCGCATATGCTGGCAAGCAAGGTCGACTGTTCTGTAATTAATGCCGGTGACGGGGCTCATGAGCATCCAACTCAAGCCTTGCTCGACCTGGCCACAATTCGGCAACACAAAGGAGAATTTGATGGGCTCAAGGTGGTTATTGTAGGAGATATCACCCACAGTCGTGTGGCGCGTTCCAACATTCTTGCGATGAAAACACTCGGTATGGCGGTAACAGTCGTTGGCCCCCCCACACTCATCCCGGTCGAAATGGAATCCCTTGGAGTTCGAGTATCATACAATCTGCAGGAAGCTATTAGAGATGCTGATGTCATAATGATGTTGCGGATTCAGGAGGAGCGTCACAATCAAACTACCTTCCCAAGCATCAGGGAATATTCCGTTCTATTTGGGTTAACTGCAGAAAAATTGAAGAGGGCTAAAGAGGATGTTATTATCCTGCACCCCGGCCCGGTGAACCGAGGCGTTGAAATCTCTCCTGATGTGATCGAAGGCGATCATTCTCTTATCCTGAATCAGGTCAACAATGGCGTTGCTGTCCGCATGACCCTGATGTATCTCCTTCTCGGAGGATCTGATGAAAATCCAAATTAATCGGGCATTCCCTCTATCCGGTGACCAAGAAATACGGAGGATTCAATGAAAATCCTAATTAAGGGTGGACGGTTGATTGATCCGGCCAATGAAATAGACGGCCCCCACGATCTCCTGATTGAAAAAGGAAAAATCAAACAAATAACCAGTCCTGGTGGAATTTCTGAATCACAAAGTGAAGGGGCCAAAATAATCGACGCTACAGGCCTTGTCGTTTCTCCCGGGTTTCTGGATATGCACGTCCATTTTCGGGAGCCTGGTTATGAGTATAAGGAAACAATTGAAACGGGTTGCCAGTCTGCTGTGGCAGGAGGGTTCACTGGTGTCGCTGTAATGCCAAATACCAATCCGGTAAACGATAACCGTTCGGTCACTGAACTCATACTCAGTCAATCCAAGGCCCATGCCGGTGCATCGGTTTATCCAATTCCTGCAATCTCCCGAGGACTGAAAGGCGAACAGTTGACGGACATGGCGGAACTTGCTGAAGCAGGAGCTATTGGTTTTTCGGATGATGGCCGCCCGGTAACAAGCAACGAACTCATGCGCCGTGCCCTTGAATACAGCAAAATGTTCGACCTCCCTATCATTCAACACAGTGAAGTTCTGGACTTGACTGCTGGCGGATGCATGAATGAAGGGCTTATTTCGACTGAGCTGGGTCTCAAAGGAATGCCTACAGAAGCTGAGGACATCATGGTATATCGTGACATCTCACTTCTCCCAAAAACAGGGGGACGCTTACACGTAGCCCATATTAGCAGCGGTGGCGCGGTTGAACTCGTCAGACAAGCCAAAGCCAAAGGGCTGCCTGTGACCTGCGAAGTTGCACCGCATCATTTCATCCTGACAGATGAATCGGTAAGGGGCTACGACACCAATACTAAAATGAGCCCTCCCCTTCGGGCCCTCCGCGATGTTGAGGCGGTTAAAGAAGGGATGAAAGACGGTACAATCGACATCATCGCCACCGATCACGCCCCTCATGCCGACCTGGACAAAGAAGTAGAATATTCCTGCGCGGCGTTTGGAATTGTAGGGCTGGAGACAGCACTGCCCTTGTCAATGGAAATGGTAACCGAAGAGGTCATCACTCTCCCCAGAATGATCGATATGCTGACCGCAAGTCCCGCAAAACTTTTTAAACTGGACAAGGGTAATCTTGCGGAAGGTAAAGACGCCGACATCACTATCTTTGATCCTGACACAGAATACACAATCGACATCTCCAAATTCAGATCCAAAAGTAAAAACTCGCCTTTTGACGGACGTAAGGTAAGAGGACGGGTTCGCTACACATTGGTAAAAGGCAAAATCCTTTTCTCGGAGAATTAACCTGTAATGCAAGGTGTTCTGGTATTAGCAGACGGACGGGTATTTAAAGGACGTCTGTTTGGAGCGAAAGAAGAAGCCACTGGCGAAGTAGTATTTAATACCAGCATGGCGGGTTATCAGGAAGTCATCACCGACCCCTCCTATGCCGGGCAAATGGTGGTGATGACCTATCCTCTCATTGGAAACTACGGAATCAGTCCGGAAGACAACGAATCCGAAAAACCCTGGCTCACAGGCTTTATCATTAAGGAACTGAGTGGCATCTCCAGCAATTGGAGATCTCGTGAATCCCTGGATGAGTTTTTGGAGCGCCACAAGATTGTCGGCTTTCAGGGATTGGATACACGAGCCCTCACGCGACACATTCGTGATGGAGGAGCTCAACAGGCCATCATTTCGCCACACATCGATCAACTCGACGACTTGAAACAAAGAGCGCGTGAGCTCCCGTCAATGGAAGGGCAGGATTTTGCTAAGGTTGTGACTTGCCGGGAGCCTTATGAATGGGTCGAGGGGGAGTGGAACCTGGAAAAGGGATTTTCCAATCCGGTCACTCAGGCAAAATGGAATGTGGTGGCCTATGATTTCGGTATCAAACGAAATATTTTACGATGCCTGGTCAGTGCAGGATGCAACGTTAAAGTCGTTCCCGCTAATTTTCCTGCTGAAGAGGTGATGAAGCAAAACCCGGATGGGGTATTTCTTTCCAATGGCCCGGGGGATCCCGCAGCGGTCACCTACGCTATCGAAAATATTCGTAAACTTATCGGCCATATACCCATTTTTGGAATCTGTCTGGGCCATCAGATTTTGAGTCTTGCCCTGGGAGCTGATACTTACAAACTGGTATTCGGTCATCATGGCGGAAACCAACCCGTAATGGATAAAGAATCCCAGCAAGTGGAAATCACCTCACAAAACCATGGTTTTGCTGTCGCACCGGACTCCAAAGGGGATTTTGAAATAATTTCAATCAATCTCAACGATCAAACAGTGGAAGGTTTGCGCCATAAAACGCATCCCATCTTCTCAGTTCAATATCACCCGGAAGCATCGCCTGGTCCAATGGACTCGTCCCATCTTTTCAGTCGATTTGTAAATTTGATGGAGACCACCCATGGACGGCGTTGATATCAGTTCATGGGTGGAAACTATCTCAAGAGAGGTAGAGGAAGAATACCTTCTAGCAGCAAAAGAGGCTTATCAAAAGCTTTCTGGACCTGTTTTCCAGGATGACAAGTCTTATGAGCCCCGCATGGGATTATTTCTTGAATGGTTCGTTCTTTATTACCAACTTCCCAATTCAGGAAAGGTTCCTTTAAGGGATTTTCTGGAAAATAAACGAGAGGAATTGGACAACAATGAAGTTTCTGATCTTGAAACCATGACGCATTCCCTGCATGGCATTTTTCAAGTGACCCATTTAAGCGATCGACATACCCGGGTCCATGAATTATTTGAGGATAAAGAGTTCAGGGTCAATAAAACAGAAGCCGACTTTTTTTTCAGCAAAAATGATTTGTTCGAAGGCAACCTGTTTTCCCTCCTTGATGACAGTCTTTTTCCCATGAGAGACGATAACGCCTTTACCGGAAACTTTGTGTATCATCCCCCGGCGGTTTTCAAGTTTATCCGTGCAAAAGTCAAAGACGTGAGAACTATTGAAAAAGAGAGTACGAGTAAATTAAAAATTCGTCAAAAAGAATTGGACCGGATTGAAAAGAAATCGCAAACCAGCGAACGACTTTTAAGCAAAATTAAAAACAAAATCGAAAAATCCAGGAAACCTGAAAAACGTGAAAAGCTGGAGCAGGAATACCGGGAGAAGGAAAGAGAATTAAACGGTATCCGAGAAGAATTAAAAAAAGTCGAATCTGAAATTGCTAGTTTTAAAGCCAACGAAATGGGCTTTGAACTGAGAACTCGCCGATTCGAATTAATGCAACACCTGTCCTATATGAGCTTGAAATGGGAACGTTCAAGACAAATCGATATTAACGACATTTACAACGATTAATGCCAAAAAGAACTGACATAAAAAAAATCCTGGTTATAGGAGCAGGCCCTATCATCATAGGCCAGGCTTGTGAATTTGATTACTCCGGAACCCAGGCTTGCAAAGCCCTGAAGGAGGAAGGATACGAAGTTGTACTCCTAAACAGCAATCCAGCCACCATCATGACTGATGTTGAGTTTGCAGATAAAACTTACGTTGAACCTGTTACCCCGGATGTCGTCCGGAAAATAATTGCAGAAAATAGGCCCGATGCCCTCCTCCCGACAATGGGCGGGCAAACAGGGTTAAACACAGCGCTTGCCGTGGCAGAGTCCGGAGCTCTCGATGAGTTCTCTGTAGAGCTTATTGGAGCCAAAGTAGAGGCCATTAAAAAAGCCGAAGACAGGGCTCTATTCAAGAAGGCCATGGCCGCCATTGATCTCGAAGTGGCACCAAGCGGCTACGCCTCCACCATGGAAGAAGCTCTCGAAATTGTAAAAGAAACCGGGTATCCAGCCATCATTCGGCCCTCGTTTACCCTGGGAGGTTCCGGTGGCGGCATTGCCTACACTGAAGAGGAGTTTCGGTCAATCGTCCAGTGGGGTCTGGACTCCAGCCCTAACAGCACCTTGTTAATTGAAAAATCTCTGTTGGGATGGAAAGAGTTTGAACTTGAAGTGATGCGGGACTTACGGGACAACGTGGTTATCATTTGTTCCATTGAAAACCTCGATCCCATGGGAATTCATACCGGTGACAGTATCACCGTGGCGCCGGCCCAGACTCTCACTGACAAGGAATACCAGATTCTGCGAAACGCCTCCATTGCCATCATTCGTGAGATTGGCGTTGAGACAGGTGGTTCCAATATTCAGTTCGCTGTCAATCCAGAAAATGGGGAAATGATTGTCATTGAAATGAACCCGCGGGTTTCACGAAGTTCTGCCCTCGCCTCCAAGGCTACCGGTTTCCCGATTGCCAAAATTGCCGCGAAGCTTGCTGTTGGCTTCACTCTGGATGAAATCCAGAATGACATCACCCGTGAAACCCCAGCATCTTTCGAGCCCACACTGGATTACTGTGTGGTTAAAGTCCCACGATTCACTTTTGAAAAGTTTTTCAAAACCCCTCCCCTGCTCACAACCCAGATGAAATCGGTTGGTGAAGCTATGGCCATTGGTCGAACTTTTAAAGAAGCTTTGCAGAAAGCACTGAGGTCCCTTGAGATTGGTGTTTTCGGCCTTGAAGAGGAGTTTGAAGCCGCCAAAGGTTTGGAACACAGGAACATCACCCATCTTGACGAATTAAGAGAGTTGCTTAAAAAACCGCATTGGGACAGGCTGTGGCATGTCGCTGCTGCATTGAGACGGGGAATGTCTATTGAAGAGATATATGGAATTACCGGAATCGACCCCTGGTTCCTGTTTAACATAAACGAAATTCTGGAATTGGAATCCCGTGTCAAAGAGAACCAATCCATAGCCCAAATGGATTCAGACCAACTGAGGCAAGCTAAAGAAATGGGGTTTTCGGATCCGTACTTATCCAATCTCCTGTCCTGCAAACCTGAGGATATAGCGAACAAGCGGAAGGATTTGGGTATCTTACCTGTATATAAAAGAGTCGATACCTGTGGGGCAGAGTTTGAGGCTCACACTCCATACCTTTATTCCACTTATGAAGAGGAATGTGAAGCAGCCCCTACTCAGTCCAAAAAAATAATGATCCTTGGCGGGGGCCCAAACCGAATTGGACAAGGAATAGAATTTGATTACTGCTGTGTCCATGCATCCTTTGCCCTTAAAGAAGCCGGATTTGAAACCATCATGGTCAATTGCAATCCGGAAACTGTAAGTACTGACTACGATACATCGGATCGCCTCTATTTTGAACCACTCACTCTGGAGGATGTCCTTCACATTGTGCGGATTGAAAAACCGGACGGAGTGATTGTTCAATTTGGGGGCCAGACTCCCCTGAAGCTTTCCATGGCATTGGAACAGGCTGGCGTTCCTATCATTGGCACCAGTCCGGATGATATTGACCGCGCAGAAGATCGTAAACGGTTCACTGACGTTCTCAATACTCTTGGTCTAAAACAAACTCAAAACGGTACAGCAACCTCATTTGAAGAAGCTCTCGAAATAACGCAAAGTATCGGTTACCCGGTGGTCGTCAGGCCTTCTTATGTATTGGGAGGCCGAGCCATGGAAATCGTTCATGATGAAGCCGCTTTAAGCCAATACATCAAACACGCAGTCAAAGCATCCCCTGAGCATCCCATTCTGATAGACGGTTTCCTCAAAAATGCAACTGAGGTTGATGTTGACGCAATATCAGATGGTGACCATGTGGTGATCGGGGGAGTAATGGAGCACATCGAAGAAGCCGGGGTACATTCGGGCGACAGCGCCTGTTCCCTTCCGCCCTTTTCTATAGCTGCTCCCGTCATTGAAGAAATCAAACGTCAGACAAAGCTGTTGGCAAAGGAACTCAATGTTATTGGATTGCTCAATATACAATTTGCCATACAGGGGGAAGACATCTTCGTCCTTGAAGTCAATCCAAGAGCTTCAAGGACCGTTCCTTTTGTAAGCAAAACAATCGGAGCCCCTCTGGCCAAGCTAGCGGCCCGGGTTATGGCTGGGGAAACTTTACAGTCATTGGGTTTTACGAATGAACCGGAATTCAAACATATTGCCGTAAAGGAATCTGTCTTCCCCTTTATTAAATTTCCGGATGTGGATGTCTTGTTAGGACCGGAAATGAAGTCCACCGGGGAGGTCATGGGACTGGACACTGACTTTGGCAGAGCCTTTGCCAAGTCGCTTCTGGCAACAGGTGTAACCCTTCCCTCAACAGGAACAGCGTTTATCAGCGTCAAGGATGACGACAAGGACGCCGCCCTTTTAATTGGGAAAACTTTAAAAACTTTGGGCTATCAGCTTTTAGCCACCCGAGGTACTGCAAAATTCTTCCAGGACCATGGAGAGGAAGTTAAGGCAATCAATAAATTCCTTGAGGGGCCTCCACACATTGTAGATTGTATCGAAAATGGTGATGTTCAGTTAGTGGTCAACACTACCTTTGGAGTCCAGGCGATCAATGATTCATTTTCACTACGGCGGGCATCGTTGACACAAAACCTTCCCTACTGCACCACAATTCGGGGAGCTCAGGCACTGTTAGCGGCATTAGAAGCGATGAAAAAAAATGAGCTTGGGATAAGATCTTTGCAGGAATACCGGGACGACATTAAATAATATTTTCAAAATCCTAATTCAAAACCCAAAATAGAAAAGAAATCGAAACTTGTGATAGTACCCCGGGGATAATTCCGTTCACGTACCAAATCTTCAAAGGGCCGGTTAGATTCAATAGCTGCCAAATCACTTCCACTTGCTTGCCCAGTCTTATCCAGAACATTTATAGGAAATTTTTCACCCCGTGCAATCAATCCTCTTTTTAAATTAGTGCCTACCAAAAGGACTGCTTCCGAAAAACCCTCCCCTGTTTCTGATACACGAACTGCCCCAAGGCGTTTAAAGTGATCACCCAGGTCAGCCCCCGTGATTGGGTCTTCCAGATTTGGTGTGAGTTTATAGATCGTGAACTCATCACCAATTTTCACTCCGTGTTTGCGACCAACATTCAAAGTCACCGTCTCCTGATCTTCATCGACAAACAAAACCTGGGAATCCAATGGGATTTCATTCAGGAAACCACTTAGATATTGAAATATCTTTTCTGTCAGGTTCTCGATCGCATGCCCCATAGACGTTTTTTGAAAGTCAGGGTGGCCTGGAATAAGTGATTCCTCCGTATTTGGAAAGGGCTCTATTCCTCCATGCCCCACCGCCCAGAAATACTTTTGAGAAATAATCCTCTGGGTAAAATTATCGACTAACTTCAGGTGCAGGTGGACCTCGGCTAAATAATCATCCTCAATATTCAATCCAATCATGGAAGCAGGAACCTCGACATGAGGACTGAAAACCTGCAGTTCGCCTTCCAGGACAAATTGAACGGGAAGTTTTTTCTGCTTTTCCTTTTCAGATGAAACGTCCTCCCCCGTATCCATTGCCAACGGGTCATCTTCCCCTTCATCATCATTTTTTACAGGGGCATCACTTTTCTCCCAGAGAATGTTGGGGGAAAGAATCCCTCTTTGGTCAATCGCCACAGCGACCACTCTTCCGGGATCGTAATCACCCTCCCAATCCATAGGATTGAGTATAGCCCCCATTTTGACAGTCTTGATGTGTTGGGCACTCGCATTAAAAGGCCCAAAACAAAAGGTCAAAAAGGCAATTGTCAAAATCACAGGAAAAATCCGGTTACGGCTCACTTTTTTCATCCTTGTTTATTGATTGCCAGTACCATTGTATAATAGATCCGTTACGCCCCGAACATCCTGGATTGAACCAATCAATTATTCTCATCAACCTACACAGGCCACGATTTTTACTATGCTCAGAAAAGAATTTCCTAAGCTTCTTATCGGATTTATCGCCTTGATCCTTACCCCTGTTTCTCCGGTTTTTGCCAATTCAGCTCCAGAAGGTATGGTTTTGATCAAGGGCGGCTGTTTTATGATGGGTACGGATAAGCATTATCTTGTCACATTTGAAAATGAACCCAATCATATGGAGCGGCCGGCACATAAAGTTTGTCTGGATTCGTTTTACATGGATACCCATGAAGCCACCCAGAAAAAATGGAAAAAATGGATGCCGAACCTTCCAACCACCTTAATCGGTGATGATTTGCCTGTTGATCACGTTCGATTTAGGGAAGCACGGACCTTTTGCGCGCGCAGGGGAGGAAGACTACCTACTGAGGCGGAATGGGAATACGCAGCCAAGGCAGGCTCAACAGCCGAAAATTTCTGGGGCGATGGTATCAATGGAGACTATTCGTGGTATGACAGAAATTCAACTCGAAGACCCCACCCGGTTGGAACCAAAAAACCGAACCCCTGGGGTCTTTACGATATGATGGGAAGCGTATGGGAGTGGGTTTCTGACTGGTACGATTGGACTTATTACCAGAGAAGCCCAATTCAAAATCCCCAGGGTCCTAAGTTTGGAAGTGCCAGGGTTATCAAGGGTGCCTCCTGGCTGGATGACAAGTCTTATTTCCGTGCAGCCATGCGAGTGCGTGGTAGAGCGGATCCCACAGAGACATTTCTTGTCGGTGTGCGCTGCGTCAAATCAACCAAGGGAAAATAGAAACTTACCTGAATTGAATTCGCTTAAAATCAACATTCATAAATCGGATTTTCCTTGGAAACAAAAGTAATTAACAGACTCTATCAAAAACTCGCAAAATCCCTGCCTGAAGCAAAACCGGAGCTGGAATTTACCAGCAATTTTGAACTTCTGGTAGCAGTAATTTTAAGCGCACAGGCAACAGACAAATCTGTCAACGGAGCAACCTCCACCCTTTTTAAAACACACAATACACCCCAGGCTATTTTAAAACTGGGACAAGCTAGATTACAAAAAAATATCCAGACTATCGGACTTGCGCCGACCAAGGCCAGAAACATAATCAAAACCTGTAAAATCCTATTGGAGAAACATGAAGGAGAAGTTCCTGACAAACGGGAATTCCTGGAAGCTTTGCCTGGAGTAGGAAGAAAAACAGCAAACGTGGTCTTGAATGAAGCCTTTGGAGAGCCAACGATAGCCGTTGACACCCATGTTTTTCGATTGGCGAACCGAACGGGGTTGGCGAACGGAAAAACGGTTGAAAAGGTAGAAGAGCAACTGATGAAAGTGACCCCAAAACGATGGCTGCAAAATGCCCACCGTTATTTGATTCTCCACGGTCGCTATGTTTGCAAAGCCAAAAATTTCTCCTGTTCAGAATGCGTCATAAATAAGGAATGTGAATTTGAAAATAAGCTTTTCCCGGACACACGTTCTTAAGTTCTAGTTACCAAAGTATAATTTTTCAGTTTCATTAAGCGGCTTTATTACAACTAAGAATTAATTTAAGGGAATTTTAGTGCTCAAATGAAAATTATGAATAACATTTCCATAGCTCTGTATTTGTTTCTCATTGCAGGGTGCTCAAGCACGCCTGAGAATACCGGAACGGCCTCAGAAATCCCGAACCCCATAAACGAAGTATTCCATAACCCCATCCCAAAAAATTACGTTCTGGGGTATAAAACACTTAATGGAAATATGGAATTAAAGGAATATGTCCCAAGAGGTGAAACTTCAGAAAACTGGACTGAAATGATCACAGTCCAGACCTATCTTGGAATGGTCCAAACCTCCCCAAGGAAATATGCTTCCTTAATAAAAGGAATGGGAAAACGGGTATGCCCAGGAATCAAATCGACAGTGGGCAAGGCAACCATTCAAAATGGATATGAAGTTTACAACTGGAAGCAGGTCTGCAATTTAAATCCCAATACTAATCGCGTTGAAGCAACATTGATCAAGGCCATTGCCGGATATGAAAATTTTTACACTATCCAAAAAGCCTGGGCCTATTATCCAACCGAAAAAGAAACTCTGACCTGGAAACACTTTCTAGACAGTACAACGGTTTGCGACACTGGATTACCTGATAGGCCCTGCCCTAAAAACAGCCCCAGGGAACAGCCGGTTGAATAAAGCCGGAGAACCACTCTATTCCCGCGTTCTCTCGCGGCTAAAAACCGTTTTACCCGAAAACTCCCAAATATCATCCACCCTTATAGTTTCCGGATCAGACCAGTACCCGATTCAACATCTGGTTTTAGGAAAAGGAAATTCGCAGCGTGCTTTAATTTCTGCCGGGATCCATGGGGACGAACCCGCAGGGGTGGAAGCCCTTCTTACTTTTCTTGAAAAAAAATTTTTTCAAAAATATATCGATGACTGGGAATTGAACATTATCCCCTGCATCAACCCGTCTGGATATAATGCGTCAACCCGCGAAAACGCTGACAAGATTGATCTCAACCGCAAGTTCAGGGATACCAGCCCGCCCCAGGAAGTGGTATTTATTAAATCTCTATTTAAACGCGCATTTGACCTCGATATTGAACTTCATGAGGACATTGACTCACCTGGGTATTATTTATTTCAGAAAGAAGCGGAACCCATTTCTCCACTAGGACGCAATATCCTGAATGAAGTATCAAAAATTATGCCAATTAATTTGGAAGAAGAAATTGAAGAGTTGCCCGCGGAAAATGGCCTACTTGCCCATCTGTCGAATCCGGATGAAATGGAATGGTGGCCAATGGCAATATACGCGTTTTCAAAGGGATGCAAGAAAGTTTTTACTCTCGAGACGGCAACCAAACTCCCAATGGATATGAGGGTCCGCGCCCATTTAAAAGCGATTGAGGTAGCTCTGGATAATTTTTAGAGGTCAGGCTTTTATAGCGGTTATTACAGGGATCACAACTGGAGCACCTTCGGCAAGGGCATTGATATTTTTTTCCTGATTATAGTTACTCAGGAGCCACATAGGAATCACATAAATATCGTTACATATTTCCCAAATCGTTTCTCCACGTTTCAGGTTCCGAATGACCACTTTTTCAACCCGGTAGTTATTAAAAAAGTCTTCCTGAATTGCGCGATGATATTCCTGGCGTTTTTCTTCGAAATCCTGAGCTGTCTTTTTATAAAGAGGCACACGCAAGGACTGGTTTATCTGAAGAGACGCTCGACGCCCCAGTTTATTAAATTTCCTGAATTCCGCTATGGAGATACCTGCCCAGTCGGCATAATGACTGAGCGTTTCTTCAAAGTCGACAGCAATTATCCCCACCTTCCCATTCTTGTGTGAACCTCCGGAAAACTTTACCGGCATGAAGGCAGGACGGTTTTTATTAAAATGCTTCGTCGTGCTGATGGCATCAGAGTATTCGATCTTTATTTTCCCGCTACCCTCAGCCTGCATTGGTGCCACACTGGCCACCAGCTTATCATCCGCTTTCTTAGGTTGTTTTGTTTTGATAGAAAGCTTTCTTTCGGGTTTAACCAGCCCCGCAGACTGTAAGCTTGCAACTTTTATCGTTTGTCCTGGTTTCAAGCGGTCAGGGTTGCGCAACCTGTTTACGCGAATGAGATCTTTGACTGACATATCAAATCGACGGGCAATTTTGGAAAGATTGTCGTGACGCTTCACGCGGTAGTTTTTCAGATTATCGCTAAGATAGAGTTGGGGTTTGCGGGACTTGACGGAAGCCACTTTGACTGTTTGCGATTTCCTGACTGCTTTTGCCCCCCAAGGCATCTCGAGGACTTGCCCTTTGTAAATCCGGTGTTGATTGTCAATGTTATTTGAAACTTTGAGAGCCCTGACTGAAGTCCGCATTCGCCTGGCAATACTTGACAAAGTATCCCCCCTACGCACGGTATACCATCGTGATCTCACCTGTTTGCTGAAACGATGAGAACTCGGCAAGCTTGCGATTTTCGTCCCAAGATTGGAGACTTTACTTGCCGGTGCCTTCAACAGGAAGTTTTTCGGAATTCTTTTTTTGCCCGATATTACAGGCTCGCGCAAGGCAGGATTGAATTCGGCAATCTCACCCTTTGTCATGCCCAGATTTTTTACAAGGTCATCAATATGGATAAAATATTTCAGTCGTGTGGATACCGTTTTGATCGGTTTGTCCATCACCACTTTTGGGAAATACTTTTTATAATTTTTAATGATTCCCAGAGCGGCTAAAAATTCTGCATAAAAATTCCGGGAAGCAAAACCAAAAGTGCGACTTTTGTAACGTTTTATGATTTTGACAATATCATTTCCATAGCGACGTTGTGCCCGCTTCATGCCATTAACGCCGTGGTTGTATGCGGTAATAGCTAAAGGCCAGGAACCCAGCTCATCATAGTTTGATTTTAAAAGCCTCGCGGCAGCATTTGCCGACAAAATGGGGTCACGTCTTTCGTCAACAGAATAGCCAACCTTCATGAACAGTCGCCCTGTACTGCGAGTGAACTGCCAGACACCTGCGGCACCAGCTGAGGAATAGGCATTGACCTGAAAAGAGGATTCAACATGCGGTAGCACGGTGAGCTCTTCTGGCATCCGGTGGAGACGAAATTCTCTCTGAATTCCTTCCAAATATTTGCCGGACCTCACAATACCTTCTCTGAACCTGTCTTTTTGACCAATCTGTACCCTGATTTTTCTTGCGGCGCGTGAATAACTTCCCTTAACAAGCTTGGCAACTCGTCGCTCTTCACTTGTTAATCCCAGTGTTCCTTTACGCTTGGCAAGCTTCCTCAATATTTTCTGGTATTTTCTCCGGACAGGGTTGACCTTGGCAGAACGCCGACGATGTCCAAGGCGTTTTTCACCGAGATAGACCACTTCATAAATTACACTGAGGTCTTCAGAGTCATGGAGGATGGCGTGGCGTGTAGTGTATTCTGTGTAAACCTTGGTCCAGAATCCAACAGCGCTTTCCAAACCACGGGGTGTGGTGAACCCCTTTTGCCCGCTATGGAGAGATGTTCCCTTGCTCCAGCCTGAGGTGACCGAGATCAAGAGAAAGCAAACAAAAGCAATTAACGTGAATGGAGCCTTCAATCGTAACAACAAGAACTGTAACTCCCAGGGAAATGCGCAGGATTGTTTGCCGGGCCAGATTCGTCAAGGCCGGTAAGGTCTGGAATTAACGAATCAAGCAAAAATTCAATAACTCCTTTGTTTTTAAAAGGATAACAGAGGGTCTTCAGCGAGTCAAGACCTTTTGATTACTGGTTACTGAGGGGTATGAAAGCCCCCTTTGTAATCAGAGTTCATTTTATAAACCCAGGCCAATAACTCTGCTACTACCAGATAAACAGAAGGAGGTACCTCCTGATTAACGTCCACTTGTGACAAAACTTCAACCAGGTCAGGATCTTCTTTGATGGGAATTTTATGCTCCCGGGCCAGTTCAATAATCCTTTCTGCCATCAGTCCCTTGCCTTTGGCGGTGACCTTGGGAGCTTGATCCTTTTCTTTATTAAAATGCAGGGAAAGTGCCGATTTTTGGTGCTTTTTTTTCTTCATGTCCTTACATCCACCAGACTGCTTAAACTTTTGAAAACCCCCTCTGGCAACTCATCTATAGGTTCCTGAATTTTTTCGGGGTTTACCTGACCGTTAATTTCGGATTCAAATCCCATCTCTTTCAATTGTTTTTGAAAAATCTCGAAACCATCCTTTACGAACCCCAATACCTCTTCATTTTCTACAGCAACATTTAGACCCAGTGTTTTATTTTGAACCCGTGCATCCAAACGCACGTTTCCTAGTTGTGATAACTCCAGAAAAAAAACCAGGGTGTATTTCTTTTTTCCTTCGGTTTTGTTGCTTTTGGGGTCATCCCCATCTTCCCTATAAAATACTTTTATGGGTCTTCCTTGAGGCTCCAGCATATTTGGGATCATCAATGACATCGGATGATTCTCCTGGCGAGCAACAACCTGCGTGAGCTGATGAATATCCAGGTTTTGAATGATTGCCTGCGTCTGCCTGCCAAGAGACTGAAAAGTCCCATCGCCTGTTTTAATCCCGGCCCCAAATCGTTTTTCCAAAACTCTGGACAATTCCTGAAGCTGTCCTTTGAAATCCTGCGTCACGGCTTGCTTTAAACCCGAACCTGTCGGGTTTTCCAAAAACCGGCTAAGCCGGGATTCAAAGCTGGCTCCCGTCCTGGCAATATTTTCACGAATTGCTTTGGCCTCAACTGGCTCACTTTGCACCGCTTTTAAAACATTGAGAGTTTCTTGCAGTCTGGACTTCAATTCATTTGGAATGGTTTTGGCTTCAGACTCGCTCAACCTGAAAAAAGCACCTTCGAAATCCTTGATCAATTGGGTGAGAGGTTGCCTTCCCGGCAAAAGAGATTGAAGTAGTTTCAAAGCCGGATTTTGGTTTTCTGACCCTCTTACAGCCAGAATAAACCCATCACCTTTCGGCTCCGCTTTAATTGACAGTTCCGTGCCTTCAAGCAAGGCTGTATTACTATGGAAAAGCGTAACTTCCCGCCCCCGCAAACTCACCTGAACAGTATTGGAATCAATTACCAGGTTTAGGCGGCCTGGGACCTGGTTATCAGGGGTCAATCCAAAGGCAGAAATTTCCTTTAATGAATAAACAGGAGGTGAGGGTAATGTTTTTTGCGAAGCATTTGACACCTTCACATGATCCAGGAGCCCGGCACTGGCTTTGGAACTGCCTTTTATAGCTGAGGGATTCTGGTTCTTCTGCTTCACCGTTCCCTCAAGGAGTTTAAAAATCGGTGTCGGTGAAAGCTGTTCAACCCGAACCTGAAAACTCCTTCCTGGACTCTGCGGTTGATTGAATTCTACAGCCGCACGGTGCCCATTTAATTCAACAAGGTTCTTTCCAGAAGACAACTGGTCAATCACCTTTCCCGACACCACCTGCCCGGGGACAAAGTTTTTGATGAATTGATCCAGTGAAGCCAGTTTGAGCGTTTGAACTTTCAGGGATGGGTCATTCTGAAAAATGATACGGAGGGATTCTGCACTGTTAAATTCAGGAACCACACTTTTCTCCAGGAAGGCGATGCGATTGTGGTGGTTTTATACCCTTAAATCGAGATGGGAGCTGGGATTGCCCTCAACTATGGGAACACTTACTTCAGGGGCCTCTACTTCTTTTTCGGCACCGGCTTGCTTTTTCTTGATCCTGACTTGTCGGTTGGAGTTTTTTCCATCAGGGTCGGAGGGATTTGATTCTTTCGTATCTTCTGGGTCCTGGATTTCGTTTTGCTCAATATCGTCCAAAGCCGTTCTTTCTTCCTTAAGAGACTGGTCTACCCGCTGTTGTGCCTGGGCCTCAACAACCACCTTTTCCACAGAAGAACTCATCTGGAGAACGTGTTGAACACTGGCAGGATCGATTATCGGCATCACCTTCCCCTTAACAGACTGATATTATTACTATATCCCTTGAACAACATCTGTCAACCGGCTCACCTGATAATAAATTCAGAAAAATAAACATCATTTATCTTTCCGCTTCCGGTAACAAGAAGGGTATTCGTGGATGTAACAATCTCACTTTTCAGACGTTCCTTTATCGGTTTTTTGGGGTTCATGAAATCCCTGGGCCGTTTCCTTTCAAGAATTTCATAAATGGTTTGCCTGATCAACGGCAATACATTGTCAATCTCTTCATTTAACTTGATATTACTCATTTGGAGGTGAATCTGGATATGCATAAATTGTCCGGTCTCTTTTTTCTTATCCTTTAAAGGCAAAAAGAATGGCTCCAGCTTATAAAAATTAGGGGCTTCAGCTTCTCTTAGTGCCTGTTTTTTTTCTTCCGTTAATTCAGGGTCCTCCAAAGGTTTAGCCAATTCTTCGAGGGTTGGAGGTGCTTCTTCATCCGCCCCCATCATTAAAAATCCAACCGCCCCCCCAATAACTAAAACAGCGCTACCTGCAATTATGAGTAACTTCTTTTTACTTTTCCCACCTTCTTCCTCAACTGCTTCGCCTTCTTCCTTTTCCGTTTCCTCCTCAAGCAGCCGTTCTAACGCCTGGGCTTCATCTTCTGTGTCATTTTCTTCTTGTTCAGCCATTTGATCCGATCAGGGCTTTAAGGTTTTCAAACAGTTTCTCTACCCTTTGCCCCAGGTCTTCAAGTGAAGAATCGTTTTCCAGAATATAATCCGCTACCGCCTTTTTTGCATTCAGGGGCATCTGACTTCGAATTCTGAGCCTGGCATCATCTTCCGCAAATCGCCCCTGGGCCACTATCCGACTTATTGCCTGTTCTTCCGGACAGGCCACTACAACCACCTTATCTACTTTTCGGTAATTTCCTGATTCAATTAACAGAGCAGCATCCAGAATCACGACTGATGAAGGGGTTTTAATGCTAATTTCCCTAAACTCCACCTGTTCCTGCTCAAACACTTTCGGATGAAGAATCGTTTCCAGCTTTTTTTTCTGCTCGGCGTCTTTAAAAATAATTTGCGCAATTCTTTTGCGATCAAGAGTCTGGTCCGGCAAAACTATCTCAGGCCCCAAAGCCTCCGCGATTTCTTTCCATGCTGGCTTACCCGGTTCAACCAGACGTCGGCAAATCTGATCAGCATCAATGATGTGTCCCCCGAGCCTGGAAATCATTCCAGATACAGTCGATTTTCCAGCCCCCATCCCTCCTGTTACACCGACTAACAATGCCATATAAACTCTTGAGTAATTCCAATTTCAGGAAGTGTCTGCCTCTCGACTTAAAGCTTCGTCATATAGTCGCATCATACGGCGCGTCACGGGTCCCGGCTGACCATCTCCAAATGGTCGCCCATCCAGATGAGTGACAGGCATAACTTTTTTAACCGTTCCGGTGATGAACGCTTCATCCGCCTTTATCAGGCTATCAGGAGGCCATTCACCTTCTTCTACCAATACTCCGTTTTCCTGAGCAACCTGGAGAAGAACGTCACGTGTAATTCCGGCAAGAATTCCACATTCAAGCGATGGGGTCATTATTCGACCATCACTTACAAAAAAGAAATTACTGGTGGTGCATTCGGTGAGATGGCCCTCATGATTCAGCATCAAAGCATCCTGTGCCCCCATGCTGTTAGATTCCAGCTTAGCTAACACATTGTTAAGGTAATTTCCTGTTTTTATTCCAGGACTGACCGTGTCCCTGGAGTTGCGTTTGACCGAAACCAGAGCAACGTTGATCCCCTTTTCATAGTTTGCTTGAGGGTATGGTTTTAATTCCTTAACCAGAACCAGCAATTCGGGGTTCGAACAAGAAGTGGGGTCAATATCAAGTTCACCCACACCCCGGGTCACGATAACCCTTATGTAAGACTCTTCATTACCTGCTTCCGTTACCGTACGGTCAATTTGTTGAACAATGTGCTCATCGGACCACGGGATTTCCATGGAAAGTCCGGCAGCTGAGTTTCGTAACCGCTTCAGATGCCCCATCATGAAACAGGGAACACCCTTATGGGTTACAACAACTTCGTAAATACTATCTCCGAAAAGAAAACCATGATCGAGAACAGAGATAAAAGCATCTGGTCCAATTTCGCCATTTAAATTAATTTGCGTGGTCATTTTTATTATTCTTTGGTTACGGACCGGATCAGGTCGTCTAGTTTTTTCTGATCTTCCTGACTGTGTTTGTCCTGTGGTTCCGATTTTGAAACCCCAAGCTCTTCCGCCTGTTTTTTTAACTTTTCAAACTGATCATTCATCTTTTTCATTTTTTCAATATCCGGCATTTCTTCTTTTAACCTTTTAACCTTATTAAGATTCCTTTCAAAAAACTCGTCATCGACATTTAAAAGACGTTTTACCTCGACCGTAGTTTTCTCCAAATAAGGAGCTGTAACAGAATCACGGGTAATGTCTCCGTAAAAATCAGGAAACCATTGGAGCGGGACAATCACCATTGCCAACAGGGCTGCCGCTTTTAAAAGACCAATTCCCCCACCAATGATTCGGTCCATACCGGAAAGAGTATCCGACTTATGCAGTAGTTTTTTAACAAGAAAACCTATTAAAGAAACCGCCATAGAAAATACCAGATAAAGACCAACAAAGCCTACAGCTCTGGCGATAGGTTCGGAATCGATAAAGCCCTTTAGCTCAATCGCGGCTTCATGGTTATACTTTATTGCGACCAGGTACCCTACCGCGATAGAAAGCAGGGAAAACACCTCTTTAATCATTCCCCGAAACAAGGAATAAATAAGGCTGACACTTAAAACCAGAACGACGATAGTATCAAAAGTTGTCATTGGCTCTTTTGGAAAAGGCGGGTTGGAAAATATGAAAATTGAAAAGCGGAAATAGCCTGACTATCGCAGACTACCTCTAAGTTTATCGAGGATCAACCTGAAGGTTGAGGTGAAGGGCAGCGTTTCATCCTGAAGTGAGGTTTCAATTTCATTTAGAGACCAGAAACGTCCCTCGGAAATTTCATCAGGGTTAATTACAATATTTGCATCAGAGGTGCAGAGATAAACCCTGACATGCTCAAAAAAGGTCTCCGAACAGGCGCTGAATTTCCCAATTTCCTTTAGATCCGCTTTGATTCCAAGTTCTTCCTCAAGTTCACGGTGCGCACAACTTTCATAATCCTCTCCAGAATCGACATGGCCCGCTGCAGAAGTGTCCCAATAACCCGGATTTTCATCCTTAGCCAGTGATCGCTTCTGGAGAAACAATTCCCCTTTTGAGTTGAAAACAAGAATATGAACGGAGCGATGCCGCAATCCCCGCTCATGGACTTCCTTCCGGGTTGCCTGTCCTATGACCTGGTCATCCTGATCGACCACATCAAAAATTTCTTCTGACTCATGCATGAGAGTATTCCAACCTATTCCTATTCAATGGAGCCCCTGAGATAATCCAGCTCTGCCGGGACCTCTTTCTCTTCGCAATAATTATGGGATGCCAGGATTTTCAAGTCATCCAGTATTCTTTTGTCTCCCTCGAATACCACCGTCTTATACCCCTTGTCCGCCAATTCTCCTCCAGCTTGCAACAAACCCATTACAGATCGCGCATCAATCTTTTCATTATCAATAATAATGCAGGCATCACCTTCATAGCGCCGAACAATTTTGGAAACATAGGTAGAGGGTCGGGCATGAAATCCAAGCGGGTCTGGCACCGGTAACTCATAACGAACCGTTTTCACAAAAACCTTTAGAAGCTCTTTGCTGAGCTTGTCCCCTTCATGCACATAGTAAAGAGAATAATAAAAACAGTAGTTCACGACGTGGGACAATAAATCGTTTTTATCAACCAACCCGCTGATAACTTTCTTTGCTTCACCTTTTCTGATTTCATCTTCATGACGTTCATAAAAATGAATCAGCCAGATCATCATCTCGAGCAGGTGAAGTGGCATCGAGATATAGCCACGCAGGCCTTTCAACCCCTCATGCTTCTGTTCAATGGGAGTACTTTTTATGTAGGTATCGAATTCTGATTGAATACTGTGCACCAGATTCATTAACATACGTGCGTTTTTTTCATCGATTTTGTCAGGAACAATTGCTTTCAATGCTTCAGGCACCTGTGTCCGCTCAACTTGCATCGCCTCCATCAGACTGCCCACTGCTTGCATTTTTTCCAGCATGTCAATGATCCGGTCTTCTTGTTCATTGACCTCTTCACCTTCTACATTTTTTGGAAGCCGCTTATTGGCTTCCAGCAATGCAAAATTATCAGGATCGATGGCAGCCTCGGGAATTGCCAACTGGTTTTTCTTCCCCTCTTCAATACATTCCAAAAAGAGTTTCAGGATGGAGTTATTTAAAAAGTCCAGAACCACATTTGAATCGTTAAAAAATCGCCCTTGCACTTCCTCAGTATCCCGCAACTTGTAAAAGGGATAACGATCAACCAGATGCTTACAAAAAAATGCTGCTTTAACCAGGTTTCGAATACAGGCAACATACTCTGTAAAACCGGCCCAGGTTTTATTTTCGCGGGCACCGTGTTCATCCAGGAAACTTTCCAGTAACTCCGCCTCTTGAATCAGACTCGAATAGCATTTCCGGGTCGCACCTCCGTCGCCTTGAGGAAGGTCTCGAAATGCATTGAAGGTTTTGAAAAATGCACCACAGCTATCCTGAAGAAGAATCAAAAATTCTTCTTCGGAAATTATTTGATTCAGCGATTTTGGTTCCAAAGTACGACCAGGGAAGTGTTGCTATTCAATTTATAGAATTGCGAGCTTTAAGTGCTGGAGGCAGGTATTTATACCAGCTTTCCAAATGCTCCTCAGAAGCGGATGGAATCACAAATGAATGGTAATGAAAGTTCGGGCGAAAAGGTTTTTTCTTGAGTGGCATTCCAGCTTCAACCGCTGTCCTGCTGCCTTTTTTCAAGTTACAGGGTTTGCACGCCACCACAACATTAGTCCAACTGGTACCGCCTCCACGTGATTTGGGAATAACATGGTCCACCGTCAACATATTCTCGCGAACTCCACAATATTGGCAGGTGTAATTGTCTCTTCGCATTATATTCTTTTTACTGAAAGACAATCCTTTGCCCATATTTCGCCGTACCATTTTCAAAACCCGTATTACCGTTGGCAAAGCAAAGCTCTGGTTTGGCGAACGGACAATATACCCGTTTGATTCTATTTTTTCCGCCCGTCCAGACAAAACCATGATGATCCCCCGTTTTGCCGTGCAAAATTGCAGGGGTTCATAAGAAAAATTAAGAATCAGAACTTTTTGCTCATCCAGCATACGAATTCCTTTTCATATCAAAGAAATACACGAGGAAACCGTCGAGAAATTTTACCCTTTAGGCCTAAGTGCGTCAACCGGTTTGATAAGAACCTACAATTTAAAAGGTATTTTTTTCAGGAAATTCAGAAAAGGTTACCCTGCCCCAGTAGATTATCAGGGTCAAAACAATTTTTTATCGTTTTTAAATCGGCTAGCGCTTCATCGCCTACCATTTCATGGTAGTACTCTTTTTTTAGTTTGCCGACTCCATGTTCCGCCGAAATCGTTCCCCTCCAGGCAAGAACTTGATCCACAAACTTTTCATAAACTTCTTTTGCGGTTGTCATCTGTGACTTATCAGGCAGCAGGTTTATGTGAAGATGGTTATCGCCGATATGCCCAAACATGACATTGGGCAAACCTGATTCTTTTAATACACTTCGGTAAAAGTGCATGAGATCAACAAAATGTAAATCGGTAACCGCCATATCCGTACCAATTTTAACACGTCCCTCACGGCTGTTCTCTTCATTGATTATTAAAGGAAGTCTATGCCGAAATTCCTGGAATTTTTCCAGATCGGCATCCGATTGAGAAAACCACGAATCCTCTAACGGAACCCTCATATTGTCCAGAAATTCAAACCAGGCTTCCAGATAGCGGTCGTAATCATCCATGGACTGAATATCCTGCTCAAAGTAAAGAGCTGCCATGGCACCAGGAGATATATTTGAAAATTCCGGTTTAAGCCTTTTCAAAGAGTTGGAATCAAAATACTCCAAAGCACAGGGTGAAATTTCCTGGACTTTGGATTCACGAATCTCCTTTACCAGGTTCCAACATTGCTCTTCATCTTCTAAAAATAATATTCCACTTAAAAAATCTGCAGGTGAAGGTATAGTTTTAAGTGTGATTTTCGTAAAAAGGCACAAAGTGCCGTCTGAACCAACAAACAAATCGAGCCAATCCATATCCGGCTGAACATAAAATCCAGCAGCGTTTTTGCACTGGGGACTTGTGTAGTTGATATCTGGGAATCTGATTTTTGAACCGTCGTTAAAATCAAGATCACTTGATATTTTTTGCCCTCTGGAGACCTTGGCACAACGCCCATCTACCAACACTATTTCTACTTCTTCCACATAATTGCGAGTGGCGCCCCACTTGTAACTCCTCGATCCTGATGCGTTGGTCGACAAGGTTCCGCCCAGACTCGCCCAGGTTTCCGTTGGATTTGGCGGGTAAAACCAGCCTGATCCCTTTAGATGGCTCTGTATATTTTTTATGGTAACGAAAGGACCGGAAACAAGTTTCCCCATTGAATCCGGCCCAGATAACTCCTTCAGCTTTTCCATTGAAATTATAGTTCCCGACAAAGGGATGCCGGAAGCTGTCAAACCCGTTCTCGCACCAGAGATGGTTATTGGTTCCGTGTTGCTCTTTAAAAATTGAATCAATTCCTCGACAGAATCAGGGATCACAACAGAGCTTGCTGTTCCGTCAGGAAAATTTGAAGCATCCTTCAGGTAGGGTGCGATAGCAGAGGAATCTTTTTTGATAATCATGAAGACCCCTCGGAAATACGAGAGGATTCCATCAAGCCGTTTGCCTGAGGGGGGAGAAACCCGGCGTAGCCATTGTGACGCTCTATCAACTCCAACACGGTATATGCCTCTCCCTCACGCATTTCTGGTTTTGTAAACACCTGACGCAGATCAGATCCAACTTCACCCACAATACTTCCTGCCATTTCAAACCCGCTCTTTTCCATGGCACTGATCGCTTTTTCGATATCTTGTGTCAATAATGCGACATGGTGGAAACATTGGTCTCCATGAGCACGAACCCACTTGGGGATCAGGCTCTCCTGTCCTCGTTCATCACTATAGGCCTGATCCACAAACAACGCAGGATATCCCGGCTTGCGATAGACTTTTGCCCACCAGCTATCAAACTTCAGAACCCCTATTAAAGAGTCGTACTGGTATCCCAACCCAATAAACTCCTTCACCCGCTGTTCCACATCCATTGTTCTAATTGTGCAATGATCCACAAGGGGCATTAAACCGATACCCAGTTCGTTGAGTTTCATATTGAAATGTCTTGCCACAGCATTTCCTTCTAAAAATCTCGCTATGTAGTCCTCAAAAATAGCATCCAGTTCAGTCATGGCATTCTGGCTCCCCAAAGAAGATTTAAGGACGAATCCAATAAACTTACTACTTTATTTTATCACTATGGAAGGGAGTGACCAATGTTTGTCACTCCTAAGATAATTAAAACGGAAGGTAAAGCTCTAATGAGGTTTTATTTGCCAACACGTTTTCAGTAAATTATTTTCGGCATTCAGTCGGTCAATTCTACGTAAAATTTTCTCCCCTGAATCACAATGGTAAAAGGGAAAATCCAGCAACAAACGGCCAACCGTATATCGCGCTTCCACAAATTGCCTTGGGCCATACCCTATCTGACGAACATATTCCACAGGTCTTCTTAACCGGGACCAATCCCAGAAACCATCTAACCCAGTCCCTCTTTCCAGTTCGAGGGCATGGGCAATACTATCAGCGATTAAAAAATGTCCGTTAATATTAGGATGAACGTGTTCAAGAAAAAAATTATCACCAACGATACCATCCGAAGCCACTTTTTCCATTTTACTTTCCAAATCAACAACAGCAATTCCCTTATTTTTTCCAACTTTTCTGACAACAGCCTGCATCCCGGCACAAGCTCTTAAATGAACTCCATCAAATTCACGAGCTAATCGATATTCCTTTCGTGCCTCTACCTTATTCCCCTGTGCCTCCAATAACTTACCCAATAAAAAATGACTTTCTGCAAATCCCGAATCCAATTTAACCGCTGCTTTTAATTTGTTAAAAGCAAGGGCTGTTTGTTTCAATTTTATAGATTCGCGTCCTTCTTCAACCAATTTTTTCATGCGAGACGTTTCCATACCCGAGAGACCTTTATCGGGAATTGAACGAATAGGTGGGAAGTCCCTTATATTTGAAGCGGGGCTCAGGAGCATGACCTGAATCCCTTCATTCCTGGCGAGGGTGACTATACGGTTCAAGTTTTCCTGATAGTTCTTGAGAGCGATTGAATGCTCCGTTTGGTCCCAGGTAATATTCGACTTGGACAACATAGCTCGAAACATGTTGACCTGACTTTTTCTGTTTGCATCTTCTTTTCCTACACCTTTAACTTTCATCACCATTAATTCTCCCGCTAAAAACAGTCTGGAATGATGAAGGTTCCTCACCAGATCCATTATCCAACGCTGGTTACCGTAATTAATGGTGGAATTGACTCCAAAGTGACCGATAAATTCATTGTGGCCTGAATAGATTATCAGCAGGTCAGGTTCGTAATTGATTACCTCCCGGGTCAGGTCCAACACACCAAAACTGCTCAAAGCATCGTAGCCCGCATTGATCACTTCAAAATTTTTTCCCGGCACTACATCTTTTAAAATCATTTCGAGAAAGCGGGAATAATTAATCTCACGACCAGTGAAAGGAAATCCTCTGGTCGTTGATGCGCCTAATGTGAAAATTCGAAAAACTCCTTGTTTTTTTTCGGTAAAAAACTCGGTATCCTGAAACCAGGGTTTTTCTCTCATCAAAGAAGAAAAATTTACAGGCAGATGTTTGAAATAATGGAGGGCAACATATTGGGAGTTGAGAGAAGACTTACCTTTATGGATTTTTGAGTCCTGGATAACAAAATTATAGGCTTCCCCATAGCCTCCCCATCTTAGGGTCAATTCCCCAATCAATATCAGCAATAAACCAAAAAGAACCAGGGCAATGCGTCCAAGCCCCTCTCTTAAATCACAACCCATCATAAGCGATTTTTTCTAAAATGGTAGGAAATGGACTACAGGCATATCCTACCACAGAAATGTAACTCCAATTAATTAGAATATTTGGGGCAATTCTTGACACCTCCTGACAACAAAAAGTATCCTGTTCCCGGAAAATTAAGGAGATCAAATGAATCAGGAAAACAAACTACAGCTCGAGACGGTGACCCTTGGTGGGGTCAACCTCACACTGAGTCCCCAGGATAAAAGCCAGCCTGAATGGATAGGGCAAGAGGAAATTCTAAAGCAATTGCTCGCTTGTTGGCTGGTGGTGGCAAAGGAGGATATGCCACTTTCACCACGCATTGTCGGCATGCCGGGAATCGGAAAAACGACCCTGGGTATGGTAGCGGCAAGAAACAGAAAGCAGCCTTTATATATTTTCCAGTGTACCAGCGACACCAGGCCCGAAGATTTGCTCATTACCCCGGTGCTATCTGAGCAAGGCAAAATTTCCTACCATGCGTCTCCATTAGTCACAGCGATGATTAGCGGGGGTATCTGTATTCTGGACGAAGGCAACCGGATGAACGAAAAGAGCTGGGCATCCCTGGCTCCCCTGCTCGATCATCGGCGTTATGTGGAGTCAATCATCGCTGGTATTCAAATTCCGGCACACAAGGAATTCCGTTGCTGCGTCACCATGAACCAGGATGAATCAACCTTTGAGATTCCAGATTATATTTTGTCGCGTTTGCAACCTACCCTGTCACTGGGCATGCCGACTGAACAGGATGAAATGGCGATCCTGAAATACCATCTACCCTTTGTCCGGCATGATATGGTTGAACTGACCGTTCAGTTCCTGCAAAAATCACATCAACTCGACCTGGACTTTTCTCCAAGAGATGGCCTTCATATCCTCCAGTACGCAGTCAAACGACTGGCTCAGGACCCGGAGCATCCATTATCAAGCGACAAAGCCTGGAAAGAAGCGGTGGAAGGCATTCTTGGAGAAGACGCGCTGGATCTGGATAAGCTTGCGGAGCGTAAACGTCGCGCTCTTGGCAATGAACGGTTGCCGATGGGTCTCGGTGATTTCTTCTTTGGGGAGGGAGACCCTCTTCACCCCGATCTTGATCGATAACGAGAGGTTATCTTGAGCGAACTATTCACGCTTAGTGACCGGATCGAATTTCTCCCTGTCGTTCACGGCAGCGGACAGTTCATGCGGGTCGTCAGGCAACGCCTGTTAGGCAAGACCTACGACTGCCTGGCAGTTTGCCTGCCGCCTGAATTCCAGTCCACTGTAGAAACCGGAATCACCCATCTTCCCTACATTACGGCAAGCTTCCAGTCCGAGGAGGACGGCACCCAGAATTATGTCCCCATAGATCCCACCCAGCCTGTTATTGCTGGTTTAAGAATTGCCTTGCAGGAAAATATTCGGCGGGAGTTTATTGACTTGCCAGTCTCTCGTTTCGAACCAAGAAAATCAATATTCCCGGATACCCTGGCACTTTCTCAACTTACTTTGGAAGAATTTGCAGTAACCTTACTGCCCTCACTAAAGAAACCACCTGCAGACAGCCAACAGGATTTAAGAATCCGCTGGATGGCACACCAGTTACACCGTCTGGAACTCGAATGTGAAAATTTAATTTTTATTTGTTCCATGCTTGATTGGCCCTGGATAAAGGCCGCTTATGACAGTCTCGAAAAATTCCCACAGCCCGAAAAGACAAACAACCCAGACCTCTTTGGAATAGAACATTCCACATTGACCTTTGCCCTCAGCGAACTTCCTTATGTCACATCTCTTTACGAAAAAAGACGAGAAGAATTGCGATCAGACAAAACAGCCGAAATTGATGGGGTAAAAGAGATCCTGCTAAGAGCTCGCGAAAAGTTTCTGGAAAGACACAAGGTCAAATATCACAATCTGTCTTCTCAGGCATTTCAGGTTTATCTCCAATATGTGCGCAACCTGTCTCTCATGGAAAGCAGGCTGACTCCAGACCTCTATACGCTGGCCATGGCAGCTAAACAGGTTGGAGGAGATTCCTTTGCGATCGCATTGGTCGAGGCAGCACGGGAGTACCCTTACCAGGAAAAAGAAGAATATTTCGACACCATGACGCTTGGCATTGACCAGGGAACTTTTGGGGACGACACCCCCGTCAACCTTAAAAACCGTCTACAGGAAACCGAGCTGGTCTGGCGCACCCTGGACTTGAAACCACAACCAGATTGGAAAAAACAGGACGAATGGAAATACACCTGGGATCCGCACGGCCAATGTTCATGGCCCCCTGAAGACGACAAGATTGAAAGTTTTAATACGCATGTCCGGGAACAGACCAAACTATTACTGGCCAACGATCTTGCCAGAAGCGAAAAATTCACCTCATCTGTAAAAGATGGGATCGACATCCGCGATACCCTGCGCAACTGGCATACTGGTGATATTTATGTAAAAGAAATTCCGCCTTCGCGCGGAAAGGTCGAGATTGTTCTTTTCCTGTTCGAAATGGAACCGGTTCCGGAACGTTATCCCTGGCGCCAGACCTGGTACGCTGAGCACAATGAAGAATCGACCCTGTGTTTTTTCGCAACCAACTATATCGATAATATGATCGGCCCGGGTATAGGGCAGGCTACCTATGGTGGATGCATGATGATGTTTCCCCCCCGACCAATTCCGAATATCTGGGACGACCCCCGCATGAAACTTTCGGAAACTCTGGAGGAACGTTTACTGGAGGCCGCATTTTTTCATTCACAGGAGCGCCATGTGACGGTGGTCTCCCCTGCTCCGCCTCCCGCTGCCTGGAGAAAACTGGCACGGCATTACCACCGTCGAATAATTCACATCCCCCTCAAAAGGTTTTCCAACCAGACCATCGAGAAGGTACGGCAATTTCACGTTTTAAATGGCAAACAGGTGCGATCATTTGCCCAGAGATTTATCAGCGACTTTTAATATGATTTATACCCAGGCCTCCTCCCGATAGGCGCTGTCCCAAAACATCCATTCAAGGCGAGTGGATAAGACAAAAGCATTTAGCATCTGTTCTCCCTGTTCAGTGTTCACCTGATCTGCAACCCGGTCGGTTAAATCAATCGCATCATCCACAATTTTCGAAAACTCTTCCCCCGAATAAGTATCGATCCATTTCTGGTAGGGGTTTTCCGCAACCGCTTGTGAATGGATATGCAAACCGACTTCACGGTAAATCCAGAAACAAGGGAGCAAGGCAGCGATACCCTCCGCGTAGCTTTTGTGAGTACAAGTTGAAATCAGAAAATTTGTGTAAGAGAAACATCCGGGAGCTTTATCAACATCCAACTCAATATCGAACAAATCAAAATAATGCTGATGCAGGCCACGTTCCGCAACAATAGCTCCCTTGGAAAATTCGAGCAACAAGACAATATCATCAGGGTTATCGGCTTTGGAAGCAACAATGGCAAGCGCCCTGGCAAAATCGACCAGGTATAAGGAATCCTGCTTCATATAAAATTGAAACCGTGACAACGCGAGCGTTCCCAGGGAAAGCTCCCGGTTAAAAGGATGATCCAGTATTTTCTTATATAGTGGAGCTACGGCATCCCATGCCCTTTCGGAAAATTTCATTTATTGTCCTCTCCCCCTTCTTTCCACAATTTATAAAAATGAGACACAGGCCCCTGCCCCTTGCCAAGCGAATACTCACCCCCTGCCTGGACAGTTCCAGCAATATACTCTTTGGCTGATTGCACAGCTTCTTTTAATTCACGTCCCTTCGCCAGATATGCGCCGACCGCAGAGGAAAAGGTACAACCCGTGCCATGCATGTTGGGTGTGGTCTCGCGGCGACTGTACAACCACTGTCCTTCAATTCCGCTTTCACTTCGGAACGCCAGGTAGTCATCGCTTCCCCCAGAATCCAGATGGCCCCCCTTGATGACAACGCAAGAAGGACCCTCTTTAAGCAAGGCATGTGCAGCCTCTTCCATATGATCCCGGGTTTTTATAGACCGTTTTAAAAATTCACCTGCTTCCGGAAGATTCGGAGTCAGCACAGTCGCCCTTGGAATCAAGTCTTTCCTCAAGCTTTCGATCGCATCGTCTCTAATAAGACGATCGCCACTTTTCGCAAACATGACCGGATCGACAACGAGTTTTTCTACAGAATATTTATTCAGGCACCGCGCCACCACCTCTATGATTGCAGGGGAATGCAGCATTCCAATCTTCACGGCATCGACTTCAATATCGTCCAGAATTGCAATTAATTGCGACTCAACAAACTCCGACGTGACATCAAAAATACCCCGAACTCCCATAGTGTTCTGAGATGTTAAAGCCGTAATAACGGACATTCCATAACAACCCAGCGCAGAAAACGTTTTGAGATCGGCCTGGATTCCGGCTCCACCACTGGGATCAGAACCTGCAATGCTAAGCGCTGTTGTGTACGATTTCATAATGGATCCTTTCAAGGCATGGTACCAAAGCCACCCCTGTCCAGAAATACAAATGACCTCCTCCAAAATAAAATTTATGACCTCTTAATTGGTAATTGGGAGGATTTCCACTTTTTGCTATACTCTTCAACAGGGAAACGGTTTCCAACCCCGTTAATACCCTCCTTTGTATTCGATCCTGCCCTTGAACTCCTGTCGTTAATCCGACAAATCACACATGCCAACAACCAACCATCAGGTCAGCCGCGCCGCCGGAGTCATCGGTTCCATGACTCTACTCTCGAGAGCCTTTGGTTTTATGCGAGATGTCCTCATCGCCATGAAATTCGGAGCAACTCCTGCAGCCGATGCATTTTTCGTGGCTTTCCGGATTCCCAATATACAGCGTCGGATCCTGGCCGAAGGTGCTGTCAGTTCAGCATTCATTCCAGTATTCAGCGAGTATCGTGAAAATCATCCTGAAGAGGAATCCTGGTTATTGGCTGCAAACCTGTTTAATATCCTCCTGTTTCTATTGGTCGCCTCTTGCATTTTTCTCGCACTGTTTGCTCCATGGATCGTCGCCCTGTTTGCCCCCGGTTTCATAGATGAACCCAAAAAGTTTGACCTGACAGTTAAACTGACCCAATGGATGGCGCCGTTTCTTCTCTTTATTGGTTTGGCAGCGTTCAGCACCGGCATTTTGAATACCTTCAAAGAATTTGCGTTGCCCGCTGCTGCTCCGGCGATCACCAACATCTGCATTATTCTCTCCATCCTTTTTTGGGCTCCCACCCTGGATGTCCCCGTGATGGCTCTGGCCTATGCGGTTTGTATCGGCGGTTTTTTTCAGTTTGCTTTGCAATGGCCCGCCACTGGCCGCCTAGGATTTCGTTTCATTCCGACATGGAACTGGCGTCACTCGGGCGTTATTCAAATTGGTAAATTAATGGTTCCGGTCATGCTGGGCCTAGCTGTTTACGAAATCAACCTCCTGGTAGACACACTATTAGCCTCTCTTCTCGATAGCGGTTCAATTTCCTATCTCTATTACGCCAACCGCCTGGTGCAATTACCTCTTGGAGTTTTTGGCGTGGCACTGGGCGCCGCCCTGCTGCCCCTGCTATCCGAACAGGCAGCGAAGAAAAAATTTGGTGAACTTAGAGACTCGCTCAATTTTGGTATCCGATTAGTCCTCTTCATTTCCATACCGGCAACGGTTGGGCTCATATTGTGCCGAATGCCGATAGTAAACACCCTGTGGGAACGCGGAGAATTTTCAACCACCGCAACGGATGGGACGGCCTTCGCTCTCCTTTTTTATGCCCTGGGATTGTGTGGATTCGCCGGCTCCAAAATTGTAATCACTGCATTCTATTCCATGCAGGACACCAGGACTCCGATGATTATTGGAATCTGGTCCATGGTTTTAAATATTGTGTTGAACATCCTCCTCATGGGTCCTTTGAAACATGGAGGCCTGGCTCTGGCCACTTCCCTCTCCTCCATATTCAATGCAGTGGTTCTCATATTTGTTTTAAAAAACAGGCTTGGACGAATTGGGGGGAAAAAAATAGTGACCATGACCCTTAAGGTCACGGGGGCTGCAACAGCCATGGGAGCGGTAGTCTACGTATTCAACGAATGGGCATTTGACAGGACCGCAGCTCTTTTAGTAAAAGTCCCCGTGCTCCTGGTGGCCATCATCATGGGGGCCTTTATTTTCGGGGTAATTGCGCGTTTTATGAAACTTGAAGAATTGCGCTACGTTCTTGACCTGAAACAAATAAGGGCCGCAAAGACTACCTGACCGTTGCAAGGAAAGCCATGATTCTTTATTGCACTCTCATCTCCCTTCACTATAATATTCTCCCAAACTTAAACCTGAGGAACTGAAACATGCTGGCTTGCCTTGACCTTGAAGGGGTATTGATCCCTGAAATCTGGATTGCATTTGCAGAAAAAACCGGAATAGAAAAATTACGCCTGACCACTCGGGATATTCCCGACTACGACGAATTGATGCGTGGGCGCCTCAAGATTCTCGATGACAATAACCTCAAGCTACCGGATATTGAAAAAGTAATCGGTTCCATGGAACCCATGCAGGGTGCCAGGCAATTTCTGGATTGGCTGAAATCCGAATTTCAGGTAATTATCCTGTCGGACACGTTTTACCAATTTGCCGGCCCCCTCATGGCACAACTCGATTATCCAACTTTGTTTTGTAATTCTCTGGTTATTGACAGCAACGGAAGGATTGCAGATTACAAGCTTCGACAGAATGATGGAAAAACCAAGGCGGTGAAAGCTTTTCAGAGCCTGAATTTCCAAGCCATAGCCGCGGGCGATTCATACAACGACACGGGAATGCTGAAACAGGCTGAAGGCGGTATTTTCTTCAAGCCTCCGGCAAGTATCACGGAAGAGTTTCCTCAATTTCCAGTCACACAAAATTATGACGAATTAAAAGCTGCTTTTCTGAAAGTCAGGGAAGGAATTCTTAAATAAGGGTCACTCGACTTTGGAATCGAGCAACCGGGTGGCTATCCAACCTGTTCTTTTGTCTAGTTGAATTTCGCACCAGGTATCTGTTTTTCTTATCATCTTCACAACCTGCCCCTTGTTCAACACCCCTATGACCGGGCTATTGGAGGTTGCCCTGGCCCGGACATTTGCACGATCAACATTGACCATGTGCACAAGTTTGAAATCTGGCTCGTCAGCAACAGGTAGCTCTTCTTTTAACACAGGGATAGTGGATTTTATTTCGGTGACCAGTGTGTCGAAACTCGAAAAGCTTTCCGGTTTGTATTTATAAAAAACCAAACCGGAAAAAATCAGAACTACAACCATTACCCTGAAAAATGTCTGCCAGGGCCCGATACCCTCATTAACTTCCTCAGGTGGAAGTTTTGGTGGCCCGCAACCTTCACAAAAAATGCTGGAGGGACGTATCACTGTATGGCATACAGAGCAGACCTCCGCATCCCGACCCGTTTTCATCTTTCCAGAAACCATGGTTCTGTCTCTTCAAAATTTTTAAGCTAGGAAAAACTGATTTCGTAAAGCTCCCCGTATTTATTTTTTAGATAACTGATGAAGTGCTCCGGGTTGAGTGGCTCACCAGTCACCTTTTCGCAAAGTCCTTCTGCAGAATAAAGCCTGCCCCTTCTGTGGATATTTTGATTCAGCCATTCCTTAACCGGCTGCAATTTTCCCTGGCTAACTTGTTCCTCAATATTCGGAATATCCCGTTTGAGAGCTTGAAAATACTGGCAGGCATACATGGCTCCTAATGTATAACTTGGGAAATAACCAAAAGCCCCGCCGCTCCAATGGACATCCTGCAACACTCCTTCGGCATCTGTCTCCGGGGTCAGGCCCAGATATTCTTTCATTTTTTGATTCCAAACCTGGGGAAGGTCATCCACCTGAATCGACCCATCAAAAATCCCCCTCTCTACTTCAAACCTGAGTATAACGTGGAGGGGATAAGTCACCTCATCAGCTTCAACACGGATAAAGGAGGGGGAAACCTTATTGATCGCTGCGTACAGGTTGTCAACACTCGCTCCGTTCATTTGCTCAGGAAAGGTTTCCGTAAACAGCGGCAGATAATATTTTAAAAATGGCCGCCCCTGTGCGATCATTCTTTCCCAGAAAAGAGATTGGGATTCATGAACCCCCATGGTCAAAGACTCGGAAACCGGGAGATCCGGCCAGTCCTGCATCCTCCCCTGTTCATAAAGTCCATGTCCTGTTTCGTGGATCACAGCGTACAGCGATTCCACAAAGTTATCCTCCCCGTAACGGGTGGTGATCCGGACATCTGTGAAATCGCCTCCACCGGAAAACGGGTGAACGGAAACATCCATCCTCCCCTGATCAAAAGAAAACCCCATGTCTTCACTGATTTTCCGACCCAGGGCTTCCTGCCTATCAAGTGGGAATTTGCCTGTGAGAATACTGGTATCCACTTCTTTTCCACTTTCGGCAATTGCTTGAACCAGGGGAATCAATTCCTCTTTCAGTTTTTCAAAAACAGGCAAAATGGTTGCAATGGTGGCATCGCGTTCAAACAGGTCGATATTGGCATCATAGGGGTGCTTTTCAGGTGCCACACAGGCAGCCCATTCCTTTTTTAACTCGATCAGGCGCTTCAGTGTGGGAGCAAAATCCTGGAATCTGTTTTCCTCCCGGGCTTTAGCCCATATGGAATGCCCTTTGGAACTGAGCTCTGCTATCTCTTTTACCAATCGACCCGGTACTTTGGTCTCCAGGTCATAATCCCGCTTTGCTTCCAGAATGTTTCGCCACTCGTATTCATTGAACTGGGCTTCCGGACATTCCAGCAACTGGTCCAACATTCCTTCAAGTTCAGAGTCAGTGGACTTTTCATGAAGAATTGAGGCAAGAGTTGCCATTTGACGAGCCCGGGAATTAGCACCGCCCTTAGGCATGATCACCTCCTGATCCCAGTGCAAAATACCCATCACAGCGCCAACTCTGCTTTTATCCTGTAATTTTTCTTCGAGGGAGTCGTAAACATCCCGAACGTTATTTTTCAAAATAACCCCACATCAAGTTAATAACAAAATTGTACCTAAACCCACCTCAAAGGCCAAACTATGCTCACTATCATTTGTAACATTCCCAAATTCTGACTAATAGGAAAAAATGGTGTAGTAATTTTTTTTCCAGTACGGGTTATCCATTGACCTTTTATGCCCCTCACGATATATTGAAAATGGTTCTCAATTAATAGCCGTTCCCTGTTCATTAAAAACAAAGGGAACATCTTTAACCTTTCAAAAAAACTTAATTTTATGAAATTCCCTTTTTTCGTCCGGTCCTTACCCTTACTTCTTGTCCTTTTTCTCCCAAATACAGCGTTTGCTTCTGATATTAAAGAACAAGCTGAAAAAATTGTGATGATGTTGAACATCGTCAATAAAGAGTATCACGAGGGAGTTAAGGATGGAAAAATCATCAATGCGGACGAGTATGGAGAAAGTCAGGTATTCCTAGCTCAGTCAGAAGAGCGGTATCAGGGAATTTCAGAGAAGGGTCAGGATATAAAGTCAGCTTCGAAGTTGGCAGCAAAGTTCAAATCCCTATCCAAAATAATTGCATCCAAAAAGGATCCGGCTCAAATATCAAAAGCCGTTCAAAACCTGAATGCGGGTCTGGTAAAACAGTTCGGGCTAACAATTTTTAAGTCGCCGAGAAAGCCCGTATCACTGGCAAAGGGGAAAACCATATATCAAAAGAACTGTGTCGTCTGCCACGGCCCAACCGGTCAGGGGGATGGTCCCAAGGCAAAAGGCCTGGAACCGGCACCGGCCCGGCTCGCTGACCCTCAGCTGACAGGAGATGGCATTACCGATCCGTATGACAATTTCCAGATCATCTCGGTGGGCATAGCCAACACTGCCATGCAGGGCTGGGCGGATACTTTAAGTGAAGAAGAAAGATGGGATGTAACTTTTTTCGTTAGAACCTTTTCCAATAAACTGGTCAAATTACCCGCTATCCAAAAAGCGGCCGCAACAGAAAATTCAGGTGCAACAGGTGAAAACCCTGAAAAGGTTCTGGAGGAAATAAAAAACCTGCTAGAAAAATCACGTTCAGCTTATGAGAAGGAAAAAGTCCGTCCGGCAAGACTGGCCGTAATTGATGCTTATCTTGTTTTTGAACCAGTTGAACAAGTTTTGCTCGAAAAAAATAGAAAAGTTGGAAAGGGTATTGAGCGCACCTTCGGTGAATTACAAACACAAATGAAAAAGAAAGCTCCCTATCAGGATATTGAAACGACCATAAACAAAATCAATCTGGATTTAAAAAGCGCCCTGCCCCTGTTGCAATAAAGAGTATTGTTTAAGGGGGCCGGTTACAGTATTCTCACATTGTAATCGGTCCCTGAAATTACTCTTTTGAATTAATTTCAGGCGCCAACTCATCATTGAACGGCACTGACGGGTGCCTTTTTTATTACAAGTCATGTTTTTAAAACGCATCCTTAAAGCATCCATATTCGTCAGTCTTCTTCTTGTTCAAAGCCTGGCTTATGCAGAAGATTCAACTGAATCAACAGAGCAAACACCCGCCCAGATAGTCCAGGAAATCCAGACTATTCTTACCGAAACCCAGACTGCCTATAAAGACAAGGACAGTTCAACGGCAAGACTTGCCGCCATGGACGCCTATCTCGTTTATGAGGGAATAGAACCCGCACTGATCAACAAGGATAAAGAATTGGGAAAAGGGTTAGAACAGACCTTCGGCAAGTTGCAGGGACAAATCAAAAGCGATGCTCCCCTCGAAAAGGTCAATACCATTATCGCTGAGCTCAATGCTGGGTTAAAAAAAGCCCTTCCCCTGCTCGAAGAAAAAATGGGATTCGAAAGTCAGTTCATCAATTCTTTCGGAATCATCGTTCGCGAAGGTTTTGAAGCCATATTGATCCTTGCCGCCCTCATCACCTTCCTCATCAAATCAAAAAATCAGGACAAGGTCCGGCACATCTGGATTGGCGTGGTCCTGGCGGTGGTCGCCAGCCTCTTTACCGCATGGTTACTGGAAACAGTGTTTGAAATGGGAGCCGCCAGCCGGGAAGTGATGGAAGGATGGATAATGTTGCTAGCTGTCGTCATGCTGTTCTGGGTGAGTTATTGGCTGGTTTCAAAAGTTGAAGCCTCAAAATGGCAGGCTTACATATCCGGTAAAATGAAAGATGCAATTGGAACTGGGAACACATTCACCTTAGGCATGGTGGCGTTTATTTCGGTTTACAGGGAAGGATTTGAAACGGTACTTTTTTACAAGGCGTTGTTCATCCAGGCTGGTGAATCGGCCAGCGGCATCCTGCCCGGTTTTCTTTTCGGCTGCCTGGTGTTGGTAATCGTCTATTTCCTGATTTATAAAATGGGAATTCGAATCCCGGTCAAATGGTTCTTTATTGCCACCAGTGCTCTACTTGCCTTCATGGCTTTTATGTTCATGGGCAAGGGATTGCATGAACTACAGATGGGGAACGCTCTCTCAATCACACCAGTCACCTGGGCGCCCGAATTTGCCGAACTAGGGATGTACGCCACAATCGAAACCTTCATTGGACAGGTCATTCTCCTTGTAGCCTACATAATAGCAATAGCAATCACCCTCCGTTCCAAACTTGAAGGAAAAGTAAAACCACAGACTTCCTAATTGAAATCAATTCTTTGAATTCTTGAGGGATCAAACATTCAGGGATTTGAATCCAGGTCAACCTGTACTCTACTTGCCTTCATGGCCTTTACTTTCATGGCCAAGGGATTGACATGATCACCCGATAGGGAACGCCCTCTCAACCACTCCAGCCAGTTGGACGCCCGAATCCTAAGACCTTGGAATAAACGCCACAGTCGAAACCCTCATTGGACAAGTCATTCTTCTTGTCGCCTACATAATAGCAATAGGAATTACCCCCCCCTTTCCAAACTTGAAGGAAAAGTAAAACCACAGGCTTCTTAACTGGAAACAGTCCTTTGAATTTTTGAGGGATCAAGAATTAAGAAAAAATATAGAGAAAAAAAAAAATATCTTAAAAACGAAAATATTGCGGGGCCCTTAAAGGACCCCGCAATACTTTGCCTTTATATCTTAGTGCGTACGTATTGTCCCGCGAGATACATTTCAGCAAAACGGTCTTTCAGCGGAGACTCAGGAGTGTAGCCCGTTCGGACTGGCTCCCAAAGCCCCTTACCGTGCAGACCACCGTCTTCCGCCTTGGAGAATTTAACCAAAGTTTCCTTCGGCGTGGCGTTAACAGCGTGGTTGTCTGCCTCGTAACCATGCTTGAACTTCATCTTGGATTTTGCCTTATGGAACAGACTGTCAGTCTGATGCATCGGCATCAACCAAGACCGGGTGATGGACTGCTGACCACCGTAACGGAAGTTAGACTGATAAGGAGTGGTCATGGACATTGCACGTCCGTCTGGCCGCTCTTCATGAGCCTTAACCGTACGCTCTGTACCGGCCCACGTTGCATGTTTCATCATCGTGGTGTGATACGGATACGCAGGGTTGTACTTCGCACGCAACATCAGGCGACCAACCTTATAACGAGGATCGGAAGGTTTCCAACCCATATAAGGACGATCAGCCGGATTAGCGTCACAGTAGATATAGTCACCATCATTGATACCCAGATCCTTACAAAGGAATGGGTTCATATGAACTTGCCATTCACCCACACCAGGAGACCGTTTGTCCATGCGATATGGATCACCAAAGTTGTTGTTCCAGATCATGTTCCAGTCAGTCGTCGCCCAGGACGAATGAGCGGTATGTCTGGACTTCGGAGTTACGCAGTAAAAACGATATCCCTTTTCCCACAAGAAGTTTTTGGTCGTACGTACTGAAGACCATGGCTTCTTGATATTCCGCACGTGACGCAGATCCGGATCTTGCTCGTCTTCCGGAATTCCGTAGTCATCAGGACGGATGTAGGGATTGGTGGACACGATAACGTTCGGCAGGTAAGGCGTTGCTTCCGGACCTTCCCTATGAACAACAAAGTTCTCACCAAATTCGATCGCTTCCGGCTCATCATTGTAGAACTGGATACGTCCGTTTGGTGTGTAGTAAGGTTTAGACTCGGTAAACATCTCCCAGAACGGAGAACGCGGATAAGTTCTGAACAGCATCAGACATGCACCCGGCTCACCATACTTGCCGTTGATGATGTCATCGATGTTGTAGCCCATACCCGTGGTCGACGTGGTGAACAACCGACGAATCATTGCTTTCGTCCGAGTGGGAGCTTTACCTTCATAAATCTTCATGTAATCCGCAAAACGCCTGTCACCTGTAACCTCTGACAGTCTCAGAGCGAATTCCCGATGAATCAGGTTATCGTCAATGGTGTCGAAAACAGGCTTAATACCGGTACCACCCCAAATCTGATGGAACGGATTAGAACAAGAAGACGTAATCTCATAACTCTCAAACTCAGCCCAGGAGTTCGGCGCAAGTACGATGTCTGAGTACTCACAAGAACCCGTGAACTCGATGTCCTGAGCTATGATCATGTCAATGCTGTTATTGGTATTAAAAATTAATTCATAAAACCACTTCGCATTGTTGATTACGTTAACGTTTACAAACCACATCAACTTGGTCGGAGTCGGCATATGGGAACGACCCGTGAAAACCTTACGTCCATACCGTGGGGTATTAACGATAAGAGCTTTATCACGATGCGCCCAGTAGCTGACTTCTTCACCCTTCATGTACCCCTTAACATTGGCCCAGTCGACATTTTTGGCTGGATCAGTGATCGGGTTGAAAGGATCTTCAGCAACCATCGCCGCAAAGCCAGGACCTGACCAGTGAGAACCCTGGTAGTTACCAGCTTTGTAGTTTCCGGACCAGGTATGAGAACCGGAACCCTTCGGACCTACGTTACCGGTCAACAACAGCGGAACATAGGATGCGCGGTTATGCATGGTGGCATGGAAGTAGTGATTGATACCCTCACCGTAGTGGATCTCAACGGGGAGAATCGTACCCATGTCACGCGCCAGACGAACAACGAGATCCTTAGGAGCATGAGAAATCTGATGAGTGGTATCCAGATCGTAGTCCTTCAGATGGATCTTGTACATTTCGTACAGAGGCATAGCCGTGATGGTCTTGCCATTTACAAGCTTAATATCATAAACACCGTCCAGAGCTGGATCGATGTTCTTTTTACGCATTTTCGCACCGATGTCTTCGCGAGTGATCGCTACAGGCTTGTCGGTGTTGGTATCCCAGACAACAAAGTCCGGCATTTTGTCCCGATTGAAGTTCTTCATCCACTTGGTGGTGAAGCCATCTTTCGGAAGCGGCTGAGGCTTATAACCGGGAATAAAATCATCCGGATGCAAGCGCGTCAGGTTATCGGTACGTACCAGAAGAGGCATATCGGTGTAATCCTTGATGTAAGGAATATCCGTCAACCCTTCGTCCATGATGATTTTGGCCGTACCAAGGAAAATGGCGATATCTGAAAGACCAGCGCGAACCGGAATCCAGTAATCAGCCTTCGTCGCAGGAGGATTGTACTCCGGCGCAATAGAAACCAGCGTACCACCACGTTCCATGATTTCAGTGTACCAATGCGCTTCCGGCATCTTGTTTTCAATGAGGTTTTTACCCCACTGAATGGTCAGCTTCGCATAACGATGATCAGCGAAGTCGATGTCAGAAGTCTGCATACCATGCACCCAGGAATGCCCCGGAGCCTGATCACCATGCCAGGTGTAGTTGGACCACGCACGACCACCCAAAACATGACCAGGACCACGGCCACGCACGATAGCATCGATCAAAACCACCATGTTGGCAACTCGGTAAAGACCATATTTACCAACAACACCGGCCATTCCCATACCACCGCGGTATTTCATAACGCGTGAACCGGAACCGCCCATGGCTTCGATCATTTCTGGCTGATAACCTTCGTTTTTCAGGCGCTGGGCACCACGAGGACCGGAGTAGGCTTTACCTACCGCAATGTGCCCCTTAGCCAGATAAGTGAAGGTCTGATCCCAGGTCATACGAACAAACTCGTCCGTTCCCCGGCTGGTGAACTTATACTTTTCACGGTTTTCTTTGTCGAGATAAGGAAACCCGTCATCCGCCCACTGTTTCCAGCCAACGCGAATCATCGGGTACTTATTCCGATAAGGACCGTAAACGCGGCGAGGGAAGGTCATGCCGCGCAGACACATGCGTGGGTTCCAGGCAGCGTCTGACTGGTTACCATACAGGTCAAGAATTTTATGATGATCGTAGTTCTGCTCAATACGCATCAAAATGCCGTTACGGACGAATCCACGAACACGACACTGATGGGTGTCATTAGGAGAACAGCAGTACGTGAATGAACGTTCATACTTATACTGGTCACGATAGACTTCTTCCCAGCGACGATCCGGATAGGATTCGAGGGGATTACCTACCTTAACAACCGGCTTTAACTGTGCTCCAACTCTCTTACTAGAAAGTGCCATCGCCGTAGCGACGCCAGCACTGACCTGCAGGAACTTCCTGCGATTCAACCTCATAGACCATCTCCTTTAAAAATTGTAGAGAGGAAATTTTTGAAGATTGAGCAGCTTGACCACCCAACCCTCCCCAAAGACCGCCACTGCCTACCTAATCGTGGAACCTCAACCAGTGACAAATCCAACCAAGTCCATTTCCCTGAACCTCAAGGAAACAAGACCTATTTCAGGCCTTTTGCACTTGTGCGAGAGAGTATCTAAAATTACAGGAAGGAAATATCGGGGAAATCCTAAATTCAAATAAAATTTTCCCTAAAATTTTTGAAAAATTATCTCATCAAAGCAGTGGGTGTTTTTCCGACTCGCGCCCAGATTTCATGAATCTTAAAAAAACAAAATAGCGGGATATAAATAAAAAAATACAGCTCAAATTAATTTATTCAATACAGCGTATTGAACCAGTTGAGAATTCGACTCCATATTCATTTTTTGAATTATATGACTTCGATGAGCACTGACGGTCTTCACACTCACAAACAATGATTTGGCAATAGCTGTCAGTGAATGCCCCGCAACAAGGAGGCGAAATACCTGAAATTCCCTATCTGAAAGCAATTCATGGGGCGGTTTATTGTTACCCGATGAGTTAAATGCCATTTTCTCCAAAAAGTCGATACTAAAGTACCTGCCACCGGAGGCCACTTTTCGAATAGCTTCTTTTATAGTCTCCAAAGAAGATTCCTTGGTAAGGTATCCCGAGGCCCCTGCTTTTACATAACGCGCGGCAAAATGCTCTTCCGGGTACACGCTAAGGACAACTACCCCAATTCTTGGAAAATGACTTAATAATTCCTTCAGGTAATCAAGACTCCACTCTCCTTCCATAGTTACATCCAGGAGAACGACATCAATTTTCGATTCTTTTGCCTTTTCCAAAATTTCCCGGCCATTAACAGCCTCTGCGACCACATTTAAATCATTGTCTCCTGAAAAAGCCCTAAGTAACCCTTGTCGGAAAATCGGATGATCGTCTGCAATCATTATGCGAATTGCCTTGTCATTATTCATTGTCAGCTTCCTTTTGGAATTTTAATTTTCACTGTTGTCCCCTGACTACTTCCCCCGAATACAGTAAAATCTCCGCCCCAAATTTCCGCCCTCTCCTTCATTCCCAGTAACCCCAGCGACGTAATGCTATTCACCTCATGCCCATTTATCCCCTGCCCATTGTCACGAACTTGCATAATCACACTTTCACTATCCTCATAAAAGTCGACATGGACCTCACTGGCTTCAGCGTGCCTCACAATATTGGTTAAACATTCCTGAAAAATTCTAAATATAGTTGTCGAACGTTTTATATCGAGATTACATTTTGAAGTTTTGTCTGTTAAGAAGAACTTAACACCCGTTTTCTCCTGGAACGTGGTTCCCTGCCAATTTATTGCCTCCACGATACCCAATGAATCCAATACGGGCGGCCTGAGCTCCCTTGAAATCTTTCTCACAACCTCAATATTCTTTTCAATCAGGTTAAACATCATTTTAATGCTGTCATCCACCGCTGGTTTTTTTTCCGGAAGTATGTTTTCCAACAAAGACAGCTCAATTTTCAAACTTGTCAACACCTGCCCAAGGTTGTCATGCACCTCCCTGGCCATTCTCCTGCTTTCCTCTTCACGAATTGAATCGAGTCTTTTATAGAGCTGGCGCAAGTGAATATTATGCTTTTCCTTGGCTTCCTCAGCACGGGTCCTCTCAAGAATACGGCCCAGCAAAACACCGATACTATCCATTACCTCCATTAATCTTTCACTGGGCTTGACATGATCGGAAGAAAAGAACTCCATAACCCCCACTGTTCTATCACCAATCATAATAGGAAACCCCAAACCTGAAGCCACTTCAATTTGATCCGGTTTCCCTGCCCTTGGAAAATTCAAGTCGGACTGCAAGTCGAATATGAAATGTGATTTTCCATCCGCCATCACACGACCCGGTAAACCTTCTCCAGGCTCCAGCCTGCTTTTTTTGGTAACCTCCTGGAAGTTTTTGAACTTTTTTTCATTTTCCAGGTACCAGATTCCTGCGGGATAAAGAGTCTTATTGTCTTCACCGATTAAAAATAAATGCCCGACAGGCCAACCGGTAAAATTGCAAATTTTTCGTAAACTGTATTCAATTGCCTCACCCAGGGAACGGGACAGATTCGTAAACAAGGCGATATCCCGGCTTAACTCAACATAACCAGACTCCTCCTCAATCTGTTTATTGGCTTTTTCCAATAAATCGCTACGTTCCTTCTCTTCCAGAAGGCGCAAATTCATTAAAGAAAAATAGACCGTGAGCCAAAGAGTGGCAACAGTCAAACCGCGGTTAAAAGCCGCAACGGTTTCATCAGTATTAAATGGAGACAGGAAAAAACCCGCAATGGTAAAGACGGATCCTAAAATAGCATTGAAAAAAATCAACTTTCTTGAAATGGCCCACATACCGACCAATATCAAGGCTATATAGGGCATACCCCCGGCAATCCCCAAAGGCAACAACATGTCCAGATAAAGGAATGTAAAAGCCATTCCTAAACTTAATACAAGAAAGCCCCAAATTTGGTTTTGCGATTTCCCCATGATCTCAATTAGTTTAAGTATTAATAGTGACTAATGAAAAAATTATCATAGCTTAAATGTAGGATACAACCAGCAGCAAAAGGACTCGAAAATACGGATTAATTAAGCCGTAGGAATATCCGAATATGGGGATATCGCTACTGACCCGTTGTCAACAAATCATTAAGTCCGGGAGGACATATAGTGAGTGGGATTTACTTAACTACAGCCGAACGCGATTAATGAAGGTGGGAGGATCGGTCTTTTGAATTTGAGCTGTAGGTTCCCAGGTCTCTGTCAAAATTCATCTTCTTGAATTCTTCCCAGTTGTCCCGGAACAAATTAAATCCAATATGATCGAGAGCCTGCATTACTTCCAATTCGGTCATTTCGTTTTCTCCCGCTTCAGAACGGGCATCCTGAATGACAGCATCCAGGTTTTCGCAAAGACGGAGAAACCTTTCTTCATCTTCCCAGAAGATGAGGTCTTTCATAAAGTCAAAAGCCATAACAACGAGATCTCCTTGGATCGGCAGGTGAGAAGAACCCCAATCGGGTCACGATGACATTTTAGTGAAAAATCCCCGGACTGCAAATAAAATCTCTTGAAGATCTTTTTGGATCGATGCTGTATCTCCCGACGCCAGTCGTTCTCTGGAAAATATAGAACCGCCAACAGCTACTGCTTTGGCACCTGATTTCAAGTATTCATGAGCGTTTCCCGCCCGCACACCCCCAACTGCCATCATTTTAATATCTGAAAAAGGTCCTTTTATTTCCTTAAAATAACCTGGGCCCAATTGGGAAGCTGGAAATACCTTGACCATAGCGGCACTCGCATTCCATGCACGTTCAATTTCAGTTGGAGTGAAGGCTCCGGGGAAATACGCAACCTTCTCTTTCGCACAAAATGCAGCTACAGTTTCATTTAAGGTTGGACTCACTAAAAAAGTAGCACCGGAATCCAGGGCTTGCCGAGCCTCATCAACGGAAAGAACCGTCCCCGCTCCAAAAGTAAAACGTCCCGCAAAAGTGCGGGACGCATTTTTTATTATAGTAAAGGCATCGGGAGTGTTGAGTGTCACCTCAACGTACCGGAGTCCTGCATTGTGCGCCGCCTCTAGAACAGGCTCGGTCTGCTCTAGAGAAATACCGCGCAGGATCCCCATGACAGGGCAGGATAAAAATGAATTCAGATTAAAAACCTGCCCGGACATGGTTAATTAAACGTTGGCTTCGTTGAGCAGCTTTTCGTAGAAAGAACGAAAATCGTCCCGCTCCTCTGTTTTGAGATGTGCCATTCCAGCTCTTGGATGAAGGTCCAGAATTCCAGTAACAGCATAAGGAATGGTGTAACCCCATTCGATCTCCTTTTGCATTTTGAGGAAATCAGAGCCAATCAATTCCAGGACCGGACTCAAATCAAACTTGGGGTTTTTAAGAAACCCCAGCAACAGTTCCATCGGGCAATTTCCTGCGGCCCGACCAATTCCAAAAATCGTGGCGTCCAGGTAATTAATATTATTGATGATGGCTTCAATAGTGTTCGCAAATGCCAGTTGCTGGTTGTTATGGGCATGAATTCCGATTTCCTTGGAAGGCATCAACGACTTGTACTTTTTGGCCATGTAAGCGATCTGTTCTGAATACAACGCCCCAAAACTGTCCACCAGATAAACCACATCTGTCGCACATTCTTTCTCAAGTTGAATCAGAGCTTCATCCAGTTCGCGTTCACGTGCATGGGAAACTGCCATAACGTTTACCGTTGTTTCATACCCCTTGTCGTGAATCTGGTTGACCAAATCAATCGCCTTGTCTATATCCTTTACATAGGATGCAACCCGCATCATGGTCACAACACTCTCACTTTTCGGAGGAATGTCCTCTGGGTCCACCCGTCCAATATCCACCATCACGGACAATTTGGCGCCATTCTCAACCCCAATAATGGCATCCTTAAGGTCTTCTTCCTTGCAAAACTTCATGGCGCCAAATTTGGACCGGTCAAACTGAGACTCGTCGGCCTTATAACCCAGTTCGACATAGTCGATCCCGGCTTCACTTGCAGCTTTATATACATTTCTTACCAGTTCAGGGGAGAACTGATGATCATTCATTAATCCACCATCACGGATGGTACAATCCAAAACCTTGATCTCAGGGCGGTACATGTCTTAAAGTCTCCCTTATTCGCCACACAAATTTCCGGGCGAATTCTTCTAATGTCATTTATTGATGAGGGAGTCGATTATAGAAAGTGATTGAGTTTCAGTCAATTAGATAATGAAAAGGGTATTAATATGTCAATAAAGTCTGAAACCGATCACTTCTAATTAAAGTTCTTTTTAAATAGATTTAAACAAAATTTATCAAATTTATAGGGAATGAGGTGCAGCGTGAACTTCTGGCTCGTCAAGCAGGAACCCAGTAAATACAGTTGGGAGGAGTTTTTAAAAGATAAATCCACTTATTGGGATGGGGTCCGCAACTATCAGGCCCGAAACAACCTTTCGGCAATGAAAAAAGGGGATCTGGTGTTTTTCTACCACAGTGTGGTGGGGAAAGAAATCAAGGGGATCGCTAAAATCACCCGTGAGGCCTATCAGGACCCCACAACAGATGATGATCGCTGGGTGGTGGTAGACCTCAAACCGGTTAAATCTATGAAAACACCAGTAACTCTGGACGACATCAAGGGAAACAAGAAACTCGGTGAAATCGCTCTTGTAAAACAGTCACGGCTTTCTGTGATGCCCATGACTGCAGAGGAATTTAAAATCATCCTTGGGATGGGGAACACAACAATTAAGGATATATAAACCCTGAAGCACCTTTTCTATGCTGATAAAAAGGATTAACAAAACTCTCATAAATACATTATTTAAAAGATTTTTTAAACTTCTACTCAAAAATAATAGCATTGGCACATGAAAAAAAATGCAGAGAAACCTGAGCTGATCAGCGCTAACCAGATTGTCAGCCAAAAGGCCCACAATATCCAGTGGATGTTCAACTCCATTGCCCACCGTTATGATCTCCTGAATCGATTGCTCAGCGGCGGGATGGATATAAGATGGCGGCGGAAAATGGTCCGAAAGCTGGCACCAGTTGAGGGAGAATCTATTCTGGATCTGGCCACGGGAACAGCGGATGTAGCTCTCGAAATCCTCCACCAGACCAGGGGCCACCTCAACAGGCTGATCGGCCTGGATTTCAGCCCAGCTATGCTAGCCCTCGCCAAGGACAAGCTGTCAGCAACAGCCGCCACGCCAACCCAAATTGCTCTGGCAGCGGGTGCAGCGGAGTCCATTCCGATATCAGACTCACAATTCGACGGACTCACCGTTGCTTTTGGTGTCCGAAATTATGCAGATCTTGACCGGGGTCTAACTGAAATGGCTCGAGTACTGAAACCTGGTGGACGGGCGATTATTCTTGAATTTTCCCTGCCCCGCTCCCGTATTCTTTGCTTTGGCTATAAGTTATACTTTAAGAAAATACTTCCATTGCTTGGTGGCCTGATATCAGGACAACCTGATGCTTATCAATACCTGCCTGACTCGGTAGAAACGTTTCCTGTTAGAAATGCACTAAGGGAGAAACTGCTTGCAGCGGGGTTCGAGAGCGTGGAATATAAGGACATGAGCCTGGGAATTGTGACCTTGTACCAGGCATTCAAGTCGGAATCAAATCAGCCGTTCAGTCAATAAATTATGAAAAAATTCGTTCTGATCGCATTCTTTTTCCTGATATTTTCCTCGGTGCTGATCAACTATCAGGGTTACCAAATTAAAATTCCGGATATTATCCCCGCTTCCACCGGTCACCTTGCCACAACAATACCGAAAAACTACAACGATCTGCTTTCATTGCAAAAAGCTTTTATCAGGAACGCGCGGCAACTCAGACCTTCGGTCATCAGTATCAACAATCTGAAAGAGCTGAAGCGTAGCCCGCATTCCAACCTGAAGCCGGGGGAAAACTTCCTGAACAGGTTCAAGGACTTCCTCGACAAAACTTTTCGAAAACACTATCAAATGGAGAGCCTCGGGTCAGGAATTCTTCTGACTAATAATGGTTACATCCTGACCAACTATCATGTTGTGGAAGAAACCGACAAAATTCTTGTGAAGCTTTCTGACGGCGAAGAATACAACGCCAAGATCATCGGTCTCGACCCCAAAACCGACTTGGCGGTACTCAAAATATTTTCTCTGACCGGCTTTGACCCTGCACCACTTGGACGATCCGATGATTTAAAGGTAGGCGAATGGGTCATGGCCATCGGCAACCCCTATGGACTCGAGGGAACCGTTACCGTTGGCGTGGTCAGCGGTATTCATCGCAGTGACCTGGGCATCACCACGTTTGAGAACTTCATTCAGACAGACGCTTCGATCAATCCCGGCAACAGCGGTGGCCCCTTGATCAATCTGGACGGACAGGTCGTGGGTATCAATACAGCCGTCGCAGAAATTGGAGCCGGCGTGGGGTTTGCTATCCCCATTCAAATGGCAGTGAAGATTGCTGAAGAGATAATTGAGAAGGGGGAAGTCTCTCGCGGTTGGCTGGGTGTTGGTATCCAGGAACTCACACCTGAGCTCGCGGAATCTTTTCAGGTGGCGATTGATAAGGGAGGCGTTGTCGTCAATAGCGTCGAAACCGGCGCTCCAGCAGACCAGGGCGGCCTCAAGCGCGGCGATATCATTGTCAGCTATGCAGGAGAGCAAGTATCCGATTTAAAAGAGCTGCAAAGAATGGTGGCAGAATCAAACATTGGGGAAGAAATCCCTGTCCAGATATTACGAAACGGCCAAGCCCAGCAGAAAAAGATCACGATTGGAAAAATGATTTCTTAAAAAGGTAACCCCCAATTTTCCCAGACAAAAAATGAATGTATTGCCTCCCACCGAACGTTTTGATCAATCGGAAACCTGGGCCAGAATACGGAAATTTCCCTCATCGGCTTCCAGACGAGGTCTATGAAAAAATCCTCTACCTCCGCAAAACCTATCACAGGGGCCCGCAAAGGAATTGGAAGTTTTCTACCACTGCCATCGGCCTCACGGGGAATTTAGGGGGAAAACCCCCTATGAAATCCTTAAAGAAAAATTGGCCCGTTGAAAAGCTGTGGACTCTCACATATGTTTCATATTGATATTCACGCCAGCGGTTCAATTCTGCTCATCAGCCCCATCATCACAAAGATTTTTTTGGAATCTTACCCTTTTGTTATTCCACAACCTGATTTTTCCTAACGACAAATACAAATTATTTTTCTAAGTCATATAATTAATTAACGACCACACCTCGCTGATTCCCCTTCCAGTTTACTAAATAATAATTTGAATGTTGAAATTTTTGCTTGCCGGTTTTTTTCGTTTCTTATTATTCCGCAATGGAACCTTAGTGATATAGTTGAAGGATACCTAACCAGCGGACGAGGTATTCCAACAAACAGAAATATATCTTAAATCCACCTGATGAAAATACTTCTTGTAGAAGACGATAAGGTATTGAGCCAATTTGTAACCAAGGGACTGCAACAGGAAGGGTTTATCGTGGAAAACGTAAGGACCGGGAATGAAGGTCTGGACCTCGCCACGGAAAGCGTTTTCGATGTACTTATCATTGACATCATGTTGCCCGGCTTGGATGGAATTGACCTCATCCATCGTCTGCGTACCAAAGGGATAGCCACCCCTGTGCTGGTTCTTAGCGCCAAGGCCTCTGTGGATGATCGTGTTCGTGGGCTAATGGCAGGCGGGGACGATTACCTTGTCAAACCCTTTGCTTTCGCCGAACTGGTCGCGAGGATTCAGTCCCTTATGCGTCGGGCGAAGTTAATTCCTGAACCGCAGGAATTAAAAGTGGAAAATTTAATTTTGGATCTCGTCAGACACAAGGCTACCCGCGATGGGAAACTGCTGGACCTTAAATCCGGAGAATGGGCACTACTGGAATTTCTTGTGCGGAATACGGGAAGGGTTGTATCCAAAACTATGATTATGGAGCATGTTTGGGATTTTAATTTTGATCCTCAGACTAATGTTGTGGAATCCCGGATCTGTCGTTTACGGGATAAAGTAGACCGTCCTTTCGAACACAAACTCATCCATACGATACGAGGAGCGGGTTACGTACTTGAGGTTCGGGGTTGATGGGCAAGACGCTCGTTTTTCGATTGACGCTGTTTTACGGCGTTCTTTTAATTATTTTTTCCATCGGAATTTATTTCTGGGCAACACAAAGCACCTCGCAGTTCTACCTGCAAAATGTAGATGACCGCCTTCAAAATGCTTTGATGGAGTTACAAGAAGAATATGAAGATGAAGACTTGGAGGAACTACGGGAAGAATTTCGGGAAGAAGGTGAAGAACAGGGCCAACTTAAAATGTTCTTCAGGTTGATCACTCCTGACAAAAGAAACCTGGTGTCATCAAATCTCACCGCCTGGTCCGATTTACCAGCCCCTCAATCTGAATTCGAAAACCTGCAAAGTGGGGAACCCCAATGGTCCAGCATTAACCTGCCGAGCCGGGATACCCCCGTCCGGATACTAACAATTAGATTGCCAGACGGTAATATCCTCCAGGCCGGAGTGGACTTGGGGGAAGGTGGAAAAATGCTGGTTCGCTTTGATTCCGTGCTCCTCGCTTTGTTGCTTTTCATGTTGATTTTCGGAAGTCTGACAGGAGGCTGGGTGTTACACAATGCCCTGGGTGGAGTTCGGCGCGTCACGGAAACAGCCCTGCAAATCGGCCAATATAATCTCGAGGCACGGGTCCCGATTGAAAACAAGGCAGAGGAAATTGATCAACTGGCGCAGGCGTTCAATTCCATGCTCAATCGAATAGCTTCCTTGATTGAAGAATTAAAGGAAGTTTCGGATAACATTGCACATGACCTCAAACGTCCAGTAACACGAATTCGGGGAATCGCGGAACATGTTTTGATCCAGCCGGAAACAACAGAAGAGATGAAAGAAGTAACGGGTATTATGATTCATGAATGTGACCGACTGGTAGGTACCATCAACACTATGCTTGAAATTTCCCGCCTGGAAGCAATCGGGAAAGTGGAATTCATGGAAACCGTGAATCTTTCCGCTTTATGCCGGAACGCTGTGGAATTATTTGAACCGGTCGCGGAAGACAAAGGGCTTCGAATAGCGCTGGAGGTACCCGACACCCCCATTCTTTTGAAAGGAAATCCCACCCAATTGCAACGCGCGCTGGCCAATATAATAGACAACGCGCTGAATTATTCAAATCAGGGGACCATCACCGTGTCCCTCAAATCATCGGATGGGACCATTCAGGTTGTTATAGCGGATGAAGGCGTGGGGATTCCGACTGAGATTCAATCTAAAATATTTGAGCGATTTTTCCGTGGTGATTCCAGCCGGTCGGAACAAGGTACAGGATTGGGGTTAAGCCTGGTTCATGCCATTGTACTCGCCCATGGCGGCCGGGTAGACCTGGAAAGCCATCCGGGAACAGGAAGCCGGTTTGTTCTGGTGTTTCCCTCCTCCCCGATTTAACCCTCTTCGCAACCTTCCCCAAACATTAATTTTTGGTAATGTTTGCGTCATCTTTCCGTAAGGTTTGAAAGGTAAATTGGATTTACCCGGTTGACTCATACGATCCATTTACTAATTGATTTTTTAACGTTGATCTTAGCCCAGGTTTAACCCAATCTAAAAATGAAGCGCTGGCATGATAAATTGGGGAAACACCGAAAGGCAGTAATGCATTTCAAGGAAGTCAAAACATTGGCAAATGGAAATTCAAAATTCCTGAATTCAGAAGTTCTTAAGTGCCATTTAAAGAAATACTAGAAGCACAAACTCTGCTGAGGGTTCCCATCAATATTTCTGGAAGCAAATATTATTTTTTTTCAAAATTGCGTGCAAGCCCTCAGGCACACAAAGTTTTCCGGAGTTCAAGAAATTGACATTATCAGACACCCATACAGAATTGGAGAACTATAGTCATAGATGGACAGAAAGGTAACACTCCGTTTAAATTCGCATCAAACAGTTATAACTTAAATTTGAAAAATTAATTAACCCTATGAGGGACAAAATGATGCAGCTTACCCATGTTAAATACGGGATTCTAATTGCCATGATCGCCATTTTGTTTGGTGGGTCTATGGGACTTTCATTCGGTTGTTGTGAGGATGATGTAAAGGGATTTCTGAAATCCCAAGCGGAATCGGTTTTTCAGGAAAAGTATGGAGGAGAACAGACTAAAAAAGACAAAGTGGTTAATAAGGCATGGGTCTATATGAAAAGAGCTCACTTACATTCTCAGACCATGGGGGTAATCGCCATTGCATTTTCCCTGTTGGTTGCCTGGCTCAATTTTCATCCCAAAATTCAACTGGGAGTTTCCCTGCTAAGTGGATTGGGTAGTTTGGGATATGGGATTTTCTGGCTGTTGGCCGGAGGGCTTGCTCCCGGTATGGGCGGAACCCACTCAGCCAAGGAAGCGGTCGGCTTGATCGCTCAGTTGTCAGGGGGCGCATTTTTTGTGTCAGGGGTGACTGTTTTTGCAATACTTGCGTATAAAATGTTTGTCAACCGGCAAAAAGAGTCTATCGGAAACTCCTGATGGCTGCAGATTAATATTTCCAGATTAAAAAAGAAAAGGACAAAGATAAAATCGAAAAGGTATTTCCCGAAAAAGTGCTTTATGAGCACGAAGAAGTGGCGCAATTGTTCTGGTGGATTGCGGGGCAAATTCCTGGTTTCACCTGGATGCCTTCTCCATAAAAATTTGGACCGGCTCGGACTGGCACAGGTGATTTTGAATTTGATCGACATCTTCCCCTTGGTCAATGCCGGGCATACGGGAGGAGAACGGATTTAAAAGTATGGTGCCGGTATCGCGCAATTGGCTAATGAAATTCGAGGCCTCATCAAAGCTCGTCAATTCCAAATGGATCGTGAAGAATCGGAGCATTACAAAAATAGTGACCACTAACATGATGTTTGAAAAATGACAATCATAACAAGGTAATTAAGGATAATGACGATGAACTACGACTTTATGGAAACTATGGAACATTATCTTTTACAAGGGTTTGTATTTACCATTGGTCTATTGGTCCTGGCAGTTATTATTTTAATTATCATTGATATAAGTCAGACCAAGGATGCCATTCGCAAAAATTTTCCGGCTTTGGGGAGGTTTCGTTACCTGTTCATCAAATTGGGGGTGTTTTTCCGTCAGTACTTTTTTGCCATGGACCGAGAAGAAATGCCGTTCAATCGGGCTGAGCGGGAATGGATTAGCAGGGCGGCAAATGACTACGACAATACGGTTGCTTTTGGCTCAACCAAAAACCTGAACGCACCGGGGACAGTGATTTTCGTCAATTGTCCGTTTCCCACACTGGATCAGGACTCTATGGAAATACCGTCGCTCAAGATTGGACCTTATTGCAACCATCCCTACGATGCCCCGTCTATATTCAATATTTCTGGTACGAGCTATGGATCTATTTCAATTCCTGCTGTCCAGGCGCTCTCCAAGGGTGCGCGGTTGGCAGGGTGCTGGCTGAATACCGGAGAAGGAGGGCTTACCTCTTATCACCTGGAAGGGGGATGCGATATTGTAATGCAAATCGGCACAGCAAAATACGGTGTACGTAATGATCAAGGTGAGCTTTGCGATCGTAAACTCAAAGAAGTTGCGGCTCATGAACAGGTCAAAATGTTTGAAGTGAAATTGAGTCAGGGCGCAAAACCCGGTAAAGGCGGTATGCTACCGGGTGTCAAAGTGACATCAGAAATTGCCAAAATCCGCGGTATCCCTGAAGGAAAGGATTCCATTTCCCCAAACCGGCACCCTGAAATTAACAGTGTTGAAACATTGCTGGATATGATTGTTCACATCCGAGATGTTACAGGTAAGCCCACTGGTTTTAAGACTGTTATCGGAGGTGATAGCTGGTTGGAAGACATGTGTGAAGAAATTCACAAACGCGGTATTGAAAATGCGCCAGACTTTATTACTGTCGATAGTGGCGATGGCGGTACCGGGGCCGCGCCCATGCCACTCATGGATAATGTCGGGCTGGTGATTAAGGAGTCTTTGCCGTTGGTCTCTGATATTCTTCACAAATATAATCTCCGGAAGCGCATTAGGCTCATTTGTTCGGGCAAGCTGATCACACCTTCGGAAGTAGCATGGGCTATCGCATCTGGTGCTGATTTCGTAACCTCAGCGCGTGGGTTCATGTTTTCACTGGGCTGCATACAAGCTTTAAACTGCAACAAGAATACCTGCCCGACGGGGATCGCAACGCACAACACAAGGCTGCAAAAGGGATTAAATCCTGAAGACAAGGCAGTGAATGTTGCCAATTACTGCAAAAATATTGTTCATGAAGTTGAGACTATTTCTCACTCCTGCGGTGTCGCCAGACCACGCTTGATGGATCGCAGGCATATTCGCATCGTACAAGTAAACAGTAGGTCCATCCCCATGGACGAGTTGTTCCCGCGCCCAGATGTTTTGCCAGATTACAAACACAAATAAGGCTCAATTTAGAAAACACCTTAAATTATTCCCCGTCAGTTAAACCCGGACCAAAATCAGAAAAAAAATTAAGAGACACTTTTTATTAACCTTTCCAATCCAAAGGAAGGCGTTATGAAGAAGGGGTCGAGTGAAAGAGTTGAAAAAGAGAATCGTCATCGGACGGGTAAAAAGTGTTCGACTTGGAAAAAGATTCGTGCTCTTGACTGAAAGTATCTTTCCCTTCTGCCGTCGTGAAGGGATTTCAACTGAGATTCAATCTAAAATATTTGAGCGAATTTTTCGTGGTGATTCCAATCGGTCTGAACAAAACAAGGATTGGGGTTGAGCGTGCTCCATGCCATTCTCCTCCCCATGGCGGGCGTGTGGACCTGAAAAGCCATCCGGGAACAGGAAGCCGGTTTATCCTGGTGTTTCCCCCTCTCCGTTTTAATCCTCCTTGCGATCTTCCTCAAACATTAAAATTTGGTAATGTTTCCGTCATCTTTCCGTAAGGTTTGAAAGGTAAATTGGATTTATCAGGCCGAACAAACCGGCAAATTTTTTGACTATTTTATGGAGGTTACAAAAATGAACAGGAAACCAAAGTCAAGCCAGCAATTGTTAACCGCTCTGATGTTTGTGGCACTTTTGGGATTGGGAATCCAGGGCCCCCAAGTCCAGGCCTCGGAAAATCAGGAAATTCCCTCTAACCTGAATATCAATATGAAACAGGCCATGGACATTGCAAAACAGACAGGCGGCGGAAAGGTTTTGGAAATCGAACTGGAGAAGGAGTATGGCCAATGGGTTTATGAAGCGAAACTTCAAATGCCCAATGGCTGGGAAAAAGAAATCCACATCAATGCCCGGAACGGTAAAGTGATAAAAGTAGAAATCGAATCAAATGAATATGAATAGAAAGAAGAAAACGATAAAGATTAATTAACACTCACGCCTGCATCATGCCCGGTAGCCACAAGGCACCGGGCCTTTTTATATTAGGAGTCGGCAAGCTCTACCAGCAGACCGCAATCGACACGCATTCCAACCTTGGCTTCGCCAGGGTGTATCTCGATAAAATCGCACTCACTGCCGCGCCCAGCACATGGCGTTGCCCCGTATCTTAACTGACCGGGGAACCGAGTACTGCGGCCCATCCCTGCAAACTCTTCCTTCATCTTTCCGGCATTGAGCATTCCAGAATCAAGGTCCGCCATCCGCAGACCAACGGCTCGACTGAAAACATCAACCAGACTCTGCAGAAAGGATTTTACAAAGTAGCGTTCAGGAAGAAGCTGTACCAGTCCATCGAAGCCATTCAAAAGGACATGGACGACTTCATGCGCTATTACAACAACCAAAGAACCAATCAGGGAAAACACTGCCAGAACAGAACACTCATGCAGACCTTCCTGGACGGAAGATCTCTCTATCCACAATACATGTTTGAAAACAACGTGGAGGAAAACCAAGCCGCATAGTACAATCTAAAATCCTTAACCAGAAAACCACCTGTAATCGCAAATGTTGCGCAGAGCAATTATATTGACCAAACCGCTGCATAACTTGACCATCTTTATCGGAGCCGTAAACGGTAGAAAAGAAAATTGCGTCACGCTCATGGTAAAGGAACTATTCATCCTCAAAAATGAGATCGAAGAGCTTTATATAAATACAAACACTGCCTACGACCTTTTGTGCGCAATCATTACTACCCTTAAGTTCGGCTTGAGGCTTACCAGCCCGTCAATCCGAACGTGCGACCACGCCTCATCGCCAGACCTCGAGCATGCGCTGCATGTATTCTCTGCACCCCCGCACCTGGGTGCTCACGGTGCACGCTGAAGATTAATCGAGGTTAGCTGATTCACGCTTTCGATACCACTCAGCTCGAGGTGGTCTCCGTTGACCTGGAACCGCCCCGAGAACTGGAACTTGGGGTGCACCGTGCGAAGCTGGTTTCTCTCCACATCGTAGGATGTCCATAGATCGGTTACCCGGCCGTTGAGATCCCGAACGTGGAGATAACTACCTTCTTCAAAGTACATACGGTCGAAGCCGAGCGTTGCCGGCTCGATCCGGCTTCCGGTCTGTTCCACAGCGTCAAGTACGATCCAGGTTCCGTATACGGGCGAGAACCAGTCACTATGGTACCGGGTACGGTACAGGTCAACTCCGTGATATGCGAGGAAGGCCAGCGCGATCAGACTCGCCAGCAGTGTTCGCCGTCGTGATGCAGGTTCTGCATCATAATCCCACAGTAGTGCCAGGACCCTCGGGCCATGAGCGACGATGAGATAAACGCTCATCATCGTGAACACAATAGAATTCCAACCGATGGGAACACCGTATTCGAAGTTCACGAACGTGATGTTGACCATGATCGAAAAAGTCGCGATCGCGCCTACCAAGGCAGTCCTGCGGGCGATCATAAGGCATCCGGCGATCACCTCGAACGCTCCCAGGAACAGCCCGTAGACGCGGGAGTGGGAGAAGAATATCCAGGCGCGATCAAACGGTTGGAGGTGCTCGGCGAGCACATCGTTCCAATATAGCTTCGGCGTGAACTGTATCGGGATGATCTTGACGAGGCCGTACTTCAGCATCGTGAACGCCAGAAAGTACCGCAGAACGATCTGGATGGCGGATGCCCAGGCATTCTGCTGCTGCTCGGGACGGCGTCCGATCCATACCGCGAATCCACACGCGCACAGCAGGATAATCAAATAGATGACGACCGCCGCCGTGCTGAACGGAGAGTAGTAAGGTGTGACGACCGATTGAACCTCTACGGACCAGAAGAACGCTGCGATACCGCACAGGGCGAAACCAGAAGCCAGAAAGGCCAGAAAAAGTGGGACTCTGAGCCGCTCACCCCACATACCCTTTCTCATCCGCATCATGAATAGGATTCAAGCGATAGTTTAACAGTCAAATCTTCCACTGGCATGGTCAGGTTTTCCAATGCACTGCTCTCCCTTATGCATGACTCATCCCATTGGATCACGCCGAGGATATTGGCGGTTCAACCAAGCGTCAATGACATTGGGCCGAAACACCAACGGACTTCTGGTTAGGAGGGCAGCATCTGAAAGCTGCCCTCCTAACGATTCAATGCTTCGATCGCATGCCCTCACACCAGGTCACAAACTAATAGGTGATCGAGTATCCAATCGTCGCCGTTGCACCGCGTGACGGGGTATAGCTGCGGTTAGTAAAGGAATCCGACTGCGTTTGCGGTGCAAAGTAGAGCTCGTTCAGCACATTCTCCACCCCAAACCGTAACGTCCCTGGACCGGCCTGTATACTGCTGATCAGATCGACGGTCACAAAACTCTCGATCGGAAACTGTTCCACCCCGGCATCGAATGCCAAATCTCGGGATCCTGAGTACAAAATCTGGACACGGTTTCGCCAACTCAGGTCAGGGCACGTCAGATGCTCCACGTATCCGGTCACTTTCACGGGTGGAATCACGCTAGTGGCCATGGGTGTAAAACTTCCGTCACCATCCGTATCGTTCACGCCAAGCAGATAGCTCACCGTCGTCCCCACCTGCCAGTTATCGATTGGCGTCGCGTCAGCGGTAAATTCCAGCCCCCACCTTCGCTCTGGAGCGCGGACAAGGGTATTCTCTACCGCGTCGAAGGATGCGCCCAACTCAGACTTGTTGTAGAAGACGGCTAGGCTCCCTTGCACGCGTTCCCAATCTCCTCTGGCACCCAGCTCATAATTCTCCGTTTTAATCGGTACGAATCTTTGGTCTTCAGTCGTAACCCTCAGGGACGTCCATTGGGGGAGAATAAAGCCTTCCGAATAGTTGAAAAACATACTGACCGCATCAGACACCTGAGCCGTGACCCCCGCGTTGAATAACGTCGCGTCAAGACTGGTATCGGTGGCGCTACCGAACTGCGATTCGGGCGTGGTAGGGAAATACGAGTCTGAGGCGTTGATCCAAATTCGCTCGTGGCGGAAGCCGCCACGGAACGTGACCCATTCCAACGGACTCACCTCGGTTTGCAGAAAGAATCCGAGATCCTGTTGTCTCCCGGACATACCCCGCGCTTCGCGCATGAACTGAAATACTCGCCCGCCGCTGGCATTGTAAGCAGGCGTGTCGAAAACGTCGGTGGTCGAAGACGTCTCTTCGTTGTTGTAGTCGACCCCGTAGAGTAACCGCGGATTCCAGGCGACAGGGATAGGTGTCACTATCTGGAGACGCCCCCCATAGACGTCAGATTCAGTCCGTCCGGCCTGGATGGGCCATGTGAGCCCCGGAGAACTGAATGCCGACAGATTAAAGGGAGGAAACAACGCACGCACTCGGCGGTAATACCCTTGCGCCGTCAGTTGACTGCCCCACAGATCCTGATGTGTATAGTCCAGACTGGTCACGAGGTTTTTTTGATGCGGTTCATCTTCCAGCGACAGGCCTTCGAGAAGCCTGGCTTTGGTCCGGCATCCTGTAAAGGGCGAACACGTATCATCAACGTTCTGGTCGAACGTATAATCCGTGTCTGTTTCGACGTCATGATAGTTGGTCGAGAGCTGAATCCGCTGCTGTTGGTCGATGTCGTAGCCAACCTTGCCGTGGATGTTGAAAACGTTGGTGTCGGCCAGCGCGCCGGTGTAATTCTGATAGCCGGGCATGGTGCGGTCGCCATCGGCATCGAACTGGCCGCCGGTTCGGGAGAATGTCCCCGTCACCGTGTAGTCAATCGGGCCGCTCCCTCCCGTCACACCTTGCGTCAGCGACCCTCCGAAACTGTCGTCCGGATGCGCCAGGGACATATTGCCTGTCACATTCGTGTTCAACGTCAGCGTCCCTTTGACCGCCTTTTTAGTGATGATGTTGATCAGCCCACCGCTGGCGCCTTTGCCGTAGATGGCCGTTGCCCCTCTAATAACTTCGATGCGCTCGATGGATGCCGGGTCGATGGTATTGAGGTCCCGGCCGATGTTGATGCTGGAGTATTGGGGCACCCCGTCGATCATGACCAGCGTGTTTCGCCCACGAATTCCCTGCCCGAAGTTATCCGTACTCTGGTTGCTCAACGCCAGACCCGGCACGAGCTTGGGCAAAACCTCGCCGAGATTACGGGTTTGACTGATGGTGGTTTGCTGCGCGAGCTCTTCTTTGGTCACGATCGTGACGGATTGCGACACGGTTTTGAGCGAATCGCTCATACGCGTGACGTTAATGTCAAGTTCATTGAGGAGTATAGATGATTTGGTCTCTTTCTTGGGTGGCTCTGCAGTTGCGTTAGTAACCGATCCAACCAAGAGAGTCATGCTGATTAACAAGCACCCTGCTTGCAGGACGGAGAGGCGATTAACTATATGACTTTGTCCCATTTTATATGTCCTTGTGGTTTTGATAACTATTGATGATTCATTACTAGTTAACGGCTCTTGAAAGGGGCTAAAATCCAGTCATGAGGCGGCGAAACCCGACTTTAAACACGTTCTCGATTTTCGATGAAGAAGTTCAAGCAAATTATGAAGTTTTTTGCACTCGATATTGAGGCGAGTAAAATCGCCTAATTGACGGATTTGAACCGCAACACGATCAACAAATATCGGCGGTTGATCCGGGAAAGAATCGCCGAAGAGAGCGAACTGGAGTCCCCCTTTTCAGGAGAAATCGAAGTCAATGAAGCAAGCTTTTGAATTTGCAAATTATTTGCAAAAATGGAGGCCACGATAATATATATTTTTATTAAATGCAAAGTATTTGCAAAAAATTATTATGCCCTAGTTTTCAAAGGCAGTTTTCACGACTAAAGAAAGAGAGGAGAACCTTTAAAGGTATTACGACAAATTGATTAAGAAACGGGCCCTGATCCTTTGAAATTATTTATTCTGGGTGCCAATATTTCCGCAAGTCCCATGCACGATTTGCAGGAAAGGTTGTTCCATAACTGCCACTTTGCCCGAACTTGGGGTCACCCGCTTAACGTCAGTCTTCTCGCGTATGAGCAGCTCGAAGAAATTCGCTACTTCTCGCAGGAGCGACGCGTATTCGACACCCGTCGGATGCTTAACCTCCATGCTGAAGAAAGGCAAAACACCGATCGCTATCGAGTTAAAATCGAGCATGCCGATCGAATTCTCCGGAAAAGAAGAAGGGTGTATTTGCAAAGAAATTGTCGAGTGAGGGTATGGTCAATGTTTTTCGGATACGGACAAGAAAGAAGTATTCATCTCAGGAGAAAATAGGGATAGTTCTGGATGGACTAAGAGGTGATGAGAGTATCTCGGCGATCTGCCGTCGTGAAGGGATTCCGGATAACCTGTATTACCTCTGGAGCAAGGATTTTCTTAAAGCTGGGAAGAAACAGATGATAGAGATATGGCCAGAGAAGCGAACTCCACTGAGTTAACGGATTTAAATAAAGAGATTGGACATCTCAAGCCGTTGGTGGCAGAAATGGCCTTGAAGAATCGAGTCCTTAAAATAAGTATGGATGGCACGGATTCAGAGAAATTCGGTATATGAGATACGGTCCGTCTGAGAAACGAGAAATCATCCTCCCTGTTTAGGAGTCTGTGCTATCAGTACGCAGGGCCGGGTCTCCGGTTAATCAAACCAGATTCTCCTTTTTCCTCGTAGGCCCGCCTCCATTCATAGAATGTGGTTCTTGAAATCCTAAAATAGCGGAAGGTTTTGGAAACGTTTCTGATTGGCTTTGCGGGATCTAAGGCTCGAAGCTTACGATGAATATCTCATTCTTCTGGTGTTATCACGACCTCCGGTTGATAAAGTTCTAAAATTGCCAAAACCTGTCAACCGATCTCGTGGATTTCACATTTTAGGAATTCAATTTTTGAAATTTCTGCATCGTGATTGTCGGGCTTAATTATTTTTCCATTCCCAGCTAGTTCCACAGGAACATCTGCACTCACCACACTCCTCCCCTATCCCAACTTTTTTATAGTTCCCAGTGTTTAACTAACCACCTCAAACCCCACTCCAGTAATTGCCGAAGACACTTTTTCAAGTGGCGTGGCGGTCTCATCAAATTCCACGGCGACTTCCTTTTTGTCCAAATCTACATTGACTGATTGAATACCAGCCAACCCTTGCACCGCTTTGGTCACCGTTTCGGCGCAGTGGCCGCAAGTCATTCCTTCTACTTTTAATATTTCCTGAGCCATATTTTTTTTCTCCCTTTCTTCCTTCTAAAATTTTCTCAATATTTTAAGACAAACTCATATGCGAGATTTGGCTTGCTCCCCCTTTAACGAAAAGAGCTGGGGAAATCCTTCCATCTTCTTTTACTTCATAAAAAAGAATCTTTCAATTGGATATACGTAGCAATCCCTCTGGCTTCGCCTTCCCCCTTCCAGAAAGGGGAATATTGAATTCACCCCAAACTGCCTTTCCTAATGGTAATCTAAAACTGAAGCGGGTTCCTTTGACATCAGAAATATTATCCCACAGTTTGGATTAAGACGGAGGCTGGAACGAAAATATCATGAGCGATTCTGAAAACTATCGAACAGCAAATTTGATCGTTAAAAACCAACGGGTGTCCGACGGTCAGGGTGTGAAAATTTTACGCGCTCTGGGCACACGCCAGTTAGTGCAAGCCGACCCTTTCCTTCTCCTCGACGAGTTTAAATCGGACGAGCCTCTGGATTATATTGGGGGATTCCCGGATCACCCGCACCGTGGATTCCAGACGGTGACCTACATGCTGGCAGGACGTATGCGTCACAAAGACAATAAGGGGCATGCGGGCGTGCTCACTCCTGGCTCAGTGCAATGGATGAAAGCTGGACGCGGGATTATTCATTCGGAAATGCCGGAACAGGATGAAGGTCTTCTACACGGTTTTCAACTTTGGGTTAATTTGCCCGCCAGTGAAAAAATGTCCGAACCTTTCTATCATGAGTTTTCCAGTGAAAAGATTCCAACCGTATCGCGCGTGGGATGCGTCCTCAAGGTAATTGCCGGGAAAACACAGGAGGGGAACATAGGAGCAGTTCAAGGTATTACGGGTGATCCTGTTTACCTGGATGTCCAACTTTTACCTGACAGCGAATTTTCTGAAAAACTGGAAAGAGACCACACTGCCCTCCTTTATATGTTTGAAGGCAAAGGATCTATAGTTTCCCTGGATAAAACAGAACTCCTGGAAACAGGAAACCTTGCTGAATTGGGATCTGGGAATCGGGTAAAAATCCGGGCTGGAAAAAGCGGTTGCCGCTTTTTATTAATCGCGAGCTCTCCCTTCAAGGAACCCATTGCCCGGCAAGGACCCTTTGTAATGAACACCGAAAACGAGGTCCGACAAGCTGCCCTGGACTACGCTACCGGAAATTTTTAGGAAATAATGTTGCCCCTAAGGAGCAGGAAAAAAATAAGGGGTTCATCAACAGGTGGGGAGACTCGCCCTGTGATGAACCCCAAAAGGAGAAAAACTAGTTGAATTTATTATAGTTTTGGCATTTTTATAATTCAAGCCCCAATCTTCACCATGCTTTCAGCAAACAGCTTGAACCCTCCAATTTCATTGATCTTAGCCTTATTAGAGCAAAGGCCTGTTTTTATCTCCTTTATCTAAAAACTCCGCCCAACCCAGAGAAATAATGGTTGTTCTCTAAAAATCGTATTTTTTTCTAAAGGTATTTTGCTCAGGTTCCGCAATAAACAGGTGAGTGGGCCGGGAGGGCCCGAATTACTCATTAGCACCATATTAAGGAGGATATGGATATGCTTCATCGAATCTTCAATGACTTGTCATTTCCTGCGCAGCGTTCTTCAAGACCCTTTGAAGAAAATTCTGCCGTTTCACCGGATCATCCCACAACTCTAAACCCAACTGATCAAATTAGTGTTGATCCCAAGGGCCCTGCCCTTACCGAAAATCTTCGGACATCAAACCAAAGCTTCGCAAACGAAGTTAGTGACATCACCCATGATCTTGAGTTGGTTAGTGTTCTGGACAGCTCTCTTCAAAAACAAACTGAGTTAATTATTCAACTAAGGAATTTGGCTTCTGAAGCCGCTACAGAATCTATAAGCGCAACCGAGCGTGAAGCAATTAATCTGGAATTCGAGCAACTCAAAGAAAAACTGGATAGGATTGATGTATCGCAAGCGTTTGATAGTCAGAGTTCAAATATTCTGGAAAACAAGATAAACAAGGAAGCGTTTAATAAAGAAATCTCAGGTTTATCTCAAGAACAAGTCACCACTCCGCGGGAAGCGTTATCCGCAATGGATGCCTTGGTGAGAGCACTCAATAAATTAGGAAGTATAAAAGAGGAAGCAGGATCTGCCCGGGCCAGGCTCGAAAAAGCCCTGGGCAATTTAAATATCAAAATAGAAAACTTAAGCGCAGCCGAGCCCGCGGCGCGGGATGAAAATATTGTCAGTGAATTGACCCGTTTCACGCGGGAACAGATCCTGACTCAATCGGCCACAGCTATGGTGGGGCAGGCCAACCTAATACCTCAGGGTGTTTTTGAACTGGTCGAGGAGTTATGAGTGAATTCAACCCATCATACAAAATAGAGCGCAAAGCAGGTATCACCCCCTCTTCTAAAGCAGAAAAAAAACAAAACCAGGGGAAAGCATCTTCTATTCCTCAAGATAATGACAAAGTAAGCCTTTCCCCTGCTTCGAGGATCCCTGGACAAAGACGTACGTCGGAAGTCCGCCGCGATATGGTTGAAAAGTTTAAAACAGTTCTGGGGAATGGGGCCTATCAAATAAAAGCGGACGAAATTGCCGACAAAATGGTTCAAAAGATCCGTGAAAACAAGGGGCCTTCTATTTTCTGATTTTTTTCAGAGAACTTTCACCTCTTTAAGATTTGGTAAATTGGGTAACCCCATCAATTTTTCCTCCCAGCGCTTACCAAGGCGATTCATACGGGCATCCAGTTTTTCCAGTTGGCTTAGGGTCTCCGACTCAGAAAGAGCAACCAGCCCATCCCGGGTGATGGTGCAATTCCTGATATCCAGTTCCTTTATATTTTTTAACACCTCGGAATTACATAGAGCAATCAGCCCCGAATCTAAAATGGGGTTTTGTCTTAAATCAAGAATTTCCAAATCCTTCAAAGCGGGGTACTGACTGAGGTAAATTGCTTCCACGAAATCAATTTCCATTTTTGCCATCTTCAATACCTTTGGATTGGTTTCAATCCGGCTTTTGATAAACATCTCAAATGTTGTGATTTTTCGGGTCCGGTTCTTAAACAACCGGTCATCGATGGCAGTATTTATCTTGTCAAGACTCCCCCCCATCTCGAAGAAAAGTTCCAGGATTTTCTCCTGGGTGAGCCCCTCGTCAAAGTCTTCGTTCATACCCCTCCTGAATGCCGTATAGGTTTATCCGTTTCGAGTCTGCCCCTCTAATGTACTCGAAAGGGACTTGGTTTTCGCTTTATTTTTGTTATACTTGACGCTTCTATCCGAACCTTTACTGGAGTTGGACCATGATGGGAATAGGGTTTCCGGAACTGATGATCATTTTGGTAATTATTATGATTATCTTTGGAGCCGGAAAATTGCCGGAAATTGGCAGTGCATTCGGGAGGAGCATCAAGAATTTTAAGACCTCCATGAAAGAAGCAGAGGAAGGTGAAGCGCAGGGCGAAGTAGAGTCCGCTCCAGAACCCGGGGCCGTGGCTGAAAACGCCGAAAGTGCGGGAACTTCAGAACCCGCTCCTGAACCGGTTGAAGCTGACGCTGATACCCCGAAAGCCACCGAAAATAGTTAATTTCTATTGGGAAGCGGGGTTCGTTAATTAACAGCTTCGCTTCCCTGTTCTTCTCGACCAGAATTTTTACTTATCCTAACCATTTATACTTCGGCCAAGAGGCTGTTTCCTGTTTCAGCCTGAAAGCTCGGCCAACCTCATCCCGCCCAGGCTTCTCCCCCAATCTAACCACAAAAAATTTTCCCCCTCATCTGGATTGTTGAATTTCTATTTAGACCACCCTCTTTTTTTACACATTGGCCTGAATTATTTTTTAATTTTTTATTAAAGTAAGGTTTGTTAAAACAACTTCAAGCCGTTACCCTGCAAAAAGTATATTGTGTTGGAGTCGTTTCAATTATGCAACAGATGGTCAAGCAACTCAGTAAAAAATTGTGGGCCTCTTTCATGGATGTCGTTCCCATCCTGATAGTGATCATCTGTTTTCAAACCCTGATAATTCAAAAACCGTTTCCCAATCTGGCGGAAAGTCTGTTTGGCCTGGTCCTTGTGGTTGGCGGCCTGTTCATCTTTATGCTCGGACTTGAAACGGCCCTGTTCCCTATCGGCGAAAAAATGGCCGGTCAGTTTGCAGCAAAAGGGAGCGGTCCCTGGGTGATATTTTTTGGTTTTGCTCTGGGCTTTTCCACCACAATTGCAGAACCTGCCTTAACCGTAATAGCCAGAAAAGCCGGAGAACTTGCTGTTCAAGGGCAAGCCATAGAAAAGTCCTCGCTGGGGAATTTTGTTTTTTGGCTCCGAATCACCATTGCGAGCTCTGTAGGTATTTCCGGTGCCCTGGGTGTTTTTAGAATTATCAAAGGCTGGTCTCTTGTTCACTTTATCATCACAGGATATGCGCTGATTATCAGTGTCACAATTTTTGCGCCAAAAGAAATCATCGGTATTGCTTTTGATGCAGGTGGGATCACCACCTCAACCATCACGGTCCCCTTGATCACCGCCCTAGGCGTTGGCCTGGCTTCCAGTATTCGCGGACGCAACCCGGTAACGGATGGATTTGGGATCATTGCACTGGCCAGCCTGTTGCCTATCCTGTTTGTTCTTGTTTTCGGGATTGTTGTTTATGGAGTGGGAGGTTAATGGAAGGGTATATCGCATTATTAGCCGATTCCTTTACCGGAACCATACGGGATGTCATGCCGATCATTATCGTCCTGACATTTTTCCAGGCTGTCGCCATTCAGAAAAAACTTCCGAATTTGAAACGCATCCTATTTGGAATGGCACTGGTGATCGTTGGTCTCGCTATTTTTCTGGTCGGTCTTGAAAAATGTATTTTTCCCATTGGCAAGGCCATGGCCAACCAGTTGTCTAATCCTGCAGTTCTGGCCGAAAACAATCCGGGATTAAAAGCGTCCCTAGAACAGGGCATTCAACCTGGTGCCATGGTTTACATCTGGGCTCTGGTATTTGCCTTTTTCATTGGATTCTCAACCACTATGGCAGAACCCTCATTAATTGCGGTCGCCCTGAAAGCCAGTGAAATTTCCACCGGTTCAATATCACCCTTGGGACTAAGAATCGCTGTAGCACTTGGAGTGGCAGTCGGGGTCGGACTGGGGGCTTACAGAATTGTGGTCGGGAATCCACTGGAGTATTACATTATAGGAGGATATTTTTTCCTGATGATCCAGACTTACTTCGCCCCCAAGTTCATTATCCCACTCGCCTATGATTCTGGCGGAGTAACCACGTCGACCGTCACCGTGCCGCTGGTGGTTGCATTGGGGATCGGGTTGGCGTCCAATGTTCCTGGCCGGTCTCCCTTAATGGACGGATTCGGCCTCATTGCTTTTGCTTCCCTCTTTCCGATAATCAGTGTCCTGGGCTATGCTATGATTGGAGCCTACTTTGCAAAGAAAAAAGAGGACTCCCCTGCCCCGGACACGCAACAATGAGCAGTTTCGAATGGAGGAATCATGCGATTTAAAGCTATCCTTGCGTTGGTCAACGACGACTATCAGGAAGATGTAATCACTGCTGCGAAGGCAGCAGGCGCTACCGGCGCAACCATTTTAAATGCCAGAGGAGAAGGTATCCACAACAACCAGTCATTTCTCGGATTGACTGTGGAATCCCAGAAAGATCTGTTGCTTTTTCTAGTGGAAGATTTTCATGCCAACAAAATAATGGAAGCCATCTACGAGGCAGGAAAGTTGAATGAATCTGGAAACGGAATTGCATTTTCACTCCTGGTCGACCGCGCGATTGGGCTGGAAAGCCAGCTCCCTACGATGGAGAAGGATGTGAAGGACAGTTACATATAACCGCTTCCCGACCAGTATACGTCCAGGGAAAAGCATAATTAAATCATCATAAATTTTCGAAGTAAGTTTTCAATCAGTTGGAGAGTCTGATGCCTGAAAATCTAAGAGTCCTAGAAGTGATGATGCCAAATTTCAAAAAAATTGAGGGCACTGCCAAGATTTCGGATGTGTTGCCTCAAATGAAAAAAGACAATTTGAATGCAGTTCTGGTTGAACCTCGAGACAAAGTAGATGTTTACGGAATTCTCACATTAAAAGATATCGCGAGAAAAGTGATCGGGCTGAACAGGAGACTTCATGAAACCCATGCCTATGAAATAATGTCAAAGCCGGTGTTATCGATTCCAGGGGATATGCCAGTAATTTATGCTGCGCGGCTGATGACTAATTTCAATGTTTCATACGGAATGGTGATTAGCAGTGACCAGGTTGCTGGACTTGTCTCATTAAATGGAATTGTGCATCACTGGAAAGACGAATAGATTTTAGAGGCAGGTCACCCTTTTTTCATGGAACTTCCGGATGTGCTGTCCCATTTGACAATATTGGGGCTTGATACATGGCGGGCGGAAGCATCCCAATGTTCGTAGGATACATTGAGTTCAAGAATATCAACGCACTCGTCCAAACCGTGCGCACCAGCAAGATGAGATTTTACTTTTGATAAATCCTTAATATATTCATCCTGCTCTGATTTGAACCGATCCTGAGCTTCTGCAATATTGGAAAGAGTTTGTTCCGCCCTGATGTCCAGGTTAAAAATTGTTTTCTTTATCTGATCATAATCGACCAGAAAATTGGCATAACCCCACACTCCGAAGGGGATCACCGCCAATGCCCAACAAACCGCTTTTATTTTTTTGCTATCAAGGATAATCCCCAGAAATACCATTAAAAAGCCGCCTATGAGTCCGCCGGTGGACATGGTTTGAAATCTCTCAATCGAAGGCGGTGGTGCCTGACACTCCCCTGTCGCAACCTGGCCAATATTCAACTGACCAATCTGCAAGGATAAGTTGAAAGCAATCGCCTCACCCAACAGGGATAATGTTCCCAGAGCTGCCAGGAAAATCAAAATAATATATTTTCGGGTAGCGAACATAACTCTCCTCGAGGATTGCGCCAATCGGGGGTTTACTGTATAAGATTGAACGGTTTTGGTAAAGTGTTAATTCCAGGCCATTAAATTTCAATGAACAACCATGCGAATGGTTGTGACGATACCCAATTCCGGAGGGAAACAATTCATGTCCGAGGAACCCAGATTTGTCGACCGGGGTGACGGCACTGTTTTTGACAACCAGCTGAAAATTGCGTGGGCTCAAAAGGACTCCTGGCAAATCGCTCAGGACTGGCTTGATTTCGATGAAGCCATGACGTTCATCGATAATTTAAACCGCAAAGATTACCTGGGGTTTCATGACTGGCGCATGCCGGAGAATCATGAAATCGAAACCCTGCACACTCCTGATAGTACTATTAAAGGACGATCTAATGTTGAAATCCACCTTCCTGACCTGTTTGAAGAAGGTGGAGGCAACGCCTCATGGGCTCTGCCCTTTGACCAGCAAGCGGCCTATTACTTCTCCTACCAGAGTGGATTATCCCAGCATTATGACAAGGATTTTTCCCAGGGATATGTAAGGCCGGTTCGGCTGTGGGGAGATGAATGATTTCCCCTACTCTTCTTGAGGAGCCTCTGTAACCTGAGCAGACCTCGCACTCACTGCGCAGGAAACAATTTTTGGCATCTCTCTTGGCGGACGAATAACCTGTCGGATTTCCACGCCCTCCTCCTGGTAATCAATCGATTCCAACTGATACCGGGTAGTGTCCAGCTCCTCACTTTTCCCCATGTAGTGAAGGATAGTGCTGCGAAGGGCATCCCATTCCAGATAAAGCAAAAACTGTTCTTCCGAGCTCTCAACCTTCAAATAATTTACAATATCCTGAAACTCCAGTTCAACCAGGGCGGTCATCTCCCTGCCCTTACTAAAATCCAGAAACCCGTTGTCACTCCCTATCGTTTTCTGACAGGTTAATTTCGAGAAATCATATTCTAACAAGTGTTCACTATTATCAAACTTGACGGATATCAGGGCTGAGGTGTCATGGCAAGGCATTGGATGAATCCCTTTTAAATATTCTTAGCTTCAGGATAGATCGATATTAAGGCTCAGGTCAACCGCACGGACCGAATGAGTCAGGGCACCCACTGAAATATAATCAATACACATTCCGCTCAGGTCCTTTAACCGGTCCAACGTGATGTTTCCTGAAACCTCAATTTTTGCTTTCCCGTTTATTTGCTTGATCGCTTGCCGAACCGCTTCATTATCCATGTTGTCCAGTAAAATGGTATCCACCTCGGCTGCAAGTGCTTGCTCAATCTCGGAAGTACTGGTGGTTTCAACTTCAATCGATTGTTCCTCTCCCAGATTTTCACGGACGCGATCAACCGCCTCTTTGATACCCCCGGCTATCTTTATATGATTGTCTTTGATCAGGACCGCATCAAACAAACCAAACCGGTGATTGGTCCCTCCACCGCAAGCAACAGCGTACTTTTCAAAAACACGAAGACCGGGGGTTGTTTTCCGAGTGTCCAGCAATGTCACTGGATGTGCAGCCTTGGCATATTGCCTGGTCTGGGTTGCAATACCAGACAATCGTTGCATGATGTTAAGCGCAGTCCTTTCGCCAATCAGTACAGCACGGGCTGTACCTTCAACTTCCACCACCTTTGAATCTGGCTTGAGTTGCTCTCCATCTTCATGCCCAAAAATATTAAAAGAACAATTTGGATCCAGCTCCTTGAATACAGCTTCAAACAGCTTTAAACCGCACAAGGTCAAGGGTTCCTTGGCAGTTACCAATCCACGCGCCTTGCGATCAGGCTCTACAATAGATTCTGTGGTGATGTCTCCACTTTCAATATCTTCCTTAAGTGCACTCCTTACCCAGTGTTGAATTTCCTCAAAACCGGGTACAATGCGGGCTTTAATACGTTTCGCTGGACTGTGCTGACTGCTCAAGGCTTGTTTCGTTTCATATGAGGTTTTCAAAGAAGACGGTCTCATGTTCCAAGCAAGTTTGACACGAAATTTCCTGAAATCAAAAAATAAATTCTACATCCCACCCTCTCCTGATTCCAATTTTTTATGAGCAATTCTGAATCAATACCCCAGCTTCCAAAGCGCCTGGAGTTGGAGGAACTCCCTCAAATATCCGGAGGACGATTTTCGGTTCACGATCAAGCTGAAGAGCAATCCCGCTACCGCATGGTTGACCCTGCTACGGGAGAGGCAAAGGGATTCGTAGTCGTCGACAACACCAATCGAGGTCCAGGTCTTGGCGGAATCCGCATTGCCCCGGACCTTACATTAAGCGAAGTGGGAAGACTCGCCTATGCCATGTCGCTCAAGAACAGCGTTGCCTGCCTGCCGTATGGAGGTGGAAAAGCGGGATTGGTTGGGAACCCTGATTTACTAATAGCAAATCCGGATTTCAAAAAAGAACTGATTCACCTTACCGCTGAAACATTGTTCACCCTTCCCTCCTACATACCCGCTCCCGATATGGGTACCAATGATCACGATGTCCAGCAAATTTATGACTACTATAGCGAGAAACTCGGGACAAAATTTCATAAACGTGGTGGAGCTTCTCGGTTACCCGAAACGGGTGGAATTCCAATCGACGCCTGGGCTTTGACGGCTCATGGAATGGTCTCCGCCCTTGAAACTCTGGAGTCCTTGCAAGGTGACTTTTCCATAAAAGGTTGCCGGGTAGTGGTTCAGGGATTCGGCAATGTCGGAGCACCTGCAGTAGAAAAACTGGCGGCTTTGGGAGCCCGGATAGTCGGCGCATCTGATATTAATCGGGCAATATTTCATTCCAAAGGCCTAAATATTTCCTCCCTGATGGATGCCAAGAAAAAGGGAGGTCTGATCCATTACTCAGACGAAACTGAAAAATCATTCGATTCGAAACATGTCGACTGGTTGCTGGAAGCCCCCTGCGATGTCCTGATACCTGCCGCCCGCCCGGACGCCATCACGGCTAGAAACGCTGATAGAATCGATTGCAAAATAGTAATCCAGGGAGCCAATGCACCGAGCAATCGTTTAACTGAATACTACCTGGAAAACAGGCGCGGCATCCTCAATTGCTCAGACTTTATTGTCAATGTAGGGGGCGTTATCGGTTGTGCCGCAGAGTTGGAAATGACGATGGATGAAGATTATCGAGCCCGGGTTTTAGCAAGCGGAAATAATGGTCGCTCGTATGTTGAAAATTTGATTTATAATACTGTTGCAAGGAACACGAAAGAAATAATGGGTCGTTTAAATTCGAGCCCCATCAAAGACAAAACTTTTAGGGAAGAAGCCCTGGCATTAGCTGAAGACCGGCTTGGACAACCAGAACTAACCTGGCTATAAAAGGGAGATAGTTAAATGAAAAACGTTGGAACCACGGATAGATTAATAAGGATGATTTTGGGACTGGGACTTGTTTTTGGAGGAATTGCAAGTAATGGCAGCCTGGGTTGTGCCTTTGTAATTGTGGGCTTAGTCGTGACCTTTTCTGGCATGACTGGCAAATGTGTTTTCTACACTTGCCAGGGAATCAACACCTGTGCCCTTCCACCAAAAGCGGAAAATTAATATGCTTTACAAAAACAGGCTTGTCGTCCGGACCTTTTTTAATTAAACGAGGCATGCCTTCCCATTGGAAAACGATTTCATTTTTCCTGGGGATTTTTCTTTTGGGATTAAATATCTATGGTTGGTCCCAGACACTCCGCAATCCTGTCATTCATCAGGAAGCAAGGGGAAACACGGGAAAAAAGGAACTTATTCTTCCGCTTGAAAAAGTATTACAGGTCCTGGAACAACCTGATGCAGACAGAGGTCTCTGGCTGTATAAACTCAATGAAGTGATTCACAAGGGAATCGCCCACTACTGGGAAGATGAGGGATTGGACGACTACCACCTCAGGGTACCGTGGGCCGAAAATTATATTCTAGCTGCTCTCGGCCGGGTTATTCCTGATTGGTTTGGGAAGTGGGAATTTTTTGATTATCGAAAAGCGGTCGAGCGGGGAGTAGGCTTATGCTCGCAGCAATCGATCATCCTACTTCAGGTTTTGGCTCGCAATGGCATTCCCGCAAAAATGCTTGGGCTATCCAATCACCGGATCCTCACTGCTGAAGTTGAACCGGGACAATGGTGGATTCTGGATCCGGATTTTGGAGTGGTGATTGAAGCGGATTTAGAGGCTGTTGAGGAAAACCCGGGGCTTGCTCGGATTGCTTATGAGAAGGAAGTACATTCCAAAAAAGATATCGACAATATGGTGAGGATGTTTGAGCTTAAAGACAAACGGGTGGAACCTCTGTCTGTATTTTACAAAGAGCGTTACTACCTTGAACCTTTTACTTATATTCTGCTCTGGATAATTCCATTTGGACTGATGCTGCCGAGGATATTGGGTAAGCGGCCCACCACGCTGCAAAGTTAGTTAATAGTTATTTAACCACACCTCCCTAGCTTTGACCGTACACTTCCTTCAGGATTTCACCAGCTCCCATTTCCAAAACTTCACCCGCAAGATCGTATCCGACCCGACCGGGGTCTTCTATATGGCCCGTTCTTTCAGCCTTGATAATTCGTTTACCATCAAGACTCCCCACCATACCCCGAATATGAACTTCATCCCCTTCAATGGTAGCGTAAGATCCAATCGGGACCTGACACCCCCCTTCGAGTCGTCTTAAAAAAGCCCGTTCTGCTTCAACAGCCTGATTCGTTTCTTCATGGTCGAGTGGCATCAAAGCACTGAGAATGGGAAGGTCCTGTAAGCGGGTTTCGATTCCAACCGCTCCTTGAGCTACACCGGGGATTAAAATTTCCTCGGAGATTGCTTCCGTAATCTTTTCTCCAAAACCTAAACGTTTCAACCCGGCTGCGGCCAAAATCACCCCATCGAGGTTTTCGGTTTCCATTTTGTTCAATCGGGTTTGGACATTCCCACGCAGAGGAACGATTTCCAGATCCGGACGAAATGCCAGCAACTGAGTGGTGCGCCGCAGACTACCTGTGCCTATCCTTGCCCCCTCCTTCAGATCCGCAAGTTTAGTAGTTCCATCCCGGGAAACCAAAGCATCGCGAGGATCTTCCCTCTCAAGAATTACAGAGATTCCAAGCCCGGCAGGCAACCCAACCGGCACGTCTTTCATACTGTGAACCGCGATGTCGCTTCCGTACTGCAAAAGGGACTCCTCAATTTCCTTGGTGAATAATCCCTTTCCTCCAATTTTTGCAAGGGCAACATCCTGAATCTTATCCCCAGATGTGGAAATTTTCACGAGCTCCATAGTCAGATGGGGGTGCTCTTCTTCAAGGCATTGTTTGACCCAATTGGCTTGCCAGAGAGCAAGGGGACTGCCCCGCGTACCAATGCGGATTTTTTTAAGTGTTTTTGAGTCGTCCATTAATCATCCAGGTGAAACAGTTCGCGAATGGCTTTCAAGTAGGCGTGCCCTTCGTTAGACTGGGTTTTTTTCTTTAAGTTTACTGTCGGCTTGTGCAAAATTTTATTGATGATCGACTGTGTCATATTATGAATCGCAAGACGATCATCATCAGTGAGGTGCGGCATGCGCGCCAGTGTCTTATCCGCTTCAGTTAGAGCTGCTACCTCCGCCTGCTTGCGGATTTCAACTATGGTCGGGACTGCATCCAGAGACACAATCCAGTTGTTAAACTTGTCCACCTCCGACTGAATGATTTCAACGGCAATTTCTGCTTCTCTTTCCCGCTCCTTGATATTGGCGTTGACCACTCCCTGAAGATCATCAATATCGTACAGATACACGTTATCGAGTTCGTTCACTTCCGGGGCAATGTCCCGGGGCACGGCGATATCAATGAAAAACATCGGTCGGTTTTTGCGTTTGTGAATTGCGTCATCCACCATGTCCCGCTCAATAATAAATTTAGGAGCCGCAGTCGAACTGATGACAATGTCCGCCTTGTGGAGATCTTCCTTGAAATTCTGAAAATCAAGGGCAGAGCCGTTTAAGGTCTGGGCAAGGGCCGCGGCCCGTTCATAAGTCCGGCTGGTGATGTAGACGGTTTTAGCCCCGTAAGAGATAAGATGCTTCGCAGCAAGCTCAGCCATTTCCCCTGTGCCAACCAGCATGACCGTGTGATTTTCCAGATCATCAAAAATCTTGCGTGCCAACTCAACAGCGGCGGAACTGATGGAGACAGCACTTTCAGCAATACCGGTCTCTTCTCGAACACGTTTGGCTACATTGAAGGCTTTTTCGAAAAGTTGATTGAGAATTTGCCCGGTAGCTCTCAAGGATCGAGCCAGACTGTAGGCATCCTTTACCTGGCCCAGAATCTGGGCTTCGCCAAGGACCATGGAGTCGAGACTGGAAGAAACCTTGAACAGGTGTTCAACAGTATCGTTATCCTGATAGCTGTAAAAGTACTGATCCAATTCTTCCAATTCAATGTGATGGTACTGGCTCAGGAATTCTTTTAAACGATCAGTGCCCGCCTCAATATCATTGACGCGGGCATAAATCTCCACCCGGTTACATGTGGAGATGATCGTGTTTTCCTGAATTTCCGGATACTGCAACAGAAGTTCAGTCGATTCTTCAATTTTCCCCTGATTGAATGCGAGCTTTTCACGGACCTCCACCGGGGTGGTCTTGTGGTTTACGCCAACCAGAATAAGATTAGAAACTGCCATCGTCACACGTGTAAGAAGTAGGTCAACATCACGGTTGCAAAACCTGCCATTGAAAACTGGGCGGCTCGTTTACCGCGCAATCCGACAAAAAGCCTGCCAAAAAAGACCAGACCGTAGATCAGCCATCCTGCTATGAAAGGCCATACTTTTATCATGTTCAGGCTAAAAATGGAATGCTGGGTCATTTCCATGTTCCACATAGTCCCTGTTATAAACCCCAGGGTGAAAAGTGGGAATCCGATCGATATAACCCTGGAGTTTAGATTATCAAGGGTTTCCAGAGACGGCATCCGAAAAAACATCATCCCCAGTTTCTTGGATTTCACCTGTTGCTCCTGGATCAGGTACATACAACCCACCGCAAACGCCATGGCAAGAGCTGCATAGCCCAATATGGACAAGGTCCGGTGCAAGGTCAGCAGGGCCTGATATTCAGTATCCGGGAAGGCAACCACTTCGCGAGACAGGAAGGTCGCATACAAAAACACCAGAAAAATAACCGGTACCACAAAAGCACCGAGATCCTTGATTTGATATTTCCAGTTGGCAAACAGAAAAATCACAGCAAGGACCCAGGCGAAAAATACCGCCACCTCAAATGAGGTGGTATAGGGTCCATGCCCTGTAGCCTGTGACCTTAGCGCGATCACCAACGTATGGGAAATGAACCCCGCAATGACAGTTGACATCGCAATATTGGAAATCAACTGTCGGCGATAAACCAACTGGACAAAATAAACGATTGAAGCCAGCAGGTACCCGACAAGGGAAATATTAAAGAAAACGACCATGTTGAAAAATGTTCAGGGAGCACGTTGAGGATATGGATATCCAGTATCCTATCATTTTACCCTAAACCCTTCAATGGCTTGGAGTTATTTCATCCGGAAAGAAAACAAACAGGTGAGAGATTCAGGAGTCTTTGTTCTTCAGGATATCCTTGAGTTCGGACATGAATTCGTTCACATCCTTGAATTCGCGGTAAACAGAAGCAAATCGGACGTAGGCAACACCATCCAGCTGGGCCAGTTCCCGGACAACACTTTCTCCAACCGTCATGGCGGAGATTTCCTTATTGCCCGAGTCCTGCAAATTTTTTTCAATGCGATCGACCAGCTCTTCGATGGATTCCAGACTGACTGGCCGCTTCTGACAGGCTTTTTGAATACCATCGAGGATTTTATTGCGGTCAAACTCTTCTCTTCGCCCGTCTTTTTTGACCACGAAAATCTGAGTGCGCTCCAGCCGTTCGTAAGTTGTGAACCGCTCGGAACATGCAAGACATTCGCGCCTGCGCCGAATAACCTCCCCGTTGGTGTTCATGCGGGAGTCGATTACTTTATTTTCGACATTTTCGCATTTGGGACAACGCATTTTGAGCCTGAGGTGAATTTACTCTGAACCACGAAGGAGCTTGCCCACAAGCCCTGAAGATGGCAATTTAGAATATTATAATATTAGAAACGGCTTAAACCTGCTGGGTGCTGGATGTCTCCTGGTACAGGGGAAACTGATCACACAAATCACGCACCTTATCTCGCAGGGATTGGAGGTGAGCCGGGTCGTCCTTTTTCTCCAACACGCTCAAGATCATCTCACCGATTCGCTTCATTTCCGGCTCTTTCATCCCACGGGTTGTAAGAGCCGCAGACCCAATACGAATCCCGGAAGTAACAAAGGGGCTGCGTGTTTCAAAAGGAACAGTATTCTTGTTGACGGTTATACCCGCCTGCTCAAGAGCTTCTTCTGTTTCTTTTCCCGTGAGCCCTTTCTCAGTCAGGTCCACCAGAAACACGTGGGTATCAGTGCCATTACTTACAATGTTCAAACCGCCGTCCATCAGTAATTGAGCAAGACACTGCGCGTTTTTTACTACCTGTTTCTGATACTCAACAAACTCTTCTGTAAGTGCTTCTTTAAAGGCTACCGCTTTTGCGGCAATCACATGCATCAGAGGGCCGCCCTGGATTCCTGGGAAAATGCGCTTGTTGACCATCTTCGCATATTCCTCCTTGCAAAGGATCAAGCCCCCTCGCGGACCTCTCAGGGTCTTATGGGTAGTGCTCGTCACAAAATCAGAGTGCGGTACAGGTGAAGGATAGATACCTGCAGCAACCAAGCCTGCAGGATGCGCAATATCGGTCATTATTTTTGCACCGACTTCATCCGCTATTTCCCGAAACCGTTTGGCATCGATTACCCTTGAATAAGCACTGGCACCAACCACTATCATTTTTGGACGGTGCTCCTTGGCAAGCTTTTCAACGGCATCATAATCGATCAGTCCCGTATCCCGGGAAACACCATATTGAAAAACTTTGTAAGTATAGCCGGAGAAGTTTACCGGACTACCGTGGGTCAGGTGTCCACCGTGAGACAAGTCCATCCCCAAAATCGTATCGCCTGGTTCCAGAACACTGTGATAGACCGCCATATTGGCCTGGGAGCCGGAATGTGGTTGGACGTTGGCATGTTCTGCTCCAAAAATCTGTTTGGCTCGGTCTATTGCTAGTTGCTCCGCAATATCCACAAATTCGCACCCGCCGTAGTACCTTTTTTTCGGATAACCTTCGGCATACTTATTTGTCATTACTGAGCCTTGGGCTTCCATCACTGCCGGACTGACAAAATTTTCGGATGCGATCATTTCCAAAGTGGAGTTTTCACGATCTAATTCATTTTTGATGGCCCCGGCGATTTCCGGGTCAAAATCGGATAAGAGGGACAATTTAGCCTTCTCCTTTAATAGTAGACGAGGATTCGTTCACTTCAATTTTATCGACACGCCGCTGATGCCTGCCACCCTCAAACTCGGTGGTAAGCCAGGTATTTACTATTTCTTCTGCCAATCCCTTCCCGATAACCCGCCCCCCCAAAATCAGGACATTCGCATCATTATGCGCCCGACTCATTTGAGCGGTATAAAGATCGTGGCAAAGGGCTCCCCGGATTCTGGGAAAACGGTTGACCACCATGGACATTCCAACACCGGTTCCACAAACCAGGATTCCAGCACACTCGGGGTGATCCGTCATTTTAAGGGCAAGTTTGATCCCATAATCAGGATAGTCCACTGATTGGGTGTCCTCAGGTCCCAGATCCTCAACAACAGCCCCTTTCCCCTCAAGAAAAGCCTTAACGTATTCCTTTAACTCAAACCCTGCATGGTCTGAAGAAATAATAATTTTTTTTGAATTATGACTTGCGTTCATCGGCTCTCGAGGGAAAATAAGGAGGAATAATCGTTCCCAGCACAAAAGAAGGCGTCTGGGGCCAAGTGAAGATTTAAACGAATTTTGCAAAAATTACCTGCAAAACCGAGGTAGTAAGGACCTTAGAGCGATATTATGAAAATCCCTCTACCTTGTCAACACCGGAGGGTTGAAACCGGAAATTTGAATTGAATTGGCGTTATTGAATTACGTTTCTAAAGAACATACAATAATTTTTTACCCTGAGGGCAGATTAAATATGTGGAGAAACATTTTCATTGAATCCTGCATTCTTTCCTTGCTGATTTTTGGCGGATTCTACATAAATGCCAATTTTATGAAGGCAAAAATTACTGAGTCCGGGGAACGGGCACGAAAGCAAACAGATGAAAACCAGCCATTGGTCCACATTAGTGGCCAGGGCCATAAAAACTCTCACAAAAAAGAGAAAACCCCTCATATCAGTGGGTCTAAGGCCCCTTTTCTTCCACCTTCCAAGAACAAGCAACCTCTAGGAATTGGAAGCCACTGATCCTGCCTTACCCCCTTACCTTAATTTCAAATTCCTTTTTGGATTTCCAGGTCACTTCAAATCTGGAAGGAAGAGTCGTCTTTTTATCAATTATGGCAGCTTGCAACTGTTCCAAAGTAAGGTTGTGTGCCCCTTCCATTTTGGCCCCTTTGAGGTTGGCTCCCGTGAAATTTGCTCCTTCACAATCGCTGTCTTCAAATTCAGCTTTTTCGAGCTGGGCGCCTTTGAAGTTTGCTCTGACAAGATCAGCACTGATCAAAACCACCCGCTCCATTTTGGCGTTAGTGAGATTGGCATCGGTCAACTCCGCAACACCAAAGTTGGACTGGGCAAGATTAGCTCCACAAAGTATTGCCCCTATCAATTCCGCTTCACCAAAATCAACCTGAACCATCCGTGCATTAGTAAAGTCTGTACCACTCAAAGCGGCGACCCGAAATGAACTGTGTGTAAAGTCCGCACTGACACAACTTGCCTTTTCGAGTGTAACGCTATCCAGCCGGGCTTTTGTTATGGAAGTTTTATTTAGTTTTGCACCAGTAAGGTCCGCCCTTGATACATTGCTTTCATTAAGTTTGGCTCCACTGAAATCTGCCTGAGTTGCCTTCGCATCTTTTAAATCAACCTGTGTTAAATGCGCTCCACGAAACTTCGCCTCTGTCAATTGGCAGCCCGTTAACAAGGCACCCATACAATCCGAACTTTGAAAGTTGCATTTCTTCAAACTGGACTCTGTAAAATCTGTTCTCATCAGATTGGCATCATCCAGTTTTATACCATCTAATTGCAAACGAGCTAACTCTTCTCCCATGAGGTCGTGCTTCAATTTTTCTATTCGCTTGCAGAACTCTTCTTTGGAAAGATTCTGCTTTTTGAGATCGGGTATTGATTCCCTCATTAAAAAAACCTTTCAAATGTCCATCGTCTTTTGGTTATTGGGGCATCAGGTCGAGGGAACTCCCAATTGGTTTTGATATAATTGACCCGACACAAATGGCGGTTATTCTAGCACGAACTGTCCATTGATCAGCTTTGGGGGATAGTTGTCAAAACCAGCTTTAAAGTCCCAATACCACTTAGTATAAAATTTAAGTTCCGGACCCAACCAGAAAAATATGACTTTTCCCCGAACTCCTACCGAACCCGTAAATACATCACCCTGGACCCTGCTCTTAGTCCCCGCTTACAGTTTAATTTTTCGCCCCACCCTTTTAAATATTTTTCCGGAACTTAGACTCTGGAGTGATTGGGTATTACTAGCAGCCATGGCCTTTCTTATTTTTGTACTTTTCTTTACAAAAAGAATCCTGGCATTTGGAAACGCACTAAAGCCAACCCATATCGGGCCACATCTCCTTTTAGGCCTGGGTGCTGGTGCTCTGGTGGCCCTTTCGCCACTTTTACTGAACAAGTTAATAAACGTAACTGCCTTGTCTCAGGAGCTTTTGTTTAAGGGTGCTGATCTCCGCGCTCTTGAACAACCTCCCCTTTCCATGTTGACCCTGCTCGAACTCTTTATTCTAAAGCCTGTTCTCGGACAAATAATGCTGATCGGTTTTTTTATGTCCCCCATTGCAGTACGCATAAGAACGATAAGTTTCGCCCTTGTGGCCACTCTGCTGTTTCCCGTATTCTACTGGGATTTCAGCCTGGGAATGGCCTTAATCGGTACTATTTCGGCCTTGATGTTTCGCTTCACAGGTACTTTATATTCTGGAATTTGTTTTCAGGCTTTATGTAGTCTTGCAGGAGTTTTGGTGGTCTATGTGGCACCAAAGACGATCACTCTGTTCGGTGTTTTGTTTTAAACCCTGGAAAGCTACCCGGCTTTTTTATCCTGCTTCTTGATAATCTTTTTAATTTTGGCCTTTCCCGATTTGGCTTTTGCTGCCTGCTGAGCTTCTTTTTTAGCCTTCCGCATCTCTTTATGAAGCTGCATCTGTTTGATAGCAAGGTCCCGCTGTTTCGGGTCTTCAAAGATAGCAGAAGCAATAACCCCGAATTCATATAAACCGTAAAGGGGAACACCCAGCATCAACTGAGTAATGATATCCGGTGGAGTCAGAACAGATGCTAGAACAAAACATCCTAAAAAAGCCCATTTACGATAAAGCCTCATTTTGATGGTGTTGATCACCCCAAATTTTGTAAGCAACACCATAATAAGTGGGGTCTGAAACGCGAAAGCGAATGACATGATCAATTTGGTCAGAAACGAAAAATAAAATCCGATTGTGACCTGAAAATTCCAGAAATTGACCCCGTAATTCATCAGGAACTTCAAAGCAATCGGAACGACCAGGAAATAGCAGAATGCGCCTCCGAACACAAAAAACAAGGTGCCGAAAGTCACGAACATCATCGTAATTTTCTTTTCTTTTACCTTCAGGCCAGGAGCAATAAACTGCCACAGGTGAAAAAGAATAAAGGGCATGGAAATGAACATGGAACACATGAAGGCAACCTTCATATTTGTAAAAAACGGCTCGGTGGGGGTAATAAAAGATAGTTTTCCAAACTTTTCGGGGAGGGGTTGCTCCAACCAGGCAAGAGGGATATCAATAAAATAGAAGCTGACAGCAAAAAAGATCAGGACCACGATGGTCACCTGGATCATCCGGTCTTTGGCTTCCTTCAAATGGGAAGAAATCCCAACCTTGTCCTGAAATTTTAAATCCTTGATTCCGTATCCCATTCAAAACCCCGCAGTCGGACAACAAGTATTATCCGGCCCTTGACATGAGTGGCTATATCCGCCAGAAAGAATTGACTTTAAATCCATTACCACACTTTCCAATGTCGTTTATCTTACTCAAAGGACGGGTCAAAAACAATCCCATTTACTGTAGAAAGGGTTGGTTTTCCACCCCTTGAACCGGCTCTCTGTTGATTCCATTGCACAAATGTTGGATAATGCCTACCAGAGTGGCGTTTTCCCCTTCGTTTCGTCTCTTATTAAAATGCAAAAAACCTTTTAAAAACAATGATTAAACACTTGGTTTTTCAATGAATCTTGAGATTAATGAAATATCCGGGGTTAAGGTCATCAATATCATTGAGGAAAATGCACAGGCAATAGAAACGATGGTCAATAAAGCCATTGAGGAGATTAAAGTACAAAACAAAATTCTCGTTGATGTCCAGACTACAGAAGACAATATTTTTCTAATATTTGGGAATAAGCGCGCTTGAAGGAGACCTCTTTAATTGCAAGCGGGGGTAACTCAGTTGGTAGAGTGTCAGCTTCCCAAGCTGAAGGTCGCGGGTTCGAATCCCGTCCTCCGCTCCAAAACCTTAAAAGAACAGAGCCATGCGTCTAACAAATGAAATGATCGAACGAATGTCCAAAAAAGCCACCAAAGCTCTTCTGGATGGCGGACAGGTGATTTGGGAAGATACTCCAGAAAAACTGGAAGGCATTATCAACCACGTCATCACCCAGGATTTAATGGTCGAAGACTTGCTAAATGACGAAGTGAAAACTTTACTTGAATCCCGAACAAAAGATTACGAACGGGATATGATGGATTTTAGTCGTGTCTTCCAAATGGTAAAACAAAAACTGGTACGTGAAAGGGGTCTTATTTTATAAGCTATGAAAATAAGTCGGGAAAAAGTAAATCATATAAGCAGTCTAATCGTCAAAGACCTCGCCAAACGGGAAGAATTTGACTACAAATGCGACCTCAATGAGGTCCGTTTGGAAATAGCTAAAGTAATGTTGGATGAATTGAAAACCGATGAGTTGTGCGACCAGGAAGCCAGGAAAACTGTCGCCTCCTACGCCAACAGTCCTCGCGAAGGATCTCCTGAATGGGATGTTCTTTACCACAAGCACTACGAGGAACAACTCACCAAACACGGAATGTAATTCTCTACCCGTTCCCCTGGTCCTCAGCAAGCTTTTGTGCTATTCGGAAAACTTCTTTCACGGGTAGCTTGAGCTTCGCCCCTGCCTTCTTGCAATCCTCATATTCTGGAGAAGCCTGCACTCTCTCACCCTCCAGAAAACCAAGTTTGACTTTCACAGGACATCCCTGAATTTTTACTGTGATCCATTCGCGGGCCAGAGTTTCCCGGGCCACCTCCCACCACCGAATACCAAAACTTGTCGTCTCAGTTAAAATCGCTTTTGCCAATTTATCCTTTAGCTCAAGGTCACAAAGGATCGAGAGTTTGGTTCCAGGTCGACCTTTCTTCATGGTGACAGGATTTAAAAACACATCCCTGGCCCCCAACTTCAGTAAATACTGCATCACAGAATCATATAGCTCAGGGTTCATGTCGTCTATATTGGTTTCAATCATGCAGAGTGTCTGTTCCTCTTTTCCTTCTGTTTCCCCTGTCAGGATTCTCAAAAAATTGGGGATCTCTTTTAAAACCTTCGAACCCGCCCCGTAGCCGCTATCCCCTAGCGCCATGGCAGGAATAGGACCAAAGGTTTTGGCGTAATATTTCAAAATGGCAGCTCCGGTCGGGGTGACCAGTTCTGTTTTCACCCCACTGCTGAAACAAGGCACTCCCTTTAAAATTTCCAAAGTGGCCGGGGCTGGCACTGGCAGCATTCCATGTTCACAGTGCACAGTTCCCTCTCCAGTATTTAGAGACGAGGCGGACACCTGATCGAACTGCAACGACTCCATGGCAATGACACTGCCTACTATATCGACAATGGAATCAACAGCCCCCACTTCATGAAAATGTATTTTATTAAGAGTGGTGCGGTGGACCGTTGCCTCGGCTTTCCCTAAAATCTGAAATATTTTTATGGCCTGGTTTTTTACTGACGGTGTTAAGGGGGAATCCTCAATCATCTTTTTTATATCGACGAAGGTGCGATGCGGGTGATGATGCTTGTGCTTTCCAGTTTGAGCAACAATCACCTGGGTTGCCCCAAACCCGCCACGTTTTACCTTCTTTGCAGAAATTTCATAGCCCTTCAGCTTGAGCTTCTTCAACTCCTTCTGAATATCAACGAGAGGCACACCAAGGTCGACCAAAGCGCCCAGGATCATATCCCCGCTTATCCCCGAATGACAATCAAAGTGAGCTAGTTTCATTTTTTGGTTTAGTTTGATTTATGTCTGGATATTGTAGCAGGTGAGAAAAGAACAAAGGCTTAAATCGAAATCACCGGTGTCGCCTGTGGACTTGCCTGTGCTTTATGAGCGGTATGCGGGACCACGGTCTGAAAAATCGGAATATCCTTGTTTCGCGGGTTGGGTTTTAAATAGACAAACAAACAGACGATTTCCTGTTGAGCAGGACTGTAGCCTGTCCGATACACCATCCCCTTTCCAAGCGACACGGAAAAGTTTACGAACACCTTCATATCTGATCCAGAATCCAATTGGCCTAGGTGTGACTGCATCCCATATGTATTAAAGGCTTTCTCCAGTCCGGACGCTACCAAAGCGGAATCGAGCGTCGAATGCACCGGAACTTCCGGGGCAGGCATGGGATGTTTCTTTTGTTGATTTTTGCTGGCCCCGGCATAAGCGATGTTCGATTCCTTGTGCTTTTCATCGTGGACCAGGGCATTGACCCGGGCTTGCTGAAACATTGGGTTGGACGCGAGTTCGCCTTCGGTAGCGTGTTTTTTAGAGTGGGCATCAGGGCCGGTTTCCGAGCTTACCGGGTTTTGAAGGGCGCGGTGAATTTCCTGGAAGGTCCAGTTGGTGCGGGCGTAGGCCATGGCCTCCCCCTGATCAGGTACGGGAAAATAGTTTACTGAAAAACCCTTTTTTCTTTTCTTCCGGCGGTTTATTTTCAGCGAACGTCCCTCGCTTGTGATGCTCATCGAGAAACAGTTCCAAAAGCATATGACAAGACTGGCACCCACCGCCCGCTCCGCAGGCTTCTGTAATCCCTTCAATACTATCCAGGTTTTTGGAACGGATGTGGGCTTTAATAGTGGTGTCTGTGACCTGGAAACACTGGCAGATATACTCACCCTCTACAGGCTCTGCGTTTTTATTCTCGCTGGAGTTCGTCTCTGCCATTGTTTGAAATTTAAAAACGAAGACTATTAAAAAGAGAGGAAAGGAGTGGCGGTGCAGGGACTTGAACCCCGGACACTACGGATATGAACCGTATGCTCTAACCAGCTGAGCTACACCGCCAATAAACCCTACTGAAAATGACGCTAAATCCTCGAAACCATAGACTTTAACCCAAACCGGATTTAAGTGTCAATTGACTATTTTACCAGATAGCTACCTTTGGTAATGATTTTTCCAGCGGATCGCATCCAGCATGAATTTTCTCCGGTCCATCTCCACGCCGGCAGCAAAAATCTGCATCAGGGGAGCAGGAAACTTCTTGTTGGAGGGAAAACACTCAAACTGTCCGTCAGCCAACCTGTAAATATTGTGAAAATACCGGTACTGGGCAGAAATTCCAATAAAATCCCAGTTCGCCTCATCATTGATTAATCCAACCAGCTCGGAGCTTGCAATACCCTCGTATAAATTGATCCGGCCGACACGATCTTCCACCCATTCAAGATTTTCTTTCCGAAAATCCAGGCTCCAGATAACCGATTCCTTTTCTCCAAAAACCTCCAACTGATAAACTACCTGCCATTCAGCGTATATGGAATAAAGCTTACATTCCTTGAGAGCCCCAATAAACTCATCTTCAACAAAGTTTCTGATCGTTGCCCATTCTTCTTCCTGTTTTTCCGGTTCAACAGTCAATGTCTTGATTCGGGGAACTTCCGCTACCGGCTTGAACTCTATGCGGTATTCATCATTTTCCCTCATTTTCACAAAACTGGAATGCTGGCGATGGATCTCTACGCCCTGTGCGGTCACCTCTGCCATATCTCCCGGGAAAAAGGTACTGGTGTTAATTTCCGGAGCAAAGGACTTTAAATCACTGATGAACTGTTCCTGTGTTGTGGGAAAGGAATACTGGTTCAAAAAATCGTATTCATCACGATAACGAAACCCGGCAGAACCGGGAACGCTCCATTCCGGCTGGACTGCTTTCACAACACGAAGAAATGAACTGTATTCTTCAAAGGGAAGGCTGAGTGGTTGGTGAAAAGAGAAGTTCCCCTCCAGCAACGGGAGAAACCGGTTGTGCGCAAAGTTAATCCGTGGATAAAGGTCTTTCAAATAGTTCACGATATCCGGAGTGACAATCGTGTCGACCTGATTCCAGACTGTCACCTCACCATCGTGAACCAGCAAACCATGTTCCGGGAAATAATCCTGCTCATTCATCGACGGTGTGGGTGTCAGGGTCAAGTCACCCACTGTGATTGGTTCGAAATCCCGTACCGGGGTGATATTTTTTAGACCTACCTCCTCCAGGACCTCCAGAAGAATTTCATCCTGGGGTGCCAGCACAACCGTATCCGGCGAACAAAATGATTTGTAGGTGGCCAGATAGGCCAGCGAGCGAATATCGAAATGATCCTGATGGCGATGCGAAATATTCAGGACATCCACCTTGGGTATTTTCTCAATATTCAGGTCAATGGCAGGACAATGCACATTGATTTCTTCCCACAAATATCCAAATAATATGGGATCCGTGATCACCTTGGTGTTTTTCGATTCAAACAGGATGCAAGCGTGTGCAACTAGCGTGACATTCATAAAACGGGTCCTGCCCAATGGGTTTTGAAAGTTGGCTAGGATACCTTAAACCCGACTTCCCCTCAAGCCGTGTCTTATAAGAGTTGACAATACAGACCGGCTTGCAGAAAATACGGGAAACTTTAAACTTCTTATTGGATTGATAATATGGATTCGACCACAGCTCGTTTTGAAGAAGGCCAACCTTGTCCTATTAAAGTAGAGGGATCAGGAGGAGGACTTTCCTTTTCCCCTGCAGGTGACATGCTTTTGCTGGGTGCTGTACCCAGTCCCTCCCAGGCACAAATTGATGCATGGGCCGGTAAATGGCGGGCCAAACTCTATGAAGAATCTGAATTCCCCTCTATACCGATATTTGCAGTCGGGAGCGAAGATTGGATTCTCGAAGCCCCATGCAATCCATCTGCATTAGAAAGGGAGGCCCCTGGATTTTGCGAAGCCCTGTTTTCCAAAGACGAGGCGGTTATGGTCGCTATTCTGGTCGACTCAGATTCCAATATTATAAAAAAAATCACTTACGTTCCCTTGGAGGAACTATTTATAGAGCGTATGGTAATGTCCTGGAATCCATTCCGGTTTGAAGCAAATGATTATAATAAGTCATTCAGTCCGGAAGAATTTGCAGGTCGTATTCAGGAAATATTCAAGATGAAACACTCTAAAGAATTATGGTCAACATCCTGGTAAAATCAAACTAAACAAAATTATCCGAAGCCCTTTTGTAATCTGCTAATTCCACAAAAGCCTTCTATCCCATCTCTACCATTTGTGAGACCTTTATAGTACCCTCTACACCCAAAAACGGGTCGGTTTTGGCAATCTCTACTGCACCCTCAATGCTATCAGCTTTAACTATGGCAAAACCTTTCATGGACATTGGATCGTTGTCAGCCTGAACACCTTCTCCGGTGACAACATATGGGTTCATTAACGGGGTTCCCGGGTTGACCACCCTATCCCCCAGCCCTTCCACCCAGGCTTTCCAATTATCCATATGGGCCATACCCTCCTCTTTGGAAGCAGGCTGTCTCCCCCCGTGGTAAGCGATCAGATATTGTGGCATTGTTCCACCTAAAAACATTTTAATATAAAACCTGCCAATACATGGATCAGGTACGTTGAGCTGAACATCCTGGACACGATGCCCGAAACGGGTCACGCATACTCTTCATCATCATCAATGATTTCTTCTTCGTCTTCCTCTTCCTCTTCTTCGATATCCTCGAATTCCTCTTCCTCTTCCTCCTCTACTTCCTCCACTTCCTCCTCGCGTTCAAGAACCGGGTATTCCAGTTTCTCCAAAAACTCAGACTCTGCCAAATATTCCAGCCCTTCCTCATCATAATCATTTCCTTCCAGGTACAGACGGGTCAGGTTCGTCATATTCTCTGACTCTGCAATCAATTTAAGAGCCTCATTGCTAAGCCCGTTATTCTCTACCATCAGAATTTCCAGATTCTGCATGTTTTCCGAATTGACGATATGAGCAATTCCTTCGTCCCCTATTGAGTTACGATCCAGTGATAGCAGAGTTATATTGTTTAGTTGACTGGAAGACGTGATCGCTTCAATTCCTTTTGCAGTAAGTCGATTCAGCTCTAAATAAATTTTCTGAATGTCTTTCAGTTCCTCCCGGTTTGCAATGACCGAGATTTCAAAATCATTCAGGTCCAGTTTACTGAGATCAAGCACCTCGCTTCCCTCAGTAACTCGGTTCAGTACCCGATTAATAATCAAGAATTCCTGAATAGCCTGATGTCCCTTTTCTGTCAGTTGATTGTCCGAAAGAACCAGGGTTTGCAATTTAGGAAAATGCCGTGATTTCACAAACTCAAGAATTCCTTCATCGGTGATCCCCGCCTTTTTGACTTCAAGGATTTCAAGGTTTCCCATGTTGTGGGCTTCGCCCAGGGCGCGTAAACCTTCATCCCCTATTTTATTGTCGGATAAAATCAGGCTGGTCAATTCAGTCAGGGTTTCAGATTGGGCTATGTGACGGGCGCCTTCGGGACCAACCCCGTTTAGCCCAAGTCGTAGAGACTTTAACTGGGTCAGATTTGGAGAATTCGCGATATGCCGGCATCCCTCATCACCCAGTTTATTTCGGTAGAGTTTTAAATATTGCAGATTTCCCAATGTAGGAGAACCGGCCAGAAATTCCGCCGCCACTGAAGTCAACTTTTGCCCGGTTAAAATGAGCCGACGAAGCTGACGAACGGACTTGGATCCGGAAAGGGCTGCCACCCCGGAATCACCAAGCTTGGTGAAAGTGAAATCGAGAACCTGGTAGTCCCGACTTAGTTTGAATCCGTTTCGAATGATCCCTTCGATATTGTAAAACTTGGTAACTGCCATTTAAAAAAATCCTTTTATCCCGGGTTCAGTTTCGGTAAACACTATCCAGAAATTTTTTAAGAGTATGAAAGTAGAGATTACCCTGAGCATACATAATGTCGTTATGCCCCACTCCTTCAAGAATTTCCAGGTGCTTGTTCTTAGACCCTGCATTTCGAAAATTCAATTCCGCTTCATGCGACTGGATCAGGAAATCTTCCTCTCCGTGCATGATCAATATCGGACAACTTACTTTCTTTATTTTTTTTGAATTATTGAACAAGGCATCTTCTTCCGGAGTAGTGGTATTGATTCTCAATCCTCTCCGCTCAACAAGGGGAATAGGGTCCGCATACCCACTTTCGACTATGCAGGAAGAAATTTCCGGATACCGGGAACACAGTTCAATGGCCGAGGCACTTCCCAGAGACCGTCCCATAACAGAGACCTTTTCCCTCAGATGACTTTCCTTCAACAAATATTCATAAATTGTCCTGCTATCTTCCAATGCAGCCCGCAATGTGGGAAATCCCCCACTTTTTCCATATCCCCTGTATTCGCACATAAAAAAATCGCAACCCATATCCCAGAAAGCCGGAGCCAGATCGTCATAGTCTGAAACAATCTCCCCATTGCCATGGAAGTAGAGCAGGCTGAACATTGCTTCTTCCGGCGAGGGGTGCTTACGGACATGGACCGAAACACCATCCTCCACAGAAATATATATTTCTTCTTTAGTGGGCGATGTGGGCCTGGAATCAGGCCTTGGAAAAAATAAATTCCGGTTAAATTCTGCAGAATCGAAAATTGAGTCTGTCATATAGTTTTTTTATCTGAGAAGCCCGGATGGTGAAAAAGGGCCACTCTATTGTTTTTACAAGACTTTTGAATTTTCGTGAATTTATCGTTCGTTTCAAAGTAATTGAATTTTACCGGCTTTCATGGGAAAATCCTCAACCGTTCCCCCTAGTGGGGCAACATCCCCCTTTGCCCATTTTAGACCTTTTGTCATACAACTTTGGCAAGAGGACACTATAACATCTTTTAAAGTTTATAAGGAGAGGTCAATGTTACTGGAGTCGGCACCTATCGAACAACTTTACCAATCCATGGGTCAGCGTATTGAGGCTGCTCGAAAAAACCTGGGCCGCGGATTGACTGTGGTAGAAAAAATTCTCTACAGCCACATGGAACCGGGCACAGATTTTTCAAAACTGGAGCGCGGCGCTTCTAATATCTACCTCAACGCAGACCGTGTGGCGATGCAGGATGCCACGGCGCAAATGGCCATCCTTCAGTTTATGTCGGCCAATATTCCTGAAGTTCAGGTTCCCACTACTGTCCATTGTGATCATCTTATTCAGGCCCATTCCGGTTCTGCTGAAGACCTGGTCAATGCCATCAAGACCAACAAAGAAGTTTATGACTTCCTGGAATCTGCGGCCATGAAATACAACATGGGCTTCTGGAAACCAGGCTCCGGTATCATCCATCAGGTTGTTTACGAAAACTACGCCTGCCCCGGAACAGTTATTATCGGAACAGATTCGCACACTCCGAATGCAGGCGGTATGGGCTGTATCGCGATTGGTGTTGGTGGTGCCGACGCGGTGGATGTTATGACCGGTCAACCTTTTATGACACGCATGCCAAAACTCATCGGCATTCATTTAAAAGGCAAGCTAAACGGCTGGACAGCAGCTAAAGATATTATCCTGAAAGTGGCCACCATGCTGACCGCCAAGGGAGGAACCGGCTCCATTCTCGAATATTTTGGAGAAGGTGCCCGCTCTCTCAGTGCTACTGGTAAAGGCACAGTCACCAACATGGGTGCAGAAATCGGTTCCACCACTTCAACTTTTGGTTACGACGAAAACATGGACGTCTACCTCCGCAAAACAGAGCGTGACGCCATTGCAGATCTCGCTAAAAAGTATGCAGAGAATCTTGTTTCCGACGCCGAGGTGGAAAAGGATCCTGAAAAATATTACGACGAGGTTTATGAAATTGACCTGTCCACCCTCGAACCCCATATTGTTGGCCCTCACACCCCGGACCTCGGTCGGACTGTATCTGAAATTGGTCAGGAGGCAAATGAAAAGGGTTACCCTCAGGAGATCACCGCAGCGCTTATCGGATCCTGCACCAACTCCAGCTATGAAGATCTGACTCGTGCGGCAAGTCTGGTGCGGCAGGCAAAGGCGGCTGGACTCAAGGCTAAATCCAACTTGCTGGTAACTCCGGGATCAGAGCGAATTTTTGAAACCATCACACGTGATGGGATCATGAAAGATTTCCAGGACGTCGGGGCAACAGTTCTCGCCAATGCCTGCGGACCCTGTATTGGACAGTGGAAACGTGATGACATCAAGAAGGGAGATAAGAACAGCATCATCAGTTCTTACAACCGGAATTTTGCAAAAAGAAATGACGGCAATCCTGAAACCTTGAGTTTCATCAGCTCTCCTGAAGTGGTTGTGGCTTATGCCTTCTCAGGATCTCTCAATTTCAACCCGCTCACGGACAGCATCAAAACGGATAACGGCAAGGATTTCAAATTTGAGCCACCTACCGGAGAAGTCTATCCGCAACAGGGTTATGCAACCAAAGACAGTGGTTATATGGCTCCAACTAAATCCGGAGAAGTCATTATAGATCCGGCCAGTGAACGCCTGTCTTTCCTTGAACCATTCCCAAAACAGGATCCGGTTAAAGACTATCAGGATCTGTTTGTGTTGTTCAAAGCCGACGGGAAATGTACCACCGACCACATTTCTCAGGCTGGTCCCTGGCTCAAATTCCGGGGGCATCTCGACAACATCAGTAACAACATGTTCCTCGGAGCCACTAACGCCTTTGGTGGGGGTACAGGCACCGGTAAGAACCTGATGACCGGCGAAGACGATGTGGAACTGAACAAGATCGCACGCCATTACAAAGAAAATGGGAAAGGCTGGGTTTCATTTGCCGATGAAAACATCGGGGAAGGATCAAGCCGTGAGCATGCAGCCATGGAGCCGCGCCACATGGGCTGCCTCGCTATGGTCGCAAAATCCTATGCTCGAATTTTTGAAGCCAACCTGAAGAAGCAGGGTGTCCTGCCCTTCACCTTCTCAGATAAGGATGATTATAACAAGATCCAGCAGACCGACAGGGTTTCGTTCAAGGATCTTGACAAATTGACGGAGGGGCAGCCGGTTAAAATGGTGGTCACTCACGAAGACGGATCATCTGAAGAGCTCACCGTAAACCACACAATGAATGCAAAAGAGATTCAGTGGTTCAACGCGGGCTCTGCTCTGAACTTCGTTGGCGCACAAAATGGTTAATTGAGTTTTAGCAGGAATTTTCAAAACCCGGAAGGTTCGCCTTCCGGGTTTTTTTATGCCTTATCCTTCAATCCAAGATCGACCCAGCCTTTTTTCTTTCCATTTCGCCAGGTGATTTTCGCCCAGCTTCCTTTGCGCTGAACCAGGTGAACCTGTCGTCCTTTTTGCAGGCGGTTGCAGATTTCACCCTCGGGTTTCAGATGAACCGTGCAGGCTTTTTCGAGAACAAAGATAGAATTGGAGTCGTTCATCAGCCCTGGACTAAAAAAGGGGGGCTTTAATCAGAAAAGGTGAAGTTCAATTCGCGCTTTTTTTTCATTTTATTTCGTGCCAGATCGGGTTTCAAATCCAGGATCTTGTGGTTTTCTGGCTTACCTTTTCTAACCAGTTTCAACAGGGTTCCGGGCTCTAATTTATCTTCTAATCGCATCCCATTTAAAATAGCAATATCCAGGTCCTGTTGGGGCTCATTGAGTTCCTTCACAGCAATGCTGTTGAAAGTTTCCCCAGCTTTAACTTCATATATATCGATGTATTCCGGTTTGTATTCACGCCGATCCTTTGAATGGCGCTTTCCACCGTAAATCAACCCGTCAATTTTTCTAAGAAAATTATCCCGATTCTTTTTGGTCACCTTGTTCCCACGATTGTTAATCGTATCCGCCAGGGAATCCCCTTTGATGATTCGGATTTTGGTATCCGGATGAGTGGCCTGAAAACTGTGGTAAGACTGCCCGGACATGATTTCCTGCTGCCGCAAGGTTCGGAAAAAATTTATGGCGCTCTTGGGATCGTATCCCGCTTCATAGGCGTTCATCAGACCATGGGCATCTGATTCCAGTTCAGCTTCCCGGCCGTAGCCCATATTAATGGTCGTGAATAGTTGAGTGCTGACAGCCAGCCATGGACCCGCATTTTTGGGGCTGGCGATGGCACCCCCGATGGCAAGAATCTGCGCCCCGATACTGCGGACCATTTGCTCAGCCCCGTGATGATTGACCACATGACCAATCTCATGGCCCAGAACCCCGGCCAATTCAGCTTCATTGTTCATGACAGCCAGAATTCCACGTGTCACATAAATGTAACCACCTGGAAGAGCAAAAGCGTTGATTTGGGGACTATCGACAACTTTGAAAAAATAATCGTCGAATTCTGGATTACTAAGGGAAGATACAAGATCCTGCCCTATCTGGTTTACATAGAGCTGAAGGTCCTTGTCGGGATACAAGCCAAACTGCGCGATCACTTGAGGATCAGCGTTCTGACCCATCTCAAGTTCAGTTTCTTTGCTAATGAAGGGAACTGCTGCAACGATTGCCGGAAAAACGAGAAGAACAAGGGCGACTATCAAACCGGGAAGAAATTTAACCTTACCTGACGAGACCTTTATCACCCGGTTTTTCCTTTGTTAGATTTTCAGGATCCTCCCTCCAGTTTTTTGATTTGGAGTCTGACCCTTTCAATATCTGGATGCTCGGGAAATTTGGCTTCAATATCCCTAAGTACCAGCTTGGCATTTTCCACATCTCCTTTGAGTTCATGAGACCTGGCAAGACTTAGATATACATAGAATACCGGCAAGGGGCCTGGATTGTCTATAATCGATTTGTAGGCTTGGATGGCCTTGTCAAAATCCTTTTTACTTTCATACACATGCCCCAACCCTCTTCGAGCGAGATCTACTGTCAAAAGATCCCCTGTCGCATTATTCTTTAATTCCGAATAGACTTTTTCTGCATCATCGAATTTTCCATACTGGAAATAGGAGTCGGCCAACAAAAGTTGCCCCCTTCTCTTTTGCTTACCCTCTGAAATTTCCTCAAACTTGGTCTTTAATTCATTCAGGACCGCATCAGCAGATTTATCCTTGGCGTTTTCACGGATCTGCTCCATTTCAAACACGAGCCCCTCCGCCTGAAGGATTTTTTTAGCCTGCTGTTTTTGGTAGATTCCCAATCCCGCTGCTGAAAACACGATAATGGCCAGAAGGATAAAAAGGGGAACCTTGTTGACAACCAGGCGCTCCATGATCTTACTGCCGGCAGAATAAACCGGATCAACCTCTTTCAGTAATTGCTTTCTCGATACTTCTTGTTCAGCGGCCATTGATTTTGCAGGTTTTAAGGTTGGAAGTATAATTATGCAAACACAAATTATACTTGAAGAAAAGGGATGAATCTATAATGTCGTAACGTCCAAAGACATATCTGACCTTCAAAACGAACGACAATTTAAGCACAAAGGAACACCCCACACAAGCCCCTTTTTATCAGGACTTTCCTGCCCTTTTAATTTGGACCAGAGGATACTATAGTATCGGCAAAAAAGCTTAGCGTACAGATTTTAACAACCCTTAATTGAAACAAAACTGATAAATGACACCAGAAGTTGCAGTCATCGGTGGCGGGAGTTGGGGAACGGCCCTCGCAATACACCTTGGGAACAAAGGCCTCCCGGTCGACCTTTGGGTTTGGGAAAGTGATCTGGCCCAATCCATGCAAACTACCGGGGAAAACAGGCTTTTCCTGCCTGGGTTCCGCCTCCCGGACATTGTCAATCCGGTCAATGACCTGAGGGACGCTGTTCAAAGTAAAAAGATTATTGTTCTGGTGACCCCGTCTCATGTTCTTGGATCTATTGCAAGAAGCCTTCGCCCACATCTTGCCCCCAACGCGATCATCGTAAATGCAAGTAAAGGATTGGAAGAAGAAACCTTGCTTCCTGCATCCCAGGTAATTCAAAGGGAGCTCGTAAGTAAATTTCCACTTGTAACTCTGTCAGGACCTACTTTTGCTAAAGAAGTCGCCAATAAAGTGTTGTCCACTATTGTGGTAGCCTCAGAAAACCCGGGAGCGGCAGAGACAGTCCAACAAATCTTTTCAACCGACACTCTACGTGTGTTCACCAGTACAGATGTTCTTGGTGTCGAGATTGGTGGGTCACTGAAAAATGTTATCGCAATAGCCGCTGGGATTTGTGATGGCCTCGAATTGGGGAACAACACCAGGGCTGGACTCATTACACGGGGCCTCGTGGAAATCAGCCGGATAGGAACGGCAATGGGTGCAAGGGCCGAAACCTTTTATGGGCTTTCCGGACTGGGTGATCTAGTCCTGACCTGCACCGGTGATCTGAGTCGTAACCGGATGGTTGGAATCAAACTGGGACAGGGAGACAAGCTCAAAGATATAATTGAAAATATGAAGATGGTTGCGGAAGGCATCAAAACGGTTAAATCAGCCTTTACCTTGAAAGAAAAATTCGGCATCCAGGCCTCCATCATAGAGCAAACCTACCGGGTCTTGTACGAAGACAAGGAACCAGGGCGAGCCCTCGCTGATCTAATGAAAGTAGAAACTGGAAGCGAGTTCTCGGGTGTAAGGGGCCTTGATGAAGCCTGAAGAAATAAAGAACCTCCTCGACCAGGTTGCCAGAGGAAAAGTTTCCCCCGATAAAGCACTTGATAGTTTAAAAAACCTTCCTTTTGAAGACATCAGTTTTGCCAGGTTGGATCATCACCGGGAACTAAGATCAGGTATCCCAGAAGTGGTTTATTGCGAGGGAAAGTCGGTTCAACAACTTAAAACGATTTTAAAAAAGCTCTGCGCCTCTGGACAGAATGTTCTGGCCACCCGTTTGGATGAAGAAGTATATAAAAAACTTAAAAGCTCTTTACCCTCAAAAGCTCAATTTCACAAGCAGGCGAGACTTCTGGTCCTGAAGAAAAAGAAGGTGGTACCACGGGGCAAGGTCGCCGTTGTTACTGCTGGGACTTCAGATATTCCTATCGCTGAAGAAGCGGCGATCACACTGGAAACCCTTGGCACTGAAGTGGAGCGCGTTTTCGATGTCGGTGTCGCGGGGCTTCACCGGCTGTTAGCCAAACTGGAGACTCTTAGAAAATGCCGGGTAATAATCGCCGTTGCTGGAATGGAAGGTGCGCTGGTCAGCGTACTGGGAGGGCTTGTTGAACAACCAGTTATCGGGGTTCCCACAAGTGTAGGTTACGGAGCTTCTTTTGAGGGTCTCGCTCCATTACTCACTATGTTAAACAGTTGTTCAACGGGCATCGGTGTTGTGAATATTGACAACGGGTTTGGTGCCGCCTGTCTTGCTCATAAAATCAATTTACTGGGTGAGTCTTAAACCAACGGATCATTTTCTTCCAGCCCTCTTCCGGTGAAACGACAGGTCTATAGTTCAAATCCCTTTTGGCGGCCGTGATGTTAAAAAAATGGGACTTGGCAAGCTGCCCCGCAACGAACCGAGTCATCCGCGGTTCGGATTGTTTTCCAAGCAGCGTGTACCATAACTCCATGCCATGTCCCAGTTTTTTCGCCAGAGCATATGAAATAGACCGCGAAATTGGTGGCAGCTCCATTTCCTTTATGAGTCTCGAGATCCAATCCCACAAAACCACAGGCTCATCATCACTTAAAAAATAAACCCTTCCTGCACAGGTTGCTCCGGGTTGCAAAGCTTCCAATGCCAGCAAATGCCCTTCAACTGCGTTATCGATGTATATAATATCCACCAAGTTTTTTCCATTCCCTACCTTAATCAATTTTTTTTGACCGGCACGTTCAAGAATCCTTGGCACCAAATGAGGGTCTTGTGGTCCCCAGATCAAATGAGGCCTCAGCGCTACAGTCAGCAAACCGGAATTTCCATTTGCAGCTATTACACGACGCTCGGCTTCCGCTTTTGTTTGGGGGTAAGAGGTTAGATATTGCTTTGGATAGGGGACGCTTTCATCAACATTTTCAAGATCGGACTCACCAAAGACCACACTGGGGGAGCTTGTGTAGATGAGTTTCTTGACTCCCGAGTTGAAACAGGAATCGATAATATTCTGGGTTCCAAGAATGTTGGTTTTTTCGAAAACTTCCCGCGGCCCCCATATTCCAGTAAGTGCGCCTGAATGAAAAACTGCTTCTTGATCTTTACAGGCAAAGGCGACCTCTTCAGCCTGGTTCAAATCACCCTGCACCTGACGAATATCATCGGGAAGATGATGGTAAGGCCGTCGCCCAAATACTGTGACATCATGTCCCAGTTCATTCAGCCTAAGGGCAACGTGACTTCCAAGAAAACCACCGCCACCTGTAACCAGAATACGCATCGAAGCTTTCTAAAATGACAGACTGGATTTTCCATCCAGTTCCATTAAGGGAGTTCCCTGCAACTGGGCTTCGTGTCGAAGAAAAGCAGCCGATGCAATCATCGCTGCATTGTCTGTACAATAAACCGGCTTGGGAACAAAAGCCGAAAAACCCTCTTTTTCTGCTTCGGAAAATAGTCGATCCCGCAGGCAACCGTTTGCGGCGACACCACCGGTTAATACCAGACGCTCCAACCCCTCATTCCGGGCAGCACGCAGGAGTTTTTTGATCAAAACATCCACGACCGCTTCCTGAAAAGATGCGGCGATATCTGCAAGAGATATTTCCTGATTTCCGGGGAAGTTATTTGTTTCAAGATGGCGACGAACTGCAGATTTGATCCCACTGAAACTGAAATCAAAATTTCCATTGGTGAGCATACTTCGGGGAAAAGCATGTGCGGATGGATCACCTTCTCGGCCCAGTTTTTCAATCAATGGGCCCCCGGGATAACCCAGACCTAACATTTTGGCGACTTTGTCGAATGATTCTCCAGCGGCGTCATCACGCGTTCGACCAATCACCTTGTATTGCCCTACTCCATCAGCACGCACAAGGTCGGTATGGCCTCCGGACACTATAAGAGCGAGGAATGGAAAAGCCACCTGCTCTTGCAGAAAAATTGCCAGGAGATGCCCCTCCAGATGATTTATCCCGAGCACCGGAATATTGGAAGCATAACCCAGGGCTTTAGCCGCGTTAATTCCAACGATAAGCGACACAACCAGCCCCGGCCCCTCAGTGACACCGATTAAATCAATCTCCCCAAGATCCACCCCTGCCTCTTGCAGTGCCTGTTGGACAACCAGGTCAATACTTTCTATATGGCAGCGCCCAGCTATCTCCGGGACGATGCCCCCATATTTGCTATGAATATCAACCTGGGAAAATATGACATTGGACAACAACTCATGTCCATCACGAAGGACCGCTGCAGCAGTTTCATCGCAGGAAGTTTCAATTCCGAGTACCAGCATAAAAAAAGAAGACCGGAGAGCGAAAAACGCTTCCGGTCGAAATTTTTGAGGAGATTAAATAAGGTTTATTTTACTTCTTCTACAGCACTTGTCTTGAATACTTTATTCATCACAGACCAACCGGAAAGAAGAGCAATGGCTTCACGAAGCTGCGGATCCTTTTCCAATTCTTCAACTATCTCAGCCTGGCGCTTTGCCTCTTTCTCGTCGAAATCCTCGTCTTCTTCAGATTCCACAACTTCCCCACCGGAGCTTTTACCGATGAGATGCTTTTTCAAATCTTTCTCCCGCAGGAACTTTCGAACCCGTTCCTTTTCCTTCTCCTCTTTTGTCTTTTCTTGTTCCTCTTTGTCATCATCGCCAGGTTTCTTCAAAGGCATCTCGACAATGATGTCCGGAGTGATTCCATTGGACTGGATTACCCGTCCACTTGGTGTGTAGTACCGGGCCGTGGTCAGACGCAAGGCCGATCCATCGCTAAGTGGAATGATGGTTTGCACAGACCCTTTACCGAATGTCTGGGTCCCGATAATGACAGCGCGGTTGAGGTCCTGCAAGGCACCTGCTACGATTTCAGAAGCACTGGCACTGCCTCCATTCACCAGAATAATCATTGGATAATCAACATGGTGTCCTCTGTTCTGCGTCGTAAACCGCATGTTCTGATCGTCCGTCTTTCCCTGCGTATAAACGATCAGGTTTTCCTGGGGTAAAAAACGATCAGAAACCTCTACCGCCTGGTTGAGAAGTCCTCCCGGATTGTTCCGCAGATCCAGGATCAATTTTTCCATATTTCCCTTTTCGAGTTCCATAATGGCATTGTCCAGGTCACGGCTTGTGGTTTTACTGAAACTACGAATTCTGACGTACCCAATGTTGTCATTGTAGCTTTTAAATTTGACGCTTTTTACCTTGATAACATCCCGGGTAATGGAAACCTCAAAAGGCTTGTCTACCCCTTCGCGCAAAACTGTAATAGTGACCGGTGTACCACGCTCTCCCCTAAGTAAATTGACAGCTTCCGTAAGGGTCATGTCCAAAGTGGATTCTTCTTCAATCTTAATGATTTTATCGTTGGCCTGCATACCGGCTTTGTCTGCCGGAGTGTCTTCAATTGGAGAAACCACGGTCAGGATACCGCTTCGCATGGAAATTTCGATTCCGAGTCCTCCAAATTTCCCCGATGTTTCTACCTGCATTTGTTTAAAGGAATCCGGAGGCAAATAGGAGGTATGGGGATCAAGTACTTTAAGAAGTCCGCGAATCGCACCATCGATCAATTCATTATTATCCAGATCTTCAACGTAATTGGCTTCAAGCAGGGAAAGAATTTCTGAAAATACCCGCAGTTTATCGTAGGTATTAACCGGTGGTTTTTCCTCTGACGTATCCGATTTTGCCCAAAGCGGCGTCTGGAGACTGAGGACTAAACAAAAGGCGAGAAATACTCTCGCAATTTGGGAAATAATCCCGGATTTACTGGATGAGGAAACGTCGAGAAATTTCAACTTTTTGCTCCAAAATGGTTCATGATTTTTATTATGCGACTAACCCTGACTTTAAATTATAACCTAATTGCCATAACCCTCCTACCCGGAACTTAACGTTTTGCCACTTTGAACCATCGGGTAGGTTCTATTGGTTTGCCCTGATGCCGTAATTCAAGATAGAGAGACGGACCTATCAATGATCCCGTATCGCCAGATGTCCCCAATATTCCTCCCTCGGCGACAATTTCACCGGTCTTCACGTTGATTTTTTCAAGATGACCATATAGCGAATGGTATTTTTCACCGTGTCCAAGAATTACCAGATTGCCGTATCCTTCAAGTTTTCCAGTAAACAGCACTTTCCCATCAAAAACAGCTCTCACCGGGGTTCCACCGGGAACTTTTAAATCAATCCCATTGTTGACGATATATGTACCGTATTTGCGGTCCCGATGTTTCCCAAATTTGTTCAATACTTTTCCTGGAACGGGATATCGGAGTTTTCCCTTTTTATCGACTATGCTGAGGCCTTTTCCAAGCACCAGCTTTTCCTGAAGACGCGCAATCAGCTTATTCAATTCTCCACTGGAAGCGACCAGCTCTTTTCTGGCTCTCAGGGCGTATTTTTTTTCACCAGAGATTTTTTTCAGAAAATCAGACTTTCCTTTTTTTTCCCTCTTGAGGTCGTCTTTTTTGGAAAGAGCCGCTTTCTCGAGGGTCAACAAATTGGCTTTCACTTTTAAAAGAGTTTGCCTTTCTGCCTGCAATTGTTTGAGCCGCGACTCGTAAGTTCGAAAAACAGTCGTGTCATAGGCCATCACCGAATCCATATACTTAAAGCGCTGCAAAAGCTCTGACATGCCGCCAGCGGAAAACAATATCTTCACCGGAACCATACCCCCTTCCTTGTACAAAGCCCTGAGCCGCAAGCCGAGAACATACTGTTGTCGTTTTAATTGCCCTTCCAATTTACTTGTTTTTGCCTCCAGGCTGCCCATCTGCTTTTTATTGATCTTGATATTCCAGTGATAAATTCGAAGTTCCCGTTCCCTTAACTTTAATCTATCCTCCAGTTGTCCCAGGGTTTTTAATACAGAAGTTTCCTGTTTACCGATGGACTTTAACTGCTTCTCCCTTTTTGCAATTTTCTTTTTGAGTTGCTCAAGCTGAACTTTTTCTTCCTTCAAAAGCTTGTTAATATCTTTTACTGTATTTTGTTTTCCTGAATAGCCTGTGGAAGGAAAAAGGCAGAACAACAACACCCCAAACGCAAAAACCATTTTACTTTCAGATAAATTTTTCATTTTCGATAGGACTTAAGGAATTGATTTACAGATAGAGAGCTACCCAACCAACCAACCACCATGCTGGCTACAATTATTAATGCCGTATAAACAAACCCTATAAACTGAAGCTTGATCCCAAGATTAGTTGAAGCCAGTGTTCCTTCAAAGTTGAACTGAAAGTAAAGGTGAAGAAGTTTCAATAACCCGATGGAAATGATGGCTCCCAGAGTTCCGTGAAAAATTCCTTCCAGAAAAAAAGGAGTTTTAATGAATCGAGGGTTGGCCCCGATCAGGAGCATCAGTTCAATTTCCTCCCGGCGCGAATAAACTGACAATTTGATCGTATTCGATATAATCAACAGGACTCCCATAGCAAGAATCCCTCCAAGGGCCACTAAAAATATTTTTAAAAAAATCAAAAATGTTTCAAACCCTGCAATCCATTGTTCACCATAATCAACCGATTCAACACCGGGAACTGTCACGACGCTTTCAGCAGCTTTACGAATGGAGTCCACACGATCGGGACCTTCTTCAAAATGAACCCGGTAGGATGCCGGCAGTGGATTAAACTCAAGCTCTTCTAAAAGCCCTGATTTATCTGCAAACAGACTCTGAAAATCAGACCAGGCATCTTCACGGGAAATAAATGTAACCGTCTGAACATTGGGCCCCTGATTTAACAGGGATTCAATATCCACCTTCTGTTGCTGAGTAATGTCATCTTTGAGGTACACCATCAACTGAACTTCCCGGTTCCAATTGGAAAGAAAGGAGTTCAAATTGACAAAAATAAAGAGGAAAAGACCGGGAAATGACAGGGCGACCGCGATTGAACCAATGGATGCCAGACACACTTGCCTGTTTGAACGAATATTGGCTATGGCGTAATGGAGGGCGTTGCGAAACATGGTCAGCCGGTAAATTGGGTTTCCAGGATTCTTCCCTGGTTCAAAGTCACTATAGGGTGATCGCTCTGCCTTAAAAGGTCCTGACTGTGTGTAGCCAGAACAATGGTCGTCCCCGCCCTGTTGGCAGCCTCAAACAGTTTCAGGATCTCGGTGGCGATATCCGGGTCGAGGTTTCCGGTCGGTTCATCCGCCAGTAAAATCTTTGGCCTATTGACCAAGGCTCTGGCAATAGCTGTTCTTTGTTGCTCACCTCCGGAGAGTTGAAGAGGGTAAGCATCTTTTTTATGGGTGAGCCCGACATTCTTCAGCGCCTCCCAGGTTTGATAACGGATCGTTTTCCTGTTTGCTCCCATAATCTCAAGCGCAAAGGCCACGTTTTCAAAAATAGTTTTATTCGGGAGCAACTTGTAATCCTGGAACACCACTCCAATTTTTCGCCTGAGAAGATAGAGTCGGTCTTCCGGAATCTTACCGATATTCATGCGGTTGACCAGAACCTGCCCTCGATCAAATTTTTCCCAGCGAAACAATAACTTCAGGAGAGTACTTTTTCCCGCGCCGCTGGGCCCTGTAATAAACACAAAGGCCCCTTCCCGAATGACCATGGATATATCAACCAACACAGGATGGCTACTCTGGTAAGCTTTATAAACGTTGTAAAGCTGGATCATGTTATCCGGCACAGAGGTAGGTCTTAATTTATTTTCCGGGTGGGGCGGTTACCTGTCCCCGGATTGGGAAGGTTGAGGTAGAGGTTCATCCTGAACCATGAAATCAGCATCGTCCATTTCCTGGGCAATGTATTCCGGACTGAAGTTGGCGACAACATCCCAGCCGTAAAACTCCCGGATCTGGTCGTCGGACAACATTTCTGAATTAATAAAGGTTTTGATGATAAGACGATCCTGCTCCACCACATAAGCGAATACCCCTGACCGGCAAACCAGATATCCGTCGTGCAAACCAAAAGTCAGAAGCGCTTCTTCGAGAAAATCATCCAGAAGAATTATACAGTTATCCCCAGCACCTGTCCGTTCACTAAAGCGGTCAACGCAGTGACTTGTGTAAGCTACCTGGGGGTGCACAAATGAGTGGTATAGTTTTCCTTTTTCAGTGGATTCCTGATGGGATGGAGACACAAGAGTAACGAAACCCTGGCGCGTCCAATCGACCAGACATAAAACGTCTTTACCGAATTGTTTTCCAACCTTTTTATTGATCCGGTTCATGAACTTTTGCCGCTTACGAATAGAGATTCGCCCGGCTCCCTTAAAGGATTTTTCAAACTCCTTTTTCAGAAAATTCTCAATCTGGACCTTTTCGAATTTGAAATGACGTTTATCAGGCATGTCGTTGGGGCGGGTGCTATTAGAAATAACTTATTTAGTATACTTCATCATGGCCCCTGGCCCAAGCCCCAATATCCATAACCTCTTTTTTCATTTATCCTTAACCCTCTTGAATGGGTATTTTTTCCATTTCAGGAGGCGTCCATTTGCTACAATGGGATTATGAACAGCAATCTGACCATAGTCGCCATCCTGTTAGGGGCCTCCCTGTTTTTCAACGTCGCCATGAATTATATGGGTGACAATATTGCCGATTTTGAAAACCGGCCTCTTCCTCCCAAGAAATTGAAAAAAATCTCAACCAACAATCCTCTGATCAAAGTAGATGCTAAGTCACGAGATGCCTGGACCCTAGTAGATTTCTCCTCCAGAAAAACTCATAAAGTGGAAGACTTGGAAAACAATCTGGATAAACTGGCTGATTTAGATTGGGACTTGGGATTTCAGCGGACCAAAGTGATCACAAACAGTGGTGAAACTCATAAGGCTGGCGGAGTCGGGGTCATGGACCTTGGGCCGGTAAAAATAGACGAGATAAAAAAAATAACTCCCGGCCCCTTTGTAGAGGATACCCGGCAATGGGGCAGCCTCCGGAATGAAGCGATTTCCAGCTGGTACAACTACCGCACAAGGACCCATAATATCGAATCCAAAAAATCGGTTTATTTAGTTCGTACTGCTGAGAAGGGCCACATGAAAATGCGGATTCTAAATTACTACTGCAATCATAATGAATCTGAGTGCGCCACGGGTATGTGTACACGTGAGGAAGCCGCTTGCCTGACCGTGGAATATGTCTATGTTCCTCCAGAGGAAACCGAATTTCCCGACCCCGTCAATGTTTCAAAAAACTTAGCGGACCCCGCAGTTCAGGTTTCTATCAATTGAAATACCTTCTAATAGCGATTTTAGTGGCTTTGCCCACTTTATTTCCAATCCCTGTATTTTCTGAATCAAGCTCAAAACCACCTGAGGGAATGGTTTTGATTCCCGCCGGCCAATTCATTTTTGGCGCCGATCCCTCATCGAACCTGTCTTCATTTATGTCAGATACAACCTCAAGTCAAAATGCGTCTCCAAGCCAAACAGGGAATCTACCCTCTTTTTATTTGGATAAATACGAAGTGACCTATGGGGATTTTATTCGCTTTAAACCTAAAGCAAAATATCCTGATGGCCGAGTCGATCACCCCATTCGTGGAGTTTCCTGGTACGAGGCTGAAGCTTATTGCTTCTGGTTAAACAAACGCCTGCCCACTGAACTGGAATGGGAAAAAGCTGCACGTGGTTCGGAAGGTTTTGTATTTGTCTGGGGAAATGAATTTAACAAAGAGAAAGCAAATTTTGGGAAAGCAGTTAAACGGGTTGGAAGCTTTCCGGAAGACAAAAGCGTATTTGGAATATTTGATTTGAACGGAAATGTATCCGAGTGGACAGCAAGCGTTTACGAACCCTACCCCGGATCAACCTACAAAGATCCTAACTTTGGGAAAAAATTGAGGGTTGTTCGAGGCGGAGCCTACAATAAAAGGGAACACGGATTTTTACAGGTATTTGCGACCCTGTCTTTTAGAAATCCTGTTCCTCCCACAATGCGGTCATGGGACACGGGGTTTCGTTGCGCATTATCCAAATAAAAATAGAACCTGATTAAAACTCCCGCCCCTTATTAATAAAAGCTAACGACTTCCTTTTGCACCGTATGTTTGGATAAAAGTTTAATCAATATCAAAACCCGGATGGATACTCTTCATTGATTTGGGGAGGGTCTTCATTCCTTGGCCCCGGGGAACTTTGCCTTTCCTGAGGTAAATTTGCAGGAGGGGGTTCCGTATTCGAAGTTCCATAAGAACCCGTATCCACATCTGGCTGGCTTTTTAAATTACCCTCTATGTCGCCCGCTAAAGGTAATGAAGGCGAAACAATATCGGGAGTGGGGGTGTTTTCACCCGGCTCTGAGGAATGACCTGTGTTTTCTCCAACACTAGCTGTCTTGTTCTCCCCTTCCCGGTCAGCGCGCTGGCTACGCCATCGCCTCCCACGAGGCGACCCCGCCCTTTTGGTTGATGAGGAAGCTTTCCTTGGAGCCCGCCGGGTTTGACTAGTACCTGCCACTCTGCGTCTACCGCGCTGGGGTTTTTCCTCAACACTTTCCGGATCACTTGTTGCCTTAGCTCCAGTTTCAGCTGGGGGAGTTTCATTAACCTGAGAAGGCTTTTCTTCCGGCTTTTCCCTTCTTCCCGATGGCCGTCGTGACCTTAAGTTTCGGCGAGGTTTTTCCCCTTGCTGACTATTTTCCTCCTGTTTTTCTTCTCGTGTAGAGGACCGCCTCGACCGAGAGCTTCCCCGTGACTTTTCCTCCTGGGGCTTTTTGTCTTCGCTCTTGTCATCTTTAGTAGATACGCGGCGCCCCCGGGAGACCTTACTGGGTTTTTCTTTTGGAGCTTCTTCACCTTTCTCTTCAATCTTTTCTTCTTTTTTCCTCTCGAGGACCTCGAAAGAAAAATCTTTTTGATCCAGGTTTTCCTGCGTATTGAACTGGAGGCGAAAACCTTGCCGTTCCTGAATGGAAACCAGATAGTCCATTTTATTATTCAACAGGTAAGTCGCAACACTGTTGGAAAGGGTAACGCTCAGAACTTTCACATTATCAGCAGAGAGTGCCTCCTGCATTTTCCGAATAAGCTGTAGTGCAAGATTACTTGGCGTTCTAACCGTCCCAGAGCCCCCACAAGTGCTACAGGTATCATATACTCCCTCTTTCAGAGGCGGAGACATTCTCTGCCTCGACATTTCGAGTAGCCCGAAACGGGAAATTCTGGAAATATTGATCCGGGCCTTGTCGTTTTTACAGGCCTGTTTCATTTGCTTTTCGACAAGGGATTTATTTTTCTTCTGGAACATATCGATGAAGTCGATTACAACCAGTCCCCCAAGATCCCTCAGTCGTAGTTGGCGAGCGATTTCATCCGCTGCTTCGAGGTTGGTTTTCGAGGCTGTCTCTTCCAGCTCGCTGGCACTGGTGGTCTTGCCGGAATTGACATCCACACACACCATGGCTTCTCCCATATCGAACACAATTGAACCACCAGAGGGAAGATTCACTTTCCGCTCATAAATATTTTCAATTTGGTCTTCAACTCCATATGCGGAAAAAAGAGGCTGGGTTTCCTGATATAGCTTGATCCGGCTCCCCATCCGGGGCATCACCATTTTCATGAACTCTTTTAGAGCTTTATAGGATTCCTTGCTATCGACCAGAATCTCAGAGGTATCGGCGGTGAAATGATCACGCACCGTACGCACAACCATATTCGGTCCTTCGTAAAGCAACAGTGGAGCCTTTGCACTGGATTCTTTCAGTTTTTCCTGAATGCTTTCCCATATTTTCAGTAGCATCTGAAGATCTTTTTGCAATTCGGTCTTGGTCCTGCCAACACCGGCCGTTCTGATTATAACTCCCATATTTTCAGGAAGTTCAAGATCTGCCAGGATCTCCTTCAGCTTACGGCGTTCGGCTTCATCTTCAATCTTCCGGGAAACTCCTGTAGACAAGCTGCCATACATGAGAACAAGAAACCGCCCGGGAATCGTTATTCCATTATTTAACGAAGGACCTTTCGCATCCCGGCTTTCCTTTACAGCCTGAACCAGAATTTTTTGCCCACGAACCAGGACATCCTGAATGCGGACCTTTGCTTTCTTTTCCCGAGTCTGTAAATAAGATTCCTTCAAAACATCTTTAAACGGTAAAAAGCCGAACTTTTTACCGCCAATGTCTACAAAGGCCGCTTCAATTGCAGGTTCAACCCGGGTGATCACTCCAAGATAGATATTTCCCTTGATAAGTTCACGGGCAGAATGCTCAATGATGATTTCGTCAAGTTTACCGTCATCTAAAACGACTGCTCGGCATTCTTCAGGATGATCTGCGTTAATGAGTAGTTTTTTCTTTGAGGATATTTTTGGGGTGGCTTTTCGAGGGGGCAAGTTTGCTTCTCCTTAAGAGAAAAGAAGAGAAAGAGATGTTGGAAGCATAATAGACTAAAACTTAATATATTTCAAAATACAAGAAGTCATGCTATTTTAATTTTGCCCGTTGGAACCCATTTCCCCGCTCAAAATGGGAAAATGAAGACATAAAAACACTAAACTATTGATTTATAAGTAGTTATTAGTTATCTTGTTTATATGGACAAGTTAACCAAAATTCCCAGCCTGGATTCCCTTGAATCTGATAACCTGATTGGAAAAACCATTTTCATCAGGGTTGATTTTAATGTCCCCATGGTGCCCTCTGCTAAAGGGTACCGTGTTTTGGACGACACCCGAATCCGCCGCTTTCTTGACACCACCTTTCGGCATATTCACAAACTGACCCAGGGAGACTGCCGTATTATTATTGGCTCTCATCTAGGTCGCCCCCATAAAAGGAAAGATCATCAAGGCTGGGACGGTATATTCAATATCCAATACGTCTGCAACCATTTCGACACGCTCCTACGAGAAAGATACAAAGACACTTACGCCTTATTTCCACCTGAGGTCACGGATGCGCATATGACCGACTCACTCGGGATTATCCACAAGCATCAACTCCCTGTAGGTGGCATCAAGTTCTTACCAAATTTAAGATACCTCCTCGACCCTGAAAATACGGATAATTTTCGAGAACAATTTATGCAGGATGTTGCTCAAACATCGGATGTATTTATAAATTGTGCGTTTGGTTGTAGCCATAGAGTTTCCAAAAGCATCAAACTTCTTCCTCAATATATGCGGCAACAGGGGAAAATTGCCGTTGCCGGATCCCTTCTTAAGGAAGAAATTTCTCGTCTGGGTATTTTCGGAAAACGGGTCCTCGCCAAACCGGAAACAACTGCTGTGATAGCTGGGGGAACCAAAATCTCCGATAAAATCGCGATATTAAAAACTTTTGTCCAGGCCAGGGTCAAGTTGATTTTTATAGGCGGCAGAATGGTCAATGCCTTTTTACTCGCGAAAACCCAAAAAAATAATTTAGAAAACCTGGCAATCGAGCAATTACCTTCCAAAATGTGGGAATCCAAAGGTGAGGACGACCGAAAGGATCTAATCAGGGAAGTTCAATTTGCTGGCGAAATCATTCTTTTAGCGAAAAAAAACAAGGTAATGCTGATCTACCCGGATGACTATAAAATCACTAAAGATTTTATGGAAACGGAATACACCATCAAGGAAGAACCCGATTTTAATGAAGATTTCCAGTTAGACCTCGGCCCGGAAACCATTGAAAACTACTATCTGAATATTTTGCAGGAAGGTGCCATTGAAAATGTTTTTTGGAATGGCCCCTTGGGTGCCTACGACCATCCTCAAAGCGACCATTACGCAGAGGGGTCTAAACAACTTGCAAAAATACTTTTCGCTGCTGCAATTTCAGACCAGAAATTAAGTGTGGTGATAGGAGGGGGAGATTCTGCAGCCATCCTGAATCAATTGGACTGCGAAGAACTTGAAAACCTGATTCGCAAACAACTATTGAATCAATTGAACAATCAGATCAACAGGGAAAAATTGTCTATCAAACTCAATTCCGAGGACACTTATTCCATTTTCAATAATTTCACTTCAAATTTTTTCGTATCTACCGGTGGAGGTGCTTCCCTGGAGTTCCTTCAAAAGCTTCTTGAAGATAAATGTGATTCCGATATAGCTAATTATCTTCCCGGCACTTCAATATTGATGGACCTGAAACCGGAAACTTCGCAAGCCGCCTGATCTTTCAATCCCCTCTGAAATTCTCCTGCCAACCACATCATATACTGACACTCCAAAATTAAGTTTTTGTAACAATCAAGTGTAGTCCGCGCCATCACTTTCAAATTGTTTCCATCAATATTTTCCTTTCGCTTATTAAACATATCGGTAATTGGTTTTATTTCAGGCTGAGTAAGACCCATCAAATTTATTTCATCATCAAGCCTGGTTATCTTATCTGCCAAGGTTACCAGGAGGTCAAGGTCTGCGCTTGAACCCTCTACATTCTTTAATATCTCCAGAGCAATTTGAACACCCGCCTTCCCTTTGCCTTCCAGTTTAATTAACTCATTCAAAGTGAAATCAACTTCATTCCAAAGGTTCGAATCAACATCAATTCCATAAGAAGATTGAACAAACCGGATCAATTCCTGACTGTGCTCACTGTTTTTCATCAGAGACTTTTTACCCAATGTATTCAGCCATAGACCTCTGTACATCCAGGAGAACAGCTCCGTTTGAGTCAGTTCAACAGGATTTAATCTATTCATTCTGAGGCAGGAATCCGGACCTCTTTCCGTCAATAATATTTTGATTTCCTTTGAGGGCTCTAAACCAGGTGGCAGGCTCCATTCTCCTTTTAGGTGGTGTTGACCCATCATTTCTGCCACTAAATCGGGTGACAGTTTTTCTATACAGACGACCTGGTTACATTCAACACCGTAGCTGCAAGGGGCACAAGGGATATCGGCCTGAAACAACAACTGTTCTTCGGAATAAGGCCCTGTTTCGGGAGGATGCGCATGCGCAAAAAACAAACCCACTATGGGGGTTCCCAGGGCAGCTGCAATATGCATGGTTCCGGTATCATTTGTAACTAAATAGTGACAACGATCCACTAATCCCACCAATTCCGAGATATCTGTTTTTCCGATCAAATTTAATACGTTTTCGGGACTTTCCATCTGCTCTAATATATTTTCTCCAATTCCCGATTCAGATTTAACGCCGAACAACAAAATCCTGGCATTTAAATCCCGAACAAGTCTGTCACCGAGCTTTGCAAAATGGGAGGCTGGCCAACGTCGGCCTTCCAAACTCGACCCTGCCTGAAACCCTATGAGTAGTTCATTTTTGCGAACCGAGTTTTCCTGAAGAATCTTTCCGGCACGCAAGGAATCCTCTGGATATTTTTTAATCTCAAGTGTTTCTCCATTAAGGTCGATGTCTCCGGCTTTAAAAAAAAGATCTACCAGATTAAAAGTGTTGAAAGGCCTGTTAAATGGCTCTGTAAAAAAATACTGGAGCCAGGGATGATCAGTCATCCGGTCACCCTCGCTGCTACATTTAAACCCACGAACTTCTTTAATTTTCAAATAAGAGATAATAAACGCGCTCAATTTGGAATGGCTGAGATTAAACACCAGATCAAAATCTTTATCGCGAACCTGATCGAGGATATTTTCAAAATAACTATAAAGTTCCACCCAGCTCACCCCACCCTGCATGGACTTTTCTTTAAATTGCTTCAGGTTTAAAACAATCCAATCATCAACAGCGGGCAGTCTTTTGGAAAACTCATAAAAATCACTTCCTACCAAAAGCGTAATTTTGGCATCGGGGTATTTTTTTCGAAGTCCCTTGAGCAATGGGGTGGATTGAATCAAATCCCCCATGCGGGTCAGGTTGAGCATCAATATGTTTTTTGGTTCTTTGTTTTTCACTTTTTCACAACCTGATCAACCATCAAGAGAAGAAGCTCAGTATCCGTAAGCTCACCCTCTCCATCCTGTATATCCTGACAAATTCTCTTTAAGTCAAGGTCAACACTGCTCTCATATTTTTGAAGGAATTTAAAAAGGCCCGTATCACTACCAACCTGCTCCAATAACATTTCCCTTTGGGATAAATTGCGCTTCAAGTTTCGAGTAACTTTTTCTTCATGATCAATATATATTTGAACCAGCATTTCCCTCATACGATGGGAAAAGGTATGGTCCTTCAACACCCGGTCCTGAGATGCCTTTGCAATTCGACTTCTCTCAGCTGGTAACTCAAGATAGTGATTAATTTTTTCCTTCAATTCTTTTCCATTTTCAAATGTGATCAGTTCCTCGCCAATATCAAATAATGAACAAAGTTCACTTCTCTGGTCCACCAATTGAAACCCCCCACACGCTCCAATTTCAAAGGTACGTGGATTCACAAAGTCGCCATTTGGGTTAACACTCTCATGAAAGCTCGAAGAATGAAGGTTCAGGTTTATTTTTGAAGCGTTATAAATTTTAACTGTATCTTCACTACTAATCCTCTTCCCAGATTTTTGAAGACACGAGCCATAAACAGAATCTCCATCCCAACCAGTGCCCCAGATTTTAAAATCATAGTTCAGCAACTGTGAAAATAATTGCGTACGGTTGTAATACGCCGCTCCCATAAAAGATAAATCAGAACCAAACTGGATCATTTCATTGGCAGTCAATTTCACAGGTGAATGAATCGGGGGATGACAAGCCTGAGGAAGATAATAAAAAGGTGGACACTCTATAGATTCCAGTTTCGAGAAAAACTCTCCTCTCTGAATGGTGAAAAAGGAATCATAAGCAGGTGCTATTCCCTCCCAATATTTTAATGTCCTGAAATCTTCTACAAACCAGAAAGCAATGGGAGCTCCAAGATCCTTCAGCCGCCGAATCGTATCCCTGTCAAGGGGAGCCTGTGCCAGGGCTAAAACAATATCCGGACGGGTTTCAGCAGCTTTGGCTACTATCATTTCACTGAGATACTCCAGATACTTTCGGGAGAGAACAGCTTCGTGTTCTTTTTTTTCCGTACAACTCTGCATATCAAAGAACCCATCGGCGTACTTTTCGCAATTGACCCAATAAGGCTGGTGTCCGAGATTCTTTAGTGATTCAAAACAAAACCGGGCTGTTGGAAGGGAACCACCGTATATGGGAGGGATCACAAGAACCTTGAGCGAATTCCTCTCTAAACAAGAGGCTCCCTCCATCCCCTTTTTTAATCGAGAAAAATATTGTGGGTGCAACCTGAGAGAAGGACGATGTTCAACAGTCAACCATTCCTTTTTTGGCAATCTCGCGGCCACATAAGCGGGACTCTCATTAACATAAAAGTTTAGTTTCAAACCAAATATCGACAGGTCAATTGCCTGAAGAAGTTGTTTAAACATATCTATTGAAGGTTCGATAACCGTCAATGTTCGAGGCTGAAATTCACACAACTCTTTAATGTGATAAGCAAAACCAAGACCCAACACAAGGCAGTCAGAGTTTTTTAAATCACCAACATTTTCAGCGAAAGTCGTCGCCTCTTTCACGGGATCGTACCGGCTATGCAAACTTATTGAGTTTGAAACCGGAACCCGGTTTTGAGTTTTGGCCGGAATGACCTCAATACTGGAAACTTCATTAAAGCTATCGACTCTTTGGGCCAGTATAGGGTCCCAGATTTTCAGGAGGGAAAGATTTTTTTTATACAATTCAAATTCGGGCATTATTTAACCTTTAGAAAAAACTAATCGTTCTTCCACCTTTTTCAACAATTCCAGCGCATCGTTGTTACTAGAATCAAAAATCAATATTTGGTCTAAAACCTCCCGTGCCTCAGTCAGGCGGTCCTGTTCAAAATAAAGACCGGCAAGCCCGAACAACATATTCAGGTTGGCGGGGTGTATTTCAAGGTAATTTTCAAGCGCAGACTCTGCAAGCCTGAATTCACCAGATAAATATGCCAGCTTAAGGAGGGAAGAAAGGGCAATACCATTTTCAGGATTTACCTGTAAAGCCTTATAAAACAACTCTATGGCCTCATTATTCGCCTCCACCTGCTGTTTAAGCATTCCAATCCCACACAAGCCCTTGTCCTTGTAGGAATCAAACTCTAGTAGACGCTCAAACCATTTTTCAGCTTCCTTATAATCCCTAACTTGAAATGAAACAACTGCCAGATTCATCATAATTTCAGGCGACTCTGGATCCAACTCAAAAGCCTTTTTAAAGGCCTCCCGGGATTCTTTAAACTCCTGCATTTGCAGGTGACAATTCCCCTTCGATTTCCAGGAAACTAAATTCTCCGGGTGCTCTACAAGTATAAAACCGTAAACCTTAATTGCCTCCTTCCAGTTTCCGTTGGCTTCCAGAGTTTTTGCCTCATTCAACTGACGCTCTTTCATCACGGAGTCCCTAGAAATATTTTTCTTCTCGTTCTCGGGTTTAGTTTCAGACAAACCTGCACTAAAGCGGTATTGGAAAACAAAAAATCGTCGCAATTCTTCCTCTGACAAATCATTGATTGTTACCCGCCCCACTTTTAGACAATTTTGACCTGACTTTTTATATTCTTCATATTGAGGATCAAGTGTTTCCTGAATCTCATTTATTTCAAAACCTGCATTTTCAAACAGGGTTTTAATTTCCTTTAATGTGAAAAACCTGAGGTGTGTTCTGTCTAGAATCCCTTCATCCTGATAGGTCCAGTTACCTTCAGAAAGGTGATGAATCACACCAAAAAACTGGACATTTGGGATACTGGCCACAATTTTCCCACCTGGGACTAGCAACCCTTTCAATTTTTCCAGAACTTTAAGGGGATCTACAAGATGTTCCAGGACATCTCCACATAAGATACAATCAAAACTGCCAGGCTCATATGGAAGATCCATTTCCTCAATATTTCCGGAAATCACATCATCAAGTACAGACTTTGCCTCTTCAGCAACATCTGGATTGAGTTCAACCCCGGCTACAAAAGCACCTCGCGATTCCTTCAGGAACTGGCCGGTTTTTCCCGCCCCACATCCAATCTCAAGAATTGAACGGGCTTCCTCGGGAATCAGGGGGAGCATGTCATGCCTGACATGTTCATAGTAATTTGAAACATTAGAAACCGGCTCCGATCCTTCAACATCCTCCTCACTGGCCCTATATATCTCATCAAGGATATCAATCATCTGATTAGCCCGATGGGAGTAGGTGTGATGCGCCAAAACCTCTCGACGACCCTCTTCAGCAATTGTTTCTCTTTGTTCAGGGTTCTCAAGATAATATTGGATCGTTTCCAGAAGGGAGTCATCCCGATACATTACAAAATGCTGCTGGTCTTCAAATAAATCCTCTAAGCCAACTGCTTCATCAGTAATAAGCATGCTTCCAGTGCACATGGCCTCAAACACACGCATGTTTAAATCATTTTTTATAGCATTGTTGAAAACTATTCTGGATTCACAGAAATGTCGCGCCATTTCATCCATAAATTTTCGGTCAACTTTCAAATCAAACCTTGAACCAATGAAGTCCAGCAGCTTTTTACGCCTTGGATTGGCCGGGGTCACACTGCCCACAAAACCAACATCCCATAGTTTTTCGGTTTCCACTTTTCCGTGAATATCCGGATCACATGCCAGAGGTAGCCAGAACACCTGGTCATTCCCCTGAGCCCGCAAAATATCAACGTATTTTTTCTGGGCAAGAAAAATCACATCAAATCTTTTTGCAATCTCAAAATGTTTTTCCAGATGGATATGGGTATCAATCAGGTAGCACACCTTTGGAATAGAAAGTTTTTCGAGATCAACCGGAACATCGGACAAACCGGTTTCAACATAGAAATAAAAGTCAGGATTCCAATCCGCAGGTAGTTCTTTAAGAACACCATCAACCTTCTCCCCTGCTCCGCGAAAAATATCCTGAGGCTCAATTGGCCATTTTAAATTCCCCAGGTCCCATTGGTGAATCACATCAAGATTAATCATGGCCCCACAGGTAATAACATTGTGTGACTGTCTAAAAGCACGTTCCAGATAGTAGGCGGTGGTGGCTGGGTGTGAGACAAAATCCATTAATATGTTTTTTCTTTTTCGTTCAGAAAATGGGACTTTTTGCCTCTCGTTATCATACCCTCTGGTTTTCAGATAATTTTTTATACAAAGTTCAATTTCCCCGGTCCAGGAAGACAGGAAGCGGTCCATAGGAAATTGTTCTTGTACGATTGATCTGCTATTAAGTCCTAGTTCCTTTGCTTTTTCCTTATCCTCAAGTAATTCACCACATTTTTTTCTCAGGTACTGTGTATCATCCGAGATGTAACCGTTTTTCCCATCAATTACAGGGGACTCCGGATGGACAGTCGAAATCACAGGCATCCCAGTCGCCATTGCCTCGAGCAGCGACAAGTTATAGCCATCTTCATATTCGGGAGGCAACGTATTGAGATACACCCGGCACTGCCGGTAATGCTCCTGCAAGTCCTTGAAGCTCTCAGATAACCTGGAACCAGGCAAACCCGGATTCAACCCAAGAGTTGCATGAGGGTAGCCGGAGATAATGGCTTCACCCCTGGTATAACCTCGGGCAATATCCATTTCCTTTAACAGGTTTCCAACCCTGAGTATGCAGGACTCGTTACCTGAATATTGAGGAAAATCATTTATGTCAATTCCATGGGGAATAACTGCGCCCGGCAGGTTCCAGTCATTTTTCTTATTTTGTGAAATGAAAACAGGATGGACATCCTGCAACAGACTTTTTACCTTTTTAAGATATTCCGTTTTATCAATCGGAGTCTCACTCAAAGCAATTTCAGTCGACAGCCGGCAATGGAACACACATATTTTTGGCAGATCAAAGTTTTTCAACCACAAAAGGTCTTTAACATTGTGAGCTAATACTAAATCAAAATCACCCTCCTGCAATTTCTCTCTGGCCTGTTCAGGTGAAATCAAATGGCAATTTCCAGGAAGAGACCTCATCCTCTTGTCCCATTCCCTGAGTTTGCCGGGTGCCACCTCCGGTGCAACAACGAAAAAGGTGTGATTCAACCGAGATAGATTGCAGATATACGGTTCGTGCCAGTTAAATGTCAGGATGTTTAAATTCATTCAGTTTCCTCCCCAGAAGACTCTATTCTTAACGGAATTCCGGAGAAGGACCTTTAATCTTCTAACCAGTTAAAAAATAAGGGTTTTTTAGCAAGTTGCCTGACTTTTTCAAAAGCCTCATGGTAGAATGTGGCTTTCTTGAGATGGGGGAAGGATGGAGTTTCAAAAACCAGATCTGAATTCAAAAAAAATCAAAAGTCGAGAACAGCTCATTCAATACAAACGCCAGTTGGTAGAAAACCAAAAATGGGAGGGACCTCCACCCATGGGGGATGGTCCTCTAAACCGCGACGGAATGCCCAAGGTCCCTCCAGGGCAAACAACTACTGAAAAATGGCCTGTTTTGGATATAGGGGTTCAACCCGAAGTCCCTCTGGATTTCTGGACACTCACCATTTCAGGATTGGTCGAAAATCCGCAAGCCTTCAACTGGGAACAATTTCAACAATTGCCTCAGACCAAAGATATTTCAGACTTCCACTGCGTCACTACCTGGAGCAAACTGGACAACCATTGGGAAGGAGTGAAATTTTCAGATATTGCCAACCATTGCGGTATCAAACCGGAAGCCAGGTTTGTTTACATAAAAGCCTATGACGGCTATTCAACGAACCTGTCCCTTGAAGAAGCGATGAAATACGACGTCCTGCTGGTACACACTTGGGAGGGACAACCCTTGACGCGGGAACACGGTGCACCGGTTAGAATGATCACCCCACAACTCTATGCCTGGAAGGGTGCCAAATGGATTGGGGAAATTATTTTCCGTGAAAATGATGAATTAGGGTTCTGGGAGCAGAGAGGTTACTCAAATTCTGCGGAGCCATGGTTAAATGACCGCTATTCGTGACCCGGGATTCTACCCCCAGCGCGACAGGAGCCCGGGAATTCCAAGTTTTTCCAATCTTTTAAATCACCTTTTCCTGATTTAATGGAAAGCCTACAATCAAAAATTATCCTTAGTTGTTCTTCGTTAATTTCTACAGACAGGTGAACTTATGCAGACAAAAAGTTTTCAAGGAATGGTCATGTTGGCGGGAGTGTTTGTAACAGCAGCTGTCATGCTCGGCTTTTTTGCAAGCATCGGCATTTGGGCAGCAGTGTCTTTCCTAAAGTTATTTGGAATAGAAACTCTGGCGCCTTGCGGTTAATTCTGAAAAAGAGCTGACCTGGGGGAACCGCATCAGGTCATTCTGAGTGTTTTCAGTTTAGGAAGTGAGGGTGATTGCGCGATCGCTTCGGCCCCCTTTTCCCCGATGAAGGTATCAAACATCATCAAGGTTTCTATATTGGTCAGAGTCTTTGTCCCTGCCAAAGCCAGAGCCGCATCTATCCTGATTATATTCCGGGCCAGATTCAAGTGCTTTAGTTTTTTAAGTACCTTGGATTTTGCCAGCGTTTTAATGCTTTTGTCCGACAATTCCGTCCGATACAAATTTAATTTTCGAACATGCATGAATCCCGGATTGAGTGCCAGGGCCTGAACACATTCGTCCCCAGTCTGGTTATCCTGCAGAATAAAAACCTGAACCTTTTTAAACGGGGCCGTCCCAAGCGCTTTTCCACCGTCTTCCCCGATATGATTAAAGCGTGCATCAAAATGGACCAGTTGAGGCAGGAACGCCGCTTTCGATAGTGAGATCGCTCCCTGGTCTCCAAGGTTGTTTTCACCAATATACAAGCGCTTTAATTTGGTTAAACGGGTACATGCCGCAAGTGCAGGCATCGACCTGTGGGTCAGGTGATTACGTGAAATATCCAGGTTCTCAACTTCTTCCAGACGGTCGATATGGACTAGAGCCTCAAGCCCCTCATCTCCGATAAATTTATTTTTCATTTCCAGAGAATCAACAGAATCATTCAGTTGTTCATCCACCAACCGTTTAATATATTCGAGCTTTGATTTTTCCGTCATAAGGATTCAAATGAACAGGGTCGTTAATAACTTCATTTCCTTTGAGGCCCAAGGCTTATGGCGCAGCGAAACCCGATGTCGCTGTAGCTTCGCGAAAAAGGATAGCTCCAGTCGCGGTATCCGACCTTCATCCCGTTCGGATGGTCAGACCAGGCACCACCCCGACGTACCTTCATCACTCCGCTTCGAGGGCCACGTGGATTGTACATCACTTCCCTGAAATAATACTGAGGTGAATACCAATCAGCAACCCATTCCCAAAGATTGCCAGCCATATCGAACACACCATATTTGTTCGGAGGGTAACTTCCCACTTTTGCTGCACCTACTTTCAATTTCTTTTTACCATGAGCCAATCCCTTCCCCGGATCAAATTCTTTTCCCCAGGGAAACTCGCATCCGGTTTTTCCCCCTGCCGCCTTCTCCCACTGGGCTTCACTGGGAAGCGCCTTCCCCACCAGGTGGCAGTAATCTGCAGCTTCATACCAGGTGACCTTGGCTACAGGACAACGCTCGCACCGTGATAATCTGCTTCGTCGTAGTTTATGATCCGGCATTACCTCTTCAAAGCGTTGATTGGTGACCTCAAACTTATCAATCAGGAAGGGGTCCAAATATACCGTGTGCCGTGGTGCCCCATGCTCCGGCCCCAGCTGATCGCATCCTCGCTCGAAATTCCCGGCTGGAATGAGAACCATGTCATGGGTCATTTCCCTGTATGGGTTAGGGAACTTCGGGTCTTCCTCCGCCCATACGTTGTTACTTCCCAAAAAAACCAGGGAAATAATCATCAGGAGAAGGGACATCGCCTTGTATGTTAAAAGTGGTTATTCAGGAGAAGGGAACGTGGTGTGATTCAATCCTTCAAGAATCTGTCGAGTGGCGTTGGAGCGATTTAAAGTATAAAAATGAATGCCCGGTGTCCCGTTGGCCAGCAATTCTTCGCATTGTTCCAATGCATGGGAAACACCAATAGCTTTTATAGCGTCAGGATTGTCCTTTTCTTTTTCCAGCCTACTTAGCAGTGGGCCTGGAATCGTGGCACCACACATTTTGGTGAACCGCAAAATCTGTTTATAGCTTTGGATAGGCATTATCCCAGCAATTACCGGGACATGGATACCTCTCGATTGTAAACTATCCATAAACTCAAAAAAGAACCGGTTATCAAAAAATAACTGGGTCACTATGAACTCACCACCCGCATCGATTTTTCGCTTAAGGTTATCCAGATCGGTGGTCAGGTCGGAGCATTCAATATGTTTTTCCGGGTACCCGGCAACTCCAATACTAAAGTCAAAATTCTGGTTTGCAAATTCAACCAGTTCGTTTGCAAAACCAAAGCCATCCTGCGGTTTTACAAATTCCGTCTCTCCCTTGGGGGGGTCACCTCTCAAGGCAAGAACGTTTCGCACTCCACTTTTTTTAAGTGACCCCAGAATATCGTGAATTTCATCACGCGTGCTGCCCACACAAGTGAGATGGGCCATGCTCTCAAGGCCAATTTCACACTTAATTCTTGCGACCAGGTCCAGGGTTTTAGCCCGGGTACTGCCGCCTGCTCCGTAAGTAACCGAAACATAAGCTGGGTTATGGGGCTTGAGTTCGTTTATTGTATTGAACAGTTGATCAAATCCAGCTTCGTCCTTGGGTGGAAAAAATTCGAAAGAAAATGCGGGATTGACTTTTTTTAACAGCTCACTTATTTTCATGCTGTTCAGTATAACATATAGAGGGGCTTATTTAATCAATAACTTGCAGGATTATAGGACTTGCCGGGAACCTGAAAAAAATCAGTATATCTCGAAACGCTTGAGGTAATCCAGGAAGGCCACCACATTGACCAACTCAACCTGATCCTCTTCAGAAGCCGCCTGAATAGCCTCTTCCGTAAAGTAACCTGTGGTAATAATAATCCCTCTATGGGCTCCTTCTCCCTTTACCGTATCAAGAAAACCCTTAACGGTCATCATATCGACAGTTCGGTTATGGGGTTCAAAAACACAGAGAGCTAGATACTTCCCTCCAACGACAGGAGTCTCGTCATACATATCGATCTCAAGTTCGCGGTCGTTGGCCCAGATAGAATGGCGATATTCGAGATTGAATTTTGCCAGGAAATCAAGGCACTTGTCTCGAAACTCTGCGCGGTCGAGTAAATAGGCAGGCTTGTCTTCAGGGTTACTCCAGACGACCTGTTCCTGTGGGGGTGGGGGGGAATAGTTTTTAAGAAGAAAAATGAAGACAAGCCCCAACAGGATGGCTCCCATTGGGATGAGGAAAATTTCCACTTACTTGATCATCTCGTCATAAACCTTGTCTTTTTTACCCTCGTGGATGAGCTTGTCGTGTTTGATCATTTGACGGAGAGCAATCCAGAAAAAGAAAGCCACAACGAACAGCATCGCACCAATCGGCATGTTATCCGGCTTCATGGCAATGAGAATAAAGTTTTCTAAGCCTGAGAGTTCCATAGTCTTTAACCTTTTATTTAGGCTTTAAGTGATTATACAAACCTTCTGTATCTGACCGCAACCCGGCATTCGGGCAGCCAGGTTTTATTCCTCGTCATCCTCTTCTTCATCATCACCCTCTTCATCGTCCCCTTCCTCATCCTCCTCGTCCTCTTCACTGGCAACGAGGTTTTGCTCGAAGTCGATTTCCGGGTTGTTATAGGATACGATAAAATCACTGATGTGTTCCACTGCCGTGTCCACATTTCCCCCATCCACAGTACTTAACTCTCTATATTTGGTGGGAATTGTGTAGGCATCCCCCTCTTTTGGCCAATGACTCGGCATTGGAGTCCATGGAATCATGTTCCTTGTATCTTTCAACCAATCGCCAATCCAGTCATGTCTGAGACGCTGGGCCGCAATGGAAAAGTCAATGCCTTTGTTGCCTTCATCATGACAGCGGCCACAATCCATGTAATTTACAATTTTGACGCCGGTGTCAATTGACTCTTTGCTTTTTGCAAGATGAACTCCCTTTTCATAGGTACTGGCTTCAGGCGCCATCAGGTTAAAGTAAGCCGTCAAGTCCCGGGCTTCCTCATCCGTTAATGCAAACTTGGGCATTTTGACCTTGACCCAGGTACGAACCGGAATAGGCTTCTTCAGGAAAGAATAGATCCAGGAACCTTTGATTCTTTCACCCACCTGATAAGTGTCCGAAATAAGAGGAGGGGGATATTGTGATTTTGCTTTCAGGTATTTCTGGATTTCGCCACCCTTACCTTCAACAACATGGCAACCGCGACAATTAAATCGTTCAATGAGCCGCCTTCCTCGTTCAATCGTCAACTCATCCTGAGAGTAGGTTCTCTGATAACCCTGAGGAATATTGGCTCCATTAAACCCCTTGAGAAGAACCATAAGGGATTCAATTTCCTCTTCCGAGAGATGGAAGTTAGGCATTTTATCGAGGACACGGTCGGTCCTGAAAGCTGACGGATTCTGAAGCTTCGTGTGCGTCCAGGATTCCCAGTTGTGTGGGATATGAGTATTATCACCAAACTCCAAACCACGCGTCTGCTTGACTCCAAAAGAGGACAGCTCTGGAGCAATTCGCCCCTCTTTTTCCATACCGTGAATATCATGGCAAGCGAAACAACCACGTCGCCTCACTATGACTTCACCCTCAGCAATATTCTTCGGATCCTTAAGCTTTGCCAACAGGCCAGGAATCTTTTTTGTCTTGGCATCTTTCAGCAGGAATGCCGCAATATGTTGAGCCTGAGCTGGAGTGATGCTAAGGTCCGGCATCTTACTCTTCATATTGTAATCGTGCGGGTTGGATATCCAGCTTACCAACCAATCAGGATCGACTTTCTTTCCTATATTGGTCAGATTTGGTGCATGGTGTTCACCTTCACCATTGGTTGAATGGCAAGCCTGGCAGCCGACACTCTTGAATAATTTCTCACCTTTAGCGGAATCACCGCCTTTGTATTTTTCACCGTTTTTAAAGTCCTTTTCCGACTGGTCCCATAGATAAGCTGAAACTTTCAGAGCATGGTCATCGCTCAGATAAAAGTCAGGCATTCGGGTTTCAGGAAGATAGTCGCGAGGACTCTTGACCCACCGATACAACCAACCTGGGTCCACTTTTGATTTGATGCGGAAAAGACTTGGACCAACTTTGGGCAAACCTTCAAACCCTTCGGCTAAATGACACCCGTGGCAACCCAGTTTAATAAAGTTGCGCTTGCCTTTTGAGAGAATAGGGGCTCCCTCAAGATCAACCACTTCAGCGTGGCAATTTTGACAGTTAGCCTCCATCAAAGCGCCACGCAAGATGGGTTCATTATAACCAAGGGATTGGTCCATCTCATGGTGCGAACCGTGCGCATCTTCAGCAGGCGCGGTGGCAGTTCCCTGTCCTTTGTGACACCAGGTACAACCTGTCACCGTCGGATCATGTTTGCCAATTAAAATTTCACGTTTGGGGTGAGTTTTGATCGGGTTTGCCCAATCCTTATAATGAGGGTCATTGTAAGAAATATGGCAGGTTTGACAGCGATCGACCTTGTAAGTGATTTCAGCAAAATTATTTCTCAAAGCGCCCGGGATAACGGTTTGCAGAATTTCAGCAGGACGCCACAGGAGATTGAAGGGCCTGTAATAATCCATCTTCCCTTCAATAATATTTTTATCGTTTGTTAGCTTAGCGAGCTCTTTTTCCAGGTCTTCTTTTTTGCCCTTATAGTTCATCAAAGCAGCTTCGGCCTCATCACGAAGCTTCTCTTTTTCCTTAATTACAGGATCCCATTCTTTAATTCTTTTTTCCGACTCATGGACTTTGGCAAGAGCAACCTCAAAGTTCTTACCCTCATGCTCCGCCTTTTTATAATAGTAGTAATATTCATCCAGTCGGCTTTTTTCAAATTTTTGCCCGACCAGAGCATCTTCATATTTAGCCTGAGCATCGAAAGCCGCATCAGCCAGCTCCTGATATTCCGATGAACTGCTCAGCTTATCTTCTTCAGCCTGAATTTGCCTCAGCAGCTCTGCATCTTTTCCGGAAATCTTGCCGTTGACCTTACTATATTCTTCTACAGCACGATTATACTGCTCCTCAAAATACATCTCCTGAAATTCTTTAAAACCACGACGCGCGTATTCATCATCCCAAAATGCCCAAAGCGTGACGAACAACATCGCCCCGGAACAAAGGAAAAAGAAAAAGCTATACGAAGTATGCTCGTCGAATTCCCCATCCTTATAAGGTGGAGGAGTTGGCTCTTCTGGTGTTTTCTCAGGTGCGGACATGAATTCCAGTAGGTCAGATATTAAACCAGGGGGTTACCCAAACGTACTTGATGTTAAAGCCCAGGCGTAAAACAATTTTGATCACAATTCCAATCATGATCAAAATCAACTGAATTTTTATTATCATGCGCAAAAAACCAACACTTGCCATGGCTTTGCGCTCCATAAACATATACACAGCTGTACCCACAGCAAAATAGCCAATGATAATTATACCCCCGACTATTGTCTGCGAACTATAGGATCGGAAACCAAGCGCATAGGGTAGATCGACGTTGGTCAGAGCCACCACTTTGTGAGCATCCCAGTATTGCCAGGGCATAAAAAGGTTCCAACCAGGACCACGCAGGAAGACACCCATGATAATCAACGCAATCCATAGGACCAGAAAACCGAAGCAGTAAATCCAGATCGCAGCTTTTCGCTCTGTATATGTATAGTAACCATTCCCCTTTGGGTTCACATCAAGATAGGGAATAAGCATTAACCCCACGATAATTAAAACAGGCGCAACAACACCAGCAAACCATGGGTCGAAATAAACCAGAATGTCCTGCAATCCTAGAAAGTACCACGGCGCCTTAGATGGATTGGGAGTTTTGGTGGGATTGGCGGCTTCTTCTAATGGAGCATCAATGACAATCGACCAGACTATGAGGAATACTGCAACAATGATTGCGCAGAGGAATTCCAGGCGAACAAGATAAGGCCAGACATGGACCTTTTCAGGAACAGCCTCTGTTGCTTTCTTAGATGGTGCTGCCATTGATTAAAACTCCAGCCCCTGAAAAGGGGCCATTCTAGAATTTATTTTAAAGAGGACCGGAAATTCCGCCGTCCTTACGAATTCGCCAAAAGTGGACGATCATCAGCGCCCCTGCCACAAGGGGTATGAAGATACAGTGAAGCACGTAGAACCTGAGCAAGGCCGGCGGCCCTACCAGACTCCCTCCAAGCAACGCGGATCTGGCATCGTACCTTGGCGAGACCCCGAACACATACTCCTGGAACGGGCCCTCCGAACCGAGGAACGGTGTCGCGCGGGCCATATTGGTCCCAACGGTAACCGCCCACATAGCAAGCTGATCCCATGGCAGCAGATAACCTGTAAAACTCAGCAACAGGGTGAACGTAACCAGAAAAACCCCAATAACCCAGTTGAACTCTCGAGGAGGCTTGTACGACCCTGTTAGAAACACCCTGAACATATGCAGCCATACGGTAATGACCATCGAGTGCGCTGCCCATCGATGCATATTACGAACAACCATGCCAAATGGAACGTCATACTGGAGGTACTTCATGTCGAAATAGGCGTATTCACCAACCGGGCGATAGTAAAACATGAGAATAACACCCGTTACCACAGTGGACAGGAAAAGCAAAAATGTGATGCCACCCATGCACCAAGTGAACTTCACACGAAGTGCGTGCCGGTGAATTTTTACGGGATGCAGATGCAGCCAGACATTACTGGCAATTTGCAGAACGCGGTTTCGCGGAGTGTCTGCATATCCATGACGGAACGTAGACGTCCAGATCTGTGACTCTGTGACCTGCTTGGAAACCTCGTCAACGATTTTTCCGGATTTGATGGATTCCATCAATTCCTTCATATCGGGAATTGGCGGTTTATTGCCCAATGTATTAACCCTCCAATATGGACCCAAAAAAAGTAGCCTGCGGTCCCTGGTCTGTTATGCCATTAAAAAAGAACCTGGTTTACCCCATTCCCCTTTTTCAAAGAGAAACTTTTTACTTTTATCAACGACAATCTGGCCATCAGCACCCACTTCGACTTTCAGCCGTTCCAAAGGTCGAGGTGCCGGGCCTTCAAAGTTAGTTCCGTCCATGGTGAAACCACTACCATGACAAGGACATTTATATTTTCTTTCAGAGCGAAGCCAGAGTGGTGTACACCCCAGATGCGTGCATCGAGCAAAAATAGCGTACAACTGGGACTCTTCCCGAACAATCCAGACGCGCTGGTCCTTCACCCACTTGGTACTGACCTCTCCTACCGTGTAGTCGCCTGGTTTTCCCGCTTTAAATTTTGGAGAAGGCTCAAAAAGGACTCGAGGAAAGAGAAGTCTCAGAAAATACAGGGAGGACAACCCCAGACTGGCAGTAAACATTGCCCAACCACTGTAAGAGAAGAAATCCCTTCGGGACCATAATGTATCAACGGCCGCCTTTGTATCCTTCTTTTTTGCGGCAGGTGCCGCAGGCTTGACCGGCTTTTTAGGAGCCGGCTTTTTCACTTCTGTACTTTCCGCCATGAAACCCTTATTTCCAAAGAGGTTAAAGAGTTGATCCCGGTTAAAATAAAAGAGACCGGAAAAGCCCTTTAAGCTTTTAAGTGATGCGTTTTAGCATAATTAAAAACCCGAGTCAAGGACAAGATAATCCCATAAAAAACCTTGATTTATCGCTCCTGATTCAGCTTGCTGAGACAGTCAATTGCGGCCTCATGCAGAGGCGCAAATGGACCTCCCCAGGAAGCCTGTAATTGGGTAAAATCGCGAGGTGTCATCCCCTTCCTGACCCCCATTTGGATCATGGAAACCATTTCAGCTGAAAATGCTCCTGCGGCCTGCCCTCCGACAATTTCGCGACGATCCCGATCAGCAACAATTTTACAGAAGGACTCCCCTGTATCAAGGGGAAAATCATGGTCTTTTTTCCAGCCAATACTACGACCTTCTACTCCTCGAAAACCAAAATGATGGGCGTTCCCCCCAAAGCACCCGACACTGGCTACCGTCTGGGACAAACGAACCACATCCGGTATCCATTCCGGGTGAAAACTCCTTTTTTTCCCAAGGGCATTCGCAGCAGCCACCCTCCCCTCTTCCTGAGACCTATAGGGGTTTCGCACATGTCCTGTAACACTTCCAGCGGCAAACAGGTTTCCAAGGGTCGTTTTCATTTTTTCATCGACAAGAATTTCTCCGTTACCCCCCAGGTCCGGCACACTCTCTGGGTAAAAAATATTTGAAAGGTCAACCTTACGGTTTCCACAAACCAATAATTTATTGACCGTAAATTTAATGCCGCCGTCCAGGGTAATAGCAAGACCTTCAGAGTTTTTAAAAATTGATTTGATTGTTTTTTTTAACAGTAGCTTTACTTTTGACCGTTTCATTCCCTTCTCAAGAAACGCAATCAACTCTGGATCAAACCCATCCAGCATTTCGGTTGATTCATGAGTAAAGAACACTTTCACTCCCAGCCGACGAAGCAACTCTGCCCATGCAAGGCTTTCCAGATTGCTTCCTGCTATGAGCAGGCTCGATGGCAATTCATCCAGAGCCCAAAGAGCTTCACTCTCAAATATCAGGTCTGGCTCAAAAGGAAAAGAAGGCAATGGACATACCGCAGACCCAGTGGCCACAAGGACATTCTCGCAATGATGTTCAATGGGCTCCCCATCATCAGTCACAACCACCCGGTTTGCATTAATCACTTGAGCATGCCCTCTTAAGGACTTCACCCCCAGTCGTTTTAGTTCCTCCTGCCACAGGCTGGATCTGTCATTTGAAATTTCCTGGGCTCTTTGTTTGATCTCTGACCAGGGTGGTAAAACATCCCCCGATGCGCCATTGTTCATTTCTTCCAGAAGAATTTCAGGCCCTTTGAACACGCTATGCCCACCTGGTTTTCCAGGGTCAATGATTAAAACCCTGGCCCCCTGGGACCCGGCATACTGGGCTGCAGAAAGACCCGCAATACCGCTACCCAGAATGATAAGTTCATATGGTTTCATTAAATTAATTCACCCCTTAAAATAAGTAACAACTTTTCATCCTAGCCCATCTATTTCAAATATTGAAAGCCGCAACAATTACCAGCATGACAAGGCCGACAGAAGCCAAAATAGCATGAAGAGTTTCGTGCACCCGCCGCGTCAAAGGAACAACCAAAAGAAAATACACAAAAGCAAAAATTATGAGAACATCCAGACCTTTTTCCTGATAAGACAGGATCATGAAAACAACATACGACAACATTACCATTAGATAAACTAAACGATGCGTCCAATATAAACGCTTGCGTTTATCTTTTGGAAGCATGGTAACCCCGACCATAATATTTCCAATGACCAACAGAATGGTGATTAGAAGAAGCAGGAATCCGGGCTGACCAAACAGGTCCCCTAGAGTTTGTGGCTGCATGTTGCTACCGGAAAAATTATTGAACCAGAAAAAGGAACTTTTATTCCATTAAAACCAAGGCCATGGTCCCAGCTTGAAACGCCTTTTAGTTGTGATGTATCATAAATTGCTATGACGAATGAAGAAGAAAAAATTAAATCGGAAGATTTGGCTGAAAAAGACAAAAAGAAAGACGAGGAAAAGTCCGCACCAAAAAAACCGGCAAAAAAACCCTGGGAGCTCGCCCCACGAACGGGCCAGCGTCATGCCAATCCTTTTCAAAGAAAAACAAAATAACTTTTACAAAAACATAATCCAGTCAAACAATATTTCTAAACAACCAGGCCCTTTTTGATCAATGTTTTGTGGGCATCTCCCACTTTAGATGACGCCTCCTGCTCCCGTCCCCACTCAACGAGATCACGCAACCCCTCTTCAAGACTGATTTCAGGTTCAAATCCCAATTCCTGGATCTTCGAAATGTCAGCATAACAATCCCGTATATCGCCTGCCCGGAATTTGTTAATGATTTCCGGTTCAAGATCTTTTTCGTAAAGCCGGATAAGTGTACGCGCCAGTTTAACGATTGAATTGGGCCGACCCGTGCCAATATTAAAAACTCGATAGGGCGAATCCTGATGTTCGAGTAAAAGTATCTTGCCCCGTACCAGATCCTTAATATGAATAAAATCTCGTTTCTGACGACCATCCTCATAAATCAAAGGAACCTGGTCATTTTTTATGGCTGATGAAAATATGGCCGCGGCACCGGTATATGGATTATTCAAGCTTTGACGGGGACCGTAACAATTAAAATATCGGCAGGCCACCGTTGGTATCTGGTACGCATCGCCCAACATCAGGGAATACTCTTCCTGATCCTTCTTCGATTGAGCATAAACCGATTGACAGTTCAGCGGTTTATTTTCATTTGTCGGGAGTGAAACTGCTTTTTGGCCGCAGTGTGTGCAGGACATGGCCCATTGTCCGGACTCCAATTGATCGGGCCACCTGGAAAACGGCATAAAGGGTCCGTGATCCGGACAAAGATAAAGCCCTTCTCCATATAAACTCATGGAACTTGCAACCAAAACCCGCTCTACCTTATGACTGGTGTTGACGAGAATATCCCAAAGGATCGAGGTTCCTAGAACATTGGTCTTTACGTAGCGTTCGACTTCATACATCGACTGCCCGACACCAACCTCAGCAGCATCGTGAATTACAATATCTTTTCCAGTGAGCGCTTTTTGAAGTTCACTCCGGTCACATACATCTCCTTTGATAAACTCTGCATCGGGGTTGAGGTATTCAGGCTTACTTGCATTCGAACCATGAACCTGGGGGCACAGGTTGTCGTAAACCGTCACCTCATACCCTTTTTCCAGCAAGGCATCCACCGTATGAGAGCCGATAAACCCGGCACCACCTGTGACCAGAACTTTTTGACGCGTCTTCATGCTTTACCTGCAAATAATCAGTAAAAACAACTGTATTTATTAACGAAAGGCAAGGAAGTAAGCTTTAGAAAAAATACGGAAAGACTGATTAAGGAGTGTCGACGAAAACTGAAGGACCTGGAATTGGAAACAAGCTGACCTTTTTCTATTGCTCCACTGCGAGGTGGTGCCGACGGGGAGAGTCGAACTCCCACGGGTTGCCCCATACGCCCCTCAAGCGCACGTGTCTACCAGTTCCACCACGTCGGCAATAGGTCTAATTATTCGCTTTGTTTTGAATCCTCGGACTCAGGAGAAGCGGTCGTTTCTTCAACCTGCTTTATGACAGAATCCGATTCCTGGGTCCGGGACAAGGTTGCCAGGGTAAGAGAGGTGATCATAAACAATGCTGCCGCCCCTGCCGTCAACTTGGACAGAAAGTTGCCTGACCCACTGCTACCGAACATGGTCTGGCTGGAACCCGCTCCAAAAGCGGCTCCCATGGATGCACCCTTGCCCTGCTGCAAAAGCACGACAAGAATTAAAAATAACGCAGCAATGATATGCAATACGGTGATCAGGGTGATCATAGTCCCAATTTTAGTTAAAGGTTACTGAACGCTTTGAATAATAGCACAAAACGATTGCGGGTCCAAACTTGCCGAACCCACCAGAAGTCCGTCAATTTCATCCCTGGCAAGCAAATCTGAGGCATTATCAGGCTTTGCACTGCCCCCATATAAGATCCGGATAGTTTCTGAAATAGCCGGGCTAAAACGGGAGGCTACCCATTGACGAACCGTGCGGTGGACTTCCTCTGCCTGCTCCGGCGTGGCGTTCAAATCAGTCCCGATGGCCCAGACCGGTTCATAAGCGATTATCAAACTCTTACACTGGTCTTTTGAAAATTCCTTGAGCCCTTCTTCGAGTTGATGGTGAATCACCTCTTCTGTTTTTCCGGCTTGCCGTTGGTCACCCGTTTCTCCAATACAAAAAACCACATCCAGTCCAGCCACAACGCCCGCCTTGATCTTTTTGCAAATCAACTCATCGCTCTCGCCAAACACATGGCGCCTTTCTGAATGTCCTACAATCACAGCCTGACAACCACAATCCTTAAGCATGTCTGCGGAAACCTCACCTGTATACGCGCCCTTTTTTTCAAAGAACAGGTTTTGCGCCGCCATTTGGACCGGGTATCCTGAAAGCCTTTCACCAACAGGGAATAACGATGGGAAAGAAGGAGTCAGCAAAATATCAGCCAAGGGTTTTTCTGGTAATGCGGAAAGAAAAACATTAAGAAAATCAAGTGAATCGGAAACGGTATGATGCATCTTCCAGTTGCCGGCGATCAATTTTTTTCTCATAAGGCTCGCATGTCGAAAACTGATCAGATACCTTTTTTAATAATAAACTTCAAAAGGTCGCGGGTCCGGGTGGAATAGCCCCATTCGTTGTCATACCAGGCAAGTACCTTGATCATATTATTACCAAGGACTTTGGTCGAGGGACCATCGACAATTGAAGAATCCTCCGCCCCATTGAAATCAACCGAAACAAGAGGATGTGTTTCCAGTCGGAGAATACCTTTCAGCTCGTTTTCCTGCGCCTCCTGAAATATTGCATTGACCTCTTCTGCTGTAGTGTCCTTGTCGATTTCAGCAACAAGATCAATCAGTGAAACGTTGGGAGTCGGTACTCGAATCGCCATGCCATCCAATTTCCCCTTAAGTTCTGGAAGAACCAGGGAAACGGCCTTTGCCGCTCCCGTTGTTGTTGGAATCATAGAAAGTGATGCAGCCCGGGCACGTCGCAGGTCTTTATGTGGTAAATCCAGAATACGTTGATCGTTAGTGTAGGAGTGAATGGTTGTCATCAATCCTTTACGAATTCCCAGTTTCTCATTGAGCACTTTGGCCACCGGTGCAAGGCAATTTGTTGTGCAGGAAGCATTGGAGACGATTTTATGATCTCCTGCCTTGTACTCCTGATCGTTAACACCTAGAACCAGAGTGACATCAGGGTCTGTTGCAGGTGCGGAAATAATCACACGTTTTGCACCGGCTTCCAGATGCTTGCTGGCATCTGGCCTTTTGGTGAAAAGGCCGGTGGATTCGATCACAACCTCGACACCCATTTCCTTCCAGGGACATTGGGCCGGGTCCTTTACAGCTGTGATTTTAATCCTGCGGCCATCAATGACCAGATCATTGCCTTCAGCAGATACTTCTGCGGAATTGACTCCCTGTACGGAGTCATACTTGTAAAGGTGGGCCAGGGTTTCTGCATCGGTCAGGTCATTTATCGCGACCACTTCTGCAAGTTCCCCACACTCTTGATCTTTTAATATGAGTTTTAAAACATTACGGCCGATACGACCAAAACCATTGATGGCCACTTTTACAGGCATCATTTCCTCCCAAAAACCTGAATTATTAAAACAAAAAACCGTTGTAATTAAACTTTATGCGCTACCCCGCCTACGGGGGAAAGGGTAGATTATGGCAGGTCCGGTGTCATTCCGTCAATATGCCCTGATAGATGCCGGGTCCCGCTGCGCTACCCCCCTCCCAATGGCAGCCTGCATGTTTCGCACAGCCTGCTCCATTCCAATAAATATCGAACGGGATACCAGGTGGTGACCGATATTCAGTTCTTCAATTTCGGGGATCGCTGCGATGGGTTCGACGTTATCCACTTTCAGACCATGTCCCGCAAATACCCGCAGTCCCTGGTCACGTGCATGCCTCGCACCGTCTACAATCTTTTTCAATTCGGATTTCATATCCTGTTCGTTTTCACACTCGCTGTATGGCCCGGTGTTGATTTCTATACTGCGTGCCCCTGCTCTGTAGGCGGCATCAATTTGTTTGAAATCGGGATCCACAAACAGGCTGAACAGGATCCCGGCATCAACCATTTTCATTCGGACATCGTCAAGATGTTTTTCTTGAGCAACCACATTCAAACCACCTTCAGTTGTGATCTCCTGCCGTTTTTCCGGAACTAATGAAACCTGATAGGGACGCAGGTTTTGTGCAATCCCGATCATCTCATCTACTGCCGCCATCTCCAGATTAAGTGGTCCCTTAATCGTCTGCTTTATACGCTCAAGATCATGGTCCTGGATATGACGTCGGTCTTCACGCAGGTGAACCGTTATGCCATGCACCCCAGCCTTTTCCGCAACAAGAGCCGCCTCCATTGGATCCGGTTCATAGGTCTGCCGGGCTTGTCTCAAAGTAGCCACGTGGTCGACGTTGACATACAATCGAATCATTTTTTTTATTCTTCCTTTTCCAAAAAAGCCTGCCCCATCTCCAAAGCACGCCAGGTAGGCGCAACATCGTGAACGCGTATCACATCGGCCCCCTGCAACATCCCAAAAATAGCTGCTACCAAAGAGCCTTCCAGCCTTTGTTCAACCGGCAGACCCAGCACCTTCCCGATAAAAGATTTTCTGGAAGCCCCCAGAATTACAGCTTTGCCAAGTTCCTTGAATTTTTTCAGATTGGCAACCAGCCTCAGATTATGCTCCAGATTTTTTCCGAATCCAATTCCAGGGTCCACAGCAATAGCATCCTCTCCAACACCAGCTTGCTCCGCAGTTTGAATCCCGTTTGAAAGAAAGTTTTTTATTTCCGAAAACAGGTCCTCATAAACCGGACTGTCCTGCATCTTAAGAGGGGTACCTTTCATATGCATCAAAATTAATCCGGCATTATGTTTCGCAATAATATTCGCCATTTCAGGATATCGCGAGAGCCCGGTGATATCGTTAATTATATCAGCCCCATTGTCGAGAACCATCTCAGCAACTTCAGGTTTATAAGTATCAACCGAGACTTGAACCGTAAACTGTTTTTTAATTTCTTTTACAACAGAATTCAATCGCCCCGCTTCCTCTTCAACACTGATGGGAATAGCACCCGGCCTTGACGACTCAGCGCCAATATCAATGATATCGGCACCCTCCTCCACAAATCGTTCGGTCGCCTTTAATGCCATGTCCAAACCCTGATTCCGGGACTGACGATAAAACGAATCCGGGGTGAGATTAAGCACCGCCATGATAGCGGGGCGGTCTCCGGGTTTAATTTTTAGTTGCACTGGCATATCAAATCACGAAAAAAAGCTCCCTCCCGCAAAGGGAAGGAGCCGATAATTTCGATACTTTAGTTCCATTAAATTCAGGGTCAGGCAGGGGAAGGATCTGGCATACCACCGCCCATCAATCCATCACCATCGAGAATGTCCTTAATTTTACTATCCTTGTCGTCCTTGGCCGGAGCCGATGCGGAAGGTGGAGGATCTTCAGTAGATTTGGGCGATTTTCCGTCGATAATCTCTACAATTTCATTAAAATCGAGAGTTTCACGATCGAGTAAAGCCTGTGCGAGCCGCTCAAGAGCATCCAGATTTTCAGTCAGGATATTTTTGGCAGTATTATATCCACCCATGACCAATCCTTTAACTTCCAGATCAATGAGCTTCGCGGTTTCATCACTAAAGTTCTTAGCTGAAGACAGGTCTTTTCCTAGAAATACCTGCTCTTCTTTTTGACCATAGGTAATCGGTCCCATCTTGTCACTCATACCCCATTCACAAACCATTTTGCGGGCAAGGTCGGTTGCCACCTCAATATCGTTCCCCGCACCGGTTGTCATTTGACCCAGGCAGATTTCCTCTGCGAGACGGCCACCCATCAGGATTGCCAGACGGTTGTAAAGATAACTCCGGAGGTAGGTGTGCTGGTCTTCTTTAGGCAATTGCATGGTCACACCCAATGCCCGGCCCCTTGGAATGATGGTGACCTTGTGAAGAGGGTCTGTATCCGGAAGCTTGTATGCCACCAGCGCATGACCTGCCTCATGGTAGGCTGTATTTCTTTTCTCTTCTTCGGTTATCACCATACTGCGGCGCTCAACCCCCATCATCACTTTGTCTTTCGCATCTTCAAAATCAGCCATGGTGACCGAGTTTTTCTCATTGCGCGCTGCCAGCAATGCAGCTTCATTCACCAGGTTGGCAAGATCCGCTCCAGTAAACCCTGGTGTGCCTCGCGCGATGGTTTTGAGATGGACATCGTCGGTAATGGGAACATTTGCGGTATGTATTTTAAGGATAGCTTCACGTCCTTTGATATCAGGTTGTCCAACAACAACCTGCCGGTCAAACCTTCCAGGACGTAATAAGGCCGGGTCCAGAACGTCCGGACGGTTGGTGGCGGCAATCAGGATGACACCATCATTATTTTCAAACCCGTCCATTTCAACCAGAAGCTGATTGAGTGTTTGTTCCCGCTCATCATGACCACCACCCAGGCCCGCGCCACGGTGTCGGCCCACCGCATCAATTTCGTCAATGAAAATAATACAAGGACTGTTCTTCTTCCCCTGTTCAAAGAGGTCGCGGACACGGGAAGCACCGACACCAACAAACATTTCCACAAAATCAGAACCGCTGATGCTGAAAAACGGTACATTGGCTTCACCCGCAATGGCACGTGCAAGCAATGTCTTTCCAGTACCCGGTGGGCCCACCATCAGAACACCTTTGGGGATTTTCCCACCAAGTTTGCTGAACTTTTGTGGCTCTTTCAGGAATTCGATGATTTCGTGAACTTCTTCCTTAGCCTCATCACAACCCGCTACATCCTTAAAGGTGATTTTCTTTTTAGCTTCGTTGAGCAGGCGAGCCTTGCTTTTTCCAAAAGACAGCGCTTTGCCTCCACCAGATTGCATTTGGCGCATGAAGAAAATCCAGATGGCGAGCAATAACAGCATTGGAAACCAGGAGATCAATGCACTCAAATACCAACTGGTTTGTTCTGGTGGTGTGACCTCTATGCGGATTCCATTTTCTCTCATAATTTTTATAAGATTCGGGTCCTCCTCAGGTGCAACTGTCTGGAAGGTGGAACCATTGGCATATTTGCCGACAATCTGGTTGCCCTGCATCACCACTTCTGAAACCTCACCCTTTTCAACCTGATTCATAAACTCGCTGAAAACCACAGGTGGATGGTTGCCGGTTCCCTGGCCCATTATATTGACTACGCTGATCAAAATGATGGCAATGATCAGCCAAAGTGCTAGATTTTTATATACTTGATTCAAAACGGACTCCTTCTTAATCAGTATTCTATCTTACCTATGATAGCACAGGAATTGTGGGTTTGGTCTGGATCAGGATTAAATCACTCAAACCCTTCCAAACAAAGGACTCTTTTGGTTTCTGGCTGAATTTTGACTGTTTCTGATATTTGATGACCATACACCCAGATAATATTTCCAGAACCATCCGTCAAGACAGGGATCTGCGGACGTGCCTCTTTGGGGATTTTTCGATCAATAAACCACTCTTTCAGCTTTTTCCTGCCTCCCGCGCCCAATGGCCAAAACTTGTCTCCGGGAAGGTAACAACGCATTTCGATTTTATTTCCAATAGAATCCAAATCCAGGAAAGCCTGATTGGGTTTCACTCTATTAAATTCTATCTTTTGTGATTGAATCTTTGCTCGAAAGGTCACCTTTCCGGGTTCAAACCAGGTTTCACCCGGAATTTGCAATAATACCGACGAATACAAATTTTCATCCTGAAAATCAGGCGCATTACGATTCAATTTTGAAAAAACCAAATCCCCTTTATCCAGCGAAATTCTGGTATCACCAGGAAGCACGCAGGCCCCGACTGAGTTATCGGATAGCAACTGGCAGACCTGCTGAACGTGGTCAAACTCGACACTCCTCAAATCTCCCTTGATTTCCTGTATGGCAAAACGCAAGACTCTATTAAGAATCGCAGGATGAACACTCTTCAGTTTCCCGGCAGGAAGAGTCAGTATCGACCCTTTTCTAGAACTTAGTCCCTGGAAAAACTTTTGTGCTTCTTCAGACAAAAATGATTCATCCCACTGTAACAGCTGAGCCATCTTTCCTAATTGTTCTTTAAATCGAGGAGCAAAATCAGATTTGATATGAGGAATCAACTCAAGCCGGACTTTATTTCTTAAATAAGAAGTATCCAGGTTCGAGGAATCCTCACGAAAAGTTGCTTTTCGAGCCCCAAGGTAATCCAGAATTTCCTGTCGGGAACAATTAAGAAGAGGACGGACGAAAAGGCCGCTTTTCCCTAGAATCCCCCCCAGTCCCTGCAATCCAGACCCTCTTAAAATATTCATGATCACGGTTTCAGCTTGGTCGTCCTGATGGTGTCCAAGAGCGATTAAAGTATAATGATGCTCTCTTGCTATTTCAGAAAAAAACTGCTGACGGCATTTTCTTGCCCCCTCCTGAAACGAATACCCTTCCCTCTCAGCCCAGTCTTTCACGTCCATCGCCTTGACATGACATGGCAAATGAAATTCATCAGCAAGAATCTGGACAAATTCCGCATCTTTATTCGATTCCTCACCACGCATTTGATGATTAAGATGCGCGACTCCGAGGGAAATATTTAATTTTGCAGAAAGCCCACTCAATACGTGAACAAGTGCGGTTGAATCAGGTCCGCCGGAAAGGGCCAATAAAACTTTCGAATCTTTTGGAAAAAGATTATCCCGCTGGCAATTTTCCAGCACAAACCGCTCAAATGTGGAGGGATCATTCAAGAAGTTTTGAACTCCTAACAGGGCCCGACCGCGCAAAAAAAAACACCCAGGGTCGGCCAGGAAACGAATATGTTGAATTTTAAATACTTATATCGTGAGTGATCTTACAACTTACTGAGAAGCTGCTTCTTTTTCTTCTGATAATCAGCTTCAGAAATAATATTATCATCTCTCATTTTTTTTATACGTTTCAATTCCCGTTGGACCTTGGCAAACCGGGATTTACTTTTGGAAACTGGTTTGCTCTTTTTCTCAACCTTTTCCGCCACCTGATGCTGAGCAGCAGATTTGCCTTTTACAGAAACGGTCAAAGGAGCAAAAATGGAATCCGGATCGATCTTTTTTTTCTGACTCCCGGAACTTTTACCCGGTCTGACTCCAGAACTTTTGCGGTTTTTTAAAGGAGGAAGTTTTTCTTTTTGGGGTCCTCTTCGCGCCAGCCTGGACCGCCGCTTTTTTTCCGGAGGTTTTTTCCCGTCCAACAATTTTTCAATAAATGCAGACTTTCTCAGGTCCCGCATATAACTTTCATAGTTTGTTTGAAATTTTTTGGACTTCAAAACATTCTCTATCTCAGGACGAACCTCTTCGAATGGCTTGGTACCACCCGGTTTCACAGCATCCACCTTCACAATATGGATTCCATAAGGGGTTCGAACCAGATCACTGACTTCCCCGGCTTTCAATGAGAAAATCACATTTTCCAGATCAATCACCATTTTCCCGCGCTCAAGATAACCCAGGTCCCCGCCTTCGCTAGCCGAGACATCTTCCGAATATTTTTTGGCCAGTTCCTCAAACTTTTCACCATTATCCAGCATCTGTTTGACTTGAGCCGCAGTCTGTTTTTTTTGGTCCTTTTGTTCTTTCGTCAATCCCTCATCGAGGATAAACAGGATATGCCTGGCTTTTACTTTCGGGGAAAGGCTGAAATCTTTTCTATGCTTGCGGAAATAATCCCGCACCTCTTTTTCTGAAACTTTAGTGCGATTTTTTACCTGAAACCCAACCACTTTGGAAACCAGAATCTGTTTTCGAATTGTTTCCTTGTATTGCTCCATTGTCGTGGATTCTTTTGAAAGCATTTCTTCCAACTGGTAATCATCAATCTTATTGGATCTTTTAATGTCATCAAGCGCCTTCATGATCTGTTCTTCTTCAACGCTCATTCCGAGCTTTTTTCCATCCTGGATTTGAAGCTTTTCATCCACCATCCGGTCCAGCATCATTTCCTCCAGACCTTCCTTTGGAAGCTTGTCCAGCATCCCTGCCTGGCGGTACCGGTTTACCTCTGCAGTGAGTCGCTCCTCCAGTCCACTTAACGTGATGATTTCGTCATTGACCTTCGCCACCACTCGATCTAACACTTCACCTTTCGCGGCAAAAGTCGACCCTCCCAGCAACAGCAGGCAGATTTGAACCAAAATAATTTTGGTATTAATTGATTTGCGCAAGGACATTTTGATCAATTTCAATTTTGGCCCGTTTTCGGATACCGTCCAGCCATTTTTGAAACGCTCCCTCCTGGGACTCTTCCAACAGTTTGGCATAGATCCCTTCGCGCGATTCTTTCAGGCTTTTCTGACTGGCGGGTTTCTTATCAACAACCTTGAACACATGAAAACCATAGGGAGTCCTGATGATTTGACTTACCCTCCCAATTTTGAGCTTGAATATCGGATCAAACTCTTCCGGCAAAGTACCTTCCTCAATATACCCCATATCGCCACCCTCCATCGCTTCGGGCGACTCTGAAAAATCTCGAGCTAACTCTGAAAAGTCAGTATCTTTCTCCAACTGCTTGATAATTCTTTGAGCCAACTCTTCTTTCGTGACCAGAATGTGAAGGGCTCGTATTCTTTCCCCACTTTTAAACTCTTCAGGATGTTCCTTAAAGTAGCGTTCAATATCCTTGTCACTGATATTTACTTTACTATTCACAACTTCCTGGATCAATTTTTTTATAAGAAGACGACTTCTGAGTTTCTGATCCCACTCTTTTCCTGAAACTTCCACTATTTCAAGTGATTTTTCAAACGTTCCCGGAGGATAACCTTCCATAAACTCCAAACGCATCATATTCAGCTCTTCATCAGAAACGGCAATATTATTTCTCTTTGCTTCCTGACGGAACAAAATCTCTTCAATCAATTGATTCAGTGTATTTGTCTTTAACCACAATATTTTATTCGGGTCTAAAGGTTCATTGGTGCCGATCCGGAATTTCTTCTTGGATAGATTTAAGTTTCTAGTCAATTCTTCAATAGAAATTTCTTCTCCGTTTACACGCGCGACCCCTCCCGCAGGTGGTTCCTGACTAAGTGTTTCAAAAGGTTGATCACAACCCAGGTGCAATAGAGCAGCCAATATTATTAATGCGAAAAGACGTTTCATTCGGTTTTGTTTAACTTTCGTCGTCCAGGGTTTCACGGATTTGTTTGAGACAATCAAGAATTTGCCGGGCGTTTTCTTTCCAGCCTCCTACATCAACCGTAAGAATCATTTGGAATTCACCCAGTATGGTGAGTCTTTTCCCAAGTAATGGAGCCAGTTTACCAGGGTCAATTGGGGTGCCTTTCTCTATTTGAAAGCTTACCTGATTCCGGTTCAGTCGCGCATTCGAAATATGGAGCAATTGGCATAACAGGCGAATTTCTATGAGGGTCTTTAATTTCTCAACCGGTTCCGGAAGAGCCCCACACCGATCCTTCATCTCCTTAATTATCCCGGTCAGGCTTTCCTCATGAACCACCATTTGCAGCCGCCGATAAAATTCAAGACGCTCGTTAAGTTCAGGAATATAGTCTTTGGGTATAAAACCCCGTATCTGCAGATTTAATTCTGTTTCAATCCGGGTCTCGATTTTTTCACCTTTTAATTCACGTACGGTCTCTTCCATCATCTGACAGTACAAATCAAATCCAATCGTGGCAATCTGACCTGACTGGTTTTTCCCAAGCATATTCCCGGTCCCCCGTATCTCGAGGTCCTTCGTAGCGAGTTGAAAACCCGCTCCCAGCCCGCTCATTTCCTCTATCGCTTCCAGTCGTTTTCGAGCATCATCGCTGACAGAAGTTCCAGGTATCAGGAAGTAAGCATAGGCTTGATGCTTATAGCGCCCCACCCTGCCCCTTAACTGATACAACTGGGCCAATCCAAATCGATCAGCCCTGTTGATGATAATGGTGTTCGCATTGGGTATGTCGAGACCGGATTCGATAATAGAAGTCGACAACAGCAGGTCAAGTTCCCCATCGAGAAATTGGCGCATGGTCTTTTCCAGCATTTGCTCCTGAAGCTGTCCGTGGGCCACACCAATTCGAACTTGCGGCACCGCATCCTGAATCAGTTTGGCAATGGAATGGATCCCCTGTATCTGGTTGTGCACAAAAAACACCTGCCCGTTTCGATCAAGTTCGCGCAGTATGGCATCGCGCACCACCTGGATATCAAATTTTCGAATGTAGGATTTTACTGCCAGCCGGTCGCTAGGCGGTGTTTCGATAACACTCAGATCACGTACCCCCATCAGGGAAAAATGGAGGGTCCTGGGAATCGGGGTGGCAGTCAGAGTAAGAATATCGACTGAAGCACGCATTTTTTTCAAATGCTCTTTATGCTTCACTCCAAATCTCTGTTCCTCGTCGATTACCAGTAAACCGAGGTTGGAAAATGTCACGTCTTTTGAAAGCAGACGATGGGTACCAATAATTATATCGAGAGCACCTTCTTTCGCCTTTTGAATTGTTTTCTTTTGTTCTGCTGGCGTCCGAAACCGGCTGACCATATCAATCGAAACCGGCCAACTTCGGAAACGTTCCCGGAAAGTATTGAGGTGCTGCTGGGCCAGGATGGTTGTCGGAGCCAGAACCGCCACCTGCTTTTTATCCAGCACCACTTTAAAAGCCGCGCGCATGGCGACTTCTGTCTTGCCATAACCCACATCACCACAAATCAACCGGTCCATTGGCTTATCATTTTCAAGGTCATTTAACACATCTTCTATGGCACTGATCTGATCTTCAGTCTCGACGTATTCAAAGCTGTCTGAAAACTCCTGCATTAATACTGGATCCTGCTTGTACACATGGCTGGTTGAAAGCTGTCGCTCCGCGTAAACCTTGACCAGTTCCCGCGCCATTTTCAGAATAGACTCTTTTGCCTTTTTCTTTTGGCGTTTCCAGGCAACTGTTCCCAGCTTACTAAGAGGCGGATGAGAATCCCCCGCTCCTGTGTATTTTTGAACCGAAGCGAGGCCGTCCATTGGGATATAAAGTTTCTCATCTCCAGAAAACAATATCTCCATGAACTCACCGCTCCCCAAACCGGTCTTAAGTTCTTTGGTCTTACTGTATCGACCGATCCCGTAATCGACATGCACCAGGAGGTCGCCTGCTTGAAGGTCCTGGAACCCTTTGGCAAAGCGAGTCGACCTGGCTCGCCTTCGATGCCGGTGTTTATGAGAGCGGCCAAAGATTTCATGTTCCGCAACAAATACTACGCCCAGTTCCGGCCAATGAAATCCCTGGTGAATCAACCCTGACTCGACCCCCACCGACAGATGCTTGTCGAGAACCAGTTCATTGATTCGTGAAACATGCCCCTTTGTCGGTGCAGCGACTGTTACTTTCTGGTCTTCCTCCTGCCATTGCCTGGCAGAATCAGCAAAGGCATCAAAATGGTTGTATAAGGCTGGAACCGATTTAATATCGAAAGCCACCACTGCACTTTGCTCATCGTCATGCAACTTAAGCGCTGCCATATTTAGTACAGGCTTCTTCCTGAAGTTTTCAAAAAGAACGTCCGTATTTAAAAACAATTGCTCGGGGGGGGCTACCATATCGTTCCGGCTGATGGAGCGGTCGAACTCTTCTTCCACCAATCCGCAAAACTGGTCGCTTTTCTCCTTCACGATATCTGGCTCCTGCATCACCAGAACCGTGGAATCCGGCAAATAATCAAAAATGGACTCCATCCTCTCGGAAAAATAGGGAGCCAGCCATTCCATCCCCGTGAAAGATTTCAGGCAATTGATTTTTTCTGTGAGTTCTTCGATTCGATTGGGCTGAATCCCCCTTAAGTCTGCCTCTTCCCTGAGCTTCTCAATTCTGGAATCTACCTGGTTTTTGTTCAGCACAATTTCATGGACAGGTAAGATGTCGATTGATTGAATCTCTTCAATGGAAATTTGGGAGGTCACATCAAAGTGGCGAATCGATTCAATTTCATCTCCAAAAAACTCAACCCGGACAGGATGGTTGTGTGAGGGTAGAAACACATCCAGAATATCCCCGCGAATCCCGAATTGATTGCGCGTTTCGACCAGTCCGGTTCTTTCGTAACCGTTTTCAGAAAGACAGATTTCCAGCAGCTCTCGGTCAGCCGTATCACCAACCTTCAGGCTATAAGTCATTTGATCCAGCAACGAGCGTGGTATCAGTTTTTGCAATGCCGCTTCCACTGTCAATATCAGGATGGGACATTGCCCCGTACCCAATTTGTAAAGCAAATCGATACGCTCCCCCGAAACCTCACTTAATGGAGACAATGGTTCATAGGGAAGTAATTCCCAGGAAGGGAATAACCGGGGCTGCTGCCTGAGTTTATGGTGCTTCAGAAAAAAACGTAGATCTCCCAACAGGTTTTCTGCGTGCAACGTATCGGGAGCGATGATGGTTAAAGGACGTCGAAAAGCATTCCAGAATTGCGCAAGAAACAAACCTTGCGAGGATCCGGTCAACCCCTCCAGAGTCAGTTCCAGCTGATCTCCTTCAATCAGCCTGCTCAGACGTTCCAGATGCTTGTCTTTAAAAATTTCTTTTGAAGTAACGGAGGAATTCATGAAAGGGAAAGGTGTAAATCAGACCTTTATGCCTTCGGGAAGGAGGTGTTCCCACTTAGGGTCTACGTTGTAAATCTTAAAATTAACAGTCACGATAAAGGAATCAATCTCGTAAAAATTCAATTTATAGTTCCCCCCACCAAACCGCTCCTGCAAATAATCTTTGGTGTTAAACCGGAACGTATTGAACTCTTCCAGAGTGAATTGGGCGATTTCATAAAATTGAATTCCCACACCCTGATTGATTCCAACTAAAAGGGTCAGCCGGACTTTTTCATAAATTTCGGAAAAACGCTGATCCAGCTCTTCCTGGCTGGGATCCCGTTTGAGATCTTTTCTGAGACGCGGCTTGTAATAATCGCGAAATGCGTCCTTGATCCATTGAATGCTGGTGAATGTATCGGTCATAATTTTTTTAATTCCGGACAGGAAACATCAGGCAGGAGATTGTTTCAACCTATTGATTTATAACATATAGCACTGACACTAACAACCTTCCACCTTTCCTGAAAAAGGGTTAACTTGATGATCAGATGGAGTTTAATTATACTCTTTAATTCCTATCTTAATCAGGGTACCTCAGGTTTGGGTATCAGACCATGTTCCTATCCATTTGATTTTGGACGGAAAATTACTGCTACAAGCGATCCCATTGGCAAAAAACTCGAAGTACTTGAGGGTTCCTTATAACTTATCACATATAGGCCGTAACATTTCCCACAATTAAGCCGCCGGGCTAAAAAAGGGTCCCCACAATCATGCCAAATCATGAAATAACATCCACGGTAAATGTTGGACTTATACAAAGGAAGGATCTTGATTCCCTTGATAAAAACCTTGAGGAAACAATAGACAATATCCATCAAGCCGCTGAAGCGGGTGCTAATATTGTCTGTCTACAGGAATTATATAAAACCCCGTATTTTTGCCAGACAGAAGACACTAAAAGGTTTGAGTTGGCCGAAACCATCCCAGGCCCCTCCACCGAGGCTTTTACTAGAATTGCCAAAGCAAAGGATATCGTCATCATTGCACCGCTTTTTGAAAAGCGCTCGGCTGGGGTGTATCACAATACGGCAGTGGTAATCGATGCGGACGGTACTCTCGCGGGTCGCTATCGCAAAATGCATATCCCAGACGATCCCTGTTTTTACGAAAAGTTTTATTTCACTCCCGGTGATCTGGGGTTTCAGGCCTTTGACACCAAATATGGCAAAATCGGCGTTCTCATCTGCTGGGATCAATGGTTTCCGGAAGCAGCCAGGCTGACAGCACTCTCAGGGGCGGATATTCTTTTTTATCCAACAGCAATAGGATTTCAGGAGGAAGACCGCCCGGTTGCAGACAAACAAAGGCAAGCCTGGGAAACCATTCAACGTAGCCATGCCATTGCCAACGGCGTATTCGTTGCCTCAACCAACCGTGTTGGGAAAGAAGGCAGTATCACTTTCTGGGGGCAATCCTTTATGTGCGACCCTTTCGGTGAAGTTTTGGCTCGTGCTTCTGAGGAGGACCCTGAAGTGCTCATCGCAACTTTTGATTTGAATTTAATAGAAGATACCAGACAAGGTTGGCCGTTTTTGCGGGATCGCCGGGTAGACGCCTATTCAGGTTTAAACCAAATTCTCCTGGATACGCCATGACAGAGTCATCCACTCCGCAATCCTGCGGATTCTCCATGCCTGCCGAATGGGAGCTACACGAGGCCACCTGGCTGACCTGGCCTCATAACGAGGAAACCTGGATCGGGTATACACTCGATCAAGTTAAGTCCGTGTACCTTGAAATGATCGCAGCTCTGGCAACAGGCGAAACCGTCAACCTCCTGGTGAATGATGAAGCCATGCAGGAGAAAGCCGCAAAACGCATGGTGCAGAAACAAATCGATCTGGAAAAAATAAAATTTTTTCAGATACCCACAAACGATTCCTGGGTTCGGGATTACGGTCCCACTTTTCTCTCCAGAGAAACCGAAACAGGTGGTACGGAAACCGCCGCCACCCTCTGGAAATTCAATGCCTGGGGAAACAAGTATGATTACCCGCTTGACACAAAAGCCGGCAAAGGGGTCCTGGATAAAATAAAAGTAAGAACATTTGAACCGGAATTGGTTCTTGAGGGAGGCAGCATTGAAGTAAATGGTCAGGGAACCCTGGTTGCAACCCGCCAAAGCCTTCTCGACCCAAACCGAAATCTGGACATCGACGAAAATACAATTGAACAAATTCTTAAAGAGTATCTTGGAGTAACACACATTATCTGGTGTGATGGGCAAGTAGAAGGAGATGATACGGATGGCCACATAGATAATCTCGTCCGTTTTACAGATTCACAAACTGTGTTGGCCCTGGATGAGACTAACGAACAGGATCCGAATCACGACTGTATCGATAAAAACCTGAAAGCACTCAAAAAAGCCACCGACCAGGATGGAAGAGAATTGAATGTGATTTCATTGCCAACACCGGGTCTGGTCCGGGAAGGTGAGGAACGCCTTCCGGCAAGTTATGCAAATTTTTACATAGGAAACAATGTGGTCCTGCTTCCTGTATTTGATCATCCCAATGACAAAGAAGCGGAAAATCTTTTGAGCCGAATTTTCCCGGACCGCGAGGTTATTCCCGTCAACGGAAAAGTTCTCGTAAGTGGTTTGGGCGGACCCCATTGCCTCACTCAGCAGCAACCCATTCAGTTCGACTTTTAGCACAGCATGCCTTTGACCAATATTCTTGTCGTAAATTACAAGCACAAGCCAGGGGGCTATTCGCTCAGGCTTCAAATGAAAATCCAGGCTTATCTGGAGCAGGGCTGGACTGTTCATTACATCGCCGTAAAGCCCTACCCCTATAAGCACAAAAGACTGATCCCCCACATTCTACCTCTACCGTTCAAACGGCACGACACTCCCTGGTTCTGGGCAAGCTTCTTTTTGCTATGCCCATTGTTTACCCTGTACATCGGGAAAAAGGTACAGCCAAAACTGATTTCAGTATTTTCCCCACCTTACGCCTGGATATGCGGACTCCTTAAAAAGTTTTATAAAATCCCGATCGTGGTTTTTCTACGCACCATTCCAAACGAATCACTTTATTCATACAAACAGGCCAGCTGGGCGAACAAAATCGAACATCAGTTGAACGAAAAAGGAATCGAACTTGCCGACGCTGCTATAGCAAATTCGAACACAGTCCTGAAATCCACCAGGGAAAAATACGCCCGACTCACCAAAAAAGCCGGGGTCCTCCCAAACCACCTGCCGGACATTTCAATTGACAGAAAAAAAGCACGGGAATTTTTAAATACTATTTTTGGAATTCAGGAAAAACATTTTGTGATCGCCACCACAGGTAGATTTCACAAAGGGAAAAACATCGAAATCCTATTCTCCACTTTATCCAGGATCGAAAGTGAGCGGATCAAACTTTTGTTATTGGGAGACGGTGAAGAGGTCGAAGAATTAAAATCCCTAGCCAAAGAAATGCAGCAGGATTCCAGGGTAATTTTTTCAGGATGGCGCAACGATGTTACTTCACTTCTACCCGGTACCGATTTATTTATTCTCCCTTCGCTTAAAGAGGGAATGTCCAATTCACTTCTGGAGGCAATGGCCTGTGAAGTCCCCTGCTTCGTAAGTGATATCCCGGAAAACCAGGAGGTCATCTCGCGACACGACCAGAGGTTCCCGCCACATGATGCAGAACGACTGGCGCATATGATCAAGCGGTCGATGGAAGAAAAGTACTATTACGAGCAGATATGCCGCCGAACAAAAGAAGATGCCGACCGATTCCGGTTCGACTGGAAAGCCCGGGTTGTTAAAGCCGTCCAGCCTCTTATCAAAAAATAATCTTTAAATTTTAACATTTAACCGCACCAGGTAGTTGAGCGTTTCTCTTGAGGATCGCCCGGTGACTTCTGGTAATTTTTGTGCCACATTCGCCCATTTGGTTACACCCTCACCTTCGGCCCGGTTTATGGCCTTTGAGATGTTTCCAATTCCTGCATTATAGGCAGCGGCGGAAAATTTCCAGGCCTCTTCAGCTTCAATTCCCTTTTTAACGAATTGCGTGTGTAACCATTTCATATAACGAGCTGCAGCATCCAGATTTGACTCCGGGTGCCAGACAGATCCTTCATTTTTATCTGGCCCCACTCTCAGTCCAAGTTCTCGCGCGGTATCGGGCATCAATTGCCCAAGACCCATCGCGCCTTTTGGGCTAACGGCACCTGAATTAAATTCAGATTCGATCCAGATCATTTTTCGAAACAGGCTTTTTGGCACACCGTGTTTTTCTGCTGCTCGATTTGCCAGAAGCGGAATGGACCTGGGAATATTATTTTTGTACTGGTCAATCTGTTTTTGTATTTCGGATTCTGATTTTGATTTGATCGAATTCAAAGCCTTAATAGTATTTTTGAAATCATAGGGTCTTACATTCGAATTAAAACTTTCTTTCAACCTCGAAAGATCAACACCCTCTGTAGTGTATTTCTGGAGTGGGGGAATTTGAGGATTGTCTGGTAAACCCAAACGACTCTTTTGAAGGAACACCTCAAAGACCTTGGCAATTCTCTTGGAGTCGTTTACCGATGTTCCGCTGATGAGTGCTTTCAAAAGCTCAAATGAGCCAATTTTATCTGGAAACATGACCGTCCGGTTTTTGGCAGAGATGGAACATGCCAATTGAAGAGCAAACCCTGTGCCAAAAAGGACTTAAGTCGCTAAACCCTGAAAAATGAAAAGCTTTTTGTGAACTTACCAGGAGGGGATTTATTCTTGTGACAAATAGATGACGGACTCAGAGGGCTCCTCTAAATCCCCGCTTGCTTTGCCTGTTGATCGGCAAGGTAGGAGCTTCGAACCAGTGGACCCGATTCGACGTGGTCGAAACCGAGGGATTCACCCTCTTCCTTTAATTCCGCAAAAACATCCGGATGAATATAGTCGACCACCTCAAGATGGTCTCGTGTGGGCCTCAAATATTGCCCTATGGTCAGAATCCTGCAGCCGGCATCAAATAAATCCCGCATCGTTTCACTGATCTCCCTTCGGGTCTCGCCGTGACCCAACATAAGTCCACTCTTGGTCACCAATCCGAATTTTCCAGAAGATATTCTGAGTGTTTCCAGAGACCAGTCATAACTGCATTGAGGCCGAACCGTTTTCTGGAGCGAAGCGACGGTTTCAATATTGTGAGAGAGGACATCGGGTTCTGCTTCACATACGGTAGCAATCTGTTTTTCATTTCCGCGGAAATCCGGTATGAGTGTTTCTATTTTAAGTTCCGGACAGGCCTTTCTAACCTGGCTGATCGTTTCAGCCCAGAGCCCCGAGCCACCATCCGGTAAGTCATCCCGATCAACTGACGTGATGACCACGTAGCGAAGATTCATTTTTGCAAGGAGGGAAGCGACTTCCCCTGGTTCTTCAATTCTCGGTGGGTGAATCTGACCGGTAGGCACATCGCAGAATCGGCACGCCCGTGTACAATGATCGCCCAGAATCATGATGGTCAGTGTTCCCGAATTCCAGCACTCGCCAAGATTAGGACAGGAAGCTGACTCACAAACCGTATGTAGGCCGTGTTTACCCACCAGAGATTTTAATTGAGTGTATTCAGAGCCCCCGGGTAAAGGCGTTTTCAACCAGCTCGGAAGCCTCCGGCTTTTCTGAATCGAAAATTGCGTCACGGATTTTCCTTAAATTCAGTGAGTTAGAATAGTATAATCAAAACTTGTCGCAGGAAGGATCCCTCCCAAACTCGGGTTTGCCCTCGCCTAAACCAACTTGGACCCGCCCAGGCAATTGTAACAACGCTTATGAAAATCATCTACAAATACATTGTCCGGGAACTGCTGAAAATATTCATTCTCAGCACTCTTTTTCTTACAGGCATTCTGTTTCTGGACAAGTTGCTGTTTATCGCCAAGCTGATTCTGAGCCGCGGAGTGACTTTCAGTGAAATGAGCCGGATGATGCTTTACATCTCCCCGGCATTTCTTGCTATCACCATTCCGATGAGTGTTCTGGTCGCCAGTGTGGTGGTGTTCAACCAGTTATCCGGAGACAATGAATTTGTAGTCATGAAGGCCAGCGGTTGGAGTTTTCTCTATTTGATGCGACCGGTCATGGCTTTCGCCGTAATTGCCTATATCCTTAATAATCTGGTTATTTTCTATGCTTTGCCCTGGGGGAACTACTCATTCAAAAAAATGGTGTTCGATATTGTACGCCACCGCGCCAACCTTGACATCAAGCCTAACGTTTTTAATCGAGACTTTCGTAATCTGATCATTTTTGCCCAATCCCGCAAAAGTGGATCCGAACTGGGCAACCTGTTTGTTGCAGACACATCAACGCCGGGCTCAAACCGGATTATCCTGGCCAAAAAGGGAGTCATTGTCACCGACCCGGATTCTTTTAAAATTCAACTGCAACTCAGCAACGGAACCATTCACAACACAACCGAACGTGGGCGCAATTATCAGATTCTGAGTTTTGATCGATACGATGTCAACCTTGCCTTACCTAAATCCGGTGTAATTGAGCATGAATTATTGGCCAACAACCGCGAAATGTCCCTCAGTGAACTCAGGGCGAAGATAAAGAAAAAGAAGGAAGAGGGTTATACCGTTTTCCGAGAAGAAGTGGAACTAAGCAAAAAGTTTTCAATACCCCTCACCTGCCTGTTATTTGCACTCATTGGAGCCCCGCTCGGAATTAAATCAAGCCGATCCGGGAGATCCGGTGGCTTTGCCATGTGCGCCTTGATCATTCTGGCTTATTACGTTGGCTTGGTCTCAACTCAAAACCTGGGATCATCGGGAAAACTCCCTGCTCTCTATTCTGTTTGGATTCCCAATATCTTCCTGGCAGTTTTGATGATTTTTGTGGTTTATAAAGCACACAGGGAAATCCCCTTTGTTATCCTGGATACCATCATCGATTTTGTATCCAACCTCGCTGAAAAAGTGGGGCATCTTTTTCAGAATCTTGGCAACCGGAACAGTACTACCAGTTTACGCCACCAGCAAAATGAGACGTTAAGGAAAAAGCAGTTGGAGAAAAGGACCAAGGAAATTTTCAATAAAAAAGTCAGGAATGCAGGCACGGAAAAAACCTGATTTCCAAGAGTTATTTTTCAGAAACACGAATTTTTTTTACTGTCTTTCCAGTTTTCAAAAGATGATAATAGATAGTTGATGAAGCCCAGTTAAAAAAACATCAGTGGGAGGTGCAATATGAAAACCTTTCCCGGTTTATTTTTTATCCTTTCGCTTTTTCCTGCATTTTTCTTTTCCCCTCTTCCAGCCCAAGGGCAGTCACAGCCGCACATCTCTCCCTCGGTCGCTGCAGACTACATTCATGCGGTGATTGAAGCTGACCGGACAATATATTCTGAATTTATTGTTGAACGGTTGACAGAAACGGTCAACCTTCCTGCAACCGAAAACTGGCAACAGGACAACACCCTGTTACTTCCTGCTCAATTTCTTTTGAATGCCTCCAGGCATGTAGAGAAAAATGAATCCGGGTTGCACTACCGGTTGATGAGCCTTTGGCCGATTAATCCTGACAACGGCCCCTCATCTGAAAATGAAAAAGCCGGTTTGGGCGAAGTTTTAAAAAATTCGGATCGTCCCTTCATCTGGATTGGCAAATTTAATGGGAAAACACGATTCAATGCAATCTATCCCGATCTTGCAGTCACAAAAAGCTGTGCCAAATGCCACAATGCCCATCCCAATAGTCCCCGAAAGGATTTTTCAAAAGGAGATGTTATGGGAGGTATCCATATATCCTTTCCTGTGCAACAAAGAACCGGGGATGACAAAGCCAATTCATACACTGTTGCACCCGAAGTGGTTGCGGATTACGTGCACGCAATTCTGGATGCTGATCGTAGTGTTTATGCTGGAACGGTGGTGAATCGGCTTCAAAATAAAGGAGTGATCTATGCGACTGAAAACTGGTGGGAGGAAAACACTCTTCTTCTGCCGGCGCAATTCTTACTCAACGCCTCGGAATTGATCCGACACCGCAAACCAGGTCTGGATTTTAAACTGATCAGCTTATGGCCGATTAACCCTCACAACGGAGCGGCCAATGAGTTCGAAAGCACGGGACTGAAAGCTGTATCCGATCAACCGGTACGACCCTATATAGGTAAGGTGCATATTGGAAATCGCGATTATTTTCAGGCAGTTTACCCTGATATAGCCAATACACCGGCTTGCGTCCAATGCCACAACGGACATGCGAAAAGCCCAAGGCACGACTTCAAGTTGTTTGATGTTATCGGGGGTATTGTGGTGAGTGTTCCTCTGGGTCAAGACTGATGTGCGCTGTGGAACTCCTTGGCGTGAGCGATGAACTCCCGAAATAAGGGGTGAGGTTTTCTGGGAGAAGACTTGAATTCAGGATGGAATTGCCCTGCCAGGTACCAGGGGTGGTCGGAAATTTCAACAATTTCCACGAGGTTACCGCTTGGGGAAATACCACTGATGCAAAGACCGGCTTCTTCGAGTTGAAAGCGGTATTTGTTGTTGAACTCATATCGATGTCGATGGCGCTCTTTAATTTCCCGGAGTCCGTAAGCTTTAAAAGCAAATGAGTCTTTCCTCAACTGGCACGGGTAATCACCGAGCCTCATAGTCCCACCCTTATTTCCGTTTACCTGCTGGTCGTTCATTAGGGAAATGATCGGATGTTTATTTTCAGGAAGAAATTCTGTACTGTTGGCTCCTTCCAGATTGGCAACGTTTCGGGCAAACTCGACTACAGCACAATGCATTCCAAGACAGATCCCAAAATAGGGAACTTTGTTCTCCCTTGCGAAACGGGCTGCATTGACCTTACCCTCGAATCCACGGTCGCCAAATCCACCTGGCACGAGGATCCCATCGCATTTTGACAGACAATCGGTACCCCCTTCTTCCTCCAGGTCTTCCGCTGACACCCAAACCAGATTAATGCGAGTATTGTTGCCAACCCCTCCATGAATGAGCGCTTCACAAAGGCTTTTGTACGATTCTTTTAATTCAACATATTTTCCGACGATCCCGATATTGACAACATCAGAAGTCCCTTCCAACACATCATTGAATTTATGCCATTCCGCTAATTCAGGAGTTTTATAGGTTAATCCCAGTTTTTCCAAAATAATCCTGTCCAGTCCTTCATCATGAAATCGCAGAGGAACCTGGTAAATGGATTTAACGTCAACAGCGTTGATAACCGCTTCCTGTTCTACGTTACAAAAGAGTGCGATTTTCTTTTTGATGTCTTGGCCCAGATTCTTTTCCGCCCGACACAACAGAATATCAGGCTGTATACCAATTTCACGCAACTTTTGAACGCTGTGTTGAGTGGGTTTGGTCTTGAGCTCGTCAGCTGTACTGATATAAGGCACCAGTGTGAGGTGGATATACAAAACATTTCTTGGTGTAACATCAAAACGGAACTGGCGAATGGCTTCCAGAAACGGAAGGCTTTCAATATCCCCTACCGTTCCCCCGATTTCACAAATCACAACATCCACGTCATGACTGACAGCAATGACCCGCTGTTTGATTTCATCAGTAATATGGGGAATCACTTGAACGGTCGAACCGAGGTAAGCTCCTTCCCGCTCTTTTTGAAGAACATCGTAATAGATTCTTCCCGCGGTGACATTGTTTTGTCGTGTCATCCGGGCTGTTGTGAACCGTTCATAGTGCCCCAAATCCAGGTCCGCTTCGGCCCCGTCGTCTGTGACGTAAACCTCACCATGTTGAAACGGATTCATCGTGCCGGGATCCACATTGATGTAGGGGTCCAGTTTCAGAATGGTAATTTTCAGGCCCGCGCCTTCAAGCAAAGATCCGATCGAAGCGGCAGCAATCCCCTTGCCCAAGGATGACAACACTCCACCGGTAACAAAAATATATTTCACCTTTTTACCGTTGGATTTTTTCTTTCCACTTGTCGCCATTAAATCATCACTCCCGGTCTTTGATTAATGTTTCCAGACGAGCTAAATCTTCCGGGCAATCCACCCCGGGGGAAATACTTGAAACTTCGAGAACCAGAATGGAGTGTCCGGATTCCAGAATCCTCAATTGCTCCAGCTTTTCCTTCGTTTCAAGAATCGTTGATCGCATTTGAGTGAACTCAATTAAAAAGTTTTTTCGATAAGCATAAAGACCCAGGTGACGATAGCTTCCTTTTATCTTTTCTTTATCACCCTGGTTTCCATCGCGGTCAAAGGGAATGGACGAACGGGAAAAGTACAAAGCCCGATCATTTATATCCGTAACCACTTTTACCGCGTTTGGGTCGTTAAATTCCTCTTTGGACTTGATCGGTGTTTTCAATGTGGATACTGGAATATCCGGATTGGCTTTCAATCCTTCTACAGCCCGGTCAATAACAAAAGGATCAATCAGAGGTTCGTCCCCCTGAATATTGACTACAATTTCCCAATTTCCACCTGCCGCAACTTCTGCGATCCGGTCAGACCCGGTTTCGTGTTCAGGAGAAGTCATACAGGCCTTTCCACCCGCCTGAGTCACCGCATCCCGAATCCGGGAATCGTCAGTTGCAACTATGACCTCATCAAGACTTGCTGCCCGATCTGCAGCTTCCATAACCCATAGGACCATTGGTTTTCCACCCAACAATGCCAACGGCTTGCCCGGGAATCTGGAGGAATCCCAGCGAGCTGGAATAATGCCAACAGCCTGGGGCTTCTGAGTCATACAAGGCAACCAGATTTAATAATTTGAAAACTTCCTTTTAAGCGGAATCCAGAAATTATCTCCATAGGCTCAGCGCCAGGGATAATCCATGAATTAGCAAAGAGGAAGCGCCTCTGGGATTTCAAGCCCTTTTTTCGGGCCAGTGGTCAGTTTCGTGGAGTGGAAAAATGTCTGATAAATGAAAAGGAACAAACCTTTCCTTTTCACTGGGGAGGATATCTCAATTGGCAATTTGCATCAACCGGATTTTTACAAAGCCCCCCGGTAAAAGTAGTTGTTGCCCACTTTGAGGGGGAAAACTATTTTATTTCCATCAATTGTTTTTGAATCTTATCTCTTACTTCCCCAGGAGGATTCGTTTTCAAAGCCGCTTCCAGAATATCCAGGGCTCGGCCCCGGTCACCTTTTTTAAAATAACTCACACCCAACATAAAGCGGGAATCATGAACCTTGTTGCCCCTCGGGTAATTGTCAATAACAGATTGGAACTGGGCAATAGCATCGTCATACATATCGAGTTTGAAATAGTTGCTGCCAATCCAGAACAGGATGTTGTCCTTTAGATGACTCGGAGGACTTTTTTGCGAAAACTCCTGGAACTGCAGGATGGAGCCATCAAAATCCCCAGACCGGTAGGCATTGAGAGCCTGCGTGTAGGCTGCAGGTAGTCGGGAACCACCACGAGATGCTCTTGAATGCGTGCGCGAAGTAGACCTCGAAGCTGATGCCATGGACATGGCCCCTTCTTTGGTCTTCAGACGGGAAATTTCCTGGTTGAGTTGACTGACTTCACTTTTCAATCTTTCAATTTCCGGCTGTATCTCTGCGGCCTGTCCTGTAACCCCGCCCATGGAGTTTTCCAACTGGGTCTGAGCCGCAGTAAGTCTCGGCTCCATTGTCTGGATGATCTCCTGCAATTCACGTACACGGGTAATCAAGGCCTCCTGCTGCGCCTGCAAGGTTTCGACATCTGTGCGTAACTCGTTGGAACCTGCACTCTGGTTCACACTGGCAAACCCTCCTCCTCCCGAACCACTGTCTTCGGGGTCGTCAAAACCAGAGTCATCAAATCCGCTATCATCGGAAACACCACCTGATTCGTCATCAGCAAAAAAACCATCCTCATCACTGGATGCCTGCTGTTCTTCATCAAATTCAGATGCATTCTCATCACCAAACTCCTGTTCGAATGCCAGGTCTTCTTCGCTTTCATCATCTCCGATCCAGGGAATGTAACTACAACCGGAGAAAGTGAGGGAAATGGCGCAAAGGCCGATAAGCGTAAGGCGGGAAATATTATGCAACATGGTAGGCTCCAACAAGGGGTGAGACCCCATTTTTATTAGGCTTTATTGTATGAATTTTGCGGATTTTTGTCAATTTTGAATTTTAACAAATTTAAACAAATTTAAAGTCTCTATTTCCTGACTATGAATCAGTCCGGTTCTCAGGTCGTCGCTGTTGCCCGACCACGGATAGCCTCTACAGCACCGCAAACCACTTTAAGGACCCGCTTCATATCCTCCGCACTTGTTCCCCTCCCCAAACTCATCCGCAAGGTACCTTCTATAATATCCTCAGGAACCCCGAGTGCGGTGAGGACCTCGGATGGCTGAGTAACTCCCGATGAACAGGCTGTGCCGGTAGAGACAGATATTTCCTCGACATCCAGCCGGACCAGCATGGATTGCCCACTGATCCCCTCAACAGCAAAACTAAGGGTGTTTGGGAGTCCCTTATCCGGGTCCCCGTGGACCCTGACGCCTTGAATTTGTTGCCGCAGGTCTTTGTGAAACTGGTCCCGAACCTGCCGTACTCTTTTCGACTCCTCATCCAAAATTCCATCAGCAATTTCGGCTGCACGTCCAAAACCAACAATTCCTGCTACATTTTCAGTTCCTCCCCGCCGTTTTTTTTCCTGGCCGCCGCCAAAGAGAACAGGAGTTAAAGCAGGAGTTCCTCTTTTAATCCATAAAGCCCCGACCCCCTTTGGGCCATATATCTTATGGGCCGATAACGAAAGCAGGTCTACCCCCAAAGACTCGACATCAAGAGCAACCTTGCCGGCACTTTGCACGGCGTCGGTGTGTATCAAAATGCCTCGATGCCTGGCAATTTCTGAGATTTTGGAAATATCCTGAATACGCCCAACTTCACTATTAGAATGCTGGATAGAAACCAGAATGGTGTCTTCCCTTAGAGCTTCCATCACTGATTCCGGTTCCAGATAACCCGTATTGTCTACAGGAAGATAGTCTACCGAAAAGCCCTCAGCCTCTAATTGACGACAAGGGTTGAGCACCGCCGGGTGTTCTATAGCGGACGTAATAATATGCCGTCCTTTTTCTTTTAAAGCGTGAGCTATACCCAGGATGGCGAGGTTATCAGATTCCGTTCCACCACTGGTAAACACCAGTTCAGTTGGGTGAGCTTGTAAAAGATTCGCTACTTGCTCGCGAGCTTCATCCAGTTTAACCCTAGCTGCTCGCCCTCTGGAATGCACGCTGGAGGGATTTCCAAAATTTTCTTTTAAAATTGGGAGCATATCGACTAGAACCTCAGGTGCTAAAGGAGTAGTCGCGTTATAATCAAGGTAGACGGGTTTCATTTAAAAGACGTGGGAGAAAAGATGTTAAAAGAGAGATCAGGAACGAGGCTTGGGAATGATGACAGTTTCCTGGGTATGAGCCGTTGCAGCTTCAGATGACAATTCTTCAACCTTGCCCTTAAGTGCTTGAATATCCCGTTCCATTTGAGGCAACCGATCAAGAACAGCTTCAATGGCCTGCGCCATCGGGTCACGAAACATTTCTTCCGGGTCCTCCTGGTCGGCGGACACGCCTGAGAACACCACACGGCCGGGAACTCCAATCACCGTGCAATACTCGGGAACATCCTGGACAACCACAGAACCTGCACCGATCTTGGCGTTTTTTCCGACTGTGACCGGTCCCAGAACATGGGCTCCGGCACCAATAACTACATTGCCCAGGATGCTTGGGTGTCTTTTTCCCTTGATCATACTAAGTCCACCAAGAGTCACACCCTGATACATAAACACATTGTCACCAATCTGGGAGGTTTCACCTATAACCACACCAGCTCCATGGTCGATAAAAAAGTGCCGCCCTATCTTCGCTGCCGGATGGATCTCAATACCCGTAAACCAACGAGCCAAATAGGAAATAAACCGGGCCAGCAGCCTGAGGCCCTTCCCCCATAGCCAGTGACTCACACGGTACCCCATCAATGCATGGACACCGGGGTAGCACAGCAAGACCTCGAGGACACTTCTGGCAGCAGGGTCCTTTTTTAAAGCTTCTTGAATGTCTTCCCGGATTTGTGAAATCATGTTTCCAGTAGATCTTTTGTTTTAGAAGGAAATTGTTAATCCCAAAAGGATCTTTAAAAAAAAGCTGTCCATCTCCTCATGAATCATGAGGTCGAACTACTCTCAAATTCCCTTGATTTTCCTTACCCTATTATATCCTCTAGACCCTGACAACGGAATCCAAAAAAAAACCGGAAGAAGGCTAACCTTCTTCCGGTGATCTTTCAGGAGAGAATAATGCCTTCCAAGCAAAAATTGCCTCAAATGGGAAGACCTCCAGAACCCTGACACCTTGCCCCGAAACTTTCTGGCATTTATTGGCAGCCGCAGCCCGGGCAGGCAAACTAATCGATAACGTTATGACCGCGGTTGCGCATGCAGTTCTGGTAAGACCTTTTAAAAGTCTCTTCAGCACTGAGCCCCTCTTTGGCACCGCCACCAAGTCCACCGGCGGCCGCCCCTACCATGGCACCTGTTCCGGGACTACCAACTGCAGCTCCGATTGCAGCACCGGCTGCAGCACCCAAAAGGCCGCCCACTAAAGCGCCTTTACCGGTTTCGGTTGCAGTGTCTCCTGAGGCACGCTCCGCAAGCGACCGGCATTCAGCCGTATCCTGTGAGATTCGATCCGCATTAGGATCACCATAAGGGTCAACGGTTGGAGCATAGCCTCCTCTAGAGGCACATCCTGTAAACAAAAGCCCAAGTACAGCAACCGCTACTATTGTTCTTTTTACCATGATTCTCTCCTGAAAATTCGACGCATTTCGTCTACTCCTTTGTTAAGAATAGACAAGACAAAAACCAAAGTCAAACAACCAAAACGCCATTTATTTCAATTCTATATAAACTTGTTGAAAATTGCATATTTGCAAAAGATTTATGAAAAAACTTAGATTAAGAAGAAACAATCAGGAATCTGTTTTAAAATCCAAGGAGACTCCATCCTCTTTGTAATCCTTGAGGACCTCATCCTGAGTCTCTTTATCTGCGGACCCGTATACTCGAATGGTTTCAAAACTCCCTATTTGCTGAATCCGGGCAAGTTTCAACTTCATTAATTCCAATAGTCCTAAAAAGGTAACGATGATTTCCTGCTTGGTATTCAAGGGGGTAAACAGGGATTCAAAAGTAACACTGTCGGTTGCATTGAGAAGTTCAAGTAAATAGTGGATTCGGTCTGTCACTGATAAGTGAGTGATTTCAACCTCGTATCCCGGTAGATCCTTTTTGTCATCCAATATTTTTTTGAATGCACTGAACAGGTCAAACACATTGGCCTCTACCAGAGTTTCATCGCCTTCATCCACAATGGCGATTTCTGCCCCTCTTCCAAACAATTGCTGCCGCTCGTGCTCCTTTTGTCTCAGGTCAAAGGAGGCATTTTTATACCTCTGATATTCCAGCAATCTGCGTGTAAGTTCAGCTCGCGGGTCATTTCCCTCTTCCGACTCGTCCTCCTGCGGCGGCTTGGGTAAAAGGGATCGTGTTTTGATCCGCATCAGTTCTGCAGCCATCACTAGATACTCGCCTGCGAGTTCCAGGTTGAGGTCCTTTAATAACTCCAGATACTCCATATACTGACGCGTGATATCGACTATCGGGATATCACAGATGTCCATCTTCTTTTCCCGCAGAAGATATAGCAGGAGATCCAGTGGGCCTTCAAATATGTCGATTTTTAATTGAAACGTCATGGCAGGAAATCACCGGCGCAGGATAGCCGGGTTAGTTGTGGTCAATTCATGTTTTTAATGGACTGGAAGCCAGGTCACCCCAGCGATATTGCAGCAAGGTTAGCGCTACAAGAGGGACTGTCTCGGCGCGAAGCACCCGAGAGCCCAAGCTTACCGTAATAAAGCCTGCAGCGCGAGCCTGATTCACTTCATCTAGAGAAAAACCCCCTTCAGGGCCAACAAGAAACTGAATTTCGGTTGGTTTTTCATTTCGATCTATATCAGACAACCCGGTTTTTTCTTCCCCCTCCCAAAAGAGAATTTTTAAAGAAGTCTCATCATTGTCCTGGCAATAGGATTTAACTGTTTCGGGCACTACTATTTCCGGAACTTTTACCCGACCACATTGTTTAACAGCGTCCCGTACAATACCAGCCCAGCGTTCAATCCGACCGGGAATTTCATTTTCTTTTAAACGGGAAACACAATGTAAACCCATAATCGGAACAATCTTCCCGACTCCAAGCTCAACAGCTTTCCGGATCGCATTGTCCATGGACTTCCCCTTTAATAAAGAAAGTCCCATATTGATGAACACAGGAGATTCTTTATCCTCACCTGTTTGTGAAAGAACCTTCCCACATGCGACGCTAGCGCTCACTTCGATTAATTCTACGCGACAACACTTGCCCTCCCCGTCCAGAACTTCGATAATGCCTCCCTCACCCAGTCGAAGCACATGACTCAGGTGATGCAGCTCCGCACCTTTAATTTCCACATAATCATTCTTAAAGTTTTCCGGAGAGGTAAAAAACCGGTGCATTGTTTTCTTCTCCAGAAAGCAAAGGTCATCCACCAACCATCATGGCTTTGATGGTCAACAGTTCATCCAGCTCTGCCAGTTGATAGTCAGGTGTAGGTCCTGCGGGTTGTTCATTTTTCTCCCTGTTGATCCAGGCTGTGGCCATTCCTGCACGATGCGCTCCCACAATATCGGCCTCGTAACTATCACCGACAAATAAAATCTTTTCCGGAAGGCACCCCATCCGTTTTTGAGCCAGGTTAAAAATAGAGGGATGGGGTTTTCTGAAAGGAACGTCTGAGGAATAAATCGCAAAGTCAAAATAGGGAGCAAGACCAAAATATTCCCGCTCAAGATTTTTAATATAACCCGGGTTGGTCGTATTTGAGACCAGACCAATTTTGACACCACATTTTTTCAAGCCTTGTAAAGTTGGGCCGGCTTGTGGATAAACCCGGCGTTGGGAGAAAATTTCCTGATAGTAAGTTTTCAAGGCTTCTACTTTCACTTCAGCCGGTAATTCCCAACCTCTTTCAAGAGCTATATAATTGAGGACACACTCATAATGGGCCTCCAGCATAGATTCTCTTGAAACCTGAATCTGTTCCCTGAAAAGTTTTTTCGAATTTCGATAAGCTGTTTCCGGGTTTTTTTCATAAAACCCATGTGCCCGGAGAAATTCCATCATCTTGAAAAAAGCGGATTCATCCTCTTCAGCTCCGAGGTCGAGAAGGGTCCAGGCCCAGTCAAACACCACTCCTTTATAAGGGAATTCCATTCACACCTTTACTTTCCTATCAATACAACCTGTTGGTTTTGCGACACTGACAATGGGGTAACTGTTTATAAACTAAGAAGGTCCAGAGAGGAACCCGGAAAATCTGAACTTGGTCCGGGGTTATTTACCTGCTAGAATCCATTTTTATTACTGGTACAAAGATATTGCTTCTAAAATAGAATTGTAGCATAGACTTTTCGAATTCATTCCCAAACATCCCAATGAAACCAATATGGTAACTGAACTTTTCAAGCCCAGACGATCTTCCACGATTTTGACAACCGACATCGATTTTGTTGGCGAAGCAAAGAATCGTGGTGCAGTTGACGCCAAAGTCATACGGGCTCACACCATTTGTTTGGGAAACTGGACCCGACTTAAATGCCAATTCGGTTGTCAGCATTTTGGACGGAGGCACACCTGCCCGACCTTCACCCCAACCACGCAGGAAATGTCGGATATCCTAATGGATTATGAAAAAGTCCTGGTGGTCGAAGCTGAAGAATCATTAAAGGTCCATGAACTGGTCCTGGGTCTCGAAACACATTACAAATCGCTCGGGTTTGGAAAGGCCTTCGCACTGGAAGCCCTCCCCTGTAATCTGTGTGAAGTCTGCACGGTAGACACCCATTGCGAATATCCCAAACAGGCACGCCCAACCCTGCAGGGATGCGGTATTGATATATCCAGAACTTTGACAAATATAGGGTGGAAAGAAGCCTCCAATCAGGAGCCTTGCTCCCTTGAGCAGACTGTTGGTATTGTCCTGCTCGATTAATTGTCCCTTCCTTTTTTGCATTCATTCTTTCTTGGTGTATAGTTCCCGATAAATTCCAGGAATTTATCGTGGTTAAGATTCCACTTAAAAAAGGTGGAATCTTTGGAACATTTAATTTTTCAGGCTATGTCTTATAGATACGCAATTTTAGGAGCCGGGCGTCAGGGAGTCTCCGCAGCATATGACCTGGCCAGGTTTGGAGAAGCCGAGGAAATCCTTCTCTTCGACTTGAGTTGGTCAGGAGCATCGCGTGGTGCCGCAAAAATCAATCAACTCACCGGCCGGGAAATTGCTCAGGGCAAATTTCTTGATGTCCGTGATTCTGACGAAGTCCGAAAGGCATTTTTGGGAATCCATACGGCTCTCAGCGCTGTCCCTTACCTTTACAACCTCACTCTCACTGAAGCCGCCATAGATACGGGCACAAACCTTTGCGACCTGGGTGGGCACACAGGGACCTCTCGGGAAATTCTGGTCCTTGGAGAATCTGCCAGGGAAAAAGGAATCACCATAATCCCAGACTGCGGAATGGCGCCAGGCTTGAATATTAATCTTGGAATTCACGCCATGTCTTTCATTGAAGAGCCCGAAGAATTATTCATCTGGGATGGCGGATTACCACAAAATCCGGTTCCCCCCTGGAATTATGTATCGACTTTTCACATCAACGGGCTGACGAACGAATACTTCGCCGATGCCTGTTTTATTAGAGGTGGAAAAGTCGCAAACATTCCCTGCCTTACGGAACTTGAAGCACTCTCATTCGATTCGCCTTTGGGTACTCTGGAAGCCGCGGTTACTTCCGGTGGTCTATCGACTATTCCCTGGATTCTAAAAGACAAATTAAAAAAGCTGGAAAATAAAACTCTCCGCTATCCAGGGCACTGGCAAACTTTTGAAGCTTATAAAAGACTGGGGTTATTTGAACTTGAGACAGTTGATGTTGGAGACACCAAAATTGTTCCCAGAGAATTCTTCCACACCCTTCTGGAACCTAAAATCTCAAGCCAGGAAGCCCGAGACATTTCGGTTATCCGGACAAAATGTAATGGAATACAAAATGGAAAACCAGGTTCCTGCACCGTAGAGTTGATGGACATTTTCGATGATCATACAGGGTTTACGGCAATGGAAAAAATGACAGGCTGGCATATTGCAATCGTCGCCCATTTGGCTGCAAAAGGCGAATTACCCGCTGGCCCCTTAACGGTGGATAAGGTCTTGGAGGGTAAAAGATTAGAAGAAGAGTGTAAAAAACGTGGATGGAATCTTAAGATCAGTCACTCATAATAATTAAATTTCATTTTTATCTCCCGGTTTGCAATATATCGCGCAACTCCTGGATCTCAATCCCGGGGATTCCAAGAAAATACAATATCGGCTCCAGATTCAGCGTTTTCAGGCTCGCCTGGGCATGCTGTTCAACAATGGGTTTTGCATTAAACGCGATGCCCAGACCGGCACTGGCCAGCATCTGAATATCATTGGCGCCATCACCGACTGCCACAATCTGTTCAACCGACAAACCTTCTCTTTCAGCCAGCGATAACAGGATTTCCTTTTTCGCACCTGCATCCACAATATCTCCGACAAGGTTTCCAGTCACCTTGCCGTCGGTCAATTCCAGGCTGTTGGCAAACCCGTAATCCAGACCATAAGTTTCTTTAAACTGGTCGATAAAAAACCGGAACCCTCCACTTACAATGGCGATTTTAAAGCCCAGCTTTTTTAATATGGCCACCAGCGTTTCAGCGCCAGGGGTTAAGGGAATCCGGGACGAAACTTCGTGTAACTGTTCAACAGTTAATCCTTTTAGTAAAGCCACCCGCCGCCTTAAAGCTTCCTCGAAATCCACCTCGCCATTCATTGCAGCCCTGGTGATCTGCCCCAATTCCTCTCCAACCCCTGCGACCTTGCCCAGTTCATCGATGACTTCACACTGAAGAAACGTCATATCCGCATCCATCACGATGAGCCGTTTATTGCGTCGAAACAGCGTATCCTCCTGCACAGCAAGATCAACTTCAAACTGTTCCTTAAAGTTCACCAGAGCATCTAGGACATTTACCCCGGCCATTCGTTTTTGCGCGCCAATGACAAATTCGAGAACATGATGATCACTGTAATCCAGTTGTTCGATTCTCAGGATATTAAGATCAAGCGAGGCCAGAGTCCGGGTCAATTCAGCAAGTGCTACGGGCCCAAGGCGTCGACCCAGAAGGGTGACGACCTGCCGGAATTTGTAAGGCCTTTCAGGTCGTAGTTCCCTTTCCCAGGGAGTGCACCCAATATGATATTTCTTCAGCTTTTCGACCTTAACAATTGAATGCCTCAAAGCCTCCAGCTTGGAAACATCTTTGCATTCGACCAAAAGAGAAAGGTTTAGCAGCCCGTTGAACACGAACTGTTTGATATCAACCACCAGACACTCTGACTCGACGATAAATGCCAGAACGTCAGCAAGAACTCCAGGGCGATCCACTCCGGAAACATGCAGGTGAAGTTGATTGCTGTTTACTGTTTCGCTCATTTTACGTCCCGTGACCGGTAACGCCAGCCATCTCGCTTGCGGCAGGACCAACCATCATTGATATGAAAAATCGAAAGGTTATCCAGGACAGGACTTTGGAATAAAGCCAGAATACCTTCACCGGCAATCTTATTTTCCTTTAAGTGAAGGCGCTTTAATTTCTTCAGGTTTGATGAATTCGCCAGAAACTTCAAGCCATCGTCTGTCACTCCATTCCGGGTCAAACTCAACATTTGAATATTGGTCGAATTTTCCGATTGTGCGAGCTCGCGAACCCCTTCATCCCCCAATTTATTATCTTCGAGGTCCAGCCAGCTGACTTCCAAAAGTCTCGGTGAACTCCAAAGCAAACGGGCTTCTTCAGGAGTCAGACCCACTCCACTGAGCATGAGTTGATTCCCCCGCAGGCGGCCTTCAACCAATTCGTCAAAACTTGAAAATCGCATTGCATTGGTCATGGTAATACAGTGTCACTCCTTAAAGATTTGATTATTGTTTGTTTTTCTTTGGCTCGGGAACAAATTGTTTCCCTTTTAATTCCGAAGGGAGGTATTCCTGCTGCACCTTGCCGTCCGGATAATCATGCGGGTAACGGTAATCCTTTCCAAATCCATGTAGTGATTTTGCGTCTTTATAATGAGTGTCTTTAAGATGTTCAGGGACAGGATAGGATCCCCCCCGGTGATTGATTTCTGCAAGAGCAGAATCGACCGCTATAATAGCCGAATTGTCTTTTATTGCACGGGCCACATAAATAGCGGCTTGAGCCAGGGGAATCCTCGCTTCAGGCAAGCCAATCCGTTCCACTGCATTGGCTGCCGCGTTGGCAAGAACCAGGGCCATTGGATCCGCATTCCCGACATCCTCAGAAGCGGTAATAACTAGCCGCCGCGCAATAAACCGAGGATCTTCTCCTCCGGCAATCATTTTGGCAAGCCAGTATACAGAAGCATCCGCGTCGGAACCTCTCAAACTTTTCTGGAAAGCAGAGGCATGGTCAAAATGTTCGGTACCATCTTTATCATAAAGCACCGCAACCTGTTGAATAATCCCTTCAACCGTCTTTTTCTCAAGCTGATCGGATTTTGATTCCGATCGACCATGAGCCTCAATTGAAGCTTCCAAAACATTGAGCGCCCGTCGTGCATCCCCGTTGGCATGACTGATAATCAGATTCAGGGCTTCCTCTTCAACATCCGGAACCTCCTGCCCCAATCCCCGATCTTTATCCGAAAGTGCGCGATCCAGAAGAGCCCGGATATGGTCTGTCGTTAATGCCCCCAATCTGAAAATCTGACACCGCGACCTGAGGGCTGGAATTACTTCAAAAGAAGGGTTTTCAGTGGTGGACCCCACCAACCTCAAAGTACCATTTTCGATATGGGGGAGGATTGCATCCTGCTGTGCCTTATTAAACCGGTGAATTTCATCAATGAAAAGGATGGTACGTTTCCCCTGCCCCCTCCAGCTTTTTTGCGCAGCTTCTATCACCTTCCTGATATCTGCCACTCCGGCATTTACGGCACTGAGTTCATGAAAAATACTTTGTGTGATTTGAGCGACTATCCGGGCAATCGTGGTTTTGCCAGAGCCCGGAGGTCCCCAAAGGATAAAAGACAAGCCTGTATCCTTTTCGATAAGTAACCGCAGGGGACTCGCATTCCCTACCAGTTGTTCATGCCCAACCAACCCATCCCAGGAGGAAGGTCTCATGCGTTCGGCCAAAGGTTGTGGCGGAGAGCCTGAGGAAGATTCAAATTCAGGAAACAGTTCCTGGTTCATCTTAAGTTTAGAGATCCATTTGTTTTAAATTTTTAATGCCCCGCCGCATGGGCTCGATGGCCGTGACGAGAGAAATAAAAACCAGTAAACCATAAATAACTGGAATTTCATTGCCCCCGATAAACTGGAGGGTAAATTTTGCTTTAACATGCACATGCATCGGCCAGGCTATCAGCATCAGGTAGAGTGCAGTAAAAGCCAGACTGGAAATCATGAAAAGAATTCCTCCTGTTCCCGAGGAAATTTCTGAAACATTTTCATAGCGGAACATGGGGTACATGGCTCCCATTCCTACACCCATCCCGACCAACGCCAACGTGATCAGGAAAACACTGATCACACCCACCTGCATGACATAAAAATCGGCCTCAAGTATATAGTTTGAAACTATAACCAACAACTCGCCCAACATTAAAAGTGGAGGGAAGACCATCCAGAACTTGGCGACCAGGAAATTGCGCATTTTAACAGGTGCAGTATAAATGGACCACATCCGGATTCCCTCAACACTGGTTGCAGAAAAACCGAACCTCGAAATTATTGCCGAAAGAACGAAGCCAACCAGGCCAATATTTAAAACGGAGACTACATTTTTCAGAACAAGGTGCTCCAACGGAAGATTAATTATATTAAAAATATAAACCACAACAAGCGCTGCCAGGATAAACATTTGCGACCACTGAGACGGGTCCCGGACAAAAAGAAGCATATCCTTTTTAAGCAAAGCCCTCATTTGTTGCGAAACAGGGACCCACTCCAACCATGCAAACCTTCCGTCAGCCCTGTTTTTTGATTGAGGAGCGTTTTTCACCTCCTGATATAACCGCCATCCTGGAGCATAAATTTTTCTGGAAACAAGCCAGAACACAAGTGCCCCGAATAATGTTCCCCCAATCAAAAAACCCAGCCGGGTCACCGAAATATCAATATCTCCTGCAACCCATGAGGTGAGCCCATGGGTCATCCAGCTACTGGGTAGAAAAGGGTACTCCGGAACACTGAGACTGTTTACAAAACCCGTGATCATGGAATCGGACACTTCTTTTCCAAAAAACTTTTCAGGAGAAAGAAATCGTAAAAACATCACCAAAGCTACCAGAAAAAACAGTCCCAGAAAGGAAAGGATTTGATTGGCTTTCTCTGTCGGGAAATAACGCATTAAAACCATTATTCCCAGAACACCCAGAAAAGATGGAATGAAAACGAAGGGGATGAAGGAGAGAATCAGGTACACATAAAAACCACCATCTGCTTCAAAATGTCTGCCGTAAGCAACAAAAATGGGGATCGCAAATACCCACATCATCCAGGAAGCATTCCACACGGTCTGCAAAAAACGAACCTGGACAACCGATTCCGTTTTTACCGGAAGAGAGTGCAAAAACTCCAGATCAGATGAAACATAAAAAATGGAAAGAGAGGCAATAATGCTGGAAAATAAAACCATCATAAAAAGAGTCAAAAATATTACATTGATTAATTGGACAATCAACTCCACTCCGACATTCAACGGCAAGGTATCCAGGTACCGGATTATTTTCAGGAAGAACAGATAGTCGCCCCAGATAAACAAGGCAACCAGCCCCCCCAACATCATCCACCGATTTTTCTTGGCGGAAGAAGGGTTCTTGAAGTTGTTTTTAAGGAATTTCCATCGTAGCTTTGCAAGATCAGGAACAGTTCCCTGGCTCATTTACTTTCCCCTCCCGGTGTTTTCTCCGTCCGAACCGACAAGGATTTATTTCCATTCAGACCAGAGGCAGCATCCAGGGCCCATTGCTCGACGTAATAATCCATCCAGCGGCGATCTCCGGTCGGCAATTTTTTTTTCGATATATATCCCATATGCCCCCCACCATCTGGAAACTCAGTCGACACGCACAAACTCATTCGGGTCCGTTCAAAAATATCGAATGGTACGAAGGGATCATCCTTCGAACACAAAATTGTGGTGGGTACAAAAATATTATCCAGGAATTGAAAGGAACTGGATAACTGGTAGTACTCATCAACATCTTTAAAACCACCCACCGGGGTTGTATAGGCAATATCAAAATCATAAATGGTTCTCGATGTTTTTTCAGGAACAAATGCATCCGGGAAACACTCTTTTATCGCCTTGAGCTGGCGGTTCAGGAGTTTCATGTAGTAGCCATTAAAGGTCCGGGCCCAGGGTCCCTGAGAAATGGCCAGTGCCGCTGCCTTTAAATCAACAGGGGGATTGACTGCAAGGGCCGACTGTACTTCAGACGGAATCTGCCTACCCTCTCCCAGATATTTTAAAAGGATATTTCCACTGAGAGAAAACCCGGTAAGAATCAAAGGGCGCCCCGGGTACAAAACCTTTATATATTCCACCATTTTGGATAAGTCTTCACTCGATCCGCCATGCCACAATCGTGAAGACAACCCCATTCCAGGACCGCTGCCACTCTGGTTCATCATAAATACGCCAAATCCTCTGGATTCCATTTTGCGAGCCAGACGGCGGATATAGGCAGATTCACTACATCCGCCCATTCCATGTAACAGCAAAATCAAGGGGGCATCCGGAATTTTGGAAGGAAGTTCAAGTCCAAGTATAAAATTTTTAGTATCCAGGGGAATTTTATGAAAAATTCTTTCTCCTATAAGAGTATCTCCGGAAATCTGCGACCCCAGAATTGTCTGGAGGACGCCATTCTTTAATCCTGGCAGTGGCTCAAAAGGAAGCAAAGAACACCTGAAGAGAAAAATCAGAGGTTTGCTTATTAGACAAAAAAGGCATCCAATAAGGACAGAAAGTGGATTTTCGTTTAATGGGGTATTATAAACCACCGGCTAATTTCACCACAAGCCAGATACCTTGACTGTGCCCACAGGGATTGCTAAATTGGCAAGATCATCTATCCGGGCATTCTTAACGCAACCTTTTAACTAACTGACTTAAATTACCCACAGGCTTTCTTACCATGCGGAACTGGATTATTTATAGTATCGTTTTTGCGATCCTGACGACAACAAACGCATTGGCTTTGCCCGGCCCCCCCCTGGACCGGGCATTTCGGTTGAGCAAACAAGGACTCTGGGAAGATTCTATTCCTTATTTCCAGAAAGCCCTTGAGGCTGACCCCGGAAATCAATTAGCGCAAGCTAATCTTGGCGTTGCCTATAGTCAGGTTGGAAAATATAAGGAAGCCATGCACGCCTATGATGCCGCACTGAGCATGGGTTACGATTCAGCAAACTTTCGATATTTACGCGGGCTCGCTCTTTTAAAACTGGAGTTGATCAATGAAGCGGAAAAGGAGATGGAAACGGCACTAAAAATGAACCCGCTGATGCCGGAAACTTTATACGACCTCGGCCTGGTTTATATCCTCCAGAACCGCAACAAAGATGCAATGGAATTAGTTAAAAAACTATATCGACGCAATCACACTCTCTCTGAAAAATTGTTTCATGAGATTCCCTCAAATTATAAAGTAAGCTCTGTGGATGACGGAGGAGTGCTTACAGGTACGGTCCATTTAACGGGTCGTAAACCCAAGCCAAGGGTATTTCATCTCATCCACGCACCCAATATAAAATTTTGTGGCAGGATTTCAGATGGAATGGGGCATCGGATCTTGCACGATTTTGTTACGGGCCCAAATGGGGAACTCCAGGAAACCGTAATTGCCATTCGTGGATTAAAAAAAGGGAAACCCTTTAATAAAAAAATGCAGACGTTTCATATCGACCGCTGCCGCGCCAATAATTATGCAATCGGAATTATGAATGGAGAGGAATTACTGATTGAAAACACAGATCCGATCCGCCACGAAATCGCCACTTACCAGTTTTACAAGCGGAAAGTACGCCAAACTTCCAATAAACCTGTCACACCACGCTCATCACAAATTCGTTCAGCCTTTGTTAAACCTGGATCTGAAGAATTTATAATAAAGTGTAATCTTCACCCTTTCCTTCAAACCCATGGGTTATTTGTCGACAACCCCTACTACACGATCACTGATGAAAAGGGCCAGTTCAAGATCGACGATATTCCACCTGGAACCTACGAAGTAACAGCCTGGCATCCATACCTGCCCGCCAGCCACGGAACCATCACCATTGAATCCGGGAAATCTGCCGCATTGAACTTTGAGTTCAAAAGCACAGACATCAGGCGCAAACTATACTCCAATGATACCAAGGGGTATCGATTCAACACCTGGTTTGATAGTGGGGAAAATTTTTACGGTGGAAAACGAGGGGACGACCCGGTTGAAATCCTTCAGAAATTCGACAACTCGGATCGTTATGATGAGGAGGAATTAAAACCTTTCGACGAGGGATTAAAGCCTCTCAAGGATTAGCCTGCTTTCAAAATAACGGGACTCAATTTTAATTTTTTCCTCGCCATATCAGCATAACGGTTCGCAATTTGTCGGCTGGGATATTTGCCCAGATAAACCCGATACCATTGTCCCATACCTTTAATTTCTATCTCCCTGATAAAGGGAAAAAAACCGTTAAGTTTCAGTTTCTCTTCCAATCCCTGAGCCCTATCCAGTTTTTTAAACGAGGCCACCTGAACCCAGAAGCTTTCGCTTTTTTCATCCAGCTGACTCAAGGAAGACAATACCCACTCGTTGCTGTTCTTTTTCGGTAATTTTTTCTTTTTAACTGATACAGGTTCATTAAGAGGGGGTTTAGTCGTTTTTGAAACCACCTTATCTTTTCCAGTTTTTGGCGAAGGTTGGGGTGACTTTGCAATGGGTAGTGCTGGAGGGTTTTTGCTTTTCACTTCTTCAAGTTTTTTTACAGGTGCGGGAGTTTTTGCACGAACCGAATGGTTCGAAACCGTTTTTTTACTTTTCAGGCTCACCTTTACCGGCACATTTCTTTCTGCGATTTCACCATTTAAATCCACAAAGCGATTCATACTGGAATCGCCCAGAATTTCAAAAAAAGTATATTGAAAGTTGTCTTCTTTTTCTGCGTCCATATCTGCCACAACGGCACCAAACGCTCGGTTCGGCTTGGAAGCAACAGGCTTCTTAACAACAGTCTTGACCTCTACTACCTTTTCAGGCGCCCTCTCTGCCTGAAAAAGCTGGGCCTGCCCAGCCCAATACATTCCTGCGCCAAACCCACCCAACACCAGCATGCCAAGAATCAATTTGACTGACCGAAGTTTCTTATCCTGAGTATTGGGATTTTTTCTTCTGGACCTTCCCACTACATCTTCTCCGGCGCACTCACGCCCATGATTTCCAGTCCGTTTGCAATCACTGAGCGGACACATTCCAACAAAAGTAACCGGGCCTGGGTGAGTTCCTTGTCTTCGGATACAACCCGGTGCACACTGTAATAACTGTGAAACTGGGCTACCAGCTCTTGAAGAAAATATGGAATTCTATGAACCTCCCGACTCAGGGCGCTTTTCCCGACAGCTTCAGGAAACAATAAACATTTTTTGATCAGGGAGAAATCTTCATCCTGATCCAGGCGCTCAAGGTTCACCTTCTCCAGTTCCACTGAGGGAATTCCTTTTTCCTCCGCCATTCGGTGCAAACTACAGATTCGCGCGTGAGCATATTGAATGTAATACACCGGGTTTTCCTGCGTATCTTTTTTCGCCAGTTCAAGGTCAAAATCAAGGTGGCTGTCTGATGAGCGCATAAGAAAGAAGAAACGGGTCGCATCAACGCCCACCTCATTCACAACATCCGCCAAAGTAACGAACTTCCCGGATCGGGTCGACATTTGAACTTTCTCACCGCCGCGCTTTAGCGTTACAAATTGAACAAGCAGTACCTGAAATCCCCCATCGCCATGGCCCAGCGCTTCCAGCACGGCTTCCATTCTTGGAACATACCCGTGATGATCGGCTCCCCATAAATCGAGAATGACATCATAGCCCCGCTCAATTTTGTCCTGGTGGTAGGCGATATCAGCACAAAAATAAGTCTTCTCTCCACCCTGCTTGACTACGACTCGATCTTTCTCATCCCTGAACGCTGACGACTTGAGCCATGTTGCCCCATCCTTGTCGTAAACATAACCCTTATCCCGCAACCATTCGATGGCCCCTTCCACCTTGTTCGAATCGTGCAGGGTCTGCTCACTGAACCAGCGATCATACTCCACGCGAAACTCTTTCAAGTCCTCACGGATTCCATCCAATATCGTATCGCTGGAAACTTTTCTGAAAAACCCAAGCGTGTCCCCGTCTTCAGAACCCAGATGACCATCGCCATCCTGTTCAATTATTTTGCGCGCAATGTCTTTTATATAGTCCCCCTGGTATAAATCCTCAGGGAAATTTACGTTTTGACCAAGCTCCTGTCGGTAGCGCAATTGGGTCGATCGTCCCAGGTTGTTCATCTGGTTGCCCACATCGTTGATGTAATATTCCTTGGAAACCTCGAATCCAGCCCAATCCATCAAGCGCGACAGGCAATCGCCCACAGCCGCTCCACGACCATGACCCACGTGTAAAGGCCCAGTGGGATTCGCGCTGACAAACTCCACCAAAACTTTTGTTCCCTTCCCAACTTCACATCGACCAAAATTTGCGCCCTGATTTACGGCATCCAAAAACTGCTGCCGTAGAAAACCTCTCGCCAAACGGAAATTGATGAAGCCCGGCCCTGCAATATCAACCTCCGCAACCAGTTCTGGCCGCCCCTTCAGTGGCTCCAAAAGAAACTCTGCAATTTGTCTGGGGTTTTTCTTTTCAGACTTTGCCAGCGTCATGGCAATGGTCGTTGCAAAGTCTCCCATTTTCTCATCCTTGGGTTCTTCAATCACTACATCTGGGGGGGTATCAAGATTCAATTGTCCCTGGGATTTTGCCTCTTCAAGTGCAACGCAAACCAGTTCTTTTAACGATTGTTTCATTCGTTGAAATACTTTTTGGAATTCAGGTTAATAAAATTTTCAGGAAGCAACCAATTGGGTGGGCCAGGAAAGGAAAAGTTGGAGAGAGGGTTGAAACTACCGTTGATGGATCGCGTTGATTTTTTCTTCCATTTCCTTTTCCAACTTTTCTTTTTCCTCGATAAATCCCTGTTGGATTTTTTCTGCAGCCTCTGCCAGTTCTTCAGGACGCACTCTATCTTCAAGATGTTTCAACTTGTGCTGCATGGTCACATCTCGATCCGCAATCTGTGCTTTATATTCAGTTCGAATCTCAGCGATTTCCTTCTTTTCCGCATCGCTCAGCTTTTTCTTTTTTTTCATTTCCGGAACAAGTTCATTTGATTTTTCCAAACTAAGTTCCCACGCGCTTTTCAGTCCAGACATGACACCTCCTTCGCAACGATATCAGTTTTGTCATTATAGTCGAAAGTCCCTTTACAAACAATAACGTGGCAGACTCAACCCCCGAAAATTCAGAGGGTTATTTATTGCCGGTCCAAAATCTGATATCCTTTTCCCATGCTTGAGACACCTGATAGAAATCAATTGATTCTGGAACTGAAACGGTACCTGAACTACTTGAAAGACATGGGCTACGACGAGCTTCCTTTAGCCACCCATTTAAACCTGAATGCATCACCCCCCTTAACGTCTACCCAGACTGTAGTCACTCCAACATCCCCTATGGCAAAAAACCCAAGACAAAAGGTAATAAAAAAACCAGCTTCCGTAGCTGATTCTCCGAAAGGATTAACCGGCCAGGCTGGCTTGCAGGCCATTCAAAAAGAAATGGGAGACTGCACTTTGTGCAAACTCAGCAAGGGCCGCAAGACCATTGTATTCGGATCAGGTAACCCCAATGCTGACTTGCTTTTCATCGGTGAAGGCCCCGGGGCGGATGAGGATGAGCAGGGATTGCCCTTTGTCGGTCGTGCAGGAAAAAAACTGACTGAGATCATCGAAAAGGGAATGAAACTTTCCCGTCAAGACGACACGTATATTTGCAACATCGTCAAATGCCGGCCTCCGGGGAATCGTGATCCGGAAAAGGAAGAAATCGAAGCCTGCAAACCTTTTCTTCAAAAACAGGTCCAGGCTGTTCGACCAAAAGTTATCGTTGCCCTTGGTAAACCAGCAGCCACCACTTTGCTGGGAAGGAACGTCGCCATCACCAAAGAACGTGGCAACTGGCACGAGTTTGAAGGTGTACCCCTGATGCTGACCTTTCACCCGGCATATTTACTTCGAGCATACACTTTGGAAAACAGACAGGCAGTTATGGATGATATGACCCAGGTTCTGGAGGCATTGAGGAAATGACAGGAACTCAGGATATCATCTCCCGTCTCAGGCAGAACATTGAACAAGTCATCATTGGAAAACCCGAAGCAATAGAGCTCGCAGTTATTTGTCTGATAGGACGAGGACACTTGTTAATCGAAGATGTACCAGGTGTTGGAAAAAGCTCCCTGGCGTTCAGTCTGGCTCAATCCCTGAATCTTGATTTTCGCCGGGTGCAATTCACCAATGACATTCTGCCTTCCGACATCGTGGGTGTGACCATCTACAACCAGAAAGACCACACGTTCCAGTTCAACAAGGGTCCTTTATTCGCAAATATTGTACTGGCTGATGAGATCAACCGCGCTTCTCCCCGCACACAAAGTGCCCTACTGGAAGCAATGAACGAAGGACAGATAACGGTCGACACGAAAACCTATCAACTGGAAGAGCCTTTTTTCGTGATCGCGACTCAAAACCCGATTGAAAGTCATGGAGCCCATCCCCTGCCGGAATCGCAACTTGACCGATTCATGATGTTCCTCTCGATGGGCTACCCGGCCCTGGAAGACGAACGCCTCTTGCTTAGCCAGAATTCACCAACAGAAAACATCCGTGAATTACAGCCTGTCCTGAATCGGGAAGAAGTTCTGGACCTCCAGAAAAAAGCGGATCAGGTAAAAATAGAGCCCATTTTGGTTGACTACATTCTGCACCTCATTACCGCCACGCGGGAATCAAGACATCTGCAACTGGGGGTAAGTCCGCGTGGTGGGTTGATTCTCCAACAGGCTGCCCGTGCCCGTGCGCTTGTCTACGGCCGGGATTATTGTATTCCCGACGATGTGAAACAGCTAGCTGCCCACGTCCTCTGTCACCGGGTACTTCCGGAATCGCGTCATGGCGCACATAGACGGACAGTTGGCGACACGGCTCCCATCATTCAAAATATCCTCGATGAAGTGGAAGTACCGGTCTAATACTAACGTAATCGACCAACCCTAAAATAGGGCACGATGACCTCAACACCGATTGAAGGCCCAAAGGAAACCAGTCCGTCACCTGAGCTTAAAAAGAACTCAAAACCGGTTTTTACTCTTACCCTGGCCAATCGAACACTGCAGCTCACTCGTGAAGGTGGCGGATTTGTTGTTCTGGTTCTGGGAATCGGGCTTGGTGCTATCAATACCGGCAACAATCTTCTGTACCTGATTCTAGCCATGTGCTGCAGCCTTATAGCTGTATCAGGAATTCTCTCCGAAACAATCCTTAAAAATATATCTGTCTCTGCAACTTCCCCGAGATCAATATATGCAGAGGACCCGACTTCACTTTTCCTGACAATTTCAAACAATAAAAAAATTTTCCCTTCATATTCAATACAATTTGATGCACCTGCAGAATTTAAAGGCAGGTTTGCCCTGGAGTCTCCACTTTATGTTTTACACCTGCCAGCAGGAAGTACGATTCAAAAATCCGTGAGACTGGTGGCATTTCATAGAGGAAAACAAACTCTCAACGCGATAAGAATATCAACCGGATTTCCGTTCGGATTTTTCATCAAGTCAAAAATTATTCCTCTAAACCTTGAAGTCATCGCCTACCCGGCAATTTATCAGATTGAACTTCCCGAGCCCAGTGAAATTGCGACTGATGGGGAGGGGTTGATAAAGCAAAGGGGCGATGATCTTTTGGCATTAAGAGAGTTTCAGACCGGTGATCCGCTTGACAATGTACACTGGAAATCGAGTGCAAAAACGGGAACTCTTCGTGTCAAGGAATTCGCTGCAGGAGGAAGAAATAGTTTCACCATTGTCCTCAACCTTGAAGCTCCTAAAACTGACAATGTTTTAACTCGGCAGGACGTTGAGGAAAAAATTAAAGAATCCGCTTCTTTAATCTTCCACCTTATTCAAAGAGGGGACGAGGTGAGTTTAAAAACCCAGAATTTTGAATCTGAATTTGGGAATTCACCTCAACATCTTGAGGCTTTAATGCGTTACCTGGCCCTGTTCGAAACCGCAAGCTCTCCTGAAACCATCCAGACATGACCCTGAAAGATATAATATTGGGTGTGATCGGATCTGGCACCGATCCCCAGGAAGAATATAGTGTCCCTCTCGGACAATGGATTGCCCGGCAGGGGTTCCATCTTGTTAACGGTGGTGGTGGAGGGACCATGGAAGCGGTAGCTCGAGGCTTTCAAAGTCACGAGGGGAAGTCAGGCCTCGTCCTCGGAATCCTGCCGGCAGCGAAACCTTGCACAACGATTGAAGAGAGAAAGGTCTATTCTCCTCAAACAGGTTACCCAAACCCGCATATAGATATCCCCATCCGGACGCACCTTCCTCTATCAGGCAACAGTGGACTGCAAACTGGCAGCCGAAATCATATTGTAGTCCTAACGGCTGACATAGTTGTTGCGTTACCCGGGTCGGAAGGAACCCGTTCCGAAATCCAGCTTTGCCTGGAATACAAAAAACCTCTTGTTATATTAAATACTGACGGAACCTGGAATGATTTTCAAAATACGGATGTGGCTATGGTTGATTCTCTGGACGAGGTGTATCAAAAAATAATTCAGTGGAAGGTTTCCTGATTTTTAATTAAAAAGCCTGCCAACCCGTAAGCGCATCTTCATCCGGGGCGCCATTTGTCATATCGTATTGATTAAAAAATGTTCTCCCAGACATATAGGCAACGATTGCTTCCTGCGGGATGCCTCCCTCTTTTATCCATTCTCTTTGTGTGGAGTATGGGCGATCAACTCCCGCCCTGTCAAACGTATCGTTAGCATCATAAAAATTACCTGTTTGAAGCGCCAACCTCGTTTCAATCTTGTAAAGATTGGTATTTAAAATTTGTTGGGCAAAAGTAGGATCGATCTTCTTTAACATCCCATAGGCACCGGTAGATAGCCATTGGCTATCGTGTTTCGTCATTTGTCCCGCTTGAGGGTGATTGGCAGCATAGGAATTATTGACATGCTCCATAAGCCCTATGGTTCCATCAGGGTTCCAGGGTTGAAAGCCTTGCGCACGTATCGCCGTTGGCCCTCTGGTATCCCAGCGATAGGTATAATCGGGTAAATGCTTACGATTAACAATCCTACCTATAATCCGCCTTTTTCTCTTAAGCCAATCCATTTTGGACATTTAAATCTCCTTTGTTTACAGGCTCGCGATTTCGGCTTATCCGTATAAGAGCAATTTTATTTTCAAATGAATCAATTAATCTTAACGTTTCAGTATACTTTGGGAAAAATATCTGCCCGGGATATCCACATCAAATTGGATGGAGTCAAACACGTACGTGGTTTTAGTATCGGTTTTTAAAAGATCACGGAACACCATTCGGCGTGGAAATAACCTTCCTTCAATTGGATGGTAATCCAGAAATTCTACAAGTTTTAAGGGTTTTCCACTTTTCGCATACCGGATTTCCTTCAGGACGACATACCGTTCTGGATCGGCCCAGACTTTACGTGTTTGATAGGTGCTGTCTTCCTTTTTCGCTTTCAGTTCAAGAATAGCAACTTGCTTGCCTTCAGCATCTTCGTAGCCTTCCAAAGTTGCCTGGTACGCCCGACTCACCTTGACATCCTCCATCATGTCTTCATAAGACAAATCACTGCCCATCATCGACTGCCTGAGAAGATGCCCTGAGATCAAAATTTTTCGATCTGTTTGTGGAGTGTAAAGCCAGAGTTTATTTTTAATCTTGAGCATTTTGGTACCACGTTCCCGCGCTGGTGATAAATAACGGCTGAATGATTTGGTCACTCCTTTCATCCAGGTTTCCTGCTTTAATTCCCTTACCCGTCGACCATTATCAATGATCAACCGCCCTTCAATATGTTTGGTATCGGACCACATATTGGCGTCAATTTCTTCAAGCAGTTTTTGTGCGTCTACTTCCTCTGCGCTGGAAAATCCTGGAATTAAGATCATGAACAACACAAGAGACATAGCAAAACGACAAAGCATATTCACCCCACTTCCAGTTCACGAAACAAACTGGCTTCTGACCGTTTGAATACAGAGAGCGATGCAATGAAAGTTCCAAAAACACTGGCAATGATTCCCGGAATTCCACCCCATAAAAGCCCTTCAATACTGACACGCCCCCTTGCGACATCGGACAACATCATCCCGGACTTAGCCATGGCATCTCCCATATCGACTCCCACTTCCTGCAGGTAATACAAGAATGCCCCTCCAACCATGCACCCTGCAATTGAACCCGCAACCCCAATAACCAGGGCCTCAACTGCCAGGCGGAAGACCAGGTCTCTGTGTGTTTCCCCAAGAGCCAGACGCAAACCCATTTCACCATGGCGATGGACACCATTGATCAATCCCGCATTCCACAATACAAGAGTCATCAAAAAAGCAAAAATCATGACATTAACACCACTGATCAATTCAAACTTTTCTACAAGAGGGCGAAGGTTGCGTTGATCCAGGATGCTGAGCACGATGGGTTCATCATCGCTGGCCCAGGAAGCAGGTGGGGACATTTTCCATTCGGGAAGTTTTTCCTGGAGACCTTGCTGAATCAGTGGATACTCCTGATAGGAAACAGAGGCGGGTAGATACCCGAGCCAGTCTGTGACCATGTCTTCCATGTAAAAAGTATGCTGGGCCCCGGTAATATCCATTAAGGCCATTTTCTGATCCATCGCTGCAATACCAAATTTGACGAACCCGACCACTGTATAATTGTCCATGGCCATACCACCATCAAAGGACTGTCCGAGCAGGGTCACTGTTTCGCCAATACCTACATCAAGGTTTTCCGCCAACCGGTAACCCACAATTAACTCTTTTGAATCAGTAGGCAGCCGCCCTTCCACAACTGATTTTTCAAGTTCGAGTCTTTCAAGTTCCGGGCTATCCGGATTGAGCATATCCAGGGCATAGCCGGAGACAGGTGTCTGGCTTTTGGTTTCGCCATTTTCATCAGGAACATCCATTAACGCCATCCAGCGGATCCTTGGCGACCAGGTAATTCGACTATCACCATTCTTTTTCAGCCAATCCAGTGTTTCCCTTTGCCCTGCCAAAGACCGGTCGATGGGGATAAGGTGTTCTTCTTCGTAGTAAGGTTTGTTCACAACGCGAATATGCCCGGTGTCGAGTTTGGAAGTCATATCCAGGATACTCATGCCAATTCCATCCATAAATCCGTATAGAGCCACGGTCAAAGACACACCAACGGTGACCACTAGAAATGGAAATAATGAGCGGGTTCGGTCACGAATCAACCCGAGGATAGCCCAGCGAATCATGTTATCCCTCTTCCCCTTAATGCGAGAGTGGGTTCCAATTTGGAAAGTCTCCGCACCGGCCACCAGGCAACTATCACCATCAGAAATACAATGACAGAAATAGTCGACACAATTTCCCTGACATTAAATTTCAAAAATATATTCTCTCGAACTGGTATCCCTGTTTCACTGAGATGGGAAACATCAAAACCGGTCGCTTGGAACCAAATAAAAAATGGGACTCCAAGAATCACCGCCATAAATACAGCTCCTATTGCAGCCAGACTACCTTCAAGTGTAAATAAACGGATAACCTGTTTGGGTGTCATCCCCATCGCCATCAAGGTTCCAATTTCCTTTTGTCTTTTAAATATATTGAGGTATTGGGCATTGAATACGCTAATCGCGGCCAACATTAGCAGTATGCCAATAATAAGACGGGTATTTCGTCGATCATTTTTTAGAAGCGCCAGTAAATCACGCATCAAGTAATCGACATCAATAAACTCGAGACCTTCCACATTTCCCTTTTGTTCGTCCACCACCACCCAGGTAATCTCTTTGTCGCGTTGGGTGATCTGTCTCAGATGATCCAACCTGAGCCAGGCCACGCCTTTATCAACACGGGGATTGACCAGGGGAATCACATCGACCACTTCCGTATCCAAGGCATCAACGGCTCCATGCTTGTCTCGCCATTTCATGACAACCTGATCACCCACATTTAATTTACTTTTTCTGGACATCTGTTTCCCAATGATAATTGGAACTATATCTTCAACAGGTTTAGACCACTCCTGTAATTTCGCCATGGGCAGATCCAAAAGTTTCTGCTCCATCTCCAAACCTCGCAGCTGAACGGGAAATAAACGGTTGTTGATAAACAACTGTCCCTGTTGAACCAGAACTTCCGCTTTTTGTTCATGAGCAAACTGACTTAAAGTTTCTGGAATCTTCCGCGTCAAGTCTTCCCAGTCCGTAGGTGACAGGATATCAAAACCGGGCACACGGTAATGCCCACCCCCAACATCGGTGATAGACAGGTTTTTAAGTGACTGGGCCTGGAATCCATTGAGCAGGGATAATGAAAAAATGGTGGCGATGATGATCAACGCCGTGACTGATACGTTCAGGATGGCACGCATCCCCTGGCCCAAAAAGTTTCTGTAAGCTACCTGGAAAATCATGTGGGCGCACTTTCAACCAAATGGTCAGAAATAACATAACCATCTTCCAGGCGAATTTCCCGGTTAACAAAACGATGAACTTTTTCATCATGAGTACTGAAAATGAATGCCGCCTTATAATCCCGGTTAAGCTGCTGCATCAGTTCCAGAATCATAAGGGAGTTTTCCTTATCCAGGTTGGCCGTCGGTTCATCGGCCAAAACAATATCGGGCTTTTTAATCAGAGCCCTGGCGATCGCAACGCGTTGACATTGGCCTCCGGAAAGCTCGGAGGGCTTTTTATGAGTTTCGGGCTCAAGACCCACCTGATGAATGATTTCCTTCACTCTCTCGCGAACTTTCGATTCCTTTTCATTGTTTAATAAAAGAGGGAATAAAATATTTTCAAATACTGTGTAAACCGGAAGCAGGTTGTAGGATTGAAAAATAAACCCAATATGCTGACGCCTGATTTCCGCCAGTTTTTCCCGACTCAACTCATCCAGACGGTAATCACGGAACATCACATGACCTTTTGTCGGCTTATCCAAACCACCCAAAAGGTTGAGCAATGTAGTTTTTCCAGAACCCGAGGGACCGACAAACGACATGAATGCCCCCGCCGGAATCTCCAGGGATACATTGTGCAATGCAGTAAAATCCTGATTCCCCACCCGGTACACTTTGCTGACGTGATCGATTTTTAGCATTGTCATTTTTTCTAGAAAAAAGTAATAAGAGTCATCCCGATTTTGCTTTCACCACCATTGGGAATCGGTGTCTTTCTAAACAAGCGACCGTTGCGTTCATTGCCTTCGATATTCCCTCCAATCTGCGCCTGCAGGTAGAGAAAGGTGGTCTCGGTCAAGGCGTATTCCACCTGGGGCACGAGTTGGAAACTTCGATCGACCAGATCAAAAAACATGAACATCCGCCAGACGGTGCTGATCCCGACAGGTTGATCCAGTTGAATTCCGAGTTGGTGCAGGGTCTGGTCGCCTTGTAGAAAATCAGTTCTCGTAAAGGCCGCTTCCTCTGTAATCAGCGAGTATTCGATCAACGCGTGCAATCCTTCACCAACATCGAACGTATAATCCATTCCAAATACAGAGTGCAAGCGAAGCGGTGAACCGCGTCCTCCCTGCTCAACGTCAATTCGACTTTCATTCCAGAACCCGACAACCTTTTCCCCTTTAAAATGAAAACCGAATTGGGCCAGTTCCAGATTGAAATTAGGCAAAAAAGATTTGTTGGAAACCGGTTTGTATTGGGCTGCAACACCGACTTCCAGCATACCCCATTGGGTCTCTCCCCGAATACCGGAAATCATTCTGCTATCAATTCCCGAAGGAACCAGCCAACCCTCCACCAGAGATTCGTCATCTGGAAACCAGGTACCTCTTATCCCATCCGCTCCAAATGTCTGAGGGATAATCCCTGAAATAACCCGGCCATCGAAAAACCCCAGGGGGCGAAACAACATTCCAGATCCAAACAGAATTTGTTGACGCCCTCCCCTGAGCTTCACATTACCGCGATCGATTCTCGCCCAGGCTCTGAAAAAATCAGCTTCAATTTCTTCCCCAATACCCGCCTGCTCAAGTGCCCCGCCTTCATGCCGAATGTCGCCTATGATTTCATAGTCGAGTACCCATTCCTCACTCTCCACAGCTGTACCCAGGACTCCAATTCTGAGTTCAGCTTCACGGTCTGTATGGGAAAAATTGTCTGGAGGTTCAAATGTGAGGGTGCCACCGATTCGGGTACGACCTTCAAAATTGTAATCAAACCCCAGGGTGATTGCGGGCCATATCAAAACCACAAAAAATAAGACAATACGGAGTGTCATTGCAGGAAAACCCGGGAAAGGAATGAGCACCCAAATGGTGGTAACTCACTCCAATTGAAAAGCATCAAATAGGGAGCCAGCGTTCACTTACGATATGCCAGTCACCGTTTTCAAGACGCCAGACAATTGTTTTGTGACCGACATCGGAAAATCTGCTGGATTTAAACTTTTGGATAAAACGCATCTCCACCTCTTGCCCGTCAGGTAATATCTGAACCTCAGCCACATCAATCAATATTCTTCCCTTCCGGGATAAAGCTTTGGCTCTTAATCTTTCCCAGGCTTGAAACGATTTGGCTCCAGAATCAAAACTGCTTGAGTAAAACTGGAGATAGGCCGACAAATCCTTTGCTTGCCAGGCTTTCTTCCACTCCATGAAGCGAGCCACCACCCGGTCGACAGCATCGATTTCAAAGTCATCATCGGAGTTATCTGTTTCAGTGCTTGAAGACTCCAAAATCTCTTCGGATTTTGGCCCTGGAACTTCCTTAAGTTGACGGGGCTCAGCCAATTCAACAGGCTTTTGTTTACCCTTTAGCGTTAAAAGGACCAGAGGAGACAGTTCTTCTTCCTCTTTTAATTTGAGAGAGACTTCCCGGGCTTCCTCCCAATTTGCGTATGGACCGATCCGAACCTTAAACCATCGCTCACCGTCTTCATGGTTTAGAAAAACCGGGTAGCCCCTGGACTTCCATTTTTTGATTGAATTGTTCGCGTTTGATTCTATTGAAAATGCATTTAACTGAACCACATAGTTACCTGCAGGGTTTGACAATTCTGAAGCATTGACCACAAACCAGTTTCCACCCAATACCACCGCAGAGAAAACCAGAAAAAATAAAATCTTAAATTTAAACTTAACTTTCAATGCTTTATATCAACTTCTTAATGTAGGAGATTAATTGATCAGCGCTCACTCCCGGAGACCGGGCTTTCAGCTTTCCATCTTTGTCGATAATGAGAACTGTAGGCATATCCCTCTGAATATAAGCTTCATGAACAGTTTGTTTGGGATCCAGGAGATAGGGAAAATTGACCGCTTCAGGGAATTTTCCAAGGTAATCTTCCACTGCGTTTTTTGAGTCGCCACTAGTGTTGATTCCCAAAATTACCAATTTATCTTCAGGAATCGCTTTCCTGATCTTATTAAACTCCAGAGCCTGGTTCATACATGGCACACATATATGAAACATCCCTACCAGTACTACTTTTCCCCTGTGCTGTTCAAGAGAAACCGGCTGACCGGAAATTGCTACGAGGTTAAAACCTGGAGCGGGATCTCCTTCTTTAGGCGCTGAAGCAAGAACCGGTGCAGCCAAAAAAAACGAAAGGAGAACGATGGCTATTGTATTTTTCATTCTTATACCCCCAAAAAAAATGAATAATTTATTATCCTGAACTCTCTATTCTAGAGCAGGCGTCTACATGTTTACCAATTTTCAGAGTAAAGCATCCAACAAAATTCAGCACATTAGATGTGGTCTATTTCTTCAAAAATAAAACCACTCACTTTAATTTTATGACAATTTTTTTCTATTAAAAACCCGTTCATGAAATTTGGAGCCCAAATAAAGTCGTTTTTGTTGGACCACTCACTACCTTTTCCGATTTTTTTCAATTGTTAAAATCCTTTAATCTTAAGCTTTTAGAGGTCGGATTCGATTCAAAGTCTTACTTGAACTGGTATTTTATTTAAGCTACTATTAAAAATTAATGGCTCATTTTTTAGAGAAAATAATGAAATTAATTCCAACATTGATTACGTCCACATTCCTGATTTTGGCTTTCACAACTATCTCCCAGGCAGCACCCGTTAAGGGGACTATAACCTACAAGGGTACTGTCCCTGAGCCAGTCGTGACAAAAACCGGAAAGTATAAAAAAGTATGTGGAGCAACATTTACGGATGAATCCCTGCTTGTAGAAAAAAACGGGGTCCAGAATGTAGTAGCCTGGCTATCAGGAAAAGATGCCAAAAAGAAATTAAAAGGCAAACCGGGAACTTTTACCCTTGACCAGAAAAAATGCCGTTATGAACCCCATGTTACGGTTATGTCTAAGGGATCCGAGTTGAAAATCCTTACAAGCGACCCGATCAACCATAATATCCACACATATTCCTTTGACAATGATCCAATCAATATCATGTTCACTCCTGGGCAGGACCATGTTCAGGAGTTTGAAGAACCGGAACCGGTGAAAGTGGAATGTGACCTACATGGGTGGATGAAAGCCTGGGTTTTCGTCACCCCGAACAATTATTATTCCCTGTCTACGGTTGGGGGGAGCTTTGAAATCCCAGACGTGCCAAAAGGTAAATACACTTTGAATTTCTGGCATGAAAAACTTGGAGAAATGAGTCAAAAGATCGTTGTGGGAGACGAGCCTCTGGAAATAAATGTCGAGTTTCCAGATTTAAACCCAAAGGTTTCCCAAAAAAAATGAGCGACTGCCAGGAGTAGTTGCCCACACTATCATCACGGGAGTTTTATAAATGAAAAAACTGGCATTCACGACAACCTGGCTTTCTATATTCCTGACAACGGTGTTGTGTTCTCAGATTCTTGCCTATCAAGAAATCGAAGTTAAAAACGGAGGCACCATCCAAGGGAAGGCTTTCCTTACGGGCAAAAACCCACCTCCCAGAATATTTCATCTGGTGTTATACCCTAATCTGGATATGTGTGCAGAGGTTGAACAGGACGAAGAAACTAAAACTGATGATGAATTAAACCGTGTGATGTATGACTTCCTTGAGGATAGCGACCGTGGCCTGCGCGATGTGGTTGTGACCCTGGAAAAAGTTGAAGCTGGAAAGCCCTTTAATGACAAGCCAATAATGATTCGGTCCGAAAACTGTAAGTTCTACCCGACAGTCAATATCATTCGGCAGGGAGCCGTTTTCCATGTGGACAATGTTGATGCGGTAATGCATAACAGCCAGGTTTATCAGGCGGAGCGCGGGAAGATCATCCTCAACATTCCCATCCCGGCAGAACAGGTTTCCGACGGTCATGTGACGTTTGAAAAAAACTACAAACTGATGCAGATGATCTGCGGTATGCATGAGTTTATGCAAACCTGGGGATACAGGGTTGAAAACCCCTATTACTTCAAAACAGGCGTTGATGGATCCTTTAAAATTGACAACATCCCTCCGGGAAAATACAAAGTCAATGCCTGGCATTTCTTGATGAAACTCGAAAGTCAAATGGTCACAGTACCTGAAAACGGTACCGTAGATATAAAATTTGAATTTGACGGGGGCCAGATTGAACGCTCACTATATGAAACCATCAAATCAGGGCGAATCAAAAAAGATGCCCGGGTTCCAGGATCCATTCATTAAGCGATGTTGAGGTCCCCGACCAAAAAGCATAAAGCCCTATTGGCAAAGCTCTGGCAAGGATGCCTGCTGTTGCCTCTAATAGTCTGCATTTTCCAAAGCACATCTGTTTGGGCTTTCAATCCTCCTGGCCCTGAGGATGTACCGACCTCGATAAACGTTAAAGGAAAGCAATACGATTTAAAAAGCCTTTCCAACCCCTTCTGGAAGGATGCCGCAAAGATCCCGGAAATTATCAAGCAGGGATCTGAGCTTTATTTCAAACATTGCGTTCTTTGCCACGGTGACCTTTTAAATGGCAAAGGGGTATTTTCAAACCGGTTTTCTCCGGCCCCTGCAAATTTTCATAAACAAGGGTCTGTTTTTGACAGACCGGAAGGATACACCTTCTGGCGAATCATGAAGGGAGGCCCTGGTCTTCCTAAAAAATATGAGCCTTGGAACTCCGCCATGCCTGCCTGGGAAGGAGTGCTTAGCGAAGAAGAAGTCTGGAAACTGATTCTGTTTTTATTTGATGAAGTCGCCAGGCCCCTGACACCTGAAACTCCTCAGGAAGCTTCCCTGGAAAGGGGACAGGTGGTTTACGAAGACAAATGTGCCGTGTGCCATGGTTTGGATGGCAAAGCAGATACCCCTCCAGCAAGTTTGATGAGTCCGCGGCCGCGAAACCTCATCAAAGGACATTACAAACTGCGCTCCACCCCATTCGGGAAAATCCCCACAGACCCGGATCTACACGACATGTTGGTCCGAGGATATCCTGAAACCACCATGCCTTCATGGCGGCACTTGCCAAAAGTTGATCTCGACAGCCTGGTTCTGTATTTGAAGGAACTTGGAAAGAAAAAATTTGATCGCGCCAAACGAAAGAAAAAATTTCCCGCTCCCATTATTGTACCGCCTGCTCCCCCCTTCACTTTGGAAAGCCAGGAAAGGGGGCGTGAACTGTTTGTGCAAAATTGTTCCGGATGCCATGGTGTCGAGGGACGGGGCGATGGAGATTCGACAAAAAAAATTGTTAATCTCGCAAGCGATGCGATTCGACCAAGAAACCTGACCAAGCCTTGGACATTCCGTCGAGGTTCAAGACGCGAAGACCTTTTTCTTACCTTGAGAACCGGCCTATCCACAACAGCCATGCCCCGGTTCTCTGATCGAATTCACCCAGACAAAAATATATGGGACCTGGTCAATTACATCTCAACGTTATCGCTTCTGGAAAAACCCAGGATATCCAATAATTTAAAAATGACTCGGGTTGATGGAGCTCTCCCTGAAAACCCTGACGACCCGGCCTGGAACAAAGTCGACAGTTTCTTCGTTCCACTGAGCCCACAAATCATGCAGGGGAACATTAAAACATTCACCACTACAGATAGTCTTTGGGTACAGGCTCTCCATAATGGTAATGAAATGGCCATCAGGGTCCGATGGGATGACCCAACCTTTGATCCTATCCTGAAGAAATCGATTAAGGTTGTCGAATCACCACCACCCCCTCTTCCCGAGCACCTGCGGGTCATGGAGGGTGAGGAAGATGAAGAACCACCCCCACCTTTGGAACCTGCAGCTCACCCGGACATGCTGGCCATACAACTTGCAGGCCCCGGGTCTTCCATGGATGACTTGCCTTACTTCCTGAATGGAGATGCCAACCATCCTGTTACACTCTGGAAATGGCAATCCCACCCAAATAGAACCGATCAGGTTTCAGTCGCCGGCCTGGGAAATGAAACACCAATCACAAACACCTCAGCCTTAATTTCAAACGCACAATTTCAGTACGGACAATACACGCTGGTAATAAAGAAAACTCTCGACAAGGGAGAGGGCTCCGATGGAGCTCCATTGAAATCCGGAGGAACCATTCCGGTCGCATTCAATGCCTGGGATGGAGGAGAAGAAGAGACCGGCGACAAGCGTTCCGTATCAAACTGGTATTATCTGAAAGTTGAATAAGACAACCTGCTACTGAAGCTGCGGCAGGGTGAGACTGGTCAGGTAAGCTAGCAAATTCTGGATCTCTTCCTTCGATAAAATATCTTTAAAGTTACCGGGCATAATGGAAATTTTTTGCATCTTGAATTTCTTGATCAGAGATTTTTCAACATGCAGCGGTTTTCCTTCCTTGTCAATAATATCCAAAGACTGATCATCTTCATTGACCTTGATACCAGTCAAAAACTTTCCTTCTTTGGTCAAAATCAGTACTGAAGCATACCCTACAGTAATTACCGCTTTAGGATTTAAAATTGATTCAAGTAGAAACTCTTTGGTACGGCTGGTGCCAACCAGACTGAGGTCTGGCCCCACTTTCCCACCTTCACCCTTTACCGTATGGCATTTGGCACAGTTAGCTGTTCCTTCCATATCAAAAAACAGGGCCTTGCCCGCCACCGCATCGCCCTCGGCTTCCAGAAATGGCTTCCATTCATCGAGGACAATTTGTTTCACCTCCTGCACGGTTTCCCTTTCACTTTCCTCTTCTTCGTCGTCTTCTTCCTCTTCATCATCCTCACCTTCCTCCTCTTCTTCTATTCCCTTTAAATTCTGGAGGAAAGCAACAAGAGCCCTCGCCTGTTTTTCACTAACTCCCAGGTTTGGCATACGCGTTTTGGGTTTCGCATGCTGCGGGTTTTTTATCCAGACATACAACCATTCCGGCTTATATAGGTAATGCGCCCGGGTTAGCTCAGGGCCAACTCTTCCCCCCTCATCAGCAATACTATGACAGGCTATACAAGCCAACTTGTCCCGAAACAGACTTTCACCATCTTTGACTAATGCACTTGATGATCCCTCATTTTTATACCATTTGATAAAACTTCTCAGGGACTCGCCCGTTTCCGGGGGAATTTTCGGACGATTAACTTTGGTGTCTGGGGGAAGAGAAACGGGGTGCTGTTTGTCCTCTGCAAGCAATCGGATATAGGCTACAAGAGACCAGATCTCTTTTTCGGAAAGGGTTCGGCCAAAATTTGGCATCAGGTAAGATCTTTTGGCTGCACGCCCCCCTTTGGAAATGACTTTGAATAACTTTTTGTTGGAACGTTTAGAGACAAATGAATTATCGGAGAGCTCTGCAGGATCTTTTTCAAGGTTCTCTGCGTTGAAACCATCACCCTCCCCACTAACACCGTGGCAATGGGCACAATAATGAAGGTACAAAGGCTCACCCGCCATGGCCAATTCAGAAAACTCAACATCTTCAGCACTTTCATGACCACCAGCGAAAACAAATGCTACGGGAACACTGGCGAAACAAAGGACTGAAATAAAAAGTATTTTAAGTATAACCCTGAGTTTTTCTAAATTTATCATTGATCATGCTTAGTTTTTATTTTGGGCAAATCATAACCTAAAATGGCAATGGATTCATTAAAAGATTAATGGAATCATCGGTCGAAGTAAAAAGCAAAAAAAAAAACGGCACCGGAACCGAAGTCCCAGTGCCGTTTTGAAAAAACGATTTACTTGGCAGCGAGCTCGAAATTCTGAGCTGCATCTGCGCCGCCGGCAACAGTCACTTCAGAAGTCACTTCGCCAACATATGGATGCCATGCCGTTACTTTATACTTACCTGCAGGAACATTGGTCAGTTTGAATGCACCGTCAGCACCGGTCACCATGTAATAAGGATTCCAGACAACACGTGCATCCGCTTCCATGAAGTTGTGCTGGTCGCACTGCAGGAAGAAATGATCGTCTTTGAGACGTTTCAGATTCTTCGTTACGTTAGCAACATCGCCTTTGCTTGGCAGAGGCTTGTTGAACAGGGTCTTGCGGTTTGCACCTTTCACTGCATAACCATGTGGGTTGTGCAGGATGTCAGGATCCTGGTTGGTGATAGAAACGTTCACGAAATCCTTTGCCATTTCTTTCTTTTCAGTTTTGCGAACTACAGCAATTTTCGGGAAAATATCGCAGGTTTTGAAATCAAAATTCTGGCCCTTGTATTCCCAGGCTTTACCTTCTTTGATGTCTTCAATAAAGACAACAGCACCCTGTAGCTTGCCACCTTCCGCGGTGACTTTAGTACGCGGACGAATTCCGCCTTCTTTAGTATCAGGATGTGTAGCGCAGAACTCAACATTTTTACCTTTGTTCAGATCTTCCATAATGGGTGGAGGTGGGTCACCTTTCAAGGTTACAACACCACTGATGCTGCCACCACCACTTACCGTTCCAGCTTTATACTTTTTCTTTTTAGCCAAGCTGTCGGTAGCGCCCATAAAAAGGGCCAGTGCCGCAACCATACAAATTGCAGTAAACTTTCTCATTCCTTTTTTCCTCCTAGTGATTAAAAAAACAAAGGACAACTAAACCTCAATTTCTTGAGATAGAAACGCGAGTTAAAATGCAAGGGCGGCCTATAATAACAGAACTGGATACCGGTGTAAAGAAAAGGGCCCCGGCCAAAAGACCGGAGCCCCCCCTTTATATATAACCTATTATCAATCAATAACTTACTTCATTGATAACCGGTCATCTTGTGGTTCAGCCTGAGCGGACTTTCCAGAAGGAGTCGCGCCGCCCAGAGGCAGAATGGACCTATCGCCCTTCGGCAGAACCTTGAAATACCCCCACTGCCCTGCCTGCTGGTAAGGCGTGCGGGCGTTCAACCAGAGGTAGGTTCCGGGAACATTATAGGTTCCGCCGGCTCCTGTCCTCAGGTGAGCAACAAGGGATTCACCTGCACCAAACTGATGAACGTCAATCATATCAGATCCTTCTTGATCCATATGACGCCGCCATTGATGTCCGTCCAGGTTGAACATCTGATTCTGCTCATTGTGGACACCAAAAAAGGTGATCATCACCTGGTCTCCAGCATGAGCTTTCAAGGTTGGCGTAGCCGGCATGCTGTCCGCTGCAACACAAGGTGTGAAGATGTTACCCAGTTCACAACCTTCGTCTTCGCGGTACACCCACGGCTCCAGCCGGTAATTCACGCCTGTCAGACCTGCAACGTTCTGCAGGTAAGGCATGAAGGACGTTCCAAGGATGTTGTCCTCGTCCTGGAAGTACAGGGCAAAACTACGATAATTTTCGTATTCCTGGTTTTCAGGATAGGACTTGTCAACGATAACGTCGGCTTTCCAGGAATTGCCCATCGAAATATCTTTACCCGTTTCCGGATCACGATAGACAGAGCCCCGTGGGCCAATGATGATACCGCCGAACAAACCATTGCGAACATTCTTCGTCAGGTCGCCAAAATCCCAGACCAAGGCACCATTTACTTTAAAACCTGGATGCGCATACAAGGTATAGGTTTTGGACTTACCCGGTGCAACCGTCTGGTCGCCTGGGTTATTCCCGACGTTGATGCCCTGGCTGTCCTTGGGATCAAACGCCATGTTGGTTACATGAAAAGAAGCATTTCCTTTTTTCATGCGATTGGTCAGTTTGATTTTCACACAATCACCGATATTGACGTGAAGTGTCAGCGGATGAGGATGAACTTCACCAGCCGCTACTTTCGCCACTTCGTTTTCAAGTGCGAAAATCTTACCTTCAGGGTTAGCCAAAATCAGCTTACGCTCAAAGTCAACTTCGATCACGTCTTCCGTGTTCGGGTTGAACTTAAGCGCCTTGTCGATAGCAACCACACTGAACTCTTTCAAAGGTGCACCCTTTTCGCACGGCGATTTTTTAGCCGGGAGAATTCCGCGGGTCCCTTCGAGGGGTTTCAGGTCTTTTTGTGGTTTATCAAAAACCCGGAAGATCGTCCAAGACCCTTCTGATAGATGGGAGGACCGACCGTTATAGATAAGATAATCACCAGGCATCTGCTGGTAGCCTCCTGCCGTGGTGGCCAGGTCATAACGCTCAGCAATACCAATGTGAATAGTATTGGTCACACGAGAATCAATGTCATACCGTTCAGGGCGATAACCATGACCGGAAACAACAAACGTGTGGGTTTCATTCTGCATGCCGTGCAACAGACGGAACACCACGTTGTCACCCAGATACGCCCGAAGCATCGGAGTATCAGGATCGCGGTGTGCCTTACTGCTGAACAATACAGATGGATCAGGATTAGCTTTCAAGCGAGACGCAAGAGACGCCGCGCGAAAGTTCAATCCACCCCCTGTGGTATGAGTTCCACCGTTGAGATAGGGGAACGCCACATTCAGCATGTCGGTTGGCATCTGGAAGGAAATTGACTGACCCGCCGCAATTGCATTTTCACGCGACATGCCAGGAGGATTCCCTTCCGTTACAACCTGTGCAGTATGAGGAACTGTGTCATGGAGCTGAACAACCAGTTCACGGAAACTTCCGTTCCGCCCATAGGCGATCGGCTCTGTTCCGTGAATGTCAGCAACAGGACCACTGCGGATCAACTCTCCAGTTTTCGGATCATGATAAGTCGAGCCCCAGGGCTCTACGATCGTGGATCCGATACCGCCGTGCGGCCAGGTCGTGGCACCAAAAGCGTGATCGTGCCAGAACACCAATCCGAGATCAGCGTCCACCCACCAGCGATAACGAACAAATTCAGCCGTAACAATCTGACCCGCTTTATGCGGATGCGTCATGCCTTCGGTAAATGTGATCGTGTATTTATGATCTTTCGCTGTGTTAGGTGCAGGCTCAATCTTTTCGATCCACCGTGCATCCTTACCGTTGGGAACTTCAATACCCACGATAATGTCAGCACCTTCATGGAACATGGTGGCATGGTGCGCCAGCTCAACCTTTACCGTTTTGTCGCCAGGTTTGGTGTCTTCCAGAACCTTGGCGTTCATCGGTACCGGCATGCCAACGTGATGGCCATCCTTTTGCTTCTTGGTAAACTGCTTGTATGAACGCATGGACTGATCATAAGAAAAGCCCGTGATAACGCCATCCGAAGACTGGTTATCAAACTGAAAGAAATGCGGATGGATGTTGACCTTCGACATCTGGAAGTTTGTGAAGTCATCATCATCCCATTCACTGGAAAGCAACACGTCAACGCAGTCATAAACGTTGGCACGAATTACCAGTGGAATCGCTTTCTTCGGATCAGCTTTTACTTCAGCCATGTCTTCATCGATGACATAGATCAAGCCGTACTTATCAATAATTGGCTTGGTCTCACCATACGCTCCGGAAAGCTCGATCGGAGTGTTGATGAAATGCAGGTTGTACTGCTTACGACCTGCACCAGGAGGACAAAGACTCCATCGGCCATGCTCACCCGGTTTAGCGGGCGCGCTACTTTCTATGTTAGGACCTGAACGACCACTACCGGATTCTGTCTTGGTGATGATGTCCGGATCAGGTTTAAGGTGGAAAGGTTCAAGCCAGGGTGCTCCACCGTGATGCCGTGCAAACGGAACGCGTTTACCAAAGTGCGGCGTCAGGTGAGGCCAGGCCAGTTTTCCGTTGACTGGATGGAACTGCAACGGATGCCGCTTCCAGGGATGCGGAGATTTGTACTTCGGGTTTTTAATGGTTGACTCACGTTCGGACAAAGCAAGGTTTTTGTCCTTGGCATCCCAAGTCCAGTCGATAACCGTACCATCGTAAGACTTGATCTGCTCAACTTCGTCATCCGAATGTCCCGGAAGACCCGCCGGAGGCAGCATATACTTGACCCAGTCGTGAATATTCACAACCGGTACTTCCTTGGTCCAGTCGCTGGCACCATCGCCCGTAACCTGAAAGCGTTTACCGTACCAGTTCATCTTCTTGCCAACCAGATCGGTCGAATGCACACCCTTGGGGATATACCCTTTACGGTCTGGCAGTTCAAGCAACGGACGCATCACATCTGTGCTGCCAAATGGATAGTTTCCATCCTGCAGGGTGTTGTATACGCGCCAGTAACCCCACATGCCCGCAACATAGTGATGCGCTACGTGACAATGGAACAGGAAGTCACCTGCCAGCTTCTGACAAAGACCGGAACCGCATTCGGTTTCCAGGTCAATCGCTTCGGCTGGGCCAATAACCTGAACGTCTACACGGTCAGTAGTGGTGCGAACAACAGGGTATTTAACAGGACCATCGTAAGCCGCAGTCAACAGGTTTTCGATGCCTGGCTCTCGCTTTGGAGAACGGGTCCAACGAATCGTACCGCCATGTGGATGATGAGAATGGAACACTTCACCACCACCATGGATCAGGCGAAATTTCGCAGGGTCACCAAGGTAAGACCGTGGAATGGTCGTTGGAGCATCCGCAAAGGTATAGGAGCTGTACCCCAATGACTCATCTTCAAAGTGAAATATTTTTTCCTGAGTCGCCAGGTTATTAATACCAAAAGGTTCAGAGCGGTAATTTAGCGCCCGGGCAGATGGACGATAGGAGTCGGTCTGCGGGTCACGCTGTGGAATCATCTCTCCATGACGATTGAGGGGACGAAAAGATTCATCACCCACTTCATGATAGAACAAGACAAATTCCCTGAAATCCTTTGCATCATCGTGAACGATCATAGCTTCCCAACCATTTTTCAGTTCACCACCGGTAAACGGGTCGAGATATTTTGAACCGCGGGGCTCAACCATGAACGCACCAATGAGACCCAGTGAGGATGGATCTCGACCGGCATGGCTCATAATCAGATGGCCGCCTTCCTGTTCATCAATTGGAATGTACCATTCAAAGTTCTGGGTCTCACCGGCAGGGATGATCGCGCCGGGTGTAGCCGCAGTGTCCGGAAGCCCGGAGTCACTGATGATCATGGCAGAACCATTGACCTGAAAACCCACCGATTCATCTTCAACTTGATTGGTGACTTTAAAGCGAATGCAGTCACCCTGATTACCACGAATGGCAAGAGGCTGAATTGCATCACCCTGAAGACCTGTGGAAACAGCACCAGGGTCCAAGGCATCTTCACGAGCCGCAGCATTTCTTTCTTCTTCAGCGCGCACCCGAGGAATATCTTCTGTGAGGACAAACATATAGCCTGGATAGTAGTCACCCCACTGGTTCAATGTGATTTCCACATTGATCGCAGTGATGTCGTATGACTTTGTTTCTACACCGGCAGGGCAATGGCCTCCCTGTTCGACCTTGGCTGCTGCTTCAGCCGTTGGCCCCAACAGGAAACCATTCTGCAACTGGTGAGAGGTCCAGGAATCATGGAAACCACCGCCAGCAGATGCTGGTGAGGCGTGTTCTTTCATTTTTCCTTTGAGGCGATCCATCAAAGACATAAATGTCTTGTCAAGACGTTCCTGATCGCCTTCTTTACCTTCCATCATTTCTTCGTACTTCACCTGGTTTTCAAGCTTCTCCAACCAGGCAGGACGATCCACCGCAGAGTTGTGGTGGTGTCCGCTTTCGGGACCTGTGCCTGGCGCAAAGGCCATGGCGGTCCCGGCACTCACACCGAGAAATAGCAGGCTTGCTGCAAATGCCTGCGATAAAACTTTTCTGCTTTCAGCCATTTTTGAACCTCCTGGGATTTTTAGGCTAATGCAATTTTTAAAACAAGGTCTCCTTACGGGTTGGCCGGACCACTTGGAGACAAGGATCCCACGGTACTCTGCAAAGTTAATCTTATTGTTTCTTTCATCCTCACAATGAGAAGAAACAAAGGTTGGCTGTCAGGTTTTGATTCCAAAATAGAATTAAAATCCTCTGTTTTAAGGATTTTCCGTCCATTGACCGCAGTGATCACATCTCCCCTTTGCAAGCCTCCCTTTTGGGCGGCTCCATTGGGTTGCACTGTAGTCACAACCACCCCATTAATTTCTGCAAGATTAAACGATTTTCTGGTGTCTTCGTCCAATCCTTCCACCGTGAAACCCAAGGGCCGAGGTCTTTCCGGTTCCAGTTTTGCAATTTGAACCGGATCCTCGAACCGCTTGGCCAAAAGAACGGTCATCGTTTTCACTTTCCCGTCCCTTAATATATCGACATTAACTGTTTGACCGGGAGTGATGCTCCCAATCAAGCGAATCATTTTACTGGGTGAATCCACCCTTGATCCGCCAATTTTCAGAATAATGTCTCCAACTTTGATTCCCGCTTTCGCGGCAGGTTGACCGTCAAAAACTGAATTGACGACAACCCCTTTTACTTTTTTGTATTTTGACTTTCGTTTGAGCTCGTCGGTAATAAAATCGATCCCAACACCCATCCATCCCCGTCTCACCTCACCATTTTCTATAAGTTGCCCTGTTACAAACTTAACCGTATTGGATGGAATGGAAAAACCGATTCCCTGAGCATAATTAATGATCGCTGTATTAATCCCGATTACTTCTCCTTGAATATTAAATAGCGGCCCACCGCTGTTGCCTGGGTTAATAGAAGCATCGGTCTGAATAAAGTCTTCGTATTGCGAGATGTTGACGTTTTCCCGGTTAAGACCACTGATGATTCCAAACGTGAATGTATCGTTCAGCCCGTATGGGTTTCCGATTGCTATGGCAAACTGGCCTACACGAAGTTTTGAAGAGTCTCCAAGCTGAACTTCAGGAAGGTCTCCTTCTTTTTCCACCTTGATTACTGCAAGGTCCGTATCCTCGTCGTATCCCAGAGTGTTGCCGACTAACTCTTTACCCCCGTAAAGCGTTATCGTAACTTTTTCTGCCTTGCGAACTACATGGCTGTTGGTGACTACATAGCCTTCGGCTCCGTCAATGATCACTCCTGCACCGGCATTGGTTGCCCGCTGCTTCAATTCCCCTTTTCTACCAATCGAAGGTGAGGGAGGAACATATGGAGAAATGTTAACGACAGCGGGCAATGTCCTTTCGGCCAAAGCCACCATTCCCGCTTCAAGTTTCAACAGGTCTGCCAGCCCATTTAATCCCTGGCTGGAATCCGCTCTGGCCGAAATCCCGAAAAGCAGGAAACCTGCGGCCAGAAAAGAAACTGAAATGTAACGAAGAAAAATCCTCATAGCCCCTTTAACATCCTGAAAATGGCATGCGGTAAGCTCGGTTTCAGCAACAAGTAATGGTGATAAAACCTTTCACTGCTTTATTGCCTTATTTCCGAATTAAGGTTGAATACCAAACTGACATTGCCTTGAATTTGGCAAAATTAATTGAATATTACCTTAATCTGAGCTTCGGAGCGACAGAACCTGCCGTTTCAAATGACAGGACCTGATAACCTGATTTAGCCTTTAAAAACGACCCACTGAGAGGTGTCACTGTGCAGCTTATTATCACTAAAACGAACAAAACCAATAAGTTAACTTGATTTTACCCTTTTTAGGAAGTTCCTGTTCAACCCTAAGTAGTTATCCAAAGGCCATTCTATTTAAATAAAATGTTGAATCTTGTCAAGGTAAAAAGGCTCTTGTAATAGATGGAAAAACCTTGTTAAATATGGTATTTACGCGGTTTCGAGAACATAAGTTCAACCCTTTCAAGCATTTTTTTGAAAATAAACGGAAAAAAATGGAATATTCTGAAATTGAGAAAAAAACGGCACAGGAAATTCTGAATACAGCTTCTAGGGAGTTCGGAAAAGAAGTCGGTCTGGCCTCCAGCTTTGGTCTGGAGGATATGGTATTGATCGATATGGTCTCCAAACTTGAAAACCCTATCATGGTCTTTACCCTGGACACCGGTCGGCTACACGAGGAAACTTACGAAACCATGGAAAAGGTTCGATCCCGATACGGGCTTGAAATCATCACCTATTTCCCAGACCGCGAAGCTACCGAGGCTCTTGTTCGAGAAAAGGGTTTTTACTCCTTCAGAGAAAATGTGGACAACCGCAAGGAATGCTGCCGAATAAGAAAGGTAGAGCCGCTTGGACGAGCCTTACAAAATTTAAAGGCGTGGGTAACGGGCATGAGACGTGAACAAAATGTCACCCGAACCCAGATTGAGAAAATACACCCGGATGAAGCACATCCCGGCCTGGTAAAAATAAATCCCCTTGCAGATTGGACCGAACAGGAAGTGAAGGACTATATTGAAGAGTACAAGGTCCCCATCAACCCGCTTCACCAACGTGATTTTCCCAGCATAGGCTGCTCACCCTGTACCCGCCCCATTCAGCCAGGAGAAGACATTCGTGCGGGGAGATGGTGGTGGGAAAACCCTGAACACAAAGAGTGCGGCTTGCACCGCCCCCGCTAACCCCTGCTTTTCATGACACAACCGGCAATCGAAAAAGCCCGTGATTTTGCCAAAAGCCATTTCGCGGAAGATAGTTCCGGGCATGACTGGTGGCATGTCCACCGCGTCTGGAACACTTCTATTTCGCTCGCTGAAAGCGAAGGTGCCGACCGGACTATTGTCGAGATTGCTGCTCTTCTTCATGATGTTGCCGACTGGAAACTTTCTGAAGACGGCGAAGAAGCTGGGATGAAAAAAATCAGGGCTCTGCTCGAAAAGGAAATGAAATCTCACGAGGTGGATCATGTTTGCAACATCGTGGAGAACATTTCGTATAAAGGTGCCGGCGTGTCCACCCCAATGGCTACTCTGGAAGGAAAAGTCGTCCAGGATGCGGATCGTCTGGATGCTATCGGAGCGGTTGGTATCGCCCGCGCATTTGCCTACGGAGGAAATCGCAACCGCTTGATCCACGATCCGGAAAAACCGCCAGTCATGCACGAAGATTTTGAAGCTTACAAGAAAAACAAAGGGGCCTCCATCAATCATTTTTACGAAAAGCTACTTCTGCTAAAAGATCGAATGAACACCAATTCAGGACGCAAGATGGCAGTCGAACGTCACCAGTTCATGGAAGCTTACCTGGAGCAGTTTTTTAAAGAATGGAATGGAGGTGTCCGGTGATTGAGCAATGTGCTGACATGATTGCGAACGCCGAACGGGTTCTGTTTCTTACCAGCGCCGGCATGAGTGCCGATTCTGGAATCCCAACATTCCGCGACAAAGCAGGTTACTGGAAAAACTTTCCTCCGTTTAAAAAAAAAGGTCTGGAGGCTCAAGAGCTGGCAAGCCCCTGGGCTTTTCAGAATGTTCTTCCCCACGCCTGGGCCTTTTACGAATGGCGCCGCCGTAACGCCCACGAAAACCGACCCCACACGGGTTATGAAATTATCAATCAATGGATCGACCACCGTTTTGATGATGCCTTTATCCACACAACCAATACTGACGGGTATCACATTATTTCTGGAGTTCCACGTAACAAAGTGATGGAGGTACATGGTTCCATGTGGAGGCTTCAATGCCTTTCTCCTTGTTCCCGTGAGTTTTGGGATGATTCTTCGGTTCCTTTATGTGATTTGGATTACGACCGGATGGAAGCATCGAATTATCCAAGGTGCCCAAACTGCGCCGGGATTGCCCGGCCTCATATTCTTATGTTCGGTGATTGGGATTATGTCGGCCACGAAAAACAGGAAGAAAACTTCGCCCGTTTTACCCGTAAGGCTGTGGACCTGGTATTTCTGGTTGGAAGTTCGGGCGGTGTTCCCACCAACGATTACATCGCCCTTCAATACAAGCAGGGTGGCGTACCAGTGATTAATATCAATCTGGATGCTGCCGCTAATGGAATTGTAAACACAGAATACCTGCTTACGCTCAAGGGAAAAGAGGCCTTTGAGCAGCTGGACGCTGCCCTTCCCTCTTAATCTCTTTTTTACCCTATTGAATCATCACGATCTTTCCAAAGTGCTGATGGGCTTCCATAGTTGCCTGAGCTGCACCTGCATCAGGAAACGGAATAGTTTTCGCGACAGGCACTTCGATGAGTTTCTCCTCAATTAAAGGATAAATTTCGGACCAGACCTCCTGCATGGCTTCCGGGTCGGCAAGATTTTTCAGTACTACATAGCCATGGACCCTTGTTTGTTGGAAAAGAAAGGTCGGCGACAGGGAAAACCCGCTTCCCATCAGGTTTCCGTATACAACATAGGTTCCATCCATCGCCATCAGTTCAAGCAGTGATTCTGCCAAAGGTCCCTGCACCGGATCGAAAACATAATTCACACCTTCATCGCCCAGGCAGCTTGAGACCTTTTCGCAAATTTCTTTCGGATCCTTTCCAACAACCACTTCGCATCCTAAAGCCCGAACCTGATCGACTTTGTTTTCATCCCGCGTAGTACCGACTACTCTAAGGCCCTTCATCCTGGCCAGTTGCATTGCCGCAATTCCCACAGCACCGGTGCAAGCGGTCACCACAATATTTCCTGTTTCAGGCAATGGAGAGTGACAAACCATCGCGTCGTAGGCAGTCAACAATGCCATCGGCAAGGATGCCGCCTGGGCAAAATCCAGGTGAGCGGGAATTTTTAAAACCTTGCTTTCATCAACTAAAATATGACTGGCGTATGTACCCTGTCCCGCTTGCAGATAGGAGTCAATATCAAACACGGCGACACGATCGCCGGGTCGCGTAGACAATACGCTCCCTCCCACTCCCTCAACAATACCTGCCCCCTCAGCCCCTAACACCATCCCCTCATCCAATGAGACAGCCCAATCCCCCCTACGGATCATTACTTCCGACCAGTTCAAACCTGTAGCCTTCAGATCGATCAGAACCTGTTTCTCTTCAGGCAGAGGAGTTGGAGTTTCAACCGTTTGAAAAGACTCAGCACTACCTGTTCCTGTCACGATAATTGATTTCATATATTTCTTTCTCCATCCCTTCAAGTTCTCCAGGCATCTCCGCCAGCCAGGAAATACGATTTTAATCTCCACGAATTTTGTAGTATTCTTCAATTATTACAATCACTACTTGGGATCGTAAGGAGAACGGCTCAAGAGTGTTTATGGGGGGGAATCAAGATTCTTTTCGACCTGCCGTTCTGTTTGCATAAAAATAACCGGCCGGCAAATTTTTAACACCCCCCATATTAGATTAACGATCCCCATGGAGTCCATCATGCGCAAGGTTCTTTTTACCATTCTTTTGTGGTTGATCACCACAAACCCTCTCTATGCCATCGATCTGGATAAAGCGGACTGTAAAAAGCAGGAAGACATTTGTAGCCTAATGAAAACCCAAAGCCACTTTGCCATTCTCGATAAATGTCCAGGTGCCGGGCCCATGCTGCTTGAATGTAAAAAAACATCCTCAGCAAAGCTCGAATCCTTGCCAGAACCAGAATTTGTGGCTAATGAAGACGGGACCATTACCGATACCGTGAACAAACTGGTCTGGATGAAAACAGGGGTCAACAAAAAGTTTTCCCTGAAAATGGCAGATGAACACGCTATAAACTCAGAAGAAGCCGGTGTCTCAGGGTGGAGAGTTCCCACCTTGAAAGAGCTCTCTTCACTTCTCCAAAACCAAAAGGCCCAAAACGCGAGGGGAAAAACCAGTTGGATTCATCCCTTGTTTGATGATACCGGGGAATACTATTACTGGACCACCACTTCCTGTGAAGATATTTCTGAAATCACAGACAGGTATCAGAAAAAGACTTGCCAGCAGGGTGCTGCAGCCGGCTGGTTAATCAATTTCAAGGCCGGCGCCATCATCTGGCATTTTGTCGATTCCAAAAAGTTCTACGCCTGGCTGGTCCGGGACCTCGAATAAAAACAATACATTTGCCAAACTCCTGAGTTCCAGCCATCAGAAAAGTATTTTTCTGGGCTTGCCGGAAAACACCTGTTTTCCGGCATTTTTTTGATCTTTCCGACTTTCTCCGAACCCCTCTTACCCCTCGAGTCATCAAATTCAATAGAACATTAATGTTCCTGAAGAAATTTTAATTCCAGGGGGTCTAATTTTATAGCTTTCGGCTATCGATGGTCTTGGTGTTAATTGCCGAAACACTTTTTGGGGTCAGTTGGAGCCCCTTGGAAAAACAATTTAGGAGGTGGACCGTGGAAGAAATCGGCGAATTCATGACATCCCCTGTATTAAGGATTGAGGCTGAGGATTCAGCACAGGATGCAGCAGCCTTCATGGAAGGGAACCATGTGGGTTCCCTGATTGTTCAGGACGTAGGCGACGACATTGGAATTATTACAGAAAGGGATTTGAGTACCAAGGTTGTGGCTGCCGGGAAAGATCCTCTTGATGTAAAAATCAGGGATATCATGACTACCCCGGTCTTAACAATGGACCGATATTTACCTGTTGAAGAAGCCAACCGGTACATGCTGGAAAATAAAATCAGACACCTGGCAATAACGGAAGAGGACCGTATTGTCGGTATCCTCTCTGTCAAGGATTTGATCAAGTTTTACTCCAAGCAATTCAGAATGCAGGAATAATTTTTTGTTTTCTGTGGTTTTGCTATCGAGGCATTTATTTGAACGCTTTTAATGAACTGAACTTTAAAAATCGCTTTGTCCAACTGGGTGAGGATTATTTCCAGGCCAAACCACCAGTGCCGGTAAATAGTCCTTACCTGGTTTCCTTTAATCGCGAAGCAGCTGCCTTGATTGACCTGGATCTGTCCAAAATCGAGAAATCGAAACTCGCCGAGTATTTTTCAGGCAACCTGGCACTTTCTGGCGCAACACCTCTGGCTATGGCCTATTCGGGCCATCAGTTTGGTTCCTATAATCCCCAACTGGGAGATGGCCGAGGATTGCTGCTGGGTGAAGTCCAGAATGAGCGAGGAGAGTTCTGGGATATTTACTTGAAGGGCTCAGGACAAACACGATTTTGCCGCGGATTCGATGGGCGGGCCACTTTCCGCTCCTCTATCCGGGAATATCTTTGTCAGGAGGCGATGCATGGCCTTGGCATACGAACCACGCGTTCACTGGCACTGGTGAGTACGGGAGAGCTCATTTACAGACAACATCCGGAACCTGCAGGAATCGTCACCCGGCTGGCAAGAACCCATATACGATTCGGAAGTTTCGAATATTTTTTCAAAACAAATCGTCCGGAACATGTCACCCGTCTTGCCGATCACGTCATCGAACATTATTTCCCGGATATTGCCCGTGAAAATGACCGATACCGGTTGATGTATAGAAAGATAACGGAGAATACCGCCGAAATGATTGCCGGTTGGCAATCGGTGGGCTTTGGGCATGGTGTCATGAATACCGACAACATGACCCTCCTCGGTGAAACATTTGATTACGGGCCCTTCGGCTTTATCGACCGTTTTAATCCGAGGTATGTTTGTAACGCTTCAGACACCCATGGACGCTATGCGTTTAATCAGCAACCGGAAATCGGTCGATGGAATCTGTTTAAACTGGGTGAAACACTGCAACACCTGGTTCCCATTGAGGACTTGCAGGAAGAGCTGAATCGGTTCTCAATACATTTTAATAAAGAATTTCAACGCAGGATGGCTGCGAAGTTGGGGCTGACTATCATAGACTCTGATTTCGAAGAATTGATGAACAACCTGTTCAGGCTATTGGCAGCGCATCAACCAGATTACACCAATTTCTTTCGCAGGCTGGCGTATCATAGGAGCGGAGGAATCGAAGACCTCAGTGCCGCATTCCACCAACGCCCGGAGGATCTGGAAACATGGCTGGCTCAATACGAGCGTTTACTCGACCGTGAAGATATACATCCAGATGAGCAGAAAAAAAGACTGACACAAACCAATCCAAAATTCATTCTGAGAAATTATCTTGCCCAACGGGCCATCGACGCGGCTCTGATGGAGCAGGACTATTCAGAAATTGAACGGCTTCTTACTCTTTTGAAGAACCCATTTTGTGATCCGGACAGAGAAGCATTTTCTGAAAATGACCCGGACCAATATTCCGCTGATACACCTGACGCACAACTTGGAATGCAGGTGAGTTGTTCAGCTTGACCCTACGTTCAATAATTACGGGGCTCAATAACCATTGAAAGGAACCCGATTCCATGATCGTTCTTGAAGGCGAAGTAACCCAGACCAGTGCCCCTCCCAATCAGGCAGACCAGTATCGAACCGTCACAATCTGGGTCGAACAGACAGAAGATGAAATTGAGTTCACGTTTCCTCTGGATGAATTTAAAAAATATGGATTTCAAGAAGGCGACAAATTGTCGATCAAAATAGACAAACAGTTTGATATCGATAGAATGGCTCAGGACCTCTTCAAACAGGGGTCGTGATCCTTCACCCAACCCCGGGACACACGTGACACGAGGAAAAAAGACCAACCTTTCCAAACTCGGCGAATTTGGCCTCATAGACCGTCTGACAGGAAATCTGCCCGGAAACTCAAAAGTGGTGGTCAAGGGTATTGGGGACGACTGCGCTGTATACAAATCCTCAAAAGACCGTTATCAGATCATCACTACCGATGCACTGGTCGAGGATGTTCATTTCACCCTCGCCAATCACCCTCCCCGGCTACTGGGGAGAAAATCCCTGGCGGTCAGCCTGAGTGACATTGCTGCTATGGGTGGCACTCCCCGAACTGCCGTAATATCACTTGGAATCCCAAAATCGCTTCCCCTGGCCTTTCTAGATCGTTTTTATGAAGGTATTCACTCTATTTGTGAAGAATTCAATATTTGCATTGCAGGAGGAGACACGGTCCGCTCTCCAAAAGGATTCTGGGTTTCCCTCACCTTGATTGGGGAAGTCAGGAAAAACCGTTTGTTCGTCCGGTCCGGAGCCAAAGCGGGGCACGCGATCATGGTAACTGGAACTCTAGGGGATTCCGCACTCGGCCTGAAACTTCTCTCCAAGAAAAAGAGCCCTCTCAAGGCCTCAAAGGCGGCTAGAAAATTTCTGGAAACCAGACATCTGGATCCGGTCCCAAGGCTTGAATTTGCCAGAAGCCTGGCTGCCTCTAAAATTCGGGTGTCCTCAATGATCGACATCAGCGATGGGCTTGAGCAGGATCTCGGGCATATTTGCCGTCAATCCAACAAGGGGGCTGACTTGGATCTGACGACCATCCCAGAGTCCAGAGAATTAAAAATTTTATGCAAAAACAATGACTTAGATAACAATCCCTTTTGCTTAACTGGAGGTGAGGACTATGAATTACTATTTACAATACCCGGTGAAGATGTTAAAAAATTAGTTAATATCACTTTGAAAGTCGGTGTGCCTGTAACCAGAATCGGAAGAATGACTTCTGAAAAAGGTGTCATCAGACTTCTTAAGGAAAATGAATCCCCACAAATACGAAAAACCTCTTCCGGTTTCGACCATTTCCGCTGAAGATAATTACAGGTTTAAATTCACAGCCTCTTGCTGGTTGTTAAATAGCAGGCATCGACCCTTCTGGAGTTTTTTGTAAAGCCTTGGACGACTCCATATCAACTCGATTTTTCAGCCTGATCCTACTCTTTGGGCTCTCTGCATTTTTTGCATCCTGTGAAGCTGCGTTCTTTTCACTGAATCAGGCACAGCTTGCCGAATTTAAGGAAAAGCGTGGGCGCAAAGGTTCACTTATTCACTCCCTCCTGCTTAAACCCAAAGAACTTCTCATCACCATTTATATCGGAAATGAGTTGGTCAATATCGCTATTTCTGCCCTGACCACCTCTCTTGCCCTGCATCTCTTCGGGAGTGCTGGTCTGGCGATTGCCATTGGAGTTGGAACGTTCCTGATCCTGCTGTTTGGAGAAATCGTTCCAAAATCACTCTCGCTGGCATTTTCCGAACGCTTTGTGATGATTGCCGCCGGCCCCCTCAACTGGTTTTACAAGCTGGTGCGCCCCATCCAGGAGCGGTTCACGAAAGTTGCGGAGAATATGATCCGGTTGTTTGGTATTGAGCCCTCCCAGTCAAGCCAGACCGCGATATCGGATATGGAGTACAGCACCATGGTGGCCATGGGTGAAGGACACGGTGTGATTGAGGCGCAGGAGAGGGAAATGATCCAGAACGTGATCGAGTTTGGTGAGAAAACGGTCCAGGAAATCATGACCCCCGAAATCGATATGTTCACACTAACGTGTGATGAAAAGATCGAAGACATTCTTCCAAAAATTGTTGCCAACTTTTACGCCAGGGTCCCGGTTTATGAAAAAGACGAGGAAACCCTGGCCGGAATTCTGTTCACAAAAGACCTCAACAGGTTTAAACATCTACCCGTTGAAAAATTTAATCTGAAAAATATTCTTCAACCCGCAATTTTCGTCCCTGAAACCAAGAAGCTGAACGAAATGCTGGAAGAGTTCAAAAAGCTGAAACGGCATCAGGCGGTTGTGTTGGACGAATATGGCAGGATCACAGGGCTCGTAACACTTGAAGATATTCTGGAGGAGCTCGTAGGGGAAATTGACAGTGAAATGCGGCAGGAAGAGTTACCGGTCACCCACATTGGTGAAAACCGCTACCGCTTACACGGCACCTACCCTATCTCGGATTTCAACAGTTACTTTGAATGCATTCTTCCAAACGGGGAAGTGAACAGTATTGGGGGATTCGTATTCGGTCTTTTTGGCAGGGTTCCCCGGTCTGGAGAATATGTCATTTACGATAAATTCAGGTTTGTTGTGGAAAAAATGAAAGGAGCCCGCATTCTTAAACTACAACTCACTATCCTCGCCCCTGAGGAAAAACCTCCACTTCCAACCAATCCGGAAACTGACTGATGGACCTGACAAGCACATTAATCCTGGTAGTCGTCTTCATCCTGATGGAAGCCTTTTTTTCAGGCTGCGAAATCGGTCTGATTTCCATCAACCGGTTCAAGATTCGTCAGGATGCTGAAGAGGGAAATGAAACAGCCCGGCGAGTACAGAATTTGCTTTCATCTCCGGAACGTTTTTTTTCAACCACCTCGGTTGGCACTAACATAGCGGTAGTCAGTTCCACTGCAATTTTTACCGCCTACGCCGTCACACTGACCAAAGACTGGGGTGATCTTGTTGCCGTGGTCATTCTCTCCCCAGTAATTTTGTTTTTAGGTGAAATTGTTCCCAAGATCATTTTCCAGGCAAAAGCGGACACGCTCATACCCCTTTTGATCCACCCCCTGACCTGGTTCACCAGAATATTTGGTCCAGTCACAAATATATTTGCGGGCATTCACACCAAAATGCTTGGATGGTTGTTTAAATCCGAATCAATCAGTCGAAAAAGCCTGGTCAGTCGGGATCAACTGGTACAGGTGGTCAAACCGGAATTTGAAAATGCCGAGCTTGATGCGGTCGAGAAAAAAATGATCCACAGGATTTTCAATCTTGGAGACATCACGGTCGAGCAATGCATGGTACCACTTGTTCAAATGTATGGGATCAGTGATTCGGCCACCCTGTCAGAAGCCAACACAATTGCAAATGAAACGGGGTTTTCGCGACTCCCGGTTTTTCATGAAAGAATATTCAACACCATTGGTATTCTAAACACTTTTGACCTGTTAACCGCTCCATGCGATAACACAAGAATTACCAGTCTGATCCGACCTGCCTACTATGTTCCCCCTAATAAAAAGGCGGATGACCTCCTGAGGGAGTTACAGCAACGCGGGTTGCATATCGCCTGTGTGGTGGACGAATATGGCGGCTGCATCGGCATTGTCACGGTCGAAGACCTGGTCGAGGAAATAGTGGGCGACATCGAAGATGAGTTTGACCAACCTGAGGAAAAAATCGAAACCTACACAGAAGGTGGTTATATAGTTGAAGCGGAAATGGATATTGAGGCAATCAATGAAGCTCTGCAACTGGAACTACCTGAAGGGGAGTATGAAACTATCGGTGGGTTGATTATCGACCGACTGGAACGCATCCCATCGCCCGGCGATCAAGTTGATCTGGGTGAAATAAGGCTGACTGTTCGAGAGTCTGGAAAACGAAAAGTGAATACCGTCATTATCACGCGGATTGAAGCGCATGGCCCATCCATTCCTGCAGAAGAGACTGAATCCTCCTAAAGCCCTCGAGATATTTCAATTTCCTTATAAGCCGCTTGTATTTCCAGAAACCTCAAATGAGCCTCTTCGACATAGGACTCGCCAAGATGCGCAACCCGATCCGGGTGGTTTTCTTTTAAACACGCTCGGTAAGCTTTTTTTATCTCTTCATTCCCTGCTTTTTCATCAACTCCCAAAACTGAATAAGGTGTCTTGAGCTCCCCAAGGGAAAACTTTTTTCTAATGTTCCCGTGCTCTTCATACCCGACATTAAGCCATCCTGCCAATTCATTTAGAGTTTTCTCCGCCTCTTCATTCAACCGGTTTTCAATCAGGAGAATCTGATACCCCAGCGCAAGCAACAACCCCCTGTAATGGGTGGGACTGGCCTCAAGAAACTTTTCTGCTACCGGTTTTAAATGGGGGTTGACTCGCAAAGTCTCTCGAATAACAAAATTAATATGGCCCAACTCACTTGTTTTGTAATCAAGATTCCTGACGAAAAAACGGTAAATAGCTTCAACCTGCCGGGAGGAAATCTGACCCTCCTGTGATGCCAGGCGGGTTAGAATGACAACAACTGAAGTGATAAACAAATCTTCATTTTTTATTCCGGGAAGCCGCTTCTGGACTTTTTTCCTCACCTTTTTGGTAATAAAATGCCCCAAAGCTCCACCGGCTATAGCACCCAGTGGTCCTCCGCGCAAAAACCCTAATCCCGCACCCCATAACAAGGACATCTGCTCATTTCCTTAAAAACAAAAAAAAATAATCATAGCATAACTCATTCAAATCAAGGGGGTTCTAATGGTAAAGCATATTGTCATGTTCAAATTGAAGGAGAAAACACCAGACAACCTGAAGCAGGTAGTCGATGCCTTAAAAGGTATGGAAGGCCGGATTGAAACTTTAAAATATATTGAGGTCGGAGAAAACTTCAAGGAATCCGACCGGGCATTTGATGTGGTGCTCACAACTCACTTTGAAAATGAAGCAGGACTGGATACCTATATCGCCCATCCAGTCCATCAACCGGTGGTCTCCCTCATCAGGTCTCTTTGTGAGAAAATGGCTTCAGCAGACTACCATTGCCCCTAGAAATGAAAACCCTTTTTCGCACAAACTGGACTGAGGGTGGAGTTGATTTACAATTTTCTCCAAGCCTTCAAAATGGTCTTGACATTAACCCGACTAATGTTAACCTTTATTTTGCTTTTAAATCGGCATAGTTATTCTTTTGTTTTTAAACAAGTTTCATTCGTTTTTGGCAATCCTTGGGACGTTCAGACCAACCTGTAAAAAGCAGGGGCATGTTCCTGTTTCGAGCGGGTAATCCAGCAACCTGACGAGTAGGAGTAAAAGGGTGCCTGCGAAATCCAAAAAGAAGACTCAGAAGAAGTCCACGTCTTCCAAGAAAAAAACTAAAAAAGTCGCGAAAAAAACTGCAAAAAAGGCTGTCAAAAAATCCGTAAAAAAGGCGGTTAAAAAGGCAGCCAAAAAGCAGGTGAAAAAAGCCGTAAAAAAAACGGTCAAAAAATCACCTTCTAAAGCTAAAAAAGCAGTTAAAAAGTCCCCTGCGAAAAAGGCGGTTAAAAAGTCAAAGGTCACCAAAGCAAAAACCAAAAAGGTGACGAAAAAGACGACCGCTAAAAAGAAGGTAACGGCCAGGAAAAAATCCCCGGCCAAACCAGCCAAACCAGCCAAACCCAAAAAACTGGACCCAGCTGTCAGGAAGATTCGCGATCAGTTGATTCAGGAACGCAACGAATTGCTGAATATGATTCGCTCCAACCGTGAGGTGGAAAGAAACGTAGGTGAGCTGACTTTCAGTAATGAAATTGACCTGGCTTCCAGTCTGGAAGGAAGGGAAATGGCATTCCAGCTTTCCAGCCGTGAACGCAACGAACTCAAGATGATCGAAGAAGCTCTTCTGAAAATTGAAACAGGAGACTATGGAGTCTGCGTGGATTGCCCGTTTGGGTTGGGACCGAAAGCTATCGGAATCAAGAGACTTCAGATCATGCCGCTGACAACTTTATGCGTCGAATGCCAGGAAGCTGTCGAAACTAATCAGCCAGGCCCCATTCAGCGTCCATGACATTTTTTGTATTTTTTCCCACTACCGCAGGGACAGGGGTCGTTGCGGCCCACCTTTGATTCATCGTTGCGAACAGGCTCTGCCTTTTCAGGCTCGTCCTCCGCACCCCCTCTGTGTTCCACCATCTGTTGCTGTTGCTGCTCCTGCTGTAGTCTTTCCTGTTCCTGGAAATGCTCCAGAGCTTCAAGTGCACTTTTATCAATCTGGGCATGAAATAATGTTTCCAGAATTTTTTCTTTCATGCGGAAGATCATGATGCTGAAAAGATCGAATCCTTCTTTTTTATACTCAATGAGGGGATTCTTCTGTGCATATCCCCTGAGCCCAATACCTTCCTTTAAATGATCCATTGAAAGCAGATGCTCACGCCATAATTTGTCGAGGGTTTCCAACATGATGTGTTTTTCAACACCCCTCAGGCTGGATGGACCAAATACCCGACCCGTATTCACTATTGCTTCAAATATGGGATTGAGTTCAGCCTCCTTACGGTCATAGTGTTCAATGGCCTGTTTATGGATTGATTCTCGTAATTTCTCGGCATTACAGTGCTCTAACTCCAAAACCGGCTGACCTTCTACCTGGATATGTTTGTCGTCTTTTTTCTCAATTGAAATCATCAGGGTTCGATCAAAATAGTCCCGGAGCTGGTCAATATCCCATTCTTCCGGATAGACTTTTTCGTGACAGACTTCGGCCAGCTTTCCATCAATGATTTCCTCTACAAACTCATGTACCATCTCTTTCTGATGGTCACCCGTGAGGATATCTTTTCTCATCGTATAGATAACCTCACGTTGCTTGTTCATGACATCATCGTATTCAAGCAGGTGCTTTCTCATGTCAAAGTTATGGGCTTCAACTTTTCTTTGCGCGTTCTCTACTGCCTTGGAGATAATCTTGTGTTCGATCGGTTGACCATCTTTCAAGCCCAGTTTTGCCATCATCCCTGAGAAGCGATCCGAACCGAATACCCGCATCAGGTCATCTTCCAGAGAAAGGTAAAATCTGGAAGACCCGGGATCACCCTGCCGACCACTACGCCCCCGGAGCTGATTGTCAATCCGTCGACTCTCGTGACGCTCAGTCCCCAGAATGTGAAGGCCCCCAAGTTCCAAAACCCCTTCCCCCAGCTTAATATCGGTTCCGCGGCCCGCCATATTGGTTGCTATCGTAACTGCCCCCTGCACCCCGGCCTGTGCGATGATCTCAGCTTCCTGCGCATGATGTTTCGCATTGAGGACATTATGAGGGACCTTCGCTTTTTTCAGGAGACTGCTGAGCTGCTCCGACCGTTCAATTGAAATGGTCCCTACCAGAACGGGCCTCTTTTGTTCATACATATCGCGGATTTCTTCAATGACTGCTTCATACTTTTCACTTGCGGTACCATAGATCAAGTCGGCATAGTCCGCACGAACCATAGGCATATTGGTTGGAATAACCATCACCTCCAACCCGTAAGTAGAATTAAACTCTTCCGCTTCGGTGTCTGCTGTACCGGTCATCCCGGCGAGTTTCTTGTACATGCGAAAATAATTCTGGAACGTAATTGAGGCCAGGGTCTGGTTTTCATTTTCGATCTGGACCCCTTCTTTGGCTTCCAGTGCCTGGTGCAGTCCATCACTGTAACGCCTACCCGTCTGCATGCGGCCGGTGAACTCATCGATGATAACCACCTTGCCTTCGGTCACAACATAATCGACTTCATTTTTGAACATTGCATGCGCTTTGAGGGCCTGGTTCACGTGGTGCAAAGTTTCAATATTTTCCGGAGCGTAGAGGTTTTCCACCTGCAGCAGGTTTTCCACCAATGCCACACCATCGTCGTTCAACATGGCGGACTTTGATTTTTCATCAATAGTGAAATGCTTTTCCTTTTTTAACTGGGGAATGATTGCGTTCACGGTATAGTATTTATCCGTACTCTCTTCTGCAGGCCCAGAAATAATAAGCGGTGTTCGAGCTTCGTCGATGAGAATACTGTCCACCTCATCCACAATTGCGAAGTTCTGCTCGCGCTGAACGTAGTGCTCAATACTGCTTTTCATGTTGTCTCTAAGGTAATCAAACCCGAATTCATTGTTAGTCCCATAGGTAACATCTGCAGCATAAGCTTGCTGGCGTTCGTCTTCCGGCATATCGCTGTATATAACACCAACGGTCAATCCAAGGAACTTGTATATATTTCCCATCCATTCCGCATCGCGGGAAGCCAGGTATTCATTTACCGTGACTACATGGACACCCTGCCCCGTCAAAGCATTCAGGTAAACAGGAAGAGTCGCCACCAGGGTCTTACCCTCACCCGTTTTCATTTCCGCAATTTTTCCTTCGTGCAAGACTACCCCACCTATCAACTGCACATCGAAGTGACGCATATTAAGGGTTCTGAGTCCTGCTTCACGCACCACTGCAAAAGCCTCCGGAATCAATTCTTCCAGAGTCTCTCCTTTCTGATAGCGTTCTCGAAACTCATCTGTTTTCCCACGCAGTTCAGCGTCGCTCAACTTTTGAGTTTCGGGTTCCAACGCATTAACCTGGTCTACATATACTTGAATCCGTTTTAACTCCCGTTCGTTATGCGTACCGAACACTTTTTTCAATAAACCGAGAACCATGAACTGTTCCTTTAGGAAAATTAAGGATTGTGGATTTTAAAATGCGGGAAATGAAACCCTGAAAGACTTTATCCCTGATGAAGAAAGGCAATCATTCAACAAAATACGAAAAGCTTTCAATAAGCTTCTGGAAACCTTATAGGCAGTGTATCTACAACACCGTTGAAAGATGTGACCTTAATTGTGCCATCCCAGCCTGAAAAGGCAATCTTAAACTTAAGAAGGCTTCAACAAATAGGGATATTAACCTATATAAGAGGTCAGACCAATCAAATCAAGCTGGTACTAAAAAAAGTAAACCAGTTGGGTCAGAACCTCCATATGTATGGAGAGGTTTACCGGAATGGTTGGGGATTAATCGGAGAGGATGTAGTTCTTGGGGTTAACCGGAACACCGTTAAGCAATACTTCATAGTGCAGGTGAGGACCGGTACTTCTTCCGGTATTACCCACCAGTGCAATTGCCTGACCACGACGGACACGGTCTCCAACCTTGACCAGATGTTTGGAGTTATGGCCAAAGCGCGTTACCAATCCATAGCCATGGTCAATTTCAACCATGTTGCCATAACCGTATTGGCGGCCTGCCACAATCACCTTACCTTCTGCAGTGGCATAAACCTTGGACCCCTTACGGGTCGCTATATCGAGCCCTTCGTGCTTTTCAGGCAACCCGGTAAATGGAGATTTACGATACCCGAAACCAGAAGTCACCCAACCCCGTGTTGGCCAGATGGATGGTGTGGATAACAGCAGCGACCGTTGGCTTTTGAAATACTCGTCCAGCTCCTGAAAGCTGATCTGCTGAATCTTGGCCTGGTTGGTCATCATATCCACATTGGCGGAAATCCTGCCTAACATGGACTTGGTTTCGTGTTCCAGAGAAGTTGTGAAGCTTGCAGAGTTGAGACCGTAAGGTCCACCCACACCCCAGTTCTTCTCAGCAACTTCGGTGGAATTTTCCTGTGCTGTTATTACCCGGAGTTTCTTTTCAAAACGTTCAAGACGGGCCATCTCAGATTCGAAGTTTCGGACCTGATGCCCGAACTTTTCAATCTGAATTTTCTGGATTTTACCTTCGCGACGGAGTGAGGCAAGCTCAGATTCACTTTCCTTGTATTTGAAATACTGTTGAGACAGGAATGCGGTGGAACCAATCAAACCCAGTACCAATAATACGACTGAACTTATTGCAGCTTTTATCAGCCTCTTTGATAACTGAATCTTTTTTGGTGCGCTGGTAGTTCCCGGAAAGACAACGATAGTCAGTTCGTCTTTTTTCACCCAACCCCCTTGAATTTTTTAGAATTACCTAATTGATACAGTGTCACGCACGGTAAAAACGGGTGCAGAATATCGCCTAAACCCCTATTTTGTCAAGGGTTATTCGTTTTAAAAAAACCTGGTGATTTGCCTGACAAGCGGTAGCTACTGTAAGTTACTGATTTTTAATTCCTTGTTCAATTTCCTTAATTCGCTCCCTGGCTTGGATATGATCCGGGTTGATTTTTAAAAGCTTCCGATAATGCTCTAACGCCGCATTTTTCTGACCTCTTTCTTCTTCCAGCAAAGCTAGACTAAACAATGCCGAAACCTCTCCAGTGGGATGTTTGATGTCCTGATACACCTTCAACATGGCCGTCATTTGTTCAAAAGTCTTGTTTACATTTCCAGCCCCATAAGCTTTGAAACCCTCCTGACGAAGATAAGCAGCATAAGCCCGACCATACCCCAACGTATTCGCGCGGGACTTTTGCGCTTTGGCAGCCTCGAATTCTTTCAAAAATGTCTCTTCCTTGCCCATTGCCTGATAAGTGCGCAAAAGGTTGCGATATACCAGGAGGTCTCCAGGACTTTTATCAATTGCCGTCTGCAATTTTTTAATAGCATTCTGATAATCATTCTTATCAAAATATAAAACAGCCAGGGTGTTGTAGGCCGGACTGTTCTGTGAATTTTTTTCAATGGCCCGGTTCAAATAAGACTCCGCCTTTTCAGAATTCTTGTTTATAAAACTGGCAAGGCCCAACCCGTATAGGACCGAGGATGAGTCTGGATTCTTTTTTAAATACTCCTCCAGAAATCCGGTAACTTCTTCAATCTTTTTCAAACCCGCTTTTGCTTTTACCAATCCTCGAACCACATAAGGATTTTCAGCACCGGTTTCAAACAGTTTTGAATAGATCGCTTCAGCACCCTCAAACTGTCCCATCTTGAGCAGGGTTTCACCCATCTGCATGGGAGGGAGGGCAAACTCCTGAGTCTCCCCCTGCGCAAAAGTTAGAGAAGACACCATTAGTAGGACAGATATTAGAAATGTCTGAAAGGTTTTAATCAAGGTTTCCTCATATGGTAGGGGGTACGGCATTCTCCTGAAACTCGGGAGCAGCCTGCTCGAAATGACTGAGGTTGTCGAAGCGGGTACTTTCTTTTTGAAAAGCCAGCCTCACATCGCCGATAGGTCCGTTTCTCTGTTTACGAATCAGAATTTCGGCCACGCCAACATCCGGGGACTCCGGATTGTAAACTTCGTCACGATAAATAAACATCACTACATCCGCATCCTGCTCAATGGACCCCGATTCACGCAGGTCTGAAAGCAACGGTCTTTTGTCTGTGCGACTTTCGACTCCACGACTGAGCTGGGACAGCGCAATGATTGGAATATTCAACTCCTTGGCCAACCCCTTGATCCCGCGGGAAATTTCGGAAATCTCCAATTGCCGACTCTCAGTACCAGACCGACCATGCATTAGCTGAAGGTAATCAATGACAATTATCCCCAGATTGTGCTCTGCCATTAAACGTCGGGCCCGAGCACGCAAATCAAGTGTAGAAAGGTCTGCACTGTCGTCAATGAACAAGGGTGCCTCGGAAAGTCGTCCGGCTGCGGCTGTCAAATCGGGCCAACTGGAACTTGGAATAAACCCGGTCCTCAATTTTACCGAGCTCATCCGGGCTTCTGAACAAAGCAACCTGAGGCCAATCTGTTCTTTCGACATTTCCAGGCTGAACAATCCAACCGTCTTGCCTCGCCGTGTGGCAATAAACCTGGCCATATCCAGCGCAAAACTGGTTTTCCCCATACTGGGGCGACCCGCCACGATAATCAGGTCAGAAGGCTGAAACCCGGAGGTCAGTTGATCAAGATCTTTAAAACCTGATTCAAGCCCCGTCACAGTACCCGGGTTTTCGAATAACTTTTCTATCGCATCAAAATTACTTTTGACGATTTCCTTCAGGCTGAAAAAATTGCGTTTGGATTTTCTTTCAGATATTTGGAAGATCGCCTGCTCTGCCCGGTCGAGTATAGTCTCCGCCTCTTCGGAGTCATCGTAACTGTTCGTGACAATTTCAGTCGCCGTCTCGATCAGGTCGCGCAGAATCCTTTTTTCCCGGACGATTTTGGCGTGATGGGCAATCGCTGCTGATGTCGGCACCAGCCCTTCAAGAAAGTCCAGGTAGTCAAGTCCACCTATATCGTCGAGTTCATTTTCCTTGCGCAGGGTTTCAGCAAGGGTCAGCACATCGATTGGCTGAGCGGCCTCAAACAAACGACACATGCAGGCAAATATTTTACGATGGCTGGTTTTGTAAAAATCGCCTTCTTCAAGGATTTCGAGCGTACGTGAAATACCATCCGGGGAAAACAGGCAGGCACCCAGAACATATTGCTCGGCTTCTTCAAGATAAGGCGGAAGTTTTCTTAGGGAAATATCCCCTGAATTTGGGTTGGGCATATACTCTTTATAACACCAAAATTTCCATTAAAAAAGGGAGCAGGAAACCCGGTTAAATGCGGGTTAACGCAACTCCCTTTTATTTCAAACTCATGACATGGATCGACCATCATGACGGGATGGTCTTAAATAATTTTATTCTTCCGTTTCTTTTTCCGCTGTTGTTTCCTCTTCAGGGGCCTCCGTATTGGTTTCGACCTCCTCTGCAGCTTCAGCGGCTGGAGCTTCCGGCTCAGGATCTTCAGACTCAACCACAACTTTAATTTTACCGGTCACTTCCGGGTGCAGTTTCACCGGGACTTCAAATTCTCCGAGTTTTTTGATCGGCTCCGACAACTGAATCCTTCGCCGGTCTATGTTTACTCCCTGGGCACGCAAAAAGTCTCCAATTTCCTGGCTGGTCACCGATCCAAATAGCTTGCCCTGTTCGCCTACTTTCTTTTTTACGGTACAGGTCAGAGCAGCAATTTTATCTGCCACTTCCTGCGCCCCTGCCTGCAACTTCTTCAGGCGTTTCATAACCACCATCTTTTGATGAGTATAGGCTTTGACATTCTTCGGTGTGGCGTGAAGAGCTTTTCCTCTCGGGATCAGAAAATTTCGTGCGAAACCGTCTTTCACATCCACTTCATCACCAACAGAACCAACGTGTTCTACATCCTCTTTCAACAAAACCTTCATAACCTATTCCTTTCCAGCCCGTTATGCGGGGTTGTTTCCTGGTTTTACTTTAAAGTTTAATCTTCGTAATCTTCTGGCTCATCCTGCGCCGGAATGACCGGCTTTCTTATTTTCCTGAAATCGACCCAGGTATCAAACAATCCCAACCCTATGGCCAGCCCTATCATCGGCGGTTGCGTCAGTACCAGGAGGAAAACTATCCCGGACACAACGACGTGGGCTTTTTTAGCCTTCAAAATGGACAGGGCGATTGCCAGTCCCTGAAAATAGTACAAGGTCAGAACAATTATGAATATGTTCAGACCAACCCACTTTATTGCCCCATCTCCAAGAAACAGGGTTCCAAAAGAGAGGATAAATCCCCAGACTATCTGGTCTGGCAAAATCCAGTTTGCTGGCTCCGAATCCTGGAAATACGTGGCTGGGTAGAACTTCAACCAAAGCGACCGGACCAACAGGTAGTTTAATGTTGCCGTTAACATGGCCCCGACTACCAGAATCGCAACGGGAGCCCTTGAAATAGCAGAGACGTAATACTGAGTCGCTTCCTTCATCAGGGCCATTTCTTCAGCAGATGCGCCCGACTCCTTAAAAGCTTTCAGGGAATCTTCTGCTATGACCTTTAGCTTCCCCTGCAAAAACTCTACAGGCGAATGCCCTTCGCCGGTCAAGGTAATCCAAATCAAAATCCCGGATAGAAGGGCTGCTGAAAGAGCCGCCACAGCAATTGTTTTATCCGGCGGCAAATTAAACCGGATGCCCTCTGCCAGAAAAACCACCACGATAGCATAGGCAACAGCAAATCCCATCGCTGCATTCAGGCCGGCGGTCAAACTCAACACCACCAGAACCGCCCCAAGGGCAAACATTCCGGCGGACTTTCCATGCTGAAGGTAAAGCAACACCAACGGTGCTGGCATCAGCAGGCTCAACATCAGCCCCAGGCTGGGCGCAATCAGCGACCCGAGCATGATGAACATGAACAGGCCAAACGGTAAGAATACCGTGACCGGGTTTGGTGCTTCGGGCAAGGCTAGTATTCGACCGAAAACGGCAACAGCGCGATATTTCGAGCCCTCTTTACGGCTTCGGTCAGCTGACGCTGGTGCCCTGCGCAGTTTCCTGAAATCCTGGAGGGAACAATTTTGCCCCGCTCGGAAATCAGAGGCTTGAGAAGCTTGATGTCGTGAAAGTCAATGTACTGAATCTTCTCAGCGCAAAACCGGCAAATTTTTTGTGTAAAAAAACCTCTTTTTTTTCCTGTAGCCATTTAACTGTCCTAGCGAAAATTATGAAACGGTTAAAAAGGGATGTCGTCTTTGGGTGGGGCGCCCTCGCCCATTCCGCCTCCTCCACCATCCATATCCATGGAGGGTTTTCCGGAGCCGGATTTACCAAGAAATTGAACTACATTGGCCACCACTTCCAGTTTGTTTCTTTTTTGACCATCCTGAGCTTCCCAGGATTGGAAATTTAATCGGCCCTCAATAAAAACACCGCTGCCTTTATTAAGATACTCGGTGCAGTTTTCCGCTGTCCTTCCCCAGACTGTGATATCGACAAAACACACGTCCTCTTTCCACTCATCACCGCTTTTGTATTTACGGTTTACTGCAAGACCAAAGCTTGCAACTGCCGCACCACTTGCGGTGAAACGTAATTCAGGATCACGAGTCAAATTCCCCATTAAAAGAACTTTGTTGTAACTTGCCATATTATTTAGTTGGGTTCAGGATGGTCGGTAAAGGATACTCAGGCTGAGGCCGGTGATTCCTCTTTTTTCTCTGGTTCTTTTTTCTCTTGTTCTTTGTTCTCTGGTTCTTTTTTATCAGAACTCTCTCCGGCTTTCTCTGTGCCTTCGCCACTGGCTTCTTCGGCCGCGGTTTCTTCAATCGGTTTCAAAAGGCGATCAAGATCTTTTTCTTCAAGCCGGATGACCATGTATTTGATAACCAGGTCATACAACTGAAGTTCCTTTTCAAAGTCTGCAATCCGACTGGGGTCGCAGGTATGAAACCAGTTGAGGTAATAACCAAATTTATTTTTTTTGATTCGGTAGGCCAGGCGTTTTTTACCCCACTTTTCAAGTCGGGTGTCTTTACCATCACACTTCTCAAGAAGCTCGTTTAGTTTTTCAACAGCCTGGTCGACATGACCTTCATCAAGGTCTGGCTTTAAAATAATTACGGTTTGATAATGACGCAAAGGAATCTCCTCTCGGGTTGAAGCCCTGACCACCGTGAGTCAGAGCGAGGGGTGGGTTTGAATTTCCGAAATATTGTCATATAAAAGACCTCAATGCAAGTAAAATGAGGGTGTTGGGGGCTTGGCATCCAGACAAACCCGGCTCCTATTCACCATCGGTCAACGCCCTGGACTAGGCTATATGAAAACTATTTTGACCAAAATTCCAATATCGGTCCTTGCCGTTATTGGCCTCATATCTTGCGACCTGCCCCAGGCCAAGCCGCCACCGGACCTGTTCAGGAAGATCCACCTCGCCCGGGTAGGCCAGGGACCGGGATATCTTGCCTCCGGAGACCTTGATCTGGATGGGTTTCCGGATATCATCTCTTGCAATTCCAAAGGACACAGTCTTTCCATTCTCTGGGGTAAGGGGGATGGCACTTTCGAAGACCCTCAAACCCAGACCACCGGCCTTGAGCCTTCATTTGCCATGATTACGGATGTTAACCAGGACGAGGTGCCCGACCTCATTTTCAACTCCAGGGGGTCTGATGCTGTCCTGGTCCAGTTGGGTCGGGGGAAACGGCAATTTCTAAAACCCGTAAGAATACCGACCGGTAAAGTTCCACTGGCCATCATCCCGGGAAATTTTAATGAAGATGATGCTCTCGATCTCGCAGTCACCCTCACCTTCAACAAAGTCCAGATTTTTCTGGGCGTGGGAGATGGCAGCTTCAAACAGGGGGACACTTACCAGACAGGGTCGAGATCCCTCTCTGGTGTGGCGAGCGATTTTGACCGGGATGGTCATACAGACCTGGCTCTTGCAGTCAGCAGCAGCACAACCAGTTCCATAAGGCTCTATTCTGGAAGCGGTGAGGGTACTTTTAAACAGGTCAAACGAATTGCGTTAAACCTTCGCCCTTTGATTCTGATCCAGAAAGACATGAATGGCGATGGAACGGAGGACCTGGTTTTTTCCACTGCCATTCAAGATAATCTTTACGCCATGATGGTCAAGGCGGATGGAACATTCGAAGAACCGGAAGCCTTTTCCGGTGGAGGTGGTCCAATTTCATTGGTCGCTGAAGATTTTGACGGTGACCATAAACCTGATGTTGCAGTGGCCAATTCCCGAAGCAGCAGCTTTTCACTTATCACCCGGACCCGCGAAGGAGGATTTTACTTTCCTACTCGCGACTACGTAACAGGCAGCACTCCTTTAGCGCTAACCAGCAGCGACTTTAATCAGGATGGGAAAATGGACATTGCCGTTTCAAGCAATACAGATGGAACCGTCGAGGTTTATCTGAATCAAAGAGGATTGCGCTGACTATTGAGAGGAGAGCTTTGCATAAGTGCAAATTTTTGGAACAAAGTGTTCGTCATTACGAGGAGCCTTTGCGACAATGCAATCCAGCCGGGCAACGCCCGGAGGAAACTGGGAAAAACCTCTGGATCTCCCTTTCGGGCCACGAATGCTTAGAGAAAAAAACTTGCCCCCGGTCATTCGTGATGGCGGATTTTTTGTCAAAATTGCTATAAGTCAAACACGGCTTTGATTCGGAGTTATGCAAAGGATTCTATTGAGAAGCTGCAAATTCCGGTGCTTTGGGCAGCTTGCGCCACTGATTAAAATAGTACCGGATATTACCGCCCTTGACCGGTGTGATTTTACGATAGCTTTCTGTTCCATCCGGGTTCTGGTCGACGATCACCAGCTTTTTGTCGAGAAGTCGGGCGGCTTTGCCAACAAACAGAAACGTATAGGGCTGTTCTTTCGCAATCAACGCATGCAGTTTATGCGCCATCTCAATTTGTCGATCGTGATCGTATTCCTGACGGATCCTGACAATCAATTCGTCCGCCTTCTCATTTTCAAACCCTACAAAATTGAGTTGCCTGGGCCCAGTCTGGCTTGAATGCCAGAGCTGGTAAAGGTCGGGATCTATCCCCATACTCCACCCCAGAATCAAGGCATCAAATTTCATTGAATTGACAAAATCTTTCAGGAACACCGCCCATTCAAACAGTTGGGTGTTGCACTTGATCCCGATCTTGCGCCATTGGTTTTGTACAACAGTCAATATGGCTTTCCTGCTTGGGTTGCCATTGTTTGTGATGAGGTTGAACTCAAACTCCTTACCATCTTTCTCCAACCAGCCGTCCGCGTTCTTTTCCCAGCCGAGCCGATTCAATATTTCAATTGCCCCTTCAGGGTCGTAAGGAAGTGGTTTGACAGACGGATCGTACCAGTCGGTGATTTTGGGATAAGGACCTGTCACGCGCTCACCCTGCTCATAGATCACATATTTGATGATCTTTTCAACATCAAGTGCCATCCCCAGAGCACGGCGGACTTCCGGGTCCTTGAACAAAGGTTTTCGCAGGTTATATCCAATGTATGAATAATTGAAACCCACCGTTGAAAAGCTTTGATACCTCGGGTCATTGGCAAGCCGCTTGACTTGATAGGGTTCGACGTCATAGTTGTCCACTGCTCCGGCATAAAACTCCAGTTCCCGCGTCAGAGCATCCGGAATAACCCGCATGACAAACTCTTCAAATTCCGGAGGACCGTCCCAGTAGTCCGGGTTTCTTTCAAGGCGGATCAACTCATCTGATTGCCATTCAACAAAACGAAACGGGCCTGTGCCAATAGGGTGGCGATTAAATGTCGTGTCCTGCAGGGTGAAAGCAGCCGCGTCTTTTCCAATCAACCCTTTTGCTTTTGCTTCCTTCTCCAGAACGTTTTTGTTCAACAGATGCTCGGGCAGAATACCCATGGTCCAGGCATTGATAGCAGGAGAGAATAAACGCTTGTAAGTGAATTTGATTTGGTGTGGCCCAAGGGGCTCCGCTTTTTTTACGGGTTCGTAGTCTGAACGGCGTGGTGAAAGATTACTGGGGTCCATGATCGATTCATAAGTAAACAACACATCTCCAGAATCAAAAACATGCCCGTCATGGAAGCGAATATTTTCTTTTAGGTCAAAAATAATGACCGGGTTATGCTCGGTTACTTGAAGCAGTTCCTGGTATTGAGATTCAAGTTGTAACTGGTTCGAGTTATTTTTAGCGCGGATAAAATGCTGGTAGGGAAACGAGTCAAAATATTCCTGGCCCAGAAAATTCTGGATGGGTTTAAAAAAATCCTGGTCGATGGTTTTCAATGTAAAGTTTATGACCAGAGGAGATTCAATTTTGTAGTCGACAGACTTTCTCTTAGGTTTGCCATTTTCCAAAACAGGTCTACCCTCTGCATCGCGTTCGGTTACTTTAATCTTTCCTTCGCTGGCATCTCTTTTTATTACTTCAACCTTTTTTAAATTACTGCGCCAACCTTTATTTACTTTCAAGTGACGAATCAATTGCCGGGCGAGTTGCTTGGGTGTTTTTATGTCGGGATGTTCCCAACTGGGGTTCCAGATCAAATAAGCTTCTTCAAACTGTTCCCAGCTTTTAGCCAGTCGCGGGCGCAAACGCAGCTGGTCATCAAGGTCCAGCAAACCATCAAAAACACGCTCATTGATATCGCTACTGGCACTGTCCGCACTCAGGATAGGATTCAATATCCGTGCATCGCCCGTTGTAGCTTCAATGTACCGCAGGAGTCTTTTGGGATTTCCCGTAGCCTGGTCGTCATAGGTGGGGACCCAGAAGAACGACTGCAAAAGGATCGCAACCAGGAGTATTGGAGTCCAAATCAGGATTTTTTTTATCAACATCAGCCAACTCGAAATTCAGGGTTTTCAGAATCTCAACTCCAGTCCAGGATTAGAGCTGTTTTGCAGAAACCGCGTATTCTGCTCGTTAAATGGAATAATGACGCCGAATAGAGAAATAACCTCTCGCATAATTTCTTGACAAAATCCAAGAAACATTATAATACCTTACTTTGAAACAGCTTAGGGGATTCCAAATTAAAGGATTTGAGTTTCCATGAGCGTTGGATTAAGATACACTTCTTTTGGCCGGGACGATTTGGTTTCGGAGCTCTTTTTATGTATAAATAAAAAGAGCAAATTAAACAGCTGTCAATTTTCTAATTTAGAGTTTTACATATAAGTTCAATTCATTTTTGGAAGGAAACTGCACTATGGCCACAATCATCACTGACGAATGTATCAACTGCGGTGTCTGTGAACCCGAATGTCCTAATACGGCAATTGACGATGGGACTAAAGGCGGAATCGATTTTTATTACATTGATCCGGATCTCTGTACCGAATGTGTGGGTTTTCACGGTGAAGAAGCTTGTCAGGAAGTATGCCCGGTAGACTGTTGTATCCCTGACGTAGATCGAAAAGAGTCAGAAGAAGAGCTTCTAGAGAAAGCCGCAAAAATCCACCCAGATCAGACGTTCCCTGCATTGGACGATTTGACCAACGAAACGTCTCTCTTCCGGAACCCTGACCGCAAGAACGCTCATTTGAGCGAAGAATAATTCAGAACTATACAAGAGCGGTCTTCGGGGAAACTCGGACCGCTCTTGCTGTTTTTTTTCGAGTCCCGGTTTAGCGCTAATTATAAAACCTCACTCGGAAAATGATTCAGATCATTGCGGGGTGGAGCAGTCTGGTAGCTCGTTGGGCTCATAACCCAAAGGTCGCAGGTTCAAATCCTGTCCCCGCTACCAAAACAAAGAGGCACTTTGAGGACACCCCTCAAGGTGCCTTTTTAAGTTTTGGGAATTTATTTTCAAATATAAAAAGCCTGTATGTGCGGACGATACTCCTTATCCAAATCCATCAAAGAAATTGCAGAGCATTTTAAATCACCGCTGATTGAAATCGGGCCGTGGCCACGATTCAATATTGCTCCTACTCAATCATTGCCTGTGGTGACTGAGGGACAGGATGGTTTTGAAATTCAATTGATGAAATGGGGGCTGGTACCGCACTGGGCCAAGGATGCAAGCCTGGGCAGTCGCATGATCAACGCCCGTGCGGAAACAGTTGCGGAAAAACCGAGCTTCCGCGATGCCTTCAAATCGAAACGTTGCCTGATTCCCTGTGACGGGTTTTATGAATGGGTGGCGGGTGAGGATGGCAAGACACCGCATTATATTCATATGAAAGGTGGACAACTGTTCGCGCTCGCCGGTATCTGGTCAGAATGGACCAAAGGGGAAACACCTCTGCAAACGTACTCAATCATCACAACTGAAGCCAATGAGTACTTAACTCCCCTGCATCACCGCATGCCAGTTATTTTAAAACCCGATCAGTACTCAGAATGGATGCAGAAAGCTGCTTCGAAAACGGATCTTTTATCTCTGCTGAATCCTCTTAAAGAAGATGCCCTTGAATATTTTCCGGTATCAAAACTGGTAAACTCCCCAAAAAATGATTCAGCAGAATGCATCTTTCCTGCTGTAAACGAGTAAGTCCTTTTTCGCCACCTCCCCTAAATCAAACAAAAAAACCCGGACCCGCCAACGCGGATCCGGGTTGTAAGAAAAACAGAATTCCTAGTGAGAACCCTCATGCGAATGATTTGAACCTTCCTGATGACCACCGGGAGGCCCGCCATAACCATAAGGCATACCCTGCCCCATTCCTCCGGGAGGTGGCCCTCCATGGTCGGAACCCTCGTGACTGTGATCAGAACCTTCCCCCATCATCTGGTTGCGAGCGGGTCTACCAAGAGATTCATTCCCATGGGCCAATGCCTCGTTGTAGTGCTTCAAAGCCTCTTTGGCATGTTGAAGGGCAACTTTTCCATGTTGCTGCAATTGAGGGCTGGCATCATCCATTTTCAAACTGAACTCAAGGTGCTTGATCATTTCCTGAAGGTGCAAATACCCTTCTTCCCCATGCCCCAGCCCGACACTGGCGTGTCCGCCGGATTGCGCAAACACTGAAGACGAGGTTAAAACTAAAAACAGTGCGATTGAAATAACACGACACTGCCAACTTTTTCTTATGTTCATACAATTCCTCCAGGAACCATGAATTGTTAATGTGCTTTACTGGAACAAATGCCCGTTTCCCATTAGAAGGATCAGCACCGGCGGCAGGCTCAGAGCGAAGCTCTCTTTTGAACCTTCCTTTTTATTATACCCCCACAAAAATCGCACTGCCACGACTAGAAAGCAAAAAAAAACCTGGCCAATCGGCCAGGCATTTGAAGCAGGATAATGCGGGTCTCGTTATACCTGCATTCGCATCACTTCCTGATAGGCTTCTACCATTTTATTGCGAACCTGCATGGTCAGGCGAAAAGCAGTGTCGGCTTTTGAAACGGCAAGCATAGCACCATGCACACTGTTGGATTCACCAGTCGCAAGTTTTTCGATCGCCACATCAGCTTCTTTCTGAAGCTCGTTGACCTTCTGGATCGAATCCGACAGGGTTTCAATAAACGAACCCTCTTCACCCTCACCCGCTGCGGCAGCCGGTTTGGCTTCGAGGTTACTCAATCCTGGATTGAGCACCGATTTCAGATTCGTTTTTACTGTAATATCCTGCATAGCCTTATTAACTTAATCCTTCAAGACCCTGATTGTCAATGAGAAAGGGTTACCCTTCCCGGGATCCCTATTGAGCGATTTCAGTGATGGCCGCCCTTATGGTTGATGCGCGCTTCCCTAGCAACTGAGTGGTCGCATTGTAGGCAATCTGGTTTTCCGCCAGTTTCATCATTTCCTTGTCCAGATTGACATTATTTCCATTGGACTTGGCCGGGTCCGGTTCTTCAAATACATCAGGACTCATTTTCTTAACGGCAGAATTTCCCGGGCCTATATGTTTTCCGTGGGTTGTGGCCATTTTCAAATCGCCCGTGGTCCCTATAGCCTGCCTTAACTGGCCTTCAAAATTGACATCTTTGGCCTTAAATCCCGGTGTATCCAGATTGCTGATATTGCTGGATACCAGCAAATGCCTCTGAGACTGGAAATCAAGGGCCTTTTTGAGCACCGCAGGGGTGCGATTGTTGAATAAAATGCGGTCTAATAACATTGAACAAGCCTCCTGCACCTTATAAAGCAAATCATATGCCGAAATTGAAGTTTTTACCCACAAACCCATAACCATATAACCCGTTATAAAATAAAGCTTTAAATTTTTCTCAAAGGGACCGGTTTTCATATTTCGCCCCATGACACCAAAATTTTGGCATTTTTTGCCTGATTTGGGGAACTTTTGACACATGCTGAAAAAACAACCTTCCGGTAGAAATATGATCTCAATTGGTTATACTAAACAAACCTGTGTAATATTTTTACTCACTCCTGCCTAATAATGAAAAAACTTTTTGACGACCTGACCCGCTCCCTGCAGCAATTCGACAAAGAACATCTTTCTGAAATTCTCCATACTGTAGCCACTGGCCTTAAAAAGGGTTTTAAGTGCAATACGGTTAGGGTGTATCTCGAGGATCTATACGAGGGAATGCTGGTGTGCCAGTACATTTCTGGAAAAGATCGTCCGGAAAACCACCGGATAATTAAATATATTTCACCCCGGGAATCCATCACCTCGCAGGCTCTTTATGAAAATTCGGTCATGGTTTCCTGGAAAGTTCCGGGTGGGATTTCCAACTACCGAAACCCATTTGAAACCATTGCAGGTATCAAAAGCATGGTCGTATTCCCCATCACCTACCAGATGAGACCCATTGGAACCTTAAGTCTTGATTGGGACCGTGAAGGACAGTTTCTGGACCAGGAAGCGATTGACGGTATTGCAGGTTTTCTTTCTGAAATCAGTGAGCGCATAGAAAAGGCCAAACGCTTCCGGCAAATCCTGACATTTTCCAAACATATCAACCGGGCACAAAAAAAAGAAGCTGCATGGATGATGATGCGATCTGCTGTCAATTTGATTGAAAAGTTGACTCTGGCTTCCGTCCTAATCCCTTCCAGTCTTCAGGATAACAAGCCCATTCAAGATGGCTCGACCGACCTTGTGGAAATTTTCACTGTATACAGCCAGAACAAGGAGCATGTCCCGGTTTACAGCGACAAGGACCAGATCAGCGTTCTTAACGATCAAAACCTTATCAGCAGGATTGTTGAGTTTGACCAGGATAAAGGACTTGTCATTCTAGATCCCAAACGTTCTGAGGTTTATACCGCTAACGTGATGGAGGAGCAATTCCCACGGAAAGAAATTGTTGAACAATTGAACCTGGTCTCGCTTTATCAAATCCCCAAATTTAATAAGGAAACGAACCAGTTCATTTGTGCGGTCAATTATTACACCAGTGAGCCATACCGGTTTACCCGATTCGAAACGCAGCTCTTGCAGGAGCACGCTTCAATGGTGGAGAAGTTGATTCTGGAGCAGAATCCCACCCATATTGAAATCCAGGTGTTATCTGAAATTGAGGAACTGCTTTCCGAAAAAAAAACATCCCTTCCGGAATTTTTAAGCAATATCCTGGCTAAAACCTCCGAGTTGCTGGGTGCCGATTGTGGGACCATTTCCCTGTTAAAACTTGTCAACAACACATCGTGGCTGGTGATCGAAGATGAAGAAGGCAATACCATTGGGGCCAAATCACGCGACTGGAAGAAAAACAAAATCCCTCCCCTGGCTGTCGGAGGCAACGACCTTCCCGAGGACACGCGCTCACTTAACGGATACTGCGCACACACGGCACGTCCAGTATTGGTGGGCGATGTAAGGAATAAAAATTCGACCCAGGGGTTTTATAAAAGCCTGTCTCCCGCTATTCGGTCTGAATTGGCCGTCCCCATCCTCTTTGAAAACCAAGTCTTGGGGGTCATCAACCAGGACAGCTTTCGAATCAACCATTTCACTGAAGAGCACAAAAAAATCCTGCAAATTATTGCCAGTCTGATAAGTCAAAAAGTACACAACCTGAAGCAGATTGAGGAAATCAAACAGGAGAAATCGGCGCTAAGCCAGGAAATTGAATATCGCGATCCAAAGATTTCCTCTTATTACCTCGGTAATGTCATTGGCCGTAGCAGGAAAATCCATACTCTTGTTGAGCAAATTGACACGGTAGTCGAGTCCATTGGAAACCGTATGCTGCATTGGGATGAAAGCCATCAATCGGATACAGTGATGGGTTTGCCCTCGCTCCTGATCGTTGGAAAAACGGGAACCGGAAAAGAATTTTTCTTCAACAATATTTATTCAAGACTTTCAGAAATGTTCAGGAAGCACGGCGGAAATGACTTCGAACTGCCTGTAAAAAAAACAAATATTGCAGCCTATAGTGGGGAATTGACCTACAGCGAACTGTTTGGTCATAACAAAGGGGCGTTCACCGGAGCCGATTCACACAGGCAGGGTATTCTGGAAGAAGCCGACGGGGGCATTGTTTTTCTGGATGAGATCGGGGATGCCGATCCCAAAACCCAGGTGCAGTTATTGCGATTTCTGGATGCAGGTGTGTTCTTCCGTCTTGGAGAAAACAAGCCTCGGCACTCAAGAATATTTTTAATTGCAGCAACCAATAAAAACCTAGGAGAAGAAATTGCCCAGGGCCGGTTCAGGGAAGATCTTTTTCACAGATTAAATGCTCTCAGCTTCCGCATACCTTCGCTCGACGAAAGGCGCGATGATATTCAGGACCTGGCGATTCATTTCCTGGGCCGATTGCATTTCGCCTATAGAAAAGTTAAAGAAGAAGATCCTGCCCCTTATCTGGACCAACCGGCTATAGAGTTTCTTAAAAAACGAAACTATCGAGGCAATGTGAGGGAATTAAAAAATATCTTGCTACGCGCCCTGTTTTTCCGCAAAGGCCCTGTCATTAAACGCGAGGATATTGAAGCTGCTTGTCAGGATGATAGTCCGTGGAACACACAACCTGAGGCTCATGAGGAAATATCCACTTCACTTTTGGAGCATATCGAAAATCAGGGAAACAATTTCTGGACTGTTTTGTACCGTCCCTTCAAATCAAAAGAAATAACTCGCGATACCGTAAGAAATGTTATCGAGACCGCGCGTGACAAATATCAAACCAACCTTCCCGGACTGGCGATAAAACTAAAAGTGTGTGAAGAGGACTTCCGCGAAAACCAGGAAGAAAATAAAAAGTTTATAAGTTTTAAAAACTTTCTCTACAAAACCATTCGAATTTCTGAAATTTAAAACCTGACATCACACCAAAACCATTTTATTTCAGACCGGGAAAACTGTGAGGTAAGCTCCAATAAACTCTCTCCACCCCAAACTAGGCAAAGGATACCAAATCTGCTATAATTAACAGTCATTTAGCTGATTTACCTGCAGTCAAATCCGTCAAATTCCCGAGTTTCCTTGATATTCCTTCCTTTACAGGAAACGCCGGGTTAATAATCGGGAAAAAAGAAAACAACAAAATCCAGCACCAAAAATCACAACTAAGAAAAAAAGGAGCCTTTCATGAGTTCGTCTGTCGGCGTGGCCGAAAAATTTAAAGTTAAAGACATGTCCCTTGCTGAGTGGGGACGTGAGGAAATTATAATTGCTGAAAAAGAGATGCCCGGACTGATGGCGCTCCGTGAAAAATACGGTAAGGAAAAACCTCTCAAGGGAGCAAGAATTGCCGGTTCCCTTCACATGACCATTCAAACTGCAGTTCTGATGGAAACCCTGATAGAGCTGGGAGCAGAAGTCCGATGGGCTTCCTGCAACATCTTCTCAACGCAGGATCACGCAGCCGCCGCTATGGCAGCAGCGGGCATTCCAGTATTCGCCTGGAAAGGTGAGACTGAAGAGGAATACTGGTGGTGCACAGCACAAACCCTGCTCTTCGATGATGGCCCCAACATGATCCTGGATGATGGCGGTGATCTCACGGGTTACGTCCACGACAAGCACCCTGAGATGCTGGCACAGATCAAAGGAATTTCAGAAGAAACCACCACTGGCGTTGGCAAACTTTATAAAATGATCAAAGATGGGTCCTTGAAGGTTCCCGCCATGAACGTCAATGATTCAGTAACAAAATCCAAATTTGACAATCTTTACGGTTGCCGCGAATCACTGGCTGACGGTATCAAGCGTGCGACTGATGTTATGGTCGCAGGAAAAGTTGTAGCTATAGGCGGTTATGGGGATGTTGGGAAAGGTTCTGCTCAATCCATGCGGGGTTTTGGAGCTCGGGTTCTCGTGACTGAAATCGATCCTATCTGCGCCTTACAGGCGGCGATGGAAGGTTTCGAAGTGACCACTATGGATGAGGCAATAAAAGAAGCTGATATTTTTGTCACCACAACAGGTTGCGAAGACATCATCACTATTGACCACATGAAAAACATGAAAGACACCGCCATCGTTTGTAATATCGGTCACTTCGATTGCGAGATTCAGGTTGAGGAACTTAACAATTTCCCGGGCATCGTAAAAAAGGAAATCAAACCTCAGGTTGATAAATACACCTTCCCTGATGGCCATTGCATCATACTGCTGGCGGAAGGTCGGTTGGTGAACCTGGGTTGCGCAACCGGGCACCCATCTTTTGTTATGTCCAACTCATTCACCAACCAGGTACTGGCCCAGATGGAGCTTTACAACAAGAAATATGAGGTTGGAGTTTACACATTACCTAAAAAGCTGGATGAAGAGGTCGCGCGCTTGCATCTTGATAAACTGGGTGTCAAGTTGACCCGGTTGACTGATAAACAGGCCGCCTACCTGGGTATTCCTGTGGAAGGCCCATACAAGCCTGAGCATTACCGCTACTAAAATTTAAATAGTTTTATACAAACGGCTTCCCATTCGGGGAGCCGTTTTTTATTTGGCATCAATAGGGTGTTTGTTTAAAAACCGGATCATGTTCGGAATAATGTCTTCATAAGCATCCTCAACAACATAGTGGCCCGCCTTTTTTAAAGCCTGCACCTCGGCGTTTGGTAAAATCATTTTCCATCGATCCAGAAAGTGCTCGGTAAAACAAAAATCCTTCAATCCCCAGACGATCAAAGCCGGATGATTTTTGAACTTCCCCAGACTCGACTCAATTTCCTGAACAACAGGGTAACTTTTCACATCCGGAGTCATTGGAATATCCTGCACAAAACGCAGTTGTGCAATCCGATCCTCGGGCGTTTTATAGGGCGCCAGATAACCCTCACTCACTTTTCCGGCCAATCGTCCACTAACTTTACTTGCTCTAATCAAAGCTACGCGGGAAAACGCGTTTAACCCTTGTATAGCAAACGGACCAATTAATGGGTTGCGACAAATATCTATACTCCACGGGATCCGGTTCGAAATAAAAGCTGCCGTATTAAAAATAATAAGCCGTTTGATTTTTTCAGGATGACGTGTGGCAAACCCCATTCCAATCGCCCCACCCCAATCATGCACTACCAGCGTGATGTTATCCAGGCTCAGATGATCGACCAACGTTTCGACATTTTGTATATGAGTCTCTAGAGTGTATGGATAGTTCTGCGGTTTATCTGACAGCCCACAACCCATGTGGTCGGGAACCACACAACGATTCTGATGCTGCAATCCACGAATCAGAGACCGGTAGTAAAAGGACCAGGTAGGGTTTCCGTGGAGCATCAGAAGAGGATCGCCCTCCCCTTCATCAAGGAAATGATAACTATATGAATCCAGTTTTAAAAAATGAGATCTAAAAGGATATATTTCTTTAAAAGGGGCAACAATCTCTTCCGCTACCATTCTACACCCAGCATCATACAATTCAATCCACTTCCAATTCCAAGCAGGGCTATCTTATCTCCTGTTGAAAGGAAACCCGCCTCCTCTCCCTTCGCCAGGGTCACTGGAAGTGCAGCGGAACCGGTATTACCGAGAGTTTCCAGGGTTGTGAAATCATTTGCGGGATCCAGTTGAAATGTCTCCAGCATTAATTTTCTGTGAAGGGAACCCACCTGATGACAAAAAGACCGATTTACTTCGTCACCAGACCAACCCATTTCTTTTTTAAAGATTTCCCAGGTTTTCCCTCCCAATCGAATGCCTTCCTGCATCAAGGTTTCCGCATCGGTTTCCATCAACGGCTGTGCCGTCAATCCCATACCCGTATCTTCAGTACCTCGACATAAATGGTTGTGACTTGTATCGGCGCGTGAAACCCCACCAAGTAAACGGTGTCCATTTTCAGAAAAGTCTCGATGAACAAGAAGCACAGCCACAGCTGCGGACCCAATAGTAAGTGAAGCAAAAGCGGTTTTGATTTTGGATCGATTCGGTTCAGGATCGCTCAGTAAATTTTCAATAGTAGCCCGAACCAGTGGCCCACCATTTTCCCCTGCCACTACAAGGCCTGCCTTGATTTGCCCTGATTCAATCTGGTTGGCAACGGTAATCATGCCATTCATCACCCCAAGGCAGGCGTTGGAAATATCAAACACCATACAGTCCTGGGGTAATTCCAGGTTGTGGTGGATCACCGTCGCGGTCGCAGGCTCCAGGAAGTCCCGGCAAACACTGGCGCAAATGAGTGTTCCGATATCATTTTTGTCGATCGAAGATTTTTCAAGGGCACGGGTACCCGCTATGGAACTCACCTCACTAGGGAATATCCCCTTTTCCCAGAACCGTCTCTCACCGATCCCGCTCATCATTTCCAGACGACCGTATGGAAGTTTTAATTTTTCATAGAGCGGCGCAAGCTCCCGTTCCAGATCCTCCGAGGTCACCACATTTTCTGGAAGGTGATAGCCAAGGGATTCGATAAAAACGTTTTCAAACTTCATTAAGGTTTTTCCTTTTTACTTTGCTTAATTTTTTCTAATTATTTATTTAGCCCCATTCAACCTGCAAATTGCATCTCATAATACTTCTGGTACTGGGCGCAATCCGCAAGCAGTTTTTCATGGTTGCCTTCTCCCACTATTTCTCCGTGCTCCATTACAATGATTCGATCTGCATTTTTAACGGTCGAAAGCCTGTGTGCGATAATAAATGTCGTCCGATGTTCCATTAAATGTTCAAGAGCATTCTGCACCAGTCTTTCCGATTCGGAATCCAGTGATGATGTGGCTTCGTCCAGAACCAGGATTGGGGCATTTCTTAGAATAGCACGGGCAATGGCCAGTCTCTGTCTCTGCCCTCCTGAAAGTTTCAACCCACGTTCGCCGACGACGGTGTCATAACCGTCATCCAGGTTTTGGATAAAGTTATCAACATGGGCCGCTTCTGCGGCTTTTAGAATTTCCTCTTTGGAAGCTCCAGGGTTTCCCATCGCGATGTTGGCCCAAACCGTGTCATTAAATAAAAATGTTTCCTGAGTCACCAATGCCATCTGCCGCCTGAGTGAATTACTGGTGATCCTGTTTATATCGATCCCATCTATGAGAATGCTTCCCTTGGTAACACGAAAAAACTTAAACAGAAGATCCATCAACGTGGTCTTGCCGGCACCACTCATCCCAACAATGGCAATCACATCGGATTTATGAATAGTCAGATTGATATCTTTCAGTACCATCCCTTCACGTGTCGGGTATTCAAAAAAAACGGACCGATATTCAATGGTGGACTGAAAATTTTCAATCACTGTATCCCCATCGTCAGCAGCCTCTTCCCTTTCGTCAAGGACCTGAAACACGCGCTCTGCCGCAGCCAGAGCCTTTTGTGATTCGGTGTATGTTTTGAAGAGTAATCGCACCGGATCATTCATCATAAAAAAAGCGACGATAAATGAAATAAAAACACCTTGAGAAACTTCACCCTCAATAACCTGGGTTCCACCCAGCCAGAGCACGACAGCCCCAAGGGTAATCCCAACCATTTCCATAAATGGAGACGTCATTTCAGTGTATTTGACATCTTTACGCATGATGCCAAGAAACTCCTGGTTATGCTGACGGAGTTTTTCCTGTTCCTTGTTCTCAAGACCAAAGGCGCGGACGATCTTGATCCCTGAAAAGGATTCAAGCATGGCGGAATTGATAGTAGCGAGGACTTCCTGCCCACGACGCCCAAGGCGGCGAAGCTTTTTTGCAATTATGGAAATGGGACCCAATGCAAGGGGAAACACAATGATAGAAAAAAGAGCCCAGTCCCATTTCATGTAGAACACCCAGGCCAGTAAACCAATCAACATAACCCCATTCTGCATGAGGTCCTTAACAAGTTTTGTAATAGACAGGAGCATCACATTGACGTCGTTTATCAGGCGTGACATCAATTCCCCGGTCGTGTCACCTTCAAAAAAAGTATAAGGCACCCTGTGCAGATGCTGAAACATATCCTCCCTGAGCTTGGCTACCAGCTCCCACCCGATTCGTTGAATAATAATACTCTGCAAATACCGCAGACTGTCCTTGACCAGATAGACCACAATCATTAAAAGAGGCACCACTTTCAACATGAACATATCTTTTTGAAGAAAGATGTCGTCAAAAATCTTTTGAATGATCGGGACAGGAGATGTTGATAAAACACCAATAATGACCGAGGTCACCATCGTCAGGATGATTAACTTCCGGTAAGGCACCAGATAGGTAACCAGCCGTTTGAAAATTTGAAATCCTGATTGAGTGACCATAGTTAGGAGGTAGGAAAACTGAGGAGCGTGGCTTGGTGCCTAAAGAAAAAAACCCTGTTACCCCGGAAACTATCCGGAGCAACAGGGAAATCCTGAAAACAAAATGGATTCAAAGTACAGGCAGGGTTGGTGCCTGCACTAATGAAGGCCTATTTTCCCGGAAGGAAGTCTTCAATGGTGGCCCCGTTCTGAATCATTTCACTCATCACCTGAACTGAATACTCAATCCCCTTCACGCAGGTTTCGTATGAGATGTTGGTGATGTTTTCTTTTTTCGCAAAGTCAATGACACGGGTGCGGGTGTTGTCTCGCATGAACCCTTTTGGAACCTGCTCGAGACGCGCAATCGCTTCCTGCTCCCAAGTAAAGCCGTCCACATCCGGTTGACCGGCTACCAGGTCGCAAACTTCAGGTTCGGCTGTTGCCACTTGGGTTGCCGAGCCATCACCTGCAAGACCTTTACTGGAATCATTCGCTCCATTGCCATTTCCACCGGAACCGTTTGCCCCATTTTCCTCTTTCTTAATAACCGCTTTGCCGTTGATGATCTGGGTGGCAAATTCAAGAGACACTTCCAAAACTTTCTGCACTCGGGCGTTTTTCTCGATGCGCGCATGAGCACGGCGTCTGATGTGGCCTTCCGGAAACTCCTCCAGAAAGTTGATGGCTTCCTGAGTCCAGGTAACTTCAACAGAATCGAAGGTGGTGACAGTGGTCGTGTCCTTACTTTCTTCGTCTGTTGGGGTGAACTGGTCTTTGTCTACCGGGGCGAAACTGGAGTCAGTCGCTCCGCAGACGCTGCATTTAACTACATCTGAAGGATGGTAAGCCCCACAACTACCACACTTGAGAGTGACGGGAACATCACGTCCATCAGTTTCAGCATGCTCTTCAGCATCTTTCTGGAACTTTTCGTAGAGAATTTCCTGTCGGTCTTTAATCATGCCCTCCAGTGGATCCTCTCCCTTATCCATTTTATCGCGCATTTGATCCCCAATGCTGTACATCGCCTGCATCGCTCCTGCCGGCAGGATATTTTCGCACGCTTCGGTGATAACAGCGGACGTGATCATGCTGTGACCGCGTTCCAGGGAATAGCGCAAGATTGCTGAAGTCGCCATTGGGCGAACAAAGCCTGGAATTTTCTTGAGACGCTCTTTAGCTTCGGCAGTCCAGTCGATACTTTCCTCTGCCTGCATGTCGATCGGTGGCTTGAACACTTTGCTGGAAAGGAAGACATTACAGGGAACCATGCGCAGCAGGTTTTCTGTATTTCCTCCGATGTCCATATCTGGTGCACTGTGAACGCCGATCCTACCCAGAATGAGTAAATAGGGTTTTTCTTCACGAGCGTATTGGAGAATCTTTTCGAAGACCTTTCCATCTAGAAGCCGGATGGTGCACTCCATTCCCTCTTCCTCAACCAGCTTACGGGACACTTCAAGGTGTGACTGATAAATTTTTGCAAGGCCCTTATCAATAATGTCTTCGTGGAGTTTTTCCTGCTGCTCAAACTTGAACACCTTAGCCGCATCTTTGGAAAGGACGCCGGTCAGGCTGTTGAACATTGCGTAATGGAAATAAGGATCAAAAGTGGAGATCACTTCCAGTGGACGGTTCAGCTTTTTTGCCATCTCAATACCTGTTTTGAGCCCTCCAAAACAGTGTCCGCTGCCATCAACCGCCACAACAATTTTTCCACTACCGTTGTCATTCCCATGCAATTCAGGAACATTTTTTACAATGAGAGTATCGGTTTCAATACGGCGAATCACGCGTTCCGTTACCGTTCCCATTTGGCTATCTTTGATAGCTCCCAGACCCAGCGCTCCCATAATGACCAAGTCGTAATCTGATTCCTTGATATCCCGGACAAGCTCAATCCAGTTTCGACCTTCAAGTGACTTGCCTACAAAAGGGACGTCTTCGGATTTACACTTGAAGCGGGGAACATCGAGATAGGAATCGGTAATAACTTCCATCCCCTTAGTGATCAACTGGTCGTGGATGGCACGCTGCTTTTCGAGTTCCTGCTCATCCTGGTATTCCTCGGGAAGTCCACTCTCCATCTGGCGAAAGCGAACGTCATGCATTTTGGCCGCATACACATGGCTGGACGTAACTGTGGTATCGCCACATTTGGCGAATTCCACTGCCATATCGATACAGGCGTTGGAATAGTCCGAGTTATCAACGGGGACATAAATATTTTTGAACATGGGGTACTAATCTCCCTGAGTCGTCACCAATTAAATTAGTGAGTGAAATTCAAGACTGTATTTTATTTGGCGGGCTTCACCTGACCCGTTGCCACCACTTACAGAGTCCTAACCTACAAGGACCCAAATGACAAAAGCTTTTAACAGTGTAGCCCCTTAAACCCTTTAGAGGTCGGTTTTAAACAAAGACAAGGCGCAAGGGCGCAATTGTTTGAAAATTCTAGCAAAAATATTGGGGGTGTCAACTGAAAATCCCCTTTATAGAACAAGCACAACTCCTTATAACCACGATATTTTCAAAGATTGTCCGTCTGAAGTGATTTGGATTTCCCGGATTCAGAAATTCCGTGAGGAAAGCTACAAACAACCGGCGCACTCAGGCTTTCAACCCTTTGATTTTTAAAGCTTTTTTAACTACTATTTTTCTCATGCCCAAGGCACCCTGTTTAGGCTATAATCCTTCAGACTTATTACCGCTTAGGTAGTCTCCCCCAAAGTAATAGCAAGACATACAGCCTTTTGGGGAAAAACTCACGGCAAATGGAAAAGTAAAAGGGTTCCCCGCGATATTTTGACAATATTGGGAACCCGTTTCCAGCCGCCATCAAAATTGACAACTTACTCAGAAACAGGAGTTTCCGATGGTTCCCACCAGTAAAGAGGATATCGCTAACCTATTAAAGGGTGCTGCCACTCTCAATGACCGGGATGTGGAGCTGAATAACGCTGATCTTCTCAGGTCTGGCCCCCTGGATTCCCTGGTGGAAAACTCGGTTTTGAATGAGTCTCCTGAAATACGCGCATATTGTCGGTACGTTATCAAGAAACTGTCTTTACAACTGGGTGTTATTCCAGCCTCCATACAAGGCCTTTATGATGCCCGTGGCCGTGGAGAAAATAGCGGGTACACAGTTCCTGCTCTCAATATCCGGGGAATGGCATATGAGTTTAGCCGGTCAATTTTTCGGACGGCCCAGGCTCTGGATGCTGGAGCTTTCATCTTTGAAATAGCAAAGTCAGAAATCGGGTACACCCACCAAAGACCCCATGAACTCATTGCGGTCATCCTGGGAGCTGCTATTAAGGAAGGATTTGTTGGACCTGTTTTTGTCCAGGGCGACCACTTCCAAATCAATGCAAAAAAATATCATGAAGACAGCAATAAAGAGGTTTCTGGCCTCAAGGATCTCATTCTCGAAGGATTGAACGCCGGTTTCTACAACATTGACATCGACACCTCTACGTTGGTGACCCTCGACCCTGAAGAAGTAAAAGAGCAACAGCGCTTGAATTTTGAAGTGGGTGTTGAGCTTACCAAATTTGTCCGTGAAAACGAGCCCGAAGGAGTTACGGTTTCCGTGGGAGGTGAAATCGGGGAGGTAGGAAAAGAAAATAGCAATGAGGCCGAGTTGCGTGCTTATATGGATAATTTCAATGAACAGTTGGCAAAGATCAACCCGGACTACAAAACCATCAGCAAAATTTCTATCCAGACAGGCACCGAGCACGGAGGGGTTCCCCTCCCAGATGGCACCGTAGCAGATGTAGCACTTGATTTTGATACGCTGGAAAACCTGTCTCGAATTTCAAGAGAACACTATCAACTGGCCGGAGCTGTGCAGCATGGAGCCTCCACCCTTCCCCATGATATGTTCAATCGGTTCCCCCAATTGGAAACCGCCGAAATTCACCTGGCAACGGATTTCCAGAACCTGATCTATGAAAGCGAACACTTCCCCAAAGACCTCAAGGAAAGAATCTACAAACATCTGCATGCTGAGTTTCCTGGAGATAAAAAACCAGGCTGGACGGATGAACAATTTATTTACAAAACCAGAAAAAAAGGTTTTGGTAATCCGTTCAAAAAAGAATTCTGGGGATTATCTGAAGATATCAAATCTGCCATCGGGAAAGAACTCGAAGCAAAGGTTCGTTTTTATTTCGAACAACTACAGGCTGGAAATACAAGGGATATAGTTACCAAATCTGTAGACCCCAAACAGGTCACCCCCTGCCTGGACAATGAATTGAAATACGCCTGACGGCCCCCTATTCCAACCATACTTTTACCTTCCGCACAGAATCTTCCATCTCTAATAGTATCTGGGACTGAAATCCAGAACGTTGAATCCTCTTCTGGACACTTTCCAAGTCAATATTTTGATTTTTAATCGACTCCAATACAGGCGGGTCGATCACTTCTTCCAGATTTTCTGCCACTCGCGCAGGCATTGTCAGTTCCACGCGATTCCCATTTCCTTTGCGAACATCAATTTTAAGATAACGAGACAACCCATCAAAGTTTGCCGCCTCCTCATTTTCATCGAACTCTGGAAGGGGCCATTCACTTGCTTGCTCGAATAAATCCCCTGCCACGTCATCCAGTAAAAATGACCAGGAAATCGAAACTTTCAATTTCCCCAGATGGTTGACGAGTCCATGAAACGTTCTCATTAAAAAAATAACCCTGGGCGGCGCCGCCGAACGGAACCACCACTTCAAATCTCCGACAATATCATCCCAACGTTTGTTTATATTCCAATCATCAAAATCAAACGGCTCATCCTGAATGAATGGTTCGAATAACACGGCAAGCAACCCGGGCAGGCAGTGCCGGATGTCATTTAATTTTTCCAGATCAAAACCCAGCCCCTTAAGACATTGAGCCGGATCAATATTTTCACGGTTTCTAATGGCGAGAATGATTCTTAGCAACAACATCCTTTCACTTTGCGTCACCTCAAACAAACTGCCGAAATCGTATAAAACAATGCCCGGGCTTCGACCTTTGGTGCGAAAAGCAAAATTTAGAGGATTGGGGTCAGAATGCATAATTCCTTTATGAAACAGCATGAACAAAATATGGCTCACCCAGATCTTCCCAATCTCCTGCCGTTTCTCTTGAGGGAGCCCGATTACCTTCTCCAACGTCTGCCCTTTTTCAAACGCCTGCACCAGTACTTTTTCATTGGAATACTCCGGATACACTTTGGGAACAATGACATCTGAACGATCACCCCATTTTTCCCGATACCGCACCTGTTGATCAGCCTCCCTGGTGTAATCCAGTTCTTGATCCAGATGTTCCCTAAGCTCGCGAATGTAACCCGCCAGATCCATTCCCCATTTTTTCATGGGCCCCATTCCGGGCAGCCATCCCAGAATTTTCAGTTCCGAATCCACTTTTTCCTTAATTCCCAGGTATTGGATTTTTATGGCGACAGGCTGTCCGTTTTTCAAAGTCCCCGGGTGGACTTGCCCCAATGATGCCGGTCTTGCCTGAGGTTTTATATTTCTAAAAACAGTATGGAAATCTCCTCCGTATTCACGGTTCAAAATCTCCACGACCTCTTCCCACGGCATCGGATTGACAGAGGCATTTAAGGCCTCTTGCAACTCATCAGCTTCTTCTTTCATACTTAAAAATTGCCCTATCTTGGTCGGCAATCCTTGAGATTCTCCCAACAGCTCAATAAGAAGCTTTTGAGCCCGAAGCTTTTTATCCGCATCAGTCGACACCCTTGCATCCTTGAATGCCTGACCGATACGAAGCCATCTGAAAAGTCGCTTTAAAATGTTATTTCTCCATTAGTTAAATACCTGCAACCAGATTCGAGCCATCAACCCCATTTTTCAATAGAAAAACGCCTTCACAGGTCTGCCAGGCAGCCTACGAAAGCGTTTTTTCTTTTTCTGAATTGTTATTTTTATTTTCTGTTCTTATTTTTTTCCTTGATCATGGCGACCTTCGTAAGCACACCTTCCGGCACACTATCCTGATTGGAACGCGAACGAACCAGAACGATAGAGCGTGGAGTTTTGGAATCAGTGAATAAACGCCTGGCCGCTGCGACCACATCGTTTTTCTTAGCTTTCTTCACAACCTCAATCAATTTCCTTTTGTAATCAAAATCTCCATCTTCCTCCGCCGCGAAATAGTACAGCTCTCCTGCCATTTCAGCGATACTGTCTGGTTTCTTTTCAAGAGATACAACAAGACTGTTTCGGTGTTTGTTGAATTCTTCATCAGTTAACCCATCGAACAGTTTTGTTGCTTCCGCCATCCAGGCCTCCACCCTTTTTTGCAGTTCAAAAGGGCCAAACCCGGCAGACTGAATGATCATTTTTAAAAACAGCCTTTCTTCAAGGCGTTGTCCAAAACTCCAGACGATATATCCCAACTGCTGGTTAGTTCGCATCTGGGTATAAAAATCACTTTCAATAACAGAGGCAACAAGCTGGGAAACAGCATAGTTTTCCATACTGTGCGGGCCAACCTGAAGGGTATAAAACAACGCGTTGTTATTGTCCGGAACCTGTTCACTGTATAAAAACTTTTCCGATTCACCCAAAACGACAACCTTGTTTTCAAATCTGTCTTCCTTAGGCAAGGGCTTACTGCCCATTTCCCGAATGACCAGGTTCACCGATTCACGCGCCTGCTCCTCTGTCCAGTTGCCATAAATAACTGAGGTGATATACACACGGTCGAACAGTTTCCCGGCATATTGCTTGATCTCATCAAAAGTCGCTGCCTTCAAGCCTTCAAGAAGCTGTTCTTCAGTAAATTGCTGGGCCAGCCAGATTTGTCTGTTGAAATAGGAAGCCCGTTTATAACCTTGTCCCAGTTTTTTGTTCTGAACACCCCGGACAAATTCATCTTTTAAATCCCGAAACTTGTTTTCGTCAATGGTAATTTTACGCAAGCTTCCAACCACTAATTTCAACAGATCCTGCACCCGTTCAGAATAGCCACCAACGACCAACACCACTCCTTTTTTCTCAAGGCTAAGCGCGTAGGACAAGCCAGCTTGACTGATCGGGTAAGTGATCTCATTCAAGCCTTCCATAATGGCCGCTTCGTACAATTTTGATCGGGCTAGATTTCCAGGATTGTCATAGACATGAGGCGTTTCAATTAAAAACTTGAGATACACTTTTGGCTTTTCAAACCTGTTGTCATACTGAAAGTAGACCTGTGCCAGATCGTCATCTCGAATAAGGTGCGGGTTTTCAGGATGCAACACCAGGTCATTGGGAATAAATTTGTTCTCAAGAGGATAATGTATCCCTTCCACCTGTCCGGGATTCTTCAGCTTGTTGAATTTTTCTCCGCCTACCTGCTCCAGTGAATACTCAGTCCCGAAGAAATGTTCCTTCTTATTGGTTTCAACATGCTGTGTGCTTAAAGCCACCAGCATATTTTCCGGACGCAATGTATCCAGAATCGCCATGTAGTTTTTCTGGTCCTCTTTCATCAAGAGATATGGCAAGGTTTCAATATCCTCGAGTTCGTAGCGTTGCATGAGGGACGCCTGACCCGCGACATAGCCCATGCCCTCCTGCAACTCCCGCCACTTGTGATTGATTTCCATCATTTTTTGATTCTGGGCAAAAGTATAATGTTGAAACTTCGCTTCCCTCAGCATCTTCAGGTAAGAAAAAACCAACTCAAGGACACGTTCATATTCCTTCTCACCCTTCTGTGTAAGACTGATATTGATATCAAATGTATTGATATTAGGATGGGAATATCCACCGCCTGCTGAAAGTCCCAACGCCAGCCCTTCCTCCTTGAGCTTGGACAGCAGGGACCCCTTACCTTCATGCCCAATCACAGACCCTACGATTGTAGCCGGACGACTTTCCTTCAGATCAAATAATCTGATAGTGGCAAATTCAAGACTCAAACTGCGAGTATCTTTGATGGTCTTAATTTTCAACAACCGGTATTTATCTTTTAAAGGCTTCCTGAAATTGGGGTCAATTTCTGGAAGTTTGACCGGCCGATTGGGAATTTTTGAGAACAACTGGCGAACCAGTTTTTCCTGCTCAGCCAGGGAAAGGTTGGACAACACTGCCAGTTTCATAATCGCTGCAGAGTAGTACTTCTCGTAAAAATCCAGAAGGGCTGGTCGATTATCCCCCGCGAGGGTGTCTTTATTTCCGATCCCAAATTTCCGCATGGGATGCCCGGGTTCCGTTACTTGATGCGCCAGGTGGTTGGCTCTCCATCCATCCTGCAACCTGTTTTTATCAAATTCACTGTTTACCGCATGAACTTCCCGTTCGGCATATTTCGGATTAAACAATGGGGCCTGGAAAAACTGGCTGAACCGGTCTAAGGCTCCTTCAAATGCACCATGAGAAACCTGGAAAAAGTAATTGGTGATGTCATCACTGGTGTAGGCATTGCTCGCACCGGAATTGGCATTGAGGTATTTTTTATAATCTTCAACATCCGGGTATTTTTCCGTTCCAAGAAACAACATGTGCTCCAGATAGTGTGCCAGTCCCTGCTTCTCCATTGGGTCGTAAATATGGCCAACTCCTACGGACAAAGCGGCAGCACTGCGAGTCACGTCCTTATCAGACATCAGGTAAACAGCCAGTCCGTTCTCCAACACAAGGGTTTTCGTTTTTCGGTCCCGTTTCGCATCAGCCGGGGATGCCACCAGCATCACGCAGGCCAGAGCGGCCAGTCCAAGTGAAAATATATGTTTTGAAATATTCCGCGTCGTCATCGCAAATTCCTTAAAAGGTGATTAGAAGCCCATTCCTTTATATATGATATCTCCACAAACGGAACAGATGCATTAAACTTTTTTAATCTTGGCAGTCCCTTATTCTTTATTTTGGTTTTTCATTCAAGTCCAACAATCAATCAAGGCCAATGAGGGCAACACCTCCAGCGATCAGGGCTCCGGCCAGAATCCTTTGCGGGCCAAAAGGTTCCTTGAGCTTGAAAACTCCCCACAACACCACCATCATGACACTGACCTGCCTCACCGCCACCACCTGACTGACGGCCTCAAACTGCAGAACCACGCAAATCAGACCATAAGATCCAACGGTGGTGATTCCCGCAATAAACCCCTTAACCTTCTCCTGCCCCCAGGCCTCAAAGATTTCTCGCGGCTTGTGTTTCATGAACAGATACAGGTTGCACAGGGTAAACCCTATGGTGGCCTCAAAAAAGAAAAACTCCATCCCGTTCATAAAAGAGCGGTCGGGAAACTGGTGGAGAAAAAGGTCCATTCCCCTTTTGTCTACCAGACTGTAAGACACCACCAACCCCAGGGTAATAAAAGCCCAGCGCAGGTCTTTATGCCATAAGGCATCCCAGACATTTTTGAAACCTTCCAGAAGTTTACCTTTGAAATGCAGAATGTAGACCGCCAGAAGGATTGCTCCAATAGCCAGAATACTGGTGAGCCCTATGCGTTCATCCAGCCACCACCAGGCAAACAGGGGAACAAACACAGGGGCAGAACGGGCTATCGGGTAAACGTAGGAGATGTCGGTGGTGTTGTAGGCTTTGGACAGGCTGAGGATATAGGTGCCATGGAGGACCCCGGAGATGATGATCCATTTCCAAAGTTCCGGTGGTAGATGTCCGACACCATTGACGGTCATGAGAACCAGCCCGGCCCCCATGATCCAGACCCCTTTCAAACCGGATAAAAACTGGGAATTCTGACTGGTCTGGGTGAGAATATTCCAGATGGCATGGAACAGACTGGACAAGAAGACAATAGCAATGTGCTCAATGGCCAAATCGAAAACCCAAAATAAGTTTAGACAAACAAAAACGCTGTATTATAGGCCAATCTTTACAAAACCCACATTTCTATCAACCAATACTGAAAAAACATTTCAAACTCGCCGGAGAGCTGGTTTTAAGGTAAAATGTCCCTATGAATAATCCATTGACGCATTTCAACGATCAAGGCCGCGCCCGTATGGTGGATGTTTCGGAGAAATCCGTCACTGAGCGGGTGGCCACAGCTACTGGCTGCATACTCATGAAACCCGCCACCCTGGAGCTCATCCAGAAAGGCGAAATCAAAAAAGGTGATGTCCTGGCGGTGGCTCAAGTGGCAGGAATTATGGGAGCTAAAAAGACTCCCGAAGTGATCCCCATGTGCCATCCCCTCAACCTGACCGGTGTCGACATCAGTTTTGAAATCAACGATGAACCCGAGGCGGAATCCGGTCTCGTTTCAATTGACATCAACGCCACGGTTAAAATCAGTGGAAAAACAGGAGTGGAAATGGAAGCACTCACCGCCGTTTCCATTGCAGCTCTCACGATTTACGATATGTGCAAGGCAGCGGATCGCGAAATGGTAATTGCAGATGTCGGCCTCGCCTATAAAGCAGGAGGTAAATCCGGCACTTTCCAGCGGGATAAAACGGGGACGGACTCATGATCACAGTTAAGTATTTCGCCCAACTCAGGCAAATGGCCGGCAAGGATGAAGACCAGTTCGATCTCGGCGCCCAGGTCACTCTGGATCAACTGAGTGATGCCATAGGAACAAGCCTTCCTAAAATCGGAGAGTTGGTACGTGATAAAAAAATAATGGTCTCAGCTAACCACGATGTAGTGGCCTCGGACCACATTTTCAAAGATGGGGATGAAGTCGCCCTGCTCCCTCCGTTTTCAGGCGGGATTTAATTCACTATTAAGGGTAAACATATGAGCACCACATTGGAACGCAAAGTCAGGATTCAACGTGAAGATTTTTCCGTCACGGATGAAATCGAAACGATTAAAAAATCCTCCCAGAATATCGGCGGGATTGTTGTCTTCCTGGGTACAGGACGGGAATTGAACAAAGGCGAAAGTATTTCAGATCTGAATTTCGAGCATTACCCTAAAATGGCCGAGAAAAAGCTGGAGGAAATACGGGTCAAAGCCATTCAAGATTACAAAATCATCGACATGAGCATCATCCACCGCATCGGCCACATCGATATTGGTGAAAATATTGTTCTCATAATTGCTGCTGGTGAACACCGCAAAGAGGCCTTTGATGCCTGCGAATGGGCCATTGCGGAATTGAAGCGCACCACTCCCATATGGAAAAAAGAAACCACCACCAAGGGGGAAGTCTGGGTCCAGGCCACTCCTTAGCGTTTTGCCTGGAACACCATTTTTAGAGGTATCCTTATCATATTTCTATGACCCTAAAATTTCCCCTCCCTGAAAACCACCTCGTACTTACCGTAAACAACCGATTAAAGCGGCACCTTGAATTACAGGACGCAGACGCACGAAAAAATAACGGCCAAACCATCTGGCTCACCGCACCCATTTTTTCCATTCAAAGCTGGTTGAATGAAATCTATCAAGCCAATTGGCCTGACCGGTGGATTTTATCTTCCCTGCAAAGCCAGACTATTTGGGAAACCCTGCTTGAAGCGGACCGGGAGTTTGTCGCCCTCGACCCGCTTACCCTGAAGGGAGCAGCCAAAGATGCAGCAAAAGCTTACGCCTTCCTGCACCAATATGAAATCCCGGCAACTGAAAGAAATTTTTCCGGTACCGAGGAGACCCAATCCTTTTTTCGCTGGAAAAATGCTTTTGAAGGTGTTCTTCAACAACAAGGAGCCATTGATCAAAGCCAGGTCATGGGTAGAGTTATTCAACTCATCGTTTCCGGGAAAATCACACTGCCTGATCAAATTATACTGGCCGGCTTTGATGAAATAATACCTGCAACAAAAAGCCTGATTCTGGCTCTTGAAAAGGATGACCATAAGGTCAGTTATTTTCCTGAAGAAATTTCAAACCACTCCCCCACCGATTTTCCAAACAGTGAAAATGCCAGCGTCCGTCGTTTCAGCGACCTCAAAACAGAAATCATCCAATGCGCACGGTGGATACGGTCACAATACAAGGAAGGCCGTCGGATTGGAGTGGTTGCGACCCGTCTGGACGAAGTCAAAGTACCGCTTGAGCGAGAGTTGATGGCGGAGCTTGCTCCCAATTCGATTTTTCCCTGGGAAGAGGTCAAACTACCCTTCAACGTTTCTCTGGGACAACCTCTAATTAAAGAGTCCATGTTCCCACCTGCCTTGACCATCCTGAGTTCAGCCTCAATTCCAGCCCCGTTTCCCAGGCTGCTGCAGACCTTAAAAAGCCCTTATCTTGTTCCAGAAGTTGATGATGAAAATGTCGTCGAAGATTTGGAAACCCGTCTGATCAATAAAAAATTACAGGAGGTGACTCTCGCCAACTTGCGCAATCTCACCCTCCCGGCAGCAGGAAAAACCCAGAAAGATTCCCTCCAGTACAAAAGCATTAAAAGACTTTTGGCTAAATGGATAGAATTCCAACAGAACAAAAAATACCAATCAAGAAAACTTCCCAGTGAATGGGCTCGTGTTTTCGTAAAAGTATTGGCAGGAATTGGTTGGCCAGCAAAGTTTCGCAAATTAAGTTCACGGGAAATTCAGGCCTACCTGGAATGGGAAAGTCGTCTGGATGAATTGGCAACGCTTGATCCTATCCTCGGGCATATCTCAAGGACCGAGGCTGCAACCTACCTGATCAATATGGTGGCCAACCCGGCCCGGCCATTTCAGGAACAATCGACAGAGGATTCCCCTGTACAGCTGATGGGGCTTTTGGAGTCTTCTGGCCAGACGTTTGACAGCCTTTGGGTCATCGGTTGTGAGGCCGATATATTACCGGAACCTTTAAGGCCCAACCCGTTCCTTCCCGCAAGACTCCAGAAAAAACTGGAGCTTCCTTATGCTTCTCCTGAAAGACAATTCAGGTTTGCGAAGACCTTGATCTCCAGACTTGTCAAGTCCTCACCTCATGTTGTTTTCAGTTATTCACTTGTTAAAAATCAGGAGCCGAAAAGACCAAGTCCATTACTATCCGGACTGCATGAAATAGAAATGATCTCTGAGGAGACACACAGACTCAAGGACCAGATCAAGGTCACTCCTCTTGAGTCCATTTCTGACACACCCGAAATACAGGCGAGCTCTGCGTTTTTAGAAAACTTTCAAGGTGGGTATGGAATACTCAAAAACCAGGTGGAGTGCCCGTTCCGTGCCTTCTCGATTTACAGGCTCCTGGCAGACCGGTATTTAATTGCAGAAACTGATTTCGACCTTATGGAGCGAGGAAACATTATTCACCTGGCATTAGAGCTGGTATGGAAAGAAATAAAAACACGCAGCAAACTCGAACAATTATTTAATTCGGGTTCTTTATCCAATCTGGTTGGAAATGTAATAAAAAAAATTCTGGTCAAAGATGATTACATTCGCATTCTCAAAGACCAACCCCATTTCAAGGAAATGGAATTTCAGAGGGTTACGGATCTGGTTTTAGGTTGGCTGGAGTTTGAATTGAATCGTGAGGACTTCCAGGTATCCGCCCTGGAGAAAAAAAATAAATTCAACTTTGAAGGTTTAAGATTCAGCTATCGTGCGGATCGCATCGATGCCTTTCCCGATGGCCGACAATTATTAATCGACTATAAATCCGGCAAAGTCACACCCGGCAACTGGTTCAAAGAACCTGTCAGAGATCCCCAACTCCCTTTATACGCAATACACCTCAATCCAGACGGCATTGCCTTCGGACAAGTCAAAAAAGGGGACTTCAATATCCACACGGCGGCTTCAGAATTCATCCCATCTCAAGGCCTCAAAGCCCTTTCCATCAAGAAACAAACAAAATGTGAAAACTGGGAAGAATTGTGTGAGCGGTGGCATACCCAATTAAAGATAATCGTCCTTGATTTTAAAAGCGGGAGAACAGATATTTCCCCCATTGACGATGAAGGCACATGCCGAAATTGTCAGCACGCCTCACTTTGTCGTGTTGAAGAACTTAAACAGCGACTGGAGGACCCCGCATAAAATGCCGGAAATTGCCGATCTAACAGTTCGAAAAATGGCACTCGACCTTTCGCGGTCCTTCATTGTGCAGGCTCCTGCGGGATCGGGAAAAACGGAATTATTGATCCAGCGTTTCCTAAATCTATTAGGCCAGGTGGAACAACCCGAACAAATTGTCTGCATGACTTTCACCAGAAAAGCCGCGGGTGAAATGCAATCCCGCATATTCAGTGCTCTTGAAAGAGCTGCAGAAAGAGAACAACCATCCGAGCCCCACCTCCAAACATCATGGGAACTTGCATTAAAGGTACTTGAGCAAGATAGAAAGTGTGGCTGGAACCTGCTCAATAACCCTGGACGTCTAAAGATTCAAACCATCGATTCCTTCTGCGCCTGGATTGTCCATCATATGCCTCTTAAGTCCAGGTTGGGAGGGAGCCTGAATCCCGAAGAATTCTCAAGAGGAACCTATGCAGAAGCTGCCAAAAGAATCCTGGAAATGGCGGAAGAAAACTCCGAAACAGGAGAAAACATAAGAACCCTTTTAAAGCACCTGGATAACAACAAGCTCGATTTTCTTAATCGCATCCAGTATCTCCTTGAAAAACGCGACCAATGGATTATCCCGTTTTTTTCTTCTATGGAGCTCACTTCCCTCCATAGAAGTTGGTTTGAAAACACATTGAGCGATCTTTTGCGCGATCAATTGAAACTTGCTGATGCATTGTTTCCCGCCTCCGTTAAAGCCACTCTTCCCCCATTACTTGCTTTAAGTGCGGAGAACCTCAATCAACAAAACCCGGATACCCTTTCCTCTTTAACCGGGTTGAAATCTTTTCCAGATCCAACGCCCGACAATATTCCTAAATGGAGGGAGCTGGCCAACAGATTGATCACTTCAAGCGGAACTTTTCGAAAAAAGCCAAACAAAAAGGATGGATTTCCTACCGAGTTAAAAAATGAAAAAGAATCCTTCAAAGCAATTCTCGAAGACTTGTCTGATAACCGGGAGCTTGAATCCGTTCTGGATGATCTCAGAGAAATTCCAGACTCTTCTTTTTCAAACAAAGACTGGGCCATACTCGAAGCCACGTTCAAAATTCTGAAACCCATGGAAAACACCCTTCGTGAAATTTTCAGAAAGAACGAAGTGACTGATTTCACCGAAATTTCTCTGGCCGCCATTGATGCCCTGGGAGATTACGACCAGGACGGCAACCTGCTACCTACTGACCTGACTGAATATCTTGATTATAAAATCCAGCATATTCTGGTCGATGAATACCAAGACACCTCCTTTAAGCAGTACGAACTACTAAAACGGCTTACCGCGGGATGGCAAGCGGATGACGGCCGAAGTCTGTTTATTGTGGGCGACCCTATGCAATCCATTTTCCGTTTTCGAGATGCAGAGGTTGGAATATTTCTTAAATCCCAGAATGAAGGCATTGGGGATTACCCACTCGAAAAACTGACGTTGACGACAAACTTTCGCTCACAAAAAAATCTGGTGGCCTGGGTGAATGACTGTTTCCAGCAAGTTTTCCCAAAAAAGGAAAATCCGGATTCCGGAAAAATCAGTTACTCCCCCTCCAAGGCTTTTCAGGAAGAACTTGGAATACCAGGTGTGCAATATCATTGTTATGAGGAAGGTGACTTCGAAAAAGAAGCTTGTGATGTGGCGGACCTCATTCAGACCCTTTCAGCAGAATATCCCGGTAAAAACATAGCAATTCTGGCCCGAGCCAAACGGCATTTACAGCAAATCATAAGAACGTTGCGTGATCGGAGAATCACTTACCGGGCTGAGGATATTGATCCACTATCAGAGCGTTGGGAAGTCCTCGACCTTTTGTCACTATTACGCGCCATTCTCAAGCCAATGGACCGGATCGCCTGGCTTTCTGTTTTGAGAACACCCTGGGTTGGTTTAACTATGACGGATCTGCATGAGCTCTGTGTGGAATCCAAGGGGATGTCGGTCTGGTCTCTTTTGCTGGATTCAAAGAGGCTTGACAAACTCACGGACGATGGAAAAACGCGTGCTGAGCATTTTGTCCATACTATGAAACCTGCTCTGGAAAACCTGTCAACGGCCGGCGTGAGAAATACCCTGGAAGCTTTGTGGATTTCTCTTGGGGGACCCGCTTGCATACCCGGCACTTCACAGGAGGATATCGAAACTTTTTTTGATGAACTGGAAAGTTTTCTGGACTCCCAGGACGAAATAAATTTACAGGCTTTTGAAAACCGGCTCGAGACTATTTTTTCAAAAGCCGCCTCAGATGAAAGTAATCTTCAATTGATCACCATGCATAAAGCCAAGGGTCTCGAGTTTGATTTTGTCATTCTCCCAGGACTTGGAAGGAAAACGCAACCAGATAAAAACCGACTTGTTTTCTGGCTTCCACACAAGCAATCGCTCTTATTGGCACCGATAGAAGAAACGGGGACAGACCCGTCTCTCCTCTATCGCTATATTAAAAAAATCAACTCTCAGAAGGATTTATCAGAAGCGGCTCGCCTTCTTTATGTCGCAACCACGCGCGCTAAATGTCAACTCCACCTTTTTGGCAATGTCTCCCCAACTAAAAAAGAAGACACGACTCCATCTTCGGGATCTCCTCTTGGCCTGCTGTGGCCATACATTTCAAAACACTGGCAAAAAACTGAGGATACGTCAGCCAGCACTGCGGAGAAAGATGGCAGGCCAGTTTACCCAAATGTTCTAAAGAGAATGCCCGACTTGTTTCAGCTCCCTGAAATTCCTGAAACTCTCCCCACGGGAAAAGAAATACTCATAAAAGAAGTGGAAGAGCCTTCATTTGAATGGGCTGGGTTGCGGGCCAGATGTCTTGGCACAGTGCTTCATCGATGCCTGCAAAGTCTTGCAGAAAATGGATTCAGCCCAAACACGGAAGAGGAACTGGGGATGTGGGAACCCAGGGTGAACACTGCATTCAAGGGAATGGGGTTAACTCACCGTGACCTGAACTGGGCCAATGAACAATGTCTGAATGCCCTGAAGGCCACCCTTGAAGACGAAACAGGTCGCTGGGTCCTGGATCAACATGACGAACCACAAAACGAATACGCACTAACCTATTCAAATAAAGGAACAATTGAAACACGTATTCTGGACAGAACTTTTGTTGAAGAAAATATAAGGTGGATTATAGATTATAAAACAGGACTCCACGAAGGCAGCGACCTGGAGGCGTTTTTAAAAAATGAAATTCAACGCCACCGGCCGCAGTTGGACGGCTATGAAAAAGCCCTAAGAAACTTTGGAGAAACCCGGCCCATAAAGAAAGCCATTTACCACCCCTTTTACCAACGCCTGCTGGAAGTTTGATCAGCTTCCGTCAAACCTTTGAGAAAACCACTTTATCTCCTTCCAGGTCTGCGGACAAAGAATCACCTTCACCAATCTCTTCCTCCAGCATCTTCACGGAAAGTGGATCCTGGACAAATTTTTGCAATACCCGCTTGAGAGGACGCGCCCCAAAAACCGGATCGAATCCTTTGTCTGCAAGAAACTCTTTCAATCGATTCGTTAACTCGAGCGTGATGGATTGCTCCGCCAGCCTCCGGCGAAGATCAACCAACAGGATATCGACTATCTCGAATATCTGCTCCCGCCTCAAGCTCCGGAAGATGATCATGTCATCTATGCGATTGAGAAATTCCGGCCGGAAATGATTCCGTAATTCCTGCCGAACCGACTCCTGAATTTTTTCATAGCCGGCATCCCATTCATCCACATCATCCTCTTTTAGATGAGCCATTTGCAATCCAGCATCCTGAATCATTTTCCCTGCAATGTTGGATGTCATCAGAATTACTGTGTTTTTAAAGTCGACCGTCTTCCCTTGCCCATCCGTCAAACGTCCCTCATCCAGAATCTGGAGAAAAAGATTGAAGACATCGGGATGCGCCTTTTCGATCTCATCAAATAAAATGACAGAGTATGGTTTTCGCCTGATTCGTTCCGTCAGGTAGCCACCCTCGTCATAACCCACATAACCGGGAGGGGCCCCAATAAGCCGGGCAACGGAATGTTTTTCCATGAATTCGGACATATCAATCCGCACCATAGCCTGGGGATCATCAAACAGAAAATCAGCAAGAGATCGTGCCAACTGGGTTTTACCCACACCCGTCGGTCCCAGAAACAAGAAGGAACCAATGGGCCGGTTTGGATCCTGAAGACCGGCACGTGCCCGACGAATGGCATGGGATACAAGACGGACAGCATCTTCCTGCCCCACCACTTGCTTATGAAGGGCCTGCTCCATTTCAAGAAACCGTTTTTTGTCAGACCGAAGCATCTTTTCAACAGGAATGCCCGTCCATCGCGAAACTATTTCTGCGATCTCATCTTCCCCGACCTCTTCATTCAGAATTTTATTTTGAGACTGCAGTTGGGCAAGGTGTGCTTTGGCTTTTTCAAATTCTCCTTGCAACCGAGGAAGAGTTCCGTATTTCAGTTCAGCGGCACTTTCCAAATTCCCTTCCCTCTCAGCACGTTCGGTTTCCAGTTTCACCGATTCCATACGTTCATTCAAATCCCTGATCTCACTAATCAGTTTTTTCTCTTCTTCCCATTGCTTTAGTTTTTTGTCGCCCTCTTCATTTAGTTTCCTGATTTCTTCCTCAATTGATTTTATCCGCTCGAGCGATTTTCCGTCGGATTCCTTTTTCAGGGCTTCTTTCTCAATTTCAAGTTGAGTCACACGACGCTGAACCTGGTCTACCTCAACAGGAACAGAATCGATCTGCATTCTCAAACTGGAAGCCGCTTCATCAATGAGGTCGATCGCTTTATCAGGAAGAAAGCGATCAGAAATATAACGGTGCGAGAGTTTCGCTGCTGAAATTATCGCAGCATCCTGAATCCTGACTCCGTGATGAATTTCATACTTTTCCTTAAGCCCACGGAGAATTGAAATAGTGTCCTCCACATTGGGCTCACCCACATTGACAGGCTGGAAACGCCGCTCCAGCGCTGCATCTTTCTCAATGTGTTTTCTGTATTCATCCAGAGTTGTCGCACCAACACAATGCAGTTCGCCTCTTGCCAATGCAGGTTTCAGCATGTTGGAAGCATCCATGGAACCTTCCGCCGAACCCGCTCCAACCAGAGTGTGCAGTTCGTCAATGAACAAGATTAATTCACCGTCGGACCCATTTATCTCTTTTAGAACGGCTTTTAGTCGATCCTCAAACTCCCCGCGATATTTTGTTCCCGCTATAAGAGATGCGAGGTCAAGGGAGATGATTCGTTTGTCCTTGAGGCTTTCGGGGACATCGCCATGAACCACCCGTTGAGCAAGCCCTTCAACTATTGCCGTCTTGCCCACCCCGGGTTCACCAATCAATACCGGGTTATTCTTTGTCCGGCGAGACAATACCTGGACCACTCTCCGGATTTCAGTATCTCGACCAATTACAGGATCCACTTTTCCAGATCGTGCACGTTCTGTTAAATCGATACAATACTTTTCGAGGACTTGGAATTTTTCTTCAGGAGACGGGTCGGTTATCCTCTGGGATCCCCTGATTTCTGTGAGTACTTGAAGAACTTTCTCAGAAGTCAAACCATGGGAAGACAGAATTTTGGCAACTGGATGACTTTTTTCTTCAAGAATGCCAATAATGACATGCTCCGCACTGACAAACTCATCATGCAATTGCTGGGCTGCATTGAAGGCATGATCCATTATTTTTTTGAACGAGTCAGAGAGGTAGACTTGAAAGTTGGAAGATTCAAGGCGAGGGAATTTTGCGATCCTGGAGCCCAGTTCTTCACTGATACGGGCAACTTCAATGCCTGTTTTTTTCAGTAGAACATTAGCTAATGAATCAGGATCTTCAAGCAAAGTGGCAGTAAGATGCTCCACTTCCATGGCCTGATGCCGTTCTTTTTCGCAAAGGGCCTGCGCCTTTTGCACAGCTTCCTGTAGCTTAAGGGTTAATTTATCAAATCGCATAATCGATCTCCTGGATCATTTTTGTTTGCCTAAAAATAAATAAAACCCACTCGTCTCCCGGTCAAGCAAGGGAAAAATAAACTTTAACTTTTGGAGAAATCAGGGAATAAAATACGGGGAAGGCTTCTCTGGAAACAGAACGTTTTCGGGTCAGGGCTTTTTAATATCGATGATTCCGTACCCATTGGGGGTGAGGTTGGGCTCACATTCTGAAACATCAGATTTCACCAGGGAATGTTTAAAGGCGTAATCGATTCGAATCCATTTCTCTGCCAATGGAACAGGCACATTACACTCTTCAAGACTATCTTTTAGGATATTGGAACGAAGATCAAACAACTCTTCCGTGATAAACATATGCCGGTGAGCCATGGATGGGATTCGTCCGCTATACACTTTGCCTCCCCCCATATTCGAAACCATAAAATCAGTTTGCTGATCTTCGATTACCTTCTGGTTAATCCCCTCAAAAAATTGTTTTAGCCAGGGGTGTGCATACAATTTATCGTAAAAAACTTTATGGACACGCTCCAGGGTGGGACGTCCCCCTATATCTTCAAGTAACGAGTTGGCTTCCATTTTTCACGGCACATTTTTAAATTTTACCTTGATGAATATAAGCCAGGGCATCCATCATAAATTTATCATCGGGGTTCAGGAGTGAAAAAGCCACAACAAACTTACCTTGCTCCCTCCTTTCACAACGAACAATTTGTCCCTCAAGGATGCAGGAGCTTATCTCCTCGTGCTCAAGTAAATTCAGTTGTAAACATTTTTCAATTTCCAAAGGCTGGTCGAACTCAAGCAACATACCTTTAACGCTAATATCAATAACCACAGCGGAAAATTTCCGGCCATCCATTACCAAAGCCACCTTCGCTTCAATGGCTTTCCTGGGAAATGCACGCTTGTCGGCCATAGGCACCAGATCAATTAGGGTTCAAGCACAAAATATATATCGATAAAAGTCTGGGTCAAAAATGAAATAAAATGGAATTAATCAGGCAAGACCCTTTTCACCCAGCCATCTCTCCGCTTCAAGAGCCGCAGCACAGCCGGTCCCCGCGGCTGTTACGGCCTGTCGGTATTTGTGGTCATGTACGTCCCCCGCAGCAAAAACACCCTCAACACTGGTCTCCTGCGTTCCCGGTTTGATCTTTATGTAACCGGAGTCCTCAAGGTCAATTTTCCCCTTGAAGATTTCAGTGTTAGGAGTATGGCCTATGGCATAAAATATTCCAGCGGCTTCCAGTTCTCGTTGTTCATTGGTCTTCAGGTTTTTTAATCTTGCACCCGTAACAAATTGATCTCCAATGGCATCTTCCAGAACTGAATCCCATACCATTTCAATTTTTTCATTATTAAGCGCACGTTCCTGCATGATTTTTGAAGCACGAAGCTCGTCGCGACGGTGCACAAGGTAAACGACTGAGCCAAATTTTGTCAGATACGTTGCTTCTTCAACGGCCGTATCTCCCCCACCAATAACCACCAGAGGTTGGTTTCTAAAAAAAGGCAAAGCCCCATCACAAACCGCACAGGCAGATATACCCTGGTTCCACAGTTTTTCCTCACTAGGGACTGCCAGACGCCGGGCAGTGGCCCCGGTTGAAATAATTACGGAATGGGCTTTGACCGTTGTGGAGTCACCTTTTATGGTGAACGGCCGATTCTGGAAGTCCACCTCCTGCACGTCTTCTCCCACCATCCGGGTGCCGAATCTCTCGGATTGCTTCCGGAATAATTGCATGAGTTCAGGGCCATTGATCCCTTCAGGGAAACCCGGATAGTTTTCTACATCCGTAGTTGTTGTCAATTGCCCTCCAGCCGATCCACCTTTAACATACCCTTCATACATAAAAGGATTAAGGTTTGCACGTGCTGCATAGATTGCGGCAGTATGACCCGCCGGTCCCGAACCAATGATCGCTAAATTTTCAATTTCATCTGCCAAGGAAAACCTGCTCTTTCCAAATTTTAATCCCTGTTAATCAAGGAATGTAATTAATTATTTCAGAGGACCCAAAGGATCCCGGTTAATTCCGTCGCTCCAGTTTTTCACTTATAGTCTTCCGGATAACATCAATGTCCGGCGGTAAGTTGATTTCATTAAACGGAAATTCGGTTTTGACATCTTTTATTCTCTCTCCATGGTAGTTAGCCAGAAAGTCGGTAAACTTTAAACCATTGGCAGTGGAGATAACAACCACACGTTCGTTTTTCTTTATCACACCCCGTTTAACCAGTTTTTCAAGAGCCGCCAGAGCAACCCCGGTATGTGGGCAACAAAGAAGCCCCGTTCGGTTGGCACGTCCCACTGCATTGGACAATTCATTCTCCGTTGCATCTTCCACTACCCCATCAAATTCTTTAAGAGCACGGATCGCCTTCATAACACTTACAGGATTGCCAATCTGAATCGCGCTGGCTTGCGTGGTTTGTGCCTGCACTGGTTCAAATTTTTCATAGTTTGTTTTAAAACACCTCGCCAAAGGATTTGCCCGTTCAGCCTGCGCGCACACCAGGCGTGGCAGCTTGTTAATAATCCCCAGGTCATACCACATTTTGAATCCTCGACCAATTGCACTCACATTACCCAGGTTGCCCCCTGGAACAATGACGACATCCGGAACCTCCCAGTCAAATTGCTGGACCAGTTCGAAACTGATGGTTTTTTGCCCTTCAATTCGTAGACTGTTCATCGAATTGGCAAGATAAATCTCATTACCGGCGCTTATCTGCTGGACGACCTTCATACATCCGTCAAAATCTGTATCCAGAGACAAGGTCAAAACTCCGTGTGCAATCGGCTGGATAAGCTGGGTCAAAGAAACTTTTCCCTTTGGGAGGAAAACAATCGCAGGGATATCCGCAACTGCGCAATATGCTGCGAGGGCAGCCGAGGTATCGCCAGTCGAAGCGCAAGCAACTGCCTTGATATTCTGACCTTCGGAACGCATCTGCTTGACCATAGAAACAAGCACCGTCATACCCAGATCTTTAAAAGAACCCGTGTGAGACATACCACATTGCTTAACCCACAAGTCCTTCATTCCCAGCTCATTCCCCAGGCGTTCTGCCCAAAAGAGATTGCTTGCTCCCTCATATGTTGAAACAATATTTTCATTGTCCACAACCGGGCAAACCAACTCTTTCTTCCCCCAAACAGAAGATCCGTAAGGCCAGTCGTTTTTTCGATAACGCTCTTCGAACAACCTCTTCCAATCAGTAGCTGACCGTGTCTTCAACGCCTCCATATCGTGAACGACTTCAAGCAGGCTGTCGCATTCCGGACATTTGTAAATAATCTCCGTCAATGCATGCCGGGTTGAACACCCGTTCATACATTGAAACCAGGCATTGAAAACTCCCTTTGATACCTCAGTCGGTTCACTCATTCTTCAACTCGAATTAAAACTGTTTTTTCACTAACAATGTCAAGGACGTCAATTTCCTTGAGTGCATTCTGGACATTGTTTTCCAGAGCCTGATGTGTCATCAGCACCAAAGGAACCCCGCTACCTTCTATACACCGCTCACGCTGGATCATGGTTCTTATACTGATCTCATGTTGTCCCAGGATCCCTGAAATTTTCGACAATACTCCCGGTTGATCCTTAACCACAAACCGCAGGAAATACTCCCCTTCAATCTCATTAATATTTTTCAGGGGAATTTCTTTTAGTGATCCCATTGGATAAGACTGGGGTGGAACGCGGCCCTTACAACCCGCGATCACATCTCGTGCGATATCCACCACATCTCCAATAACGGCGCTACCTGTTGGCAGTCCACCTGCGCCATGACCTACAAGAATGTTTTCTTCCATACAATCGTCACACACCAGCACCGCATTCAATACCCCGTTTACATTTGCAATTGGTTTACCCTGAGGCACCATAGCGGGGTGTACCCGGACATCAATAGATTTGCCGTCGTATTTTGAGATGGCCAGCAGCTTGATACGGTAGCCAAATTGACTGGCACATTCGATATCCTCCTGCCTGATACTGCTAATTCCCTGCGTGTAGATGGAATCAAACTTGACAGAAGTTCCGTAGGCCAGCCGCGTGAGCACTGCAATTTTATGCGCAGAGTCAATCCCCTCAATGTCAAAGGTTGGATCTGCTTCCGCAAACCCCTTGGCCTGCGCTTCTTTTAACACCTGGTCAAAAGGCAACCCTTCATCGGACATTTTGGTGAGGATGTAATTGGCAGTACCATTGACAATCCCTTCTATCGCCTGAATCTTGTTGGCAACAAAACTTTCCTTGATAGAACGGATAATGGGTATTGCCCCACCTACAGCCGCTTCAAATAAAAGTGCAACCCCAGACTTTTCTGCTGCCCCAAACAATTCGTCGCCATGTAAGGCAAGCAGAGCCTTGTTGGCAGTCACAACATGCTTTCCATTTTCCATGGCTTTGAGTACAAAAGTCCGGGCCGGTTCATAACCTCCCATCAGTTCAATCACAATATCGATATCTGGAGAGTCGAACACCTCCTCCGCTTGAGTTGTCAGAGTTCCAGGAGGAAGTGCGACCCCCCGGTCGGTCGTGATATCAAGATCTGCAACCTTTACAAGCTCAAGATTTGCTCCCAGCCGCTGGCTTATCTGATCCCCATTCTGCTGGAGAATTTTCACTACACTGGAACCGATAGTACCAAATCCAATAATTCCAAGTTTAATTGAGTCCATCAAAATTCCTGTAAAGATAAATAGTCGTCATCTCTTCTTTCACAAATATTAAAGCGCTTCACGAATACCCCGAACCGCCTGTCGGATTCGATGTTCATTTTCTACAAGAGAAATGCGGACAAATTGATCCCCACCCTCTCCAAACCCGATACCCGGTGATACCGCCACACCTGCTTTTTCGATCAGCATTTTTGAAAACTCCAGAGACCCCATATGTTGAAAGCCTTCCGGGATTTCAGCCCAGACAAACATAGATGCCTTGGGAGGTTCAATGTTCCAGCCAATGCGGTTCAGGCCCTCGCACAAAACATCGCGTCTGGTTTTATAGACCTGCCGGATTTCTTCAACACAATCCTGCGGACCGTTAAGTGCAATGATTGCAGCAATCTGAATTGGTTGAAACATGCCGTAATCCTGATAACTTTTCACCCGTGCCAGTGCCTGGATAATATCACGATTTCCGACCATAAAACCGACTCGCCAGCCAGGCATGTTGTAACTTTTTGACAGGGTAAAACATTCAACCCCGACTTCCTTGGCACCCGGAACCTGAAGGAGGCTTGGAGCCCGGTAACCATCAAAAACAAGATCTGCGTAGGCAAAATCATGCACCACGATTAATTCGTGTTCCCGCGCGAAATCAACGACTTTTTCAAAAAATTCGAGATCAACACAGGTGGTCGTTGGATTGTGCGGGAAATTGATTATGAGTGCTTTCGGACGTGGCCAATTAGCCTTGAAGGCTTTAAGCAGTTCCTCAAAGAAATCGACATCCCGGCTAAGCGGAACACTCACCACATCGGCATTCGCAAGAATAAAAGCGTAGGTATGAATTGGGTATGTCGGGGTCGGCACCAGAACTGAGTCCCCGGGTCCCGATACGGCCATCGCTAAATGCGATATCCCTTCTTTCGATCCAATAGTCGCAATAGCTTCCGTTTCGGGGTCCAGTTCCACCCCATGATTTCGTTTGTACCAGTTACAGATAGCCAGACGAAGGTTGGGGATTCCTTTTGATTGCGAGTATCTGTGATTCGGTGGCTTTTGTACGGCTTCCACCAGTTTTTCGACAATGTGTGGGGGAGTGGGCAAATCGGGGTTTCCCATCCCGAAATCGATCACATCTTCGCCCCGCCTTCGGGCCGCCATTTTAAGTTCTGTGACAATATTGAAGACGTAGGGAGGGAGGCGTTTTATTCTTGGAAATTCTTTCATTGTTTTTGCTAAGGTCTATTTTCTAAAGATTCCCTGTTAAAGCTCAGGGACACACTACCAATTTATTGAATATATCAATTCCCCTTCCCTTTCAAACTCTGGCTCAAACATTAAACCAGAATCTCAAAGATTTTTTGGGGCGCCGTTGTCTAAGATTGTTTCTGGGGGAAATCGGAAAGCAAAATGCAAAAAAATCAGCTCTAACCCTTTATTTTTAAAGCTTAACACAAAACGAAGTCACCTTAGCACAATTACCGAATCCCGGCAATTGTTATCGAATTGTGGGCTCCGTATCCATACTTTTCGATCCGGAAGGAAGTGGCAAACCCTTTTTTCCTGCATACTGGGCAATCGTTCGCGCATTGATTCCTATCCCCTGTTTCAGGAGATTGTTATCATAGTCCGACATCATACTCACCACTCCAACTAATCGTCCTTCACAACTGACAATAGTGCCACCGGAATTCCCAAAAAACACTTCGTTGTCCTTGAAGAAAATAAAAGGAGTTTTCTCAATTCTCCCTTTTTTCTTGATCCTCCCTTTTTGCAGGGAGTAGTATTTCCCATTGGGATGCCCAACAACCATTAGCTCCGAATCTTTTGGTATCCCCGTTTCCAGAAGAAGCCAATTGGAGCTTCGGCCGCGTGTCTTGATGAAGGCAAGATCCAGGCCGTCGACAGGAATCACCTGTTCAACAGGAATAGAACGTCCAGGTCTCGCAAGATTATCATCCAGAACATTGGGAAGATTTGCTGTGACCTTTGGACTGTCAACAACATGTTTGGCGGTGACGATCAACTCCGGGCCGATAAAAACCCCGGCACCAAGCCCTTCTTCGGTCTTTAGTACAACCGTTGCAGCAGCCGCTTCACGATAAAGATCGGCCGGGTTTTCACAGTCGATCCCCTTCCCAATTAAATGTTCTTCAAGTTTATTTTCGGCTGGATTAAAAAACAGACGAAGTGCTCTTTTAATTCTCTTCGGATAAGTGTTTTCCGGGTCCTTCATCGTTAACGCCTGATTACTGAGAGCGATCAAACCGACAATAACGATGACGGCAACCCAAATATTTTTCTTTTTCTGTTCAGGTAAGTTCAATTTGACTCTCGAAAAAAGCAGAGCGTGGAAAAAAAATTAACCCGGAGCTCAAAATTTCAAATATTATAAAACCTAAAACTTTTTTGCAGATTTTTTAAGGGACTATATGAACGATTGGAATGTCATTATACTCGGTCTGGTTCAGGGCTTAACAGAATTTCTCCCTGTTTCCAGCTCCGGTCACCTAATACTGGCACCTGCACTTCTCGGGTTCCAGGATCAGGGACTCGCTATGGATGCGATGCTGCACCTGGGCACCCTGCTCTCCATTATAATCTTTTTCAGAAAGGATCTGTGGGGGCTGTTCCTGGGTCTCTTGCCCGGCCCAAAAGGCGAAAAAAACCGGGTACTTGCCTGGTCTATTATCGCGGCATCCTTTCCAGCAGGTATATTAGGTCTGGCAGCCGACGATTGGATCGAAGCCAACCTGCGGTCACCCATGTTTGTCGCCTGCAGCCTTTTTGCCTGGTCTATTGTGTTCTGGGTAATTGACAAACGTGGAAAATTACAGGAAGGAACTCCTGATGTGCATCGTCTTACTCCAAAGCAGGTTTTTTTTATCGGATGCGCACAGGCCCTGGCTTTGTTTCCAGGAACGTCCCGATCTGGTGTAACCCTCGCGGCCGGCCTGTTGACGCAGTTGAATCATCAGGCAGCTGCACGTTTTTCATTTCTGCTGGGAGCTCCCATTATCACAGCAGCCGGGTCGCTAAAAACTTTCGAATTCTTTTTTAAATCAGAGTCAACAGAGTTCCTGTTTTCCTCTTACCAGCTTTTCCTTGGATTTGCAGTTTCGTTTGTGGTGGGTTATCTGGCCATTCATTTATTGCTGAAAGTAGTAGCACGGGTAGGACTCACACCTTTTATCTATTACCGAATCCTGCTGGCGGGTTTTATCGGGTTTTACTTCTGGTAAGAAAAAGAATAAAAAAAAGCCGACCTGCCTTTCGGCAGATCGGCTGATTTTTCTTTTTAGGAGTTAACCGCAGGTTACAGAAATCGGAACCGTACCGGTGTTTGTGATCCGAACCAGACCACTGATATCGCCGATGGAGTCGCCACGGCTGAACTCATTCTGCTTGGTCAGGACAACTTTTTTATGGCCCATGCTGTGCTTGTTGGCCATGCCCACTTTGCGCTCACCTTCAAAACCATTGTGCTCAGCCGGTCCCAAGGTGATCGGAACAGTAGTGGCATTTACAGATTTCCAAACCACTGCGTTCGCATTACTGCGGTCGCCAGCATTAGATGTTCCTTGGGCTTCCAGAGTGATGCTGTTGGCATTGTTACATTCGGTTTTGTCCCCAGGATTGATGGTACCAGCGTATGCCGTCATAGCAAAACACAGAGCAACAACCGTCATGATAGAAACCAACGTGAACTTTTTCATAGTTTCCTCCCTTACCCATAATTAGTAAAAAGACGAGGTAGCGATCGGACTCTTATTGACCTTTCAGGACATTCCCTCACGTTCAGTCCAGATTGAGATCAGAATCCTCAACTATAGTTAATTCCCCGGAATCAAAATCTCCGGAAAAATATAGCCTTAATTGTTTTAATTTTCCTGCATTTCAACCTGGATTAATAATCCAAGCGGAACAGAAAAATATAAATCAGTATACTTTTACGTAGGATCAAGTCAACCCATTTCTTCCCGTTTTCCTACATTTTTAACCAACCAAACACCTACTCAATATATCGCATTTCCCTCATATACCTTACGTATTCCCCGCCAAAAAAAAAGAAAACAATAAAAACCAAATCTTCATCCACAGAAACAAGGATAGCCCTTTTAAAATGAATAAGTTAGGTTGATATTGGCTAGTTTCGCAATACACAGTCCTTTAGAACCGCCCCTTCCTCAATTACGAGGGGCTTCGTAGTTCCATTCAACTGGACCACCCCCTGTAAGGTGGCCCTACCTTTGAAAATCACATCCCCTTCTATTTCCAGCCTTTTTAATTCCAGCATCCCGGGAATTACCGGGATCCGCTTTTCAAAATCCCGGGTATCTTCCAGGGGACCATTTAAAGAAACCTCTGGCAACCCCTCAAGACATCTTTCCGGATTGAGTTCAAGGTTGCCTTCTCTTTCAATATAAATATCCGATTGCACACGCAATAAATCGCTGGTGGTTTTTACTGGAGCAAACCGGGAGCGGGAAACCACCAGCCCCACCGAATCTTTAAAGCACTCCAACCCGGCACCCACTGCCGTTTCAAGTTGAATCACCTTTTCACCCTGGATTGTTTTACGGTTGGCAATAATCGGCAAATCCATCAAGCCCTCATTAAGTCTCTTTTTTAGTGAGGGCAAATGAATCCAGATATTATTGGTGTTAAAAACCTTAAACTTTTCCATCCCCTGGAATTCCTTCACATGCTCCGGAGGAACGTTTCCTAATTCCAGAAGTTTCAAACGACCTTGATCCTGATAAACCGTTCCGCCTTTTAAATCAGCAGTGGTCTTGGGGGTCAGTTCCATAAGAAAGGGAATGTTGTTTTTAACAATATGGTTTAGAATTTTTTCGTCTACAGCTGCCCCAAGATTGTCCGCGTTTGAAACAAACAAAACTTCTTTCCCCTCATCGAGCCAGCCGTCCAAAAGCCCCTGCTCCTCAATGCAACAATACAAATCCCCATGTCCCGGAGGGTACCAGGTATTCTCTCCAAAACTTTCCAGTTGGAGGGGCAAAAGTGATTTTTCATCAATCCTTGGGAACCTGTTTTGCTGAAAACATGTCAGGGGGATTTTTGAAAAAAAAGATTCAACCAGTTTTAAAGTTTCATCGTGTGTGTAGAAACTGTTCATCAAGCTTAATGCTACAGAGGCCTTACTTTGAAGGTGCCTGACTTGATCTCCAATTAGCTCGAGAAACGACTTTCCATTTTTAACAACAATTGCAGATTTGGGCCCCTGGCATCCCATGCTCGTTCCCAGTCCACCGTTTAACTTCAGCACCACCAGTTTCTTGTGGAGTTCAGTACTTTTGCCGGCATCAGGGTCTTCAAGATTCTCATAAGGAAATAAATGGGAACTGTCCGGTGTACAAACAGCTGACCAGTCCTGCACCAACGAGGGTCCCGAAAGAAATTTTCCGTACAAACGTAAATACTGGTCCAAAGCCTGCTTCGGCATCCCCAATTCACTTAATGCCTTCTTTACATTGGAATCGATCAAATCGACCTCACCTTCAAAACTGGAATAAAAACCTGTAGGATACTAACTGTCCGTCATTTTAATTTTTGATGTAACTCAATGCCAATTCCCACATGTTGATTTTCAAAAAAAACATTTATTTTATCAATTACTCATTCAATCGAAAGGCTCCTTTTGGAATTGAAAGAGGTGATAATGAGGGCCCAAAACCAATAGCCTACAACTTCATTTTTTCTTCTCTTGCCAATGACCGGAGTCTGTTCATTGAACTCCAGAAAATGCCGCCCCCCCTGGCGGCTGAGCGCATCAAAATGTTTTTCCCCAATGCCAGCAGATTCGGAACCCCGGCAATTCTAAACCGGATGTCGAAGCGATTGCTCAAAGCCCTCCTGAATCACAGGGTATGGTACCAGATGAATTGCTATCATTTTTGTTATCTTTACGACACGCTTATGGAACTGGTCGAGGATTACAGTTATGGTGACCGAAATTTCAGGGAAAACCTGATGCCTGAACTCAAGGGGCAACCTATTAACTTTAATCAATTCCTTAACGAATATTTTTTCCACACTGCATTTCTTATTGACCCGGGTCGCTTTAACAGCATGTCCACAAAAGACCGGTTACGCCTGGGTAAAATTGACCACAGCCTGCTGGGTGTCTTACCCATCCCTGAAGCATCACCGGATGATGAAGATGTAACCCTGCAGAAAGTCATCAATAAAATTCCTCCCACTCCAGCAGAAATGGAACTTGATATCTACCCGGGAAACCCCTATTTACGCTGACCTCTCATTTAAAGTTCCCGTTTCATAAGAGGTTCACTGTTTTCAGGCGTCGTTAATAATCAATAAACCATGCTCATCTTCAAAACCAATATCTACGAAAATGAATCATCTCCCAACCCCTTTTCAAATTCGGTGAAATCATTAAACGAGGCTTTACACCTGTCAAAGTTTATTGAGTCGTCACTCAAAGACGACCTGAGCTATCTCGAAAACTTTGACCATTGCCAGGAAGGTCTCCCCCCTGAAGAGTTGGAAAATTTTTACCCGAAAGCCCACAAATTCGCAAAGTCTTCAATGGTCCAAAGACTTCTCGCCATCTTAATTGAAGGGCTGAATGATCAAAAAACCTGGTACAGGATGAACACATACCACTTTTGCCTGCTCTATGATTGTCTGAAACGGCAAGTATATTTGTACAATACAGATGACTTAATAAAAAAACTAAGACTGTGCCCAGAAATGAAAGGTAAAAACATCCAGTTCGAAAAATTAATCGAGAGGCTGTTTTTTAATACAGTGTTTCTAATGGACAAGGAACAATATGATTTCCTGAGCCATGAGGATAAAATAGAGTTGGGATTCACCTGCCCCAGCGAGTTCGGTGTCCTCCATGGTCTTATCCCAAACCTGGAGGAAATGAAACTGTTACCTGAACCCGGTTTTTCCTATACCATGGGTGTATAAACCAGCAAAACTCAGAGAGAAAATTTTTTAAGGTCTTCCATTGAAAAATATTTTCACAGCCGAAGAAATGCGCAAAGCCGATTCTTTGACCATACGGGATATTGGAATCCCCGGGATTGTCCTTATGGAGAATGCGGGAGCCGGAATCGTGTGTGCTATGGAAAAAAAGATAGATAATCTCAAACGAAAAAAAGTGCTGGTGGTGTGTGGGAAGGGCAATAATGGAGGCGATGGCTTTGTGATCGCCCGCCTCCTACTATTAAAAGGCTTTCATGTCCAGGTGGTTCTACTTGGGGAAATCAAGGACCTTGCAGGGGATGCGCGCACCAACGCCGAGGTAGCCCGCAATATGAAAGTCCCATTGTATGAAACGGGTAAAGGAAATTCCCGGGAACTGTCTCATGCCATGCGCCACACCCAAATAGTAGTCGATGCGGTTTTTGGAACAGGACTCACTCGAAAAGTTGAGGGGCCCGCTGCCAAAGTAATCCGGCAATTGAATACCCTGGGAAAATTCACCGTAGCCGTCGATATCCCGTCAGGAATCGACTCTGATACGGGTCAGTTATCCGGCCCGCATATCCAGGCAAATCTGACACTGGCGCTGGGAGCCTACAAACGCAGCCATTTTTTATTTCCGGCGGCTGAAGCTATGGGACAACTTGAGTTGATCGACATTGGAATTCCTCACTCTGTTATGGACGGTTTTGAAGAAAGCGTTTCGTTATTGGAAGCGCAAGACATCCTGGCTTGTTTCCCTGAAAGAAAACGAAACAGTCACAAGGGGACCTATGGACACCTTCTGATCCTTGCAGGATCAAAGGGTAAGGGAGGAGCCGCTGGGTTGACTGCACTCTCCGGGTTACATTCAGGCGCAGGGCTTGTCACTCTGGGCTGTCCGGAATCTATGATTCCCTCGCAGGAATGGCATCCCATGGAAGTGATGTCCCTGCCTTTGCCTGAAACGGGGACAGGAGCAATGGCAGAAAAAGCAGCCGAACCAACTCTTGAGGCTCTGAAAGGAAAAAATGCACTGGCGATCGGGCCTGGGCTTGGGACCTCGCCTTCCACATTGAAATATCTGGAAGCCTTGCTGCCCGGAATTAGCTGCCCTATGGTCATAGACGCCGATGGGCTCAATCTACTGGGAAAGAAAAAGTCTCTGCTCAATCAGCTACCAAAGGGCACTATCCTGACTCCACATCCAAAAGAAATGTCGCGCCTCACAGGGTTGTCCACACCCGTTATCCAGAAGAACCGCCTAAAAACCGTTCAGGATTTTTGTACGCAATTTAAAGTCATCCTTGTTCTAAAAGGAGCACACTCCCTTATCGGCCTACCGGATGGTCGTATTCGGATCAATCCTACGGGAAACGCCGGGATGGCCACTGGAGGGTCGGGAGATGTCCTGACAGGTTTAATTGGCGGGTTCCTCGCACAAGGTTTGCCGCCTGAAAAAGCTGCCCTGGCGGGAGTGTATCTGCATGGGCTGTCTGGGGATATCTACACTCGTCAATTGTCAGAACGATCACTTATTGCAGGAGACCTTATTGATCACCTGCCGACTGCCATCAAAGAGGCCTTGGGCTGATGCAGTTCATAACGAAAACGGCAGAAGAATCCATTGACCTGGGAATCCAAATTGGGAAATGCCTCGAGCCGGGAGACTGCGTCCTTTTGTTCGGAGATCTGGGTGCGGGAAAAACTACGCTGACGCTGGGCTTGTCACGAGGTCTGGGACTTCCGGAAACAGAATATGTCAGAAGTCCCACTTTCACCCTTATCAATCAATATGAAGGGCGCTACCCAATTTTCCACCTGGACCTGTATCGAATCGAATCTTTCGAAGAACTCGACCAACTGGGACTGGATGAGGTATTCTCGGATGAGGGGGTTTGCATCGTCGAGTGGGCAGAAAAATTAAAACCTCCCGGTGATCAGGACAATAACCTCCTTCCATTTGGGATCCAGTCAAGGCTGGAGATTGATATTCAATGTATGGAAGATGAAGCCAGAAAATTTGAGATTACTCCGATAAATTACCAGTCCGATACCCATCCCATTTTTTCTTTACAATGATTTCCCCCTATGGCATCCTCTTTGCTAGGTACACCATTTGCATAAAAAGGGTCTGATTCCCATGCTCAATAAAATCAGATTGTTACTGGTTCTTCTGGTGTTAGGTGTTGGCGGCTATGCCGGTTATAACCTGTTTGCAAACTATAAAGGGTCCGGATCGCCTGTAAAAGTCAAAATTAAAGAAAAAGGGGTCGATGTTGAAATCGAAAACTTTAAACTTGAACATCAGATACTTGGCCGTAAAGACTGGGAATTAAAGGCAGATTTTGCTCAGATAGATACTGAGAAAAAAATCACAAAGCTAAAAAATGTCAAGGTCGTTCTCAATATGGAAAACGATCAACAGTCCACCATTTCAGCGGATTCGGGCTATATGAACAATGACACACAGGAGATTGATCTCAAAGGCAATGTCCATTTCACGGCCACTCTTGAGGAATTCCAGACCCGGTTTAACAAAACTGATCAGAAAATATTTAAATGAAGCCCTCAATTTATTTTAAAATAATCACCTGCCTCCTCTGGGGGGGGCTTATTCTCCTCCTCACTCTTCCAGTAAATGCTCAGGATAGAGGGTTAAAGTCATCTCTCTCCGAAAAAAAAGAACCCATTGAAATAACATCGGACCGCATGCGCTCGGAAGAACGGGGGCAAAAAATTATATTTTCCGGAAATGTACTCGCTATTTGGGGAGATCTATCTATACGATCGGATATTCTTGAAATCTATAACCATTCCGACAAAAAAGACACAAATCCCAGCACCGCATCTTTAGGGGAAGGCCAACAACTGGATAAAATCATCGCTATTGGAAATGTTGATGTCCGGCGTGGTGACCGTCGGGCAAAAGGGAATCGAGCTACCTATTTAGACAAAGAGCAGACTATAACCCTGAAAGGAAATCCCCGGGCCAAGGCCTGGGAAGGCGACAGTATCATTGAGGGCAGGGAAATGATTTTTTTTCTGGATACTGACCGTTTTCAGGCAAACGGTCAGGTCCGTATTAAATCTTATCCAAACAACCATCCAACGCAAAAACCCCGATCCAACCCCCGGGGTAAAACGGCGTTAAACCCTCGCTAGTCGTGAAAACCCTCAAAACGGTTAATTTAGTCAAAGCCTATAAGAAACGACGCGTCGTTAATCAAATCAGTATCGAGGTTAAACAAGGAGAGATCGTAGGGCTCCTCGGGCCTAACGGGGCTGGAAAAACCACTACCTTTTATATGACGGTAGGGCTTACCCGTCCGGATTCCGGCAAGGTCTTGCTGGACAATGAAGATATTACCGCCTTTCCAATGTATCAGCGGGCCAAGCGTGGAATCAGTTATCTCCCCCAGGAGCCTTCTGTGTTTCGCAAGCTAACAGTTGAAGAAAATATCATTGCCGTTCTGGAGGCCCAGGACCTCAGCCAATATGACAGGAAAAAAATGGCCCGCTCCCTTCTTCGTGAATTCAACATCCTCCATATAAAAAATGCCAAGAGCTATTCTCTGTCGGGTGGGGAGAGACGCCGTGTGGAAATCAGCCGGGCTCTTGCTACCTCTCCAGGTTTTATTTTGCTGGACGAACCATTTGCTGGAATCGACCCCATTGCCGTTGCGGATATTCAGGGAATCGTGCAGCAACTCAAGGCTCGCAACATCGGAGTTCTGATTACGGACCACAACGTCAGGGAAACACTCAGCATCACTGATCGAGCTTATATCATCAGTGAAGGCCAGATCATTGCTTCAGGCCTGCCTCACGCTGTGGCCCAGGATGAAAAAGTAAAACAGATTTATCTCGGGGAGCAGTTTTCTCTATGAGGATGACCTGACATGGGCATGGAATTAAAGCTCAACCTCAAAATGAGCCAGAAGCTGGTCATGACGCCCATGCTTCAGCAGGCAATCAAACTATTGCCGCTTGCTCGTCTTGAACTGGCCCAGCTGGTCCAGCAGGAAATGATTGAAAACCCCGTTCTGGAAGAAATTCTGGAAGAAGACGAAGACGAGACCTTACCCGAGGAAACTGAGGAAGAACTTGAACCTGGCTTGTCAGATCTGGAGGGCGACGCTACGGCAACCCAGGAACTGGATCCGGGCTCTGAACATACCGAGCCTCTTGTACACGAAGACATAGGACAGGAAGGTGAATCATCAAAAGACCAGGATATGGAATGGGAGGAATATTTTCAGGACAACTATGAGCCACACGTTCCAGCGGACCATTCCAGCGAGCCTCCCAGTATTGAAGCCACATGCAAAAAAGAACCCACCCTGCACGACCATCTCCATTGGCAGCTCAATTTATCAGTAGATACCGATGAAGAAAAATTTATCGGCTCATGCATTATTGGCAATATCCAAAACGATGGCTACCTGAATATCGGCCTTGAAGAACTTGTTGAAATAAGTAAGGCACCAATTGAAAAAATTGAATCCGTCCTGAAAGTGATTCAGGGGTTTGACCCTGTCGGCGTTGGTTCTAGAACCCTTAAAGAGTGCCTTTTAATCCAGGCCAATGCTTTGCCCGAAAAAAACCCTATTCTGATTGACTTGATTGAAAATTTCCTGGAAAAACTGGACCAGAAGCATTTTCAGAAAATTGCCAACAGCCTTAAGATTTCCATTGATTCTCTCATTTCAACCCTCGAAACTTTAAAGGAACTTGATCCCAAACCGGGCCTGCAATTCCAGAGCGAGGGCATCGACTATATCGTGCCGGACATCATCGTGGTCTTGACTCAGGATGGCTATGAAGTTCTTCTGAATGATGAAGGGGTTCCCAAGGTCCGGATCAGTTCGTATTACCATGACCTTCTGAAAAGCACATCAGAAGACCAGACAAAGGAATATCTGGAAAGCAAATACCGGGCAGCCCAATGGTTAATTAAAAGCATTGACCAGCGTAGACAAACTATCTATAAAGTCGGGAAAAGTATTGTGAAACTGCAGACCGAGTTTTTCGAAAAAGGCTTAAGCTACCTGAAGCCCATGGTCCTCCGCGATGTTGCCCGGGATATAGAAATGCATGAATCTACGGTAAGCCGTATAACAACCAATAAATACATTGATACGCCACAGGGAATTTTCGAACTGAAATTCTTTTTCCACAGTGGAATCAAGTCCTACATGGGAAACAATAATCTGTCCTCAATCCGGGTCAAAAATATGATCCAGGAGATCATCGCAGAGGAAAACCCGAAAAAACCTTACACGGATGATGAGATGGTTGAAATGCTGATGAAGAAAAACGCTAAAATTGCACGCAGGACAGTGACAAAATATCGAAAAGAATTGAATATTCTTCCGGCCAGCAAACGTAAGAAGCTGTTTTAAGCTGAGCAATTTATGATTAAATTTCCATGAACCCGAAACAGGCTAAAAATATCCGGAAACCCACCCGAAATAAAGGGTTTGCGGGTTGCAAAAACACGGCGAGCGAGATATTCTTAACCGCTTGTTCAAAGTAAACTCGTTTCCCTGGAGTATTTTTCCATGAAATTAACCGTCACAGGTCGCCACCTTAAAATTACTGATGGAATTCAAGAGCATCTGGAAGCTCAGGTAGAGCGCCACATGAAACCCTGGCTGGAAGGTCCGGGAGATATTCATTTTGCATTGGCCGTTGAAAAACAGAGGCATTTTGCTGAGGTAACGGTTAAGAACAAAGGCTACAGCGTGCATGCAGAAAATGAAACGGGGGACTTGTATGCCGCAATTGATGGCGCCATCCTGAAAGCAGAAAAACAACTCAAGAAACATAAAGAACGGGCTGTGAGTCTAAAGTCAAAACAAAACAATAAATTGAACGAAAAAACCCTTTGACCCACCTTGGTCTTCCTACTAACCAGCCAGACGATATATGAAAATCAGCGAAATCCTTTCTGAAGACTTTATCATTGCCAATCTGGAACCCAAGACCAAGTCGGGTGTCCTTGAAACACTGTGCCGATTTTTAAAAGAAAAGGGCATCATCAAGGATGACATTACCCTGCAAGAGGCATTGCTGGAAAGGGAAAAACTGGGCAGTACCGGGATTGGAGAAAATGTCGCTATCCCCCACGCAAAGTCCGATGATATCGACCGTATTTTTTGTGTTTTTGGTAAATCAGATAATGGGATTGAATACGAATCGCTGGATCAAAAACCGGTAAACTTTGTATGCCTGTTGTTGGCACCCAGTAACTCAACTGGCCAACACCTGAAAGCCCTCGCGCGCATAGCCCGTCTTCTTAAAAGCCAAAATTTGAGAGAGGATATTTTAAAAGCCAAGGACGCAGCAGGAATTTACTCACTCATTCTGAACGAAGATTCCAAGTTTATTTAACCCTCCCGCCCCCCAGATCGCCAACCATGAAAAAAATACCAGGCATCCAGGTTTCCAGCGGAGTTGCGATAGGAGAAGCTTATTTACTGGATCGCTCCAAGATCTGTGTGATCAAAAACAAGATACCCAAAAGTAAGGTCAAAACAGAGGTAGACCGTCTTCGTAAAGCGATTGAAAAATCCAAAACGCAAATGCAGGAAATAAAAAAAAGAGCCGGGTCAGTATCAGATAAATACGCGATCATTCTGGATACCTATACCCTGCTGCTTGAAGATGACATCCTCGTCAATGAAACAATTGAAAATATTGAAAAAGAGCACCTCAATGCCGAATGGGCACTGACCAGAACCCTCGATAAATTCACCAAACTTTTTAATAACATTAATGATGAATACCTGAAGGGTAAACAGGATGATCTCGACCTCGTTGTTCATGGCGTTATTAAAAATCTGGTCGGGCATGAACAGGAAAACCTGTCAGATATCGACAGGCCCGTGATTCTTATCACTCATACTGTGAGCCCTTCCGATACAGTTTTGATGTCCCGACAATTTATCCTGGGTATGGGAACTGAAGTAGGAGGCAAAACCTCCCATGTTGGAATATTTGCATCTGCCCTTGGAATTCCTGCTGTGGTGGGAGTGTCAGATCTGTGCCAGCACGTCAATTCCGGTGACAAAATAATTATCGATGGTATCAACGGGGAAATCATCATTAACCCGGAGGAAGAACAGCTTAAGCTATACCGCCGCAAGCAGGAAAACTATCTGAGATACGAGAAGGCACTGCTGAAGGACGTCAATGAGCCTTCTCAAACCCAGGACGGTCACCCCGTGCAACTCATGGGGAATATTGAGTCGGCTCACGAAGTAAAATCGGTAAAGCGCTTTGGGGGCCAGGGTATCGGTTTATTTCGCACAGAATACCTGTACTTGAGCAATATTGAGAAACTTCCCACGGAAAACGATCTTTACCAAAATTTTAAGGAAGTGGTTCTGGCAGTTCACCCTTCACCCGTTGTTGTCCGAACGCTTGATATCGGGGCAGATAAACCCCTGCCAGGGATGGACCAAAAATCAGAAGCCAACCCCGCACTGGGGCTTAGAGGAATCCGCCTTTCCCTTACCAATCCCGACCATCTGGCAAACCAGTTAAGAGCAATACTTCGCGCAAGCCTTTACGGTAAAATTAAAATCCTTTATCCTATGGTCTCCTCAGCGAAAGAAGTGATTGAAGCCAATCAGCTCCTAAGGAAAATAAAAAAAGAGTTGAGGGAGCAACAGATTCCGTTTGATGATGAAATCCAGGTGGGTGCAATGATCGAAACACCCGCTGCCGCAATCAGCGCCGAACATATCCTGAAAGAGGTGGATTTCATCAGCATTGGAACCAATGACCTGATCCAATATTTATTGGCTGTGGACCGTGTCAATGAAAATGTTGCGCATCTGTATCAACCCTTTCACCCTGCGGTTCTGGCTACACTGAAGCAGGTTTTTACTGTAGCTGAATCCATGAACAAACCCGTTGCCATTTGTGGCGAATTGGGGGGCGACCCTCTCGCCACATTTTTATTACTTGGACTAGGGAAGGTCCATGAACTTAGTATGGAGCCTCATTCCATTCCTAAAGTAAAAAAGATCCTTCGGAAAGTCCGTTTGGATGAGGCTACCCAGATTGCGGACACTGCATTAGCTATGGGATCTTCAGAAGAAATTAATCAGTTCATATTGACTGAAATGCGCAAGCGTTTTCCATCTGATTTTGACCGTGATTCAGCTTTTGGGGAAAAAGAAGATTGACTGCGCGAAGGCTACGGGAAACCCAATAAACAATGGGACCTCTAATAATCGCATTTTTCCGGGAGCAGGCACTGGGTTTTCAAAGCCTGTGACCTTCCGGAAAGGGAATTATCGGTTTATTAGCGATCCTCAAAAATCTATCATGTACAATCATCCACAAAACAAAAGGACATCAGCATGAGCTCAGGCAATTTTCTTTTCACATCAGAGTCCGTTTCAGAGGGACACCCCGACAAAATTTCAGACCAGGTATCCGATGCCATTCTCGATGGATTTCTGGCCCAGGATCCGTTATCCCGAGTAGCTTGCGAGACCTTGATCACCACCGGGATGGTCATGGTGTCGGGTGAAATCACCTCCAAAGGGAGCTTTGAAGTTCCCAAGTTGATACGAAAGGTCATTAGCGACATTGGCTACACCAGCTCAGACATGGGTTTTGACAGTGAAACCTGCGCCGTCCTGGTCACTCTGGACGAACAGTCCCCTGACATTGCCCAAGGCGTTGATGATGACAAAAAAGAGCAGGGCGCAGGCGATCAGGGAATGATGTTCGGCTATGCCAGTAACGAGACCAAGGAACTGATGCCCATGCCAATTCTCTATGCACACAAACTTGTGCAGAAAATGGCAGAACTTAGAAAGAAAAAGAAACTGAAATACCTGCGGCCGGATAGTAAATCACAGGTTTCGGTCCGTTACGAAAACGGCAAACCGGTCTGCATTGAAACGGTGGTTATCTCAACCCAGCACGATCCGGATGTGTCCCAAAAGAAAATCAAAAAGGAGATCACCGAACAGGTGATCAACAAAGTGATTCCAAAAGGATTTCAAGCCAAAAAAATGAAAGTCCACGTCAACCCAACCGGTCGTTTTGTCATTGGTGGCCCCCTGGGTGACTGCGGGCTGACTGGCCGGAAAATAATTGTCGACACATACGGTGGGTTTTCACGACACGGTGGAGGAGCATTCTCAGGAAAAGACTCATCCAAAGTTGATCGTTCAGCAGCTTATATGAGTCGTTATATTGCAAAAAATGTGGTGGCAGCCAAACTTGCGGATCGTTGCGAAGTTCAGTTGGCTTATGCTATTGGGGTTGCAGATCCGGTATCCGTTTTTGTCGAAACCTTTGGCACACACCATGTGGACCCGACAAAAATCGAAGGTGCCATTCGCTCTAACTTTGATTTGAAACCTGCTGGAATCATTAAAACCCTTGAGCTTAGAAAACCGCGCTTTCGGGAAACAGCAGCTTATGGTCATTTTGGACGCTCCGGAAAAGCTTTCACATGGGAGCAGACCAACAAAGCCGCAGCATTAAAAAAATATTTTGGGGGTTAATTTTATTCTTCGGCCGGAGCTCCTGAAGAGTCGTTCAGCAATTCCGTGATCTTACTCTTCAGGTGGCCTGGCTGGAATGGCTTTACAACATAGTTGTCCACTCCCAGACGAAGCGCCTTTTGAATTTTTGAAACTTCCTTTTCAGCAGTAACCATCAGGAAAGGAATTTTTCTGAATTTCGGCCTTTTTCGAAGCGCTTTTAAAAAATCCAGCCCGTTCAGGTTCGGCATATCCCAATCAGAAATAATCATATCGAATTGTGTCAACTTTAGCTCCAACAAGGCCGTCTCTCCATCGTCTACAGCCATCACCTTTTCATAGCCCAGCTTTTTCAAAATTCTTTTAATATAGAGCCGGGTAGTGACATTGTCTTCCACTACTAGAATTTTCACTTCATTTGTCATAAAGATTCCAGATTTTTTCCCTGAACGAGTCAACTCAACCTGAACGGCATTATATAGGATTATCTATTTCAAAATCAGCCAAATAAAAAACCTGCGATATTTTAGAAAAATAAGGTACCCAAAGAATGGTTTGAGTGCCTCCCCAATACAGCCACAGATTGGATAAAGACTTTGATTTACTTTTTGAACCCTAAAGACTGTTTTTTTCAACAGCGATCAACAATCCGGAATCACAATACACCCTCTCGCTCTTCAAGAAGATAAACCCGGTTTCCTCTAATTCCTCTTTAAAATCCTCAAGCGAATATGCATGCCATATATTTCTATCAAGCTGGCGTTTGATATGTTCCAATCCCATTCGCCTGGTAAATGGATAAAAAATCCTGGCGAATAAAAAGGCGCCAATACCTTCCTCCTTTTTAACGTTTAACATACTATCCTGAATTATTGTTTTGGGATCGTATGACAACGCCGGATTGGCAGCCACCAGCATTCCGCCGGGTTCCAAAACAGCGTATATACCGCGCCAGGCGGCAAGCCGTTCTTTTCTATTGCTTAGAGTATAAACACTAAAATGTGCCAGAGCTTTTGAAACCGAACCGGCATCAAAAGGAAGCGGCTCGGTAATATTGGTTTTTATGAACTTTGCCTTTTTATTTCTGGCAAATTTCCCAGCTTTTCCTTTGGCCACCTTTAGCCCTTCAGAAAGAATATCAACCCCGTAGTACTCACACTCCCCACTAAACAAAAACGGAATTATAAATGGCAAAGCCCCCCCTGTCCCACAGCCCACATCCAATATTCGATCACCCGGAACAATTTTCAGATGCTCCACACTGGATCTAATCGATTGGATATATCCCCAGGGAGACATTAAATCATACAGACGGGTTTTGAATCCAAATCTCCAATAATCTTTGTATAGGGAACCCGACATGGATTTGGCAACTCCTATTGTTTGAATAAAAAAAACTCAATATAATACACGGGTTAAAAAAATCTTTTGAACTGAAGGAGCTTTTCTCATGGCCAAAAAGCCATTCATCAACAAATACGGGTTTGTTGAATACCCTTTTCTGCACGATGACAGAAAAGGAAAAAACTGGTGGTTTTTCAATCTATTGGAAGATTATTTGAAGCGGCGTGCGCGCCAGACTCATGGCAGCGATTACACAAAGCAGCAGATGCACGAAGACATGCTGACTTTCCTGCACGACACAAACCTGAAGTTCTTTGTCCTTCTTCCTTCAGGGATGGGCATGGAGTTCAAACTGATCGGTAAATTCAAAACTCCAGAGCTGATTGACCTTGAAGACCCTGTCCCCTTTATTGGCGAGCAATACGGCGGCGGGAAATTCAAGGTCAATATTTATCACGAAGGGACTTTCGCAGGGACGGAAAACTATAAAACCCATGGCGACCCTAAGTGGGTCGAAATTCCGGATGATGAGTTAACCGGTTGAGCCTTCCAGTGAGGATCACCAGAAGGGCTGTGATTGTCTAAAGGGTTTCGTCGTGGTTAATCGGTTTCTGAATGGTCGGGATCGTTACTTTAAGTCCTGAAGGCACTTTTTTCTCTTCTTTGCCAACAGCCGCACCCTTAACCGCTTTACTATCCACATCCGGAACACCAAGCCTCACAATACCCTTGTGGACCCTTACCGGATGAACCTCAACCCTCAGCTCAGGGTTTTGAGGACAGTCCCCGGTATTCACATCAAAACGCCATTCGTGATTCGGGCAGATGAGTACACCCTCTTCAATCCTGCCTTCCCCAAGAGGCGCACCTTTGTGAGGACATTTATTGCACATCGCAAAGTATTTGCCTTTGTAATTGAAGACTGCGATCTCTTCACCTTCACGCTGGATAATCGCAGATTTACCCGGCTGAAGCTCACCTTCTTCAAATATCTTCACATACTTCAACGGTATTTTTTTTGATTCAGAAGACACGATATTTTTTCACTCCAGTCTGGTGTTTCTTACGACTGCGCTATTTCTGCATCCGCTTTTTCTTTATCTGATTTAACGTATTCAAACTCACAATGGGAATAAATAAAATTCAATGTTTTTTGCCCGCGGACCCTTTGCGTTGTCTGGTTCATATTTTCAGCGTTGGCAAATAGTCGCTCCTTCACATCTTCTACTTTTTTTCCGGTCTCCTGTGCAAGTCGATTATACTCCTCATCCATATCTTCTTGGGAAACATGGATATTTTCCTGGTTTGCAATACCATCCAGAATCAAATAACCCTTTGCATTATGGGTAGCGCGGGGATTCCATTCTTTCTCTGCCTGACTTTCATCAAACCCGGAGTCCTCAAGCGACATACCGGATTGCATTATCTGGTATTTGGCACCCTCAATCATAAACTTGATTTCCTGCTTGACCATCGATTCCGGCACGGTGATATCGTTATTCTCAACAAGTTGATCAAAAATATCCTGTTTTAACTTCATTTCTTCTGTCTGATCCTTCATTCCCTGTATTTGTGCCCTCAGTTTAGCTTTGAAGGACTTAACAGAATCTTCACCCTGCCCCTGAACCAATTCGTCGGTCAATTCCGGCAGCACCTGCTTCTTGATTTCCTTTATTTTCACCTTAAAGTCTGCCATATCCTGATTCTGGTCCTGATCCTTACCTGGAATGGGCATGCTCACGCGACGCACCTTGTTATTCCAGTTTTCTGGTAACTTCACTCTTACATCAAACTCTTCATTACAAGTATGCCCAATCAATTGATCCTCAAACCCCGGAATCATTTTCTTGTCACCAATCTTGACCGGATAATCGCGTGCACTTCCATTGTCGAGAGGATCCCCTTCAAAGAAACCTTCAAAATCCATGACCACGAAGTCGCCTGCTTCTGCTTTATGACTTTCATCCATGATTTCAAAAGTACCAAACTGCTCCAGGTGCTTATCAATCGAGGCTTGCAGCTCTGCCTCGGTCACAGAATGCTCGTACTTTTTTATCTTGATTCCCTTGTAATCCTTGAACTTGGTATCCGGTTTGATATCGACCAGAACTGAAAATGAAAAAGGTTCGTCCTTTTTCACTCCCTTGATATCATCGTGATCGATTTCAGGAGGTCCAGCGGGCACAATACCGGAGTCTGCAAGCGCTTTTTCATAGTATTCCTGCATCAGGTCCTGCCACAACTGAGTCATCGCCTCCAGCGGAACCTGCTTCTCCAGGATTTTCATCGGAATCTTTCCGGGACGGAACCCAGGCATCTTCACCTGCTGGTTCATTTTCTGGTAGGATTTTTTGACCTTATCAGAGACCACATCTTCCGGCACTTTGATTAAAAGCTTTCTCCGTACCTGATCAATTTCTTCGACTTTGAGTTCCATAAAAACCTCTCAACAATCCCTTCTCAAGAAACTCGGCTTGGAACATTTCCAAACCGGTCTTCAATGATCTTGTCCAGTTCATTCCTCAGTTTATTCAGGATTTCATCGTAGGGAAAAGCGCCCAGCGACTCCTCCCCCTTCTTCAAGTTAACGTAGGATGGGCCACACCAGAGCCCCAGGTCGGCGTCATCCGTTTCGCCCGGGCCATTTACCCTGCAACCCATGACGGCTATGGTGATTTTATATTGCTCTGCATATTCCGTAATTTTCCTTACATCCTGTGCCAGCTCCACAAATTTTCCGTTTTCTACACGAGAACAACTGGGACAGGCTATGATGTTAAGCCCTTCAAGGAAGTTTTTTGGAACCGAGCGAAAACGCCCCTCTTCAATATCCTTTAAAATCTGCCGACCGACTTCGATTTCTTCGCCCTTGTCATCATCAGGCAACGTCAGAGAAACTCGTATGGTGTCACCGATTCCAGAAGAAACCAATTGCTCGAAGGCAATCCGCGTTTTGATGATTCCCTCTGGAGGCAACCCGGCCTCTGTAACCCCGAGGTGAAGCGGTACATCGGGACGCCTTTCAGAAAAACGCTTATTGGCTTCAATCACTTTTTCAGAATCAGAGTCCTTGAGGCTAACGCAGTAATTCACAAAACCCATTTCATCCAGCATGGCACAATGGTCTACTGCACTTTCCACCATGGACTGCACCGAATCATCGGGGAAACGGCTTTTGTAGTCCGGATCAACTGAACCGCAGTTGACGCCAATCCGGATGGCGCAATTATTCTTTTTGGCAGCATCAACAATAAACTGCACTTTTTCGCGTATCGGTTTTTCCTTTTGAAGATGCCAAAGGTGCCCGGGGTTATAACGGATTTTATCAACAAGAGGAGCCACTTCGGGAGCGAGGAGATAGTTTTCCTGAAGATCTACCGACAGGACAGCATCCGTGCTTTCTCTTAATTTTTTGAGAGCCTCCACATCTTCCTTGCTGTCTACGGCAATTCGAATCACATCGGCACCGGCTTTTTCCAGAATTTCGATCTGCCGGCCTGTGGCTTCCAGGTCCTGTGTTCGGGTAGCGGTCATCGATTGGACGGCGATCGGTGAATCACCTCCAATGGTCAGGCTTCCAATTTTTACTTGACGGGTACTGCGTTTCTTTTTATTGGATTCAGTCATAGGGATCCATTGATATCCTGGCTTTACGAACAGGAATTTTATCAGGAGTTTATTAAATGTTCTGGGGGCGAAATAACCGATCAGGAAATACTGGACTTTTCAGGTCCCCTTCAAAGGGCAATCATATCAAAAAATGACTCAAAACCCTACAAAACCTACAGGGATCAAATGACTTGCTCTGTGGGTTCCAAATTACGTGAATCCCGGTTTTGAGGTAAGATAGATTATTGCGATTCAAGGTTTTCTCAATTAAAGCAGAAGATTTGAAAGGACTTTTACCAAATGAAAAGGATTTCTACCCTTATCCTTCTGACTGTAACTCTTATGGCAGCCTATGTCCAAGCCGCACCGGGAACACACGGCTTATCGCTATATGGACCTAAAGGCCTCAAATATGGCCCAAACGAGCCTTACCCCTATGCCAACCCTGAAGCTCCCAAAGGAGGCCGGCTGGTTTTGGCTCAATTCGGAGCTTTCACAAAGCTCAATCCTCTTTCCTTGAAAGGTGTGCCAGCGGCAGGGTTGGGACAGCTCGTCTTTGAAACTCCAATGGACGGCTCCTTTTCGGACGAGGAACCCTTTTCTCAATATGGGCACCTGGTAGAGTCCGTCGAACTGGCAGAAGACAGAATGAGCATGGTTTACCACATCCACCCTGAAGCAAAATTTTCAGATGGACACCCTGTAACCGCAGAGGACTTTGTATTCTCATGGGAGTTGATAAAAGACCCGGAATATCACCCCATGTACAAGCAATATTTTAAAGACATCAAACACGTTGAAGCCTTGGATGAGCACAGCGTTAAATATACGTTTGCTATTCTCAATCAGGAATTGCCACTCATCACGGGACAAATGAGTATCCTGCCCAAACATGTTTATGGGCAAACAGGCAAAAAGTTTGGCTCGGATTTCGACGAGATGGCAGTGGGAAGCGGCCCCTATGTGATCGACAAGTTTGAATTCGGGAAATTCATCACTTACAAACGGAACCCCAACTGGTGGGCCAAGAACCTTGCAAAAAACAAGGGCCGCTATAACTGGAATGAAGTCACCTGGCGGGTTTACCTGGACCAGGTTGCCATGCGGGAAGCACTAAAAGGCGGGGATTACGATGCAGACCAGATTGCAAGTTCCCGCGACTGGGCACTGGATTTCAAAGGACCATTCATAAAAAAAGGCTACTACCTCAAAAAGGAACTAACCCACACTCGTGTTTCCGGTATGCAGGGCTTTGCCTTCAACACGCGCAAACCAATTTTTAAAAGCCGCAAGGTACGGGCAGCACTGGCTTTGGCGTTCGATTTTGAATGGAGCAACACGAATCTTTTTTACGGGCAATACACACGGCAGGATTGTTACTTCGATAACGATCCGGAAATGAAAGCGACCGGGCTTCCCAAAGGGAAGGTTAAAAAATTGCTAGCCGACCTAAAGGAAAAATACCCGAAGCATGTTCCCAAAACAGTTTTTACCAAGCCTGTAGGCGCACCTGGCCAAGGCCAACCAACATCCAAAAATATTGCACTCGCAAAAAAACTTCTCGACTCTGCCGGGTGGAAGGTTGGAAAAGATGGCATTCGCACTAAAGGCAAAGATCGAATGAGCTTTACAATTATCCTGGCGAGTCCGCAATTTGAACGAATCGTAGAGCCGTACAAAAACAATCTAAAAAAGATCGGTGTCGAAATGAAAATCAAGGTCGTGCAGGTTGCTCAGTACGAAGAGCGTTTGCGCGAGTTTAAATTCGATATGATCGTAGCGAGCTATGGTCAAAGCCGGTCACCCGGAAATGAGCAGCGTGATATGTGGAAAAGTGATGCAGCGGACCAGTTGGGTTCGCGTAATTATGCGGGAATCAAAAACCCCGCTGTTGATGAACTGGTCGAAAAACTCATCGCTGCCACAACACGCGAAGACCTTGTCGCGGCTATTCAGGCTCTCGATAGGCTACTGACCCATCATTTTTTTATTGTTCCTCACTGGTACATTTCTTACGATCGGGTCATCCATTGGAACAAGTTTTCCGGTCCAGAAAATTATGCCTCCCGAAGCGGTTTTTTGCGAACCCTGCTGGAGTGGTGGTGGTGGGATGAAGACAAAGCCACAAGACTCGCCAAAGCGATGAAAAGCGGGGAAGCTTTATAATAATTCCCGCATTTCCAGGAAAACGCGGAGGGCCATTAAATTTACATTATTTTACATTTTCTCTCTTACTGTTTCTCCCTATAAAACAAGCTTTTGTAGGGTTTCGTGGCCTAATCCTATTGAAGCCATAGGGCTTATAAGTTTTTGAAATAATATAATTTAGATGTATACTTAATGAAAATATACCTAAGGGTGTCCCATGTGGCCTTGGATCAGACCGCCCTTAAAACACCGGGTCTTGAAAACGCTAACCTCAAATAATTCAAAGGCTTAAGACCCTTTCCAAGGAGTAAGTCATGGCAAAAATTCTGATTGTGGAAGATCACAATGGGACCCGGGTCACCCTGACACGTCGACTAAGTAAAAGTGGGCATGAAGTCACTACTGTTGCCACTGGTTATGATGGCGTCGAAAAGCTTCGCGAAGATGATTACGATCTGGTTCTTCTCGATTTTATGATGAAGGGTATGAACGGCATACACACGTTCGAGCAAATGAAAGAAATCCGCAACGACCTGCCATACATCATGGTCACCGCTTACGCCCACTCCGGCCTGGTTAAGGAGTTCATGGGAGAGGGAGGCGCTGACTTCATAGTTAAACCCTTCGGTGAAGATTTTGAAGAACGCATTAACCTGAACCTTGAGCGCCACTACGGCACTACGGCCTAAGTTCTTTCCAACGTTCTTCCCATCAATTAAAGCCAAAAATAAAACACGACCCGCATCAGGCTGGAAATTTAAAAGAATTTCCAGAGGATGGGCAACAAACAAATTCCTGAAACGGGTCGAGTGATTTACCTAGGAAGCTTTGCCACGATCATGGTCATAGTCGTAGGACTTTGTCTCCTGGATAAAATCGAAATGTCGAGTAAAACCCTCCATCTCATCAGGTGCCGCTTCCTCGGTTGAAATATTTCGGGTACGGCCTTCGCCAGACCCCATACTCGTCAGATTGTCAGCAGGCCCCCGCCATTGTTCTTCTACAGACGGAGCAGTCCACACTGCATGACGATCCAACATGTTTACTTTAACTTCATCCGCAAATGCGGTTCCGAGGCTCAGAACACAAAAGAAAAGGGCAATTGACAGTACACTCAGTTTTTTCATGACAATCCTCCTTTAATTTTATAAACGGATTATTGTTTCATAATTTCAATGATTGAAATGGCTGCTATTTTTGAAAAATTCCGGAGCCGAAAATCGCAAAAAACCCCATGGCTGCCAGCCCGGCCATAACAGCCATTAACATGGCATCAGTAACCATATTTTCCCTCCTGATTATATTTAAAGTTGAGAAGATTTCTGCTTTAGAGAGAGGAGTTTCTTCAGGGCACAGAACTTCCATGCCCAAAATACTCTCTGAGCAAAATACTGCCCTTTAAACCTGGACAGGAATCTTTCTCACGCTTTCTTTTGCTTTTTGTGTTTTTGGAAGCTTGATGCTTAATACCCCATTGGCGTAAGAGGCATTAATTTTATCTTCTTCCACTTCCTTAGCTAAAATAATTCGCCGATAGAACTTTCCACAAATGGATTCCTTGTGGTGATAATGCATATTTTCACATTCCAGAGTGGGTTTCTTTTCACCTTTCAGAACAAGGATACCTTCCGAAAAAGTAACGTCGATATCCTTTTCAGCCACACCTGGAAGTTCGGCAATTACATGAACCATTTCATCCGTTTCCGCCAGGTCAACCCTGGGCGCAAACGTCAAATGGCTGGTGCCGGTTTTGGAACCCTCATGACCATATGTTTTTTCACTGTGTGAATCAAAAAAGAGTCCCGTCCCTCTAAACAGGGAAGACAACCATCGTTCCACTTCATTGGAGATAGTCTCACCACTTCTATTCAAAGAAATGGGGACCAGGGTAGAGCTGTTCATAACAGCCTCCTTTCTTCAAATAAATGTTGTGAATTTTCGAGAAAAACCACCAAATAATTACTTGCTAAATTTATTGGCAGTTTCTCTCATTCCTCTTGAAAAAAATAAAACTGAAATTTAATCAGTCAAGCCCGGGAAAATTAAAACTTTTTAATTTTTTAACCTGGTGTCAGAATTTCCATTTCATTTCAACCTGCCCTGAATTACTGTTAATCTCAACAGCCCAGACCTTCCTTATGATAAAATTTCAGGATTGACTGAATCTGGTTAAAAAATACCAGGTCGAACACCTCTTCCCGGTTTGATTTTCATATGCTCAGTTACATCATCCGCCGACTTTTGTTAATGATTCCGACACTGATCGGAATCCTGACGATCACTTTCATCGTTATTCAATTTGTCCCAGGCGGTCCTATCGATCAGATGAAATCCCTGTTACGAGGGCATTCCGGCGTTATCGGTGAAGCCGGAGGCGGATCTTCCCTGACTCAGTCAACCAACAAAGCGCAGGAAATGGATCCCCGCCATTTTGAAGCACTCAAGCGAATCTATCATCTCGATCGTCCCCTCTGGGAACGCTATCTTCGTACCTTTCTCTGGTATTCACCCAAGGAACAAAGTGGTACATTCACGGAACGGTTCTTCAATCGTGACAACTGGGAAGGATTTCTCATCTTTAAATTCGGGGATTCTTTTTACAGGAACAAATCTGTCCTCCAGCTTATTAAAGAAAAACTGCCGGTTTCTGTTTCTCTCGGGGTTATCAGTTTTTTCACCACTTACATCGCCTGTATTATTCTTGGGATCGCCAAAGCGGTCAAAAGCGGAACCCCTTTTGATACTACCTCCAGCTTTCTAGTCCTGATAGGTTACAGTACCCCTGGCTTTGTACTTGGGATCCTGTTCATCGTTTTGCTTGGCCCGGGTGACGGTGCCATTGCACATTGGATACCTCTGTCCGGCCTGACCTCTGCCGGAACTCCAGGGTATGAAAGCTGGACCCTTTGGGAAAAGTTCGTCGACTATCTGCACCACCTGGCAGCGCCTCTCTTATGCTTCATGATCGGGAGTTTCGCCACGCTGACCATTCTCACAAAAAACTCTATCATTGAAGAAATGCACAAGCAGTACGTCCTGACCGCTCGTGCAAAAGGCCTGACCGAAAAAAGAGTTCTCTACAAACACGTTTTAAAAAATGCCCTGATCCCTTTAATCACAGGATTTCCCATAGGGTTCCTGGCTATGTTTTTTACAGGGTCACTTTTAATAGAACAGATCTTTTCATTAAACGGTCTCGGGCTACTTTCTTATGAAGCCGTCATTCAACGGGATTACCCTATTGTTCTCGGTTCGCTTTTTATTTTCTCCTTGTTGACGCTGGTGGGTCAATTATTGACCGATATCTCCTATGTGTTGATTGACCGCAGGATCACCTTTGATGAGTCACAAGTCTGACCATGATCAGCAAAGACCTTTCACTCAAACTGGATCGCTTTAAGGCAGACCGCCGAGCCTGGTACAGTTTCACAATACTCACCTTTTTATTTCTAATCTCCCTCCCGGCCGAACTTCTCTGCAATATCCGCCCCCTGGTGATGACGGTAGACGGGAAGTGGTATTTCCCCATTGCCTTTACCTACTCCTGGAAAGATTTTGGTGGAGAGAGCCCCGCAGAACCGGATTATAAATCCAGAGAATTCATCCAATTATTTGGCACTACTTTTGACGAGCAAGAGCAGGACTCATTACCCTCTCCTATTCAAAGCACACCTGAAGAATCTGCGATGTCCCTGGATGATTTTGAAGAAGAGTTTTCGACGGAAGAATCCGCAGATGAATCTGGGGGAATGGGGTTAAATTTCGGGGATTTTGACGAAACTGAAGAACCCACACTTTTCATCATTGAGATGTCAGACTTCGATGAAGATACCAACAGTGAAATTACCGATGCTGCCTTTTCTTCAACAACCACAGCATCCAAAAAGCAGGAGCGGGATGTCTGGATGCTGTGGCCACCCATCCGCTATGATTACAAATATATTCCATCCGAGAGTAAAGCGGGACAAGTCGCACTCGCATCTCCAGTCGAAACGTTTTCTCCGCATCTTGAACAGACTTTACCTTCCTCATGGGTAGACGGTCATTACCTCGGAACAGATGACCGGGGACGTGATGTGTTAGCCAGACTGATTTATGGATTCCGGATCTCCATGGTATTCGGTCTTTCGCTTGCGATTACCGGGACCCTTATTGGCTGCCTGCTGGGGGGTATTCAGGGATATTTCGGCGGCTGGGTGGATCTCATAGGTCAACGCCTGACCGAAATATGGGGATCCATGCCACGCCTTTACATCCTGATTATTTTGAGCGCGCTACTGACACCCTCCGGACTCCTTCTATTTATGATCCTCAACCTGACAGCCTGGATGGGTATCGCCGCGTATATTCGTGCAGAATTTTTGAAGAGCCGCAACCTTGAATACGTCAAAGCAGCCAGAGCTCTGGGGGTTTCCAACTTTTCAATCATGAAAAACCACATCCTCCCAAACTCACTCACACCAGTCATCACCTTTTTCCCCTTTGAAGTGACAGCCGGAATCCTGGCGCTTGTGAGTCTGGATTTTCTTAACCTTGGAGTCCCAAGTCCCGCTCCAAGCATTGGTGAATTACTGGCCCAGGGAAAAACCAATCTCCAGGCATTGTGGATTCTGCTGCCAACATTTTTTGTTTTGACCACGACCCTGACTTTGCTAACGTTTGTCGGCGATGGTATCCGAAATGCGTTCGATCCCAAAAAATCGGTATAAGCGAGAACACGTCCATGCTCAAAGTTGAAAATTTAAAAACACATTTCAAGGTCGGGTTCGACAAAACCGCACGGGCTGTTGACGGTATCTCCTTTGAACTGGAATCCGGAAAAACGCTGGCCATGGTTGGGGAGTCAGGATGCGGCAAATCCCAGACAGCTCTCTCCATCATGAGGCTGGTCGCAGAAAACGGATTTCACCCTGAAGGCAGAATTCTGATGGAGGGACGCGACCTTTTCAGTCTCGATGAAGATGAAATGCGGTCCATTCGTGGCAATGACATCGCCATGATTTTCCAGGAACCGATGACTTCACTCAATCCCCTTTACAAGGTAGGCAATCAACTTGAGGAACCTCTTCGATTGCACCGGCAAATGCAAAAGGGACCAGCACGGCAAACCGCCATTGAGCTTCTGGATCAGGTGGGCATCCCCGACCCGGAACGTCGCATCGACACCTACCCCCATGAACTTTCCGGCGGAATGAAACAACGCGTGATGATTGCAATGGCACTGGCCTGCGAACCAAAAGTCCTGATCGCCGATGAGCCAACGACCGCCCTTGATGTCACTATTCAAGCCCAGGTCCTTCGGTTGATGTCTGACCTTCAACAGCAGAAGGGCATGGCTATTCTTCTCATCACCCATGACATGGGTATTGTCAACCAGATGGCCGATAACGTCAGCATCATGTATGCCGGAAAAATTGTCGAGCAGGGGACTCGCGAACAGGTCTTTTCTCAAATGGGACACCCCTACACCCGGCGTCTGCTGGACTCCATTCCTAAATCTGGAGACTCGCCTTACTTACTCAATACTATACCGGGTCTTGTTCCACCGGCAACGGAGTACGGAACGGGGTGTCGTTTTGCTGATCGTTGCGAATACACGTTCGATGATTGCCACACGATAGACCCTGAGGAGATTCCTCTCGAACCTGGGCATCGAGTGTCTTGTCTGTTACATGAATCGGAAAAAGAATTTCCAAAACTGGAGAGCGAGGAACGCCAACCTGCCCCGTCTAAAAAAATTGAAAATGACAACCTGATCTCTATCCGAAACGTAAAAACCTGGTTCCCTGTTCATAAGGGGGTTTTCCGACGGGTGGCAAATTACGTCAAGGCTGTAGACAATATAGATCTTGATATCAAGCGTGGCTCTACCGTTGCGCTGGTCGGTGAGTCCGGGTGCGGCAAAACCACTTTAGGAGAATCCATCCTGCGCCTCAACCGTGAGGTCCGTGGCCAGATCACGTTCGACGGAAAGCAGGTAATGGACCTGGATTCGGGAGATCTAAAAGATATGCGGCAGCATATGCAGATCGTGTTTCAGGACCCTTATGGTTCACTATCCCCGCGTATGCGTATTTTCGAAATTGTGGGTGAAGGCCTGAAAATCCATTACCCAGAAATAAAAGGTGCTGAATTACGAAAAAAAATTGATGACGTGCTGGAAGAGGTCGGGCTTCATGCTTCCGTAGCCGACCGTTACCCGCATGAATTTTCCGGAGGACAGCGTCAACGCATCAGTATTGCCCGGGCCCTGATCCTGGAGCCGGAATTCCTCGTATTGGATGAACCCACGAGTGCTTTGGACGTTTCGGTTCAGGCACAGGTTCTTAATTTATTACGCGACTTGCAATCACGGCGTGGACTCACCTACCTGTTCATCACTCACAATTTGAATGTTGTTGAGTATATTGCGGATCAAGTGGCCATCATGTACCTTGGACGGGTTGTCGAATATAGTAATGTGAAAAACCTGTTTGCAAACCCGAGACACCCCTATACCCGATCGTTACTGGAAGCCGTACCTTCCCTTGGGGAACGCGTCCCCTTCAAGACCATCGTCGGCGATGTCCCCTCCCCTCTAAACCCGCCACCCGGGTGCCACTTCCATCCACGCTGCCCTATTTACCTGGCAGAACAAGAAGGTTCACCTTTGCAGCAAAACTGTAAAAATGTCTACCCAGAAGAAACACCTTTAGAATCCGGTTACGCCAGATGCCACGCAGTGGATAAGCCATAACCTGTTCTCAAATGTAGTGGCCTCAATATTAAATATCAGAAATAAAATCCCCGAGAGGTAGAATTCCCAAATTATTTTTTCAAAACATGTGATTACTGTTCATGATTTACTGCTTTGAAAAATATGCGATTTTTCTTTCCTTTGCAAATTACATCTTCTGTTGATGTCTTTAGGCCGGGTCAGGTTATCGTTGAAATCTGTCAGGCATATAGCTACACTTAGTCGCCTTATCCACGGATAAGGTATCGATCTTCAATGTGGTGCTATGGGTTATGAAACGATTTTTCATTATTCCATTCTTGACGACATTTGGCCTGATAGCAGGCTGTTCTCAGTCAACTGTCAGTACTGAAGTTGACGAAGTCACAGTCGCTAAAAATATCGTTGGTGAAAATCCGGAATCGGTTCAGGATCTTACCGATCTTGGTTTCGCTTATCTAACGGCGGGGCGAATTGAGGAGTCTCTGGTGCCTCTGGAAAAGGCTGCAGAATTGCATCCGGATTCGGCAAAAGCTAATTTTGAATTGGGTCTTGCCTATGGTGCGTTGGGTCGGCACAAGGAAAAGATGCAAAAGTATCGCGAAGTTGTAAAACTACAGCCGGAATTCGCCCCGGCCCACTTCAAGCTGGGACAGGCACTCGCTGTCGAAGACCTGCATCAGGAAGCGATCCAGCATTACCAAAAAGCCTTGAAACTCTCACCAGCAAATGCGGAAACTCATTACTATCTCGGAATGTCTTACTATTTGTCCAAACGGCACAAGGAAGCGGTTGGGGCATTTGAAAATGCGACCCAACTGGCACCGGACAATGGCAAAGTGTGGCACGGGCTAGCACTGGCGTATCTTGAGCTGGGTCGTTACCGGGATGCGCTGGAGCCCTTCAAGAAGGCTTTGGCCTTGAACCCTCCAGCAGGAAAAGAAAATAAAACACCTGCAGAACAAAGCCCAACTCCAGTTTTATTCGAGGAAAAGGGGCAAGTCGCCCGCATCCCCTGAATTTTTGAGCAACAATTACCTACCCGTTATCTCGACGACAGGCCATAAAATAGTACAGGAAGCCGATAAAGGCGACCCCTACCAGCCCGGCCAGCAACAATGATTGCGGATCCATATTATTTCCCGAAAAGGTTGAAATTGCGCTGCCTACTATAATCTAATTCCAGAATTTTTCAATATTCAGTCCCCATTTTCTGAAAAAGGGACCATATTACTGGGAGAAGCTGTTTACGCCTCAACGGCTCTATTTTGTTCATATTTCCCGGAGGTCAATATGCATCTCCTTTATCCATTTGCCAAACGATTCATCGCTGGTGAAGATTTAAAAACCGCACTTCACAATGTTCTATCGCTAAACCGGCATGGCTATCTGTCGACCATTGATGTTCTCGGAGAAGACACGCGTACCCGGGAACAGGCACTGGCTGCCAGACAGGAGTATCTCGATCTTCTCGAAAAGATGAAGGATCAACCTTTTCCACTCGACCTTTCAGTCAAACTGACTCAAATGGGTCTCAACCTGGATCGCGAATTTTGTCGAAACAATCTGGAAACCATATTAAAAGCCGCCAGACACCACACAGTCAGGCTCGATATGGAGGGTTCAGACACCACCCAACAGATTTTGTATGAAGGAATCGAAATGCACAGACAATATCCAAACCTTGGTCTGGTACTACAGGCTTATTTACACAGAACCGCAGATGATATTGGCCGTGTGATTCGCGAAGGAATATCAACTCGACTTTGCAAAGGTGCCTATAGCGAACCGGAGCATATCGCCCTGCAATCAATGGACGATATTCGGGAAAACTTTTTAATGCAAGCTCGGCGATTACTAACTTCCGGCTTCCAACCAGCGATCGCCACACACGATGAAATGCTGCTTAAGGAAATATTGAAATTCGTGAAAGCAGAGCATATTTCTTCCAAAACATTTTATTTTGAAATGCTGTATGGGGTCAGGCGTGATCTGCAAAAGGATTTACTGGACAAAGGCTTCCGGGTCCGGGTTTACGTCCCGTTCGGAAAATCCTGGCTTCCCTATACTTTACGAAGGCTGGCTGAACGAAAGGAAAACCTCCTGTTCGTGATCAAGAGTGTATTTCGTGAAACCTTTGGCCTGGGAGGATTACGGGAAGCAAACCCTTAAATTTTCTCAAACTCATCCGTGTAGTCGTTTCCAACATCATGCGGCAATTTTATTATTGGACGACACCTATTTTGATGGTCCGGCTATCCGATGCACCGCTATCGTCAACTGCGCGCAGGGTAAATTCACCCGGCTGCGGGTTCCATTCCAGAGGCTCGGTTCCATCATTCCTGCCAAGAAATTCCTCATTAGCAAACCAGTACACAGATCTCACTTCAGAGTCGGTGGTCACCATGAGTGGTAAGGATAAATCCGGTCGGCCCAGTGTGATCGCATATTCCACTCCTGCACGAGGTGAAGTGATGCGAGGTTTTAAATGCTGGGCTGATTGTCTATCCCGCTCACACGATACCAGAAATGGAGGAGGCGTCCTTCGGGAGATTCCAGCTTTTTTAAATACGCTCAGCAAATCGCTCGGCCAGAATTCATAAACCTCATATTCGACTTTAGTTGGGTCGGAAGTACAAGCCCGGTATCCGCTATCCGGGTCAATAGCCACTTTTCTGAATATCCCGGAATTCCTGATAGGCGATTTCCCCGGGATAAAATCTCCCCATTCCGTGCGCGGACACAACTCATCGGCAAGATCACCTGTTTCCGAACACAGCTCAACTTTTGAAATGTTGAGGAATTTTTTTCTGCTTTGAATCTCGTCGACCAGGTGCTCTGTTTCCTGAACGGCATCAACAATATCGAAAAAAAGTGGAGCCGCCAACGATCCACCAATAAATTCCGGGTTGGGGGTCCCATCAAAATTACCCAGCCAGACCGCGAGCGCATAGTGGCCAAACAATCCGACCGCCCAGGCATCCTTGAACCCATTGGAAGTGCCTGTTTTCCAGTACACAGGAAGTCGTTTCACATTCTGCCCGATAAAACTGTGTCGCGTGGCTATGGGGTTGTCCCTGAGCATTGCAAGAGTCAGATAAGCCGCTTCAGGACTCAGCAAAGATTTACCGGAGGCAGTGGGAGCGTTCTTTAAAAATCGAAGGGGCTTGAGCTCACCCTGATTAGCCAGCATAGCGTATAACCGGACCAACTCCTGCATGGTGACCTCCCCTCCACCCAAAACAAGGGCCAACCCATAGTGTTCCCGGGTTTCCATTTTTCGAACACCAGCAGTTTTAAGAAAGGAATACAGGTCGGGACGTTGCAGCCGTGAGGCAAGATACAGGGCAGGAATATTTCGGCTCATCACCAGAGCATCCCGCGCATGCAGAGGTCCACGAAACCTGCCATCAAAATTTTCAGGACGGTAATCTGCAAACCGACTGGGGGCATCTTTGAGTAAAGTTTTCGGATGAATAATCCCCTGCTCCAGAGCAAGCCCATAAATAAAGGGTTTCAGGGTAGAACCAGGAGACCTTTTTCCTCGTGTTCCATCAACAGCACCATCAATCGAGGCATCAAAATAGTTCGCGGAACCGACCAGAGCCCTTACTGACATATCCCGGAAGTCCACCATGATCGCCGAGGCATTTCGAACTCCCAGGGGACGACGTCGTTCTACATAACCTTTAAGGACCGCCTCCAATCGAACCTGCAATTTACTATCAAGCTGGGTTTCCACTCTTCCCAGGGATGGGCTTAGAATATTTTCCAGGAAATGCGGCGAATAAAAAGGAAGTCTTGAAGGTGAATACACCTGCAATGGAAGCTCTAACAAAGCGTGCTGGCCTTTATCTTCCGGATGCTTCTTTATCCAGGCATCAAAAAGGCGGGATCGGGCCTTGACCAACTCAGTATTTCCACTCCCTTTCAGAGGATTTCGTTTTGAAGGGTTTTGAGGAACGATCGATAGGGCCAGAGTTTCAGCAAGACTCAGTTCATATGCAGGTCGGTGATAATAAATCAGACTGGCAGCCCCCACCCCTTCAATATTTCCTCCATAAGGCGCAAGATTCAGGTAGGCTTCTAAAATTTCTTCTTTCTCATAATGCCTTTCCAGTTGTAGAGCGCGGAAAATTTGAACCAGTTTCCCCGGTATGGTGTACGAATCAATTTTAAAACGCATTCGCGCCAGTTGCATGGTGAGAGTGGAACCACCCACCCGCCTGTTTCGCTTTATATACGTTTCATAAAAGGCCCGCATCAGCGAAAATGGGTTAACTCCAGGGTGTTCAAAAAAATAACGATCTTCCTGCAGAAGTGTGGCCTCAATCAGTCCAGGAGCGATATCTCCAAGTGACAAGCGAACCCGGTAGATTTCATCCGGTGCCAGGGTCAGGCGCAACAGTTTTCCATGACGATCATAGTAAGTACTCGAATAGCCAACGCCATCCATTAAATTCGGCTTGGGAAGAAAAAAATAAACAGTCCCGAGAGCAAGAAAAAGCAGCAGACACACTTTCCCCCATAGGCCGGGTTTATAAAATATTTGGATCACTCTATTCAACATGAATCTTTTTGGCCAACCCTCTTGCCTGTATTCTCAAGTCGTACATGGATTCAGCATACGGTGGCGGAATGGTGTATTCCCCTTTGTTGGTTGGTCGAATCCTATAGCGAAAGGATTTTTCCTTTGGTTGAACAGACACATAGGCAACAACACGATCTTCCCTTTTATCGATAAATTCAGTTTCCAAAGTTGAGCCTTCACCGGCCTTGTCAAGCACGAGATCAAATCCTCCTGGAAGCAGATCCACCAGGGCAATATTGTCTATCCATTTGTTCTCATGCGAGTGAAGGGTGATCACCACATCCAGCTCTTCTCCAAGTTTTGCTTTGGTTACAACCTCTCCCTTTAAATTCTGAAATTCACGGGTGATCTCCATTCCCTTTACAATTGGTTTTTCAGGAAGAGCTTTATCAAAACCCGTATTCGCTACCTGATAAAATAACCCGTGTTTCCCACTGCCCTTGAACCTGAATGAGGACACCTCACCGTCGACTCTGCCCCGCTTTACTGATACTCCAGTCGTGTCGAGGGGCGTGAAACTTCCTGCGCTCTCCTCCTGTTCGATAAGAAGGTTTACAGACTCCTGGTTGCCTACCGCAAGGGTGTATTCATTTAAGGCTTGAATCGCGTAGGAAGATGACAACGAGTTGTACAGGGTTTCTCCAATATAATTTGCGATTTTAAAAATTATTTCCCGGTCCATATTTTTTAATCGATCAGGGAAATGCCTTGCCAGCAACACGACATACTGACTGTACTTAACCAGGCTATTGTAATAACTGTACCGCGGCCAGAAGTCCTCCTTCTTAAATACAAACTTTTCCAGGATGTCTTCTGCAAGGTCATCCTGTTTCATTAATTTAAAAGCACCGGCCAGATAAACCATGGTGAGATCATTGTCCCATTCCCATTTTGAATGGCTAGAAATATAACTCATCAAGTGGGTAATATAATTAGTCGTCACCTCACCATTTCGTGTCAGGATATAAATCCCATAGGCCTTGGCTCTCGCGTCATCCTTGGACCGGATGGATTGATTGACAACATCTTTAAGATAGACAAGCCCTCTTTGAGTCAAATCAGTCGGAACAGGGAATCCTTTCTCACGACTTAGAGTCAGAAAATCCATAGCATATACACTTGCAAACAAAGATGGAGCCTCGTTCCCGGTCCAGTTTCCAAAACCACCTTCGGAAGTTTGCCTTTCCCGGAGACGATCCACCGTACGCTTCAAATTATTTTTTATTTTCTCATCATCAAAGCGGTAATCGGGATTTTGAAGCAGAGCTATGGGTGGAAAAGCTCGACTGATGGTCTGCTCGGTGCAACTGTGCACATTATTTTCCAGAAAATCGATAAGCCCCTGAATAAGCCCAGAAGGAAGAGCCGAGAGGCTGACTTCGGTTTTAGCGAATTCCTGATAACGTTCCCGTTTTAAAGCGACTGTTTTGACACCATCCGAAAAATAACCGGAAGTCAACAGAGTGGCTTTTGGAACCGGAGGGCGAACACTCAAGGTTGACTGGTATCGAACGGCATGGGCCTCACCACCAGCTACAAAATCAATTGACGCGGAACCCAGGACCTCATTTGCTTTCACTCTAAATCGTACAAGCCCCTCACGACCTTCCGGAATCGAAACAACTTTTTCCGCAGGCTCCACCAACGAAAGATGCTTTGACAGGGAAACCGAGAAAGGAACCTGGGCCTGCTCGCCTGAACCTTCCAGATTATTGGCAAGTGTTGCCGTCACTTCAAAAGTGTCTCCAGGAGCGACGAACAAGGGGACGTTAGGACTGATGACATAATCACCTTTTACTGTTGATTTCCTGGCAGAAGCCCCCACTCCACCAGCGGCAACCGCAACCGCCATCACACGCAATGTTCCATTAAAATAGGACGGAACCTCATAAGTAACTGTTTGAGGATTCCTGTCTGCTCCAAGGATTCCGGACCAGAAGACTACAGGAGCATCGGTTTTCCTGCGGAAGGGATTGAGATGCTTTCCGCCCACAGCCGACATTCCACCTCCAAAGTTGAGAGACTCACGAACGGCGGAATACTCAGGCATAATTAGATCAAGAATCTGGGTCGTGTCCACATCCAAAGCGCGTCCTTTCAAGAAATAATCCAGTGGACGAGGGGTTTTGTATTGAGCCACCTGCAAAATGCCCTCATCAACCGCAAACACAACAATTCGGCTTGGTCTGTCTGTAGCCACCTTAAAAGAAAGTGGATTTCCCGGGCGGGCCTTATCAGGAACCTGGAGGTCAATTTCCACGCGCCTCTTTTCTATATTGGCTGTAAATGGAACAACAGCATAGGTTAAGGGGCTCATATAAATTTCAGGGGAACCCATTGCCCGGGTGAACGTCACATTCACAAACCCATTGCCCTCAAAATCATCTGGAACCTTTATTTTTTGCAAAGTGTCGGTTTTGTCGGTGAGGAACCAGTGATGGGCATATACACGATCGCTTTCAATCGTGATCAAACCAGCGCCTGTATAGGGCGCCACAATATTCATTTCAATCTCTTCACCCGCCTGGTAGTAAGGCTTGTTCAGTTTGACTTTGAGCTCTGCCCGTGTGTCCAGCCTTCCTGCAAGATTGGCCTCGCCAGCAACCGAGTATTCAACGCGAGACACATCAAGCCCGTTCAAATCGGACAGAATCAAAACATAATCACCAGGATGGCTTGCGTCCAATTTCCACTTTAACCCGTCTGCTCCGATCTCCACCTGGCGGGTATCCAGAATACGTTCTTTGGGAACCGACTCATAACCCAGTTTCCCGTTCCGCTTAACCAGGGTTGATATATAGTCCTTACGTACCCGACTGAGTATCAGTTTCTGCCCGGAGACCTTATTCAGATCAGAATCTACAGCGATCCATTCGAGGGTGTGGTTCCGGTCATTTTTCAGGTAAGCAAGATTAGAAGCTGTTTTATGCCCAACGACAAATTTAAGGGGTGACACCAGCAGGTCTGCGTCCACCGCAACACTACGCCCTCCTCCTGCTTCGAAACCTTCACCTCTAAAGCTCAGGTAAGCGCTTGTCTTGCCATATCGTTTCAGGTCAAGGGCGAATTCTGCGTCTCCATTTTGATCTGATTTCTCATCCGGCAAAGATTCCTGGATTTGACTGTTCTTCAAATTTAAACCGTTAAAAAACTGATATTCAGAAAACTCTTTAAACGAAAAGGCTCCAGGAGATAAGGTGAGTGTTCCCTTTATACGGCGATTGGTCGCCGGTGTGCCGTACAAGTTCTTAAGATTCACTTTTACTTTAAGGTCTTTCGGAGACACCCAGCCTTTTTTGCGCGGGACATTAAAGTCGGCCCTGATTTTCAAACGGTCCGGAAGAAATTCCTCCACTCGAACGCTGGTGGAGTTCAACAAGCTTCCACGCTTGCCATCATTGGAGATATAAAGATGAGCATGATAACGGCCAGTTGGTGAGGTTTCCCGTGTTTGGAATTCATATTCCTGATAACCGTTTGCCGCAAGTTTTATCGTTTCCTTTTTTATACGAATTCCACGGGAATCAATGATATCCAGTTGCAATGGGATTCCCTCAAGATCCTTGTCCCAATCCCGGGGTTTAACGATCAAGCCAAAATGAACCAGGTCCCCCGGGCGGTAAATCCCCCGGTCGGAAAACAGATAGGCTTTCATTCCTGTTTGGGAGAAGTGGGTACCGGAAACAGGGAACCCGGAAAAATTCAGGCCGCGGTCTCTCCGGTTATAAGCCATGAACGAAAGGTCATCATCTTTAGATACCACCACTGCCACAGGCAACTTATCCCGGCTAATACCGCTCAGGTTTGGGACCGATGCCCTGCCCTCATCTCCAGTTAGGACAGTAAACACAGGCTTGCCGTTGTTACCTAAAACCTGGACCTGCGCACCCGACACAGGTTTTCCTGTAGCTATTGACTGAACAAAAACTTCACGGCTTTTGTCCGCATTTCTTTTGATAATAAACCCAAGGTCCGTGACTAGAATAAATCGATTATCCTGTCTTACCCGTAGATTCTTCCCCCGTTGACCAAATGCTTTTAGAAAGAATAATCCTTTCTTCCCCCTCTCTAAATAAGATGAAAAGTCAAATGAAGTGAACTGAGCTTTTCTGTCGTCGTCCCTAAAGAGAGAAATCTCTTCAGTTTTCATATCGGCAATATGCTGCCGATCAAAATTATAATTAGTAAAATAGGGGCTATCGAAATTCCCACGAGTCTGTGTTACCAGATGACTTATAAATCGTGGGAGCACTCTTGCCACCTCAAACTTGATCCTGTCCAGGCCGCGCGCCACAATGGATATTTTCTTTTCTCCGCTCAATGCTAAAAGTCCACCGGACTGCATAATTGAGAGCTCTTTTGGGAAAAAAGGTACCTGGGCGATGACCATATAATCCTCAGCCAGGACAAAACCTCCAAAGGTCTTCACTCCACCTTTCAATTTCACATACAGAAATCTCCCGGGTGCTGTGTCGAGTTTAAGGCTATGGGTAGCAGCATATTTTCTTGATTGTGGAATAAGGGATACATCCAAGGGATCAGCATACTTCAAAATCGAGTCAGTCACTTCATTGGCCGCCTGCCATCGATATGGCTTTTTATTCTCTGGATCTCTTTTTGCCACCGGATGAAACTCTGGAAGCAAATACACCTCTAGGTTCTTTGCAATCACCTCCGGCTCTGCCTTGACATTAGTGTCCAGGGTCAGCACCTGATCCGTTCCATACTTCCTGTTTTTGACCAAAGCTACTTTTGCAGATTTAACCTGATAGTAGTTTTCCAGACTGGGAACTCTCACCCTCTCCCTGAACGTTTTTATTGAGGGTCGCTTTTGCCCCTTGGGTTCCACCCCTGTATCAACAACAAGACTTAGAAATTTTTCCTTATCGGGGAGCAATGGCAAGGCTGTAGTCAGGTCGGCCTGAGTAGCATCTGCGCTGTAAATTATTTCAAAGGGAAACTTATCATCCTGGCTTAATTTTTTATTGTTGCCACGTTTCACAAAACTAAAAGCCAATCTGTCTTCCAGGGACTTTTTATTTACGGGGTAATTAAAGTCAAGGTGAGTGGCAATGACTTTCCGGGCCGGATTATCCGGATCCTGGAAAAATTTCATTTTTCGAGGAGAGACTCGAAAAGGGTTCGATCGAAATTTATACGCGTAAGTGTCCACTATCAAATGTTCGGGAAATACAGACTTGTCAAAAACCACCTTATATTCCTGACCCGCAACCCATGGCGAATCCGGAGTAAATTTGATCGTGTAATCGTAATCCCAGCGCCATTCTCCTGGAATTTCCGGGACCATGGAAATACCCCGTGGGATCGTCTTACCAGCAAGCCTCAGGTTGGCACGACAGGAAGAGTAATAGCGTTTGCCATATCTTTTTTCACAGGCCTTTTTATCCATTCGGAAATAAAGGCTCAAAATCCGTTTGTTTTCGACCGTAGTTTTTCTGGGCATTTTTACGAACACAGGCTCGTCCAGATGCCCTTTTATGGGGTTTTCTTCTGCTCTAGTAGCCCCCCCCCCAGCAATAAAACTAAAAAATATCCCACCAATTAAAATGCCCTTTTTTATAAATCCCATTGAAGGTTTCCCCGACCCAAAAGTTGTTTTTGAAAATATATCGCTGGCACCAGTGGTGACTTCCATCTGGAACCCGTTTCCAGACTATTTAGATTACTGCGGAATTCCCACCAATCCCAGAATCTTTTGATTTGACCCAACGTTGTATTGTGAGTATTTATTTTTTTCCTTCAAAACCAAGGATATAAGCACTCTACATTCCGAAAGAAAAATATATATTCAATCCTTCTTGATTTTTTATCTCTCACCGTTATTCTAAATCTTAGACAGGTTGAAAAACATCCCAGAACGGTTGCGGCACCAACACAACCAGTTTTTCGAGGTTATTGTGGCTCTGACACTTCAGCAAGTAAAAGACAGTAAAATAGCTTCCCCGCCCGGCGCATACTTTAGTTTGAGAGAAGCGATAGAAAACCCGGACTCCTCCATTGCAGATTTCAGCTCAATCATCGGCGCCGACCCTGCTCTGGCAGCCCGACTTTTAAAAGTTGTTAATTCGCCGTTTTATGGCCTCACAGCTAAAGTAGAAACAATCCCGCATGCCCTGAACATTATCGGCTCGGATCAATTAGCCGACCTTGCCCTGGCTACGTCGGTTGCGTCCCAGTTTGACGGGATGAAAAATGTAGGAATCGACCTGGAAGCTTTCTGGAAACATTCCGTTGGTGTAGGAGTTGCCGCAAGAAATATGGCGAAGTTTCTGAATCTACCTGACGTTGACCGCTACTATCTTGCCGGCATGTTGCATGATATAGGGAAATTAATTTTATATCGAGAAGCACCGGGACAAATTGAAACTGTGCTCGCTCAATTTGATGCCAATAACGATGGAAGTATGTTGGCTTTCGAAGAAAAACTGATGGGTTTTAATCATTCACAGGTCGGCAGCATCCTGTTAAATGAATGGAAACTCCCCTCCAGTATAGTAAATTCGGTCAAAGGTCACCATGACCCGTCGAAGGCAAAAGACAACCAACAGGAAGCGGCGGTTATTCATGTAGCTGATTTTCTGGTATACGAAATGAAACTTGGCAGCAGCGGTGAACCTATACTACCCCCACTGCACAAAACGTGGTTGAAGGAACTCAACCTGACCATTGACTTTATTAACGAAGCAAAGCCGGTGATAATTGAAGAAACAGAAAAGGCACTCGAGATGTTTCTTTAAAACCATCTTTTCAACAAATTATTCATACCAATTCAATCAAGGAAACTTCTGGCGGACAATTAAACCGAAGAGGCACCACCAGATGACCGATTCCCCGAGTCACGTAGGTCTGTCTTCCTTTTTCTTCCACCAATCCTGCGATATATTTTTTATTGCGTATTCCTGGTAAAAAGGGTGGACCAATAAACGGGAGCACTACCTGTCCACCATGAGTATGCCCAGAAAGAATCAATTCAGCAGACAACCCAGGGTTCCATTGAAACTCTTCATTAACTTCCGGATTATGGCTCAATAAAATTCGCGTTCGCCCGTGATCCACTTTTCGATAAGCCTTTCTGAGGGAAAATGAATCCTGCCACAAGTCGTCCACCCCAATTAATTGAATACTATCTCTTCCCCGTTGCAATTCTACCCGGTCATTTCGAAGCCATTGGGCTCCCAACCCCTTGGAAAACCTATCAATGAGGTATTGAGTTGCTTCAGGACCACTCCAGAAATCATGATTACCCAAAACCGAAAAAATTCCATGAGCGGGTTTTAAAACAGAAAGTGCCTCCACAATATTATCAACATACTGTTTGTCGAACTCATGAATTTCGCGCCGGTGAGTCCGTATTTTATGACCAATAAAGTCACCGGTTAAAACAACCAGGTCCGGGTTTTCCTTTTTTGCAAGAATAGCTGCAGCTTTCAGGTGATTTACACTCACCAGAGGAGATGAATGAAGGTCACTTAACTGAGCAATTTTAAATCCCTTGAAAGCCTTCGGGAGGTTGGATATTTTGACAGGAACCTTCTCCACAACAATTTCATTTTTATCTGTATTTGCATATCCTTTTCCAATACCCAGGGCAGACACCCCTAAAACTCCGGCCATTCCCTTGATAAATGCCCGCCTATCAATTAGAGGATTGAATAGTAATTCCTTTGCTCCAGATTCTTCACAAGGCTCATTTGATTGAGGATCATCTTTTTCTTTTGAATCCATAGACCTTTACCCTGAACTCCGAAAGGTTGAAGTTTTTGGAAAATTGTTCATGGGCGTTTGCTAAACAAAAACCGCAACCATACGGACATTTTTGCCGCTTATTTTTGGTGCTGGCATTAAGTTTAGGCTGATTCCTTCCGAAACTATAGTAGAGAATGGGATAACAATAGGAAGGAGAAAAATTCATGGCCAGTCCAAAGGCGAGTTTGGGTATTTCAGCGGAAACCAGCCTAACCACAAACCCGGGCTCAGTATCTTCATTTGTCTGGAAATCGGTAGGTGCAGCTATTTGCGGAGCGGCAATCCCGGGAGTGATTTTCTATTTCCTTTTCTAACCAATAAATCTCCAAAACCTGGAAATGAGAGAAATCTATTCGTAATTCCTGCCCTAATCCGCAACCTCTACTTTAAAAAAAACAGATCGGTTTTCATGGCTTCTGCTTTGGCTGGAACCAGAAATCCTGTTATTGCTTCTATTGGTATGTGTGAGCAACCCGCCAATTTCGATCCATTCCCCTATTTTCCCACTTGCCGTAGTTTGCACTTCCTGAACCTGAATCCCACGTGCATTTAACTTTGAAACTGTAGGATTAATTTCCAGTGTCACTATATCTCCGTTTACTTTTGGAAGAACACTGAAACCAGTTGGAACATCCTCAAAAGAGGTGCTTTGCGAACGGGTTGAAAAGGGGCCTACCCCCTGTGTAACCGTGGTTTGAACAGGAATACGCTGACTGATATAAATGGTAGCAGGACGACCTTCCAAAGTTGTCACCTGTTGCGTATGACGTTCATCAAGAGTCCTGCTGTTTTCACCAATTGTTCCGCTTACCACGCCCCTGTTTCCGCCAATGGTACCGGTGACACCGCCCCCACCGCGATTTGCAGGCGGGATGACCACCCTCCCCCTTCCTCCGCCAAAGGGAATATTTGCTCCGACATCAACAGAGGATCTCTCCCGTTTACCTGAAAGACCCTGTCGGACCGTAATGCGAAGATTGCGCAAGCGGGTATCCAACTGCGTCAATAGTCCCTGAATCATTTGGAGGTTTTGGGGAGATGATCGAACGATCAACTGATCATTCATACCCGTGACGGTTCCATTCCCCTGCAACAAAGGTTCGATAACAGGAATGATCTCACTAGCCATCCGGTTTTGAAGTTTGAAAATTTTAAGTTGCGATTGAGAATAGACAGGACTTGCTATAAAAAAAATCAAAAGGATAAGAGCCAAACCTGCTGGCACAAGCAGCCGGTTTGCTATGCCACAGTTTCGTTCATTTGAAAGAAGTGGATCCATTGTTCCAAATAGAATATTTTGCAAACAACCGGGTCGCGCATATCAAAAAACTTTGCGCCCTGGAACTCTTCCCGGTCCAGCTCTTCAACATTATTAAGACGCTGGCACCAAATACCGAGTTTCACGGCTGCTTCCAGTTTACCATTCAGGAAATTTTCGTTTTCAAACTCCAGAACTGTCAATTTCCCATCTTTTGATTTTAACACAAGCAAATATGCCTGCGTGTCGCTTTCCATCTAATACACCCCTGAAAATAAAGATTTTATCGTCTATTCCAAGTTAAAGGTTAAAAGGAAACCTGTCAAATAAAGTATTTACTTGGCATCACGCCAATTTTGCCCCCAGGCCATATCGACCACCAAAGGCACTTTTAACTTGAAAACTCCTTCCATTTCCTTACGAACCAACTTCTCCAGCTTATTCTTTTCATTACTCGGACATTCAAAAACAAGTTCATCGTGAACCTGTAATATCATTCTCGATTTGAAATTATTCTTGTTGAGGTGTTGATGTAAACGAATCATCGCAATTTTTATCAAGTCCGCCGCACTTCCTTGTACGGGAGAATTGATTGCGATGCGTTCAGTAGCTTCACGAAGCTGCCTGTTTTTACTGTGGATATCCGGAAGGTAACGTCGTCGATCAAGCAGTGTAGTGGAATACCCTCGGCCCCTCACCTGTTCTATCGTGGACTCCATGAACTGTTTCACGTTCTTGTACAGTTCGAAATATTTCTCTATAAATGTTTTCGCCTCCTTTGGCGAGATTTTCAATTGACGGGAAAGGCCAAAGGCGCTCAAACCATAAACAATTCCAAAGTTGACTGCTTTAGCAATTCTTCTCGAATCCTCTCCAACCTCGTCCAGTGAGGTTCCAAAGATTTCTGCCGCTGTTCTCGTATGAATGTCTTCTCCTTTTTCAAAAGCCTGGACCAGAGCAGGGTCATTGGACAAGTGAGCCAACACCCGGAGTTCAATCTGGGAATAGTCGGCAGCAAGAAGCTCACATCCTTCATCGGCAACAAAAGCTTTCCGGATCTCCTTACCCAACTTTGTTCGAATAGGAATGTTCTGTAAATTAGGATCACTGCTGCTCAGCCGACCTGTTGCGGCAACCGTTTGGTTATAAGACGTATGCACCCTTCCTGTCTTTTCAAATATCTCACCAGGAAGAGAATCAACGTAAGTAGATTTTAATTTTGCCATTTGCCTGTAGGTCAGAATTTTATCTGGGAGGGGGTGTTTGGAGGCTAATTCCTCCAGGACTTTTACATCGGTGGAGAATCCTGTTTTGGTTTTTTTAACCACAGGCAGATTTAGCTTCTCAAACAGGATAACCGCAAGTTGTTTGGGAGAATTAACATTAAACTCTTCCTCCGCAAGCAGATGAATTTCTTTTTCCAGTCCTGCCATATCTTTTTTAAGAACTTTGGATAATTCACCAAGATGCTCTTGATTCAACTTGATTCCCGTCAATTCCATAGACGCAAGTACATCGATCAAAGGCATTTCAATTTCTTCGAATAGTTTTTTTTCTGCGTCCTTTAATTGAGGCTTAAGCTTTTGGGTAAGTTGAAGAGTCACATCGGCATCTTCAGCGGCATAATCAGTCGCTGACTCAATAGAGACCTCATCAAAACCGATTTGTTTTGCTCCCTTTCCTGCGACATCTTCATAGTGAATCGTTTTTCTGTTCAAAAGCTCGAGAGAAAGAGCATCCATACTGTAATTCCGACGGGTGGGGTCCAGTACATAGGCAGCAAGCATCGAATCAAAATCAATTCCCTGCAAACCAACCCCTTCATTTTTTAAAACGATCAGATCATATTTGATGTTGTGTCCAAACTTAAAAAGCTTGGGATCCTCAAGCAAAGGTTTAAGTTTCTCCATTACCATCTGCTTATTGAGTTGAACTGGAGCACCCAGATACTGATGGCCTACAGGAATGTACCAACCACTTCCTTCCTTTATAGAAAAAGAAAGCCCCACGATCCTGGCCCAAACGGGACGTATCCCGGTTGTTTCAAGATCGACCGCAAATTTCCCAGCCTTTTTCAGTTCCTTGATCAAGGCATCCAACTGCTTTTCAGTCAACACTGCCTCGTATTTTGTATCCATCACTTCTGGGACCTGAGTTGATTCCGAATCAGGCAATTCATTTAGGAGTGTGTTGAATTCAAGCTCCTCAAAAAGAATACGCATTTTTTCAATATCCGGGTCTCTCCGGACCATATCTTTAATTTCGCAATCCAATGTCATTTCAGTGTCAATGGTAACGAGCTTACGGCTTAAAAACGCGTTGTCTTTGTGGATTTCAAGCTTTTCCTTGAGTTTCTTTTTATCAATAGAATCGAGCTTTTCATACAAACCTGCCATTGAACCATATTTTTGAATCAGGTCCGCGGCTGTTTTGGGACCAACACCTGCTACGCCAGGAACATTATCGCTGCTATCCCCCATTAACCCGAGAACCTCAATGACCCGCTCGGGTTTGACACCAAACTTTTCTTCAACCTCAGCTTCGCCCAGGGTTTTATTTTTCATCGTATCCAACATCACAATATCTGGCCCTACAAGTTGCATCATGTCCTTGTCGCCACTCACAATGACTACATGCATCCCGTTCCGCTCACCCTGCCGAGCCAAAGTTCCAATAATGTCGTCCGCTTCATAGCCTTCCCGACTCAGTGTAGTAATATTGAAGCAATCCACCAGTTCTTTAAAATACGGAAATTGGGCTTTTAAGTCCTCAGGGGGTTCTCCCCGATTTGCCTTATATTCTGGAAAAAGATCATGACGGAAGGTTTTTTCCTTGGTATCAAATATTACCGCCAGATAATCCGGCCCCTCTTCACGTACAACCTTCATTAACATTGTGGTAAAACCATATAGAGCGTTTGTTGGCATTCCTTTGGAATTGGTCAGGTGATGACGCACACCATAAAAAGCACGGAAGATGTACGCTGAACCGTCTATTAAATAAAGGCTGGGTTTCTTTTTCATTTATAGATTCCTGTTTATTCCCGAATAAAGATTGGTGCCTTGGTATTCAAAACACATATTTCGAGATATATTAAATAGAAGGCATTGAGGCACGCCATCATATCAAATAATAGACACACCAACTTATCTTTCTAATACTCTTATAGTGAAAATGCCAACAACAAAAAAACCACGGAAAACAGTTCAAAAAAAAAGCTCCAAAACCACTTTAAAGAATAAGTCGAACAAAGCAGGTTCAAAATCCCGGAACCCAGACTCCGCATATCTCCAGCAAAGTGCTCTGGACCTTCTTCATCAAGGCACTCCCATTAAAAACATATTCAACTTCCTTGCAAAACAAATTGAAACCTCCATACACGAAACCGCAGCTCTCCTTTGTTATTTTGATTCCCAATCCATCAGGCAAGTGACAGGTCCTGGCCTTCCCCCCAGGTTTTTAAAAGAAATAAAAGATCTGAAGCATTCCACTTTTAAAAGTGTCTTTTCTGGGGCAAACCATGAGGAAAAAAAAATAATCTCCGCAGACCTTAAAAACGCTCCCGGCTGGAAGGCCATAAGCGTTGGGTCGCTATACCCAGCCTACCGGTATTGTCACACCGCCTTGATATCAAACTCAAAGGGTGCTTGGCTCGGAACCATTAGCCTGTTGACCCATTCAAAAAGAAAACCTACACAATCGCAATTTTCCTTTATTCAGAACATAGCGAAAATAGCAAGCCTAGCGATTGAAGATCAAAAGAGGAAAATTGAAATAAGAAAACTAAAAGCTAAAGCATCAAATGAAGTTGAGGATCGCACACAAAAAATAAGGGAAGCTATCCGGCAATTGCAGGATGAAATCGTTCAGCGAAAAATAATGGAACGAAGCCTGAAAACCTCAAACGAGAAACTCCAAAACCTAAGCAACCACCTCGAAAATGTGCGAGAAGAAGAACGCACCCGGATATCAAGAGAAATCCACGATGAACTTGGGCAGATGTTGACCACATTAAAAATGAAACTGGCAATACTCGAAGAAAGAACTCTCGAGGAAGGATTTCCTATTCAGGAAGACATACAAGTGATGATGGGACTGGTAGAGACAACACTTGAAACAGTCCGCAGAATCTCAACAGAATTACGACCCGGCATCCTTGATGTACTGGGGCTATCAGAAGCTCTTGAATGGCAGGCACAGGAATTTCAAGAACAAACCCAGATTAAAATACACAGTGAAATTCAGCGCTTACCTGAAAACCTCGGAAAGGAACTGTCGACAACCTGTTTCAGAATTTGCCAGGAAGCCTTAACAAACGTTGCCAGGCACGCAAATGCCAAGCATGTCACAGTTTCCCTGAAGCATGAACAAGGAAAGCTCGAGCTTATTGTTCGTGATAACGGCAAGGGCATTACGAACGAACAACTATCAAGAATCACATCTCTAGGATTAATTGGAATGAGAGAAAGAGCCCAAAACCTCGGGGGTGATCTTAATATTGAACGCGCCGCACCAAACGGCACTGAAGTTAGTTTTTCTTTTCCTTTGGAATTAGCCTGATAAAATAAAAAAAATGTTATCAGGCATAGACAGACACGATCTCTGTTATATAATAAAAACATGATTACTACTGACACGATTCAACTGCTGATCGCAGACGACCATCCGATTTTCCGTCAAGGTTTAAAAACCGCCTTCTCTCGGTTTCCAGAATTTGAGGTCATCGATGAAGCTGAAGATGGATTTCAACTTCTGGACAAAATCAAAAACAAACAGTACAACGTTTTGCTTCTGGATATTTCAATGCCTGGGCCAAACGGGCTTGAACTTCTAAAGCAACTTAAAAAGGATCAACCTGATCTTCCTGTTTTGATTTTAAGTATGTATCCGGAAGATCGCTATGCGATTCGTTTCATGAAAGCGGGAGCCTCGGGCTATCTCACTAAAGAAAGTCCTCCCAGCCAGATTGTGGATGCATTACGCAAAGTGTCCCAGGGCGGGAAATTTATGAGCCCTAGGTTGACAGAAAAAATCGCTTATGAATTCCTGGATCATGAAAAAGCTCCACATGAAACATTATCCGATCGGGAGTTCCAGGTTTTATGTATGATCGCATCTGGAAAAACAGTGACAGGAATCGCGCAGGAGTTGACCCTAAGTGTCAATACCATCAGTACCCACAGAAGTCGCATCCTGAACAAAATGAAAATGAAAAATAACGCGCAACTAACCCATTATGCAATTCAGGCCGGGTTAGTTGAGGACTGATGGGTCAGGGAATTTAGTTTTTCCCTGATTATATTTCCCCGAAATTATCCAGTTAGTTTCTAGAAGGCTTATTAAATAGTTTTTTGCAGTGAGGCATCCGGTCCCCGGTTGCCTCTTTTTTTTGGACAGCTTTGCATAAGTGGAATATTTTGGAACAAAGTGTTCACCACTACGAGGAACCGTTGCGAAGAAACAATCCAGCCGGGCAACGCCCGGAAGAAACTGAAAAAAAACCTCTGGGTCCACCCCTCTGGACACTAAAGCTCCGGAAAAACAACTTGGCCGAGTCCCCTCTTCCCGTTCGCGATGACGGAATTTTTGTCTCTGTTCCTACCAGACCGACACTGCTTTGATACCGGGGTTATGCAAAGGTCTTCTTTTTTGGAAATAAGACGGTCCCCTTTTACTATTCGATACTTCGTGATACCATCCGCCTATATTTATTGTCCCCATCTTTTTTCTACTTTTCAGATCGTTTCCGGAATTTTTTTCCATGAAATGCCCAAAATGTTCTTCGGAAAATATTAAAAGCGAAGGCAATCGTTCCCTGTATTCGAAATCGATCACCTTCGATTTTTTTGAATGCGGCGATTGTGGAATGCAATTTGCCGAAAACCCTGACAGTCAGCAGGAAGAGTCAACGCGCTCTCTTCCTTCAAAAGAGGAACTGATTGAAAAAATCCGCCAAAAGCATAAAAAAGAAGATGAACGACAGGAGAAAATCGAAAACCTTCTAAACGGAAATCCCTTCCAACCCCCACCCCTTTTCAACGCACTAAACAATCTAAAGAATAAAAATAATCCAAGCAGCGAGGAGATTGCAGATCTCCTTGGAAAATTTCCTTTCCTGGGAGAAAGACTGCTGGAACTGATCAATGGCCCCTGTTTTTTCGACCAGGACACCTTTCAAAACTTTCGAGATCTCCTTGAGAATTGGCCTCTGGAGGCTGTGGCTCAAATGGTTCTTGCTCTTGAAATTGTCGACCTTATTCAAACTCCAGAGTCATTCCTGGTTTCCAAGAACGCCTTTTGGACCCATGGAATTGTTTCCGGCCTTGCCGCGAAATCTATAGCCAATTTTCTAGGAGAGGAAAATAATCAAAAGTATTTTTTGGCGGGGCTGGTGCTTAATATTGGGAGATTAATCCTAGCCAATCATTTCCCGGATGCCACCTTCAAGGCAGTCACTCTATGCAAGAATTCGGGTTCTTCACTTTTTGAGGCGGAGGAAAAGGTGTTTGACTTCACTCACGCGCAAATTGGAGGCAATCTGCTTCGGAAGTGGGGATTCGAAAATGCGATCACAGAGGGAGTGATTTACCACCATCGTCCAAATGATCTGAAAAACCCCTCGCAGTCGGTATATATCCTCCATTTGAGTGAGGCTATTGCTCATGATTTAAAACTGGGTAGTTCTGGAGAAAAACATTTCCCCAGACCCGATTCTCTGGCTGTTCAGTCACTGGGCCTGACCCGATCCCTCCTTGAAAATATTAAAGGCAATGTCACTTCACTGACAGATGAAGCAAAACGCCTGATAATCGCCTGATCCATTTTTTCATATAAAATTTCTTTTTTAATCCAATAAGTTACAGCCTCTTTCCTCCTGAATGTCTGAGGAGAATGTTGGTTATTGAAATAAGGTAATTGTGATACTATATGGCAGTAAATTTTCTCCTTAAAAAACAACACGTTTATGACCCAAACTGCTAAAAAGATCCAACAGGATTCGCCCGACTTCAAGCTTCTGGAAGCTGGACGTAAAGCGCTCGAAATAGAAAGCCAGGCTCTGGACGATATGAGGAAGAGGTTGGATTCTTCATTTATCAGTCTTGTCAATCATTTGGATCAACTCGTCAGCCAATCCAGGAATCTGGTCATAACAGGAATCGGGAAATCTGGATTGGTTGGCACCAAGATTGCCGCCACATTTTCCAGTATTGGCTTGCCCACTATTTTTCTTCATGCAGCAGAAGCAAGCCATGGCGATCTGGGGGTTTTAAAACAAAATGACACGTTGCTGATGATTTCGAACAGTGGGGAAACGGAAGAGCTGTTAAAGTTGTTACCCGCGATCAACCGGAGGAAATGCACATTAATCGCTATGACTGGAGCTCCGGAATCAACTCTTGGGCGGCGTGCGCAATTGGTCCTTGATGTGAGTGTTCAGGAAGAAGCCTGTTCTCTCAATCTAGTTCCCACCGCTAGCACAACCGCCACCATGGCCATGGGAGATGCCCTCGCCATGGCCCTATTGGCGAAAAGAGGGTTTCGTCCGGAGGATTTTGCGCAATTCCATCCCGGTGGGAGCCTGGGGCGCAAACTATTAACAACCGTTGAAGATCTGATGCACAGTGGTAACGAAATACCAACAGTCCCCGCAGATGCAGGGTTTTTTTGCGTGCTTGATGAGATGAGCTCCAAACGGCTGGGTGCCACTCTCGTCACCGATACCAACAGGCAGATTCTTGGAATAATCACCGATGGAGATATTCGTCGTTTGATTGAGAAGAAAACAGACACGACCCAACTCAAGGCGTCAGGATTCATGAAACCTTCTCCCCGACACATTGATAAAAACGAACTCGCAGCAAAAGCCTTGCAAAAAATGGAAGAGCATCAAATCACAAGCCTGGTTGTTTCACCAGATGGAATCAACCTGGATGGATTTCTACACCTTCATGACCTTTTAAAAGCAGGTTTATAAAAATCCCTGGGAGATTGCGTGGGCAATCACCCTTTAATTTACAACTTCAGCGGCTTTAGCTATTCCGATCCGCTTTTGACCAAGACTTTGCAAACATGACTGGCGAAGAAATAAGAAAAAAATTCATTAAATATTTTGGAGATCGAGAGCATTCCATCATTCCGAGTGCCCCTCTTGTACCCCAAAATGATCCCACCCTGATGTTCACCAACGCAGGAATGGTTCAATTCAAAAATATTTTTCTTGGCCAGGAAAAACCGCCTCACCCTCGAGCGGTAACAGTACAAAAGTGCGTTCGCGCAGGAGGCAAGCACAACGACCTCGAAATGGTAGGCCGGACCGCCCGCCACCACACCTTCTTTGAAATGCTGGGCAACTTTTCCTTCGGGGACTATTTCAAAGAAGAAGCGATTGCCTTCGCCTGGGAATTCTTAACCAAAGAAATTGGCCTTCCTGAAAACCGCCTCTACGCTTCTGTTTATGAAGAGGACGACGATGCGTACAAGATATGGGAAACATCAATGGGTCTTCCTCAGGAACGAATCTACCGTATGGGAGAAGAGGATAACTTCTGGTCTATGGGGCCAACCGGCCCTTGCGGTCCCTGCTCTGAAATTTATATCGACCAGGGAGAAGCTTTGGGCTGTGGCAAACCGGAATGTTCTGTCGGTTGTGAATGCGATCGTTACCTTGAAATCTGGAACCTCGTGTTTATGCAATACGACCGAGACGCGGCAGGGAAGCTTTCGCCCCTTCCCAAACCCTGTATCGACACCGGTATGGGGCTCGAACGGTTAACTGCTGTCGTCCAAAATCAGCCAAGTAATTACGACTGTGACTTGATGATGGGAATTATCACATCCATTGCAAAAGTCACCGGCACACCTTATGACCCTAAACTGGAAAGCGGCGTCTCACAGCGGGTGATTGCGGATCATGCGCGATCTGCAGCTTTCCTGATTTCGGACGGTGTTCTACCGTCCAATGAAGGGCGCGGTTATGTTCTTAGAAGAATCATGAGGAGAGCCTTGAGGCATGGTCGGCTGCTGGGAATGGAAAAGCCTTTCTTTTATAAAATTACGGACCAGGTTGTCACGGATTTCAAACCCGCTTATCCCGACCTGGACAACAACAGGAGTTTCATCCAGAAAGTGGTACGCCATGAAGAAGAGGGCTTTATCAACACCCTCACCTACGGCACACGGATGCTCGACGATATCCTGGACAAAATGAAAAAGAACAACCAGACTACCATTCCGGGAGAAGAAGTTTTCAAACTTTATGACACGTATGGTTTCCCAGTGGATCTGGTCGAAGAAACAGCAAAAGATACCGGGACTCGGCTCGACATGGTAGGGTTTAACAAAGCCATGAAGGAACAGAAAACCAAGGCCATGGCTTCCTGGAAAGGCTCCGGTGAAAAAACAATCTCTCCTGTATACAATCAGATTCTTGAGGAGAACGGGCCAACACGATTTCTTGGCTATGAAAACATTCAGGATGAAGGACGAGTGATCGCGATTCTTTCTGATGGCAAAGAAACCGGTCAACTCTCCGCCGGTGAAGAGGGACAACTTTTGTTTGACCAAACTCCTTTTTATGGAGAATCAGGTGGACAAGTGGGAGACAGTGGACGCGCGACTAATGAAGGCCTGATAGTAGAAATACTTGATTCTAAAAAACCTGTTTCGAAGTTAATTGCCCATGAAGTCAAAGTTAAACAGGGCAATGTGAGGTTGGGTGATATTTTGCACCTTGAAGTCGATAAGGAAAGGCGTTCGAACACCATGTTCAATCATACAGCCACCCACCTATTGCATGCAGCCCTGAAGGAAACGCTTGGCAACCATATCAAGCAGGCCGGATCATTGGTCGCTCCAGACAAACTCCGTTTCGATTTCACTCATTTTACTCCCTTAAGTCCTCAGGAAAGGTTTCGTCTTGAAGACCTGGTCAATGAAAAAATTCGAAATAATATACCTGTTCAAAAAGATGAAATGGATATTGAACAAGCCATAGAAGAAGGTGCCGTCGCCCTATTCGGAGAAAAGTATGGTGATCGTGTTCGTGTGGTGGATGTTCCCGGTTTCAGCAAAGAATTGTGTGGCGGCACACATGTCAACGCTACCGGCGAAATCGGTTTTTTTCGCATCGTACAGGAAACAGGGGTCGCTTCCGGTGTCCGCAGAATCGAGGCAGTAACAGGACCGATTTCCTTTCAACGTATCCAGAAAGAATTTCAGGATATAACCTCTATTCGGTCCATGCTTAAAGCCCCCCCTGATGAAGAAGTCGCACGACTGGAGAAACTTTTAATTAAGCAAAAGGAAATGGAAAAGGAAATCGCCTCCCTGAAAGAAAAGCTGGTGAGCGGTAAAAGCTCAGGTGGCAGTATTCTGGATGGAGTCCAGAAAATTGGAGACGTTTCCCTTCTTGTAAAAAAACTTGAAAGCGTTGACACCAAAACCCTGCGGGGATTCATAGACAATGCTAAAGAACAGATAAAATCAGGTGTCGTTGTAGCCGGAGGCGTTGACAAGGGCAAGGTCATATTGGCCGCAGGCGTAACCAAAGATCTCACGGGCTCCCATCATGCGGGAAATATTTTAAAGAATATCTCAGCCATTGTTGGGGGAAGCGGTGGGGGTCGGCCGGATATGGCACAAGCGGGCGGCACGCTGCCGGAGAAACTTGATGAAGCACTAAACGCGGTCAAGGGCTTACTCTGACCGTTTAATAGTTGAACTTATCTATACAGAGGATACATGAAAAACGTACGCAAGCAGGAATTACTGGAAAAATGGAAAAAAGTTGCAACAAAAGCAGTCACTGACGACCTTTTCAAGGAAAAACTGGTCAAGGACCCAATCGGAAAAATGGCTGAGTTTGACTTGACGCTGCCGGAGGAAATTGAAGTGCTCACCGGCCACGCCAACACGATAACTCTGGTAGAACCCAAGGATGCCACGGAGAATCTGAAATCTGAAATTAAATGGTGGCGGGTACGCCTTGATGTCATCCAGGAGTTCGGTCAGGATGAACGTGGTGGCAATGCAGCGGTGGCCGGACCTGCTGGAGACGAAGACGAGGATGTTTAAGAATTTTTTTCCGTTTTTAACCCGCAATTCGCAGGCGTTATCAAAAACAGAGTTTTTATATTTTTAGCTAAATTATGATAACATCTGTGTTTAGCTCGATTGAGCGCCCGTAGCTCAGCTGGATAGAGTGTCGGATTCCGGTTCCGAAGGTCGCAGGTTCGACTCCTGCCGGGCGCGCCATTTTCGCAAAAGGGCTTACCCTTGCCAGCCGAAAATTACCCTCAAAACATCCTCAAAGCAATCCCCTCCAAAAAACGCTTTTGCTACTTCAAGGATTGCTAAATTTATCCAGCAGAGGGACAAGAATAGTCCTCATTAATTAATTGTATTGCCCTACCTCTCCAGCCAGTTAACGCATTAACAAATTTTTTAAACCGCAACGCTTTCCAAATCCTGAAACTCCTGGCACTCCCTCAAACTTTCAATCAAAGCGTCAATTCTGGCTCAATGACATGAAAGAACTCTATAAAATCACACTCTTTCTTTTCCTTCCCGCGTTATTGGCCAGCATTTTCTGGAAACTTTTTAATTATATTTTTCACAGCATTCCTCTCGGTATAGGATTGACCATCGGTATATTTTGGGCTGCAATGTTGCTTACAGGCCTTTATCTATGGGCAGATAAAAAGGTCAAGGCCTCAATCAATGAAAAACTTTATCCAGCACTAAATTATTTTAAAGTTATTTGCCTGGGAATATTTTGCATATGCGCTCTATTAATTTTTATCACACTTACAATGGATTACTTTTCCTCACCCCCACAACCTCCCGTCAATATTCCTCAAAACCTGGCAACAGGATAAAAAGCTTCAGTAAGAAACAGCTCCCCAAGCTTCCAGCATCAAAGATCTGCCAGCCGGAAAACCGCCTAAAACCGATATTATCTCTAACGGTTTTGGAAAGTTCCAGGCTGTATTACTCTAAATCTTAACTCCTCATACCGCTAACAGAACAAGGTAACTGAATAAAATTTTAATTTTGTTCTCCCCTCTTTTACCTTTGCCAACTACTTTAAAAATGCGAAATACAAGTTTTTGAAACAGCCCTCCTATCTCGGGTAGTGGAAACGTGGACGAAAAAATCATACTGATTTTAAAGGTCTTTTCCTTTCTTTTTGCCATATTTTTTCTTAACTTAATTTAGGCAACACACACTTGAATACATGGCGACAGGGGCAAACGGGTTTTGTGTTTTTCAAAAACACCGTTTTTTATTTTGCCCAATCAGGCAAACAGAAGAAAGGATCTTTATGAAACACAAAACTCGGAGTTTTTTTATTCCAACGGCTTTTTTCCTGGCTATGGCTTTATTGGCGAATGTATTCGCAATTGCCTTAGCCGCCGAACCCTTATCAGGCGAAGGCCTCGCTTTAACAGGAAAAACAATCGCTGGCCCCACCAGTGCGCCCGGAACTGTAAGAAATAATTTTGATGGTGATCCGGGTTCGGAGTTGCTTGGCGTCCGTGGTGACGGCGTAATTGGTATTGGCCTTCTGAATGGTTCGACCTTTCAGAGTTTTGACCCGGTCTCAGTCCTCGACCCTGCGGCTGGTTGGTCTGTAAATTCCACCGCCGATATGAACGGGGACAATCAATCCGATCTATTCCTCTACAACTCAACCACCGGAGAAATCCGCATCACTCTGATCAATGGAAACTCCATCATCTCCGATGACCTCGTCATGATCCTGGATCCAACACACAATCTGACCCCAGTGGGCGCATCAGATTTTGATGGTGATGGCCGGGCAGAAATCCTTCTCCATGACTCAACAAGTGGATTCACTGGATTGATGCTTTTTGACAACACTGGTGTTTTCACCTCGATTGAACCCGCTGCCTTGATTGACATTGCTGGCGGCTTTGAACTCTATGACACCGGTGATTTTAATGGCGACGGTAAAACTGATTTATTGTCTTTCAATGAGAACACTGGTGATGTAACCGTAACCCTGCTTGATGGCACTAACATCATTTCCCAGGCCACAGCTTTCAACCTGGATCCAACTGAAGAATGGGTTATTCAGGAAACAGGGGATTTCGATGGTGACGGCAAAGAGGATATTCTGCTCCTTCATTCAAATGGTGTGGTCAATATTATCACTATGGATGGGACGACTCCGTCAGGACAGTATACCCCCGGCCTTCTCCAACCAGGATGGCGGATCATCAATGCTGGAAATTATGATTCTGATGAAAAAGCCGATCTTCTTATTCAGGATACCGTGACCAGCTTTGTACACTCCGTCATTCAGGATGGAACAACGATTACATCCGTCAATTTTGTGATTGGACTGGGAATAACTTCAGGCTGGCAATATCATAGTGGCAAAGCCCTCAACCATGCCATCACGATTGCCCCACCCACTCTCTCCGAAGCAGATTTCAAACGGTTTCTAGAACAAAGCACCTGGGGGCCTACCCCCGCGTTGCTGGAACATGTATCCAGTATAGGAAAAGCGGCTTTTCTGGAAGAACAGTTTGCGGCCATTCCTTCAACCTACCCAGACCCGAGAGACGGCACCGATTCTCTGCGCCCCTTGCGTGAGACATTTTTCTACAACGCTTTTCATGGAGACGATCAGCTACGCCAGCGAGTCGCCTTTGCGCTAAGCCAGTTATTTGTGGTTTCGGCCAATACCGTACGCAAGGATGAACAACTCGTGCCCTATATGCGGATGTTACACGACAATGCTTTTGGAAATTTTTACGACTTGATGGAAGACGTGACTCTGAGCTCAACAATGGGCGTCTATCTGGACATGATCAACAACGATAAACCCAAACCCGAAAAAGGCCTCAACCCAAACGAGAATTATGCAAGGGAGTTACTGCAGCTTTTCACTGTCGGACTGAACCTGCTCAATCAGGATGGGACCGAGCAGACAGATTCTAACGGTGATCCCATTCCAACTTATTCGGAAGATGTCATTCTGAACCTGTCACGGGTATTTACTGGATGGACCTACCCCACGCTTCCCGGAAAAACCCCAAAGTGGCCTAACCCGAAAAATTATGATGGCCCCATGGAAGCCAATGAAGAACACCATGACACTGACCCAAAAACATTAATGAATGGCTTCACCATGCCAGGTGGTCAGACAACCCGGGAGGACCTCGAACAGGCTCTCAGGCATATTTTTGATCATCCCAATGTTGGTCCTTTTATTGCGACACGTCTCATCAGGCACCTTGTTAAAAGCAATCCAAGCAAGGAATATATCCAAAGAGTAGCAATGGCATTCAATTCTAACGAAACGGGTGTTCGGGGTGACATGAAATCCGTTTTAACCGCCATCCTTCTCGATCCGGAAGCAGGTGATTCCGATCCGAACGGCGGCCATCTTCGTGAACCTATCCTGTTTTGCAACGCTCTCCTTCGCGCCCTTGGTGCAGATGTAGAAGTGGAAAACACTCTTTACAACCGGACTCGCGAGATGGGACAGGATTTGTTCACCTCTCCAAGCGTATTCAACTATTTTTCTCCTCTTCACAAACCCTCTGGACTCGATCTCTTTGGTCCCGAATTTCAGATCCATACCCAGTCGGCCACCTTTGCCCGCGCAAACTTTGTAGACAAGGCAGTCAATTCAAAGCTGGGTGAGGGTGTTTCCGTAGATTTGTCCTCTTTTGAAAGTATCACTGAGGATCTTGCCCTGATACAGGCAATCGAAGCCGCTCTTCTTCATGAACCGCTCAGCACAACAGAGCGAAACAGTATTATTGCCGCAATTAACGTACCCAAAATTTCAAGCGGAACGCGGGTCGAGGTTGCGGTGTATCTGGTAGCCACCTCTTCACGTTACCAGGTGCAACATTAATTGGGAGAGCATTCTTTAGCAACAGGCATCCCTAAACCTTTGATCCCAGTTTGCCGGTAACCAGGGCAAATCTTTTATAGAGAGGCACAATTATGGCGTCTTACACACGAAGAAAATTCTTGAAACGAGCGCTTCAAATGACGGCTTTCGCCGTTGCATCAAAAATGTTTCCCTTTCAATCCCTGAACGCATTGGCACAAACCTCTGAGGACTACAAAGCACTGGTGTGTGTATTTTTATTAGGTGGAAATGATGCAGACAATACCGTGCTTCCCATTTCCGGGCAGGCCCGCAGTGACTACGACTCCGTCAGGTCCAGTCTTTCAATTTCGGCGAGTAGCCTGTTACCAATCGGGACAGTGAATCACAGCACTTATGGTTCTACTGATTATGGATTACATCCCAGTATGTCTGGAATCCAGGGTCTTTCAGATAATCTGGCGATTGTGGCTAATATGGGGAACCTGGTCGAACCGATGACCAAAGAAGAATATAGAAACCGCACCAAGGAGCGCCCTCTTTCCCTCTTCTCGCATTCCAATCAGCAGGACCAGATGCAGACAGCAAGTCCTGGTGAAAGTTCTTCCACCGGCTGGGGTGGCCGGATAATAGACAATATGCCTGGGGTCAACAATCCCTCAACATTCCCAACCGGTGTCTCTCTTTCCGGTTCGAACAAGTTTCTTGCCGGCTCACCCTCCCAGGCGGCAACTATTTCGGGAAGTGGTGGATTCCAATTGAGTGGTCTCGGAGGCAGCTTTGGGGAAGCACGTACAACGGCAGTTCAGGAGATGCTCGATTTTGATACAGGTTTCAGCCTGGTCCAACACGCCAGCTCCATTTTCTCTGACGGGCTCGCCATTGGTGAAGTCATCAACGATGCCTTGCGCAACACAACAATCAACACGCCCTTCCCTTCCGGTTCACTCGGAACACGGTTAAGGCAAGTCGCACAGTTAATCAAGTCACGCTCAGCTCTGGGGATGAAAAGACAAATCTTTTTTGTCTCGACAGGGGGTTACGACACCCATTCCAATCAACCCGGCCGGCATTCCTCATTACTGACCGGGTTAAGCGAAGCCATGACGGCCTTCTATACCGCAACCGAAGAGCTTGGGATTCCGCAAAAGGTCACTTCTTTTACCCTCACTGATTTTGGTCGTACTTTTCAACCAAACCAGAGAGGCGGGTCGGACCATGCCTGGGGCGGAACCCAGTTTATTCTAGGTGGGGCTGTGAATTCTGGCATCTATGGAAACTTCCCAACTTTGCAGTTGGACGGCCCGGACACAACGGACAGTCGAGGTCGCTGGATTCCAACTACGAGCCTTGATCAGTGTGGTGCCACGCTGGCTACCTGGTACGGTCTGGACCCGGCGGAGCTCGATACTGTGTTTCCAAATCTTTCCAACTTTTCGAGTAACAACCTGGGTTTTGTATAGAAAATAGCCTAAACTACTTTATTAAACCACCCCAGACCTGCCAGGATTCTTGCAAGCTTTCCTGTGTAGGTCTGGCTTTTTCCTGGGTTATTTCCGTATTTCAGGGCCATTTTTCTCTATATTTTCCATTCAAAAAACTGAACTTTGTACATTGAATCCTGAATCATGGAAACGAATCCACCTATAAACTCAGTTAATTTATTATTTTTTAATGAGTTAACTGAAGAGCGTCCGGTGGTCACTAAAACCTTACATTTTGCGACGGAACGGCAACTATTTGATGCGTTTTGTCCCGAGTTAAGCTATATTTAGCCGTCATTTGGATCAAAAACTTTTCCTGCCAAAAGAAATTCAGCTTTTTTTGGGGGTCGCGTGATTTTCTCGGCTCTGGAGCCGTACGATCTTTTTTCATATAAGAGATTGTTCCAGGGATGCTTTAAATGACGGGAAAATTTTACTCGACCTATGTTAAGGAAGTTTTTTGAACCCAAATTCTATTGACAACATCAAAATTTTTTTAGGGAAATTCTTCCCTGAAAAACAAACTCAAATCCGAAATTTTTTTAAATGGGGTAGAAGCGATGTCAGATCAGCCAGACATTATTTACACGAAAGTTGACGAAGCACCTGAACTTGCAAGTGGTTCATTCCTTCCAATCATCCAATCCGTTACCCAGGTTGCAGGGATTAACGTAGGAACCAAGGATATCTCTCTCGCAGGCCGGATCATTTCACAGTTTCCTGAACGATTAAAACCCGAACAGAAGCAGCCCGACGATTTGGCCCTGCTCGGTGAAATTGTATTAGACCCTAATGCGAATGTTATCAAGCTTCCCAATATCAGCGCATCTATTCCTCAAATCCAAGCCGCTGTCGCTGAATTGCAATCACAGGGATACGACATTCCTGATTACCCCGAAGATCCAAAGACTGACGAAGAAAAAGAAATCAAAGCCAAATTTGACAAAGTTAAAGGGAGTGCGGTTAATCCCGTATTGAGGCAGGGCAACTCCGACCGCCGGGCGGCGACGTCAGTTAAAAATTATGCCAAGAGCAATCCCCATAAAATGGGCAAGTGGTCAAAAGATTCAAAAACCAATGTCGCCCACATGAACGGTGGCGATTTCTTTTCCAATGAAAAATCCACCACCGTTTCAGCGGCAAGTGCTGGAAAGGGGAAAATCGAGTTTGTAGGTGCTGATGGGAGTACGACGGTTCTAAAGGATAATGTTGAACTGAAAGAAGGCGCGATCGTCGATGCAAGCTATCTGAGTAAAAATGCCCTGCGTGCTTTTATTAAAGAGTCGGTACAAAAAGCTAAAGACCAGGGCGTTCTCCTGTCCATGCACATGAAAGCCACCATGATGAAGGTTTCCGACCCCATCATTTTTGGACATGGTGTCACCGTATTTTTTGAGGATGTCTTCACAAAACATGCTGATACTTTCAAGGAAATCGGTGTGAACCCTAACAATGGCCTTGGAGACGTTTATGCCAAGATCGGAAGCCTTCCTGCCGCAAAGCAGGATGAAATCAAAGCAGACATTGATGCCTGCATTGACAAAGGCCCAGACCTGGCAATGGTTGATTCGGACAAGGGCATTACGAACTTCCATGTCCCCAGTGACATTATCATTGATGCTTCCATGGCAGCGGCCATCAGGACTTCCGGAAAAATGTGGGGTCCGGATGGTAAAGAGCATGACACACTGGCTATTATCCCGGACAACAGTTATGCAGGAATTTACCAGGCCGCTATCGATTTCTGCCGTGAAAATGGTGAGTTTGATCCGACAACCATGGGAACTGTTCCCAACGTTGGGCTGATGGCTCAAAAAGCTGAGGAATACGGCTCACATGACAAAACCTTCGAAGCACCTGGAGACGGCACCATCCGCCTGGTTGACAACGCGGGCAACACCCTTCTTGAACACAAAGTGGAAGAAGGCGACATCTACAGAAGTGCCAGTGTAAAAGATATTCCAATTCAGGACTGGGTAAAACTGGCTGTTTCCAGAGCCCGTTTATCCAACACACCGGTGGTCTTCTGGTTAGATAAAAACCGTGCACATGATGCACAGCTCATCGAAAAACTGAACACTTACCTGAAAGACCACGACACAAACGGCCTGGATATTTCCATCATGTCTCCTGTAGATGCGATGAAGCATTCACTGCAACGCGCCAAAGAAGGTAAGGACACGATCTCAGCAACAGGTAACGTTCTTCGTGATTACCTCACGGACTTGTTTCCCATTCTCGAACTGGGCACCAGTGCCAAAATGCTGTCGATCGTACCCCTTATCAAGGGCGGCGGACTGTTCGAAACGGGAGCTGGTGGTTCAGCCCCAAAACACGTGCAACAGTTTGTAAAAGAAGGTCACCTGCGTTGGGAATCCCTGGGTGAATTTCTGGCACTCTCAGAATCCCTGGCGCATCTAGGCCGGGTAAAAGGGAACGCCAAGGCGCAGATCCTTGCTGAAACTCTCGACCGCGCCGCCGGCACTTTGATGAACAACAAAAAGTCTCCCGGCCGTAAGGTAGGCGAACTGGATAATGCTGGAACGCACGTGTACTTGACGCTGTATTGGGCACAGGAACTGGCAAATCAAAATGACGACCAGGAACTTAAAGACAAGTTCACTCCAATCGTCAAGGAATTGGAATCCAAACTGGATACCATTCTGAAGGAACTGAATGCCAACAAGGGTAAAGAGGTTGATATTGGAGGTTACTACCGTCCCGACCCTGAAAAGGTAAAAGCGGCGATGCGCCCTAGTGCGACTTTCAATGCCATTATGGACAGTATCTGAAGCTAGTCATCAGTTTTCCTGGGGAATTTTTTAAATTTCCCCTTTGATAAAATAGTAAAGGCCTGAAGGGGTTTCCCTTCAGGTCTTTTTTATTACAACCTTGTATCTAACAGAGTTCTATTGGTTCCTTTGCTCCCGTGTAACGAGAAAAGCAAATGCCGCCAGAGACCATAAGACATAAGAGGTAATATTGTCCAAAGCATAAAGGTACAGGTTTTCCTGGCGAATCACTGACCTTACCCCAATCAATGCAATAAACCCAGCCACAATAAGAAGATACATTTTGACGTATTTCATCGACAATCCAAAACCGTTCTTTTAATTTTTTCAACAAATATACGCGACGATAATTTATCAAAACACCATGTTAAGGTAGAATAGCTCATATAAATTATTTTTGAATCCACCTGCCACCCTCCCTTCTATTGAATGCTTGATACCGTAATTAACATTTCCAAAGAAACTGGCGAAAGAATCATGCAAGTTTATGATTCAAACGACTATCAGATCCAAATCAAGGAGGACGGAACTCCGGTCACCCGCGCCGATCTGATCGCGCACGACTATATCACAAAGGCCCTGAAGCACGAGTTTGGTTATCCTGTAATTTCCGAAGAAGCACCTGTTCCTCCATACGAAGAGCGCCAAACCTGGAGTCAATTCTTTCTGGTCGACCCGGTAGACGGTACCCGGGATTTCATTGCAAAGAATGACGAATTTACCGTGAATATTGCTCTGGTTTCCGGAGGGGAACCCGTTCTGGGAGTAGTCCTTGTTCCTGCAAAAGGAGAATTGTTTTTTGCCCGCAAAGGCAAAGGTGCCTGGATGCGTACCAACAATTCAGAAGACTTACCACTCCCTCTGGAAAAACAAGAAGGCTGGGTATTGGCAAGAAGCTGGCACCATGACAATTCCATGATTGAGGCTTTTGCTAAAAACAACAATATTAGCCAAAGCATTAAAATGAGTTCCGCCATTCGACTGGCACGCCTTTCCCAGGGAAAGGTGAATCTATGCGTTGTATCCAATAAATCGAAAGAATGGGATATTGCAGCGGGGCAGGTAATCCTGAAAGAAACCGGGGGCAGCATTGTGGAAATGGAATCGGGCAAGGAACCCGCATACAACAAGCCTGACATGCAGAATGCCTTTTCACTTGCAACGGCATCAGGTGTTTCCTTATCGCAATTGAAGCTCTAATTCTTTGTATTTACGCCACTTAAAGCGTACGCTATTGACAAGACCGTGACAGAGCCCCAGTTTAGTATTAAGAGGTCTTACGAAGGTTTTAATGACCTAACATTTCAACCAGGAGGTGTTTCCATGGAATGGTTAGACATCTCGGAATCGGGAATGATTTTTATGGGTATTGCAGCAGGAATCGCCGTAATAGGGATGTTTCTGTTTATGGGAAAAAATATGGAATGAGTCTAATAAAAAAAGGCCATCCTTAAATGGGTGGCCTTTTTTGTATATTGCTGTTCTCAGGTTTTTATAAGGTCTTTAATAGAAAATACTCCAACAATCTTGCCTCTTTCAGTTACGGCCAGTCGTTTTATTTTTTTTCGAAGAAGTTTGTCTTTCGTTTCCTGAACTGTTAACAGGTAATCCATTGTCAACATAGGACGAGTACAAACTTCGTCAACCTTTACCATTCCAGGGTCTTTTGATTTAGCCAGCACTCTATTGATTATGTCAGAGCGGGTGATCATCCCGGAATAATCATCCCCATCCTCGACCAGCAGGCAACCAACCTTTTTTTCCGCCATAATCGCGGCCGCATCAAAAATAGTTGCTTCCGGGGAAACGCTTATCACCGGGCTGCTCATATAATCACGTAAAATTTGCATGGGCCTCCAAATAGAAAATGAAATCTTATAATAAATATAAAGGTAAAGATGGAAAATGCAATCAGTAACTTACCGCCGCCCAGGTTCCAGGCGTTTTTTAATTATCCGATCGTATTCATTTTCGATGATCTCCGCGGTATTGTCCCAACAAAATTTCTTTCGAATGTCTATTTTTGCCGCCGCTCCAAACATCTCCATCCTGTCAGGGTCAGAAATACATTCAATCAACTTTGCTGCAAGCTCCTCAATATTACCTGGCGCAACCAGATTTCCCGTTTTTCCATTGATGATGAATTCAGGGAGTGCCCCCACTCTTGTGGCGATTACAGGCAAACCGGTTGCCATCGCTTCCGCAATAGCCAGTCCAAAACTTTCAATCCTTGAGGGGAATACTCCCGCAAGACTTTCGGAGGCCATTTTTCTGATGGTCGCCTCATCTTTCCAACCCTCAAATGAGACGGCCTCACTTATTCCCAGGCGTAAAGCCTTGCTCATGTATTCCTCTCGAAGTGCACCTTCGCCCACCAAAAGTAATTTAATATCGCTAAAATATTCACGGACTATTTTGAAAGCTTGGAGGAGCTCCGGAATCCCTTTTTGATCTGCCATGCGCCCCCACAGTATTAATTGTTTTTTCTGACCCTTCTCTCTCTTCACCTCATACCATTCAGAGGACACACCTGGAGAAACAACTTTTACTTTTCCAGGACTCAGTGCATCAAGAGCTTCTACCACCAGATTTTTTGAAAATTCACTAAAGGTAAAAACCAGATCAGCGCTCTGGGCCGTTGCTCTTTCAAGGTGGGTATTGACTGATTTCAGTAACCGTAAGGGACGGCCAATACTTTGGAGCAATCCCTCCGAGGGCAGAAAATTAGCATGAGATGTATAAAAGAATGGGATCTTAGCTTTTCTACAATGGGTGGGTGCAAACAGAGCTTCTTCAGCGTTTCCATGAACCAGATCAAAACTACCGGTTTCAATTAAACGTTTAATTTTTTTTCCGAAAGAAAAAATATTCAGATTTATGGTAGCGACTTGATAGAACTTTGCCCACTCTACAGAATAAGAAAGCCCGGGTGGATGTGGGTCCTTAGGCCTACGACCATATAACACGGTGACCTCATGCCCACGCCTTGAAAAAGCTGTCGCGAGATGATGAACCGCCAATGTCCCCCCCCCTTTGTTTCGAGTCCAGGGAGAACCATTTGCAGTTAAAAGGATACGCATGAATTTTCTAAGAATACAACTGGATGATTTGAGATGGATTGACGCCCAACTTAACCAGATCCTTGAAAATGGATTCCTGCCACGAATATGATGAAATGATAACTTTTAAGTCACCGGACTGCCATTGCTCCGGGTTCAGTGCAGAAGGCTCCACAATAGGGATACCGTGAATGAAGCTTCCAGATTTCACAGGATCATTATCCACAATCAGAAACAGCCGCTTTCCGGAAAACAATGAAGTCAAACGCCCCAGGAATTCTGTGTGATGCCCTCCTCCCCAGATAAGAAAGTTTCCATTTTCCGGTAAGAGGTCAACAACCGCCTGGACTTTTCTTATAGAATTTTCCCTGCATTCAACATATTCCAAAGCCATTTCTTCTTCATTTTTGAGATCCATCCTATCGGATACACATTCCCTCTGTTCAGTTGGTGAAGCCAGAACTCGAAAACCGTTCCCCTGTAAATCCAGTTTTTGGTCAACTTTCCACCCAGCTTCCGAGAGCATTCGCACAAGTGTATTTCGGCTGAAATGTGATCTATGGGGAACTGAAAAAAATCCACATATATCAGGCCCATGTGTCTCAACCGCCCTGTCCAGAACGGGAACTTCAACAAGTAAACGTGAAGTTGATCTTGTTTCTTTCCTCAACAACCGTAAAAACTCCAGTGGAGATGACAGGTGTTCAAGAAAATGGAATATAGTGATCAGATCAGCTTGAGGAAAGATGGAAGGGTTTTCGAGGTCTTGCTGGACAAATCGGATATGGGGAAATTTCAACCGGCCAGAAAGCACCATTTTCTCGTCCGTCTCAAAACCTGAAAGGGTGAAGCCTTCAGGAAAACCTCCCAGGAAGGAGCCATCACCACAACCCAGGTCTAAAACTGACCTGACTTCAGGGGCCATACTTAGAACCCAGTCGACCCGTTCTTCCGGATCACAATATCCATAGCTTGCACCGGCCCGTTCCATCAGCCAACGCGCACCTTCCCGAGTAAACCAAGGGTCGGTGTATACCATTCCGCAGCTATCACAAAATGCGACTCGATGGGTAAAACGATTCTGCCCATCCCGATCTTCAAAGCATTGAAGATCGTGCGTGCAAACAAGCTCCAAACCACCGCCAGCCCTGCAAAACGGGCAGAGGGTTTTGGATTGCAACGCTAAGGGAGGAATTTTATTCAGGAGTCTTTTGTAAGGACTCCAACCAAAGCCGGTTGAGACAGTCATAGATTGAATTATACAGCCCAATAAATATTATTTTTCTTAACGACTTTAAAACACAAAAACTCAAGAACCAGCTTCCCGGGCAGCCCAATCAAACCTTTATCAATTGATTTCCCTGGGATGATGGAGCTTCAACTATTTCCAAGGGAGTTAGAGGGGTCGCTTTTTCCTTGTCGACAGGGCGACTGGCAAACCAATATACCATGCCGACAAATACAGCTCCTCCCACCATGTTTCCAAAGCTTACCCAGATCAGGTTGTGACCAAAACCCGAAAATGTAATCATTTCCCCATGTGGCAACATAAGGGTAAGTCCAAGAACTGTCATATTGGCTACACAATGTTCGAATCCGGAAGCGATGAAAGCAAACAGGCACCAGAAGATCATGATAAGTTTGGCCGCGTCTCCCTGCATTCGGGAAGAAGTCCAGACAGCAAGGCAGACCAGCCAATTACATAAAACTCCCCGAACAAACAACTCCCAACCTCCAACGGTCATTTTACTTTCTCCAACTTTCAATAGGAGGTCGACGGCTCCATGAGTAAGGCTTCCAGATTGCACCATCAAGCCGGCAATGAATATGGAGCCCGCCAGATTCCCCAGGTAGCAGATGAGAAACAACTTGAGTACCGCGCTCCATCGAACCACTCTATTGAGCCCACCAATGACCATCGTCATATTATTTCCTGTAAACAGTTCAGACCCTGCAAATATGACAAGACTCAATGCGATGCCAAAACTGGCCCCCATGATCAGCTTCAAATAAGCGCCACCACCAGCAACATGGATCGGCCCTCCAACGGAAAATATCAAGAGAATGCCAAACCCGACATAAATCCCTGCAAGACAGGACAAAACAAAGTAGCCCAAAGGAGATCTGTCCAGATACTTGATTTTATTTTGGGCAATCTCATTCAAATTATTAATTTCCGCCTGAAACATTTGATTTCCTCCAACAGTTTCCCTGTTTATTTTTCAAGTAGTGGAAACCGGTTCTCTATTTTGACCTTCTGATTCCGGCATTCGTATTCCACGAGCTTTCCTTCTTTTTCGAACTGGATGCATTTTTTCCCGGGTATGAAAAGGAACCAGGTGCTGTAAGACATCGGGCAAATCTTCGCATGGAATATTCTCCATGATACGAGTGGCCAGTTGAGCGTTTGGACCTGTACGCCCCCCGACGAACACATCCACTGCATCGACTATTTCTCCTTTTACCCGCGTGCGTTTTCCAAGAAGACCAATGTCCGCAACAAGATGATTACCGCAACCTGCAGGACAACCGGACCAGTGAATGGATAACGGGGTGATTTCCTCCATTCGCTTTTCGAGTTCACGCGAAACCTTAACCGCTCTTGATTTCGTTTCTATAGTGGCCATGGAACAATAATCGGATCCAACGCAACTCACCAAATGGCGGGTCATCCCGAAGGGAGCATACAAAAGCTCTTTTAAAAGAGGTTCTTCAAGCAAGTCTCCCAGCTTTTTATCAGGAACATGTGGCAGGATGAGATTCTGGCTTGGAGAAAGCCTTATGTCCCCAGTCCCATAGCGCTCCGCTAAAACCGCAGCCTGTCTGAAACTGGAGGCAGATATCCTCCCGGTCACAACCTTCAAACCCACAAAATTCATTCCCGGCTGCTTCTGTCTGAAAATTCCAATATGGTCATTTTTTTTTTGTTCACGTGCATCTGTGCCCGCTGTCATCAAATCTCGCTCCAGCACTTGCACTAGTTCCTTTCGGAACCGGCCTTCGCCCCATTCCTCCAGAAGAAAAGCAAATCGATTTGCGGTTCGTGTCTCTCGATCACCGAAATCGCGATAAATGCGAATAATGGCATCACACACCTCAACAACTTCATCTGGCTTAACAAAAATATCCAGTGGTGTGGCAATGCGATACCCACCGGACCCCAGTTTTCCTCCACCCAGAACGTTAAAACCCGTGAGTGTTTCACCCTCGATAATTTTCCTGGCCGGAATTAAAGCCAGATCCTGGGTTTCAGCCTCTACACAATTGTGCGGACATCCCGAGATTGACATATTGAATTTCCTGGGCAAGTTGGTGAATTCTTTGTTCTCCAGAATATGCTGGGTCATCGCCATTACCTGAGGCATTCCGTCCAAAATCTCAGTTGATTGAAGGCCAGCAACGGAACAACCCATAATGTTGCGTACATTATCCATACCCGTCTGAAGCGAACTCAATCCGACAGACTCCATAATTTCAAATACGGCCAGCACATCTTCAATCTTCAAACTTCTAAGCTGGATTTGTTGACGTGTGGTGATATCGATCACACCATTTCCGTAGTTTTCCGCAATGTCTGCCAAAGCTTTCACTTGATGTGAATAAGTCATTCCATTGGGAATTCGAACACGGACCATAAACAAACCCGGTGTCGGTTTTCTGAGAAACAGGCCATACCATTTGAGCCGGTGGATATCTTCTTCTGAAATGGATTGCCACCCTTCCTGACCAAACCGGGCGAGGTCCTTTTTTATTTCCAGGCTATCCTTTTCACTCTTGAATTTTTCCACTTTATTCATAATGGCACTCCCATGAAGTTCTGTCTGGCCATCTGGCCGTTTTAATAACACTTCAAAGGTCGTGCCAATTAAAAAACTAAAACCCTAACTTGTTTTGTTTAAACCATTTGAATGTTTGTCTTTGTAGATATCAAACTTCTTTGGAAGGTATTTCAAATCGCAGGAAAGCCTAATAAACAAACAGAAAATAAAATGATGCTCAAAAAACAATCAAAACCAAAACTATTGGAAATAAAAATTCAGGAGGATGAAATTTCAGTTTTTCTAATAGCAAATAACTGGTCTGCAAACACATCAATGTCGTATTTACCTAAAATCGATAGTTTATCTAATGCCCGGTTGCAATAAAACCCGACATGCGTGGGATCATCTTTATACCACCATTGTTTGAAATGTTCGGGGGCTTGAGGATGTTCAATAAATGAGTTGGTCAGCAACGTGGAAAAAACCATGACTCCCCCGGGAGCAAGAATCTTCTCCAGTTCTTTTAGTTCAACCCAGGGGTCGGGAAGGTGCTCTATCACCTCCACCCCAATCACGGCATCGAATTTCCGTGAATAATTTTGATCTTTCAGGTAACCATGAACCATGGGTTCGAGGGGGGTGGTTGAAACACCCATCTCGTTGAGCGCTTTAGCCAGGCTGCCACATCCAGACCCGAAATCCAGGATGGACTCCGGTTTTGTATATTGCATGATTACATTCAACAATACCTGAGCTTTACTCAACCAACTGTCTGGCTCGGCTTCTCCCCACTGCTTTTTGTAGTGTGCCTCCTCTTCAATCTCTGAAACATGATCCGGGGAAAATATGAACCAGCAATCGGGGCATTTGAAAAACCTTCTTCCATTTTCAAAAAAGAGCCCTGACGGCCTTTTACAGATTCTACAGTCCATCGTGTGTCCGCGTAAATATAAGGAAAAATTGGGTTTTCTGGTAGAAAGAATGCTTTTTTTCCTTTAATCTGAGTTTAGGCTCAGGTTTAAAACCAATCCCACACCCTGTAATTCCAACCTGGGCATTGGAAATCAGCATTTTCAAACGCTCCTTCAGGCCCAAGCCAGTGAGGGGCATTAAGATTAATGTTTTCTTTTCGGTTAATATTATTAATGGCCTTAGCTATTCTGGTCGGTTCCAAACATATTTATGGAAAAAATTAAAGTTCTCGTAGTCGATGATTCAGTAGTTATCAGAAAAATTGTTTCAGACGCACTAGCTCATGACTCGTCTTTAGAAGTAGTCGGTGTAGCGGCCAATGGGAAAATTGCCCTCCAGAAAATTCCTGTTTTAAAGCCCGATATTTTAACTCTGGACATGGAAATGCCAGAGATGGATGGCCTTGAAACCCTGGACCATCTTAAAAAACTGCATCCGGAAATCCCGGTCATTATGTTCAGCACGCTTACCCAGAAAGGTGCGGCGGCAACCTTGGATGCACTCGCACGTGGAGCGGTCGATTACACCGGGAAACCTTCCAATTTAAGCAACAATCGCGGTGGGGCCGATCAAATCAAGAATGACCTCATACCCAAGATAAAAAATATATGTGCAAGAAGAAAAAAAACAAGCGTTCCCGCTTCCCTCAATTTGGAAGTCAAAACCCCTGCTAGCGCATCTCCTTCAACAGTAAAAACAGTTCTTGCCTCCCCTTCCCTCGGCTCTTCACGAATCGACTGCGTGGCCATTGGAGTTTCCACAGGGGGACCCAATGCATTATCTGAATTGATGCCAGTATTTCCGGCAGATTTTCCAGTCTCGATTTTAATCACCCAACACATGCCTCCTCACTTCACAAAACTGCTTGCAGATAGATTAGCTGCAAAATCAAACCTTGAAATAGTTGAGAACAAGCCGGGAATGTTGCTGAATCCGGGAAAAGCTATTATCGCTGCCGGTGATTACCATTTGACGGTGCATCGAAAGGATAATATTTTGGTGACCGGTGCCAACCAGGAGCCACCTGAAAACTCATGCAGACCTGCTGTTGACGTTATGTTCAGGTCCGTTTCACAAGTTTTTGGCAAACACGTACTGGGGGTGATTTTAACGGGAATGGGTCAGGATGGGCTAAAAGGATGCGAAGTTATTAAAAAATATGGAGGGAGAATTATTATACAAGATGAAGCGACGAGCGTGGTTTGGGGCATGCCTGGAATTGTGGCCAAGGCAGGGTTGGCTGAGAAATCACTTCCACTGAATAAAATTGGTCCCACAATCATTCAAATGTGCAACGATCATCGGATCGTCTAATAGAGTCACGATGCCTCATTACAATAGTCCAAGGTACAAAATCAAGTCCCGGGTTTTTTCCCAACACCTTCTCTTGCCCCGGCAACTTTGACAAAAATCTCATCATCCTGAATTTTAAAAAGCATGAGTTGGGTGGGAATACCCCGAGGCAGCAAAGGTTCAACATCATGTCCCTTCATAATAGTTGGCAGGGACATCGCAACTTTTATCTCATCCTTTGCAAGACGTGCAACAATATCTCCGGCAATCACATTAGCCACTTCCCCTACCACGTCCCCCATTTCCGGGCTGTCGTAAGCCAGTTCAAACCCTGCAAATTTAAGCGCCAGGCTTTCTGCAGATTTCTTTGGCAGTGTCACCATCAACAACCAGGTTATATCTCCCACAAAAGAAATAATTCCAAGAACACCTTCGCCAACAGATGACCTTACTTCTTCGACTGGAATTGGAGCCTCTCCAAACATTGTCCCAAAGCAGTTAATCACGGAATCCTGGACACAGGTAGTCAATTGCTCAGGTATGCATTCCGCAGTAAACTCATATGACATAAGTTTCCCCTTTTAAAATTTTTCGAACCGGGCCCCACTCTTGCACACCGACCAAGACTCTCTTCTTTCAAATTAAATCAATGACCCTCTACCATTTTTTATCTTTATTTTCGTTTATTTTATTTAGAAAAATCCCTGATTTTTTATTCCAGAAAAACCAGTTAAAAATCTTATTTCCAAAAGATCGCTACCTACATCCACAATAGAATTGCATTGGTGCTTATTGTCAACTTAAAAAACCAATATTTCACAGTTTTTCCACAGCCCGGCTTTCGTAAGAACAAGGCCTAAAGATAGCTGTTTTCTAAAATAAATTGAATTGGTTCGTCGCATTCCCTGTATTTCGGCTTCAATAATCTGCGATCAGGTTTTCAGTTACTGGAAGAAAAAAAACTTCTTTTAACCATTCGGATAAAGTCAAAGGCGTCAACAACCCACATAAACTATTTAAAGATAGCCTGGATTTTTTCTTCCAGTTGATTTGCATTGAAAGGTTTAACAATATATTGACTGACACCTGCCTGCACCGCCTCCACTATTTTTTCCTTGTCCGCTTCTGAGGTTACCATCAGGAATGGGATGCCTTTTATTGAGCCATCATCCCGAACGGATTTCAGGAACTCAATCCCCGTCATTTTTGGCATATTCCAATCCGAAATGATCAGATCCAGTCCTCCCTCTTGAGCCCGCTTCAACCCCATTTGTCCGTCCTCGGCATCTGAAAGGTTGTCATTGCTAAACCCAAGTTGTTTCAGGTTGTTTTTGATGATCTGACGCATTACCGACGAATCATCGACCACCAGAACTTTTTTCCCTTCGTACGCCATTTTAATTCCCCATCAAATAAAATGTTTCAGATAAGTTAAGCAACACCCAGGAGTTTGTTCCTCTTGAAAGCACCTACTAAAAAAGTCAAACGAGATAAATACGATACAAATTTCTATGTGTTTGTTAATCAACCGAAAAAAAGCAAAATTGTTCCTCCAGAAGCAAACTACTTCCGCCAATTTATAGTTTTAGTAGAAACGTCCCTTAAAAACCTGTCAAGGAAAAATCTTGGTTTTGGGATATTAAAATGGAAGACAATTGCAAAACGGAATCTATTTAAAAAAACCTGCGTTTTAAACAGTGACGGCCTGAGTTTCCTCATAGAGAGTGTCTCTCTCCATGGGAATGCGTCCTGCTTCTCTAATCATAGAAATAATTGTGCTTTGATGAAAAATCTGATCTGTCGCCGCGCCAGCGGCATGTATTATTTTTTCTTCCACTACAGTTCCGTCCATATCATCTGCTCCAAAGGACAACGACAATTGCGCAATCCGCGGAGTGATCATGATCCAGAATGCTTTCACGTGCGGGAAGTTATCCAACATCAGGCGTGAAACGGCAAGCGCCCTAAGATCAAGTTGTCCCGAAGTCGAGGGAAGAAATTCCAGAACCGTATTCTCCGGGTGGAACGACAAGGGAATAAAGGTCACAAACCCACCGGTCCTGTCCTGCAGTTCCCGTAACCGGATCAGGTGATCAACTCTTTCCTCTACCGTCTCCAGATGACCGTACAACATGGTGGCATTACTTTTCAAACCTACCTTGTGTGCAGTCTCATGAACATGAAGCCAGTTTTCACCAGTCAGTTTTTCATTACAGATTTTTTTACGGACACGCTTGGCAAAAATCTCAGCGCCGCCCCCAGGAATTGACCCAAGACCAGCCTCTCTCAGCTCGTCCAGCGTCTCATCCAGCGGCTTGCCTGCAAGCTCTGCAAGGTAGCCCAGCTCAATCGCCGTGAATGCCTGAATGTGAACTTCCGGGAAACGTTCCTTTAATCCTTTTACCATATCAAGGTAGTACGAATATGGGAGGTCAGGGTGCAAGCCACCGACGATGTGAAACTCACTGACCTTTCCATCGTTGTAAGCTGCTGCATCCGAAAAAATTGTGTCCAGAGACTTCATATAAGCATCAGGATTATCTTCTTTGACGCCAAATGCACAGAACTGGCAACTGTGAATACAGATATTGGTCGGATTTATATGGCGGTTATGGATGAAAAACGTCTCGTTGCCATTGACGCGTTCCCGAACCTGATTAGCCAAATGCCCCACGCCAAGAATGTCGGGAGTAGTCCATAAAGTCACGCCATCTTCAAATGACAAGCGCTCCCCTGCCCTGACTTTCGACTCAATGTCAGACAACGAAGAATCCAGATATTCAAACATAATCATCCATCGTTAGAATTAATTCTTATTTCCAGTAAACACCCCAAAATCCTATCACAGGCTGGTCCATGATTCCAATCCCGTCAGTTGCCAGAGAAGTTTCTACGACTCACCGATAATTTTTCGGGCGGTCCTTTTCTGCTTCTTCCTGTCGTACATTTTCCGCGAGGATTTCACCTGCATATGAAACGTTTTTTGCCATAAGACTTTGGCCACGGGATCCTGGCTTTCAATCACAATAGGCTTCCCGTCCGCCCTGATCGTTTTTTGCTCTTTTTTTCTCATTCTATCCACACACAATCCGCAATAACGATCACCATCAGCACGACGCTAATGAGCCCGTTTACATTAAAGAAAGCAACATTCACTTTTGAAAGGTCATCTTTTTTTACGAGCGAATGCTCAAACCATAACAAACCCGCCACCGCGGCAACCCCTGCGAAATAAACCCAACTCAATAAGGGGGAAACCAACAACCCAAGCAGGAAAATCACCATAATCATATGAGAACCAGAAGCCAGCTTCAAAGCATTTTCGACACCAAAACGTTTTGGAACAGAATACAGGTTGTGCTTCCGGTCATTATCGACATCCATACAAGAGTACAATATATCAAATCCCGCCAACCAGAATATAACGGCCGCGCCCAGAACCAGAGACAAAATCGAAATTTCCTCACGGATCGCCACCCACGCCCCAACCGGAGCAACCGACAAGGCCAGTCCCAAAAACAGGTGGGAAGCCCATGTAAAACGTTTGGTCAGGGAATAAAAAAACACGATGATGAGGGCAAGCGGGGATAACATTAAGGCCAGCGAGTTTAATTGGCCAGCAGCAAATATAAAAATTGCTGAAGAAACCAATAAGAACAGCCAGTAGGCGGTTTTCCCGACAGCCCCGGCAGGCAAAGCCCGGTTTTGTGTTCTCGGGTTGATTGCATCAAAACGCGCATCCGCTATTCGGTTAAACGCCATGGCGGCACTGCGCGCCCCCACCATACACACCAGAATCCAAAGTAACTGATGCCAGGTCGGAAACCCCTCCGCTGCCAGAAAAGCACTCATGATGGCAAACGGCAGTGCAAACACCGTGTGCTGGATTTTTATGTCCTGTAAAATGACAAACAATTTTTGAAACATTAATATTGCCTAACTCTCCCACCCGGTCCTTCTGTAGATGACAAATAACTCTTCAACCCTTTCCAACTAATGCGTATGATATACCATTTTAAATCATCAAAAACTTAATGCATTCAGTCCACTTTAATGAGCGGATCGTATCTAAAGAATGCTCTGAATTTTAGAATCGAAATATGGACAATTTAAAACGCCTCAGTAAATTGTTAAGCCCCTATAAGAAAGCCCTCTTCTGGGGAAGTATCTTTCTTGTCATTTCATCCGCGACAAATCTAATCGTTCCCATGTTTATCCGTGACCTGGTGGATGTGGTCATGGTGAAAAAAGACCTCGCAGCCCTCAATACGATGGCGTTGTCCATCTTCGGCCTGTTTATTGTGCAGATGGTATTTTCTACAGGACACAACTATCTTTTCGATCTGACAGAAAAAAGGGTCATTGCCGATTTCAGGAAAAAGATATTCGACCATCTACACACCCTGTCGCTCGGTTTTTTTGTCAAACGGCGAACCGGGGAAATCATGTCCCGATTGACAAACGATGTCACTACCGTCGAGGGGTTTGTAACCGATCTTCCAGCCACTGTCATTCAACAGTCCATCCGGCTACTCGGCGGCATTGTCATCATCATTTATTTGAACTGGAAATTGACCTTTACCATTCTGATTTTGCTTCCCGTCCTGATTCTTTACGCAAAAACCTACGGAAAGCGTTTAAAATTTCTTTCCAAAGAAATCCAGGACAAACTGGCAAACGCAACCACCATCATTGAAGAAAACATCAGTTGTATCCCCGTCGTCAAATCATTCGTACGCAGCAAACTGGAGATGAACCGGTTTTCGGATGCGATTGAAGACACTTTTCAGTCGGCAAAAAAACGCGTGGCCATTTCAGCTTTTTTTGGACCGACCATTGGCTTGATTTCATTCTCTACAGCTCTGGCCCTGCTCTGGTACGGAGGACATGAAGTCATTGATGGCAGTATCAGCCCGGGAGAACTGATTGCTTTCATCCTATACGCCACCATTATCGCAGGCCCCATGGGCAGTTTTGCCCGGCTATACACCCGCGTCCAGGAAGGACTCGGGGCCAGTGAACGTATTTTTGAAATCCTGGACACCAAAGGAGAAGTCAGCGACTCACCGGATGCTGTACCCATGCCTCGAATCGAAGGAAGGGTTTGTATAGAAAACCTTCATTTTCACTATCGAGAGGACCAGGAAGTGATTTCCGGTATTCAAATGGATGTCGAACCCGGAGAAATGGTCGCACTGGTGGGTCCCAGCGGTGCAGGCAAAACAACGCTCATCAATTTGCTCCACCGGTTTTACGACCCCACTCAAGGAACAATTCTCGTCGATGGTCTGCCCATTCAAAAAGCAAAACTGGAAAGCTACTGGAGCCAGATTGCCCTGGTTCCCCAGGAAACTATCCTGTTCGGGGGTACTATCGAAGACAATATCCGCTATGCACGGGAAGGGGCGACGGATAAAGACGTGGTCGAGGCCGCCAAAACTGCAAACGCGCACGGTTTTATTACCGAATGTCCCGATGGGTATAAGACAATTGTTGGTGAAAAAGGCATTCGTCTTTCAGCCGGACAACGCCAGCGCATTGCCATCGCAAGGGCCATTCTAAAAAACCCGCGCATGTTGATCCTGGACGAGGCTACCTCCGCCCTGGATAACGAATCGGAGCTTTTAATCCAGGAAGCGCTGGACCGACTCATGAAAGACAAGACGTCCTTCGTTATCGCGCATCGCTTGTCCACAATACACAATGCGGACAAAATAATTGTAATGGATAAAGGCTGCATTGTAGAAACAGGCACACACACTGTGTTGATGGCACAAAAAGGTCTCTATCAAAAACTGTACACACTGATGAGCTTTCAACTGAAACAGGAAGCCGAAACCCCTTAACCTCCCGCATTTTTTCCACCCAATAAAAAAAACGAAGGCAGGTATTTTCTAAATGTTTCCCTTGTCTGTTCCACGTTCACCGTGGCCCTCCAGATATTTTGAATCCCGCAACCCTGACACCAAAAATCTTCCTTTTTCCCGAAAAATATTTATTCCTTAAATTTAGATCAGGAAACGGTTTAAAAACAAAGGTCAAAAACCCTCCTTTTTCTTTTAATTGCAGAAAAGCCCTCGCTCTACACAGAGAATCCAATAAAAACAACGTCGTTTCGCCTACTCCCCAGGACTAGAAAAAAACTACCTCATTGGGTTCAATACTTGTTGAAACTATAATTGCAGGTCTTATACTAAATTCACGAAAATTAAACTAAACCTATTATTCAAAATACCAAATTTTTCAGATGACGATTGGATTAAACAATCAAAAGATCATTACCGGTGTTACCGCTATCATCATTTTATTCCTGCTGGTTCTGGGTTGGCTTGGAATAAATAGTGTTGAAGACCGGTTAAAAGAAAACCTCCGTGTACAGTTAAAGACAAACCTGCACGCCACTCAGGAAGCGTTTAACCTGTGGGCCAAGGATAAAAAACTGGACGCAGAAACATTATCCAATCAACCCATGATAAAAAAATATATCCGGGAATTGATTACCCTCTCCCAGTCTAAAAACCTTTCTCCCAAGGACCTTCTCAATTCAAAACCCCTGGCATGGCTCAGGAGCAATCTGGAGAAAGCATGCACCAGATATGGATTCATCGGTTTTGTCGTTTTTGATCTAAAAGGATTGCAGGTTGGAGCTCTTCTGGATGAACCGGTAGGAAAATCAAACCTGCGAAATCAATCCGGTTTTTTTTACAATTCCATTCGTGGAGAAACTGTTCTCTCTCTTCCTTTTAAAGGAGATATCCCTCTTCCGGATTCCGATGGAAAATTACAGGAAAATTGGCCCACGATGCTGGTTTCTACCCCTATTTTTTCGGAAAATGAAAAAGTAATTGGGGTACTGGCATTCAGGATTCGGCCAGAACTGGATTTAAGCCAAATAATGACACTTGGTCGATTCGGGCAAAGCGGCCAATCTTATATTTTTGACAAGAATGCAAATCTGTTAACTAAAAGCAGGTTTGACGAACAATTAAGGACCGCAAACCTGCTAACCCCCGATCAAAAATCAATCTTGAATATTCAAATAAGGAATCCTGGGAGGAACCTTATTGAAAAGCCCTTAGTAAAGAAAGAATCCCCCTCAAGTTGGCCACTAACCCGTATGGCCCAGTTGGCCCTGCAACAAACCACTGATGAAGATACCGACGGATACCTGGACTATCGAGGTGTCCCCGTGGTTGGTGCCTGGACCTGGCTCCCAGAGTATGAAATTGGACTGACCACAGAAATCGATAAGTCTGAGGCCTACAGGCCCATCTATGCTCTGGTGAAATGGTTTTTAGGACTTGGCACATTATTAATACTCACATGTCTGGTTGGATGGAAATTGAGCACCCAATACCAAAACAGCCGCCTGGAGGCAATTCAAAGCGAAAAACGCCTAAACTCCATAATGAACAGCCTCCAGGATGCCATCATTGCTATTGATGAATTTGGAAAAATATTATCCGTAAGCCCTTCAGTTAAAGATCGCTTTGGTTATTCCATGCATGAATTATTAGGACAAAATGTAAAAATTTTAATGCCCGAACCATACCATTCTGAACATGACAGTTACCTTGAGACATACAAAAGAACCGGCAAAGCAAAAATAATAAATATTATGCGAATCCTTGAAGGGAAACGCAAAGACGGCAGTATTTTCCCACTGGAGTTAAGAGTCACCGAAACCCAATGGGACGGGAAGCCTCAATTCACCGCTATCATCCGTGACATTTCAGATTTAAAACTTTCGGAAGAAAAGTTAAAAGAAGCTAACCAACTATTAGAAGAAAGAATTGAGGATAGAACCCAGGACTTACAAAAGGCCACTATCAAAGCCGAACGAAGCAGTGCCGCGAAAACCGAATTTCTTTCAAGAATGAGCCACGAACTCAGGACCCCCATGAATGCCATACTCGGGTTCAGCCAGCTAATGACCGCCAATGAAAAAGAACCCTTGTCAAAGCATCAGAGCTCCCAGGTAAGTGAAATCATGAAGGCGGGAAAACATCTGTTAGAGCTCATAAACGAAGTACTGGATCTGGCTTCGATTGAATCGGGGAAAATCACCCTTTCTCCCGAACCTGTATGCATTGTGGATTTGATGAATGAAGTTCTTTCAGTAGTTGAACCCCTGGCAGAGCAATACAATATCAGTCTGATCAATGAAATAGAGCAAGACAACGCGATATTCATCAAAGCGGATAAAGTTCGTGTCAAGCAGGTTTTATTAAATCTGATTTCAAACGGGATCAAATATAACCGCGTGGGAGGAACGGTAACTCTTTCAGTGGTCAACAACAATACTCAAAACCTTCGAGTCAATATTCAGGATACCGGGATGGGAATCCCCCACGAAAAACTAAACAAACTATTTGAACCGTTTGATCGACTGGGTGCCGAAACCGGTGAAGCCGAGGGTACGGGAATTGGTATGACCATTTCAAAAAAGCTGATGGAGGTAATGAAGGGAACAATAAATGTTGAAAGTGTCGTAGGAAAAGGAAGTTGCTTTCACATCACCTTACCCAAATGCGATCCACCCAAGGAGATCATAACATTAAAGGAAAACAACATCAGGGTCTCTAAGCCATCACAAACGGAAAGCGAAAAAAAATATACAGTCCTTTATATAGAAGACAACCCGGCCAATTTGAGATTGGTTGAAGATGTTCTGTCCTCCCGTCCTGATATTAGTTTCTTAGCAGCAACACAGGCGGGGTTAGGCCTTGAGCTTGCCCGGGCACACCGTCCGGATCTAATCATTATGGATATTAATTTACCGGAAATGGATGGCTATCAAGCCTTGAAACATCTTCAAAATTATGATGAAACTTTTAATATTCCCGTAATCGCTTTGAGCGCCAATGCGATGAAAAAAGACATCGAAAGAGGGCTTAATGCCGGGTTCAAAGATTATCTCACCAAACCTTTTGACATGTTATATTTTTTAAGTGTGATCAACAGGTTTATCCCTTCATCACAGGAAACTACAGAGAATTAAACATTCCGTACAAAACCCTATCCACCCGGTAATTTTCATTTAAAGCATTTTTGTATTTTTATTGATTTGGGA